>NZ_JAFFQY010000011.1 GCF_017311575.1 Roseococcus thiosulfatophilus
AGTTGCATGACGCAATTGTCGGCCAGCATGTGTTCCAGCGTCACGTCGGGGTATTCGCGCGCGTGCAGCGCGCCCACCACCTGGCGCCAAAGTGCCCCGGCCTCCATCACATTGGCCTTGTCCACGCTGGTGACGTGCATCCGCCGCGTGCGCGCCAGGTCGAAGGCGAAGCGGGCGGCGCGGGTGATCTGCGCCTCGGTGTAGCTGTGGGTGTTGATGCCGCGCCGGGTGCCGTCCTCCAGCGTCTCCACCCCGCGCGGTTCGCCGAAATAGATGCCGGCGGTGAGTTCGCGGATGAAGATCAGGTCCACGCCCTCGGTGATGCGCGGCTTGTAGGGGCTGGCCTCGGCAAGTGCGGCCGGCATCTTCACGGGCCGCAGGTTGGCGAAGAGGTCGAGCGCCCCGCGCATCCGCAGCAGCGATCCCTTCCGGCGTTCCTCGGGCGGCACGGCGGCGGCCTGGTCGAGGCTGCCCGTGGCGCCGAAGAGGATGGCGTCGGCGTCCTGGATCTGTGCCCAGGTCTCATCCGGCATCATGGTGCCGTGGCGGCGCCAGTTCTCCATGCCGAAATAGCGGTGGGTGATGTCGAGCGCGAGGCCACGGTGGCGCGCGAACCAATCCAGCACGCGCAGCCCCTGTTCCGTCACCTCCGTGCCCACGCCATCCCCGGGCAGGACGAGCAGCTTCATGCCACGCTCTCCCAGGCCCAGCCGCGCGCGGCCTGGTCGCGCGCCTTCCAGGCGGCGATGGCGTCCGCCTGCTTCAGCGTCATTGCGATGTCATCGAGGCCTTGCAGCATCGCCTCCTTCTTGCGGCCATCCACCTGGAAGGGGATTTCGCGGCCGGTGGGCGTCACGACCACCTGGCGCGCGAGGTCCACGGTGGTGCGGGCATTGCCGGGGCTGGCCCCGGTTTCCTCCGCGATGCGACGGATTTCCTCGATGGGCAGGCGCACGGGCAGCAGCCCGTTCTGGAAGCAGTTGGCGAAGAAGATGTCGCCGAAGCTGGGGGCGATGACGCAGCGCACGCCCATGCCCATCAGCGCCCAGACCGCGCCCTCGCGCGAACTCCCGCAGCCGAAATTCTCGGCGGCGAGTAGGATGGGGCTGCCGCGATAGGGCTCGCGGTTGGGGATGAAGTCCGGGTTGTCGCTGCCATCCTTGTTGTAGCGCAGGCGTTCGAAGGCGTAGGGGCCAAGGCCGTCGCGCCCCGTGCCGACGAGCCGCTGGATGGGGATGATGACATCCGTGTCCACATTGGCGGCCATGAGCGGGATGGCGGGGCCGGTGACGGTGGTGAAACTCTGCATGGCCATCAGAAATTCCTCACATCCACGATGGTGCCAGCAAGTGCCGCCGCGGCCGCCATGGCGGGCGAGGCGAGATGCGTCCGCGCCCCCGTGCCCTGCCGCCCCACGAAGTTGCGGTTGGAGGTGGAGACGCAGCGGGCGCCGGGCGGCACCGCCTCGCCATTGGCCGAAACACACAGCGCGCAGCCCGGTTCCCGCCATTCGAAGCCGGCTTCGAGGAAGCGGTGGTGCAGGCCTTCGGCCTCGGCCTCGGCCTTCACCTTCTCGCTGCCCGGCACCACCCAGGCGGTGACGTGCTCGGCGCGCTTGCGGCCGCGCAGCACCTCGGCAGCCGCGCGCAGATCGCTCACGCGGGAATTGGTGCAGGAGCCGATGAAGACCCAGTCCACCTTGGTGCCGATGAGGGGCTGGCCGGGGGCAAGGCCCATGTAGTCCAGAGCGGCCTGCCAGTTGCGGGCGCGGGCCGCGTCGGGGGCTTCCTCCGGGCGGGGGGCGTGGCCGGTCACCGCCGTCACCTGCTCGGGGCTGGTGCCCCAGGTGATCTGCGGCGCGATGGAGGCCATCTCGATCACCTCGTCGCGGGTGAAGCGGGCCTCGGCGTCGGAGGGCAGGCGGCGCCAATCGGCGAGCGCGGCCTCCCAGGCGCGGCCCTTCGGCGCGAAGTCGCGGCCGGCGAGATATTCGAAGGTGGTGTCATCGGGCGCCACCATGCCGACCTTCGCCCCCATCTCGATGGAGAGGTTGCATAGGGTCAGCCGCTCCTCCAGCGACATGGCGCGCACGGCACTTCCGGCATATTCGATGGCCATGCCCGTGCCGGCCGCCGCGCTGAAGCGGCCGATGGCGGCGAGGATCATGTCCTTGGCCGTGACGCCAGCCGGACGCGCGCCCTCGAAGCGGATGCGGAAGGTGCCGGGGCGGCGCTGCGGCAGGGTCTGCGTTGCCAGCGCGTGGCTGAGTTCGGAGGCGCCGATGCCGAAGGCCATGGCCCCCACCCCGCCATTGGTGCAGGTGTGGCTATCCCCGCAAGCAAGGGTCAGGCCCGGCAACACGATGGCCATCTCGGGCGCCACCACATGCACGATGCCGTTGCCGCGCTGGCCCAGGTCGAACATCCGCACGCCTTCCGCCGCGCAGCGGGCACGCAGGCTCTTCAGCAGCTTCGCACCGACCGGGAAGGTCTCGGCGGTGCGGCCGGGCGCGGAGCTGACGGCGTGGTCGGGCGTGGCGAAGACATGGCGCGGCTCGGCCACCTTGTAGCCGGCCTCCGCCACCTCCTGCATGGCGCGGCCGCCCGAGAGGTCATGCACCAGGATGCGGTCGAGGTAGAGCAGCGACCAGCCCTCGCCGAGATCAGCGACAACGTGCTGATCCCAGATGCGGTCGAACATGGTGCTGGGCATTCTTGATTCCTCCCCCGGTCTTGCGGGTCTTTCAGGCAAGCGCGCGGCGCACGATCTCGTCATCCACGCAGGCGGTGTAACCTGGCGCGCGCCTGATGGCGCCGGCGGTGAGCATGTGCCGCTCCAGCCGCTCGAAAGGTTCGGGCGGGAAGTGGGGCGTGCGGGTCCAGATGCCCAGTTCCAGATAGCGCGCGATGGCGCGTTCCATCACCGCCGCATCCAGGTCCGGGAAATAGGGGCGGATGGTGGCGGCGATGGCGGCGGGGCCGGCGGCGTGGAACCAGCGCTGCGTGGTGGCCAGCGCGCGGATCATCGCCATGAACTCCGGCGCGTATTCCGCGATGTTGGCCGCGGTGGAATAGAAGGTGGTGTAGCTGGTGGGCCCGCGCGCGGCGCAAGCGTGCCAGACATGGCCCGTGCCCGCCATTTCCATCTGCGACACCAGCGGCTCGAAGAGCTGCGCGACATCGAGGCGGCCTTCCGCCACCGCCGCCGCGTTCTCGGCCATGGAACGGTCGGTGACGCGGCTCAGCGTGGTGGGATCAACGCCCGCCTGGCGCACATCCTCCTGCAAGGCCCACCAGGGTGTCGGCACCTCGGCCACGGTGCCGAGCGTCATCCCCGCCAGGTCACGCAGCGTGAAGCCTGGGCGTGGTTCGCGGCCCACCAGCAGGAAGGGATCGCCCAATATGGCCGCGCCGAAGTTGCGCAGCGGGCAGGCAGGGTCGGCGTCATGCGCGAGCAGGATGCGCATGGGCCCACCCCAGGCGAGATGCGCGGCCCCGCCCAGCACGCTGTCCTTCGCGAGCGAGGGCACCTCGCCCGGCAGCACGCGCACCGTGACACCTTCCGCCGCATAGGCATCGCGCGCGAGCGCGGCATAGTAGGGCGCATAAAACAATGCGCGGAATGGTTCTTGCAGATTGATCTGGCGCAGCGTGCTCATGGGGTTAGTGTCGCCCAGGCACGCCGAAACGCAAGATGAGGAACTGATCCATGCCGCTTCCGCATTCTTCCCGTCGTTCACTGCTGGGCGCCGGCGCGGCACTTGCCCTGCCCGGCCTCGCGCGCGCGCAGGGGGCCTTTCCCAACCGCCCCCTTCGCATGCTGATCCCGGTCGGCGTGGGCGGCGTGACCGACATCGTGGGCCGCGTGATGGCGGAGGCGCTGCAAGCCGCGCTCGGCCAGCCCGTGGTGCCCGAGAACCTGGTGGGCGCGGGCAGCCGCGTGGGTGCCGCGGGTTTCCACCGCCTGCCCAATGACGGCTACACCGTCTTCATCGGCACCAACAACCACCCGGTGATGCAGGCGATAGACCCGAACTTCCCGCACCACCCGATCCGCGACTTCGAGCCCATCTCGCTCGTCGCGCAGCAGCCTTTCGTCTTGGCCGTGCACCCCGACGTGCCGGCGAATGACCTGCCCAGCCTGCTCACCTGGCTGCGCGCCCAGGGCGAGCGCGCGAATTTCGGCACGGCCGCGCCCGGCGCCACGAACTACATGGCGGGCGCGCTGTTCCAGCAATTGTCGGGGACGAGCTTCACCCTGGTGCCCTATCGCACCGCGGCCCAGGCGGTGGCGGACCTGCTGGCCGGGCGCATGCAGCTGTCCATCGACAGCCCCACGCTGATGATGCCGCTGATCCGCGACGGGCGCCTGCGCGCCATCGCGGTGACGAGCGAGGGGCCGTCGGCGCTGGTGCCCAACCTGCCGCCCATCGCCACCGCCCTGCCCGGCTATGCGCTGGTGGCCTGGCAGGTGCTGTTCCTGCGACCCGGCGCGCCGGAGGACGCCAAGCGCATCCTGACCGAGACCGCCGCCCGCGTGCTGCGCGACCCCGCGACCCTCGAAAAGCTGCGCGGCGCCAATGTGGAGCCCTGGCCCGACGCCACCCCCGCCGCCGCCGCCCGCCATGTGGCGCGCGAGGTGGAGGTCTGGGCGCCCATCGCCGAACGCATCCCGCGCTGAAGCCAGCTTGACCTCACGCGCCGAGCGGCCAAACCTCCCCGGAGCGATGGGGAGGGGCGGCCATGTTCGCATTGAACGGCAAGCGCGCGCTGGTGACGGGGGCGAGCGGCCTGCTGGGCGCGCATTTCGCCCGCGTGCTGCGCGGCGCGGGGGCGGAGGTTGTGCTGGCCGCGCGCCGCCCCGAGGCCTGCGCGGCGCTGGCTGAGGAACTCGGCGCCACCGTGGTGGCGCTCGACGTGCAGGCGCCGGAGAGCGTGGCACCCGCCTTCGACGCGGCGGGGCGCGTGGACATATTGGTGAACAATGCCGGCATCGCCGCCACGCGCGGCTTCCTGGAGCATTCCCTGGAGGATTTCGACCGCGTGCTGGACGTGAACCTGCGCGGCGCCTTCCTGGTGGGGCAGGAGGCGGCGCGGCGCATGGCGGCGGCGAAGACGGGTGGCGCCATCATCAACATCGCCTCGGTGCTGGGGGCGCGGATCATTCCAGGTGTCGCGGGCTATACGGCGGCCAAGGCGGGGCTGGTGCATCTCACGCGGCAGATGGCGGTGGAACTGGCGCGGCACAACATCCGCGTGAACGCGATCGCACCCGGCTACATCGCCTCCGACATCAACGCCGAATTCTTCGCGACCGAGGCCGGGCAGGCCATGGTCAAGCGCATCCCGCAGCGGCGCCTGGGCAACCCTGACGACCTCAGCGGCCCGCTGCTGCTGCTCGCCTCCGACGCCGGCCGCCACATGACGGGCAGCGTGGTGACGGTGGATGGCGGGCATTCCGTGAACCCACTTTAGGGCAGATCGCGCCGGGCCGATGGCGGCCCGGTGCGTGAAGATGCCCGTAAAACATTAGGACGGCGACACATGGACTTCACCCTCGACCCCCGCAGCGAAGCCAAGCGCCAGGCCGTGCGCGCCTTCGTGCAGGACCGGCTGATTCCGCTGGAGGCCGACCGCGCGAATTACGACGAGCATGAGAACATCGCGCCCGCGCTGCTGAAGACGCTGCGCGCGGAGGTGAAGGCGGCGGGCCTCTGGTGCCTGCAACTGCCCGAGGAGATCGGCGGCCAGGGCCTGCCCTTCACCGGCATGGCCGCCTGCTACGAGGAGATGAACCGCTCCATCTTCGGCCCCGTCTGCTTCAACTCCGCCGCCCCCGATGACGGCAACATGATGGTGATGAACAAGGTCGGCACGCCGCACCAGAAGGAATGGTGGATGATGCCGGTGGTGCGGGGCGAGGTGCAGTCCAGCTTCGCCATGACCGAGCCCGAGGGCGCGGGCAGCGACCCTGGCATGACGCTGACGCGCGCCGAGCGCGTGGGCAATGACCGCTGGCGCATTTACGGCCGCAAGTGGTTCATCACCGGCGCGGGCGAGAGCAAGCATTTCATCGTGATGGCGCGCACCAGCGACGACGCGCGCAAGGGCCTCACCGCCTTCCTCTTCCACGCCGACCAGCCCGGCTGGAAGATCGAGCGGCGCATCCCGATCATGGGCCCGGAGGAACATGGCGGGCATTGCGAGATCACCTTCGACGGGCTCGAAATCCCGGACGAGAATGTGGTGATGGGCGTGGGCGATGGCTTGAAGCTCACGCAGATCCGGCTTGGCCCGGCACGTCTCACACACTGCATGCGCTGGACGGGCCTCGGCCGCCGCGCGCTGGAAATCGCCATGGCGCGCATCGAGCAGCGCCACGCCTTCGGCCAGAAGCTCGCCGACAAGGAGAGCATCCAGATGATGGTGGGCGAGGCGGCGATGCAGCTCGACATCTCGCGGATGCTGACCATGCGCGCGGCCTGGAAGCTCGACCAGGGCGATTTCGCGCGCAAGGAGATCAGCACCGCCAAAATCGTCGCCGCCGACGCGTTGCACCGCGCGGCCGACACCGCGCTGCAATTGCTGGGGGCCCGCGGCTACTCCAAGGACACGATCGTGGAGTGGATCTACCGCTATGCCCGCCAGGCGCGGCTGGTGGATGGCGCCTCCGAGGTGCACCGCATGGTGATCGCCAACTTCCTCCGCCGCGAGGGCGGTGACTACTTCGGCTGGCGCACCCATGGATGAGGCGCGGCTTGGCGCCTGGCTGAGCCAGGCGGCGGGTGCGCCTGTTGCCATCCGCGCGGCCTCGCTGCTGACGGGGGGTGCGATCCAGCAGAACTGGCTGCTGGCCGTCACGCGCGGCGGCGCGCCGGAAGAGTGGGTGCTGCGGACGGACAATGCCGCCACCCTCGCCGTCTCGCTGCCGCGGCTGGAGGAGTTCGCGCTGTTCCAGGCGGCGCATGCGGCGGGTGTGACGGTGCCCGAACCCCTCTTCGCCTGCGCCGACAGCTCGGTGCTGGGTGCCCCCTTCTTCGTGATGCGCCGCGTGGCCGGGCGTGCGACGGCGCACAAGCTGGCCAAGGAAGCGGCGGCGAAGGGCGGCGATGACGCGCTGGTGAGGGCACTCGGGCGCGAGTTGGCGCGCATCCATCGCATCACGCCGCCGCGCACGGACCTCGCCTTCCTGGGCGCACCGCCCGCCGACCCCGCCCAGGCCTTCGTGGCCGCGATGCGCGCGCGGCTGAACGCCGCCGGCACGCCGCGCCCTGTGCTGGAATGGGGGCTGGAGGCGCTCTCCCGCCACGCGCCGCCGCCCCTGCCGCCCGTGCTGAACCACAATGACTTCCGCACCGGCAACCTGATGGTGGAGGGCGGCCGGCTGACGGCGGTGCTCGACTGGGAATTCGCCGCCTGGGGCGACCCGCATGCCGATCTGGGCTGGTTTTGCGCGCCCTGCTGGCGCTTCGGCAACCGCGCGCTGGAGGCGGGGGGGCTGGGCTCCCGCGCCGCCTTCCTCGCGGGATATGCCGAGGCGGCCGCCCCGCCCGACCCCGACCGCCTGCCCTTCTGGGAGCTGGCCGCGACCCTCCGCTGGGCGGTGATCGCGGCGGACCAGGGCGCGCG
Organism: Roseococcus thiosulfatophilus; assembly: GCF_017311575.1. Lineage (GTDB taxonomy): Bacteria > Pseudomonadota > Alphaproteobacteria > Acetobacterales > Acetobacteraceae > Roseococcus > Roseococcus thiosulfatophilus. The sequence continues at coordinate 7,629 of NZ_JAFFQY010000011.1, forward strand.
GCATCTCTCGGGGCGCGAGCGCGGGCTGGAGCTGGCGCTGACGGCGCAGATCGTGCCCGAGCTGGAACTCGACATCCTGGCGCAGGTGGACGGGCTGGAGGGTGTTGCGGTGCAGCCGACTGCACCGGAAGCCGTGCCGCGCCACGCGCCCTCGCCGCTGCTGGAGGCACCGGACGCCGCCGACCTCCTCGCCACCGCGCGCGAGGCGCTGCTGGGCAAGCTGCTGCCCGCCCTGCCGCCCGCCCTGCACTACGAGGCGCGGATGGCGGCCAATGCCATCGCCATCGCCTCGCGTGCCATCGGCGTGGCGCCGGGCTTCGAGGTGGACCTCGCGGCGTTGGCCACCGAAATCCGCAACGGCACCGCGCGGCGGGAGGAGGTGCGCGCCCTGCTGCGCCGCCTCGCCCGGCTGCGCTGCGCCATCAGCAACCCACGCGCCCTCGGCGCCACCTAGGAGGAGAGAAACGACATGGGTCCATTGCGCGGGGTGAAGGTGCTGGAAATGGCGGGCATCGGCCCCGGCCCCTTCTGCGCCATGCTGCTGGCCGACTTGGGCGCCACGGTGATCCGCGTCGAACGCCCCGACGGCCCGCCCGGCGACCGGCGCGACGTGGTGATGCGCGGCCGCCGCTCCCTCGCGCTGGACCTCAAGAACCCGAAGGCGGTGGAGGCCGTGCTGCGCTTGGCGGAACAATCCGACGTGCTGATCGAGGGCTTCCGGCCCGGCGTCATGGAGCGTCTGGGCCTCGGCCCCGAGGCGGTGCGCGGCCGCAACCCGCGCCTGGTCTATGGCCGCATGACGGGCTGGGGGCAGGACGGGCCCATGGCCAAGCTGGCGGGCCATGACATCAACTACATCGCGCTGACGGGCGCGCTGCACGCGATGGGCCGGGCGGGCGAGCCCCCTGCCCCGCCGCTGAACCTGGTGGGCGATTACGGCGGCGGCGGCATGCTGCTCGCCATGGGCATCATGGCGGCCCTGGTGGAGCGGGCCACCAGCGGCGAGGGCCAGGTGGTGGACGCCGCCATGGTGGATGGCGCGGCCCTGCTGATGGCGCCCATCTTCGGCATGAAGGCGCGCGGGCGCTGGGGTGCCAAGCGCGGCGCCAATTTCCTCGACGGCGCGGCCAGCTTCTATGACAGCTATGAATGCGCCTGCGGGGGCTTCGTGGCCGTCGGCGCCATCGAGCCGCAATTCTTCGCGGAGATGCTGGCGCGCATGGGCCTCGACCCCGCCCGTTTCGACGACCGGATGAGCCCCGCCCGCTGGGCCGAACACAAGGCGATTCTGGCCGAGGCCTTCCGCGCCCGCACGCGCGACGAATGGGCGGCGGTGTTCGCGGACAGCGATGGCTGCGTGGCGCCCATCCTCTCCATGGAGGAGGCGCCCGCCCACCCGCACAACGCGGCCCGCGGCACCTTCGTGGAGTGGGATGGCGCCGTGCAGCCCGCCCCCGCGCCGCGCTTCTCGCGCACGCCGGCGGAGATGGGCGCGCCGCCGGCGCTGAAGGGCGAGCACAGCCGGGAGGTGCTGGCGGAATTCGGCTTCGCGCCGGACGAAATCGAAGCCCTCGCGCCCGCCGCGCCCGCGCGCTAGCCTCGCGGCCAAGAAACCCGGAGAACGTCCATGGACACCAACGCCGCCGCCGCGCGCCCCTTCCGGGCCCGGACCATCTTCTCGACCGAGCACGAGATGTTCCGCGACCAGGTGCGCCGCTTCGTGGAGCGGGAGGTCGCGCCGCACCACCGCGACTGGGAACATGCGGGCGTGGTGCCGCGCGAACTCTGGCGCCGCGCGGGCGAGCAGGGCCTGCTCTGCACCATGCTGCCCGAGGAGCTGGGCGGCGCGGGCGGGGATTTCGGCCATGCCTGCATCGTGCTGGAGGAGCTGGCCCGCGTGAACGCCTCGGGCGTGGCCTTCCAACTGCATTCGGACATCGTGGTGCCCTATATCCAGCACTACGCCACGCCGGAGAAGCGCGCGGAATGGCTGCCGAAGATGGTCTCGGGCGAGATGATCGGTGCCATCGCCATGACCGAGCCGGGCATGGGCAGCGACCTCAAGGCCGTGCGCACCTCCGCCGTGCGCGATGGCGATGAGTGGGTCATCAACGGGTCCAAGACCTTCATCTCGAACGGGCAGAATGCGGGCCTGGTCATCGTGGTCTGCCGCACGGATCCGGAAGCCGGGCGGCGCGGCATGTCGCTGATCTGCGTGGAGGAGGGCACGCCCGGCTTCACCCGCGGCCGCAACCTCGAGAAGATCGGCATGCACGCCCAGGACACGAGCGAGCTGTTCTTCGAGGATGTGCGCGTGCCCGCCGCCAACCTGCTGGGCGAGCTGAACATGGGCTTCCGCCAGCTGATGCACCAGCTGCCGCAGGAGCGGCTGATCATCGCCGTGCGCTGCGGCATCAGCATGGAGACCATGCTGGAGAAGACCATCGAATACACCAAGCAGCGGCAGATCTTCGGCCAGACGGTGTTCGACTTCCAGGTGCACCGCTTCAAGCTGGCCCAGGCCAAGGCCGAGATCGGCATGTTCCGCGTCTATCTGGACGACTGCATCGCCCGCCACATGAAGGGCGAGCTTTCGGCGGAGGAGGCGGCGGCGGTGAAGCTGCTGGGCACCGAGATGCAGAACCGGCTGCTGGATGATTTCCTGCAGATGCATGGCGGCTATGGCTACATGGCCGAATACGAGATCGGCCGCGCCTGGGCCGATGCGCGGGTGGGCCGGATCTACGGCGGCTCCTCCGAGGTGATGCGAGAGATCATCGCGCGCACGCTGTAAGAACGAAAAGAACCTACAGGGAGAACGTCACATGAACCGTCGCAAGCTGCTGCTGGCGGGGCTGGCCGCCCCGGCCTTCGCCCCCGGCCTCGCCGCCGCGCAATCCTTCCCCAGCCGCCCCATCACGCTGCTGGTGCCCTTCCCGCCAGGGGGGGCCACCGACATCCAGATGCGCAGCTTCGCCGAGGCCGCGACGCGCGCCTTCGGCGTGAACGTCATCACGGAAAACCGGCCGGGGGCCGGCGCCACGCTCTCGGCCTCGACGGTCGCGCGCGCGCGGCCCGATGGCTACACCATCGCGCAGTTCCCGCTGCCGGCCATGCGCCTGCCCTTCATGCAGCGCATGGCCTTCAACCCGCGCACCGACTTCACGCCCATCATGCACCTGACGGGCTATCTCTTCATCATGTGCGTGCGCGGCGACAGCCCCTACCGCACATGGGCCGACCTGGTGGCCGATGCGCGGCGCCGCCCGGGCGAGGTCCGCATCGGCAACACCGGCGCCAATGGCACGCCGCATCTGGCCAATATCGACATCGCCACGCGGTCCAACATCGAGATCATCCACGTTCCCTTCCGGGGCGAGGGCGATGCCATCCCGGCCCTGCTGGGTGGCCATATCGAAGCCACCGCCAGCGGCTCGGGGCCGCTGCAGCTCATCACCGAGGGGCGGCTGCGCGCGCTGAACGTCTGGACGCGCGAACGCTCGCGCCGCATCCCCGATGTGCCGACACTGATCGAACTGGGCTTCCAGGACATGGTCATCACCTCGCCCTATGGCTTGGTCGGCCCCGCGGGCATGGATCCCGAGATTGTGGAGAAGCTGCACCAGGGCTTCCGCACCGCGCTGAACGACCCCGCGCACCTGGCCACGCTGGAGCGCCTGGACATGCCGGTGGAATACCTGAACCCCGCCGACTACGGCGCCTTCATCCAGCGCACCGTGAACGAGGAAGAGGCCCGCGTGACGCGCCTCGGCCTGCGCGGTTGAGGAGGCGCCAGATGAACCGTCGCAACCTGCTGCTGGCCGGCCTCGCCGCGCCGGCCTTCGCCCCCGGCCTCGCCGCCGCGCAGAGCTTCCCCAGCCGGCCCATCACCCTGCTGGTGCCCTTCCCGCCGGGTGGTTCGACCGACATCCAGATGCGCGCCTTCGCCGAGGCCGCCACGCGCGCCTTCGGCGTGAACGTCATCACGGAAAACCGGCCGGGGGCGGGCGCCACGCTTTCGGCGGCCGCCATGCTGCGGACGCCGCCCGATGGCTACACCATCGCGCAGCTTCCCCTGCCCGCGCTGCGCCTGCCCTTCATGCAGCGCATGGCCTTCAACCCACGTACCGACTTCACGCCCATCATCCACCTGACGGGCTACCTGTTCATGATGTGCGTGCGCCAGGACAGCCCCTACCAGAGCTGGGCGGACCTGCTGGCCGATTGCCGCCGCCGCCCGGGCGAGGTGCGCTGGGGCAATACCGGCGCCAATGGCACCCCGCATTTGACGCTGGTGGACATCGCGCAGCGCGAGAACCTGGACGTCATCCACGTCCCCTTCCGCGGCGAGGCCGACAGCACGCCCAACATCCTGGGCGGGCATATCGAGGCGGCGGCGACGGGTTCGGGGCCGCTCACCCTCATCGCGCAGGGGCGGATGCGGGCCTTGAACGTCTGGTCGCGCGAACGCTCGGCCAAGATCCCCGACGTGCCGACGCTGACCGAGCTGGGCTACGAGAACATGGTCGTCACCTCGCCCTATGGGCTGGTGGGGCCGCGCGGCATGAACCCCGAGATCGTCCATCGCCTGCACGAGGGCTTCCGCGCGGCGCTGCACGACCCCGCGCACCTGGCGACCCTGGAGCGGATCGACATGCCGCTCGAATACCTCAACACCGCTGACTACGCAGCCTTCATGGCCCGCACGACCGATGAGGAAGAGGCGCGGGTGACGCGCCTGGGGCTCAGGATGTGATGTTCGCGCCCGACTTCATGGCGGGGCAGCGCGTCCTCGTCACCGGGGGCGGGTCGGGGCTCGGCCGGATGATGGCCGAGTTCCTGCTGACCCATGGCGCGGAGGTGGAGATCTGGGGAAGGCGCGCGCCGGTGCTCGAAGCCGCCTGCGCCGAGCTCAACGCCGCCCACCCCGGCCGCGCGCGCTTCCAGGCGGTGGACATCAAGGACGCCGATGCCGTCGAGGCCGCCATCGCGGCCAGCTTCGCGGCCGGGCACGGGCCCACGCGGCTGATCAACAACGCGGCGGGCAACTTCATCTCCCGCACCGAGGACCTGTCGCATCGCGGCTTCCGCGCCGTCTCGGACATCGTCTTCAACGGGACCTTCCACGTCACCCATGCGCTGGGCAAGCGCTGGATCGCCGAGGGCACGGGGGGTGCCATCGTCACCATCCTCGTCACCTGGATCTGGACGGGGTCGCCCTTCGTGGTGCCGTCCGCCATGTCCAAGGCGGGGCTGGACGCCATGACGAAGTCGCTCGCCATCGAGTGGGGGCGGCATGGCATCAGGCTGAACGGCATCGCGCCTGGCCTCATCCCGACCGAAGGCATGCTCGCCCGCATCCGCCCCGGCGAGAACGACCCGGCCGCCAAGTGGAACGCGCGCAACCCGCTGGGCCGCACCGGCACGCCCGAGGATATCGGCCGCCTGGCTGGCTTCCTGCTGAGCGACGGCGCGGGCTGGATCACGGGCCAGACCGTGGCACTCGATGGCGGGCAGTGGCTGGCCAATGGCGCGGGGTCCTACACGGAATACCTGGCCTGGGGCGATGCCGAATGGAACGAGGCGCGCGAACGCATCAAGGCGCGCAACGCGGCGGACAAGGCGCAGCGCGCGTAGCGCTGCCCCCACGCGCTACAGGTAGCGTTCCTTGAGCACGCGGCGGAGCAGCTTGCCCGCCTCGCTGCGCGGGAGCTCGTCGAGGAACTCCACGGCGCGCGGCTGCTTGGGGCCGGCCAGCTCGCGCTTGCACAGCGCCAGCAGGTCTTGCGCCAGGGCATCGGTGCCGGGCGGATGGCGCGGCACGATCAGGGCGCGCGGGCGTTCGCCGAACTCCTCGTCCTTCACGCCGATGACGGCGGCCTCGCTCACCTCGGGATGGGTGAGGAGGACGGCCTCGATCTCGGCGGGATAGACGTTGACGCCGCCGGACAGGATCAGGTCCGCGCGGCGGTCGGAGAGGAAGAGGAAGCCGTCCTCGTCCAGCCAGCCCAGGTCATGCAGGCTGGCCCAGCCGCGGTCGTTGTAGGCCTGGGCGGTCTTGTCAGTGTCATTGTGGTAGGCGAAGCGGGGGCCGCCCTCGAACCAGATGCGGCCGGTCTCGCCCGGCGGCAACTCCCGCCCTTCATCGTCGAGGATATGGACCTTGCCATAGGCCGGGCGGCCGACGGAGCCGGGCTTGTGCAGCCAGGTCTCGCTGTCGATGAAGCAGGTGCCGATGCCCTCGCTGCCCGCGTAGTACTCGCGGATAATGGGGCCCCACCACTCGATCATCGCGCGCTTGACGGGCACGGGGCATGGCGCGGCGGCGTGGATGGCGCAGCGGTGGCTGGAGAGGTCATGGTTGGCGCGGACGGCCTCCGGCAGGGCCAGCAGCCGCACGAACATGGTGGGCACCCATTGGCTGTGGGTGACGCGGTGCCGCGCGATCAGGCGCAGGCAGCGCTCGGCGTCGAACTTCCTCAGGATGACGGCGGTGCCGCCATGGTCCATGGCGCGCTGGACATAGCGATTGGGCGCGGCGTGATAGAGCGGCGCGGGCGAGAGATACACCGTGGTCTCGTCGAAGCCGTAGAAACCCTTCCACGTCATGTCGAATTCGGACTTGTGCCGGTCCTCGTAGGGAATGAGGGGGCGGCGGATGCCCTTGGGCAGGCCCGTGGTGCCCGACGAATAAAGGAACTCCCGCCCGATCGGCCTTGCGCCCGGCCAGGTGGTCGGGTTGCCCTCCAGCAGTTCGGCCAGCGGCGCGAAGCCGGGCAGCGCGCCGCCCGCGGCATAGCGGTGCGCGATGCCGCCCAGGTCCAGCGCGCCGGCCAGCGTGGCGAGGGAGGCGCTCGCCACCAGCAGCGCCGCGCCCGAATCGCGCAATACATGCGCGACCTCGTTGGGGCGCAGGTGGATGGAGAGCGGCGTGACCATCAGCCCCGCCCGCTTCGCGCCATAGGTCAGGATGAGGAAGTCCGGCCCGTTTTCCAGCAGCAGGGCGATGCCCTGGCCGGGCTCCAGGCCAAGGGCGATGAACCCATGCGCCGCCTGGTTCGCCCGGGTGTCGAGCTCGCGGAAGGTCAGCGCCTCGCCCGAATCCGGAAAGATGGCGGCCAGCTTGTCCGGCGTGCGCGCGGCGCGTTCGGCGAGCAGCGGCATGGACGTTCCTCATGTTGTTTCATGGCATGGTCGTGAGGGCGGCGGCTTGCGTCAAGCAAGGGGAAGTGGTGCGCTGCGCCTGCAATTCGGGAGAAGACGCATGGATGTTCAGGGTGCCGTCGCGATCGTGACGGGGGGCGCCTCCGGGCTCGGACTGGCCAGTGCCAGGCGGCTGGCGGCCAAGGGCGCCAAGGTCATGATCGTGGATCTCGAGACCAGCAATGGTGAGGCCGTGGCCAAGGAGCTGGGCGGCCGGTTCGCCGCCGCCGACGTGACCGACGAGGCGACCATGCAGGCGGCCGTGGCGCAGGCCGAGACGATGGGCCCCGTGCGCGTGCTGGTGCATTGCGCGGGCCGTGGCGGCGCGCTGCGCATCCTGGAGCGCGACGGCACGCCGGGCAGCCTCGCGCATTTCGAGAACATCATCCGCGTGAACCTGACGGGCACCTTCAACGCGGTGCGCCTGGCCGCCGCGGCGATGGCCAAGACCGAGGCGATGGCGGATGGCGAGCGCGGCGTGTGCATCCTGACCGCGTCCGTGGCCGGCTATGAGGGGCAGATCGGGCAGATCCCCTATGCGTCGTCCAAGGCGGGCGTCATCGGCTTCACCATCTGCGCGGCGCGCGACCTGGCGAGCAAGTCCATCCGCGTCTGCACCATCGCGCCGGGCATCTTCGACACGCCCATGCTGCAAAGGCTGGCGGACCCCATCAAGCAGTCGCTGGCGCAGACGGTGCCGAACCCACATCGGCTGGGCAACCCGGATGAGTATGGCAAGCTCGCGATGATGATCGTGGAAAACGGCTACCTGAACGGCGAGACCATCCGCCTCGACGGCGCCATCCGCATGGCGCCCCGCTGATGCGCAAGCGGCCCGAGGACCTCCGCAGCCATCGCTGGTTCGGCGTCGAGACCATGCGCTCGGCCAACCACCGTTCGCGACTTCTGCAACTGGGCTTCGGGCCGCAGGAATTCCGCGGAAGGCCGGTGATCGGGGTGATCAACACCTGGTCCGACCTGATGCATTGCCACGGCCATTTCCGCGAGCGCGCGCAGGATGTGAAGCGCGGCGTCTGGGCGGCGGGGGGCTTCCCCGTGGAAATCCCGGCGATGGCGCTGCCGGAGGTGTTCCAGAAGCCCTCCACCATGCTCTACCGCAACTTCCTGGCGATGGAGACGGAGGAGATTGCGCGCAGCCTGCCGCTGGATGGCCTCGTGCTGATGGGCGGCTGCGACAAGACCGGCCCCGCGCTGATCATGGGCGCCATCAGCATGGGGCTGCCGGCCATCTATGTGCCGGCCGGGCCGATGCTGAGCGGCAACTGGCGCGGGCGGAAGCTCGGTTCGGGCAGCGATGTGTGGAAGTATTATTCGGAACTGCGCGCGGGCACGATCGCGCAATCCGACTGGAACGAGATGGAGGCGGGGCTTTCCCGCTCCGCCGGCACCTGCATGACGGCGGGCACGGCCAGCACCATGGCGCTGGCCGCCGAGGCGCTGGGGCTGACCCTGCCGGGGGCCGGCAGCATCCCCGCCGTGGACAGCGCCCATCCGCGCATGGCGGCGGCGGCGGGCAGCCGCATCGTGGAGATGGTGTGGGAAGACCTCACCATCACCCGCCTGCTGGACCAGCGCAGCCTGGACAATGCGGTGGCGGCGACCATGGCCTTCGGCGGCTCCACCAACGCCATCCCGCACCTCGTCGCCATCGCGCGGCGGGCGGGCATTGCGATGGACCTGGAGCGGTTTGATGCCATCAGCGCGCGCGTGCCGCTGATCGCGAATTTGCGCCCCAATGGCGACCGTTACCTGATGGAGGACTTCTTCTATGCCGGGGGCAGCCGGGGCTTCCTCGCGACCCTGGCGCCACACCTGGCGCTGGATGCCATCACGGTGAACGGCACGCTGGGCGCGCAGCTGGAAGGGGCCGAGGTGTTCGACCGCGACGTGATCCGCGCCCTCGACAACCCGCTGCACCCCAATGGCGGCGTGGTGGTGCTGCGCGGTTCGCTGGCCCCTGATGGCGCGGTCATCAAGCAGAGTGCCGCCAGCCCCGAGAAGCTCTTCCACACCGGCCCCGCGGTGGTGTTCGAGGACTACAACGACCTCGACGCGCGGCTGGACGACCCCGCGCTGGAGGTGACGCCGGACAGCGTGCTGGTGCTGAAGAATGCCGGCCCCGTGGGGGGCCCCGGCTTCCCCGAATGGGGCATGCTGCCCATCCCGAAGAAGCTGCTGGCGCTGGGCGTGCGCGACATGGTGCGCGTCTCGGACGCCCGCATGTCGGGCACCAGCTATGGCACCTGCGTGCTGCACGTCGCGCCCGAGGCGGCGCTGGGCGGGCCGCTGGCACTTGTGCGCGACGGCGACATGATCCGGCTCGACGTGGAGGGGCGGCGGCTGGACCTGCTGGTGGAGGCGGCCGAACTCGAAGCCCGCCGCGCCGGCTTCACGCCGCGCAAGCCCGTGCAGGCGCGCGGCTGGACGGGGCTCTACCAGGCCCATGTGCGCCAGGCGGACACCGGTTGCGACATGGATTTCCTGGAGCGCGGCGCCGAACCGGTGGAAGAGCCGGAAATTCATTAGGAGGAAATTTCTGGGGTCAAGCGTTTTCAGCCCGTCCCCTTCTGCCATACTGGCGACCGGGGGCGGCACCCTTCGCCCCGGGACATCGAGGGAGAAGCCATGATGAAGCCGCGCAACTGGATGCTGGGCCTCGCGCTGGCCGCCGGCATCGGCATCGGCACGGTCCAGGCCGCGACCGTGACCACCGCCTGGGAAGCCATCAGCGACGGGCAGGATGCCTGCCTCAACACCGGCGTGGAGGCCACGCGGCAGGCGGGCTTCCGCGGCAGCATCTCCAATGACCGCCAGACGGTGTTCGGCTGGCGCGGCGATGACAGCATCGCCATCCGCTGCATCGGCGACCGACGGCTCGCGGTCATCTTCATCTATGTGGTGAGCCGCGAGGACAACAACGCGCTGCTGCAGACGGTGCGGAACACCTATCGCCGGCCGACGAAGGGGTGAGCGGGGGGCTCAGCCCCCCCACCCGTAAAGGCGCTTCGCCTCCGCCGGGCTGACCAGCCCATCGGCCACGTCGCGCGCGACCAGTTCCGGGTCGCGCGCCTTCGCATCGCCCATGCCGCCGCCGCCGGGCAGCTTCAGCAGCAGATGCCGGCCCTTGGGCACCACCTGGAAGCCCTTGGTGCGGAGCACGGTGCCGTTGGCGTCGTCGAGGCCGACCCAGCCATTGGCCCCTTCCCCGCCGCCGAGGCGCCCCTTCGGCGCGTTCGCCACGCGGTCGAAGATGGCGTTAACCGCGAACTCGGCGTCGCCCTTGGCGCCGATCTCCATGACCTGCCCGAAGCCGCCGCGCGTTCGGCCGGCACCCGCGCTGTCGGGCCGCAATTCCTTCCGCCAGAAGATGACGGGGGCCACGTTCTCCGTGGCCTCCACCGGCATGGTCCGCACGCCGGAGGGGAAGGCGATGCCGTCCAGCCCGTCCTTCGTGGGGCGCGCGCCGGTGCCGCCGGAGTTGAAGGTGATGATCTCGAAATCCTCGGTCTCGGCCGCCTGGCCGCTGACCTGGCTGCCGCCGCGCAGGGGCGGGTTCCATAGCGCCGACGAACCTTCGGCGTTCACGCGGTCGGGCACGGCATGGCTGAGGCAGCCCATCATCAGATCGGGGATGAGCTGGCCGATGACGTGCCGCACACTGACCGGATAGGGTCGCGGCGCGTTGAGGATGCAGCCCTCCGGGATCACCATCTCGAAGGGCTTGAGGCTGGCCCAGTTGTTGGGGATCTCGGGCGCTACCACGCACTTGATCCCGAAGCAGGAATAGGCGCGGCAATAGGAGGGCGGCACGTTGATGCCGCGCGTGGAGAGCCCCGAGGTGCCGGCATAATCCACCACGATGCGGTCCGCGTGCAGCGTCATGGCGGCCTTGAGCGTGACGGGCGCCTCATAGCCATCGCTGCGGATTTCGGCGTGGAAGGTGCCGCGCGGCAGGGCCGCGATCGCTTCCTGCGTGGCGGCCAGGCTGCTGTCGAAGATGAAGGTGGCGAGCCCGTCCAGGCTGTCCATCTTGTACTCGTCCATCATCTCGACGAGGCGCTTCGCCCCCGCATCATTGCAGGCGCAGAGGGAGTAGATGTCGCCTTCCAGCTCCACCGGCGTGCGGGAGCCGACGCGGATGAAGTCGAAGAAGGTCTCGTTGGGCGTGCCCTGGTCGAAGCACTTCACGATGGGGATGTAGAGGCCTTCCTCGAAGACCGAACGCCCCTCCGGCCCCATGCCGAGGCCGCCGATGTCAATGATGTGCGCGGTGTTGGCGAAGAGCCCCACGATGGCGCCGTTGCGGAAGGCGGGTGTCACCACCGTCAGGTCATGCAGGTGCCCGGTGCCGAGCCAGGGGTCGTTGGTGATGTAGTGGTCGCCGGGCTTCATGGTGGCGGCGGGGAATTTCGCGAGGAAATGCCCCACGGATTCCATCATGGAATTCACATGGCCCGGCGTGCCGGTCACGGCCTGGGCCAGCATGCGCCCTTCCAGGTCGAAGATGCCGGCTGAAAGATCACCCGCCTCGCGCACCGTGGTGCTGAAGGCGGTGCGGATCATGGTCTGCGCCTGTTCCTCGACCACCGCGATGAGGCGGTTCCATTGGATCTGGCGCTGGATTTTTTCGAGGGCGTTCATGCCGCGTCTCCCTTGGTCAGCTCCAGGTATCCCAAGCCATCCATCCGGCAGGCCCACCCCGGCCCCACCAGCGTGGACGTCTCATCCTCCACCACGATGCAGGGCCCGGGCACGGTCGCCCCAGGTGCCATGTCGTCGCGCGCATAGACGGCCCACTCGGCCACCTGGCCCGTCGCGGTGTCGCGCACCTGCTGGGTGCGGATGGGCGCGGGCGCGGGGGCGTCCATCACCTCGGCCACCGGGTCGGCGTGGTCCACCACGGTGGCGACGGTGACGGCGAAGCTCAGCACCTCCACATCCGAACCAGGAACGGGCCGGTCGTAGAAGCGCGTGTACTCGGCGTCATAGGCCGCGCGGATGTCGGCGATGTCGGCGGGCACCAGCGGCCGCACGGGCATGGGCACCGCGATCTCATGCCCCTGCCCCACATAGCGCATATAGGCGATGCGCGTTTCGGTCGTGGGCGCGCCGAAGCTGCCCTGGGCCACGACCTGCGACGCCTCCGCGCTCATCGCCGCCAGCAGCGCGTTCACGCCGTCCAGGTCGAAGCGGGCGAAGCGGGTGTAGAGGCTTTTGACCACCTCATAGGCCACGGGCGCGCGCAGGAAGCCGATGGCCGAACCCACGCCCGCGCCCGAGGGCACCAGCAGCCGGTTCACGCCGATCTTCTCCGCCACGCGATACCCATGCACGGGCCCGCCGCCGCCGAAGGCGATGATGGCGCGGCCCTCATAGGACTTCGCGCTCTCGATGGCATGGACGCGGGCGGCGTTGGCCATGTTCTCGTCCACCATCTCGACCACGCCCAGCGCCGCCATGCCGGGCTCCAGACCCAGCTTGCCGCCCACATGCGCGTCCAGCGCGGTGGCGGCCGCCGCTTCATTCAGCGCCAGCGACCCGCCCGCGAAGCTCGCCGCGTCATAGCGGCCGAGGGTGAGGTTCGCATCCGTCACCGCGGGCTTGGTACCGCCGCGGCCATAGCAGGCGGGGCCGGGCATGGCACCGGCACTTTCGGGCCCCACCTGGATGCGACCCATGGCGTCGAGCGAGGCCAGCGAACCGCCGCCCGCGCCGATCTCCACCATCTCGATCACGGGGATGCGCAGCGGCAGGCCGGAGCCGCGCTTGAAGCGGCCCACGCGCGCCACCTCGAAGGTGCGGCTCGCCTGCGGCGCGTAGTCGTCGATGAGGCAGACCTTGGCGGTGGTGCCGCCCATGTCGAAGCTCAGCACCTTCGACAATCCGCGCTGCCGCGCCACGAAGGCCGAGAAGATGGCGCCGCCCGCGGGCCCGCTCTCCACCAGGCGGATGGGGAAGCGCGCGGCGGTCTCGACCGTGGTCAGGCCGCCGCCCGAGAGCATCAGGAACAGGGGTGCCGCGACACCCATCTCGCGCAGCCCCGCCTCCAGCCGGCCGAGGTAGCTGGCCATCAGGGGCTGCACATAGGCGTTGGCGACGGTGGTGCTGAACCGCTCCCACTCGCGCATCTCGGGGCTGACTTCGCTGGCCAGCGAGACGGGCACGTCCGGCAGTTCGGCGCGCAGGATTTCGGCCGCGCGCTGTTCGTGCGCGGGGTTCACGAAGCCGTGCAGGAAGCCCACCGCGATGGCCTCGATGCCCTCGGATTTCAGGAAGAGGATGTGGGCGCGCAGGCTCGCCTCATCCAGCGGGCGCAGCACCTTGCCGGTGTTGTCCAGCCGTTCCACCACCGGCAGGCGCCAGCGGCGCGGCACCAGCGGCTGCGGCAGCTCGATGTTGAGGTCGTACTGGTCGTAGCGGCTCTCATTGCCCAGCGCCAGGACGTCGCGGAAGCCCTCGGTGGTGATCAGCGCCGTCTTCGCCCCCTTGCGCTCGATCAGCGCATTGGTGGCCAGCGTGGTGCCATGAATCACGAGCGTGACGTCGGCGGGGGTGAGGGAGGCGCGGGCCAGCGCCACGCGCACGCCCTCCAGCACGCCGAGTTCGGGCGCGTGCGGCGTGGTCAGGACCTTGGCGGTCCAGCGCGTGGCCTCGCCTTCGGCGTCCTGAGCTTCCAATGCGACATCGGTGAAGGTGCCGCCGATATCGGCAGCAAGTCTGACAGACGTGTTCACCACCCGCGCACCATCCCGCCATCCACGCGCAGCACGCAGCCCGTCATGTAGGCGGCCTGGTTGCTGCACAGGAAAGCGACCAGCGGGCCGTATTCGTCGGGCAGGCCGTAGCGGCCGGCGGGGATGGTCTTGGAACGCTCCGCGATCACGTCGTCCACCGACTTGCCCTGGCGCGCGGCCAGGCTGCCCGCGGTTTCCAGGCTGCGGTCGGTGCGGATTGCGCCGGGGGCCACGATGTTGCAGGTGATGCCCTCATGCGCCACCTCGGCCGAGAGCGTCTTCATCCAGCCCATGATCGAGGCGCGCAGCGTGTTGCTCAGCACCATGTTGGGAAGCGGCTGCAACATGCCCGTGCTGCCCACATTGATGATGCGGCCCCACTTGCGCTCGCGCATGCCGGGCAGCAGCGCGTTGGTGAGGCGAACCGGCGAAAGGACGATGCGCTGGAACCAGGTGGACAGCAGTTCCTCGCTGACCTCCAGCGCCGGGCCGGGCGGCGGGCCGCCATGGTTCTGCACCAGGATGTCCACGCCGCCCATGGCGGCCGTGGCCCCCTGGGCCAGCGCGTCCATCTGCGCCGCGTCCGCCACATCGGCCACGATGCCCTGGGCGAAGCTGGCGCCCTTGGCGCGGAGTTCGGCGCAGGCGGCATCCAGGCTCGACTGGTCGCGGCCGGTGATGACGAGCGAGGCGCCCTCGGCCGCCAGCGCTTCCGCGATGCTCCGCCCCAGCCCTTTCGAGGCCCCCATCACCAGCGCGCGACGCCCTGCCAGCCCGAAATCCATGCGAAAAACCCCTGTCGTGAACCTGTGCCGGACCCTGCCCAATGGCGCCCCCTCTGGCAAGGCGGGGGCCAGCGGCTATGGTGCGGGCCAAGACCGGAACTGACCAGGAATTCACCATGCCCAAGCCCGTCCTGCTGCTGACCCGCAAGCTGCCCCAGGCGATCGAGGCCCGCGCCGCCGCGGAGTTCGACGCGCGGCTCAACCCGCAGGACGAACCCTGGTTCCGCGACGGCGCCGAGATCGCCCGCCGTGCGGCCGAGGCCGGTGCGGCCGGCATCCTCTGCGCGGCCGGCGACCCGATGAATGCCGAGACCATCGCGGCGCTCCCCGCCAGTGTGAAGGCCATCGCCACCTTCAGCGTAGGCTATGACCATATCAACGTGCCCGCCGCGAAGGCGCGCGGCATCACGGTGACGAACACGCCCGAGGTGCTGTCCTTCGCCACGGCCGAAACCGCGCTGACCCTCATGCTCATGGCCGCCCGCCGCGCCGGCGAGGGCGAGCGCATGGTGCGCGCCCGCAAATGGGAGGGCTGGGCGCCCACGCAGCTGATGGGTGTCACGCTGGAGGGCAAGAAGCTCGGCATCCTCGGCATGGGCCGCATCGGGCGGGAACTCGCCGCCATGGCGCGCGGCCTCAAGATGGAAATCCATTACCGCGATGTGCAGCGCCTGCCGGCCGAGATGGAGCAGGGCGCCATCTTCCACGACAATGACGCGGGCTTCCTCGCCACCATTGACGTCATCTCCATGCACGTCCCGGGCGGGGATGCCACGCGCAAATGGCTGAACGCCGAGCGGCTGGCGCAGATGAAGCCCGGCAGCCTGGTGGTGAATTCCGGCCGCGGCGGCAGCGTGGACGATGTGGCGCTGGTGGCGGCCCTGAAGTCCGGCCACATCCGCGCCGCGGGCCTCGACGTGTATGACGGCGAGCCGGTGGTCCATGAGGGCTATTTCGGCCTGGAGAACGTGGTGCTGCTGCCGCATCTGGGCAGCGCCACCATCGAGGTGCGCGACGCCATGGGGCACCGCTCGCTGGACAATCTGGCCGCCGTGCTGGCCGGCAAGCCGGCGCTTCACCCGGTCGGCTAACTTTTCAACGCGACTGATTCACGCCCCCGCCTACGGCGGGGACGATCAGGCGCCGAGCATCCGGTTCATCCGCGCGAGGCCCTCCGCGGCCTCGCGCGCCATGCGTTCCACGATCAGGCCGGCGGGCTCCACGCCCTCGATCAGCCCCACGCATTGCCCGGCCCAGAGGTAGCTCTGGTCCAGCTCGCCATCGTCCACGCCGCGCGCGTTCAGCGGGCCCGCGATCATGGGCACGATGTCCTCGCCCGCCGCCTCGGCGGCCAGGATGGCCTCGGTGTGGGCCGAGCGCAAAGCACGCCCCGGCATGCCGAGCGAGCGCTTGATGACGGTGGTGCCCATGGGCTCCGCCGAAACCAGCGCCTGCTTGTAGTTCGCATGCGCGTGGGCCTCGGCGCTGGCCACGAAGCGGGTGCCCATCTCGACACCCTCGGCCCCCAGCGCCAGCGCCGCCAGCAGCCCCGCCCCATCCGCGATGCCGCCCGAGGCCAGCACGGGAATGGACACGGCGCGCACCACGCGCGGCACCATCACCATGGTCGTCTCGTCGCCCCGGCCGAGATGCCCGCCGCCCTCATAGCCCACGGTGGCGACGAGGTCCGCGCCCGCGCCCTCGGCCTTCTTCGCCAGTTCCGGCCCCGCGATCAGCACCAGCACCTTGGCGCGGCCATCAATGCGCTTGATCCAGGGCGCGGGGTTGCCGGCGGTGAGCGCGATGACCGCCACCCCCTCCTCCAGCGCCACCTCCATCATGGCGGTGAAGTCCATCCGGCCGAGGGGGAAGTTCACGCCGAAGGGCTTGTCGGTGAGCGCCCGCGCGCGACGGATTTCGGCGCGCAGCGCCTCGGCATCGGCCAGCCCCACGGTGGAGATCTGCCCCAGCCCCCCCGCCGCGCTGACGGCCGCGCACAGCTCCGCCTTGGCGACGCGCGCCAGCCCCCCCTGCACGATGGGATAGCGCACGCCGAGCAGGCGCGAGGCGCGGGTCTGAATGGAATGGGTCATCCGTCGGCCCTGATGTTGGCGGCGCGCACGGCCTCGCCCCAGGTCGCGACCTCGCGCGCCAGGAAGTCGCGGAATTCGGCGGGTGGCATGCCGGAGGGCAAGGCGCCGGCCGCGCGCAGCCGCGCCGCGTGTTCCTCCTGGCGCAGCGCGGCAGCGATGATCTCGGCCACGCGCGCGATGATGGGCGCGGGGGTGGCGGCCGGCGCCATCAGCGATTGCCAGGCCACGGGCGCGAAACCCTCCCAGCCCAGCGCCGCGCCGATGGGGCGGATGTCGGCGAAGTCCGGGTGCGGCTCGGTCGAGGAAATGCCGAGGCCCCGGATGCTGCCCGCCCGCAACTGCCCCGATTGCGGCGGCAGGTTCTCGAACACCGCCTGCAGCCGCCCCGCCACCAGCTCCGTCACGGCCGGCGCGGAACCCCGGAAGGGCACATGGGTCGCGCTGATGCCCGCGCGGCGGCAGAACATCTCCATGGCCAGATGCGGCACCGTGCCGATGCCGGCCGAGCCATAGGTGATGCCGCCCGACTGCCCGCGCGCCCAGTCCACGAAGCCCCGCGCATCCCGCGCGGGCGAGCCTGGGTGCACCGACAGCACATTGGGCACCATCATCACGACCGTGACGGGTGCGAGGTCCCGCAGCAGGTCGAAGGGCATGTTGCGGTAGTAGCTGTGATTGATGGCCGCGGCGGCGGCGGCCACCACGAAGACCGAGCCATCGGCCGGGCCGCGCGCCACATGGTCCATGCCGAGATTGCCGCCCGCGCCGGTGCGGTTCTCCACCAGGAAGGTGCCGCCCGTGGCGGCGCCGAGCGCCTGGGCGACGAAGCGGGCCGAGAGGTCCGACGCCCCGCCCGGCGTGAAGGGCGAGACGATCCGCACCGGGCCCTGCGGCCAGGATTGCGCGAGCGCGGGCGCGGCCAGCAAAGCCGGCGCGGCGAGCAGATGGCGGCGTCGCATCATCTTGCGTTCCTCTCCTTGATCATGTCGCGGGCGATCAGCAGGCGCTGGATGTCCGAGGCGCCCTCGAAGATGCGGAAGAGCCGCACATCGCGGAACAATTGCTCCACCGCCGTGCCGCGCATGTAGCCGGCGCCGCCATGGATCTGCACGGCGTGGTCGGCGACGCGCCCCACCATCTCGGAGGCGAAGAGCTTGCAGCAGGCGATGTCGGCGATGATGGGGCCCTGCGCCTCGCCCGCCGCGTCGAAGGCGCGGGCCGTCTCCAGGATCATGCTGCGCGCGGCGAGCGTCTCGGCGCGCATGTCGGCAAGGCGGCCCTGCACCATCTGGAATTCGGCCAGGGCCTGGCCGAACTGCCGGCGGTTCCGGGCGTGGAACAGCGTCTCCTGGATCAGCCGCTCGGCCTGGCCCGCGCAGGTGACGGCCACGTGCAGCCGCGCGTGGTTGATGCCGCGCATGGCGGTCTTGAAGCCCCCGCCCTCGCGCCCGCCGATGAGGTTCTCCGCCGGCACGCGCACGCCCTGGAAGAGGACCTCGGAGGTGGCGCTGCCATCCTGGCCCATCTTGCGGTCCGCCGGGCCGCAGCTCACGCCCGGCGTGCCCGCGGGCACGATGAAGGCCGAGATGCCGGAGGCGTCGCGCGTCTCCAGATCCGTGCGCGCCATCACGATGAAGACATCGGCCTGGCGGGCATTGGTGATGTAGCGCTTCACCCCGTCCAGCACATACTCGCTGCCCTCACGGCGGGCCGTGGTCCGCACGCCGCCGGCATCGCTGCCGGCCTCGGGTTCGGTCAGGCAGAAGGCGGCGGTGACCTCGCCGCTCGCCATGCGGGGCAGCCATTCGGCGCGCTGCGCCTCGCTGCCATTGTAGAGGATGGGCTGGGAGCCGAGGCCGATGGTGGTGGAGAAGCGCGCGCGGAAGACGGAACTGGCCCGCGTCACCTCCAGCATCACGCGCACCTGCTGTTCCATGCTGAGGCCCAGCCCGCCATGGCGCGTGGGGATGGAGATGCCGAAGAGGCCCATCTCGCGCAGGCGCTGCGTCAAATCCTCGGGGAGGGTTTCCTGGCCTTCCAGGCGGGGCTCGGCGGGGATCAGCACCTCGTCCACCAGGCGGCGGACATTCTCCAGGTATTCGGCGAATTCCGCTTCGCCGGCGCGCGCCGGCATGCCGTCATTCATGACGCGCCCCCCGTTGTGATTGTGGCGAAAGCGTCGGCGCGCGCGCGCCAGGCTGTCAAGCGGCCTCCCGCGCCAGCAAGGCAAGGCGCCGCACCCACCACACCGCGCGCTCGAAATGGCCGGTCAGGCGGAACATGGGCTCCGGCGCGTCCTGGGCGGCCTCGCGGCGCAGGCGCTGCATCATCTCGCCCCGGTCGGCGGCGAGTTCCACCAGCCAGGCGGGGTCGTCGCCGGGGGCGAGGGCGGAGAGTTCCTCCAGCAGCAGGTGCAGCGCCTCGGCCATGGGCGCCACGCGCGGGTGGGCCAGCTCCGCGCCCGCCTCCGCGAAGCCCTCCACCGCCTCGCGCAGGGCGACCAGCCCATCCAGCCGCGCGCGGGCGGTGACGGCGGCGGTGAGGTCCTCGGGCGCCAGTTCGCGCGCCAGCAGCCCCGCCAGGAAATGGCCGATGGCCGCCTCCAGCGCGGGGCTGCCGGCGGCGTCGGGGTTCGCCGCCTCGCCGCGCAGGGGGCCCAGCGTGCCGGGCAGCCGCGCCAGCAGCCGGGCCTGCTCGGCCGCCACCAGCGGCAGGGCGGAGGGCGGGTCGGCCAGCGCCTGGGCGTGCAGGAAGCGGGGCTGGCCCGCGGCTTCCAGCGCGTCGGCGGGGGCCAGGCGCGCCATCAGCCCCGCCCAGGCATCGGGCCGGACGAGCGCCAGCAATGCCATGGCCAGTTGCAGCCACAGGAAGAGAAGGGCGAGCCGCGTGGCGGCCCCCTCGGCCAGCCAGCCGGTCGCGGCCAGGACCAGGGGCGCGCCGCTGGCCATCTCCAGCGCCAGGGCCGCCAGGAAGATCGCGGCCCCCAACGTCCGCAACACAAGTTGAAACAACACCACCTGCCGCGCCGAGCCGCGCAGCCCCCGCCCCAGCAGCCAGGCCGCCAGCCCCGAGCCGAAGGACGCACCGCAGATCCCCAGCGCCGCCTGCTCCAATGAGACCAGCCCCGCCCCGTGCAGCGTGATCAGCAGGATGGAGACGGTGGAGGAGGATTGCGTGACCAGCACCAGCCCCGCCCCCAGCGGCACCAGCAGCCAGGCCATGCCCGCGGTGGCGGCGAGCAGCCACTGCACCCCCGGCGCATCGCGCAGCGGGGCCGCACCCGCCTGCAGCAGGCCAAGCCCCAGCAGCATCAGGCCCAGCCCGGTCAGTGCCGCCAGCGCCGGGCGCAGCCGCCCCTGCGCGTCCCCCGCCCGACGCCCGCCCGCCGCCGGCCCGCGGTCCAGGAAGGTCATCACCCCGGCCAGGAACAGCACCCACAGCGCGGCCAGGCGCAAATCCATGGTGGCCACCAGCACCAGCCCCGCGGTGCCGACATTGGCCCAGGCCAGCAGCGGCAGGGCGCGGTGCGGGGGCAGCAGACCCGCGGCGCGCATGGAGGCGGTGATGAAGGTGACGGCGTTGCTGCTCTGCGTCAGCCCGCCCAGCATCAGGCCCAGCAGCGCGGCCGAGCCCGTGCCGCCGGCCAGCCCCGCCCGCAGGCGCGGCCCGGCCAGCGCGGCCAGCGGCCCCGAAAGGCCGCGCACGCCCAAAAAGAACAGGCCAAGCCCGCCCAGGAGGGTGGCGGTGAGGTCCATGCTATGCAGCGGCCCTGGGCATCATGTCATAAAAATGCAAAGAAACATCAGGGGCTTGCCCTCCCTGGCCCGAGGTGCCGCCGAAGCCCGCGCCGCGTCAAGCCAAGGATTTCCCAGCGGGCGGCGGCGGGGCTAGTCTCACCCCCCAACCACACGAGGCCCGCCCGCATGGACCAGCCCCGCATGACGCTGCGCCTGCCCCCCGGCACGGAGGAGGTGGCGCGTCTGCTGGACGAGGTGGAAGCCTTCGCCGAGGAGGCCGAAATCCCCACCGCGCTCGCCATGCGGCTCGCCCTCGTCGCGGAGGAGCTGGCGGCGAACGTGGTCATGCACGGCACGGGCGCGGGCTACTTCGCCTTCACCGCCACGGTCACCGAGGCGGGCGTGGCCATCCTCTTCGAGGATGACGGCCCGGCATTCGACCCGCTGGCCGCCCCCGAGGCCGCGACCGGCGCGGGCGTGGATTCGCGCGAGGTGGGCGGGCTCGGCCTGCATCTGCTGCGGAAGATGACGCGGGGCGCCGCCTGGGAACGGGCGGGCGGCGTCAACCGCCTGACCTGCCTGCTGCCCCGCGACCACTGAACATTCCCATCAAGGGCCGGATTTCGCGCCGCGCGGTTCTTGGATTAATCTGCGGCTGACATTGGGCACCGCCCTCGCGGAACGCCGCATCACACGGAGCGACCACGCATGGAGATCACCGAGACCAGCGAAGGCGGAAAGGCGGTGGCCATCCTCGACGGCCGCCTCGACACCGCGACGGCGGCGGCGGCCGAGGCGAAGCTGCTGGCGATGCTGGGCCAGGGGGCCGTGATCGCGGACCTCTCGGCGGTGCGCTACGTCTCCTCGGCCGGGCTGCGCGTGCTGCTCAAGGCGGCCAAGCAGGCCAAGGCGGCGGGCCATGGCTTCGCGGTGGCCGGGCTGCAGCCCGCGGTGCGCGAGGTCTTCGAGATCAGCGGCTTCGACAAGATCATCCCCGCCTACGACACGCGGGCCGACGCCGCGGCGGGCTGACCGCCCATGTCCGCGCCCGCCCGCCTGGCCGATGGCGACCTGGCGGAGGGCGTGATGGCGGCGGTCGGGCGCATCGCGGGGCTCGCGCCCTCGCCCGTGCTGGCGGGGCGGCTCGCGGCCGCCGCCGCGCTGCTGCCCGCCTGCGCCGCCGCCCCCGAACACCATGACCACCCGGCCTGGGCCGCGCTGCTCGATGCGGTGACGGTGCAGGAGACGCGGCTGTTCCGCATCCCCGCGCAATGCGCCGCACTTGGCGCGTTGCTGCCCGGAATCGCCGCGCGCGCGCGGGCGGAGGGGCGGGCGCTGCGCCTGCTCTCGGCCGGCTGCGCCTCGGGCGAGGAGGCATTCACCCTCGCCGCCCTGGCCCGCGCCGCGGCACCCGACTGGCCGGTGGAGGTGCTCGGCCTCGACCTCTGCCGCCCCGCCTTGGCCCGCGCCCAATCGGGCCGGCTGGAACCCGGCCTGGGTGACCCGCTGGCCCTGGTGCCCCCTGCCCTGCTGCCCGACTTCGCGAACGGCCAGCCCGCGCCGGCCCTGCGCGCGCGGGCGCGTTTCCGGCGCGCCAACCTGCACCTCGATCTCGGCGCGGCGGGCGAGTTCGACGTGGTCTTCTGCCGCAACGTGCTGATCTACCTGACGGAGCCGGCGCGGGAGGCGCTGCTGGCGCGGCTGCGCGCGGCGCTGGCGCCGGGCGGGGTGCTGGGCCTCGGCCCCACCGACCGCCACCCGCCCGGCATGGCGCATCTGGGCGAGAACCTTCTGGATGGCTGAGCCCGCCCCCCTGCTGCCCCTGCCCGGCGGCGGCTGGTGCGCGCTGGGCGGCGGCACGGCCGAGCCCGTCTCCGCCCCGCCGCGCGCCATCCCCGAGCAGGCCGCGCCCCTGGCCGAGGCCGCGCCACCCCCCGCCCCCCGCCGGCGCGGCACGGGTCTGGAGGCGCTGCACCTGAGCCTCTCCGGCGTGGCGCTGGCCCTGCCCTCGGCGCTGGCCGAGCACATCCACCCCATGCCGGAGCTCATGCCCCTGCCCGGCGCGCCCGCCTGCGTGCGCGGGCTGGCGCTGGCCGGCGGCGCGCCCATCCTGGTGCTGGACAGCCTGGAAGTGGCGGGCGGTGGCGGCGTGGCGGAGGCCCCCGCCTGGCTGCTGGCGCTGCGCTGGAAGGGGCGGCGGCTCGGCCTGCCTGCCGGGCGCATCGCCGCCGGCCCCGCCGTGCCGGCGCTGCGGCATTTCGAGACATGGCTGGAGACTCGCCCCGCCCAGGCGGCGCTGGCCCTGGCGCCCCCCGCGCTGGAGGAGGCCATGAGCCGCCCCATCGCCGAACGCCACCTGGTGCTGTTCCGCGCGGGCGGGCTGCGCGCCGCCCTGCCGGCCGAGGCGGTGCACGCCGTGCTCGCCCCCGTCCGCGCGCAATCCCTGCCCGGCGGCGGCGGTGTGGTGGCGCCCCACCGGGGCGAATTGCTGCCGGTGCGCGACGCCGGGCTGCGCCTGGGTGCCGCCCCCGCCGCGCCCGGTGCCGCCGTGCCGATGATCCGCCTTGCCCTGGCGCGCGAATGCCTGGTGGCGGTCACGGCCATCGAGGGGGTGCGGCGCATCCCCGCCGCCGACATCACCCCCCTCGGCGCGGGCGAAGGCCTGGTGGCGGGGCTCGCGCGGGTGCAGGGCGAGAACCTGATGCTGCTCTCCCCCACGGCGCTGGCCGCATGAACGCGGCCCCCCTCCGCGTCGTCGTGGTGGATGACAGCGCCTTCATGCGCATGGCGCTGCGCCGCATCATCGAGGCGGAGGGCGACCTCAGCGTGGTGGGCGAGGCCGCCGATGGCGAGGCCGGCGTCGAAGCCGTGCGCCGGCTGCGGCCCGAGCTGGTGGCGATGGATGTGGAGATGCCCGTCCTCTCCGGCATCGAGGCCACGCGGCGAATCATGGCGCTCGACACCCCGCCCGCCGTGGTCATGGTCAGCCAGCACACGCAGGACCACAGCCCCGCCGCGCTGGAGGCACTGGCCGCCGGCGCCGCCGACTACATCAGCAAGGAGACGGGGCTGGGCGGGCTCGACCTCGGCCATCTCGACCGCGCGCTGCGCGAGCGGCTGCGGCACTGGGCGCGGGCGCGGGCGATGGTGGGGCGGCCCGGGGCCGCGCCGGGGCGGGCCGCGCTGGGGGCACCGCCGCCACTTGTGCTCGTCGCGGCCTCGACCGGAGGGCCGGAGGCGCTGGCCGCGCTGCTGGCGGCCTCGGGCCCACTGCCCGTGCCCATGGTCATCGCCCAGCACATGCCGCGCGGCCTGGCGCCGGAACTGGCCGCGCAGCTTGGCCGCCGGGCGGGCTGGCCGGTGCGCGCGGCGGGGCCGGAGGAGGCGCTGCGCGGCGGCGAGGCGCTGCTGCTGCCCGAGGATGGCGTGGTGCTGCGCGCGGGCGACGGGCTGCGGCTGCGCCTGGCACCGGGCGGCGGCGTGGTGCACCCCTCGGCCGACCTGCTGTTCCGTTCCGCCGCCACCTCGGGCCTGCCGGCCGCCGCCGTGGTGCTGACCGGCATGGGCGAGGATGGCGCGGCGGGGGCGGAGGCGCTGGCGGCCATCGGCGGGCGCGTGCTGGTGCAATCGGCCGAGAGCGCCGTGGTTCCGGGCATGCCGCGCGCCGCCGCCGCCCGGGTGGCGGGGGCGGAGGCGCTGCGGCCCGCTGATCTCGGCGCGCTGCTGCGCGGCTGGTGGCCCGCATGACCGACCCCGAGCTTCTGGCCGCCTTCCAGGAGGAATTCGCCGCCGGTTGCGCCGCCCTGGCCACCGCCCCCGACCTCACGGCCGCCCGGCGGCAGGTGGCGCAGCTTCTCGCCATGGCCGAGGCGCTGGAGATGGCGCCGCTGCGCGAGGCCCTGGCCGCGCTGGAGGGCGAGGAGGCGCTGGAGGCGTTGCGCCAGGGCGCCCCCGTGCTGGCCGCGCTCGCTTCCGGCGACACCCAAGCCGCCGACACCACGGCCCGCGTGCTGATCGTGGATGACAGCGCCACCATCCGCCGCCTGTTGCGCGAAATCCTGGCCACCGACCCCTTCTTCACCGTGGTGGGCGAGGCGATGGACGGAAGCGCGGGCCTCGCCGAACTGGCCCGGCTGCGGCCGGACCTGACCCTGCTCGACCTCGAGATGCCCGTGCTGGACGGCATGGGCTTCCTGGCCGAATGGGCGTTGACGGGGCCGGGCGAGGTGGTGGTCGTCTCCTCCGCCGCGCATCCGGGCAGCCCGGCGGCGCTGGAGGCGCTGCGGCGCGGGGCGCGGGCGGCGGTGGCCAAGCCCTCGGGCGCGCTTTCGCCCGACCTCGCCGCGCGATCGGGCGAGGCCATCCTGCGCGCGGCGCGGGCCGCACTGGAGCGCTGATGGAAGCCGACGACCCGCTCTGGCAGGAATTCGCGGCCGAGACGGCCGAGCACCTGGACACGCTCGAACAGGGCCTCGACGGTAGCGCGCCGGTGGATGTGCTGTTCCGCGCCATGCACAGCCTGAAGGGCATGTCGGCCGCACTCGGCGCGCAGGGCATGGGCGCGCTGGCGCATCGCGCGGAGGATGTGCTGGGGCTGGTCCGGGCCGGCCGCATGGCGCTGGACGCGCCCGCGCGTGACGCGCTGCTGGCGGCGGTGGACGCGCTGCGGGCGCAGCGGACGGCGCTGCTGGAACGCCAAGCCGATGCGCCGCCGCCGCCGGAGCTGCTGACGCGGCTGGCCGCCTTGGCCGAGGGGCGCCCCGAATCCGCGCCCGCCGCCGCACCCTCAGCGCCGGCCACGGATGCTTCGCCCTTGCGCCTCAGCCTCGCCGCGCGCCTCGCCGAGGAGGTGCCGGCCCTGGCGCGGGGCGAGGCCCTGCCCGGCCTGGCCGAAGCCGCCGAGGGCGCGGAGCTGCCGCGCCTGGCCATGCTGCTGCGCGCCGCCCCCGGCTCCGCCGCCGGTTTCGGGCGGCTGCGCACGGCGCTGCGCCTGCTGGAGGAGAATACCGGCATGCCCGCCGGCGCCAGCATCGCCTGGCCCGACCCGCCCGACCCCGACCCGCTGCTGACGGCCCCCGATGCCCGACTGGCCGAGGCCGCGCGCGACTATGCCGATGCGGCCCTCGCCTATGGGGTGGAGGGCGCCGAGACGCTCGGTCGGCAGGTGCAGGATTTGGCGCTGCGCGGCCTGCCCCGGCCGGCGGGGCTGGAGGCGGCGCTGGCGGCCGGGCGGCCGATCGAGGGCGCGCTGGCGCCGCCGCCGCCGCCGCTCACACCGGGGCTGGCCGCCGTGCTGCCGCCCTCTTCCCATGCGCGCGCCGCCGCCGCCATGGCATCGGGGCAGCGCATCTGGCGGCTGCGCCTGGGGCCGCTCGCCGCCGCCGAGGCCCTGGCCGCCCCCTTCCTCGCGCGCGCCGGCGAGGTGCTGGCCAGCGCCGGCCCGCCCGAGGCCATGGACATCTTCCTGGCCAGCGCCCTGCCGGCCGGCGAGATGGCGGCGCTCCGCGCCGAGACGGACCCCGAGGGCGTGGCGCTGGCCCATCTGGCCCCCGCCGACGCCCCGCCCCCCGCCCCCACCATGCGCGTGCGGCAGGACCGGATTGATGCCGTCATCGCGCTGGAGACGGAGCTGCGCGCGGCCTCGCTCGCCCTGACCGAGGCGCTGGCGGCCCCCGAGGCGCGCTCGGCCCTGGCGGAGCTGGGCGCCTTGCAGGGCCGCCTGCCGCCGGCCTTCGCCGCGCGCATCGCGGGGCCGCTGGAGCGGCTGCGCGCCGCCACGGGCGCCGCAGAGCGCGCGGCGGGCCGGGTGGCGCTCACCCTCGGCCAACTGGACGAGGCGGTGCTGGCGCTCCGCGTCGTGCCCTTCGCGACCCTGGCCGCCCGCCTGCCCCGTGCCCTGCGCGCGGCCGCCGAAGCCGGGGGCAAGCAGGCCGCGCTGGTGGTGGAGGGCGAGGATGTGCAGCTCGACCGCGCGCTGGCCGATGCGCTGGCGGACCCGCTGCTGCACCTGATCCGCAATGCCGCCGACCATGGCGTGGAACCGCCGGCCGAGCGCATGGCCGCCGGCAAGCCCGCCACGGCCCAGCTCGTGCTGAGCGCGGAACGCCTGCCGGGCCGGCTGCGCGTGAGCCTTTCCGATGATGGGCTCGGCATTGACGAGGCGCTGGTGCTGGCACGCGCGGTCGAACGCGGCCTTGTCTCGCCCGACTCCGCCCAGCGCCTAGCGCCGGCCGACATCCATGCGCTGCTCTTCCTGCCCGGCTTCTCGACGCGCGAGGCGGTGAGCGAGACCTCCGGCCGCGGCGTGGGCCTCGATGTGGTGCAGGAGGCGGCGCGGCGCGCGGGGGGCGTGGTGCGGGTGGAAAGCACGCGGGGCCAGGGCACGCGCTTCACGCTGGACGTGCCGCTCAATGCCGCCATCCAACCCGTGCTGCTGGTGGAGGCGGGCGGGCATGCCTATGCGCTGCCGGCGGGGCGGGTGGAGGCCGTGCTGCGGCCCGAGGAATGCCCGGCCGATGCCGCCCCCCTGGCGCTGGAGACCGTGCTGCGCCTGCCGCCCGCGCGGCCAGGCGCGGTGGTGGTGTTGCGCCGGCCGGCCGGGAAGCTTTCGCTGGCCGTGGCGCGGCTGGGGCGGCGGACGGATTTGCTGCTGAAGCCGCTGCACCCCGACCTCGCCGCGACGCCCGGGGTGGGGGGCGTGGGCGTGCTGGGCAATGGCGAGGCGGTGCTGCTGCTGGAGCCGGACGGGCTTTAAGCCTGTCTCAGCTTTTTATCTCAACTCATTGTCCCGGATGGATTCCGCGCCCTTCTTCTCGTTCAGCTTGCCCAGCTGCGTGTCCAGCAGGGCGCGCAGCTTCTTGATGGCGCCGGCCCAGGCCTCGGGCAGCGTGGCCGCCATATGCGTCACGGCCACGGGCTTCTGGCCGGAGGGCCGGGCCTCCATCAGGCAGCGCTTGTCGTTGTCGCCGGGCTTGGCGGCATTCTCGTCGCTGAGGTGCACCTCGATGCGCGTCACCTGCTGCGCGAAGCGGGAAAGCCCCTGCTCCACATCCTCCTGCACCCGGGCCACCAGCGTCTCGCGGCCGGCGATGTTGTAATCCGTGTTGACCTGGATCTGCACGCGTTTTCCTCATCTTGTTCGTTGAGGAAAAGCGCCGGAGCGCGGCTCAGGTTGCGGCGCGGCGCAGCGCCAGCACGGTCACGTCATCGGCGGCCGGCGCCCCGTCCACGAACCCCGCCACCGCCGCCAGCAGGGTGGCGATGGCGGGGGCCGGTTCCACCTGGCCGGTCAGCGCCTCCACCACGCGCTCCTTGCCGAACAGCGCGCCCGCATGGTCATGCGCCTCGGTCACGCCATCGCTCAGCAGCAGCAGCCCCTGCCCGGGGGCCAGCGCGAAGGGGGCGCTGGCATAGGTCAGCCCCTCGATGATGCCGAGCGCGGGCTGGATGCGATAGCCGCCCAGCGTCTCCACGCCGGCCGGGCCCAGCAGCAGCGGCGCCTCATGCCCGGCCACCGCGATGCGGCCCGCGCCATCGCGCGTGTCCACGATGCCGAGTGCGGCGGTGATGAAGGTCATGTCCTCATTGTCGGCGGCGAGGTCCTCATTGGCGGTGGCGAGCAGCGCGCCCGGGTCGGGCAGCGTGCCGCCGGCATCGGCCAGCCGCGCCGCCGCGCGCAGCAGGCCGAAGGCCCGCGCCATCGTCATGCCGGCGGAAGCCCCCTTCCCCGCCACATCCGCCACCACGAACATCAGGTGGTGGGCGCCGAGCGGCAGGATGTCATAGAGATCGCCCCCCACCTCCCGCGCCGGCTCCATATGCGCCGCCACCGTGATGGCGCCGCGCGAAAGCCCCGCGAAGTCGCGCGGCACCAGGGAGAGCTGCGCGCGGCGGGCGGATTCGAGCTCCGCCTCCAGCGCCGCCAGCCGTTCATCGGCCAGGTCCCGCAGGCGCTTCTTCTCCAGCACGGCGGCCAGGCGCGCGCGCAGCAGCGGCGGGTCGAAGGATTTGGGGAGGTAGTCCTCCGCGCCCAGCTCGATGCAGCGGATCACGCCCGACATCTCGGTCTGCGCGGAGATGACGATGACGGGCGGCGCATGGGGCTGGCCGTGCAGCGCCTCCAGCACGCCGATGCCGTCGAGTTCGGGCATCTCCAGATCGAGCAGCATCACGTCGAAGCGGCGGGCGGCGATGGCGGAGAGCGCCTCGCGGCCGTTCGTGACCATCTCCGGCTCGGGGTAGCCCAGTTCCGAGAGGCGGCGCTTCAGCAGCAGCCGGTTGAAGCTGCTGTCGTCCACGACCAGGATCGAGGCGCTCATGCCGGGCGGGCCGCCATACTCTCCACCGCCGCGCGGGATTCGCTGGCGAGGCGGGACAGGTCGATCATGGTCACCGTGATTTCCTCCGCGGCCGTCGCGTTGGACTGGCCGATGCGCGTGAGCGTCGCCACGCGGGTGTCGAGCGAGGCCATGGTGGCCTGTTGTTCTTCCATCGCGACCGCGATGCCGGCGGCCAGCCGCGCGCTCTCGCTGGAGAGCGTCTCCAGCCCGTCCATCGCCTCGCCCACGGCCGCCGCCGTGCCCGCGCCCTCGCGCGCGCGGCGCCCGGCCAGCAGCACCACATCCGCGATCTCCTGCGCGAGCGCCTCGGAATTGGCGGCCAGCGCCCGCACCTCCTCGGCCACGACGGCGAGGCCCCGCCCATGCTCGCCCGCGCGGGCGGCCTCGATGGCGGCGTTGATGGCGAGGATGTTGGTCTGGGTCGCGATCTTGGCGATGACGCCGGCGATGCGCGTCACGCGCTCCGTATCCTCGCCCACCGCATCCACGGTTTCAATGAGTTGGCGCACCTTCTTCAAGTTCTCCGCCAGCAAGGCGCGGGCCTCGGCGGCCGTGTCGCGGGCCTGCTGGGTGCCGCGGCCCACCTCGGCGATGGCGTCCGCGGTCTGGGAGAGGGCGTCGGAGACCTGCCGCAGCTCGGCCAGCTGCGTCATGGCGCCCTCGCTCACCTGGCCGATGGCCTGGCTGGCCTGGGTGGTGACGACGGCGGTGCGCCGGGCTCCCTCCAGCGCCTGGTCCATCAGCCGCTGGGTGTTGGCGAGGTTCAGCTTGAAGACCTCCACGGCGCGCGCCATCTCGCCCACCTGGTCGGGGCGGCCGGCCTCGGGCACGCGTAGGCTGGCATCGCCGCGGGCCAGCCCTTGCATTGCGCGGGCCAGGCGCTCCAGCGGCTGGGCCGTCAGCCGCACCAGCACCACCCAGACCAGCAGCACGCCCAGCATGCCCACGCCCGTCGCGATCAGGATGGCCTGCCGCCCGGATTCCTGGATGTCGCGCGCGGCGGCCAGCGAGGCATCGGCATCGGCCTTGATGATCTCGCGCGCCCGGGCCGAGACGGCGTTGAAGGCCACGACGATGTCGAGCCATTCCTCCTGCAGCGGGCCATACTGGTCCCGCGCGCGGGCAGTGAAGGCGTCGCGCACGCGGTCCGACAGGTTGGGCAGGCGGGCGGCCATATCGCGCGCGGCCTCGATCACCACGCTGTCCAGCCGGTGGCCCACCAGGCTGTCCAGCAGGGCGAAGGATTCCGAGATGCCCTCGGCGTTGCGGACCATGCGGCCCGCGGTGACGCCGGGCGGCAGGGCGCCGGCCATGACGGCGGCGAAGGCCTGGGCGTATTCGGCGACGTCGTTGGAGAAATCGTCCACCGCCTCGATCGCCACGCGGTCGCGCACGCCCATGAGCTCGATGATCTCGCCCTGGCGCGACAGCAGCAGCAGCGAACTCCCGGCGAGGTAGACCAGCACCGCGAAGATCAGCAGCACGATGCCGGCCGCGCGCGTGCCGATGCGCCCCATGAAGCGGCCGCGCGGCGCCGCCGTCCTGGGGGGCGGGGCGGCCTGCGGGGGGATGGGGGCCTGGGTGTCCGGTGCCATGGCGGGTAGCCTAGCGCCTGATCCGCGAAGGCGGAATCGCCGAAGCGGTGAATCAGCCGCGAAACTGCCTGGCCCAGGCGGGCCACAGCACAAGGACCCCCCCGTGGCGCGCATCCTGGTCATCAACAGCAACACCACCGAGGGCGTGACGCGGCGCATCGCCGATGCCGCGGCCGCCGCCGCGCCGCCGGGGGCGGAGGTGACGACCATCACCGCCCCCTTCGGCCTGCCGCTGATCGTCACGCGGGCGGATTGGCTGGTGGCCGGCCCGGCCACGCTGGCGGGGCTGGAAGCCCGGCGGGGCCAATTCGACGCCGCCGTGGTGGCCTGCTTCGGCGACCCGGGCGTGGAGGCGGCGCGGGAGATGTTCGAGGTGCCCGTCATCGGCATCAGCG
This sequence comes from Roseococcus thiosulfatophilus, assembly GCF_017311575.1. Taxonomy (GTDB): domain Bacteria; phylum Pseudomonadota; class Alphaproteobacteria; order Acetobacterales; family Acetobacteraceae; genus Roseococcus; species Roseococcus thiosulfatophilus. The sequence continues at coordinate 38,531 of NZ_JAFFQY010000011.1, forward strand.
AGGCCGCCTTCCATGCCGCCTGCCTGCTGGGACGGCGCTTCGGCATCGTCAGCTTCACCGCGGCCCTGCGGCCCATGTTCGAGGATTGCCTGGAGCGTTCGGGCCTCGCCGCGCGCTGCGCGGGCTTCCGCATGGGCCCGGCCTTCGCGGGCGATCCGGGCCGGGTGGCCGAGGAACGGCGCGGGCTGCTGCTGGACCTCGTGCGCGCCAGCGTCGAGGAGGATGGCGCGGAGGTCGTGATCCTGGCCGGCGGGCCGCTGGCCGGCGTGGCCGCCACCCTCCAGAAGGAGGTGGCGGTGCCGCTGGTGGACGGCACGGTGGCGGGTGTGCGCCTCGCCGCCGCCCTGGCCCACATGGCGCCCGCCCGGCGCACGCCCCGCGCCCGCCCCCTCTCGGGCTATCCGGAGGGGCTGGCGCGGCTTTACGGCGGCTAGAGTGCGATCCGCGATGGCGGCTTCGCCATCGCGGTGAATCGCCCTCTCGGCAGGACTCAGTCCTTCGCTGGCGCCGGCTCGCCCGGGAAGCTCACGCCCTTCACGCCCGGCACGCCCTCGGCCAGCACCCGCAGGGCGCGCTGCACCTCGGTGGGCTCGGCGAAGCCGTAGAAGGAGACGTGCCCCGCCCGCACGGTGAAATGCACCGAATAGGCGTGCGACCAGGCGGCCTGGTGCAGGGCGCGCAGGATGGCGGCGCGCAGGTCGCGGTCATCCACGCTGGCGGGGCCGGGGGCGTCGGGCGTCAGCAGGGCGCGCAGCAGGTCGGCGCGGCTGAGCATGCCCACCAGCCGCCCATCCCGCAGCACCGGCAGGCGGCGGATGTTGAGCGATTCGAGCATCTGCGCCGCCTCCTCGATGCTCGTCTCCTCCGAGACGAACTTCAGCGGCGAGGTCATGATGTCGCGCGCCGTGCGGCCGCGCGTCTTGGCGTAGTCCAGCGCCTCGGCGGGTGCCGCCGAGAACAGGCTTTGCAGCCAGGTGGGCGCGGGGGCGGCCTTGGCGGCCAGGCGGTGCGCCAGGTCGCTTTCCGTGACCACGCCCAGCACCGTGCCATCGGCCGCCACCACCGGGGCGCCGGAGATGTGCGCCTCCGACAGCTGGGCGGCCACCTCCTGGATGGGCGTCTCGGGGGCGACGGTCAGCACCCCGCGCGACATGACGTCCTTGACCTGCATTGTCCTCAACCTTTCGGGATCACGGCATGCCCAGCATGAAGGGCGGCGGCGGCGCGAGGTCAAGGCTGACCCCCCGCACGCCCGGCACGCCCTCGGCCAGCGCGCGCAGCCCCTGCACCACGGCGGGGCTGCGGGCGAAGCCCGAGAAGGTGACGTGGCCGTGCTGCACGCTGGCATGCAGGAAGTGGCGGTCCACCCAGGGCTGCTGGCGCAGGCGCCGGGCGAGCTCGGTGCGGATGGCGGCATCGTCCGCGGCCTCGGGCGGCGCCTCGGGGGCGGGCGCGTCCAGCACGGCCTTCAGCAGGTCCGCGCGGCTGACGACGCCGAGCAGCCGGCCGGCCGCCACGATGGGCACGCGGCGGATGTCCTTGTCCTCCAGCAGCTTCGCCACCCGGGCGATGGGGACGTCGGGGCCGAGCGTCATGGGCTCGGGCGTCATCACATCCTGCGCGGTGCGGCCATGGCTGCGGGCGTAGCGGCGGGCGAGGTCGGCGGGGTCATGGAACAGCCCGCCCAGCCAGCCGGGCTTCGCATCGGTGGGGGCGGCGATTCGGCGCATGAGGTCCGTCTCGGTGACGACGCCGAGCAGCGTGCCCTCCGCGTCCACCACCGGCGCGCCGGAGATGCCGCGGTCGGAGAAGAGGCGGGCCAATTCGCCCACGGGCGTCTCGGGGCGGACGGTGACCACCTCCCGCGTCATGATGTCCTCGGCGCGCATGGCGTCTCCTTGTGGTCCGTGTGTCAGGGGCATTGAAGCCGATTCCGCAGGGGAATGGATTGCGCGGGATCAATCCGCAAGACAGGTGGGGCTTCCGGCACGGTACTTGCAACTCCTGGCGCAAGCCGTGGCGCTGGCGGGGTTTTCCGCCCGCGCCGTGGGCATCTGCCGATCACGGAGCCCAATCCCCATGCAATCTTTCCCCACCTCGCGCCGCGCGATTCTCGCGCTGCCCGCCCTGCTGCCCGCCGCCGCGATGGCGCAGCCCTCCTGGCCCAACCGCCAGCCCATCCGCTTCATCGCGGGCTTTCCGGCGGGCGGGCTGGCGGATGCCATCGGCCGCCTCTTCGCCGGGCCGCTGGGCGAGGCGCTGGGCACCTCCGTGGTGGTCGAGAACCGCACCGGCGCCTCGTGCACGCTGGGCGCCGATGCGGTGGCCAAGGCGGCGCCCGATGGCTTCACGCTGGCCGTCTCCCACGCCATTCCCTTCGGCTTCGCGCCCGGCGTGCTGCCGGGCATCCCCTATGACCCGGTGGCGGACTTCACCCATCTGGGCCTGCTGGCCGAGGCGCCGACGGTGACGGTGGTGCTGGGCCGCTCACCCTATCGCGGCATGCGCGAGATGCTGGAGGCGGCGAAGTCGCGGCCCGTGCGCTACGGCTCCTTCGGCGTCGGTTCGGCCGAGCATATCATGGGCGCGGTGGTCCAGCGCGCGAGCGGGGCCACGCAGCTCGACCACATTCCCTATCGCGGCACCACGCCCGCCCTGCAGGATTTGATGGCGGGGCAGATCGAGGCGCTGAACGCGCCCATCACAACCCTGGTGCCGCAGCTGCGCGACGGTTCGCTGCGGCTGCTGGCGGTGTCGAGCGAGGCGCGGGTGGCCGCCTTCCCCGACGCACCGACGCTGGCGGAGCTGGGGATGCCCCAGGCGACCCACACGCAATGGATCGGCATCAGCGCCCCGCGCAACCTGCCCGGCCCCATCGCGGAGCGCATCATCGCGGCCATTCCGGGCGCCGCGGCCCAGCCGCTGGTGCAACAGCGGCTCACGGAATTCGCCTCGACGCCGCGCAGCCCGGCGCCGCTGGGTGCGGAGTTCACGCGCTTCGTGGCGGGATTCCGCGACCATTGGGTGGCAATGGCGCGGGCGGAGGGCATCGTGGTGGGCTAGGCCCCGCCACCACGCGGCGGCGCCCTCAGTATTCGGCGTAGATCTCGATGATGTTGTCCTCCGGGTCGCGGAAGAACAGCGTCCGGTGCCGCCACTGCGGCAGGTCCGTGGGCGCCCGGAGGATGGGAACGCCGCGGGCTTCCAGAAGGCGGTGCCACGCATCCACGCCGGCCAGCGGCACCTGGAAGGCCAGCTGGATGGCCGCCGAGCCGGGCGGCCATGGCCCGTCATCGCAGACGGACCAGGCGCCCCGCGGGCGCAGGGTCAGCATTGTGGCGCCCAGGCGGAAGCTGACCCAGGTCTCGCGGTCCTCCGCCAGCGGAAGGCCCAGGATGTCCTGATAGAAGGCGCGCATCCCCGGCAGGTCGCGGCACAGGAGGATGGTGTGGCCGAGGCTTTCGATGGCGGGCGGCGCCATGGTGCCGGCCATCTATTCCTCGCCCCAAAGCCGCGGGTTGGCCAGCACCTCGGCCGCGCGGGTGGCGATGGCGTCGAGCAGTTTCGCGCCCTTCTCGGCGCTGGCGGTGCGGGCATCGCCCACCACGCCCGTTTCGCTGATCTCGCGGAAGGAACGGCGCATCAGCAGGCCGGGGGGCTGGCCTTCGACACGGCTGGACTTCGGGCCCACCGCTTCGGGCAGGCGGTCGGGCCGCACGCCCTCGGGCATCAGGTGCCACACCATGGAGGTTTCGGCCTCGCAGGCATGCATCAGGGTGGGCTGGGCTTCGAGCAGGGGGGCGATGGCCTCGGGCACCATGTGCCAATAGGTGGCGCCGGCGACGCGGATGCCGAAATCCACCGCGAGCTCGGTGGCGGCGGTGCCGATGGCCTCGGCATTGCCGCCATGGCCGTTCATCAGCATCACGCGCTGGAAGCCGTGGCGCGCCACGCTGCCCACCACGCCGTGCAGCAGCGCCAGGAAGACGCTGGAATCGAGCGTCACGGTGCCGCCGAAGGCCATGTGGTGCTCAGCGAGGCCCGTCCAGACCACGGGCGTCACGATCACGGGCATTCCGCCGGCCTGGAGGCGCTTCGCCGTCTCCAGCGCGACATTCCCGCCCAGGATGATGTCCGTGCCGGTGCAGAGATGCGGGCCGTGCTGTTCCAGCGAGGCCACGGGCACGATGACCAGCGCGTTCTCGGCCGCCGCCTGCTGCACCTCGGCGGCGGTGAGCTTCATCCATTCGAGGGCGCGGGGCATGGCTGTTCTCCGGTTGTCCGCCCGAGGGGACCGCGCGCGGGCCGCCGGGTCAAGGCAGGGGCGCGTGCTGGTCCAGGAAGGCCTTCGCCTGCGCCCGCATGTCCTTGAGCTTCGCCCCCTCCATCTTGCGGAGGTTCGCCAGCGGCATGGACATGCGCGGGTTCGACGCGAAGCGGCGTTCGTGGCGCGCGATGAAGTCCCAGTAGAGATAGTTGAAGGGGCAGGCCCCCTCGCCCGTGCTGGCCTTCACGTCGAAGCGGCATTTGCCGCAATGGTCGCTCATTCTGTTGATGTAGGCGCCGGAGGCCGCATAGGGCTTGGAGGCCATCACGCCGCCATCGGCATGGATGGCCATGCCATGGGTGTTGGGCAGCTCCACCCATTCATAGGCATCGGCGTAGACGGCGAGATACCATTCATTGATGGCGTCCGGCGCCACGCCGGCCAGCAGGGCGAAGTTCCCGGTCACCATCAGGCGCTGGATGTGGTGGGCATAGGCCATGTCGCGCGTCTGGCCGATGGCGGCGTCCATGCAGCGCATGCCGCTTTTCGCGGTCCAGTAGAATTCCGGCAGGGCGCGGTGGGCTTCCAGGGCGTTGAGCTTCGCGTAGCCCGGCATGCGCAGCCAGTAGAGGCCGCGCACATATTCCCGCCAGCCCAGGATCTGCCGGATGAAGCCTTCCACGGCGTTGAGCGGCGCATCGCCTCGCCGCCAGGCGGCTTCGGCCGCATCGCAGGCCGCGCGGGGGTCGAGGAGGCCGAGGTTCAGGCTGGTGCTGATCAGCGCGTGAAAGAGGGTGGTTTCCCCCTCGGCCATGGCGTCCTGGTAGTCGCCGAAGCGGGGCAGGCGTTCGGCGATGAAGGCGTCCAGCGCGGCCTGCGCCTGTTCCGCCGTGACGGGCCAGGCGAAGCCGTCCAGGCTGCCGAAATGGCGGGGGAATTCGCGGCCGACCAGGGCCATCACCTCGCGCGTGGTGTCGTCGGGCGGGAAGCGCTTGGGCGGTGGCGGGATGAGGTCGCGGGGCAGGCGCTTGCGGTTCTCGGAATCGTAGTTCCATTCGCCGCCCTCTGGGGCGTCGCCGTCCATCAGCAGGCCGGTGGCGCGGCGCATCTCGCGGTAGAAGAACTCCATCCGCAGCGCCTTCTTCCCCTGCGCCCAGCGGCGGAAGAATTCCAGGCTGGCCAGGAAGCGGGTGTCGTCGCGGATGTCCAAAGGCAGGCCAAGGCTGTCTTCCCAGCCGCGCATCGCCTCCAGCACCCGCCATTCGCCGGGGTGGGTGGCGATGACGCCCTCGGGCCTGTGGCGTGCCACGGCGCGCGCCACCTCATCCGTGAAGGAATGGGTGTTTGCGGGGTCGTCCAGCGCCACGTAGTCCACCGTGACGCCGCGCGCGCGCAGGGCGGCCGCGAAATGGCGCATGGCGGAGAGGATCAGGACGATCTTCTGCGGGTGGTGCGGGACGTAGGTGCATTCCTCGCGCACCTCCAGCATCAGCACCACGTCGCGGGCCGCGTCCAGGCCATCCAGGGCGGAAAGCCCCTCGCTCAGCTGGTCGCCCAGCACCAGGCGCAGCGCGCCGCCCTTCGTCATGCGGGGGCGTAGCTCACGGTCACGCCGTCATCGCCGCGCACGGAATAGCCCACCCAGCGGCCGGACGCGTCATAGTCCAGCACCGCCTCGATCTCGCCCGCGGTGCGCCAGCGCGTGCCGCCGCCGGGCAGCGCCTCGCGCGCCCAGCGCAGGTCGAAGGGCCGGCCATGGCTGGTGCCGAACAGCGGCACCTGGCCGCCGAAGCGCTGCGGCTCCCACCAGGACAGCGGCACCGCGCCGCTTGGCAGGCGCAGCACGCCCTCGGGCCCCTGCACCTCCACGCCATTGGCGCCGGCCCGCGCCTCGACCTCCACGATGGTGCCGTTGCGGTTGAGGCGCGAGGCGACGGAGACGAAGCGCCCGCCCCGCGTCACCTCGCTGTAGCGGTGCTCATAGCGATAGACGACGACGCCCAGGAAGGAGGGCGTGATGGTGACGTCCGACAGCGCCACCACCTCCTCGCCGCGCTGGGTGAAGGTGACATTGTGGGTGCCGATGGCGCTGCCCTGGCGCATCACCCGCCAGCGATAGGCCTCGCGGGGGGGAACGCCCCGTCCCTGGCCCCGCGCAGCGGAAATGGGGGCAATGGCGGTGGCCGGCGTGGCCAGCAACAAGGGAAGCGCGCGTCGGAGGATCATGCAAAGGCCTCAGCCGGTCTTGGTCCGCAGGGTGCCGCGCCCCCCATCCACGCCGATGACCTGGCCCGTGATCCAGCCGGCATCAGGCGAGAGCAGCAGGTCGGCGAGCGCGGCCACGTCCTCGGGCTCGCCGAGGCGCGGGATGGGGTGCAGCTTGCCGATGGCTTCGGCCATGGCGGGGTTGCGCGTCAAGGGCTCGGCGATGCGGGTCCGGGTCAGGCTGGGCGCGATGCAGTTCACCCGCACGGCGGGGGCGAGTTCGGCGGCCAGCGAGACGGTCATGCCCTCCACCGCCGCCTTGGCCGCGCCGATGGCCAAATGGTTGGCAAAGCCTGCCCGCGCGGCCACGCTGCTGAACAGCACCACGCCGCCATTCCCGGATTGCAGCGCGGGGATCGCGGCCTGCACCGCCATGGCCGCGCCGATGACATTGAGGCGGTAGGTGTCGGCGAGGTCGGCCTCGGTCACCCGCGTCGCGGGCTTGAGCAGGATGGAGCCCACGCAGTAGGCCAGCCCCGCGAGGGGGGTGCCCAGCCCCGTGATGGCGGATTTCAGCGCGGCCGTGTCCGTCACATCCACCACATGGGCCTCCGCGCCCGGGATTTCGGCGGCCAGCGCCTCCAGCCGCGCCGCGTCGCGCGCCATCAGCACGGGCGTCGCCCCCCGCGCCGCCACCCGCCGCGCGAGCGCCGACCCGATGCCCCCCGTCGCCCCCAGGATCACGATGCGTCCGGCCATCTGCCTGCCCTTTCCTTGCAAGGCCGCACAGATGGGGCTGCTTCGCGGTTGCGAAACCCCGGCGATGAGGGGGGGTGGGACAGGGCGCCCACGCCGTGGCATGATGCCGCGCGATGCGTCAGCTCCTGCTGTTCCGCCACGCCAAATCCTCCTGGGATGACGCGCGGCTCACCGACCACGCCCGGCCGCTGAACACGCGCGGGCGCAAGGCCGCCGACGCCATGGCGGCCGAGATGCGCGAGCTGGGCCTGGCGCCGGATGTGGTGCTGGTTTCCTCCGCGCGGCGCACGCTCCAGACGCTGGAGGCGCTGCAGCCGCTGGAAGGCCCGCCCATCATCGAGGTGATGGACGACCTCTACCTGGCCCCCTGGCCCGCCATGCTGGACGTGCTGCGCCGGCTGCCGCAGACCGCGCGCTCGGCCATGGTGATCGGCCACAATCCGGGGCTACATGATCTGGCGCTGGCCCTGCTGGGCCCGGCGGGGGCGGCGATGGGCAGCGCGGCCGCGCAGCGCCTGGCGGCGGGCTTCCCCACCGGCGCGCTGGCCGAATTCACCCTGGCCGCGCCCTGGGCGCAGATCGGCGAGGGCAGCGGGCGGCTGGTGCGTTTCCTGGCCCCGCGCGACCTGCCGGAGGTGGCCGCCTGAGCCTGCGCCTTGAGGCGGAGTGCGGCGAGAGCCTGCCCCGCCACCCCCTGCTCTCCCCTGGCACGCCGCCCCTCTGGCGGCGCGAGAGCTGGACCTGGCTGCGCGCCGCCGGCGATGATGACGCCCCGCTGCTGCTGCGCCGCCAGCGCCGGCTGCACGCGGTGGAGCCCCTGCCGCCCGAGGACGCCGCCCTGCTGCCCGGCGACCTGCCCGCCCCCCTGCCGCTGGAGGCCCCACCCGAGGGCGAGCTGGCCGAGGTGGCGCGCTTCACCGGCCGCATGACCTCCCCCCTGCCCGGCCTCACCTGGATCGAGGGGCGGATCGTGGCAGGCGAGGCCTCGCGCCGCGTGGGGCGCCTCCTTTTGGAGGGGCCGGCCGCCGAGGTGCTGTCGCAGGCTGCCACCCTGGCCGAGACGCTGCCCCTGCTGCCCGCGCGTGCGAGCCTCGACGAGTTGGCCCTGGCACTCGCCGAGGGCCGTGCGCCCCGCCCCCGCCGCGCCGGCCCCGCCGCCCTGGGCCAGGCCCGCACCGTGGAGGAGGCGCTGCGCGCGGCCATCGGGCACCTGCTGGAGGTGCTGCTGGCCGAGAGCGCCCATTGCACCCTGGAGGCCGGGCCGCGCGGCGTCCATCAGTCGCGCGTGGCGCTGCGCCGCCTGCGCTCCCTGCTGAAGATCTTCCGCCCCGTGGTGGACGGGCCCGAATGGCGCGACTGGGATGCGCGGCTGAAGGAGGCCGCCGCCGTGCTGGGCGGGGCGCGCGACTGGGATGTCTTTTTGGGGGGCCTGGGCGAGGCCGCCTTCCAGGCGCTGGACCGCGACCCGCGCCTGAAGCGGATGCTGGCGGCGGCGGGGCGGGAGCGGGCCCTGGCCTATGAGCAGGTGGCCACCCTGCTGGAAGGTCCCCTGTTCCGTGGCGCCATCTGGTCCGGCGTCGCGCTGCTGGCGCTGCGGCCGGTGGCCGCGCCCGACGCGCCCCTGCGCCCCTTCGCGGCGGAGGTGCTGCGAAAGCGCTGGAAGCGGCTGCGCCGGGCGGGCGCGCGGATGGAGGAGCTGGACGCCGAGGCGCTGCACGAGATGCGGCTCGACGCCAAGCGGCTGCGCTACGCTGCCGAGCCCTTCGCCACACTCTGGCCGGGCAAGGCGCCACGCCGGTTCAACCGGCGCCTGGCCGGGTTGCAGGAGGCGCTGGGCCTCGCCAACGACGCCGTGGTGGCGCGCGACCTGGCGGGGCGGCTCGAGGGCAAGGGCGCGGGCGGCTTCGCGCTGGGCGCCGTCTCGGGCTTCGCCGCGGGCCGGGCCGAGGGCAGCCGCCTGGCGGCCCTGGAGGCCTGGGGGCGGCTGCGAAAGGCCAGCCGATTCTGGACCGCCTCAGAGAATGAATGCGAATGAGTTCCCGATCTTCCGGGTTGCCAGCGTCCCTCCGCACGGGTTAACGACCCCCTATGCGTCGCCGCCGTATTTTCCGTCCCGCGCGCCCCCCCTTCCGTGGGGGAAAGGCCCTTCTTCTTGGGGGGGCCGCCGGGCTTGGCGTGCTGATCCTGGGCTTTGGCCTCCCGGCGGAGTTGATGGGCTCCGCCCCGCGCAACCCTGAGTGGCGGGCTGAGGCCGCGGATGTTCGCGTGCTGGATGGTGACACGCTGCGCCTGGGCGACCGCACCTTGCGCCTCTATGGCCTCGATGCGCCCGAGCGCGGGCAGCAATGCGTGACGCCGGCGGGCCAGACCTATGACTGTGGGGGCGCCGCCGCGGCCGCGCTGGCGCAGCTGGTGGCCGAGCGCCCCGTCACCTGCCGGCTGCATGGGCGGGACCGCTTCGGGCGGGCGCTGGGCGTCTGCCAAGCGGAGGGGGTGGAGCTGAACGCCTCCCTCGTCTCGGCCGGCTGGGCGCTGGCCGATGCCTCCCTCCAGCCGGCCCTGGTGCCGCTGGAGGCCGCGGCGCGCGCCCGGCAGAGCGGGCTCTGGGCCGGGGGCTTCACCCCGCCCGCGCATTGGCGCGCCGGCCGTTAGCGTCGTTTGGGCGACTGATTCACCGCTCCGGCGATTTCGCCTCCGCGGATCAGGCGCTGGTCCTGGGCGGCTGATTCACCGCTCCGGCGTTTCCGCCTCCGCGGATCAGGCGCTGGTCCTGAGCGGCTGATTCACCGCTCCGGCGTTTCCGCCTCCGCGGATCAGACGCTGGTTTTCGCTTCCGCGAGTCCCGCGCGGTTTTCTGGGGATTCGGTGAATCCCGGGGGTATCTTCCGGCACCCCCTTCCCCCCGGTCCGCGCCCCTGCCATGCCACAAGCGACGGTTGCAGCCGCCGGGCGAGGCACCAATTCTGGCGCCCGCAAGGCGCAGAAAACCGCCGCTTGTGGCCCGGGCGCCACACATGATCTGGTATCTGGCGCCGACCCGGCCTCTAGATGTGGTTGAATGGCGGGAAGAGTTGGGGCATGTTCGCCGACCGTAGCAGAGGGGGTGCCTACCGTGTTCGACGCCGTACAATTGCAGGGGCACCACCAGGTGCAGGTGGACCGGTCGCGCGATGCGCTGCTGACCGATTTCGGCCGCGCCACGCTCGATGACCGCTACCTCCTGCCGGGAGAAAGCTACCAGGACCTCTTCGCGCGCGTGGCCTCGGCCTATGGCGACGACGCGGCCCACGCGCAGCGCCTCTATGACTACATCTCGCGGTTGTGGTTCATGCCCGCGACGCCCGTGCTGTCCAATGGGGGGACGACGCGCGGGCTGCCCATCTCCTGCTTCCTGAACGAAGCCAGCGACAGTCTCGAATCCATTGTGGGGCTCTGGAACGAGAATGTCTGGCTGGCGTCGAAGGGCGGCGGCATCGGCTCCTACTGGGGCAACCTGCGTTCGCTCGGTGAGAAGGTCGGGCAGAACGGCAAGACCTCGGGCATCGTCCCCTTCATCCGCGTCATGGACAGCCTGACGCTGGCCATTTCCCAGGGTTCGCTGCGGCGCGGTTCGGCGGCGGTCTACCTGCCGGTGCACCACCCGGAGATCGAGGAGTTCGTGGAAATCCGCCGGCCCACCGGCGGCGACCCGAACCGCAAGGCGCTGAACCTGCACCACGGCATCCTGATCAGCGACGCCTTCATGCGGGCCGTCGAGGCCGATGAGGCCTGGGCGCTGACCTCGCCCAAGGATGGCGCGATCGTGCGCACCGTCTCGGCGCGGGGCTTGTGGATCCGCATCCTGACGGCGCGCATCGAGACGGGCGAGCCCTACATCATCTATGCCGACCACGTGAATTCGGCGCGGCCGGAGCACCACAAGCTGGCGGGGCTGGAGGTGAAGACCTCCAACCTCTGCTCCGAGATCACGCTGCCCACCGGCCTCGACCAGCATGGCGAGCAGCGGACGGCGGTGTGCTGCCTCTCCTCCCTCAACCTCGAGACCTGGGATGAGTGGAACAAGGACCCGCTGTTCATCACCGACGTGATGCGCTTCCTGGACAACGTCCTGCAGAACTTCATTGACACCGCGCCGGACAGCATGGCCAAGGCCCGCTATTCCGCGATGCGCGAGCGGTCGGTGGGGCTGGGCGTCATGGGCTTCCACTCCTTCCTGCAATTGAAGGAGGTGCCCTTCGAGAGCGCGGTGGCGAAGGCCTGGAACAAGAAGATGTTCAAGCACATCCGCACCCAGGCGGATGCGGCTTCGCGCCTGCTGGCGGAAGAGCGCGGCGCCTGCCCGGATGCGGCCGAATACGGCTTCCAGGAGCGCTTCTCGAACAAGATGGCGATCGCGCCGACGGCGTCCATCTCGATCATCTGCGGCGGGGCCTCGCCGGGCATCGAGCCGATCGCGGCCAATGTCTATAACCACAAGACGCTGTCGGGCAGCTACATCGTCCGCAACCCGTACCTCAAGAAGGTGCTGGCGCGGCATGGGCGGGATGACGCGGACACCTGGACCTCCATCACGGTCAACAAGGGTTCGGTGCAGCACCTCGACTTCCTGAGCGAGGATGAGAAGGGCGTGTTCAAGACGGCCTTCGAGCTGGACCAGCGCTGGGTGATCGAGCATGCGGCGGACCGCACGCCCTATATCTGCCAGGCGCAGTCGCTGAACCTGTTCCTGCCGGCGAACATCCACAAGCGCGACCTGCATGGGCTGCACTGGATGGCGTGGAAGCGGGGGGTGAAGTCGCTCTACTACTGCCGCTCGCTGTCCATCCAGCGCGCGGATGCCGTCAGCGAGAAGGCGGTGGCGATCGCGGTGGACCAGCCGGTGCTGGCGAAGGCGACGAGCACGACGGATTATGAGGAATGTCTGGCGTGTCAGTGAGGGGCGCTGCCCCTCACACTCCCCGGCAGGAAACTTAGTTTCCTGCACCTTCGGGTTTCTTGCAGCGCGCCAGTTCGACCATAGATCAGCCAAAGTAATGAAGGTCCAGGAAACGAGTTTCCTGGCGGGGTTTCAGGGGCAGAGCCCCTGATCTTCAATCAAAGGACACAACCCATGCCCGACGGCACGCAAGATCAGCTTCCCATCCGCTTTGATCTTCTCACCTCCAACCCGGTCTACAAGCCGTTCCGCTACCCCTGGGCCTATGAGGCCTGGTTGCAGCAGCAGCGGATTCACTGGCTGCCGGAGGAAGTGCCGCTCGCCGACGACGTCAAGGACTGGCAGAAGAACCTGACGGCCGCGGAAAAGAACCTGCTCACCCAGATTTTCCGCTTCTTCACCCAGGCGGATGTCGAGGTGAACAACTGCTACATGAAGCAGTATTCCCAGGTGTTCAAGCCGACCGAAGTGCTGATGATGATGTCGGCCTTCTCGAACACCGAGACCATCCACATCGCCGCCTATTCCCATCTGCTTGATACCATCGGGATGCCGGAAATCGAATACACGGCCTTCCTGAAGTACAAGGAGATGAAGGACAAGTACGACTACATGCAGACCTTCTCGGTCGAGAGCAAGACCGAAATCGCCAAGACGCTGGCCGCCTTCGGCGCCTTCACGGAAGGCCTGCAGCTCTTCGCCTCCTTCGCCATCCTCATGAATTTCCCTCGCTTCAACAAGATGAAGGGCATGGGGCAGATCGTCTCCTGGTCGGTGCGGGACGAGACGCTGCATTGCCTCTCCGTGATCCGCCTCTTCCGCACCTTCGTGCAGGAAAACCCGGAGATCTGGAACGAGGAGCTGCGGCGGGACCTCTACCTCATCTGCGCCACCATCGTGGACCATGAGGATTCCTTCATTGACCTGGCCTTTGAGCTGGGCGGCGTGGAGGGCATGACGGCCGATGACGTGAAGCAGTACATCCGCTTCATCGCCGACCGCCGCCTGACGCAGCTGGGCCTCGACCCACTCTACCACGTCGAGAAGAACCCCCTGCCCTGGCTTGACGAGATGCTGGGCGCCATCGAGCACACCAACTTCTTCGAGAACCGCGCGACCGAATATTCCCGCGCCTCGACCGAGGGCACCTGGGAGGAGGCCTTCGCCGGCCACACCTTCAGCAGCGCCCAGCCCGAGGGCGAGATCAAGCTGCCTCCCCACTGAGGGCGGGCGCGCGCCGCGGCCCCATGCACGCCGCGGCGCACTGCGCTATATACGACGCATGCTTCGAATCCTTCGTCTCTCCAGCCTGCTCCTGATCCTGATGGTGGGTGGCGTCTGGGCCTTCGCCTGGGCCACCAAATCCCCGCAGGAAACCCTGGGCGAGGCCTTCGCCAACCGCCTGGCCTCGGTCTTCGGGCAGGACATGCCGAGCCCCTCGGCCGGCGGCGGTGGCATGCAGCTCCCGCCCGGGGTGACGCTGGGCGGCGCCTTCAGCCTGACCGACCACACCGGCCGCGACGTGACCCAGCAGGATTTCGCCGGGCGCTGGCTGCTGGTCTATTTCGGCTTCACCTATTGCCCCGATGTGTGCCCGACCGAGCTCGGCACCATCGCGGCCGCGCTGGACACCATGGGCGCGGAGGGCGAGGCGGTGACGCCCGTCCTCATCACCATTGACCCCGAGCGCGACACGCCGGCGCAGCTGGCCGACTATGTGGCGGCCTTCCACCCGCGCATGGTCGGCCTGACCGGCACGGCGCAGCAGGTCGCCGATGCCGCGCGGCGCTACCGCGTCTTCTACGCGCGCGCGCAACGGCCGGAGATGACCGAATACACCATGGACCATTCCAGCTTCGTCTACCTGGTGGGGCCAGACGGGCTGGTGCGGATGCTGTTCCGGGCCGAGACCACGCCGGAGGCGATGGCGGCCGCGGTGCGCGGGCAGTTGCGCGCGGCGGGGCGTATCGGGACGTGAGGCGGCGCGGGTCTGGCCAAAGGGGCGTGCATGCGTCTGCCCCTGGCGGCATGCGCCGTTCCATGTCCATAAGCTTCCCAATTGAGGAATACGGGCACGGCGCCGCCGTGCGAGGAGTGCGACATGGCGGATGAAGACGAACACGGCCAGGCTGGAGAAGAGGGCGCGCGCGCCGGTGCGCCGCCGCGCCAGGGCCGCCGCCTGTCGGACAAGATCCTGGTGGCCTTCCACCAGGCCTGCGACCAGTCGGATTTCGAGGTGGCGGAGCAGTTGCTGCGCGTGCTGGAAATGATGCTGACGCGCCGCGCCGTCTCGCCCGACGCCAATCGCCGCCGCAACATCGAGACGCTGGTGGCCGCGCATGAGCGGCTGTGGCACCTGCGCCACCCTGACGCCGACCAGGAATTGTAAGGGGCGCGCGCGCCCCTTCCCTTCAGAGGGCCTTCGCCGCTTCCATCACCTGGGCCGCATGGGCCTCGGGCTTCACCTTGCGCCAGATGGCCTTGATGGTGCCGTCGGCGCCGACCAGGAAGCTCGTCCGCTCCATGCCCATGTATTTCTTGCCATACATGGATTTCTCGACCCAGGTGCCATAGGCGCCGGCCACCTTCTGGTCCGCGTCGGAGGCCAGCGGGAATTCCAGGCCGTACTTCTTCGCGAACTTCTCGATGGGCGGCATGGCGTCGGGGCTGACGCCGATGACGGTGAGGCCGAGCTTGCCGAGCTGCGGCAGCGCCTCCTGGATGCCGCAGGCCTGCTTGGTGCAGCCGGGCGTGTCGGCCTTGGGGTAGAAGTAGAGCAGGTAGGGCTGGCCCTTCAGCGCCTCGCGGCTGACCTGCCGCCCGCCCGAGGCCGGCATGGTGAAGTCCGGCGCCGCATCGCCCACCGACAATTCGCTCATTTCGCGCGCATCCCTCTCTGGTCGCGAACCGCAGATGCGTCCGCGCCCACGTCTTTCAACCGCCCAGCACGCGGCGCAGCTTGCGCACCGCACTGTCGGGGGTGGTGAAGACCGGCAGGCCCGTGGCCTCGGCGACCGCGGGCGCCACATGGGCCAGGCTGAACTGGCCCAGCGCGATGGCGTCCACGCCCTGGAAGCGCTGCGCCGCCTCGATGGCCAGCGTGTCATGCCGCGCCACCCCGCCGGCGTCGAGGGCGGCCAGCGCGCCCTCGGCCAGCATGGGCACCACCTCGATGCCGGGCGGGAATTCGGGCGGCATGGAGGTCAGTGTGCCGGGGAAGGTGGCCAGCAGACCGATGCGGCGGTGCCCGGCCTCGATGATCTCCTCGATCATCGCCTCATTGGGCTTGAGCACGGGGATGGCGGCTTGCTCCGCCGCCACCGCCTCGATGCAGGGGCCGAAGGCCGAACAGGTGAAGAGGATGGCGGCACTCCCCGTGCCGGCGGCATAGCGGCCCAGCGTCAGGAAGCGCTCGGTCATGCCGGGCGTCAGCTTGCCCTCGCGTGCCAGGTCGGCGGAGAGGCTGTCATCCAGCAGGTTCATCAGCACCTGGCCGGGCCAGAGGCGGGCGAAGGCGGCCTCGATGGGCGGCGGCGAGTGGCGCAGCGCATGGATCAGGGTGATGCGGTGGGCCATGGGTCAGGTCTTGCAGCGGCGCAGCACCGAGGGGAATTCGATGCAGTTGGGAAAGGCGATCTCGTCATCGCCGCGGCGGACCACGCGCAGCAGGTCGGGATTGTTCTGGCAGCCGAAGCCGGATTCGGGCGGCACCCGCCCGCTCTGCGCGACCAGGCGGATCTCCACCCCGTCATTCGTGACGGCCACCGTCTCGATCAGGCGCTGGCGGTAGGCGATGTCGAGATTCGCCATCCGCATGATCACGTCGCGCGTGAAGATGACGACGGCATTGCCGAAGCAGCCCGGGCCCTGGGTGTCCACGGCGGGAAAGATGCCGCCGGTCCAGGTGCCGAAGAGCCATTCATGGGGCGGGCCCGACTGGGCACGCAGCGTGGCGGGGGCCGCGAGGGCGGGGGCGGCGAGCAGCAGGGAACGGCGGCGCAAGATGGGCAAGGTGAATTCTCCGGGCCGGGGTCAGGGCTTTGTAGCGGCTTGCGCCGGGAGTGCCAAAGCCGGGCCGTCGCGCACCGGCAAATGCACCAGCGCGGCGAAGGCGGCGGCGGCGATGCAGAGGCTCCACATCAGGTCATAGCTGCCCGTCAGGTCGAAGATCAGCCCGCCCAGATAGGCCCCCGTGAAGCCGCCGACCTGGTGGCCGAGGAAGACCAGGCCGAAGATGGTGGCGAGCCAGCGCGTGCCGTAGTTGCGCGCGACCAGCGCCACGGTGGGCGGCACGGTGGAAAGCCAGAGCACGCCCATCAGGGCGGAGAAGATCAGCACGTTGGTCGTCGTCTTGTCGGCGAGCAGGAAGGCCGTCATCAGCACGCCGCGGCCGGCATAGATCAGCACCAGCAATTCCCGCCGCCGCCAGCGCTGCGAGAGTTCGCCCGCGGCCAGCGAGCCCGCGATGTTGAACAGCCCGATCAGCGCGATGGAGGCCGCGCCCACGCTGGCCGGCAGCATGCAGGAGGCGACGAAGCCCGGCATGTGGACGGCGAGGAAGCTGACATGCAGGCCGCAGACGAAGAAGCCGAAGAAGAGGCACCAGAAGCTGGGTGAGCGCAGAGCGAGGGACAGCGCCTCGCCTGCCGTCTGCTCCACCTCGCCCGCCACGGGGGGCGCGGGCTTGTCGTTCAGCGGCAAGGCGAGTGGCACCATCAGCAGCGCGGCCCCCGCCAGCAGGAACAGCGCCCCCTGCCAGCCGGCCACCGAGATGCCCAATTGGCTCAGCGGCACCACGAGGAACTGCCCGAAGCTGGAGCCCGCCGTGCCGAGGCCCACCGCGCGGCCGCGCATCTCGGGCGGCAGCAGCCGCGTCAGGCTCGCGATGATGACGGGCATGCCGGCGGCGGAGACGGCCACGCCCATGACGATGCCCGCGAAGAAGGTGAACCAGAACAACGAGGTGGAGAGCGCCATGCCCAGGATGCCCAGCGCATAGAGCACCGCGCCGCCCATGATGACGCGCCGGCCGCCGATGCGGTCGGCCACCTGGCCGCAGATGGGCTGGGCCACGCCATTCACCAGCACCTGCAAGGCGATGGCCAGCGCGAAGCCCGAGGCCGACCAGCCCAGCGTGGTGGTCATGGGGGCGAGGAAGAGGCCGAAGCTCTGGCGCAGCCCCATGGCGAGGGCGGCACCCAGCACGGCACAGGCGATCAGCAGCCCCGCGGCGCGGGGGGTGGCGGACATGGGGCGAGTCTCTCCGGTTCGGCCCATCCTGGCATGGTGGGGGCGTGCGGTCATCCGGCGGTTGCGCGGGGGGCGCGGGCGCGCTACCGCCCGGCCTCCCATGCCGCTCTCCCCCGCCGATTTCGACTTCGCCCTGCCCGAGGCGCTGATCGCCCAATCGCCCACCCGCCCGCGCGACGCGGCGCGGATGCTGGTGCTGCGCGGCGACGCGCCCGAGGATTTTGGCGTGCGCGACCTGCCGCGCTTCCTTGAGCCCGGCGACGTGATGGTGGTCAACAACACCCAGGTGATCCCTGCCCGGCTGCGCGGGCGGCGGGGCGAGGCGCGGGTCGAGATCATGCTGAACCGCGCCGAGGGCGACGGGTCCTGGCACGCCCTCATCCGCAACGCGCGGCGGCTGAAGCCCGGCGATGAGGTGGCCATCGAGGGCGCCGATCTCACCGCCCGCGTGCTGGAGAAGTTCGACGGCGGGGCGGCGCGGCTTGACTTCGGGGCCGACCCGGCGCGGCTGGCGGCCGCGCTGGAGGTCGCGGGGGAAATCCCCCTGCCCCCTTACATCGCGCGGGAGGGCGGCGCGCGGCCCGAGGACCGGGACGACTACCAGACCCTCTTCGCCGCCCGGCCTGGCGCGGTGGCGGCCCCCACGGCCAGCCTGCATTTCACGCCCGAATTGCTGGCGGCCATCGAGGCACGGGGTGTGCAGCGCGCCACCGTCACCCTGCACGTGGGCGCCGGCACCTTCCTGCCCGTCCGCGACGAGCAGATCGCCACCCACAAGCTGCACGCCGAATGGTGCGAGTTGAGCCCCCAGGCCGCCGCCACCATCAACCAGGCCCGCGCCGAGGGAAGGCGCGTGCTGTGCTGCGGCACCACCGCGCTGCGGCTGCTGGAGACGGCGGCGCGTGGCATCACCGACGCTCGCGCCCCCATCCCGCCCTATCGCGGCCTGACGGACATCTTCATCCTGCCCGGCTTCGAGTTCCGCGCGGCCGACATGCTGCTGACCAATTTCCACCTGCCGCGTTCCACGCTGCTGATGCTGGTCTCGGCCTTCGCGGGCATGCGGCGGATGCGCGCGGCTTACGCGCATGCGGTGGCGCAGCGCTACCGCTTCTTCTCCTATGGCGATGCCTCGCTGCTGTTCCGCCAGGACCAGGACATTTCCGCATGACGCTGCGCTGGACGCTCGAAGCCACCGATGGGCGCGCCCGCGCCGGGCGTCTGCACACCGCCCATGGCGAGGTGGAGACCCCCGTCTTCATGCCCGTCGGCACCGCCGGCACGGTGAAGGGCATGACGGCCGATGGCGTACGCAGCACGGGCGCGCGCATCGTGCTGGGCAACACCTACCACCTGATGCTGCGGCCGGGGGCGGAGCGCGTGGCGCGCCTGGGCGGCCTGCACAAGATGATGGACTGGCACGGGCCGATCCTCACGGATTCCGGCGGCTTCCAGGTGATGAGCCTCTCGGGCCTCAGGAAGATGGACGAGGATGGCGTGACCTTCGCCTCCCATGTGGACGGCTCGAAGCACCGCGTCACACCCGAGCGCAGCATCGAGATCCAGCATTTGCTGGGCTCCGACATCACCATGTGCTTCGACGAATGCACCCCCTTCCCCGCCACGCATGAGGAAGCCGCGCGTTCCATGCGGCTGTCCATGCGCTGGGCCGCGCGCAGCCGCGCCGCCTTCACCCCGCGCGAGGGCTATGGGCTGTTCGGCATTGTCCAGGGCAGCACCTATCCCGATCTGCGCGCCGAGAGTGTCGCGGCGCTGACGGCCATCGGCTTCGAGGGCTATGCCATCGGCGGCCTCGCGGTCGGCGAGGGCCAGGAGGCGATGTTCGACACGCTCGACGTGACCACGCCCCTGCTGCCGGAAACCCATGCGCGCTACCTGATGGGTGTCGGCAAGCCCGACGATTTGCTGGGCGCGGTGCGCCGCGGCGTGGACATGTTCGACTGCGTGATCCCGACGCGTTCGGGGCGCATGGGCCGGGCCTATACCTCGCGTGGGCCGCTCAACCTGCGGAACGCGAAGCACGCCGAGGATCTCCGCCCGCTCGACCCCGATTGCGACTGCCCGGCCTGCCGGAACCACAGCCGCGCCTATATCCATCATCTGTTGAAATGCGACGAGATGCTGGGACCCATCCTGCTGAGTTGGCACAACATCCACTACTACCAGGCGCTGATGCGCCGGATGCGCCAGGCCATCCAGCAGGGGTGCTTCGAGGACGAGGCCGCCCGCATCGAGGCCGATTGGAACCGACCCGAATGACCGCCACCACCGACACCACCGGCCTGACCCTGCTGGGCGCCGCCTCTCGCCTGCCCGCCAACCCGGACGAGGCCGTGCTGGAGCGCGTGCCCAACCCGCACCCGGACCTCGCTTATTGCGTGCGCTTCGCGGCCCCCGAATTCACCTCGCTCTGCCCGCTGACGGGGCAGCCGGATTTCGCGCATCTGGTCATTGATTACATCCCCCGCGCGCATCTGGTGGAGAGCAAGAGCCTGAAGCTCTTCCTCGGCAGCTTCCGCAACCATGGCGCCTTCCACGAGGCCTGCACGGTGGAGATCGCGCGGCGGCTGGTGGCGCTGCTCGACCCGGTGTGGTTGCGGATCGGGGGGTATTGGTATCCGCGCGGCGGCATCCCGATCGACGTCTTCTACGCGACCGGGGCGCCGCCCGAGGGGGTGTGGATCCCGGACCAGGGGGTGGCGCCCTATCGCGGGCGGGGGTGACGCCTACAGGGCGGGCCGCTTTGCCCGGTGGCCGTTCTCGCGTTCCAGCGCATGTCCAGCCGCCAGCACCAGCCCATCCTGCCAGGGCTTGCCCACGATCTGCACCGCCACCGGCAGCCCGCCCTCCCCGAAGCCCGTGCAGACCGACAGGGCGGGCCAGCCCAGGATGTTGAAGGGGATGGTGAAGCCCGGCTTCTCGATGCTGGCGAACTTGCCCACCTCCGTGATCTTCGGCGCCTCGCCCACCACGGCGGCGGTGACCAGCAGATCCACGCCCTCGGTCGCGGCCAGGGTGCGGGCGATGATCTCCCGCCGCTTGCGCTGGGCCTGGAGGTAGTCGCCTGCCGTCAGCAGCGCGCCCATGCCCAGCCGCGCGCGCAGGGCCTCGCCATACTTCATGGGCCTCTCGCGCATCCATGGTTCATGCACGGCCCAGGCCTCGGCCGCCAGCGTCACCCAGCCGGCGGCGTGGAAATCCTGGAGCGGCGGCAGGGTGACCTCCACCACCTCCATGCCCCGCGCGCGGAAGATGGCGAGGCTCTCCTCGATGCCGCGCAGCGTGGCGTCGGAGACGCGGTGATCGCTTTCGTGGAAATGCCGGATCACGCCGACGCGCCGCGCGCGGAGGTCCTGCGTCACGTCGAAGCTGGGCACAGGGTGGCTGGCGCTGCTGGGGTCGGCGGGGTCGTGGCCGGCCATGGCCTCCAGCAGCAGGGCGCAATCCTCGCTGGTCCAGGCCATGGGCCCGGTCGTGTCGAGCGTGTGCGCCAGCGGCAGCACGCCGGAACGTGAGCACAGCCCGTAGCTCGGCTTGATGCCGGCGATGCCGCAGAGCGCCGCGGGGCCGCGGATGGAGCCGCCCGTGTCCGAACCGGTGCCGCCCAGTACCATGCCGGACGCCACCGCGGCCCCCGTGCCGCTGCTGCTGCCGGCGGTGAAGCGCTCCGTGTCCCAGGGGTTGCGGGCGGGGGGCCAGGGCAGGTCGAAGCTCGGGCCGCCAAAGGCGAATTCATGGGTGGCGAGCTTGCCCAGCAGCACCACGCCCGCCTCGCGCCAGCGCGCCACGGTGAAGGCGTCCTGCGCCGGCACATGGTCTTGCATCTGGGCGGAATGGCCGGTGGTGGCGATGCCGGCCGTCTCGTAGATATCCTTGTGGCCGATGGGGATGCCGTCGAGCTTCCCGCGCAGGCTGCCCGCCATCTGGCGCTTCTCGGCGGCGCGGGCGTCGTCCATCGCGCGTTCGGGCGTTTGCAGGATGAAGGCGTGCAAAGCGGGCTGGTGGGCCTCCACGCGCGCCAGGCAGGCCTGCGCGAGTTCCACGGGCGAGAGGCGCTTGGCCGCGATCTCGCGCACGGCCTCGGCGATGGTGGGGATCATGCGCGCGCCACCGGCAGGGCGAAGGTATAGGCAGGCTCGGCGGCCATGGGGTTGGAGGGGGCGCGCAGCCGGTCCAGCAGCACGCGAAGATGGGGGTGGGCCAGGCGCAGCGCCTCCGCCTCGGCCGGCGGGAGGTCGAGGCCGACCTGGCGCATCACCAGGGTGAATTCCTCGGGGCTCAAGGGCGGGTGCGGCTCGGCCATGCGCGTCTCCTGTGCGGGGTGCCAGCTTGCGGCCCCTTGGAGCCGGGGTCTAGCGTGCCCCCCAGCCAGCAAGGGAAGGAAACGCCATGAAGGTCGGCGACGCCATCGCGGAGATCATGAAGCGGGAGGGGATCGAGATCCTCACCGGCTATCCCGTGAACCACCTCATCGAGCACGCGGCGGCGGTGGATATCCGCCCCGTCATGGTCCGGCAGGAGCGCATCGGGCTGCACATGGCGGACGCCATCAGCCGCGTCACCTCGGGCAAGAAGCTCGGCGCCTTCTGCATGCAGCACGGGCCGGGGGCGGAGAACGCCTATGGCGGCGTCGCGCAATGCTTCGGCGAGAGCATCCCGGTGCTGGTCATGCCCATGGGCTATCCGCGCCGCATCGCGCATGTGCCGCCCAACTACAATTCCACCATCCAGATGCGCGGCGTGACGAAATCGGCCGAGGCCATCATGTCGGCGGCCGAGGTCCCCAACATCATGCGCCGCGCCTTCGCGCGCCTGCGGAACGGGCGCGGCGGGCCCGTGCTGGTCGAAATCCCGACCGACATGTTCAACGAGGAACTGCCCGGCGAGCTGGACTACACGCCCGTCGTCGCCACGCGCTCCGGCGCGGACCCGGTGGACATCAGGCGCGCCGCCGAGATGCTGGCCAATGCCCGCCGCCCCGTCATCTATGCCGGCACGGGCGTGCATTGGGCGCAGGCCTGGCCGCAGCTGCGGGAGCTGGCGGAACTGCTCGCCATTCCCGTGACGTCCAGCCTGGGCGGAAAGTCCTCCTTCCCCGAGGACCATGCGCTGGCGCTGGGCTCGGGCGGCCTCGCCATGCCCAAGCCCGTACGGCACTTCCTGGACAACGCCGATGTGATCTTCGGCATCGGCTGCTCCTTCACCGAGACGAATTTCGGCGTGAAGATGCCGGCGCGGAAGCCTGGCGGCGTGAAGTTCATCCACGCGACGCTCGACCCCGACCACATCGACAAGGACATCCGCTGCGACATCGGCCTGGTGGGCGATGCGGGGCTGATCCTGGACGCGCTACTGGAGGAGCTGCGTGGGCGCGTGAAGGAAAAGCGCGACCACACCCCCGTGCAGCAGGAGATCGAGGCCATCCGCGCGCCCTGGCTCGCGCAATGGGCGCACAAGCGGGATTCCAACGACGCGCCGCTCAACCCCTACCGCGTGCTGCGCGACCTCTGGCGCACGGTGGATGTGGACAACACCATCATCACCCATGACGCGGGTTCGCCGCGTGACCAGCTCAGCCCCTTCTGGATCAGCCGCACGCCGCTCTCCTATCTCGGCTGGGGCAAGACGACGCAGCTGGGCTACGGGCTGGGGCTGGCGATGGGGGCGAAGCTCGCGGCCCCGGACAAGCTCTGCATCAATGTCTGGGGCGATGCGGCCATCGGCTTCACGGGGATGGATTTCGAGACGGCGGTGCGCGAGCGCATCCCTATCCTCTCCATCCTCCTGAACAATTTCTCGATGGCGATCGAGCTGAAGATCATGGCGCTCAGCACCGAGAAATACCGCACCACCGACATCAGCGGCGACTATGCCGCGATGGCCCGCGCCTTCGGCGGCTATGGCGAGCGGGTGACGGAGGTGGCGCAGATCATCCCCGCCATCCAGCGGGGCATCGAGCAGACGCGGAACGGCGTGCCCGCGCTGCTCGAATTCATCACCAGCAAGGAGACCGAGGTCTCCCGCCAGTAGGGGCCGGACGGCCGGGTGTCACAACCCGGCCGCGGCACTCGCGACGCCGCGGCGGCCCGCCTGGGCTTCCGCGGTCTGCAGATGCTCCGCCGCGTCGTTGCGGAGGCGCTGGGCCGTGCTCTCGGGGCAGCGCACGCTCTGGAAGAGGTCGCTGCCCGGGTTCGTCACCTCGAGCTTGGCGCGCACGCGGCAGACCAGGCCGCGGGTGTTGCCCCGGCTCGCGCCATGCCAGCGGCGCAGCGCCTCGGTCCAGGAACCATTGTTCTCGCGTGCCCAGCGCGCCAGGATCCCGCCGGCCCAGTCGGCGGCGGTGAAGGGGTCCAGCGGCCAGTCCTCGCCGCGCGCATGGACGCGGGCGTTCACCTGCATGCAGCCGGCCATCACGCTGCCCCGCGCCTGGCGGAGCAGGCGGCGCGCGTCATCGAGGTCCGAAGGGTAGTGCGGCGTGCCGCCGATGGAGAGGGCATGGGCGTGCAGCCCGCTCTCCGAAAGGGCGATGGCGGTCAGCAGCCCGCGGGGCAGGCCATGGATGTCCTCGGCCCGGCGGGTGGCGAGCAGGCAGGCCGCCCGGGGGCCGCGCGTGGCACCCCGGAAATTGGGATCGAAGGCCGGCAGCAACTCCTGCGGGGCGTCGCGCATGCGCGGCTGATCCGCCCGCGCACTACTTGGCGCGACAGAAAAGCCGACCGCGAGGACGCAGCCAGCAAGTATTCCGAAAGCAAAGCGCTTGTACGCCATGCGGGGGCCCCGGGGTACGCGCCGATCCGGCGCCGCCGCGGGAAGGTGATGCCCGTCCAACATGAAACAGCGCGTAGCATGCTGTGACGCGAAAGGGCAACCCAAGTGGTTTTCCTGATGCCAGGACTGCCCCATCTGACGGAGAAGGAGGGGATATTCATGCCCAATTCCCGCCGCATTCTGCTCACGGCTGCCACTTTTGGTTTTGTGCCTTTGGCGGCGCGCGCCCAGCCCGCACCGGTGCGCCTCATCGCGCCCTTCTCGGAAGGCGGCGTGGCGGACATCGCCGCCCGCCGCTTCGCCCGTCACGCCACGCGGCACATGGGCGCCGGGGCGCCACCACTGCGCGTTGAGAACATGCCCGGCGCCTCGGGCGCGCTGGGCACCGCCGCCGTCGCGCGCGCGGCACCCGATGGCGAGACGCTGCTGCTGGCGCGCGTCGCCTCCTCCGCCATCCTGCCCGCCACCGATCCGCGCACCGGCTATGGCGTGGATGACTTCACCTGGCTCGGCCTGCTGGATGCCAACCCCTTCGTCATTGCCGTGCCGGCGGGCGCGCCCTTCGCGGACCTTCCCGCGCTGCTGGCCAGGCTGCACGACACGGTCCAGCCGCCGCTGCGCTTCGCCACCAGCGGGCCCGCCACCCTGCTCGACCTCGGCATCCGCAAGATGTTCGTCCTCGCCGGCCTGCCCATTGACGCGGCGGAGGCCGTGGCGACGCGTGGCGGGGGCGAGGCGGTGGCGGCCCTGCTGTCCGGCGAGGCGGATTTCCTGGGCGGCAACCTCGGCGACATGATGGAGGCCATCCGCGCGCGGCGCGTGCGGCCGCTCGCCATTGCGGGCACGGCGCGGCTGCCTTTGCTGCCGGACGTGCCCAGCACCGCCGAGGCGGGGCTGCCGGACATGGCCTACCTGTCGGGCTGGAGCGCCATCGCCGCGCCCGCCGGCCTGCCGGACGACCTGACCCGCCACTGGGAAGGCGTGATCCAGCGCACCGGCGCCGACCCGCGCTGGATCCGCGAGACCGAGGCCGAGGGCAGCCGCCCCCTCGTCACCGATGGCGCGGGTGCCAGGGCGCATGTGCTGGCGCAGATCGCCCTCTACCGCGACATCGCGCGGCGGCTCGGCCTGGGCTGAGGGCAGCCTCCGAAAACCTGCCCCATTTCACCGGCCATGCGGTTGACGGATCGCGGCGCGGGGGCAACCCTCTGGCCGCGATGATCGCTCGCGGCATGAATGCTGACGCCGATCCCGGGGGAGTTGAATTCCGCGATGACGCCACACGCCAGAAAGGGGGCCAAACGCCCATGAAGAACCCCGCCTACATCGTCGGTGCCTTCGAGCATCCGACGCGCAAGGCCGAAACCAAGTCCACCGCCCAGCTCCATGCGGAAGTCGCCTATGGCGCGCTGCAGGATGCGGGGCTGCAGGCCTCCGACATTGACGGCTATTTCTGCGCCGGCGACGCCCCCGGCATGGGCGGCCTGTCCATGATCGACTACATGGGCCTCAACAAGCTGCGCCACTACGACACGACGGAGAGCGGTGGCTCCTCCTACGTGATCCATGTGGGCCATGCGGTCGAGGCCATCCTGCAGGGCAAGTGCAACGTCGCGCTGATCACGCTCGCCGGCCGTCCGCGCGCCGAGGGCATGCAGACCGGCACCGCCGTGCGCAGCATGGGCGTGGGCGTGCCGGATGAGAGCTTCGAAATCCCCTATGGCCGCACCATCGCGACCATGCACGCCATGGTCGCGACGCGCCACATGTACGAGTTCGGCACGACCAGCGAGCAGCTCGCCTGGATCAAGGTCGCGGCGTCCACCCATGCGCAGTACAACCCGCACGCCATGCTGCCCAAGGTGGTGACGGTCGAGGATGTGGTGAACTCGCCCATGGTGGCGGACCCGCTGCACCGCCTCGATTGCTGCGTGATCTCCGATGGCGGCGGCGCGCTGATCGTGGCGCGGCCCGAGATCGCGAAGTCGCTGAACCGCCCCAAGGTGGGCGTGAAGGGCTGGGGCGAGGCCTACAAGCACCAGAATGCGGGCGGCATTGACCTCACCTACTCCGCCGCCGCCATGTCCGGGCCGATGGCCTATGAGAAGGCCAAGGTGAAGCCTTCCGACATCAAGTACGCCTCCATCTATGACAGCTTCACCATCTCGGTGCTGGTGCAGCTCGAAGACCTCGGCTTCTGCGAGAAGGGCAAGGGCGGCCAGTTCGTGCAGGATGGCGGCCTGATCTCGGGCGTGGGCAAGCTGCCCTTCAACACGGATGGCGGCGGGCTCTGCAACAACCACCCGTCCAACCGCGGCGGTATGACCAAGGTGATCGAGGCGGTGCGCCAGGCGCGCGGCGAGGCGCACCCGAAGGTGCAGGTTCCGAACGCGGACCTCGTGCTCGCCAACGGCAAGGGCGGCAACCTCGGCACGCGGCATGGCTGCGGCACCGTCATCCTGGAGAGGGAGTGATCCTCATGGCAACGCAAGCCTTTGACCGCACGCCCCAGGCGCCCGCGGAAAGCCCCGACAACAAGCCCTATTTCGACGGCTGCCGCGAGGGCAAGCTGATCCTGGGCAAGTGCAAGGACACGGGGAAGCTGTTCCACTACCCGCGCCATGTCTCGCCCTTCACGCTCTCGAACAATGTCGAGTTCGTCGAGGCGAAAGGCACCGGGGAGATCTACTCCTGGTCGGTCGCGCGCGGGAAGGAGCCGTTCTGCGTCGCCTATGTGAAGCTCGATGAAGGTCCGATCATGCTGACCAACATCATCGAGTGCGACCTGGACGCGCTGAAGTGCGGCCAGAAGGTGAAGGTGAAGTTCAAGGCGACCGAGGGCGATGGCGCCCCGGTGCCGATGTTCGTGCTGGCCTGAAGTCAGGTCGGATCCGGTAAGGAGCCCCCGCCGGAAACGGCGGGGGCTTTTTCGTGTTCAGCCCATCGAGGAATTGAACGCGCCGCCATCCATCACGAGGTTCTGCCCCACGAT
Source organism: Roseococcus thiosulfatophilus (assembly GCF_017311575.1). GTDB lineage: Bacteria > Pseudomonadota > Alphaproteobacteria > Acetobacterales > Acetobacteraceae > Roseococcus > Roseococcus thiosulfatophilus. Next base: position 65,729 of record NZ_JAFFQY010000011.1, read on the forward strand.
GAAGCCCGCCTGCGCGCTGCACAGGAAGGCGCAGGCGCGGCCGAACTCGTCGGGGTCGCCGAGACGCCCGGCGGGGTTGCGCGCGGCGTTGGCGGCCAGCTCCTCCTCGGCCGTCTTGCCGCTCTTGGCGGCGGCCGCGGCCGCGTTGCCGCGCAGCCGGTCGGTGAGGAAGGGGCCGGGCAGCAACCCGTTGATGGTGACGTTGTGCGCCGCCACCTGGCGCGCCAGCCCCGCCACGAAGCCCGTCAGCCCCGCCCGCGCGCCATTGCTCATGCCCAGCGCCGGGATGGGCGCCTTCACCGAGGCCGAGGTGATGTTCACGATGCGCCCGAAGCGCCGTGCGATCATGCCATCCACCACCGAGCGGATGAGGAAGATCGGCGTCAGCATGTTGGCGTCGAGCGCCTTGATCCAGGCGTCGCGCTCCCAGTCGCGGAAATCGCCAGGGGGCGGGCCGCCCGCGTTGTTGATCAGGATGTCCGGCTCCGGGCAGGCGGCGAGCGCGGCGGCACGGCCTTCCTCGGTGGTGATGTCGCCGGCCACGGCCGTCACATCGGCGCCGGTGGCGGCGCGGATTTCGGCGGCGGTGGCCTCCAGCGCCTCACGCCCGCGGGCCGTGATGACGAGGCGCACGCCTTCCCCTGCAAGCGCAAAAGCGCAAGCGCGGCCGAGCCCCTTGCTGGCCGCGCAGACGATCGCGCTGCGCCCCTTGATGCCGAGGTCCATGGTTCTCTCTCCCTTGGTGTGGTGAAGTTCAGCGGGCGGTGCCGAAGATGCGGTGCTCGACCAGATCTCCGACGCGCAGCCCGAAGCGTTCGGCGGCCCCCGCCTGCAATTCCAGCGTGGCGCGCACGGGGCCGCGGCTGTCTATCGTGGCGAGGCTGAGGGGTGTCGCGCGCTCATGGATGCGATGGATGCGGCCATCGGCGCGGATGAACACCATGTCGAGCGAGATGAGCGTGTTGCGCATCCACATGGAGCTTTCGCGCGGCGCGCCCCAGTCGAAGAGCATGCCCTCGTCCGGCTCCATGCTGCTGCGGAACATCATGCCGACCATCTGCTGATCGGGGCTCAGCGCCATCTCGGTGCGGAAGGTGTGGCGCGTGCCGTCGCGGGTGACGATGACCAGCGGCTCCGTGGGCAGGCGCGGCTGGGGTCGGTCCACGCCGGGCTGGGCGGCGGCCATGAAAGGCGCGAGCAGGAGGGCGAGCAGGAAGGGGCGCTTCTTCATGGCCGCCATCATGCCATGGCGAAGAGGCTTTCGGGCAGCCCCCGGGCGAGCAGGGCGCGCACCTCCGCGCGCACGGGGCCTTCGCGCGGGGTGTCGAGCAAGGTGGTGAACCAATGCGGCGCGGGGTTGCGGCCGGCGGCGCGGTGGAAGCTGAGGCCGCGCAGCACCTGTTCGGCGGCGTCCGGCAGGCGCAGCGGCGGGGCGATGCCGTTCAGCTCCGCCCAGGCCAGCGTCCAGCAGCGCGCCACGGACCAGGGGTTGTAGCCCCCTCCCCCCAGCAGGATCAGCCGCGGCGCGGCGCCACGCAGGGCCGCCACGAGGTCCCGGTGCGCGTTGTTGGACAGCGCCAGGCGCGAGAGCGGGTCTTCCAGCAGCGCGTCCGAGCCGCATTGCAGCATGATGGCCTGGGGCTTGAGGCGGGCGATGAGGGGTTCGATCAGCCCCTCCCGCAGGGCGCGCATCTCGGTGTCGTGGAAGCCCTCGGGCACGGGCAGGTTCAGGGCCTGGCCGCCGGCCATGTCCTCGGCCGCGCCGGAGAAGGGCCAGCGCGCGCCCTCATGGATGGAGACGGTCACCACGCGCGGCTCGTCCTGGAAGGCGTCCTGCACGCCATCGCCGTGATGCGCATCCACGTCGAGGTAGAGGAGGCGCGTCAGCCCTTGGTCCAGCCAGGCCAGCAGCCCCAGCACGGCGTCGTTCACATAGCAAAAGCCGCTGGCCCGATCGCGCCGGCCATGATGCGTGCCGCCGCCGGGCACATGCACCACGCCACTGTGGCGCGTCAGTTCAGCCGCCAGCAGCACGCCGCCCGCGCTGGTGGCCGGGCGGCGGAAGACCTCGCGATAGACGGGGTTGCCGTCGGCGCCGATGCGGTAGCGGTCGCGGTCCTCGGCGCTCACCGCCTGCGTGGCTTCGGCGCGTTGCAGGGCCGCGATGTAGCCGGGGTCGTGGAAGCGCGTCAGCGCCGCGACATCCGCCATGGGGCTGTCGCGGTATTGCGCGGGCTCCACCCAGCCCAGCGCCCGGATCAGGTCGAGCGTGGTGGAGACGCGCGGGATGGCCAGCGGGTGCTTGGGGCCATAGGTGGAGCGGCGATAGATCTCGCTGCCCACCAGCAGCGGGCGGCTCAAGAGCTTTGCGGCATGCCCTCGGGGATGATGGTCCGCACCAGGCTCGCGTCCAGCTCCTCGTATTCGTGGTAGCGGATGGTGGCGTAGAGCTCGGCCCGGGTCTGCATGCGGTCCAGCGCGCCCTGCGTGCCGCCCTCGGCCGCGATCTGGGCGTAGAGCTTTTCCCAGGCCTTGGCGGCGATGCGCAGGTGGGAGACGGGCCAGATCACCATGGAATAGCCCATGGATTCGAACTCGGCGGCGGTGAAGAAGGGGGTGCGGCCGAACTCCGTCATGTTGGCGAGCAGCTTCACGCCCGGCATCCGCCGCGCGAACTCGATGAACATGTCGCGGGTGACCAGCGCCTCGGGGAAGATGGCGTCGGCGCCGGCTTCCAGGTAGCGCTTGGCGCGGTCCACGGCGGCGTCCATCCCCTCGCTCGCCACCGCGTCGGTGCGGGCGATGACGTAGAGGTGGCGGCGCGCCTTGCGGGCGGCGGCGACCTTGGCGGCCATCTCGTCCACGGAGGCGAGCTTCTTGTCGTTCAAATGGCCGCACTTCTTGGGGAGGTGCTGGTCTTCCAGGTGCACGGCGGCCGCGCCCGCATCCTCGAAGGCGCGGACCATGTGCATGACGTTCAGCGCCTCGCCATAGCCGGTGTCGCCGTCCACCAGCAGCGGCATTCCGGTGGCGCGCGCCACCTGGCGGATGTGGAAGCAGACATCCTCGACCGTGATCATGCCGAGGTCGGGCAGGCCCATGGTGGCGGACATGGCGGCACCCGAGAGATACAGCGCCTCGAAGCCCTGCTTCTGCGCCAGCAGCGCGGCCAGGCCCAGATGGGCGCCCGGCATCTGCAGGATGTTCGGGCGGTCCAGCAGGGCGCGGAAACGCTCGCCGGCGGGGCGGTCGGGGAGGTCGGCGCCGATCACATAGGGCATGGGCGGGGCTCCGGTCTGGGCGTGATCACCGGATCACGCGGGGAAAATCGGTCAGATGAAGAACAGGAAGGTGCACAGCACGAAGAGCGGCACCAGGAACAGGCAGGCCCAGGCGAAATAGCCGAAGAAGGAGGGCATCCGCACCCCGTTCTCCTCCACGATGGCCTTCACCATGAAGTTCGGCGCGTTGCCGATATAGGTGTTGGCGCCCATGAACACCGCGCCGGCCGAGATGGCGGCCAGCGTCGCGGCCCCCTGCGTCATCAGGAAGGCGGGGTCGCCGCCCGCCAGGTTGAAGAAGACCAGGTAGGTGGGCGCGTTGTCGAGGAAGCTCGACAGCCCGCCGGTCAGCCAGAAATACACCCAGGGGATGGGCGCGCCGGCGCCATCGGAGGTCAGCGCCACCAGCGGCGCCATGGCCCCCGCGGGGCCGGCCTTCAGGATGGCGATGACCGGGCCCATGCAGATGAAGATGGCGGCGAAGAGCTTGGCCACCTCCGCCATCGCGCCCCAGGTGAAGCCATTCGCCTCGCGCAGGGTCTTGGAGGTCAGCAGCATGGAGACGGCGGTGACGCCCAGGAAGATCGCGATGGCGACCAGCCGCTCGATGCCGATGGTCTGGCCCAGCACGGTGGTGGTGCCCGGGCTCCAGATGCCCTGGAGCAGCACGCCGAAGACCACGACGAGGATGAGGGCGACGTTCACCCAGCCCTCGATGGACAGGCGCACCCGCGCGCCCTCGAAGCCGGGCTTCACCGGCTCCTTCGCGTAGAGCCAGCTGTCCAGCAGGAAGTAGATGCCGAGCAGCGCCACGGCGCAGAGCGCGAAGGGCAGGAAGAGGTGGATGGTGGGCCAGAAGAAGGACACGCCCTTCAGGAAGCCGAGATAGAGCGGCGGGTCGCCGATGGGCGTCAGGCTGCCGCCGATGTTGGACACCAGGAAGATGAAGAAGACGAAGCTGTGCACCTTGCGCGTGCGGTCGGCATTGGCGCGCAGCAACGGGCGGATCAGCAGCATGGAGGCGCCGGTGGTGCCCATCATGCTGGCCAGGATGGTGCCGACGGCCAGGATGGCCGTGTTGGTCAGCGGCGTGCCCACCAGCGTGCCGCGCAGCAGCACCCCGCCGCCCGTGGTGTAGAGCGCCAGCAGCAGCACGATGAAGGGGATGTATTCATCCACCAGCACGAAGGCGACCTCGTTCGCCGCCGCCCCCACCCCGAAGAGGGCGGCGAAGGGCACGAGGAAGGCCGCCCCCCAGGCGGCCGCCACCTTGCCGTAGTGGTGGTGCCAGAAATGCGGGGCCAGCAGCGGCATCAGCGCGATGGAGAGCAGGATGCCCGCGAAGGGCAGGCCCCAGATCAATCCGATCTGGCTGCCATCTATGGACGCGGCATGGGCGGGGGTAACGACACAGGCGAGCAAGAGCGCGATCAGAACCGGACGCAAGGCCACCCCCTGGAAAAAGCGGGCAAGGCTTTCCCCAAAAAGCCCCGCGCGTCAACAGAACGACCACGGTTTCCAGCCCTTGGGACACCCCCCGGCGCGCCGGGGGGTTTGCGTGGGGGCGCCCCGGCCCCTAATAACGCGACAAGCTTAGGAGATATCCCATGGAAATGTCAGGCGAGCGCCGGATCGAGGCGCCCCGCGCCGAGGTCTGGGCGGCCCTGAACGACCCCGAGGCGCTGAAGGCCGCCATCCCGGGCTGCGAGAGCATCGAGAAACTGTCCGAGACCGAGCTTGCGGCCCGCCTGGCCATCAAGATCGGGCCGATGGCGGCCAAGTTCTCGGCGAAGGTGAAGCTCGACAACCTCAACCCGCCGGCCAGCTACACCATCACCGGCGAGGGCAATGGCGGCGCCATGGGCTTCGCCAAGGGCGGCGCCGATGTCCACCTGGACGAGGTCAGCCCCACCGAGACCCTGCTGCGCTACCATGTGAAGGCGCAGGTGGGCGGCAAGATGGCCCAGCTCGGCGCGCGGCTGATCGACAGCACCGCCAAGCAGATGGCCGACCAGTTCTTCGACCGTTTCAAGGCGAACCTGGAGCCCAAGGCTCAGGTGGTGGCCATGCCCGGCGCGGCCCCCGCCCCGGCTCCTGCCGCCGCGCCCGCGCCGGCCGCCATCTCGGTCTTCTCCCTCATCCCTTCGGAGTTCCTTGGAATGCCTCTCGTCTTCTGGATCGGCAGCGCCGGCATGCTCTTCGTGCTGTTCCTGATCTTCCTGACGTGACCGCCACGCTGCCGGCCGACGTCGCGGCCACCACCGCGCTGCTCGCGGCGGGCGGCTATGTGGCGGATGCGGCGCTGGCCACCACGGTGCACCTGGCGCTGCGGATGGGCCGCCCCCTCTTCCTGGAGGGCGAGCCCGGCACCGGCAAGACCGAGATCGCGAAGGTCCTGGCCGCGCAACTCCCGCGCGGCCTGGTGCGGCTGCAATGCTATGACGGGCTGGACCTCTCGGCGGCGGCCTATGAGTGGAACCATGCGCGCCAGCTCATGGCCATCCGCATGGCCGAGGCGCGTGGCGAGACGGCGAACCTCGAAGCCTCCATCTACGAACGGCGCTACCTGGAGGCGCGGCCTTTGCTGCGCGCGCTGGAGGGCGAGCCCTCCGTCCTGCTGATTGACGAGCTGGACCGCGCGGACGAGCCCTTCGAGGCCTTCCTGCTGGAGGTGCTGAGCGACTTCCAGATCACGGTGCCCGAGCTCGGCACCATCCATGCGGCCACGCCGCCCGTGGTCATCATCACCTCCAACCGTACGCGGGAGGTGCATGACGCCATCCGCCGGCGCTGCCTCTATCATTGGGTGGATTACCCCGACGCGGCGCGGGAGCGCGCCATCCTGGCCATGCGCGCGCCGCATGTGGCGGCAAGCCTCTCGGCCCAGGTCGTGGCCTTCGTGCAGCGGCTCCGCCAGGGCGACTACTACAAGCTGCCGGGTGTCGCGGAGACGATCGACTGGGCCAATGCCCTGGCGGCGCTGGATGCGCGGGAGCTGGAGGCCGGCGCGGTGAACGCCACGCTCGGCGTGCTGCTGAAATACCAGGACGACATCGCGAAGCTGCGCGGCGAGGAGGCGGCGCGGCTGGTGGCGGAGGCGAAGGAAGGCGCGCGGGCGTGATCCCGCCCCGCGAATCCATGCAGGTTCCGCCGGCGCCGCTCAGGCCGGCGGCCGCGCTCGCGCCGAACATCCAGGCCTTCGTGCGCCTACTGCGGCGCGTGGGGCTTTCCGTCGGGCCCGGCGATGCGCTGCTGGCCATGGAGGCGCTGAGCATCGCGGGCCTCGACAGCCGGGCGGGGTTCCGCGCCGCGCTCAAGGCCACGCTGCTGCGCAAGCACGAGCAGAACGAGGTCTTCGACGCCGCCTTCGAGCTGTTCTGGCGCGACCCGGAACGCGCCCGCGCCGGGGCGGCGCTCGCGCTGATGGAGGCGCAGAAGCCCGAGGAGCGCGCCAAGCCCGGCGGACGTCGCCTCGCCGAGGCCATGGCGGGCGACCGCCCCAAGCCGCCCCCCCCGCCCGAGGAGGAGGAGAAGCGCGAGCTGGACGCCTCCATGACGGTGTCCGAGCGCGAACGCCTGCAGCAGATGGATTTCGAGGCGATGAGCGCCGCCGAGATCAGCCAGGCCAAGCAGGAAATCCGCAAGCTCGTCCTGCCGCTGGACGCCCGCCCCACCCGCCGCTTCCGCCCGGACCCGCTGGGGCCGCGCGTGGATGTGCGCGCCACCATCCGTGCCGCGACGCGCACGGGCGGCGAGATCGCGACCATCGCCCGCCGCCGCCAGGTCGAGCGCACGCCGCCGCTGGTGGCGATCTGCGACATCTCGGGCAGCATGGCGCGCTACGCGCAGATCCTGCTGCACTTCATGCACGCGGTCACGGCCGACCGCGACCGGGTGCACAGCTTCCTCTTCGGCACGCGCCTGTCCAACATCACGCGGCAATTGCGCCACAAGGACCCCGAGATCGCCTTCGAGATGATCAGCCACATCGTCCCCGACTGGTCGGGCGGGACGCGCATCGGCGAGGCGCTGGAACGCTTCAACCAGGATTGGGGCCGCCGCGTGCTGGGCCAGGGGGCCGTGGTGCTGCTGATCACCGACGGGCTGGACCGCGAGGGCGGGCGGGGGCTGGCGGAAGCCACGGACCGGCTGCAGCGCTCCTGCCGGCGGCTGATCTGGCTGAATCCGCTGTTGCGCTACGCCGGCTTCCAACCCAAATCCCAGGGCATCCGGGCGATGCTGCCCCATGTCCATGACTTCCGCCCGGTGCACAACCTCGCCAGCCTCAAGGCGCTGGTGGATGCGCTGAGTGAAACCCCCAAGCGGGAGCACGGACGATGACCGAAGACATGCTGGAGACCGCCGCCGCCTGGGCCGAGGCGGGAGAGCAGGTCGCCATCGCGACGGTGGTGGAAACCTGGGGTTCCTCGCCGCGGCCGGCGGGGTCCATGCTGGTCGTCACCGCCTCGGGGCGGATGGCGGGTTCCGTCTCGGGCGGCTGCATCGAGGGCGCGGTGGCCGATGTGGCGCAGGAGACGATGCGGACCGGCCAGCCGCAGCTGCTCGACTTCGGCATCAGCGATGAGCGTGCCTGGGAGGTGGGGCTGGCCTGCGGCGGCAAGCTCAAGGTCTTCGTGGAGAAACTGGCGTGAAACTCGCTTTGCTGGCCAGCCTGCGCGCCGCACGCGCGGCGGGCCGCCCCGTGGTGCTGCTGACGCGGCTCTCGGACGGCCACCAATGCCTCTGGCCGGATGAGGCGCTGCCGGGAAGCCTGGCCGAGGCCGCGCAGGCGGCGCTGGATTCCGACCGCACGGCCAATCTGGAAAGCGAGGGCGAGGCCTGGTTCCTCCAGCCGCACAACCCGGCGCTGCGCCTCATCATCGTGGGCGCGGTCCATGTGGCCCAGGCGCTGGCGCCCATGGCGGCCGGGATGGGCTTCGCCGTCACCATCGTGGACCCACGCCGCGCCTTCGCCACCGAGGAACGCTTCACCGGTGTGGCACTCAACCACGACTGGCCGGATGAGGCGATGGTGGCGCTGGCCCCCGACACGCGCACGGCCATCGTGACGCTCACGCATGACCCCAAGCTCGATGACCCCGCGCTCGACGTGGCGCTGAAGAGCCGCGCCTTCTACGTGGGCGCGCTCGGCAGCCGGCGCACCCATGCCAAGCGCTTGGACCGTCTGAAGGAACTGGGCCATGGCGATGCCGCCATCGCCCGCATCGCGGCCCCGGTGGGGCTGGACATCGGCGCCGTGACGGCGCCGGAAATCGCGCTGTCCATCATGGCGCAGGTGGTGGCGCGGAGGCGCGGCAAATGATCTTTGGTCCCACGCCCCTGGACGAGGCCGAGGGCGCCATCCTCGCCCACACCATCCGCCTGAAAGAGCGCGTGCTGAAGAAGGGCACGGTGCTGGATGCCGACGCCGTGGCCGCGCTGCGCGCCGCGGGGCAGCCCCAGGTGGTGGCCGCCCGCATGGCCCCGGGCGACGTGCCGGAGGATGAGGCGGCGTCCCGCATCGCCGATGCCGCGCTGCGGCCGCTGATCGCGCGCAGCAAGGCCGCGACGGGGCGGGTGAACCTGCTGGCCGAAAGCGCCGGGCTGCTGGTGCTGGACGCCGCGCTGATCGAGCGGCTGAACACGCTGGACGAAAGCATCACCCTGGCCACCCTGCCCAATTACAGCCAGGTCAGCCCGAAGGAGATGCTGGCCACCATCAAGATCATCCCCTTCGCGGTGCCGGGGCCGGCGCTCTCGGTGGCCGAGGCGTTGCTGCGCGGCGGCCAGGCGCTCTCGCTGCACCCCTACCGCGCCATGAAGGTGGGGCTGGTGATGACCGAGCTGCCGGGCGTGAAGGAAAGCGCCATGGAGGGCGCGGTGGAGGTCACCCGCGCCCGCGTGGAGGCCCTGATGGGCACGCTGCTGCCGGTGGAGCGCGCCCGCCACGAGGCCGGCCCCACGGCCGATGCCCTTGCGCGGCTCAAGCGCCAGGGGGCGGAGATGCTGCTCATCGCCGGCGCCTCAGCCACGGTGGACCGGCGCGATGTCGGCCCCGCTGCCATCGTGAAGGCGGGCGGCCGCATCGAGCATTTCGGCATGCCGGTGGACCCGGGCAACCTGATCTGCCTGGGCGAGCTGGACGGCATTCCCGCCATGGTGCTGCCCGGCTGCGCCCGCAGCCCCAAGCTGAACGGCTTCGACTGGGTGTTGCAGCGCCTCTTCGCCGGCATTCCCGTGCGCGCGCGCGACATCATGGCCATGGGCGTGGGCGGCCTGCTCAAGGAGATCGAGACGCGGCCGCTGCCGCGCGAGAAGGCGCCGGCCACCCCGCCCCCCACCCGCGCCCCGCGCCGGCCGCGCCAGGTGGCGGGCTTGGTGCTCGCCGCCGGACGCTCGCGCCGCATGGCGCCGCTGAACAAGCTGCTGGTGGCCGACACGCAAGGTGTCGCCATGATCGCCCGCGTGGTGGATTCGGTGCTGGAAAGCGGCGTGCGCCCCGTGCTGGTGGTGACCGGCCATGAGCGGGAGCGGGTGCAGGAGGCATTGTTCGGCCGCCCCGTCATCTTCGCCCATGCGGAGGACTACGCGGAGGGGCTCTCCGCCAGCCTGCGCGCCGGTCTCGCGGCCCTGCCCGAAAGCGCGGAGGGCGTCCTGGTGGCACTCGGCGACATGCCGCTGGTGACGCCTTCCGTGATCCAGCGCCTGGTCTCGGCCTTCGACCCGGAGGAGGGCCGCGCCATCGTCCAGCCCACCTTCCGCGGCAAGCAGGGCAACCCCGTGCTCTGGGCGCGCGAATTCGTGCCGGCCATGATGGAGATCACGGGCGATGTGGGCGCGCGGCAACTGGTGGGCCGCCACGCCGACCGGCTGGTCGAGGTGGAGGTCGCCGATGACGGCGTGCTGCGCGACTTCGACACGACCGAGGCGCTGCGGGCCAGCCCGGGCTTCCAGGCCGGCCGGGTGAAGGAGAAGGGCTGATGGCCCGCATCCCCTATCGCGACCGCGAGGATCTGGCGCCCGAGGACCAGGAGCTGCTGGCCCGGCCCATCACCCTGCACCGCGCGCTGGTCAACGCGCCGGGCATGGCGCGGGCCTTCTCGGGGCTGGGCAAGCATATCCGCTACGGCATGGCGCTGGACGCCCGGCTGCGGGAACTGGCCATCCTGCAGGTCGGCTGGCTCGCGCGCTCGCCCTATGAGTGGTCGCACCATGTGAAGATCGGCATGGAATTCGGCGTGACCGACGCCGACATCCGCGCCCTGATGGCGGGGGGCGAGGGGCTGGAGCCCCTGGCCCGCCTCGTCCTGCAAGGTGCCGCGGAGGTCTTCGCGGGCGGGATGGAGGCGGCGACCTTCACCGCCCTCCAGGCCGAATTGGACGATGCCCGGATGGTGGAGCTGACCCTGACCTGCGCCTTCTACTGCGCCGTGGTGCGGACGCTGGCCAGCCTCGCCATCGATGTGGAGCCGGAATACCGGCCCTATCTGGACCGGTATCCCCTGCCCGCTACCTGAGCGGGAAGCCCAGCGCGCGCACCGCCGCCTTCAGCCGGTCGCGGCCGTTCAGCGCGCGGATGGTGTCCATGCGTTGCAGGACGCGGCCCGACCAGTTGTCATTGTCCATGCCCTGGCGGGCGGAGAAGGCGGCCATCTCGTTATCATAGGCGGCGCGCAGGCTGGCTTCGTCCTTCGTGGCGTAGGTGTCGTGGTGCAGCACGCTGGCCTGGGGCAGGCGCGGCTTCACCTCGTTCGCCACGCCCTCGGCGGCATAGCCCACGCAGAGGCCAAAGACGCCCATGACGCCCGGCGGCAGGGCCAGCAACTGCGACACCTGCTCGGGGTCATTGCGGAGGGCGCCGATATAGACGGTGGAAAGCCCCAGCGATTCCGCGGCCACCACCGCGTTCTGCGCGGCCAGCGCCGCGTCAATGGCGGCCACCAGGAAGCTTTCCAGGTAGGGCAGGCCTTCCAGCACGCGGCCCGCCTCCTCCGCCATGCGGGCGTTGCGCGAGAGGTCGGCGCACCACACCAGGAAGATGGGGCATTGCTCGATATGCTTCTGGTTGCCGGCCAGCTTCGCCATGGCGGCGCGCTTGGCCGGGTCCGTCACCGAGACGACCGACCAGGTCTGCAGGTTGGAGCTGGTGGCGGCGGATTGCGCGGCGGCGACCAGCGTCTCCAGCGTGCCGGCGGGCGGCGCGTCCGGCCGGTAGCCGCGGATGGAGCGGTGGGAGAGCAGCAGCGCGACATGCTCGTTCCAGGGGCCGGCGGGCGGGATGGCGGCGCCATAGCGCGCCGAAAGCGCCTCCTGCTTCGTGGCGGCGATCGGGGTGGCGATGTCCATGCGGTTCATTCTCTCCGGGTCGTTCAGGGCTTGGCGCAGGCGGCGCAGAGGCCTTCCAGCTCCACCGTCATGCGCTCCACGCGAAAGCCCGCGCGGGCGGCGGCCGCCTCCAGCGCATGGGCGGCGTCGTGGTCGGTGAGTTCGGTGGTGGTGCCGCAGCGGCGGCAGATCAGGAACTGGTGCGGGTGGCTGTGGGCGCCATGGTCGTGCCCGGCCTCGATGCAGGGGGTGAAGGCGTTCAGCCGCTCCAGCTTGTGGATCAGCCCCTGTTCCAGCAGGAAATCCAGCGCGCGATAGACGGTGGGCGGGGCGGCGCCGGCGCGCTGGGCCTTCAACTGGTCCAGCAGGGCGTAGGCGCCCACGGGCTGCTCGGCCTCCAGCACCAGGCGGAGAACCTGGCGGCGCAGGGGCGTGAGCTGCGCGCCACGCTTCGCGCATTGCGCCGCCGCCTGTTCGAGCATGGTGTCCAGCTCCATCCGCCCCTCATCGCGCTGCCGCTTCTGACATATAGTGTCGGACGATGACGGACACCCCCTCCCCCCTCCCTCTCCAGGATGCGGCCGCCCGCGCCCGCATCCTGGCCGCGGTGCGCTTCGACATGCGCGGCCTCGTCCCCGCCATCGCCCAGCAGCACGACACGGGCGAGGTGCTGATGATGGCCTGGATGAACGAAGCGGCGCTGGACGAGACGCTCGCCACCGCCCGCGCCTGCTACTACAGCCGCAGCCGCGGCGGGCTGTGGCGCAAGGGCGAGACCTCCGGCCAGCACCAGGAGGTGCGGGATTTGCGCCTCGACTGCGACGGCGACACCATTCTCCTGCTGGTCCATCAGCATGGCGTGGCCTGCCACACCGGGCGCCGCAGCTGCTTCTACCTGGCCCCGCGCGAGGGGGAGCTTTCCGAGATCATGGCCCCCCTCATCAGCCCCGAAAGGCTCTATGGCGCATGAGCACCCCCGTCACGCTGCTGACCGGCTTCCTGGGCGCGGGCAAGACCACGCTGCTGAACCGCCTGCTGCACGACCCGGCCATGGCCGGCACCGCCGTGCTGATCAACGAGTTCGGGGAGGTGGGGCTCGATCACCTCTTCATCAGCGCGCCGGAGGAGGATTCGGTGCTGCTGGCCTCGGGCTGCCTGTGCTGCACCATTCGGGGTGACCTGTCGCGCGCGCTGCGTGACCTCGCGGCACGCGGGCGGGAATTCCGGCGCGTGGTGATCGAGACGACGGGCCTGGCCGACCCCGCCCCCATCCTGCACACCCTGATGCGCGACCCGCTGCTGCTGCGCGACTACCGCCTCGATGGGGTGGTGACGCTGGTGGACGCGGTGGCGGGCATGGCGACGCTCGATGCCCAGGAGGAGGCGCGGCGGCAGGTGGCCGTGGCGGACCGGCTCGTCATCAGCAAGGCGGACCTGGCGGACCCGGCGCCGTTGCGGGAACGCCTTGCCGCGCTGAACCCGGTGGCGCCGGTGCTGGATGCGCGCACGGCCACGGTCGAGGAACTGCTCGACGCCGGGCCCTTCGGCGCGGATGGCAAGCTGCCCGACATCACGGGCTGGATCGCCGCCGCCGGGCATCACCACCACCATCACCACCATGACGTGAATCGGCATGATTCGCGCATCCGCGCGCTGTGCCTGCGCTTCGACGCGCCTTTGCCCTGGGAAGGCCTGGCCAGCTACCTGGAAATGATGGCCATGACCCAGGGCGAGCGGATGCTGCGCATGAAGGGCATCCTGAACCTGAAGGGCGAGGCCGGGCCGGTCGTGATGCACGCTGTGCAGCACAGCTTCCACCCGCCCCAGCGCCTGGCGGAATGGCCGGCGGGGGATGACCGGTCCTCGCGCCTCGTCTTCATCCTGCGCGACCTGGAGCCGCAGGTGGTCGAGGATGGGCTGCGCGCCTTCCTGGACGCCGCGGCATGACGGTTCGGCTCGAAACCCTGGCCGGCGCCGCCGCGCGCCCGCACCTCGCCTCGTTGGCCGCGCTGCGGACGGAGGTCTTCGCGGAATTCCCCTACCTCTACGCGGGCGACCGCGAGGAGGAGGCGCGCTACCTCGCCACCTATGCCGAGGGGAAAGGCGCCGCCATCGTCGTGGCGCTGGATGGCGAGGCGGCCGTGGGGGCCGCGACTTGCCAGCCCATGGCGGAAACCCATGGCGAGGTGCGGGAGGCCTTCGCGCGCTCGGGCCATGACATCGCGGCCACGTGCTATTTCGGGGAATCGGTGCTGCGCGCCTCCTATCGCGGCCAGGGGCTCGGTGTAGCCTTCTTCACGGCGCGCGAGGCGCATGCGCGCGCGCTGGGGCTTCGCATCGCGACCTTCTGCGCCGTGGTCCGCAATCCCAACGATCCGCGCCGGCCAGCGGATTACACGCCGCTCGACGCCTTCTGGCGCAAGCGCGGCTATGTGCACCACCCGGAACTTTCCTGCGTGATGCGCTGGCGGGAGCTGGGGGATGACCGGGAGACGCCGCACACCCTCGCCTTCTGGGTGAAGGAACTGGCGTGAGGCTCGCGACGCTGGCCTGGCCGGTGGAGCCGTTGCCCGATGTGGCGGCCTATGTGGCCAAGCTCGACCATTGGTGCGGGCAGGCGCGCGCGGGCGGCGCCGATCTGCTGCTGACGGCCGAATATGCCTGCGTGGAGCTGGGCGCCGCCCTGGCCGGCAACCGCGAGGCGGACGAAGCCACGGAGCTGCGCGCCATGGTGGCCGCGAGCGGCGCCATCTTGGACGCCATGCGCGGGGCGGCGACGCGGCATGGTCTCTGGCTGGCGCCCGGCACGCTGCCGGTGGCGATGGGCGGGCGCGTCATCAACCGCGCGCCGCTGATCACGCCCGAGGGACGCCTGGCCTTCCAGGACAAGTTCCGCATGACGCGCTTCGAGGCCGAGCGCTGGGGCGTCGAGGCCGGCGCCCCGCCCGGTGTCTTCGACACACCCTGGGGGCGCGTCGGGCTGGCCATCTGCTACGACGCGGAGTTCCCATCGCTGGTGCGCGCGCAGGTGGAGGCGGGCGCCTGGCTGGTGCTGGTGCCCTCCTGCACCGACACGCTGCATGGCTGGCACCGCGTGCGCATCGCGGCCCAGGCGCGCGCCATGGAAAACCAGTGCTTCGTGGCGGTGGCGCCGACGGTGGGCGGCTTCGCGGCCTCGGCGGCGCTGGATGAGAACCACGGCGCGGCCTGCGTCTTCGGCCCGGTGGACCGCGGCTTCGCGGCGGATGGTGTGGTGGCGGCGGGCGTGCTGGACGCGCCGGGGCTGGTGTTCGCCGACCTAGACCCCGCGCGGCTGGAGGCGGTGCGGGCGGATGGCGCGGTGCGGAACCACCGCGACTGGCCGGGCCCCATCCCGCCCCCCGCCCCCCTGCCCTTCACGTGACGCTGCTCTACCTCTCGGCTGGCGAGGCCTCGGGCGATGTGCTGGGGGCGCGGCTGATGAAGGCGCTGCATGCCCGCGCGCCCGATGTGGAGTTCGCCGGTCTGGGCGGGGAGCGCATGGCGGAACAGGGCTTCGAGAGCCTGTTTCCCATCCGTGAACTCGCGCTGATGGGCTTCCTGGAGGTGCTGCCCAGCCTGCGGCGCCTGGCCCGACGGCTGGATGAGACCGCGGCCGACATCGCGCGCCGCCGCCCGCGCATCGTCGTCACCATTGACAGCCCGGGCTTCAATTTGCGCCTCGCGGCCCGCGTGCGGCCGCTGGGCATCCCGGTGGTGCACTACGTCGCGCCGCAGATCTGGGCCTGGCGGCCGGGGCGCGTGAAGAAGATCGCGCAGCGGGTGGACCGTATCCTCGCCCTGCTGCCCTTCGAGGCGCCGCTGTTCGAGGCGGCGGGCATCCCCGTCAGCTTCGTGGGCCACCCCATCCTGGAAAGCGAGGCCGCCCAGGGCGACGCCACGCGCTTCCCGCTGGAGGGGCCGGGGCTGGTCGTCATGCCCGGCAGCCGGCGCGGCGAGGTCGGGCGGCTGCTTCCCATCTTCACCGAGGCCATCCGCGCCCTGCGGGAAGAGGTCGTCCCCGTGCTGGGCCTCGCCGGCACGGTGGCCGAGGAGGTGCGGCGCGAGGCGGCGGGCTTCGGCCGCCCCGTCCATTTCGTGCGGGAGCCGCGCGAGAAGGCCGATGCCTTCGCGGCGGCCACGGCAGGGCTGATCAAATCCGGGACCTCCTCGCTGGAGGCGGCGGTGGCGGGGCTGCCGCATGTGGTGGCCTATCGGGTGAACCCCATCACGGCCGCCATCGCGCGGCGGCTGGTGCGGGTGCGCTTCGCGAGCCTGGTGAACCTGCTCTGCGACCGCCAGGTGGTGCCGGAATTCATCCAGCAGGACTGCACGCCAGACAAGCTGGCCGCCGCGCTGCGCCCCCTGCTGGCGGGCGGCGAGGCGGTGGCGTTGCAGCGGGCGGGCTTCGCCGAGGCGCTGGCCCGGCTCCGTCCCGCCCAGGGCCTGCCCAGTGAGGCGGCGGCGGAGGCCGTGCTGGGCATGATGTAAGGCCCGCACGCGGATTGGACAGCTTCTTGTGTCAATTCTAAGTGACACACGGGGGTGTGAGGTGCCATGGTCTCCCTTCGGAAGGGAGACGCCCCATGGACATCACCGCGCGGATCGAGCGGAGCCTGCACACGGCCCTCGCCCCCGGGGCGACGCCGCCCCTCTTGAACCTGGCCATGCAGCACGCCGTCTTTCCCGGCGGCGCGCGGGTGCGGCCCAGGCTGTGCCTGGCCGCGGCCGAGGCCTGCGGGGGGGATGACCCGGCGCTGGCCGAGGCCGCGGCGGCCGCCATCGAGCTGATGCACTGCGCCTCGCTCGTGCACGACGACATGCCCTGCTTCGACGACGCGGCGACGCGGCGCGGGCGGCTGTCCGTCCACCGCGCCTTCGGCGAGCCGCTGGCGCTTCTCGCGGGCGATGCGCTCATCGTGCTGGCCTTCCAGACCGTGCTGCGCGCCCCGGCGCGCCACCCCGCGCGGAGCGCCCAGGTCATGCGCATCGTGGCGGATTCCGTGGGGACACCGAGCGGAATCGTCGCCGGCCAGGCCTGGGAATGCGAGACGCATGTGGACGTCTCCGCCTACCACCGCGCCAAGACGGCGGCGCTCTTCGCGGGCGCCAGCATGGCCGGCGCGGCGGCGGCGGGCGGCCCCATCGAGGATTGGCGCGCGGTCGGCGAGCGGCTGGGCGAGGCCTACCAGGTGGCCGACGACATCGGCGACGCCATCTCGGCCGCCGAGGAGATGGGCAAGCCCGTGGGCCGCGATGCGGCGCTGGGCCGGCCCAGCGCGGTGCGCGAGCTGGGGCTGCGCGGCGCCGTGGCGCGACTCGAAGCCCTGGCCGATGCCGCCGCCGCCGCCGTGCCGCCCTGCCGCGGCCGCGCGGCGCTGGGCGCGCTGATTCGCGAGGGCGCGCGGCGCCTCCTGCCGAAGACATTGCCCGCGGGGGCGCTGTGACGGCCCCGCCACCATGGGTATATGTCCATTTTACTTGACACCTGTCATCGTCACCTTACAGTGACCCTGCATCTTCCTGGGGGAAGTCCCGTCCAAATGGACACGATCGCCGTCATCCTGACCGAGCCGGAAAACCTGCGGCTGCAGCGTGTGGGCCTCGTCGCGCCGGGGGACGAGGATGTGGTCGTGGATGTCGAGTGGTCCGGCATCTCCACCGGCACGGAAAAGCTCCTCTACACCGGCCGCATGCCGAACTTCCCCGGCATGGGCTATCCGCTGGTGCCCGGCTATGAGAGCGTGGGCCGCGTGGTGCAGGCGGGCCCGGCCTCGGGCCAGGCGGTGGGCTCGCGGGTATTCATCCCCGGCTCGCGCGGGTTCCGGGACGTGCGGGGGTTGTTCGGCGGCGCGGCCGGCCGCCTCGTCTCCTCCGGCAAGCGCGTCGTGCCCGTGGGCGAGGAGCTGGGTGAGCGCGCGGTGCTGCTGGCGCTGGCCGCCACCGCCTACCACGCCATTGCCGAACACCCGCCCGAGCTCATCATCGGCCATGGCGTGCTGGGCCGGCTGCTCGCGCGCATCACGCTGGCCATGGGTGCCCCCGCGCCGGTGGTGTGGGAGAGCAGCCCCGAGCGTGCCGATGACGCGCGGGGCTACCAGGTGCTCGACGCCGACCGGGACGGGCGCCGCGACTACGGCCGCATCTGCGACGCGAGCGGCGATGCGAACATCCTGGACCTGCTGATCGGCCGGCTGCGCTCCGGCGGCGAGATCACGCTGGCAGGCTTCTACGACCGCCTCTCCTTCGCCTTCGCCCCCGCCTTCATGCGCGAGGCGCGCATTCGCATCGCCGCCGAGTGGCACCCGAACGACATGGCGGCGCTGAACGCGCTGATCGCGTCCGGGAAGCTCTCGCTGGACGGTCTCATCACCCATCGGGAACCCGCGGAGTCGGCGCCCGATGCCTATCGCACCGCCTTCGGCGATGCGCGCTGCCTGAAGATGATTCTTGATTGGAGGAAGTTCGAATGAACGCTGTGTCCGGGAACATGCAGCCTTCGTCTTCCGCCGACGCCGCCTCGATCGAGGCGCCGCCGGCCGTGAAGCAAACCCAGATCATCGCGATCTATGGCAAGGGGGGCATCGGGAAGTCCTTCACCCTCGCGAACCTCAGCTACATGATGGCGCAGCAGGGCAAGCGCGTGCTGCTCATCGGCTGCGACCCCAAGAGCGACACCACCTCGCTGCTGTTCGGCGGGCGCTCCTGCCCCACCATCATCGAGACCTCCTCCAAGAAGAAGGCGGCCGGTGAGCAGGTGCAGATCGGCGATGTCTGCTTCAAGCGCGACGGCGTCTTCGCGATGGAGCTGGGCGGGCCGGAAGTGGGCCGCGGCTGCGGCGGCCGCGGCATCATCCATGGCTTCGAGCTGCTGGAGAAGCTGGGCTTCCACCAGTGGGATTTCGACTACGTGCTGCTCGACTTCCTGGGCGACGTGGTGTGCGGCGGCTTCGGCCTGCCGATCGCGCGCGACATGTGCCAGAAGGTGATCGTGGTCGGCTCGAACGACCTGCAGTCGCTCTATGTCGCGAACAATGTCTGCTCGGCGGTGGACTACTTCCGCAAGCTGGGCGGCAATGTCGGCGTCGCGGGCCTCGTCATCAACAAGGATGACGGCACGGGCGAGGCGCAGGCCTTCGCGGACGCCGTGGGCATCCCTGTCCTGGCCGCCATCCCCGCCGATGACGACATCCGCCGCAAGAGTGCCAATTACGAGATCGTGGGCACGCCAGGCGGTCCATGGGCCTCGCTGTTCGAAGCGCTCGGCGTGCAGGTGGCGGAAGCGCCCCCGCTGCGCCCCAACCCGCTGACCCACGAGAACCTGCTGAACCTGTTCAAGGGCGATGCGGTGGGCCGTGGCGTGGTGCTCGACCCCGCCACCATGGAGGACATGTGTGGCAGCGAAGTGCTGAACAAGCCCTCCCTCGAAGTGGTCTACGAGGGGGTCTGAGGCATGGACGCCCTCCCCCCACGCGCGACGGAAGGCTCCGGCTGCCATGGTGGCCGCGAGACGCTGGACGCCGCCGCCCGCGCCGCCGGCAAGACTGCGGTGATGGACCAGTTGATGGCCGACTACCCGCGCGGCCCGCATGACCAGCCGCAGAGCATGTGCCCCGCCTTCGGGTCCTTGCGCGTGGGGCTGCGCATGCGGCGCGTGGCGACCATCCTCTCGGGCAGCGCCTGCTGCGTCTATGGGCTGACCTTCACGAGCCACTTCTACGGCGCGAAGCGCACCGTGGGCTATGTGCCCTTCAACTCCGAGACGCTGGTCACGGGCAAGCTGTTCGAGGACATCCGCGAGGCGGTGCACGAGATCGCGAAGCCCGAGGATTACGACGCGGTCGTCATCACGAATCTCTGCGTGCCCACCGCCTCGGGCGTGCCGCTGGAACTCCTGCCGAAGGAGATCAACGGCGTGCGGATCATCGGCATTGACGTGCCGGGCTTCGGCGTGCCGACCCATGCGGAAGCCAAGGACGTGCTGGCCGGTGCCATGCTGCGCTACGCCCGCAACGAGGCCGAGGCCGGCCCCGTCGCGCGCCCGCGCAACCTGACCGACGCACGCCGCATCACGCTGATCGGCGAACTCTTTCCCGCCGACCCGGTGGGCATCGGCCAGATCCTCGCACCCATGGGCCTGGCCGCCGGCGCGCAGGCGCCCTGCCGCGAATGGCGCGACATGTATGCCGCGCTGGACTGCGCCGCCGTCGCCGCCCTGCACCCCTTCTACACGGCGAGCGTGCGCGAGTTCCGTGCGGCCGGTCGCCAGGTGGTGGGCTCGGGCCCCGTGGGCGTGGACGGCACGGCCGACTGGATCGAGGCCATCGGGCTCGCCGCCGACGTGCCCTCCGCCCAGCGCGAAGCCGCGCGCCAGGCGGTGATCCCCGCCATCCGCGGCGTGCTGGCGAAGAACAGCGTGAACGCGCGCATCACCGTCTCGGGCTATGAGGGCAGTGAGCTGCTCGTGGCCCGCCTGCTGATCGAGGCCGGCGCCGAGGTGCCCTATGTTGGCACCGCCTGCCCGCGCACCGAATGGTCCGCGGCCGATGCCGACTGGCTGAAGGCCCATGGCTGCCACGTGCAGTACCGCGCGAGCCTGGAGCAGGATTTGGCCGCGATGAAGGAGGCCAAGCCGGACCTGGCGCTCGGCACCACGCCGCTGGTGCAGAAGGCGAAGGAGATGGGCACGCCCGCCCTCTACTTCACCAACATGGTGAGCGCGCGGCCGCTCTTCGGCATCGCGGGCGCGGCCTCCATGGCCGGCATCGTGGCCGCGCAGACGCGCGGGCGCGAGCGCTTCGGCCGCATGGTGAGCTTCTTCGAGGGCGTCGGCACGCCGGACGGCGCGGGCTACGGCTTCCGCGAGAAGCCGACCGACCCGCCCGGCTTCCGCGAGCGCCAGCGCAAGCTGCGCGCGGCGAAGGCCAAGGCCGAAGAAGCGGTGGGGAGCTGACGCCATGCTCGTCCTCGACCATGACCGCGCCGGCGGCTACTGGGGTGCCATCTACGCCTTCGCCGCGGTGCGCGGGATGCGCGTGGTGATCGACGGCCCGGTGGGCTGCGAGAACCTGCCCGTGACGGCGGTGCTGCACTACACCGACGCGCTGCCGCCGCATGAGCTGCCCATCGTGGTCACGGGCCTCGATGAGGAAAGCCTCAGCCAGAACGGCACCGAGCCCAACATGCGCCGCGCGGCCGCCACGCAGGACCCCGACCTGCCCGCCGTGGTGGTGACGGGCTCCATCGCCGAGATGATCGGCGGCGGCGTGACACCGCAGGGCAGCAACCTGCAGCGCTTCATCTGCCGCACGATCGACGAGGATCAGTGGCAGGCGGCGGACCGCGCCATCATGTGGCTCTGGACCGAGTTCGGCGCGCGGGGGCGCAAGGTGCGCGCGCGCAACCCGAAGCTCGGCCCCACGCCGCGGGTGAACATCATCGGGCCCATCTACGGCACCTTCAACATGCCCTCCGACCTCGCGGAAATCCGCCGCCTGGTGGAGGGCATCGGCTGCGAGGTGAACCTGGTCTTCCCGCTGGGCTCCCATGTGGAGGACATCGCGAAGCTGCCGGACGCGGATGTGAACATCTGCCTCTACCGCGAGTTCGGCCGGAAGCTCTGCGAGGAGCTGGAGCGCCCCTACCTCCAGGCGCCCATCGGCATGTTCGCGACCACGAATTTCCTGCGCAAGCTGGGCGAACTCACAGGCCTCGACCCCGAGCCCTTCATCGAGCGCGAGAAGCACACCACGCTGAAGCCGCTGTGGGATCTGTGGCGTTCGGTGACGCAGGACTTCTTCGCCTCGGCGCCCTATTCCGTGGTGGCGACGCACACCTACACGCATGGGCTGACGCAGTTCCTCACCGAGGAGATGGGCATCCCCTGCGCCTATTCCGCCAGCCGCCAGGCGGGCCAGAAGCCCGACAACGCGGCCACGCGCGAGGCGATGAAGTCCCCGGGCCTAGTCGTCTTCGGCAGCTTCAACGAGCGCATGTACATGGCCGAGGCCGGGCAGAAGGCGGCCTACATCCCGGCGAGCTTCCCGGGCGCGATCATCCGCCGCGCCACTGGCACGCCCTTCATGGGCTATGCGGGGGCGACCTACATCGTCCAGGAATACTGCAACGCGCTGTTCGACGCGCTGTTCCACATCCTTCCGCTGGGCACCGAGCTCGACAAGATCGCGGCGACGCCCGCGCGCGCCTCCGACGTGTGGGAGGAGGCGGCGCAGGCGCTGCTCGATGCGCGTGTGGAGCGCGAGCCCTTCCTCATCCGCATCTCGGCCGCCAAGCGCCTGCGCGAGCAGGTGGAGCAGGCGGCGCGCGATGCCGGAGAGCCGCGTGTGACGCTGGAGCGCGCGCGCACCATCCTCTCGCCAGAGATGCAGCCGGCATGACCGCGCATCCGGCCCAACCCCCTGCCCGCCCGGCCCCGCCGGGAAGACAGATGTGCCGGGCGGTCCTCGCCCTGCACGACCCTGCTGCGCGGGATTTGCGCGGTAACCGGCCGCAAGGTCGTATGGAGGTCAACACATGGCCGAAGTGATTGCTAGGGCAGGTCTGACCGAGCCCGAAGCGCGTGAAGTCCACCGCCTCGTCATGCAGGGCTGGATCTTCTCGGTTTTCGCCTCGATGGGCGCGCACATCCTGGTGTGGATGTGGCGGCCGCTCGTCTACGGCAGCCAGGTGGTTCCGCCCGACTGGCGCTTCTTCATCAACTGAGGCGCGCAGGCTGCCCGTCCGCGGGCGGCCTGCACCTCACGTTCTCATTCAGGAGACCAACACATGCATAAGATCTGGATGGTGGCGAACCCGCTCCGTCTCGGCATGCTGGGCGCCGTCGGCGTCATCGGCATCGCGGCGGTGATCCACTTCGTGGTCCTCAGCTCGCCCCGTTACTGCGACCACCTCGGCTGGTGCTCGGAAAGCCTCGCCTACACGGCGGGTCAGCCCGTGGCCCGTACGCCCGCCGGCGTCCGGTAGGCACAGGCCGTGTCGCTCCACGGCAGTGGGCGAAGCAAGCGCAGCGGGCGTCGCCCGCTGTCGCGGATGACGACACACAGGGGCAGGTTCCGCGCCTGCCATGACAGGAGCATCAAGCCATGGCGATGCTGACTTTCGAAGCCAAATACCGTGTCCGGGGAGGCACCCTCGTCGGGGGGAACCTGTTCGATTTCTGGGTGGGTCCCTTCTACGTGGGCTTCTTCGGCCTCACGACCTTCTTCTTCTCGCTGGTGGGCACGGCCCTGATCCTCTACGGCGCGGCCATCGGCGGCACGTGGAATCCGTGGCTGATCAACATAGCACCTCCGGACCTTCGCTATGGCCTGGGCCTTGCTCCGCTGCGCGAGGGCGGGTTGTGGCAGATGATCACCATCTGCGCGATCGGCGCCTTCGTGTCCTGGGCACTCCGCCAGGCCGAGATCTCGCGCAAGCTCGGCATGGGGATGCACATCCCCTGGGCCTACAGCATGGCGGTCTTCGCCTACATCACCCTGGTGGTCATCCGCCCGGTGCTGATGGGTGCCTGGGGGCATGCCTTCCCCTACGGGATTTTCAGCCACCTCGATTGGGTGAGCAACGTCGGCTACCAGTACCTGCACTTCCACTACAACCCGGCGCACATGATCGCGGTGACGTTCTTCTTCACCACGACGCTGGCGCTGTCGCTCCATGCCTCGCTGGTGCTCGCCGCCATCAACCCCAAGAAGGGTGAGACGGTGAAGACCGCCGAGCACGAGAACACCTTCTACCGCGACTTCATCGGCTACTCGATCGGCACGCTGGGCATCCATCGCCTCGGCCTGTTCATCGCGCTGTCGGCGGGGTTCTGGAGCGCGGTGTGCATCGTGATCAGCGGCCCCTTCTGGACCCGCGGCTGGCCCGAATGGTGGAACTGGTGGCTTCAGCTGCCGATCTGGAACTGAGGGAGGGACGCGACGATGGAATACCAATTTATCTTCACGCGGATCCAGCCGAAGGGCGTCTCCTATCCCGGCGTGCCGCTGCCGCGCGACAATGAGGTGCGCGTTGCACGGCCAGGCCATTCCCGCCTGCTGGGCCTGATCGCCGACGCGCAGATCGGGCCCTTCTACCTGGGTTGGCTCGGCATCCTGTCGGTGGCCTGCGGCTTCATCGCCTTCGAGATCATCGGCCTGAACATGCTGGCCTCGGTGAACTGGAACGTGGTGGAGTTCATCCGCCTGCTGCCCTGGCTGGCGCTGGAGCCCCCTGGCCCGCAATGGGGGCTGCGCATCCCGCCGCTGAACCAGGGCGGCTGGTGGCTGATGGCCGGCTTCTTCCTGACAGCCTCCGTGCTGCTCTGGCTCGCGCGGACCTGGCGCCGGGCGGACCAGCTGGGGCTCGGCCAGCACACCTTCTGGGCCTTCGCGGCGGCCATCTGGCTCTTCCTGGTGCTGGGCTTCCTGCGCCCGCTCTGGATGGGCTCCTGGAGCGAGGCGGTGCCCTTCGGCATCTTCCCGCACCTGGATTGGACGGCCGCCTTCTCCATCCGCTACGGGAACCTCTTCTACAACCCGTTCCACGCGCTCTCGATCGTGTTCCTCTACGGCTCCGTGCTGCTGTTCGCGATGCACGGCGCCACGATCCTGGCCGTGGCCCGCTTCGGCGGTGAGCGCGAGGTGGACCAGGCCATGGACCGCGGCACCGCCGCCGAACGCGCCGGCATCTTCTGGCGCTGGACCATGGGCTTCAACGCCACCTACGAGAGCATCCACCGCTGGGCCTGGTGGTTCGCGGTGCTGACGCCACTGACCGGCGGCATCGGCATCCTGCTCACCGGCACGGTCGTGGACAACTGGTACCTTTGGGCGATCGAGAAGCGCTTCGCGCCGGCCTACCCGGCCGTGTGGGGCCCGATCATCGACCCGACGCGCTGAGGGAGGAGAACAAATGAAGCCCGAGTTCTTCAGGAAGTTCAACTTCCTCTTCGGGACCGCGGTGGTGGCTCTTGCCGCCGCGGCCTTCCTGGTCGTCACCTTCGAGCGGCCCACGGTCGAGACGGTGCAGTCCGGCTTCCGCGGCACTTCCATGGGGCAGGTCTACAACACCCGCACCCTGGCCGCGGTGCAGGCTCGCAACGTGGTGCCGGAGATGGACGAGGCCATTCCCAATGATCCCGAAAGCCCCCGGGCCTCCGAGGTCTACGAGAACGTGCAGATCCTGGGCCACCTGAGCGTGGAGCAGTTCGGCCGGATCATGCTCGCGATGAGCGAGTGGATCTATCCGAACGCCGAGGACCCCGCGCAGAGCTGCAATGGCTGCCACGTCCCCGGCAACTTCGCGTCCGAGGACATCTACACCAAGCACGTGGCGCGGCGAATGCTGCAGATGGTGCACACCATCAACACCACCTACAGCAACCACGTAAACGCGAATGGCGAAGTGGGCGTGACCTGCTACACCTGCCACCGTGGCCAGGCCGTGCCGGCCGCCGTGTGGTCGCAGGAGCCTTCCAACGCCGCGCCCTCGCGCATGTGGGCGGTGGCGGGCGAGCAGAACCGGCCCGTCTCGGCCACCGGCTACGCCACCCTGCCGACCGACCCCTTCACCCCCTACCTCTGGGGTGACGAGGAAATCCGGGTGATCTCGGGCTCCGCGCGCGAACGGAACAACAACCAGAGCATCCTGCAGACCGAATGGACCTATGGG
The DNA here is from genome assembly GCF_017311575.1 of Roseococcus thiosulfatophilus. Taxonomy (GTDB): domain Bacteria; phylum Pseudomonadota; class Alphaproteobacteria; order Acetobacterales; family Acetobacteraceae; genus Roseococcus; species Roseococcus thiosulfatophilus. The sequence goes on from NZ_JAFFQY010000011.1 coordinate 91,024, forward strand.
CTGATGATGCACATGTCCACGTCGCTCGGCGTGAACTGCACCTTCTGCCACAACAGCCGTTCCTTCGCCTCCTGGGACAGCAGCACGCCGCAGCGCGTGACCGCCTGGCACGGGATCCGGATGGTGCGCGCCATCAACAACGACTACATCGAGAGCCTGCGGGACCGCTTCCCGCCCAACCGCCTCGGCCCGCTGGGCGACACGCTGAAGGTGAACTGCTCCACCTGCCACCTGGGCGTCTACCAGCCGCTCTATGGTGCGCCGATGCTGCGGAACTACCCGGAGCTGATCCTGCCCACCCAGACCTCGGCCCCCGCGGCGGACCCCTCGGCCCCCGTGCAGCCGGCCGCGGCACCCGCACCGGCGCCCGCGCTCAACTGAGCCGGACGCCGTGCTAGACCAGGGGGGCGGAGGGCGCAGGCCTTCCGCCCCTTTCCTTTGTGGTGCCGATGACGACCTTCCTTGCCCTGCTCAGCCTGTTCTTCGTGGCGCTGGGCGCCGCCTCGCTGCTGCCCATGGCGTCCGAGCCCGTGCTGGTCGGCATGCTGCTGGCGTCCGACATCGAACCCTGGCTGCTGGTCGCGGTGGCGAGCCTCGGCAACACGCTGGGCTCCGTCATCAACTACGTGCTGGGGCGGCTGGTGGAGCGCTTCCGCCACCGGCGCTGGTTTCCCGCGAGCGAGGCTTCGCTCGACCGCGCCCAGGCCTGGTATCACCGCTGGGGCCGCTGGTCGCTGCTGCTGAGCTGGGCGCCCATCATCGGCGACCCGTTGACGGTGGTGGCGGGCATCATGCGCGAACCGCTCTGGAGCTTCGTGCTGCTCGTCGCCATCGCGAAGACCGGGCGCTATGTCGTGCTCGCGCTCATCACGCTCGGCTTCGTCTGAAAGCCGCGCTTTCCCTTGGCCTCCGCGCGCGTGATGCGCGATGATGGCGCGCTTGCAGGAACACGCCACGATGAACGTCATCTCCTCCCCGCCCCGCCCTGAGGCCGTCGTGATCGGCGCGGGCTTTGGCGGGCTCGCGGCCGCGGTGCGGCTGCTGGCGCGTGGCTTCCGCGTGACGCTGGTCGAGAAGCTCGATGCGCCAGGCGGCCGCGCCTACACCTTCCGCCAGGACGGGCATGTCTTCGACGCCGGCCCCACCATCATCACGGCGCCCTACCTGCTGGAGGAGCTGTGGGCGCTGCACGGCGAACGCATGCAGGACGCGGTGGATTTGCGCGCGATAGACCCCTTCTACGTGATCCGCTTCGACGACGGCACCGAGTTCCGCGCCAGCGCCGATGTGGAGAAGATGCGCGCCGAGGTGGCGCGCCTGGCGCCCGAGGATGTGGCAGGCTTTGACCGGCATATCGCCGCCAGCAAGGCCATCTACGACGTGGCCTTCGCCGAACTCGCCGACCGCCCCTTCCACCGCTTCACGACCATGCTGCGCGCCATCCCGGACATGGTGCGGCTGCAGGGCTATCGCTCAGTCTTCGGCAAGGTCGCCTCGAACTTCAAGAACCACAAGATGCGGGTGGCCTTCAGCTTTCACCCGCTGCTGATCGGCGGCAATCCGCTCAGCACCACGGCCTATTACTGCCTCATCGCGCATCTGGAGAAGCTGCACGGCGTCCACTACGCCATGGGCGGCACGGGGGCGATCGTGCAGGCGCTGTGCGACCTGATCACGCGCCAGGGCGGCAGCTTGCGCATGAACAGCGAGGTGGCCGAGATCACGACGCAGGATGGCGCCGTCAGCGGCGTGCGCCTGATGTCGGGCGAGGTGCTGGCGGCCGATGTCGTCGTTTCCAACGCCGATCCGGCCTGGACCTATGGCAAGCTGATGGGGGCCGCGAAGCGCCGGCGCTGGACGGACGCGAAGCTCTCGCGCGCCGCCTACTCCATGGGGCTTTTCGTCTGGTATTTCGGCACCGATCGCCGTTTCGACGACGTCTATCACCACACGATGGTGCTGGGCCCGCGCTATGAAGGGCTGCTGCGCGACATCTTCTCCCGCAAGAAGCTGACTGAGGACTTCTCGCTGTATCTGCACCGCCCGACGGCGAACGACCCCTCGCTGGCGCCGGAAGGCCGCGACAGCTTCTATGTCCTCTCGCCCGTGCCCAATCTCGGCAGCGGCACCGACTGGGCGCGCGAAGCTCAGCCCTATCGCGACCGCGTGCTGAAGCGGCTGGAGGAGACGGTGCTGCCCGGCCTCGGCCGCCACATCACGACCGAACGCATCCTGACGCCGCTCGACTTCCAGCACCGCCTGAACGCGCGCGACGGCGCGGCCTTCGCCATGGAGCCGCAGTTGTTCCAATCCGCCTGGTTCCGCCCGCACAATGTCAGCGAGGAGGCGCGCAACCTCTTCCTGGTGGGCGCCGGCACGCATCCGGGCGCGGGGGTTCCGGGCGTGGTGGCCTCGGCGCGCGTGCTGGACCAGGTGGTGCCGGACGCGGCCAGTTTTCAGCGCGCGCGGGCCTGAAGGCCCAGGCCCTGCACGGGGCGCGGGCGGCCCGCGCGGTCTTCCAGCAGCCGCGCCGCCGCAAGCCGCCCGGACATGGCCGCCATGGGAATGCCCGGCCCCGGATGCACGGAGCCGCCGGCGAGATACAGGCCAGGCAACGGTCCACGCGCGCCCAGCCGCGCGAAGCTGCCCGCCATGCCGTGATTGGCGCGGCCATAGAGCGCGCCGCCGGTCGCGGGAAACACTGCGTGAAAGCCCTCCGGCGTGGTGGCGACCATGCCCTCGCGTTCCACCTCCAGGCCGCAGGCGCGCAGCAGGGCGAAGGCGCGGGCTTCCTCGGCCGAGGCGTCGAAGCGCGCCACATCGCCATCGGGCGGCGCGTTGACCAGCACCAGCAGGCGTTCGGGCGCGCCGGGTGCGGGCGCCTCGCCCACCGCGCCGCGATCCTGCGCGCAGATGTAGACGGTGGGCGCCTCGGCCACGCGGCGGCGCTTGAACACCGCGTCGAATTCGGCGGCGTAATCCTCGGCGAAGAAGACGTTGTGGTGCGCGAGGTCGAAGCCGGAGGTCGGCGCGTTCACGCACCAGGTGATGGCGGAGAGGGAACGCTTCGCGCGCGGCGTGGCCTCGCCCCGCGCACCCAGCGCGGGCAGCGCCGAGACGTCGCCGTTGAACACCACCGCATCGGCGCGCAGTTCCTCCCCGCCCGCCAGCCGCACGCCGGCCGCACGCCCGCCCTCGATCAGCACGCGCTCCACCCGCGCGTTGAAGCGGAAACCGGCCCCCTGCCCCTCGGCCAGCCCATGCAGCGCCAGCGCCACGGCGCGCATGCCGCCCTTCACCTGCCAGACGCCATCCTGCTCCACATGCGCCACCAGCATCAGCGTGGCGGGCGCGAGGAAGGGCGAGGAACCCACATAGGTCGCATAGCGCGCAAAGAGCTGCCGCAGCCGCACGTCGCGGAAATGCACGCCCAGTGCCGAATGCAGCGTGCGCATCGGCATGGTGCGCCACAGCGCACGCAGGTCGCCCACACGCCGCACCAGGTCGAGCATGGAAGGCCGCTCGGAGGCGATGAAGGGCCCGACCAGCGTGTCGTGGATGGTGGCGCTCCGTGCGCAGAAATCGCGATAGCCCTGGGCGTCGGCGGGCGAGGCGAAGGCCGCGATGGCCTCGGCCGAGCGTTCGATGTCGGCGAAGAGGTCGAGCCGCCCGCCCGTCCGCCAGGCATGGCGCGCCAGCAGGTCCGACGCCGCGATGGTCAGGTGGTCCGTGAGGCGCTGCCCGGCATCGGCGAACAGCCCCTCGAAGATCCAGCGCATGGTGAAGACGGTGGGGCCCGCATCCACGCCGCGGCCAGCCACCTCCACATGGCGCATCTTCCCGCCGGGTGAGGCGGCGGCCTCCAGCACCGTCACCTCGCAGCCCTGCCGCGCCAGGTCCGTGGCGGCGGCGAGCCCGCCCATCCCGGCCCCTACGACAATGACGCGCATGGTCAGGGGAACATCCCGCGCATCGTCACGCGACGGCCGCCGCCGCCGCGCGCCGGGCCCGCAGGCCCAGGTCAATCTTCCGCCGGTGCCAGATGATCAGCCCCACGCCGATGACCAGCGGCACCGCCCACATGGCCGGGTGCAGCGCCAGCCAAGGCAGCACCCGCACCGAGCCGAAGGCGAAGAAGGCGGTGTAGACGCTGATGCCCGCGCCCACGAGGCCCTTCAGGTGCTCCTTCAGCCAGTCCATCTGGCCCGGGCGCGGGTTCAGGATGAAATACATGTTCGTGCCGAAGGTGGCGAAGCCCACCAGCGCGATGCCCACCATCAGCGGCTGGCCGATCAGCCAGCCATCCAGCGCGCAGGCGAAGGCGGCGGCCAGCAGCAGCCATTGCAGCGCCAGGTTCAGGGCCGAGCGGTTGGCCGCATGGTTGCGCCGGTTCCACACGCAGAGCCAGCCATACCAGACCAGGTTCACGGTCAGGATGGCGTTGTGCAGCATCATCCAGCCGAAGATGCCGCGGATGAACTCGGCGTCGAACATGCCCACCAGGTGCGGGTGGGTGCCCAGCGGGTCCAGCAGGGTGAGGATGCTCATTCCCACGGCGAAGACGCCCGTGATCAGGAGACAGGTGTTGAACACCTTGCCCCAGGATTTGTGCTTCGCCCCGCCCTTCTTGCCCGCGATCGGCACCCAGAAGGCGATGGCGCCGATGCTGCCGGTGACGATGTGCAGCGCCACCAGGGTGTGAAAGAGATCCATGCGCGTGGCCCAGCCCTTCTCGGCCATGACAATGCCACTTGACAGTTTTGGCTGTAAAGCGCGGCAATGAGTCTACCGATGAACAGCGTCTTCACCCCGCCCAAGCCCACCTCCTTCGCGGCGCTGGTGGCCCTGCTCCGCGTGGTCCTGCGGGGCGATGGCGACCTGCTCTCCCTGCTGCCGGCCTCGGCCTACCGCACCGAGATCGGCCACCTCGGCTGGTCCCGTCGGCAGACCGTGATCGTGAACCGCCCCGACCAGGTGCGCCGCGTGCTCTCCGACCCCGAGGGCATCTTCCCCAAGAGCGACCTGATGGTGGAGGCGCTGGACCCGCTGATCGGCGACAGCATCTTCGTCTCCTCCGGCGCCACCTGGAAGCGCCAGCGTCGGATGATCGACCCCTCGCTCAGCATGATGCGGGTGAACAACGCCTATCCCGACATGGTGGCGGGCTGCGAGGCGGCGGAACACACGCTGGACCAGGCGGCCCGCGACGGCACGCGCCTGTCCCTGGACCTCGCCATGAGCCACCTGACGGCCGACATCATCTGTCGCACGGTGTTCTCCACGAACCTCCAGCACCAGGCCGCGCACGACGTCTTCGAGGCCTTCACCCTGTTCGAGCGCAGCGTGGCGCAGGTGGAGATCAAGCGCCTCATCTTCGACCCGGCCTGGACCCGCGCGCCGCAAAAGCCCGAGGTGCTGGAGGCCTGCGCGACCATCCGATCGCATCTGGCCGCGCTGATCGACACCCATGTAGGCGAGGATGCCGCCCGCTTCGATGACATCGCGACCGCGGTGCTTGGCGCGCGCGACCCGGAGACCGACGCGCCCTTCACCCGGGAGGAGCTGATCGACCAGCTGGGCGTGCTGTTCCTCGCCGGCCACGAGACCTCCGCCAGCGCGCTGACCTGGGTGTTTTATCTGCTGGCGACGCATCCGGCGCTGGTGGCGCGCCTGCGCGCCGAAGTGCAGGAAGTCTGCGGCGACGGGCCGGTGGAGTTCGAGCACACCAAACGCCTGCCCTTCGTGCGAAACATCTTCAGGGAAACGCTGCGCCTCTACCCGCCCATCACCTTCCTGCCCCGCATCGCCCAGGAGGCGACCACCATCGGCGACCTCAAGGTGCGGCGCGGCGCGCTGGTCATGGTCGCGCCCTGGGTGCTGCACCGCCATGCGCGCTACTGGAAGCGCCCGCATGAGTTCGACGCCGACCGCTTCAGCCCCGAGCGCGAGGGCGAGATCACGCCCGGCACCTACATCCCCTTCGGCCAGGGCCCGCGCGTCTGCGCGGGTGCCGCCTTCGCCACGACCGAGGCCGTGCTGCTCATCGCGCGCCTCTTCCGCCGCTTCGACTTCCACATCGAGGCGCCGGAGCGCGTGCGCCCCGCCGCCCGCCTCACCACCCGCCCCACCGAGCAAATCTTCTGCACCGTGAGCCGCGCGGGCGGATGAGCGCGCCCACCATCCTGCTGACGCCCACCATCCTGCTGACGCTGGGGCGGCTGCCCAAGGGGCTGGACGTGGCGCGGTCCTTCGCGGCCGCCGGCTGCCGCGTGGTGGTGGCGGAACCCTTCTCGCGCCACCTGGTCGGTGCCTCGCGCGCGGTGGCGAAATCGGTGGTGGTGCGGCCACCCAGCCTGGGCAAGCGCGCCTATCTGGAAGACCTGGCGCGGGTGGTGCGCGAGGAGGGGGTGGACTGGGTCATCCCCATCTCGGAGGAGACGATGCACGTCACCTTCCTGCGCGAGCTGTTGCCGGACCATGTGACGATCTTCACGCCGCCGCCCGCGGCGCTGCTGAAGCTCTACGACAAGCACGGCTTCACCCACCTCTGCGCCGAATACGGCGTGCGCGCACCGGAGACGCACCGCCTCGGCACGCCCGAGGCCAAGGCGCTGGCGGCCGCGCACAAGGTGGTGGTGAAGCCCCTCCATTCCTGCGCCGGCCGCGGCGTGCGGGTGCTGGAGGCCGGCGCGCCCCTGCCCGCCGATGACGTGCCCTGCGTGGTGCAGCGCTTCGTGGAAGGGCAGATCTTCTCCTCCTGCGCCATCGCGCGGGAGGGGCGCATCCTGGGCAACATCCTCTACCGCGGCGCGATGTTCCAGGGCTCTGTGGCCATCGTCTTCGAACGCGTGGAGGACCAGCGCCTCACCGACTGGATCACGCGCTTCGTCGCGGCCTCCGGCCACACCGGCTTCATCTCCTTCGACCTGATCCAGGATGCGGCGGGCGAGGTCTGGGGCATCGAGTGCAACCCGCGCACCACCTCCGGCATCCACTTCTTCGACAACCCCACCATCGCCCGCGCCGTGCTGGAGGGCGCCCCCGCCACGCCGCGCGCGGAGCGACGGTTGCAGCAATTTTACTCGGTGCTGACGGCGCTCTCGGGCGTGATGTTCCGGCGCGGCTACTTCGCGGTGCTGCGGCAACTGCTCGGCACGAAGGACGTCACCTTCGACGCGAGCGACCCCATGCCCGCGCTGACCATGATCTGGACCACCTGGCCCATCATCCGCCTCGCCATGCGGAAGGGCGTGCCCTTCGGCGAGGTGGCGACGCTGGATGTGGGTTGGTTCGAGGGGGAGGAAGCCCCTTGAGGCCCGCGGTGCCGCAGGACGCGCCGGCCCTCACCGCGCTCTTCCTGGCCGCACGCCGCGCCGCCATGCCCTGGCTGCCGGAACTCTACAGCCAGGCGCAGACGCTTCAGTGGATGGAGGCGATGGTGCTGCCGCAGAGCCGGGTGTTCGTGGCCGATGACGAGGCGGGTGTGCCGGCCGGCTTCGCCGCGCTGACGCCAGGCCACCTCGACCACCTCTATGTCGCCCCCGCCGCGCAGGGGCGCGGCCTCGGCGACGCGTTGTTGCACGCGGCCAAGGCGGCCAGCCCGGCGGGGCTGACCTTGCACGTCTTCCAGCGCAACACGCCCGCGCGGCGCTTCTATGCGCGTCGCGGCTTCCACCTCCTTGCCCTGCGCGACGGCCAGGAGAATGAGGAGCGGGAGCCGGACGCAATCTACGCCTGGAGGCCCGGCTAACCCAGCGCCCGCGGCACCTTCCACGGCAGCATCGCGTACATGGCCGGGTTCTTGAAGCGGTCCAGCTCCAGGCTTTCATGCACCGCCGTCGTCTCCTGCCCCAGCAGCGTCGTGCGGATTTCGGAGCGGGAATAGAAGGGTGTGTCCTCCAATGTCCGCACGATGCGGGCATGGCCTGTCTCGGAGCGCGTGGGCCGGCGGATGCGCCACAGGGTGCGTGGCATGGTCGCCGGCGGCGGCACGGCGATGTCCAGCACCGCGCCGTCATCCGTCGCCTTCAGGGCCAGGGATTGCTTGGAGCCGTCGCGCCGTTCCGCGTTGTAGAGGATGGCCGTGGCGTCGTGCATCGGCGCGCGGCACCAGTCCCACTCGCGGAAATCCTCCTCAAGCGGCGCGGCGCCGTGGTTGGTGTCGAAATAGGCGGGGCCGGACCAGCGCAGGCCGGGGCTTGTCAGTTCCACCTCCACGCGCGAACGCGGGGCGATGGGCTGCCAGCGGTGCCGCCCATGCGTGTCCAGCGTGAACTCCCGCGTGCCCAGCGCGCGCGGCCGCACGCGCACCGTGCCGGTCAGCCGCGAGGGGATGGGGGCCGTGACCTCGTTGATGTGGATGGTCAGCGTCTCGCCATCCCAGTCGAGGCGCGAGGGGCCGATCTGCAGGTGATCCGGCCCGCGCGAAAGCGCGCCGCTGCGCCGGTCCGTCATCGCCCAGCGACGCGGCTTGCCGTAGAGCGCGACGTTCAGGCAGCAATGGTTGCGCGGGTCGGCGGCACCACGCCGGTGCGCGGCCGCGTACCAGGGCGAGAACACCGTGCCGATGAAGGCGATGAGGGTGATGCCATGCGCCCCGTCATCGGACAGCGCGTCCACATACCACCAGGCATAGCCGCGCTCGGGCACGTGCCGGTCGAACTCCCAACCTCTCATCTTTGCTCCTCAAGAATGGCCTCGGCGGCGAAGCGCCCCGAGAGTGCCGCCATGGCGAGCCCCGCGCCAGGATGGGTGCCGCCGCCCGCCAGGAACAGCCCGGGCAGGCGCGTGGCCGCGCGCGGGCGTTCGAAGGCGGCGTTCCAGCCCTGCATGGCCGGGCCGTAGAGGGCGCCGCCCGTGCCGGGGAACAGCGCCTCGTAATCGGCGGGGGTGGTGGCGTGGCGCTGCGTGACCTCCAGCGCGAAACCCGCCGCCGCAAGCTGCGCGAGGCGCGATCGCGTCAGCGCCGCCAGGTCCGGCACCGCGGCCGCGCCGCGCGCAGGGGCGGTGAGGTTGAGCTGAAACCCCTCCTCGCCGCCCGGCGCCGCGCCGTCATCGCCGCGGTCGAGCGCGGTCAGGTGCAGGGTGGAGGCGGCGGGCAGCCGGGCGCGGAAATCCAGCGCGGCATATTCCCCCCCCGGCGCCGGGAAGACCACGTTGGTGGGTAGCGCGGGACGGCCGGTGACGCGCCCGCGCAGCAACCAGGTCACGGCCGAGAAGGAACGCTGGCGGGGCGGCACCGGGGCCACCGCCCCCGCCGCCGCCGCGCCGAACAGCCCCGCGCCGAGAGCCGCGAGATCGGCGTTGATCACCACCGCATCGGCCGCGCGTTCTTCGCCATCCGCGAGGCGCAGTCCGGCGGCGCGCCCGCCCGACACCAGCACCTCGGCCACGGGGGTGTCACAGCGCAACGTCACGCCCATGCCCTCCGCCACGCGCGCCAGGGCGGCCGCCAGGCGGTGCGCGCCCCCCGCGATGCGCCACACGCCCTCCTGCTCCACCGCCGCCACCATCATCAACGTCGCCGGCGCGCGCAGCGGCGAGGCACCCACATAGGCCGCGTAGCCGCCGAACAATTGCCGCAGCCGGGCGTCGCGGAAATGCTTGCCCAGCGCGTCATCCAGCCGCGCGAAGGGCGAAAGGCCGAGCAGCCGCGCCATGCCGAGCTCCGCCGCCAGCCCCAGCGCGGTGGGCCGCGCGCGTTGCAGGAAGGCGGCGTCCAGCGCGGCCCGCACCCGTCGCGCATGGGCCATGAAGTCGCGATAGCCGCGCGCCTCGGCCGCGCCCGCGAAAACGCCGATGGCGTCGGCGTTGCGGGCCTCGTCGCGGTGCAGGTCGAGCGTGCCGCCATCGGGCCAGACATGACGGCCGAGGGATTGCGCCTCGGCCAGGTCCAGATGCGCGTCGAGCGAGGTGCCGCCCAGGGCGAACAGCGCCTCGAAGACCGGGCGCAGCGTGAGCTGCGTGGGCCCGGCATCCATCGCGACGCCGCCCAGTTCCACCGCGCGCAGCTTGCCGCCCGGCACCGCCGCCCGTTCGAAGACCGACACGGCACAGCCACGCGCGGCGAGATGGATGGAAGCCGCCAGCCCCCCCACCCCGGCCCCCACGATGGCCACGCACCTGTCCCGCCCGGTCATCTCCCGAGTGACCCCTTCCCGGCCGTGATTGTCAATCCATCCTGACAATGCTGGTGACAGGGCGGCGCGCTGGTCTATCCTCCCCGCATGAAGACCGCAGGAAGTTTCGCATGAGCGACCAGGTGGCCGAAGCCCCGCTTGCCCTTTCGCTGCGGGACCGATTCCTCGCCTTCCGGGACCGCATGGTCTCCAGCGCGCGGTTCCGCGCCTGGGCGGCGCGCTTCCCGCTGACGCGTCCGCTCGCGCGGCGCCGCGCGCGGGCGCTGTTCGACCTCAATGCGGGCTTCGTCTACTCGCAGATCCTGACGGCCTGCGTGCGGCTGCGGGTCTTCGACGCGCTGCGCGAAGGGCCGCGCTCCGTGCCGTGGCTGGCCGGGAGGCTGTCTCTCTCCACCGACGCCACGCTGCGGCTGATGGAGGCGGCGGCCGCGCTCGACCTGGTCGAGGCGCGCGGCGCGGGCCGCTACGGCCTGGGCTCGCTCGGGGCCGCGCTGGTGGACAATGCGGGCGTGGTCGCGATGGTGGAGCATCATGCCATGCTCTACGCGGACCTGGCCGACCCCGTGGCGCTGCTACGCAACCCGCGCGGGGGCACCAGGCTCGCGGCCTATTGGGCCTATGCGGGCAATGACGGGGCGGCCGCGCTCGACCCCGGCGCGGTCGGCGAATACAGCGCGCTGATGGCGGCCTCCCAGCCCATGATCGCGGCCGAGATCCTGGGCGCCTACCCGCTGACGAAGCATCGCTGCCTGTTGGATGTGGGCGGCGGCGAGGGCGCCTTCCTCGCCGCCGCCGGCCACAGCGCGCCCCACCTGCGCCTGATGCTGTTCGACCTGCCCGCCGTGGCCGAGCGCGCCCGCGCGCGGCTGGCCGCCGAGGGCCTGTCCGACCGTGCCACCACCCATGGCGGCAGCTTCCACACCGATGCGCTGCCCGAGGGCGCGGACGTCATCTCCCTCGTGCGCGTCATCCACGACCATGACGATGACGCCGCGGCCGGCATCCTCGCCCGCGCGCACGCCGCCCTGCCGCCAGGCGGCACACTGCTGCTGGCCGAGCCGATGTCCGGCACGCCCGGCGCCGAGCCCATCGGCGAGGCCTATTTCGGCTTCTATCTGCTGGCCATGGGGCGAGGCCGGCCGCGCCGGATGGAGGAGTTGCAGGCCATGCTGGCGCGGGCCGGCTTCGCGCACTCCCGCCCCGTCCGCACCCGCACCCCCATGCTGACCAGCCTGCTGGTGGCGACGAAGTAGCGCGGCATTGCCCACGCCACGCGCCGCGCCTAGCGTTGCGGGCAGGAGGAACGCCCCATGTCCGACCGCCTCGAATTCGGCTGGTACCTGCCCACCTCGGGCGACACGGTCTGCTATGGCGACCGTGGCAGCGACATCCCGCCCTCGGCCGAGATGTTCGATCGCGTGGTGATGGCGGCCGAGGCCGCGGGCTTCGAATACTTCCTGGTGCCCGTCGCCGCGCCGTGCTGGGAGGCCTTCACGGCCAGCGCCATGGCGGTGGCCAAGACGAAGACCATCAAGGCGCTGGTCGCCGCCCGCCCCGGCTACATCACCCCCCTGCAATTCGCGAAGATGATCGCGACCTTCGACCAGCTCTCGGGCGGGCGCATCGCCGTCAACCTCATCGCCGGGCAGAGCGAGGCGGAGAACCGCGCGGAGGGCGTGAACCTCGCCAAGGAAGACCGCTACGCGATGATGGAGGAGGATGTCTCCATCATGAAGGCGCTGTGGAGCAGCCCCACGCCCGTCACCTTCAAGGGCCGCTTCCACACCCTGGAAGGCGCGCGCATCGCGCCGCAGACGCTGCAGCAGCCCAGCCCGCGCTTCTACCTCGGCGGCGGGTCCATGGAGGCCTGGGAGGTCTCGGCGAAGCACGCCGACGTCCACCTCTTCTGGGGCGACACACCCGCCACCATCGCGAGCAACATCGCCACCCTGCGCGACATGGCCGAACGCCATGGCCGGCGCGGGGCACTCGGCTTCGGCATGCGCCTGCAGATCTGCTGCCGCGAAACTGAGGAAGAAGCCTGGGATGCCGCGCATGAGCTGGTCCGCGGCGTCACGGAGGAACAGACGCGCAAGGTGCAGGCCAACATCGCGGGCTCCGCTGCCAACCAGCGCGTGCAGCAGCTCGCCCGCGAGCATGGCGACCTCATCGCGCCCCACCTCTGGTCGGGCCTCACCCGCGCGCGCCAAGGGGCCGGCATCATGGTGGTGGGGAACCCGCAGCAATGCGCGGCCACCCTGCAGGAGTTCATCGAGGCCGGCTGCACCTCCTTCTGCCTCTCGGGCTACCTCCACGACGAGGAAGCGACCCGCTTCGCCCGGCTGGTCCGCCCCCTGCTCGCCGAGCGCAACCACGGGCGCATGCTGGCGGCCTGAGGCGCGAGCCACCAGCCTCCCAAACCCGCCAGGGGGGGATGACACGAGGCCGGCCGCCTGGTCGGCCCCGTGCGGGAACGGCGTCATGTGCCGTGACCGGCCGCTTGCGGGTGGGTGTGCGAGGGCCGCGGCGTCGCGGGACGGCGCCGACGCCGGACAGTCAACCCATGGATCGCTCGGGCGCGACCGTTCGCGGCGCCGCCGCAAACCCTGGGTGGCCATCCCCCGCAGGCGCCGGCCAAATGGCACCCCCGCACGCCGGCGCAACGAAGAGTTGAAACATCTCGCTGAACGATACTTCAGAGCATAAAGCATCAAGTTTCACGCCTGCGTCGTGACTTGAGATGCGCGCCGCGTCCAAAAGAAAAACATTGAACTTCGACCCCTGCCTCGTGTCCGCTCCCCCGGCTGATCGGCGGGCGAACCGCCATCGTGACGGCATGAGCAGGGCGGAGAGCGCGCAATGTCCGATGATCATTTGACCGCTCTGCGTCGCATCCTGCTCGAGGATCTCAGCGCACGTGACGTTACTTCCGCCGCATCGCTGCGTGCGCTGGAGGAATTGCTCGGTCGCGCCGCGAAGGCGTCGAACCTCTCGCTGCCCGAGGCGCCCGAGGCCGCGCGCGGCATCGAGGACCTGGTGCCCACCCCCGCCGTCAGCACCCCGCCCCTCGGAGGGCGCGGCCCCGCCGGCCCCGTGACGCTGCTGCGGCACGAGGCGGGCCCGCGCCTGCTCGACGCCGCGCGCGCCGATCCCGCCATCCGCAACCTCCAGCCCGCGGAGGTGCTCGGCCCCTTCCGCGACCGGCTGGGGCGCGACGTGGTGATCGACGTGCTGCGGCCCGTCCGCAAGGTCGCGTTGCGGACCAGCGCCTCGGCCACGCCCTGGCTGCTGTTCACGCGCGCCAGGCTGCCCCGCGCGGGCGAGACCTCCGTGGCGATCCGCGCCGGCACGGTCTGGATCGCCGCCAGCGCCCTCGTCGCGGGGGCGCCGGCGAATGGCTATGTCGGGCTGCTCGTCGAGGGCGGCACGCTGGACCTGCCCTCGGCCCCCACCATCAGCGGGGATGACCTGATCCTCGGCGGGCAGCGGCGCGGCCGGCTGCGCCTGACGCTCCGCCAGCCCGCGGGCCCGACGGGCGAGGTCACCGCCCCGCCGCCCGCGGAGGTGACGCTCGACTGGACCACGCGCGGGGTCGCGGCGGGGCTGACCGCGACGACGGTGACGGTGGGCGCGGTTGGCCTGGCCTTCTCCCCGGCCAATGGGCTGCGCCATGACGCCGCGCGGGGCGAGATCGCCTGGACCTGCACGGTGGCGCCCGACCGGCTGGATTCGGCGGCGCTGACGCTGGGCGGCGCGGAACTCGCCGGCGCCACGCGGCTGGCGAGCCCGGGCTGGGCGGTGCCCATCACCACCACGGCCGATCCGCTCAGCCTGCCGGAGGCGGCCGGCCTCTTCGCCTGGACCGTCGCCTTCGCCGACGCGGTCACCGCCCGCTGGCCCGGTGGCCCCGCGACGCCGGCACGCCTTGCCGCCGCGCGGCTCGCCATCGCCCCCGGCTCCTTCCTGCTGCAGGACCAGGCCACGCCCGGCGCGGCGGGCGACCGGCACCGCTTCCAGCTCTGGCAACTGCCCGGCCGGCCGCACCGCGCCAACGTTTCGGTCACGCTCACGGCGCCCTTCGCCTTCTCGACCGGCTGGACGGCGGAGGGCGGAGAGTTCGTGGCCTTCGAGGGCCTGCTCTCGGGCCGCCTGGACCGGCCGGTGGACGCGATGGGCGTGCCCGTGCCCTTCGTGGACGAGCCGGTGCGGGTGCAGATCCTCGGCGAGGGTGACAGCCGGCAGCTTCGCATCGCGGCGACCGATCTCGGCCGGAGCGTCGCGCCGTCCCGGCGGATGCTGGTGCTGGAGAACGCCTACCTGGCCGCCGGCGCGCTGCGCTTCGTGGGGATGGCCGGCGCGCTTCACGGCGGCACCGAGGTGCGGGATGCGCGCGCGGGCCTGCTGGTGCCGGTGCTCGGCTGGATCCCGACGCTGCCCGACCCCTATGTGGACAACCTCGACCCCGACCAGGGCAGCTTCGCCGGGCGGCAGGTGGTGGCGAACCTGCTCGGCCTCTTCGCCTGGGAGGCGGGCGAGGCCGAGTTCACGCTGAACGGCCAGCTCAGCTCGCCCACCGCCCGCCAGGGCAACCCCTCCAAGGGCGGCACTCGGCCGCTGCGCGCCAGTGACGGGGAGCCAGCCTATCGCGGCCAGACGGCCCAGGGCGCCCGGATCCCCCAGGGCAAGGGGATCCGCGACGAGCGCGTCAGCGCCGCGCCGGCGCGCGCCCAGCCGGGGCAGCCCGCCGAGGCCTCCCGCGCGGCCAACGCCATCTTCGAGCGCAACCTGACGGAGATACGGCTCGGGCCCACGGCGCTGCTGCTCGACGTCTCGACCGCGCGTCACCAGGTCGGCGTGGCGCTCAGCCTGCTCGCGGGCGACACCTATGCCAGCGTGTCCGCGCCGCCCCCCACCGCCGTGCGCTTCCTGGTGCAGGGCATGCGGCTCGGCACCCTGCTGTCGGCGCTGCGCGTCTTCGCCCTGCCGCAGATCCAATGGGAGCCGGTCCGCACCCTGGACATAGACCAGGACCCGGTCACGCTCGGCCTCTTCCCGACGCCGCTGGCCTCGGCGTCGGATGGCGGGCCCACGGTGATCGCGGCCAATGCCGCCACCCTCGCCCCCGCGATCCCCGATTTGGCGCTCGACGGCGCGCTCGCGGCCTTCGAGGGCGGGGAGGGCATGACGGTCGTCACCACCCTGCCCTTCGGCCTGCGCGCGCTGGTGCGGCTGCGCCCGCGCGCCACCGGCGGCCGCGCGGCCGATACCGCGAGCTATGTGCGCCCCAGCTTCGACGGCGCGCTGCCGCTCTCGGGCGGGTTGCAGCTCGCGCTCGAGGCGCAGGGCGGCCGGGGGGTGGCGGGCGCCGAGAGCCCCTCCTTCGACGGCCTCGCGGTGCAGACCCTGAACGGCGTGGATCTGCTCACTGGCGCGCCGCTCGACATCAGCGTGCTGGGCGCGACGGTGGGCAGCGCGGGCTCGGTCGAGACGCTGTTCAACCAGGAATTCGCCCTGGCCCGCCCGCGCGTGCCGGTGACGCGCTACGACATCTCGGGCTACGGCGCCTCCACCTTCAGCGACTGGGCGAACCCCAAGGGCAGCTACGCCGAGACGACGCGCGCGCAGTTCCAGGTGATGGTCGGGCGCACCGCGCTGGAGGTGGTGAAGGTCGCGAGCGTGCTCTACCCCTGGGGCATCCGGCTGACGCGCTCCGTCACCATCGAGCGGCGGGGCGGCGGCGGCGTGCTGCGGCGCGACAGCGGCTGGCAGGCGCAGACGCCGGGCCTGTTCGACTTCACCACCGACACCCGGCCGACGCAGCCCTTCGAGATCCATCCCGGCCTGATCCGCGGCATCCACGCGGTCGAGCGGGTGCGCCCGCTGGCGAACGCGGCCATCCCGCTGCCGGGCGGCGGGGCGGTGCTGCCCATGGCCTTCGACGCCGAGGTGGCGCTGGAGGGGTTGCAGGGGCCGGGGCGCACGCGCGCCATGGGCCTCGTGGGCTACCTGCATCTGGCACCGCTCGGCCAGCCCATCACTCCCGCGGCGCTGGCCGAGCTGATCCGCCACCAGGGCGCCATCGGCGGGCCGGTGGACGCGCTGGTGGATGTCGGCGGCTCGGGCTTCGTGCTGCGGGCGCTGCGGATCGAGGTGGGGCTGTCGGAGACGGCGGGCAACCTCCGCTTCGTCGGCGCGGTGCGCGGCGCGCCACGCTTCGGCCCTTCGGGCGCCTGGTCCGTCGTGCGCCTGCCCGGCCCCGCCGGCGGCCCGCCGGGCGATGCGAGCGCCGTGGAGGACGGGCTGCCCGTGCTGCGCGAGGGCAGCGCCCAGCCCGGCGACAGTCAGGTGATCAACGCGCCGCTGACCGGCCCCTACCGCTTCGCCGACCCGGCGGACCTCTTCGCCGGGGCCACCCCCGCGACCGATTACGGCCTGCTGCAGGGCGACACGACGCACCGCTTCCTGTTCCGCCGGCCCATCCTGCCGGCCGGCACGCGGCGGCTGGAATCCGCGCTGCCGCCCGCCTTCGTGGACTTCTTCGCCGCCACCTCGTCCAAGGGCCTCTTCCCGCCCATCGCCAACGCGATCCAGCTGACCGACCGGGCCTACCGGCTGGAGGTGCAGCCCGGCACCGGCTTCCTGGGCTTGCAGCCGGCCGTGGACCTCACCGCGCCGCGCCCCGACCTGGTGATGTCCGAGACGGTGGCGGATGCCTTCCGCATCGCCTATGGCGGGGCGCGGCTGCGCTTCAGCCTGGGCCCCACCGACTGGTCGCTGGAGTTCGACCGGCTGGAGCTCTGGACCGACACGGCGGATGTGCCGCAGCTCAGCGGGACGCGGGTGAAGCTGCAGGGCGGAACGGGGCGCCGGGCGCAGCTCGACCGTATCCAGACGCTGATGAGCCCGGTGCTGGAAGGGCTGTTCAACGCGCTGCCGATGATGGGCAACCGCGGGACGCACGGCCCGGTGGACCTCGGCGCGACCAACCTCAAGGTCGGCGGCAAGTTCACGGCCGGGCTCGACACCATCATCGAGGCGCCGCCCTACGTCGCCATCCGGCTCTACGCGCTGCTCGAGTTCGCGGAGGAGATCAAGTCCGGCAGCCCCGCCGCCGTCTCGCTCGGCGCCAAGACGGGCTACGAGGCGCGCTTCAGCATCCCGATCGAGCCCTATCCGGTCGCGGTGATCTTCGGCTGGCAGATCACGCTGGGCGGCAAGGTCTACCTGAAGGGGCCGGATGCCGGGAAGACGAAAGGGCTGATCGAGGCGCGCATCTACATCGGCCTCGCCTTCGGCAAGGACCTCGGGCCCTTCAAGGCGACGGTCGCGACCGGTGCCGGGCTGATCATCATCCGCGGCAGCGAGATGGGGATCGGCGGCTTCATCTTCCTCGAGATCAACGCGAAGCTCGATCCGGTGGTGAAGCTGAAGATCACCGGCGAATTCGCCTGCCTGCAGATCGAGAAGCCCGACGGGAAGTATCACCGCTGGAGCGGCTCGGTGGGCATCAACGTGTCCTTCTTCATGGTCATCTCGATCAAGATGTCCGCCGACGTCAGCGACGAGAAGAAGGTGGATTGAGAATGGGGATCCAGCGATGAGCACCGCACCCGCGCGCCTGACCCTCGCCGCCTATCTGGACCGCTGGGACCCCGATGCCGGGCGGCTCTCGGTCAACATCCTGGTGGTGCCGGTCGGCGACCCCTTCGCACCGCTCTCGCAGGGCTGGCCGGGCGTGCCGGCGAGCCCGCCCTTCGCGGGCGCGACGCTGGACGTCGTGGCGCATCTCGGCACCGACCCCACGCGCCCCCCCACCGATGCCGATGTGCCGGCCGGGCCCGCCACCTTCACCCTCGCCCCGCCGGCCGAGCAGGACGCCATCCTGCGCCACATGGCGGCCACCTATGACGTGACGGCGGGCCAGGATGCGCCGGTGCGCAGCGGCCGGGCCAACCTCAAGAAATACCTGCCCACCTCCTACCGCGAGGCCTTCGGCTTCACCGCGCCGGCCACCGCGCTCGCCGTCACGGATGACAGCTATCACTGCGCCCGCCGCTGCCCGCCCGAGGCGACGCCGCCCGGCACGCCGTGGGAGACCAGGATCAGCTGGGGCGACGTCTTCGCCATGCTGCTGCGCCAGCCCCGCGTCGCGCGCGCGGCGGGGCTGATCCATACCGTGACGCTCGATGTCGGCACGACGCTGGCGGCGGGCGGCTGGCTGTTCTTCCGCCTGGCGCCGGGCGGCACCTTCCAGGCGCAGGCCGCGGCCTCCGCGGGCTTCGCGCGCAGCTTCGCCACGCGCATCCCGCCACTGGCCGGGCGCCGGCCGGTCTTCACCGCCGTGCTGTTCCCCGTGGCCGCCAACGCGGCCGCCGCCGCCGCCTTCGGGCCGCTGGACCAGGCCTATCCTGAGGCGGTGGCCTATGACGACGGCTTCGCGCGCATCGTCCATGCCAGCCAGGCGCGCACCGCCGACCATGGCGAGGATGACGCGAACGACGATTTCCCGCTGCCATTGCGCGACGAGGGCGTGCGCCTCGGCTGGGACGACGAGAGTGTGGTGGAACGGCTGGACCGCGGCCTCTCCACCGAGACGCCGGAGGGCGCCCCGCTGCCCGATGCGCCGACCGGCGCGGCCGGCTTCCGGGTGGATGTGCGGCCGCAGGGCGGCGGGGCCTGGACCTCGCTGAACCTGATTGACAGCGCCGGGCTCATGGTCGGCGCGGCGATGATCCCGCCCTTCCGCAGCGAGCTGCTGGTGGAGGTGCATCCGAGCCAGCTCGGCACGCAGTTCTGGGTGCCGCCCTGGTACACGCGCTGGCGCGGCGGCTCGCTCGTGGCCGAGAGCCGCGACGAACGCGACATCACCGACCCCGAGCGCGTCTCGGAGCCGCCCTATGAGCCGGCGCAGCCCGGGCCCCTGCCGCTGCGCTATGGCGAGAGCTACGAATTCCGCGTCCGCATGGCCGACATCACCGGCGGCGGCCCGGGCCCGGACGAGGCGCCCTTCCACGAGGGCGAGGCGCCGGTGGCCGCCCTGCCCTTCCGCCGCTTCGTCCCCCTCGGCGCGCTCGGCGTCGCGGCGCGCGGCGCGACGCCGGCGGCGGGCTTCGCGCTGACCCGCCCGCGCATCGGCTGGCCCCAGGCGGGTTTCGCCGGCGCGGTGGACGCGGCGGCGCGGCTGGCCGCGCAGGCGCGGGCGAACCGCGCGGGCGGCGTGGTCGTGCCGCTCGGCCTGCCCGACCCGGACGCGCTCTTCGTCGAGATCCGCGTGCTGGTGCTGCACCCGCGCTTCGACCCGCTCGGCGACGAGGCGGGCTATGTGGAGCTCTACCGCACCACGCGCGCCTTCCCCGCGCTGGACGCCGGGGGCGAGGAGACGGGGCCGCTCGACATCGGGTTCGACTGGGTGGATTGCGCGCGGCTGTCGGACGTGGCCTGGCCCGACCCCGCGGCGCCCGCCGGCAGCGTGACGGGCCCGCTGCCATTGCCGACCGCGCGCGCGGTGCGGGTGGAGGCGCGGGCCATGGGCCAGGCCGATGCCACCTATTTCGGCGACGCGCGCGCGGCCCTCGGCGACGTCGCCCTGCTGACGCCGCAGCCGCTGCGGCGCAACGCGACGGCCGAGGCCGCGCCCTTCTTCCGCCCCGTGCAGCCCGCGGCCGCCCTGGCCACGGTGCTGCTCCGGCCCGACCCCGTCTCGGAGAACGGCTCGGAGGCGCCGGTCGTGCAGGCGCGCCCCGCCGCCGTGCTGGCGACGCGGCTCGCGGGCGCGGTGGGGCTCGTCGAGGACGAGGCGGTTCTGCTGGATGCGCCGGGACGGCGGACGCTGTTCGCCTGCCACGGCCTGAAGCACGCGCTGGCGCCCGATCTTTCCAGCCTGCAGCTCACCTCCCTCGCGGAGCTGCCGGGGCGCTGGATCGGCGTGCTGCGGCTGGACATCGAGCGGGACTGGAGCTGGCTCGGCTACCAGGACGGCACCTTCGTGGTGACGCGCACCATCTCGCTGGTCGGCACCGGCGAGGTGCGGCAGCGGCAGCTCGGCGTCATCGGCATCCAGAACACGGTCGGTCTTCAGGCCGTGCGAGGGGCCGTGCAGCGCGACCGCTTCCACCTCTGCATCCTGGACGCCTTCGAGCCGATGCTGGGCGCGGACGGCCTGCCCTATGAGCTGGACGTCCGCTACGAGGTCCGCGCGCGGCTGCGGACCGGGCCCGAGCAGGTCTTCACGGTGGAGACGCGCCTGCCGGTCACGACGCCCCCCGACCAGGTGCCGCGCGTGGTCGCGACCGGCCATGCCTTCAGCGACTACCGGGTGATCGGCGACTACGAGGAAACGGCGGCGCGCGAGCGCGTGCTGTGGATCGAGATGGCCGAGCCCCTGCGCGACCCGCGCGACGCCTATTTCGCGCGGCTGCTGCACGGCACGACCGACCCGATGCTGATGCCGGCGGCGGAGCCCCTGGCGGACCCGCCCGCCTATGACAAGCCGCCGCTCGACCCGGAGCTGGTCCGGGTGATCCGCCCCGGCCAGGTGCGCGACCAGGCGGGGCTCTCGATCGCGCAGCGGCTGATCCCCTGCGCCACGCCGCCGGGCGTCGCGCCGCGCCACTTCCTGCTGCGCATCCCGCCCTCGCTCACGCCCCACGCGCCGGAGCTGTTCGGCTTCTTCACCTACGAGCTGACGGTGGGGCATGACGAGCCGCTCTGGGTCACGGCGCAGGGCCGCTTCGGGCCGGGGCTGGTGCTGGAAGGCGTGCAGCACCCGCCGCCGCCGCTCGCGCTCGACATCCGCCGCGACAAGCCGGGGCGGCGCATCGAGCTGTCCTCGGGCTTCGCGCGCGCGGTGCGGGACGGGCGGGACCTTGGCCCGCGCGAGCCGGCGACCGAGCTCTGGCTCGTGGCCTATGCGCGGCTGCGCCAGGCGGATGGCACGGCCTGGCGGAACGTGAAGCTCGCGCAGCGCCGGGCGGCGCCGCAGCGCAGCCGGCGCGCGCGGGCCTCCAACCTCGCGGGCGGGGTGGTCGGCACCGCGGCGTGGACGCAGGACGAGTTGCGCCAGCGCCTGGCCATCTTCGGGCTGCCCGAGAACACGCCGCTCACCTTCCTGGCGGTCGAGCTGCTGCCGGAGCCGAATGGCCGCTTCGACAACCCGCTGCAGGGCGACCTGGGCCAGGTGCGCATCCTGCGCACCTCGCGCCTGGTCACCGCGGGCGATGCCTGCTGCGCCTGAGGTGGCGGCGGTGCGGCAGGGTCAGGGCTTGGCCGGGGCCTCGGCCTCCTCCGCCGCCGGGGTGGCCGGCGGCCCGCCGAGCTTGGCGCAGGCCATCATCCAATGCGCCTCCGCGCGCCCGTCCGGGCAGCCTTCCTCGATCCAGAGGAAATAGGCGACTTCGCGGAGCCGGCCTTCGTCCAGGCCGTTGGCGTCGGCGTCACCGGGCTTGGCGTCCATCGTATCGGACATCTTGTCCTCCCTTCTTCCTGGGCGATGACGGAGGCTTCGCATTTCCCGTCATGCACCGCCTTGATGCGCGTCAACCCTCCATGCCCGCCCCGCGCCGGGAGGTTCCCCCACCGCATCCTCACGCAACCCGGGGGCGCCATCCGCGATTAATCCCGCTGACGCCGCCCATCGCCGCGAGATGGGCCACCACGCCGAACAGAAGGGCGCGCACCGCAGCCGGGGCGGCCCCGGAAGGACAGCGCGATGCCGAAGCCACGCACGGTCGTAGTCACGGGCGGATCCGCGGGGGTTGGGCGCGCCACGGCGCGCGCCTTCGCGCGCCTGGGCTGGAATGTCGCGCTCATCGCGCGCGGGCGGGAACGGCTGGAGGCCGCGTGCGCCGAGATGACCGAGGCGGGAGCGGCCGGCGTGCTGGCCATCTCCGCCGATGTCGCCGATGCGGACGCGGTGTTCGCCGCCGCCAGGCAGGTCCTGGACGGCTTTGGCGGCATGGATGTCTGGGTCAACAACGCCATGGCCACGGTGCTGGGCGCGGTGTCGCAGATCAGCCCCGCGGAGGTGCGGCGCGTCACCGAGGTGACCTATCTGGGCGGGGTGCATGGCACCATGGCCGCGCTGCGGCACATGCAGCCGCGCGACGCCGGCACCATCGTCCAGATCGGCTCCACCCTCGCCTATCGCGCCATTCCCCTGCAATCGGCCTATTGCGGGGCGAAGTTCGCGCTGCGGGGCTTCACCGATTCCCTGCGGAGCGAACTCATTTACGCGGGCAGCGCCGTGCGGCTGACCATGGTGCACCTGCCGGCCGTGAACACGCCGCAGTTCGACTGGGCGCGCAACCACATGCCGCACCGGCCGCGGCCGGTGGCCCCGGTCTTCACGCCCGAGGCCGTGGCCGAGCACATCCGCGACGCCGCCTTACAGGCCCCGCGCGAAATCTGGGTCGGCGGGCCCACCGTGCAGGGCATCCTGGGGCAGTTCGTCGGACCTGGCATGCTGGACCGCTACATGGCCCACACCGCGCATGACGGGCAGATGAGCGAGGAGCCGAAGCCCATGGCGCCCGACAACCTCTTCGAGCCGGCGCCGGGGAACCAGGCGGCCGATGGCAGGTTCGCGGGCGAGGCCCAGCACCATGTGCGTGCCTTCAACCCCACCGCGCTGCGCGTGGCGGGGGCGGTGCTGGGCGCGGGTGCCGTGGGCGGGGCCTCCCTGCTCGGCCGGCGGCTGTTGCGCGGCCGTCGCTGAGGCTTTCGGGCCACGCCGGATGACACCGGCGCAACCCCCCGGCAATCCCCGCATTCATCCTGGCAAGAACGGCAGGAGGGAAGGACCATGCGCGAGCAACAGCCATCGGCCGGTCCACGGGAGATCGGCATCGTCGGCCTGGGCAAGATGGGCGGCAACATCGCGCGCCAAGCCTTGGAGGCCGGGTTCCGCGTCGCGGGGCAGACCAAGGGCGAGGCGCCGCCGGAACTGGTCGAGGCCGGCCTGGAGGTGATGGAGAACCCCGAGGGGTTCCGCGCGGCGCTGAGCCGGCCGCGCCTGGTGTTCCTCTGGGTGCCGGCCGGCCCCATCGTGGACCAGATGCTTGATACGCTGGCCGATGCGCTGGAGCCGGGCGACATCCTCGTAGACGGCGGCAATTCCTACTGGGGCGATTCCATCGCGCGCCATGCGCGTCTGCGTGAGCGGCAGATCCGGTTCGTGGACCTGGGCACGAGTGGCGGCCTCTCCGGCGCGCGGGACGGCGCCTGCTTCATGGCGGGTGGCGAGGCCGAGGCGGTGGAGCGGCTGGAACCCGTCTGCCGGGCGCTCGCCGTCGAGGGCGGCTTCGTCCATGCGGGGGGGCCGGGCATGGGGCATTTCGTGAAGCTCGTCCATAACGGGATCGAGTTCGGCATGCTGCAGGCCATCGCCGAGGGCTACGCGCTGCTGCGCCACCACGAAAAGCAGCTCGACCTGCAGGGCACCCTGGAGGCTTGGCGCCATGGCTCGGTCATCCGCTCCTGGCTGGTGGATCTGCTGGCGGAGGCGCATCGCGGCGATCCCGGCCTCGGCCGTGCCGAAAGCGGCTACATCGAGGACACCGGCGAGGTGAACTGGCTGGTGATGGACGCGATGCGGATGGAGGTGCCCGTGCCGGTCATCGCGCAATCCGTCATGCAGCTCTTCGAATCCCGCCGCGCGCCCGCCGAACGGGATGGGGCGCGCGCCATCATGGCCATGCGCCACGGCTTCGGCGGCCACCCCTTCGGCCCGGAGGAATCCATCGCGAAGGAGCGCAAGGAGGGCCGCGTCGGCCCCATCCGCCCCCCGATGGGAGTGGATTGACCGATGCCGGGTCCGAACGGGCTGGCCGCCCTGCCCCCGCCGGGCCGCGAGGCCGAGCGCGACTTCCTGCCCATCAGCGCCTATGGGCTGATCGGCGACGGCCACGGCGCCGCGCTGGTGGGCCGCGATGGTTCCATAGACTGGTGCTGCTTCGAGCGGTTCGACGCGCGGCCCAGCTTCGCGCGGCTGCTCGACCGCCGCCGGGGGGGCTTCCTGCAGCTTCGCCCGGAGGGCGAGGTGACGGTGGTTCGCCGCCGCTACCTGGAAGAGACCGCGCTGCTGGAGACCAGCTTCGAGACCGGCACCGGCATCGTTGTCGTCACCGACCTGATGCCCATCGCGAGCCGGCCCGATGGCAGCGCGGGCCCCGCCGGCTGGATCGTGCGGCTGGTGGAGGGGCGGCGCGGCGAGGTGGCCACGCGGGCCAGCCATCAGCCCATCGCGGATCTCGGCGCGCCCCAGCCGGACATCCGGCTGGGGCGGGACGGATGCTGCGTGCTGCCGGAGGGCTGCCCCACCCTGCACGCCGACACCCCCTTCACGCTGCACCCGGGCGCGGGCGAAGGGGCGCCCGTCACCGCGGTCGCCTCCTTCACGCTGCGCGCAGGGGAGCGGCGCGCCTTCGTCCTGGCGCCGGCCGGCGCGGAGGTGGCGGACCCCGCCGCCACCGCCGCCGAGTTCTTCCACGCGACCCAGGCCTTCTGGCGCGAATGGGTGCGCGGCATCACCTATGCCGGACCCTACCGCGAAGCGGTGGTCCGCAGCGCGCTCGTGCTGAAGCTGCTGATCTACGCGCCCACCGGCGCGATGGTCGCCGCACCCACGACCTCCCTGCCCGAGGCGCTGGGCGGCTGCCGCAACTGGGACTACCGCTTCTGCTGGCCGCGGGATGCCTGCTTCGTTCTCTATGCCTTCCAGAAGCTGGGGCTGCGGCAGGAAACCGAGGGCTTCTTCCGCTTCCTGCTGGAGGCCGCCAAAGGGACCCTGCCCAGCGTCCCGCCCCTGTTCAGCCTGGATGGCAAGCGCTGCCACAAGGAGCGCACCGTGGAGGAGGCCGAGGGCTACATGGGCAGCCGCCCCGTCAGGCTCGGCAACGAGGCGGCGGAGCAGCACCAGCTGGACGTCTATGGCCAGCTGCTGGACCTGATGCACCTGCACGCCCGCGGCCGCGAGCCGTTGAATGGCGACCTGCGGCGCGTGGGCACGGCGCTGGCGGACCATGTGGCGGCCCATTGGCAGGACCCCGACCACGGCATCTGGGAGCCCCGTCTGCCGCCGCGCCGCAACACCCACAGCGCCATGATGGCCTGGGCGGCGCTGGACCGCGCGCAGGACCTGTTCGGCCCCCATCCCGGCTGGGAGGAAGCACGGCGCGGCCTGCTGCACGACATCCGCACACGCGGCGTGCACCCCGAGGGCGGCTACCTCACCCAGGTGCTGGATGGCGAGGATGTGGACGCCGCGCTGCTGCTCGCGCCCATGATCCACCTGCCGGTCGAAGACGCGGTGCTTGAGCGGACGGTGGACGCGGTGATCGGGCAACTCGGCGAGGGGCCGCTGGTCTGGCGCTATCGCAGCGAGGACGGCCTGCCCGGCGAGGAAGGCAGCTTCCTCGCCTGCGCCTTCTGGCTGGTGGATGCGCTGCTCGTCCTCGGCCGTGGGGAGGAGGCGCGCGCGCGCTTCGAGGCGCTGCTGGCGCTGGGCAATGACCTTGGCCTCTTCTCCGAGGAGATGGAGGCGGATGGCACCTTCCTCGGCAATTTTCCGCAGGCCTTCACGCACCTGGCGCTGCTGCAATCTGCGCTGATGCTGGATCTCTACGAGGCCGGCGGGGCCGAGGCGCTGCGGGGCACGCATGCGGACCGCGCCGGACGCATCGCCGCGCGGCGGGAGGATGCGACGGCCGGGCAGGAACGGGCGAGACGAGAGGAGGAGCGTGCACGATCGGGCAAACGACCTGGGCGATCGCGGAGGGCTACATTCCCTCCGAAAGCACCGGCGAGGGGCGCGCCATGGAGAGCCATGAGACCGCCTGCATCCTCAACCCCAATGACCGCGACGCGATGGTCGAGGTGACGCTCTTCTTCGCGGACCGCGAGCCGGTCGGGCCCTATCGCGTCGCGGTGCCGGCGCGCCGGACGCGCCATCTGCGCTTCAACGACCTGTCCGAGCCCGCGCGCGTGCCGCGCGACACGGATTACGCAAGCCTGCTCCGCTCCGACGTGCCGGTCATCGTGCAGCATTCGCGGCTGGATTCCCGGCAGGCGGCGCTGGCGCTGATGTCGGCGCTGGCCTATCCGGCCGGGAATTCCTGAAGCCGGCGGCGGCCCTACAGGTCGAGCTCCGGGTAGTTCCGGAAGATGCCGTATTCGTTGAAGGGAATGCGGCGTTCGCTCGCCAGGTAGGCGGCGATGCGCGGCCGCGCGGCCACCGCCTTCGCCAGCGCCGCCACCTGGGGCGTGCGCCGCAGCGCCCGCCGGGTCGCCTTCGGGAAGGCGTAGCCGAGCCCCGCGACAAGCTGGAACAGCGAGAGATCCGCGTAGGAGATGCGCGCGCCCACCAGGTGCCCGCCGCCCTTCGGATTGCGCTTCAGCACCATCTCGAACCAGCCGAGGAACTTGGGCATGCGGTGGCGGCAGAAATCCTCCGCGCGCCGCTTCGCCTCCGGCTTCTGGTCCTCGTAGTAGAGCTGCGACGCGACGGGGTGTTGCGTGTCATGCGCCTCCGTCACCGCATCGGCGATGGTCAGCTGGAGCTGGTGCGTCCAGAGGCGGCCGGTCTCGGTGTTCGGCGCCAGGCCGTGCCGGTCGCCCAGGTAGAGCAGGATGGCGGCGGTCTGGCCGATGACCCGCCTGCCATGCCGCAGATGGGGCGGCGCGAAGGGCGGGGTGGCGAGGCCGGCCTCGGTCAGGCCCGCGGCGACGAGGCGCGAGGCCTTGCCCTCCGCCCCCTCCTGCGCGACGTCGCGATACGCGGCGCCGGCCTCCTCCAGCGCGAGGCGCACGAATTCGCCCCGCCCCTGCAGGCCGGGCCAGTAGAGCAGTTCATAGGACGCCACGGGTCACCTCCAACGCTGCGACGGAGGTTCAACGCATGAGCGCGGCTTGAGGCCGGCACCGTCGCCCGCCTTGCTCCCTTCGCCGAAATCCTGGGCATGGTGCCAGGGCGGGGCACGACCCGAGGCGCGCCCTCCACCACCAGGCGCATCCGCGCCGCGAAGCTTCGACCACGCCAAGGCAGAAATTCGACTTTTTCCGAGTTTCGGCGGCTTGCACGACATCGCGCCCGGGTGCGAAGGTCGCCCCCGGCGCCGGCCGCGCGGCCGCGCCGGGGGAGAGCTTCCATGCTGCATCTGACGGCCGAGGATCAGGCCCGTTCCTGGCTCACGCGCCTCTCCGTGGCGCTGGGCGCGGGGAAGGCGCCCGCCGTCGCCGAGCTGTTCGACACCAACGGCATCTGGCGCGACCTGCTCTGCTTCACCTGGTCCATCGCCACCTTCGAGGGCCGGGCGGAGATCGAGGCCATGCTGGCGAACTGCCTGCACCGGGCCGCTCCGCGCCACCTGACCCTCGAGCCCGGCACCGCGCGCGACACCGAGGGCCTGGTCGAGGCCTGGTTCACGCTGGAGACCTCGCAGCTGCGCGCCCGCGGCCATCTGAGGCTGCGCGAGGGGCGCTGCCAGACGCTCTTCACCACGGCCCGCGCCATCATCGGGCATGAGGAACGCGCCGGCCGGCGGCGTGAGCGCGGCGCCCCGCCAGGCCCCGCGCGGCACGCCGAGACCTGGACGGAGCGGCGCCGGCGGCAGGCCGAGGCGCTCGGCCGCAGCGAACAGCCCTATTGCCTGATCATCGGCGGCAGCCAGGGCGGGCTCGCGCTGGCGGCACGGCTGCGCCGGCTGGACGTGCCGACGCTGGTCATCGACCGCCTGGCGCGCCCCGGCGATGCCTGGCGGCGGCGCTACCGCTCCCTCTGCCTGCACGACCCCATCTGGGCGAACCACCTGCCCTACCTGCCCTTCCCCGACCACTGGCCGGTCTACATCCCCAAGGACCGGATGGCCGACTGGCTCGATGCCTATGCCGGCCTGATGGACATTGATTTCCAGGGCGGCACCGTCGCGCGGCGCGCGCGCTTCGATGAGGCGCGACAGGGCTGGTCGGTCGAGGTCGAGCGCGAGGGCGTGGCGACGACGCTGCACCCGCGCCAGCTCGTCATCGCGACCGGCCTGTCGGGCGCGCCGGCGATCCCGCGCTTTCCCGGCGCCGAGACCTTCCGCGGCGTGCAATGCCATTCGAGCGCCTTCGAGGGCGGCGCGGGCCATGCCGGCCGGCGCGCCGTCGTGATCGGCTCGAACAACTCCGCGCACGACATCTGCGCCGAGCTCTGGGAACAGGGCGCCTCCGTCACGATGGTCCAGCGCTCCTCCACCCTCGTTGTCCGCGCCGAGACGCTGTTCCGGGAGATCACGAGCCGGCTGTTCTCGGAGGACGCGCTGGCCGCGGGCATCGGCACCGAGCAGGCCGACGACATCGCGGCCTCACGCCCCTTCGCCATGCTGACGGAGCTGCACCGCGGCCTCTACCGTCGCATCCGCGAGGTGGATGCCGAGTTCTACGACAGCCTCGCGCGTGCGGGCTTCATGCTCGATTTCGGGGAGGACGAGACCGGCCTTTCGCTCAAGTATCTCCGCCGCGCCTCGGGCTATTACATTGACGTGGGCGCCTCGGGCCTCATCGCGCGCGGGGAGGTGGCGCTGCGCAGCGGCGTGGAGGTGGCGCGGCTGCGGCCGGAGGGCGTGGAGCTTTCCGACGGGACGCTGCTGCCCGCCGACCTCATCGTCCATGCCACCGGCTACCAGCCGATGGAAAGCGTGATCGCGGAGCTGATCTCGCCGGAAGTCGCGGCGCGCGTGGGGCCTGTCTGGGGCCTCGGCTCCGGCACGCGGCGCGACCCCGGCCCCTGGGTGGGCGAGCTTCGCAACATGTGGAAGCCGACGCGCCAGCCCGGCCTCTGGCTGCAGGCCGGCAACCTGCAGCAGGTCCGCACCTATTCGCGCATCCTCGCGCTGCAGATCCAGGCGCGGATGCTGGGCCTGCCGACGCCGGTCCACGACCCCAAGGCGCTCGGCTGAGCCCGCCAGGCGGCGGCTTGCCGGGACGAAGGGCTCACCTATCCTCGGTCCCGCGCCGATCGGCGGCGCGTCGTGAGGGAACAGGCGGCATGGCGGGCGAGGCGGAACCGCAGCGGCAGGCGCGCGGCAGGCAGCGGGCCGGGCGCATCCTCGATGCCGCCGACGGGCTGATCCGCCGCGACGGCCAGGTGGGCCTCAGCCTCCAGCAGGTCGCGGAGGCGGCGGGCATCCCGCCCGCATCGCTCTACCATTACTTCCCGACGCCCCAGGCGCTGCTGACCGGCCTCGCGCAGCGCTACATCGCGGTCTTCGAGACGCTGGCCGCGCGCGAGATGGATCATGGCGGCCTGACCTCCTGGAGCGACCTCTGCGCGCGGCATGCCGAGACGGCCCTGGGCTTCTACCATGAGCATCCGGTGGCGATGCGCCTCTTCCTCGGCCCCGAGAGCGGCTGGGAGATCCGCCACGCCGACCTTGCCGCCAACCGGCGCATCGGCGGCATCTACTATCGCAAGCTGATCCGTCACTTCGCCGTGGCCGAGAGCGCGGCGCTGGAGCAGGCGATGGTCATCGCCGTCACCATCTCGGACGCCATCTGGGCGATGTCCTTCGCGCGGACCGGGGAGGTGGAGCCCGCCATGGCGCGCGAGGCGCTTCGCGCGCGGCTGGCCTATCTGCGGCTCTATGTCGGCGAATATGTGGAGAAGCGGGCCAGGCCGCTTGACCCCGCCGCCTGATCCCGCGGCAAAACTCGGGAATTTTCGAATTTCCTTGCCCCGCGCCGCCCGGCATGTGACCCTTCCGAAACTCGGTCCTGTTCGAGTTTCAGCCAGGGGTCGCCACGTGCTCGTTCTTCATTCGCCGCTCCAGGCGCGGCACCACTCCCGCCAATTCCTGCGCCATGGCCGCTTCGTCGCGACGCGCGACGTGCCGGCGCGCGCGGACAACATCCTCGCCGCGCTGCGCGCCGACGGCCACGTGATCCGCGAGGCGCCGGACCATGGCCCCGCCCCGGTCGCCGCCATCCACACCCCGGAATACCTCGACTTCCTCGCCACCGCCTGGGCCGAGTGGCAATGCATCGAGGGCGCGGCGGAGGAAGTCATACCCTATGTCTTCCCGGTGCGCGGCATGGACCATGCCTACCCGACCTCGGTCGCCGGGCGCGCGGGCTGGCACGCGCAGGATCTCTGGGCGCCGATCGGCGAGCACAGCTGCGCCGTGGCCATGGCCTCGGCCAATTTGGCGGTGGAGGCGGCCGCGCAGGTGCTCGCCGGCGCGCCCATGGCCTATGCGCTGTGCCGGCCCTCGGGCCACCACGCCTTCGCCGACATGGCGGGAGGCAACTGCTTCCTGAACAATGCCGCGATCGCCGCCCAGCACCTCCGGCGCGGCCATGGCCGCGTCGCGCTGGTGGATGTGGATGTCCACCACGGCAACGGCACGCAGGCCATCCTCTATGCGCGCGACGACGTGTTCTTCGCCTCCCTCCACCGCGACCCGGTGGACTACCACCCCTTCTTCTGCGGCCACGCGCAGGAACGCGGCACCGGGGCGGGGATGGGGTGCAACCTCAACCTGCCGCTGCCCGCGGGCTCGGGCGATGGGGCGGTGCTGGCCGCGCTCGAGACCGCCTGCACGCGCATCACCGCCCATGGCGCGACGGCGCTGGTGGTCTCGCTCGGCGTGGATGGGCATGAGGAGGACCCGACGCAGGGCCTCGCCATCACCCATGACGGTTTCCGGCGCATCGGCGCGCGGCTCGCCGCCCTCGGCCTGCCCACGGTGATCGTGCAGGAGGGCGGCTACAACATCGGCACCATCGCCCGCTGCGTGCGCACCGCCCTCGCCGGCTTCGAGGGAAGGGAGGCAGGCGCATGACGCACGAGGAGGAACTCGCCCCGATCCGGGGCGTCGCCTATATGGATGGCCGCTTCGTCCCGCTGGCCGAGGCCGCGATCCCGGTGGTGGACCGCGGCTTCGTGCGCTCGGACGTGACCTATGATGCCCTGCATGCCTGGAAGGGCCGCATCTTCCGCCTCGATGACCACATCGCGCGCTTCGAGGCCTCGATGCGCGGGCTGCGCATGCAATTGCCGCACAGCGGGGCGGACATCGCCGCCATCCTGAAGGAATGCGTGCGCCGCAGCGGCTTCCGCGACGCCTTCATCATGGTGATCTGCTCGCGCGGGGTGCCGCCGCCCGGCACGCGCGACCCGCGGCTGTGCCGCAACCGCCTCTATGCCTGGGCGCAGCCCTTCATGAACATCGCCGAGCCCCGCCAGCAGGCCGAGGGCTTCCGCATGATCCTGGCGCGGACGCAGCGCATCCCCTCCGAATCCCTCGATCAGCGGATCAAGAACTTCCACTGGCTCGACCTGACATGGGGCTGTTCGAGGCCTATGAGCGCGACGCCACCGTCGCGATCCTGCCCGCCGCCGACGGCACCATCACCGAGGGCCCGGGCTTCAACATCTTCATCGTGAAGGATGGCGTGCTGGCGACGCCGGCGCAGGGGATGTTCGAGGGCATCACGCGCCGCACCGTCACCGAGATCGCCGCCGACCTCCAGCTGCGCTGCGAGATCCGCGCGGTGCGCGCGGAGGAGGTGCTGGCCGCGGACGAGATTTTTACCAGCACCACCGCGGGCGGGATCAGCGCGGTGACCTGGTATGAGGGCCGCCCCGTGGGCGATGGGCGTACCGGGCCGATCACGCGCCGCATCCATGACCTGTACTGGCGGCGCCATGAGGACCCGGCGCTGAACACGCCCGTCGACTTCGCGGACTGAGCGCGGCCGCCGAGGAGGGCGGCCTGGGACGCCGCGGCCCCCCCTCCCCGCCTGCGGCCGTGGGTCACATCTGGATGTTCAGGGCCTGCACCAGCGGGCGCACGGCGGCGATCTGGTTGTGGACGGAGGCGCCGAATTCCTGGGCGCTGTTGCCGCCGGGTTCCGCGCCCAGTTCCAGGATGCGGCTGGCCACGCTTTCGTGGCGCGCAGCGGCGGCGAGTTCGCGGTGCAGGCGTTCGAGCACGGGCGCAGGCGTGCGGGCGGGCGCGAAGAAGCCGTTCCAGCCGAGGAGTTCGGCGTTGGGGAAGCCTTGTTCGCGCACGGTGCGGACCTCGGGCAGCACGCGCGGGCGGCGGTCGGCCAGGGTGGCGATGGGGCGCAGCGCGCCGCCGCGGATGTGCTGGAGCGAGGAGGAAAGCTGGTCGCCGCCGAACACCACGCGGCCGGCCAGCAGGTCCTGCACCAGGGGCGCCGCGCCGCGGAAGGGGATGTGCTCCATCTGGAACTGCCCGTCGCGCTTCAGCACCTCGCTGATCATGTGCATGGTGCTGCCGGGGCCGGTGGAGCCGTAGAAGGGCGGCGGGTTCTGGGCCTTCGCCCAGGCGACGAATTCCGTGAGGTCACGCGCCGGCACCTGCGCGTTGGCCAGAAGGATCATAGGGACCGCGGCGCCGAGGGTGATGGGCGCGAAATCCGTCTCGATGCGGTGCGGCGCGCGGCCGGCGATTTCGAGCGCGGCCGTCGTGGTGGAGAAAGTCAGGTTGTGGAACAGCAGCACCTGGCCATCGGGCGGGGCCTTGGCCACATAGTCGGCGCCGATGGAGCCCCCGCCCCCGCCCCGGTTCTCGACCACGGCGGGGCCCAGGGTGTCTCCCAGGCGCTGGGCGAAGATGCGCGCCAGGATGTCGGTGGTGCCGCCCGCCGGAAAGGGCACGACGATGCGGATGGGGCCGCTCGGCGTCCAGGACTGGGCGCGCAGGACGGCAGGTGCGGCGGGCAGCCCGGCAAGGGCCAGGCCGAGCGTGCGGCGGTTGAGCATGGGTCCGTTCCTTCCAGCCGCGCCGGCTCTTTGCTGTCCGGCGCATGGAAGGAAGGGTGGGCGCGTCGCCGCGCGCCCGTCAATGCCCCGCGTTTTCGCCCGAGAAGTCGGGCGCGGCGAGGCCCGAGGCCTCGATCTGCGCGGCGAGCTGCGCCTTGAGGCGTTCCAGCCCCTCGGCGCTGGAGGCCTCGGCACGGGCCACCAGCACGGCCTGGGTGTTGGAGGCACGCAGCAGCCACCAGCCATCGGGCGTGTTCACGCGCACGCCATCCACCGCGGAGACATCGGCGCCCTCGGCATCGAGGCGGGCGGCGACCTCGCGCACCACCTCGAACTTGCGCGTGTCCTCGCAGTTGAAGCGGAGTTCGGGCGTGTTCAGCACCTGCGGCAGCCCCGCGCGCATCTGGGCCAGGCTCTGTTCGCTGCGGGCCAGGGTGTCCAGCAGCCGCAGGGCGGAATAGAGCGCGTCGTCGAAGCCATACCATTTGTCGGCGAAGAAGATGTGGCCCGACATCTCGCCGGCCAGCGGGCAGCCCGTCTCCGCCATCTTTTGCTTGATGAGGGAGTGGCCGGTGCGCCACATCAGCGGCGTGCCGCCGGCGGCCGCGATCTCGTCGAACAGCACCTGGCTTGCCTTCACATCGGCGATGATGGTGGCGCCCGGGTGGGCCTTCAGCACGTCACGCGCCAGCACCACCAGCAGCTGGTCGCCGAAGAGCATGTTGCCCTCGCCATCCACCACGCCGATGCGGTCCGCGTCGCCGTCGAAGGCGATGCCGAGGTCGGCCTTGGTTTCGCGCACCTTCGCGATGATCTGCGCGAGGTTCTTCAGCACCGTGGGGTCGGGGTGGTGGTTGGGAAAGCGGCCATCAATCTCGGCGTTGATGACGTGGTGGGTGCCGGGAAGCTCGCGCACCAGGCGCTCGGTGATGGCGCCGCCCGAACCATTGCCGGGGTCCCACACCACGTTCAGCTTCTTGGCGCCCCCGCCGTAATCCTGGACCATGCGCGCGATATAGGTGGCGGACACATCCACCTCGCGCGAGGAGCCCTTCGCCTCCGGCACCACGTCGCCCTCGGCGGCCATGCGGCCGAGTTCCTGGATGTCCTTCCCGAAGAACGGCTTCTTGCCGATCATCATCTTGAAGCCGTTGTAGTCGGGCGGGTTGTGGCTGCCCGTCAGCATCACCGCGCCATCGGCCTTCTGGTCGTAGCTCGCGAAGTAGAGCATGGGCGTGGGGCCGCAGCCCACGCGCACCACCTCCATGCCCGACGCCACGAGGCCGGCCACCAGATGGGTTTCCAGCTCGGGCGAGGACAGCCGCCCGTCACGCCCCACCGCCACGCGGCCGCCGCCGGCGCGGGCCACGATGGTGCCGAAGACGCGGCCGATGGCGAAGGCATCCGCCCCATGGAGCGTTTTGCCCACGATGCCGCGAATGTCGTATTCGCGCAGCGAGGTCGGGTCGAAGCGGTGGGTGAAGGCGTCCATCAGGGGCGTCCGATCGGGTGCGGGGGAAGGGTCAGCGGTAGCGGTCGAGGAAGCCGCGCACCGCGGGCGCCAGCTCCGGGCGTTCCAGGGCGAAGGCGATCTGCGCCTCCAGGAAGCCCAGCTTGTCGCCGCAGTCGAAGCGCCGCCCCTCATAGCGCAGCCCGTGGAAGGGCTGGGTGCCGATGAGCTTGGCCATGCTGTCGGTCAGCTGCACCTCGCCCCCCGCGCCCTTTTCGAGCTTGGCCAGGTGCGTCATCACCTCGGGCATCAGCACGTAGCGGCCGATGATGGTGAGGTTGGAGGGCGCCTTCTCGACCGGCGGCTTCTCCACCAGCCCCTTCACGGAGACGAGGCGGCCCATGTCCTTCTCGATGTCGAGCACGCCATACTTGTTCACCCGCTCCATCGGGACTTCCTCGATGGCGACGACATTGCCGCCCGTCTCGCGATAGGCCTCCGCGAGCTGGGCCACGCAGGAGGTCTCGCACTGCATCAGGTCGTCGGGAAGGATGATGGCGAAGGGGTCGTCGCCCACGAAGGCGCGGGCGCACCAGATGGCGTGGCCGAGGCCCATCGGTACCTGCTGGCGGACGGTGACGATGGAGCCGGGGGTGACGGCGAGGCCGCGCAGCTCGGCCAGGATGTCGGCCTTGTTGCGCTCCTCCAGGCTCTTTTCCAGCTCATAGGCGATGTCGAAATGCTCGACGATCGCGGTCTTGCCGCGGCCGGTGATGAAGCAGAACTGCTCGATGCCGGCGGCGCGCGCCTCGTCCACCGCATATTGGATCAGCGGGCGATCCACGACGGGCAGCATTTCCTTCGCCACCGCCTTCGTCGCCGGCAGGAAGCGGGTGCCGAAGCCTGCCACGGGCAGGACGGCCTTCTTGAGGGGCTTCATCACGTGGGCTCCTTTACCGGTGCAAGCCGTTGTTGCCACGGCCAAGGTGCCACCGGCAAGCCAGCCCCCGGCTGCGCCTCAACGCGTGCCCGCGACGCGCTGCGTGCCGGGCGGGGTGGCGCGGGTGCCGCGGGGCGCATTGGCCGGGGCGCGGCGCGCGGCGGCGCTGGGCTGGGTCCGGGCGGCCGCCTGGGTGCGGGCGGGCTGGGTGCGCGCGGCCTGCCGGCGCGAGGGCGCCGTGCGGGCGGCCTGGGCGCGGGCGGGCGGCCGCGCGGCGGCCTGGGCGCGCGCGGGCGGCCGGGCGGTGGCCTGGGCGGTGGCGGGCGGGCGCGCGGCGCGGGCGGCGACGGCCGCGGGCACGGGCGGCGGCAGCCCACCGCCCACCGCGCGGGCGGCCAGTACCCGGCCGGCGGCGGCGGCCGCGGCCATCTCGGCGGCGGCGGGCGGGATGCCGCGCACGCCCTGGCGCGCGAAGCCCTCGTCGAAGAGGCTCGCCATCTGGGCGTTGCGCTCGCGCCAGTTGGACCCGCCGAAGACGGCGCCCACGAGGCGCACCCCGCCCCG
Organism: Roseococcus thiosulfatophilus; assembly: GCF_017311575.1. Lineage (GTDB taxonomy): Bacteria > Pseudomonadota > Alphaproteobacteria > Acetobacterales > Acetobacteraceae > Roseococcus > Roseococcus thiosulfatophilus. The sequence goes on from NZ_JAFFQY010000011.1 coordinate 126,879, forward strand.
CTCGGCGGAGGTCAGGATGTTGTAGCCCGAGGCGCGGATATAGCCGGTCTTGATGCCGTCCGTGCCGGGGTAGTCCACCAGCATGCCGTTGTGGCTGCGGATCAGGCCCTGGTTGTGCCGGAAATGGGTCGCGCTGAAATAGTGGTAATGCTGTGGGAAATCCTGCAGCAGGCGGCGGCCCAGCAGCGCCATGTCGCGCGCCGTCGTCACCTGGTCGGGGTCGGGCAGGCCCGAGGCATTGCGAAAGACCGTGCGCGTCATGCCGAGCTGGCGGGCGCGCAGCGTCATCTGCCGCGCGAAGGCCTCCTCGCTGCCGGCCAGGTGCTCGCCCACCGCGGCCGCCACGTCATTCGCCGAGCGGGTGACGAGGGCCAGGATGGCCGTCTCCACCGAGAACAGCGTGCCCACGGGCAGGCCGAGCTTGGAGGGCGGGCGGGACTGCGCCTCCGCCGACATGCGAATCGGCGAGTTGAGCGCGAGCCGCCCGCCCTGCATGGCCTCGAACAGCATGTAGAGCGTCATGGCCTTGGTGAGCGAGGCTGGGTGGCGCAGCGCATCGGCATGGTGCGACACCAGGATGTTGCCGGTCTGGTGGTCCAGGACGATGGCGGCGTAGCGCTCGCTCCGTTCGATGGCGGCCACCTGGGCGCGGCCGGGCGCCATGGCCGCGAGCAGAAGCACCACGGCAAGGCCCAAGGCCTGGAAACGACACGACATGCAGCAATCCCCCCGGATCGGTCAGGGACGCGGCCTCCCCCAAGGCTGAGCGTCCCGTCCGCGCAATCAATCAGCGATGCGGAGGGATGTCCACCGGTTTCGGGCCACGCCCGCGCTTTTGGGGCAGCGGATGGGCTGACGGGAATTTTGTGCGCTGCACCATTTTTCCTTGAAATGCCCGGTGTGGCCCGCTAGATCACACTCATGCTGCATCGCAGCAAAGCCCGTCGTGGCCGCTTCGCCACGACAAAACGTGCCGCCTCGCCCCATCCAGGCCGAGAGGCGGTCTTGGACAAGGATGACGCAGATGGCCACCCAGGCTGACATGAAGAAGGCGATGACCACCGCCGCCCAGACCGGCGCCGACCAGGCGAAGAAGATCATGGAGGACGGCGCCACCCAGGCCCGCGCCACCATGGAGAAGAGCATGGAAGCCGCCCACAAGGCCACCGCCGACATGATGAAGGTGGCCGAGGACGCGGTGGAGTTCAGCCGCGGCAACCTCGAAGCCATGACCAAGGCCTCGCAGGCCTATGTGACCGGCGTGCAGGACCTGTCGCGCCAGACCATGGCGATGTTCCAGACGATGTCGGAGCAGGCGATGGAAGGCATGAAGACCCTGTCTTCCGCCAAGAGCCTGAAGGAAGCCGCCGATTTCCAGGCCTCCTTCGCCAAGGCCTCGCTGGAGCGCGCCATGAATGACGGCGTGAAGCTGCAGGAGACCGCGCTGAAGGTCGCCGAGACCTCCATCGAGCCCATCGCCGCCCGCATGACGGCCGCGATGGAGAAGATGGGCAAGCCGCTGGCCGCCTGACGCGCTGCCCTCCCCGCGAGGGCATGAGCGAACATGGCCCCGGGTTCCGCAAGGAGCCCGGGGCTTTTGCGTTGGGCGGGCCGCATGGCATTTTCTTCGCCCCGCGTGCCGCGCGGAGCAGGCAAGCCCTTTTCCTGGGCGGCCGGCACCCGATATCCTCCAGCGATCATGACGCATACGGACAAGCGGCCCATCATGCAGCCCGGAACGAATTTCCTGGAGGATCGCGCCCTGGCGCGGGACAAGCTGCGCATCATCCTCTCGGACGGCGACAAGCGCGAGGGCGATGGCGGCCCGGCGACCGGCGTCGTCGTCAAGCCGCGCCCCAAGACCAAGAAGCCGGCGATGTACAAGGTGCTGATGCTGAACGACGACTACACGCCGATGGAGTTCGTCGTCCACGTCCTGGAACGCTTCTTCCAGAAGAACCGCGACGAGGCCACGCGCATCATGATGCATGTGCACCGGCGCGGTGTCGGCGTCTGCGGCGTCTATACCTATGAGGTGGCCGAGACGAAGGTCACGCAGGTCATGGACCTGGCGCGGCAGAACCAGCACCCGCTCCAGTGCACGATTGAGAAAGAGTGAAGCCGGAGCGCGTGTGACGCGAAAAAAATCCCCCCTTTCGGCCATACAGGCTTTACCCTTCCGCCCGGACTCTCGGTTCGGGACGGCCGCCCCCGGGCGGCGCGCCGGACCACGGCGGAACGACACCCCGGTGCCTGACTTGCAGGAGACTTCCGCCGGGGGAGGTGAATTTGGGGGAAGTGCCATCACATCACCTTTCAACGGCCGGGCCGCATTTCCGCGGCCCGCCACCCTTAGGGGAGCGTACTGAACATGCTGTCCCGCAATCTCGAGCAGACGCTCCATCGGGCCCTCGGCCTCGCCAATGACCGCCGGCACGAATACGCGACACTCGAACACCTCCTCCTCGCGCTGGCCGAGGATGCCGATGCCACCACCGTGCTGCGCGCCTGCGGCGTGGATGTGGACAAGCTGAAGCGCGACCTGGGCGAGTTCCTCGACAAGGACCTGGCCGGCCTGGTCTCCGACCGCGGCGGCGACCCGAAGCCCACCGCGGGCTTCCAGCGCGTGGTCCAGCGCGCCGCCATCCATGTGCAGAGCAGCGGCCGCGACGAAGTCACGGGCGCCAATGTGCTGGTGGCCCTGTTCAGCGAACGCGAGAGCCATGCCGTCTATTTCCTGCAACTGCAGGACATGACGCGGCTGGACGCCGTCAACTTCATCAGCCACGGCATCGCCAAGGCGCCCGGCCGCAGCCAGCCCCGCCCCGTGCAGGGCAGCGCGCAGACGCCGCCCGAGGAAGGCGCTGGCAACAGCGAACGCGAGGAAAAGCCGCGCGGGGGCAACCGCAACCAGGATGCGCTCAGCACCTATTGCGTGAACCTCAACAAGAAGGCGGGCCAGGGCAAGATCGACCCGCTGATCGGCCGCGATTCCGAGATCGAGCGCACCATCCAGATCCTGTGCCGGCGCACCAAGAACAACCCGCTCTATGTGGGTGATCCGGGCGTGGGCAAGACCGCCATCGCCGAGGGCCTGGCCAAGCGCATCGTCGAAGGCGACGTGCCGGAGGTGCTGGCCAAGTCCACCATCTACTCGCTGGACATGGGTTCGCTGCTGGCCGGCACGCGCTATCGCGGCGATTTCGAGGAACGCCTGAAGGCGGTGGTGAGCGAGCTGGAAGCCCAGCCCGGCGCCATCCTCTTCATTGACGAGATCCACACCGTGATCGGCGCGGGCGCCACCTCGGGGGGCGCGATGGACGCGTCCAACCTGCTCAAGCCCGCGCTGGCGCAGGGCACGCTGCGCTGCATCGGCAGCACCACCTACAAGGAATACCGCGTCCACTTCGAGAAGGACCGCGCTTTGGTGCGGCGCTTCCAGAAGATCGACGTGAACGAGCCCTCGGTCGAGGACACGGTCAAGATCCTGCAGGGGCTCAAGACCAACTACGAGAAGCACCACAAGGTGAAGTACACGCCGGAAGCCGTCCGCGCCGCGGTGGAGCTTTCGGCCAAGTACATCCATGACCGCAAGCTGCCCGACAAGGCGATCGACGTGATCGACGAGGTGGGCGCCTCGCGCATGCTGGTGCCCGAGAACAAGCGCAAGAAGACGGTCACGCTGAAGGATGTGGAGGAGGTGGTCGCCAAGATCGCCCGCATTCCTCCCAAATCCGTCAGCGCGGACGACAAGGAGACGCTCCGCACCCTGGAGCGTGACCTCAAGGCCATGGTCTTCGGCCAGGATCGCGCCATCGAGGCGCTGTCCTCGGCCATCAAGCTGAGCCGCGCGGGCCTGCGCGATCCGGAGAAGCCCATCGGCAACTACCTGTTCTCCGGTCCCACGGGCGTCGGCAAGACGGAAGTCGCCAAGCAGCTCTCCAAGACGCTCGGCATCGAGCTGATCCGCTTCGACATGTCCGAATACATGGAGCGGCACAGCGTCTCCCGCCTGATCGGCGCACCCCCGGGCTATGTGGGCTTCGACCAGGGCGGGCTGCTGACGGATGGCATCGACCAGCACCCGCATTGCGTGCTGCTGCTCGATGAGATCGAAAAGGCGCACCAGGATCTCTACAACATCCTGCTGCAGGTGATGGACCACGGGAAGCTGACGGACCACAACGGCAAGACCGTGGATTTCCGCAACGTCATCCTCATCATGACGACCAATGCGGGCGCAGCCGACATGCAGAAGCCCGCCATCGGCTTCGGCAGCCCCGTCCGCACCGGCGAGGATGAGGAGGCGGTGAAGCGCATGTTCACGCCCGAATTCCGCAACCGCCTCGACGCTGTCATCCCCTTCGCGGGGCTGACGCAGGAGATCGTGGCGCAGGTGGTGGAGAAGTTCGTCATGCAGCTGGAGGCCCAGCTGGCCGATCGCAACGTGACGATCGAGCTCTCCTCCGCCGCCAAGGAATGGCTGGCCGAGCGTGGCTATGACCCGCTCTATGGCGCGCGGCCGCTGGCCCGCGTGATCCAGGAGCACATCAAGAAGCCGCTGGCCGAGGAACTCCTCTTCGGCAAGCTGGCCAAGGGTGGCGCGGTCAAGGTCAACCTGGTGGATGGCGCGCTGGCCTTCGACCTGGCCGAGGCACCCGTCGCCGCCCTGCCCCGCCCCGAGGGCGATGGCGAGGCGGAGAAGGAACCCGAGACCGCCGAATAGGCTGCGCCATATCAATGGACGTGGAGGCCCCGATGGGAAACCATCGGGGCCTTTCCATTTGGGAGCCAGACAGGTGACGACCGACACGCGGATCGAGGATTGGGACAGCTACAATGCGGGGCTGCGGGATCGGGGCAAGGAGCTTTCCGCCCTGCACCCGGAGCTGATGAAGGGCTTTGGCGCGCTGAGCCGCGGCAGCAGCACCACGAAGCACCTGGACGCCAAGACGCGGGAGATGATCGCGCTGGCCGTCGCCGTCACCACGCGCTGCGAGGGCTGCATTGACGCCCATGCCCGCAAGGCCCGCGCCGCCGGGGCCACGAAGGAGGAGGTGGCGGAGGCGCTGGGTGTCGCCATCGCGCTCAACGCCGGGGCCGCGCTGACCTATTCCCTGCATGTGCTGGACGCGCTGGACGGCGCGGGCGGGTGAGGCTGCTCGTCCTCGGCGCCGGCGGCCACGCGCTGGTGGTGCTGGAGGCGCTGGACGCACTGGGCCGGGAGGTGGCCGGCGTGCTGGATGACCGCGCCACGGCACCCGTGCTGGGAAGGCCCGTGCTGGGGCCGCTCGCATCCCTGGAGGCGCATGGCGCGGGGGGCGCGGTGGTGGCGCTGGGCGACAACGCGCTGCGCCTGCATTGGGGCGAGGCGGCGCGGCGGGCGGGCCTCGCCCTGCCCGCCCTGGTGCATCCGGCGGCGCTGGTCTCGCCCAGCGCGCGGGTCGGCGACGGGGCGCAGGTGATGGCCCGCGCCTCGGTCGGGCCCCTGGCGGCGATCGGGGCGCTGGCCGTGGTGAACACCGCCGCCGTGGTCGAGCATGACTGCGTGGTGGAAGACGGCGCGCATATCGCCCCCGGCGCGGTGCTTTGTGGCACCGTGCGCGTGGGCGCGGGCGCGCTGGTCGGCGCGGGCGCGGTGGTGGCGCCGGGGCGCCGGCTGGGCGCGGGCGCCGTGGCCGGCGCGGGTGCGGCGGTGGTGCGTGACGTGCCACCGGGCGCGGTGGTGGCGGGCGTGCCGGCCAAACCCCTCAGAGGATCTGGCTGAGGAACATCCGCGTGCGGTCATAGCGCGGGTTGGCGAAGAAGTCCTCGGGCGGCGCCTGCTCCACCACCTCCCCCTGGTCCATGAACACCACGCGGTCGGCCACCTGGCGGGCGAAGCCCATCTCGTGCGTCACCACCACCATGGTCATGCCCGTGTTGGCGAGTTCGACCATCACGTCCAGCACCTCCTTGATCATCTCGGGGTCGAGGGCGGAGGTGGGCTCGTCGAACAGCATGATGCGCGGCTGCATGCACAGCGCGCGCGCGATGGCGACGCGCTGCTGCTGCCCGCCGGAGAGTTGCAGCGGGTACTTCAGCGCCTGTTCGGGGATGCGCACGCGCTCCAGGTGCGACAGGGCGATGCGCTTCGCTTCCTCCTCCGGCATCTGCTTCACCCAGGTCAGGGCGAAGGTGCAGTTTTCCAGCACCGTCATGTGCGGGAAGAGGTTGAAGGACTGGAACACCATGCCCGTCTCGCGGCGGATGGCCTCGTCATCCCGCGCGCCGCCGCCGAAGGCGCGGCCATGGATGCGGATGTCGCCGCGCTGGTGGCGCTCCAGCTGGTTCACGCAGCGGATCATGGTGGACTTGCCGGAGCCCGAGGGGCCGCAGACCACCACGCGCTCGCCCTCGGAGATGGAGAGGTTGATCTCCTTCAGCGCCTGGAAGCTGCCATACCATTTGCTGACGCCGACGAGTTCGATGGCGGGCGTGGTCATCGGCGCTGCCCCCCGCCCAGCCGGCGTTCCAGGTTCATGCTGTATTGCGACATGGCGAAGCAGAACACGAAGTAGATCATCGTGATGAAGAAGAAGGGCTCGATGAAGAGGCCTAGCCAGCGCGTGTCCTCGCCCACCGCCCGCGCCATGCTCAGCATGTCGAACAGGCCGATGATGGAAACCAGCGTGGTGTCCTTGAACAGCCCGATGAAGTTGCCGACGATGGCCGGGATCATGATCTTGAGCGCCTGGGGCAGGATGATCAGCGTGGTGGACTGCCAGTAGCCCAGCCCCATGGCGGCCGCGGCCTCGTATTGGCCTTTCGGGATGGCCTGCAGCCCACCGCGCACGATCTCGGCCATGTAGGCGGCGGCGAAGAGGCAGACGGCCACGATGGCGCGCAGCAGCCGGTCCACCTCCACCCCCACCGGCAGGAACAGCGGCAGCATGGTGTTGAACATGAACAGGATGGTGATGAGGGGGACGGAGCGGAACAGCTCGATGAAGGCCACGCAGAAGCCGCGGATCAGCGGCATGGAGGATCGCCGCCCCAGCGCCAGCATCACGCCCGCGGGCAGCGAGAAGGTGATGCCGATGCCCGAGATCACCATGGTCAGGAACAGCCCGCCCCAGAGCCGCGTGGGCACCTCCACCAGTTGCCAGCGGGAGACGATGACCAGCGCCGTGACGAACAGCGCGGCCCAGGCCAGCTGCCGAACCAGCCGCGCGCGCTCCGGGATGGGGTCGGGCCCCGCCAGGGTGCGGACCAGCAGCGCGAGGAAGGGCAGCCCCGTCCGCATCTCGCTGATGGCCGTCAGCCAGACCCAGAAGAAGGTGGCGAGGCTGCCCGCCACCAGCACCATCCAGATCCAGCCCTTCTCGCCGCCCAGGAAGAGGTAGGAGACGAGGAAGGGATACACCAGCACCGCCGTCAGCCCGATCGCGATCTTGGACTTCACCCGCGGCAGGAAGAGCGGCAGCGCCCAGAGCACCAGGATCAGCGCGCCCAGGTCAATGCGCCACACCTGGTCCTTGGGATAGAGGCCGTAGATGAGGTTAGGCAGCCAGGCGATGACGCCCGGCCAGCAGGCGCCCGAACGCCCCACCGCATCGAGGCAGGCGCGGCGGTTGGGCGCCTCCCACACCGCGTTGATCAGCGCCCAGGAGATGATGGCCTCCAGGAACACATAGAGGATGTAGGCGCCCAGGAAGGTCAGGATCGTGTTCGGCACCGAGGAGAAGAGGTTGGCGCGCAGCCAGCCCATCACCCCCACCGTGCTGGGCGGCGGCGGCGCCGAGGGGCGCGGTGTGAAGACGAGGGGCGGCGTGGGCGTGTGGTCGGGGGCCATGGCTCAACGCTCCGTCAGCTGCATGCGGCGGTTGTAGAGGTTGAGCAGCCCCGACACGGCGAGGCTCACCACGCAATAGAAGGCCATAGTCATCGCCACGATCGGGATGGCGCGGCCCGACTGGTTGAGCGAGGTGTTCATCCACACGCTCACCAGGTCGGGGAAGCCGATCGCGATGGCGAGCGAGGAGTTCTTCGTCAGGTTCAGATACTGGCTGATGAGCGGCGGGATGATCACGCGCATGGCCTGGGGCAGGATGATGAAGCGCATGGTGCGGGAGGGCTTCACGCCCAGCGCGCGCGCCGCCTCCGTCTGCCCATGCGCCACGGACTGGATGCCCGCGCGCACGATCTCCGCGATGAAGCAGGAGGTGTAGATGGACAGCGCCACCACCAGCGCGCAGAAGGCCGGCGGCACGCTGATGCCGCCCACGAAGTTGAAGCCGCGCAGCGTCGGCCAGTCCCAGGTGAGCGGCGCGCCGCTGCCGTAGAAGACCGCGAGCGGCAGCAGGATGATGAGGGCGGTGGCGACGGTTCCGCCCGGGAAGATGCGCCCCGTGGCGCGGCGGCGGCGGTTGGACCACGTGACGATCAGCACCGCGCCCAGGATCGCGACCAGCAGGGCGGCCAGCGTCCAGCCGAAGCCCTCCTGCGGCACGGGGCCCGGCATGTAGAAGCCGCGGTTGTTCAGGAAGAAGAGGCCGCCCCAGTCGATGCTCTCGCGCGGGCGGGGCAGCAGGTTGAAGACGCCGAAATACCACGCGATGATCTGCAGCAGCAGCGGCGTGTTCCGCAGCACCTCGATGTACCAGCGCGCCAGCGTCGCGATCAGCCAGTTGGTGGAAAGCCGCGCCAGCCCCACGATGAGCCCGATGATGGTGGCGAAGACGATGCCGATGACGGCCACCAGCAAGGTGTTGGCGATGCCCACCTGGAACACGCGCAGATAGCTGTCGCCCTCCCGGTACGGGATCAGCGTGAAGGCGATGTTGAACCCGGCCGAGACGTCCAGGAAGTCGAACCCCGCGGACATGTTCCGCTGGGACATGTTCGTGATGGTGTTCGAGATCAGGTAGTAGAACAGGCCCGTGACGGCCAGAAACACGGCGGCCTGATAGACGAAGGCCCGCACGCCGGCATCATTGAGGAATGAGGCGCGCGGCGGCGCCGTGCTGGTGCTGCTGGACATGCGGGGCCTGCTCCGGGGCTTGATGGGGGCCGCGCCCGGCGCGCGGCCCCGTTCTGGCGTCAGGTGGCGCGGATCACCGGAAGGGCATGGCGTACATCAGCCCGCCATTGGTCCAGAGCGCGTTCAGCGAGTTGGCGCGGGGAATGCCGATGGGCGTGTTGGCGCCCACATGGCGCTCATAGGCCTCGCCGTAGTTGCCGATGTGGCGGATGACGCGGACCATGAAGTCGGCCGGCAAGCCCATCCCCTGGCCGATATTGCCCTCGGTGCCGAGCAGGCGGCGGATGCCGGGGTTGGTGGAGCGCTGCATCTCGGCAAGGTTGGCCTGGGTGACGCCCATCTCCTCCGCCTCGATCATCCCGTAGAGGACCCAGCGGACGATGTCGCCCCAGTTCTGGTCGCCATGGCGGACCACGGGGCCCAGCGGCTCCTTCGAGATGGTCTCGGGCAGGATCACGTGGTCGTTCGGGTTCGGGAAGGCGGCGCGGCGCGAGGCCAGGCCCGACTTGTCATTGGTGTAGGCGTCGCAGCCGCCGCCGAGATAGGTCTCGACCAGCACGTTGACGTTCTCGTTCGTCACCGCGCGGAAGGTCATGTTGTTGGCGCGGAAATAGTCGGCGAGGTTCAGCTCGGTCGTCGTGCCGGTCAGGACGCAGACCGTGGCGCCGTCGAGCTGGCGGGCCGAGGTGATGTTGGACGCGCGCGGCACCAGGAAGCCCTGGCCGTCATAGAAGTTCACGCCCGCGAATTCGAGGCCGAGCTGCGTGTCGCGCACCGCGGTCCAGGTGGTGGTGCGGGAGAGCATGTCGCTCTCGCCATTGGCGAGCGAGGTGAAGCGCACCGCCGAGGTCACGGACTGGTACTGCACGCGGTTGGGATCGTCGAAGATGGCGGCGGCGACGGCGCGGCACATGTCCACGTCGAGGCCGGACCAGGTGCCATTCGCGGCCAGTGCGTAGAAGCCCGGGGTGGGCAGGCCCACCTGGCAGTTCAGGCTGCCGCGGGTGCGGACCTGTTGCAGCGTCTGCTGCGCGTAGGCGGCGGTGCTGACTGTCACCATCGCCGCGGCGGCGGCGAGGAGGGTGAGTCCCAGTTTCATTTGTTGCACTCCCAGACGTTGAAGGCAGTCACATGCGCCGAGGGCACATGCGGCCGTCTGCGCGGAAGGAAGCATGACGGTTGTCACCATCCCGGTTCAACCGGATCGTGACGCTGCCGTGCATTTCCCAACCTCGCATGCCGGAACGATAGGAGGCGGCCGCGGCGGCTGCCATGCGCCTCTTGCCCGCGGCACGGGCGAATATGTGCTGCCGGACGAGCGCATGCCGATGATCTGGTCAGTGGTCCGCATCCGCGCCGGAAAAGCGTGCAGATGGTGGCAGGGCATGCTGCGCGCGCCTTGTGTCATGGCGTCACGAGGGGAAATGAAGCGGCCCGCGCCTGCCCGATTCGGCGCTGAGTTGGCCGCCACCGACCAGTCAGCTGACAACAAGGCCCGCACATCAGGAGGAAGCCGCGCCAGGCCATCTTGCGGTGAACTTGGCAGCCCGGCCGATATTCTGCGTTGACGGCGGCCATGACCAAGCCATGGCCGCCGTTACTCACCTAGATTCTGGCGGGTTGGCCCCGGCTTCCCGGGGCCTGCGTTCACCCGCGCAGGTGGCAGGACACCCAATGGCCAGGCGTGGACTCACGCAGTTCCGGCACCGTGTCCGCGCAGGGCGAAGGCTTCTTCGCGATGGGGCAGCGCGTGTGGAAATGGCAGCCCGAGGGCGGGCGCAGCGGGTTCGGCACGTCCCCCTGCAACATGATGCGCTTGCGCTTCACGGTCGGGTCCGGGATGGGCACGGCCGAGAGCAGCGCCTCGGTGTAGGGGTGCAGCGGGTTGGTGTAGAGGTCCCGCGCCGAGGCGATCTCGACGATGCGCCCCAGGTACATCACCGCCACGCGGTCGGAGGTGTGCTCCACCACGCTCAGGTCATGGGCGATGAAGAGGTAGGTGAGGCCCAGCTTCTCCTGGAGGTCCTCCAGCAGGTTCACCACCTGCGCCTGGATGGACACGTCCAGCGCCGAGACGGGCTCATCGCAGACCACGAGCTTGGGCGAGACGGCCAGCGCGCGGGCGATGCCGATGCGCTGCCGCTGCCCGCCCGAGAATTCATGCGGGAAGCGGCGCATCTGGTCGGCCTTGAGGCCCACCGTCTCCATCAGCTCCACCACCCGGTCCTCGCGCTCGCGCGCGGATTTCGCGAGGCCATGGATGACCAGCGCCTCGCCGATGATGGAGCCCACCGTCATGCGCGGGTTCAAGGACGCGAAGGGGTCCTGGAAGATGATCTGCATGTCCCGGCGCAGGCTGCCAAGCTGCTCGTTGTTGAGCGCGGTCACATCCTGGCCCTGGAACCAGACCTGGCCCGAGGTGGGCTCGATCAGCCGCAGGATCAGGCGGCCGGTGGTGGACTTGCCGCAGCCGCTCTCGCCCACGAGGCCGAGCGTCTCGCCGGGGTTGAGGGTGAAGCTGACATCGCTGACGGCGTGCACATGGTCCACGGTGCGCTGCAGCAGGCCGCCCTTCACCGGGAACTTCTTCACCAGGTTCTGGACGCGCAGGAGAGGTTCGGTCATGGGCGCGGAGGAATCCATCACAGAATGCACGCCGCCTTGTGGCCCGGCGCCTTCTCGACCAGCGGCGGTTCGGCGGCGAGGCAGGCCTCGGTCACGTAGCGGCAGCGCGCGGCGAAGCGGCAGCCCTTGGGCGGGTTCAGCAGGGAAGGCACGGTGCCGGGAATGGCCTCGAGCCGGGTGTGGGTCGTGGCCGCGAGGTCAATGCGCGGAATGGAGCGGATGAGGCCCTGGGTGTAGGGGTGGCGAGGGTTGGCGAAGAGGTCCTCGACCCGCGCCTCCTCCACCACCTTGCCCGCATACATCACCACCACGCGCTGCGCCGTCTCCGCCACCACCCCCATGGCGTGGGTGATGAGCATGACGGCCATGCCCAGGCGTTCCTTCATCTCGGTCAGCAGTTCGAGAATCTGGGCCTGGATGGTGACGTCGAGCGCGGTGGTCGGCTCATCCGCGATCAGCAGCTTCGGATTGCAGGACAGCGCCATGGCGATCATGACGCGCTGGCGCATGCCGCCCGAGAACTGGTGCGGGTAGTCATGCACGCGGCGCTGCGGGCTCGGGATATTGACCAGCCGCAGCATGTCCGCCGCCCGCTCATAGGCCGCCTTCTTCGACAGGCCTTCATGGTGGCGCACCGTCTCGGCGATCTGGTGGCCCACCGTGTAGACGGGGTTGAGCGAGGTCATCGGCTCCTGGAAGACGATGCCGATCTGCTTGGAACGGATGGCGCGCATCTGCGCGGGCGTCATGGGGACGATGTCGCGCCCCTCGAACATGATGCTGCCGGCCACGATCTGGCCGGGCGGCATCGCGATCAGCTTCAGCACCGTCATGGCGGTCACGGTCTTGCCGCAGCCACTCTCGCCCACCACGCAGACCGTCTCGCCACGGTCCACGCCGATGTCCACGCCGTCCACGGCGCGCACCATGCCGTCATCGGTGCGGAAATGCACCTTGAGGCCGCTGATCTCCAGCAGGCGCTGGCCCACCGCCGCGGGGGCGGTGCGCGCTTCGGTCGTGCTCGCGCTCATTTCACGCGCCTCGGGTCGAGGGCATCGCGCAGCCCGTCACCCACGAAGTTGATGCTGAGCACCGTGAGGAAGATGGCGAGGCCGGGAAACAGCGCCCAATGCGGCGCGAAGTCGAGATTGTCCTTGGCATCGAACAGCAGTCGCCCCCAGGTCGGGATGTCGGGCGGGAAACCCAGGCCCAGGAAGGAGAGCGTGCTCTCCGCGATGATGGCGGCCGCCACGTCAATGGTGGCGGCGACGATGACGGGCCCCAGCGCATTGGGCAGGATGTGCTTCCACACCAGCCGGAAGCGCGAGGCGCCGAGCGCGCGGGCGGCTTCCACGAACTCCTTCTCGCGCAGGGAGAAGAACTGCGCGCGCACCAGGCGCGCCACCTGCATCCAGTTGAACAACCCGATGATGGTGACGATGAGGATGAAGACGCCCATCTCCGGCCCCACCATGCCGGTCAGCGAATCACGGAACAGATAGATGATGAGCAGCAGCAGCGGCAGCTGCGGCAGGGAGAGGAACAGGTCCGTCAGCCACATCAGGGCCGCGTCGGTCTTCCCGCCGGCCATGCCGGCGACCGAACCCACCAGCACGCCCACGAAGACGGCCACGAACATCGCGGCGAATCCCACGGCGAGCGAGATCCGCCCGCCATAGAGGATGCGTGCCAGCAGATCCTGCCCGAGGTCATCGGTGCCGAGCGGGTGGTCCCAGGAGGGGCCTTGCAGCCGCACCGAGAAATCAATGCCGTCAATCGGAACCCGGTAGAAGAAGGGTCCGACCAGCACCGCCACGATCAGCGTGATCAAGATGCCGGAGCAGACAACCGCCAGCCGGTGCTTGCGGAAACGCCGCCATGCATCCTGCCAGGGCGAGATCGGCGGCCGCCGGGTCTCGGGCGCCACGAGGACGCCCGGGGCGCCCCCGGCGCTAACGGTAGCTGATACGGGGGTCGAGCCAGCCATAAATGATGTCCGCGAGCAGGTTGAAGAAGATGACGAGGCAGGCGAAGACGAAGGTCACGGCCATGATCACCGGCGTGTCATTGGCCAGGATCGCGCTGATCAGCAGCGAGCCGATGCCCGGCACGCGGAAGATCTGCTCCGTCACGATGGCGCCACCGAAGACGATGGGCATCTGCAGCGCCACCAGCGTCACCACGGGGATGAGCGCGTTGCGGACGACGTGGCGCGTGGTCACCCGGCCCTCGGGCAGGCCCTTGGCGCGCGCCGTGGTCACGTGGTCGAGCCGGATCACGTCCAGCACGGCCGAGCGGACGAAACGCGTCCAGGCCGCGCCCTGGAACAGCCCCAGCACGAGCACCGGCATGATGGATTGCCGGATATGCTCCCACCACCACTGCCAGCCCGTGGCCGTGATGTTGGTGTTGTAGACGAAGGGCAGCCAGCCGAGCCAGATCGAGAAGAACATGATGAACAGCAGGCCCGTGAAGAAGGTGGGCAGCGAGAAGCCCACGAAGGCCAGCGTGTTCACCACCTGGTCGAAGATGGAATAGGGCCGGGTCGCGGCCAGCACGCCCACGGGCAGCGCGATGGCGAGTGCCAGGATCTGCGAGCTGCCGATGACGATCAGCGTCGTGGGCAGGCGTTGCAGGATCAGCTGATCCACATTGATGCGGCTGACGAAGGAGAAGCCCCATTCGCCCTGCAACATGGCGAAGAGCCAGCGGAAGTAGCGGATGTAGATGGGGTCATCCATGCCGAGCGAGGCGCGCAGCTGCATGCGCACCTCGGGCGGGATGGCGGGGTTCGTCGCCAGCTCCTCGAAGGGATCTCCAGGAGCCAGCGCGAGCACGGTGAAGAGGATGACGCTGATCCCGAGCAGGCTCGGGATCGCGATCATCAAACGACGGATCAGATACTGGGTCACGTGCGGAAATCAGCCCTCACGGAACCAGTCGGCGAGCAGCCAATGCGTGTTGTCCCACGCGCTCAGCACCGGGCGCAGGTTCAGCAGGCTGCCCGAGGTGAGCGGCCGCTTCACCAGCGGGATGATGTGGTTGCTGCCCACGATCAGGTCGTTCATGCGGATGAACATCTCGGCCCGCTTCACGGGGTCGAGCTCGTTCTCGGCCTGACGGAAGATGTTGTCGTATTCCTCGTTCCGCCAGCGGACGATGTTGCGGCCCTGCCAGTTGTTCGCCCGCTGCGACACTTCCCAGGAGACGTACTGGTTCATGAAGCGCTGCGGGTCGGCCTGCGGCATGGTGGTCGTGTACATCTGCATGTCGGCCCAGAACTTCCCGAAGGTATCCGGATTGCCGACATCCGCCGAGAAGAACACCGAGGCCGTCACCGACTTCAGATCGAGGTTGATGCCCGCGCGCTGCGCCGCCTGGCGGTAGATCGCCTGGGTACGCTGGCGCGGCGCGTTGACCGAGGTCTGGTAGACGAAGGAGAGCCGCACGCCATCCTTCGCGCGCACGCCGTCGCGGCCGCGCACCCAGCCCGCCGCGTCCAGGATCTCGTTGGCGCGCTGCACGTTGAACTCGTGCCGCGTGTTCTGCGAGACGAAGCGCGGGGGGTTGTTCAGGAAGTTGGAGGTGGCGGGGCCGCTGCGGCCATAGATGAACTGCTGCAGCGCGTTGCGGTCGATCAGCAGGGCCATCGCCTGGCGCACCGCCGGGTCGCGGAAGGCCGGGTGCTGCGTGCTGATATGCGCGCGCTCGCCCTCGACCTCGCGGTGCGGGTCGGTGACGTTGAGCTGCACGAACTCGATGCTGCCGCCATCCACGATGTTCACGCGGCCGCGGTTGGCGGCCTCGAGGCGACGGAGCAGCTCATCCTCGACCTGAAGGTTCCAGGCGTAGTCGAAGTCGCCGGTCTGCAGCACGGCGCGCGCGGCCGAGACCGCATCGCCGCCGCCCTTCACCTCGATCGTGTCGAAGAAGGGGCGGTTCTCGCCGTGATAATTGGGGTTCAGCGCGCCGATCAGGTTGTCGCCGGGCGCGAAGCTGACGAAGCGATAGGGGCCGGTGCCCACGGGGCGCAGGTTGGTGGGGGCATCGCGCGCGGTGGCGCCGCGGAAGCCGCCGAAGAGGTGCTGCGGGATGATGCAGCCGGCCGAGGCCACGAAGGCGTCGGCCCAGAAGGGCGTCGGCCGCTCGAACTCCACGCGCACCGTGTGGCTGTCCACCTTCACCACGTTCACGTCGCGGTAGCTGCCGCTGGTGGTCGTGGCATTGGCCGGGTCGCGGGCATACTCCCAGGTGAAGACGACGTCGTCGGCGGTGAAGTCCTGGCCGTCATGCCACTTCACGCCGCGCTTCAGCTTCCAGGTGACGGCCCTGCCGTCCTCGCGCAGCCCGCCATTCTCGATGGAGGGGATCTCGGCGGCCAGGATGGGCACCAGCGTGCCGTCCGTGGCCCAGCCGGCCAGCGGCTCGTAGAAGACGCGGCTCGATTCCTGGTTGGTCGTGCCCACCGCGAAATGCGGGTTCAGCAGGGTGGAGGCCTGCCAGTAGAGGATGCGAAGCGCCCCGCCGCCGCCGCGCCGCGTGGGGGTATAGGCCGGGATCGAGCCCGCCTGCGCCTGGGCCGAGCCCGCGCCCGCGATGGCCAGAAGCTGCGTCGCCATCGGCGCCGTCATGCCCAGCGCCACCATGCGCGTGACGAAACCGCGGCGCGACAGCGAACCACGCTTCACGCGCCCGATCATCTGGCGCAGATCATCTTCTCTCATCTAACTCTCCCAGATCACAGCCTTGCCCAAGCCGCCGGTTTCTCGCCGGTCGGTGGGGTCGCCTCTTCCTGGACCAAGGCTATAGCACCGCCCACGGCGCGCACCACCCTTTTGTGAACACCGCGTGATGGCGCGCGGCGCCCCGGCTGCACAGAGGCTGGGCGCCCCGTGCCGCGCGCCGGGGCAGAGGCGGATCAGGACACGCGATGCCAGTCTCGCAACAACCAGAGGGTATTTTCCCACCCGCTCAGCACGGGTCTCAGGTTGTTCAGATGGCCATTCACCAGGCGTTGATTCATGAGCGGGATGATGTGGTTGCTGCCCACCACCAGGTCGTTCATGCGGATGAACATCGCCGCGCGCCGCACCGGGTCCAGCTCCCCTTCCGCCGCGCGGAACAGCGCATCGTATTCATCGCTGTGCCAGCGCGTGATGTTGCGGCCCTGCCACCGATTCTCCCGCGTGGACAGCTCCCAGGAGGTGAACTGGTTCATGAAGAGCTGCGGGTCCGCCTGCGGCATGGTCGTGTTGTACATCTGGATGTCGGCGAAGAACTTGGTGTAGGTGTCCGGATTGCCGACATCGGCCGAGAAGAACACCGAGGCCACGACCGACTTCAGCTCGATATCAATGCCCGCGCGCATGGCCGCCTGCTTCACGATGGCCTGGGTGCGCTGGCGCGGCGCGCTGACCGAGGTCTGGAAGATGAAGCGCAGGCGCACGCCATCTTTCGCGCGGATGCCGTCGCGCCCGCGCACCCAGCCCGCCGCGTCCAGCACCTCGTTCGCCTTCTCGATGCTGAACTCGGCCCGCGTGTTGGGCGAGGCGAAGCGCGGCGGCTGGTTCAGGAAATTGCCGGTGGCGACACCGCCCCGGCCATAGATGAAGCGCTGCACGGAATCGCGGTCCACCAGCAGGGCGATGGCCTGGCGCACGGCCGGGTCGCGGAAGGCGGGGTGCTGGGTGGAGGCATGGGCACGCTCGCCATTCACCTCGACATTGGGGTCGGTGCGGTTGAGCTGGATGTGCTCGATGCCGCCCGTGGGCAGGTAGCTGACCGTGCCGCGGCCGGCGGATTCCAGCCGGCGCAGCAGGTCATCCTCCACGCGCAGGCTCCAGGCGAAGTCGAAATCGCCGGTCTGCAGCACGGCCCGCGCGGCGGAGGCCGCATCGCCCCCGCCCTTGATCTCCAGCGTGTCGAAGAAGGGGCGGTTCTCGGCGTGGTAGCGGGGGTTCAGCTCGCCCCGCAGCGTGTCGCCGGGTGTGAAGCTGGTGAAGTTGTAGGGGCCGGTGCCCACGGGGCGCAGGTTGGTGGGTGCGTCGCGCGAATTGGCGCCCACGAAGTCCTGGAACTTGTGCTTCGGGATCAGCATCCCGCGCGAGCCCACGAAGGTGTCCGCCCAGAAGGGCGTGGGGCGGTCGAACTCCACGCGCACGGTGTGGTCGTCCAGCTTCACCACGTTCACGCCGCGATAGCTGCCCGAGGTGACGCCCGCGGTGGCGGGGTTGCGGCCATATTCCCAGTTGAACACCACGTCATCGGCCGAGAAGTCCTGGCCGTCATGCCACTTCACGCCGCGCTTGAGCTTCCAGGTGACGGAGCGCCCATCCTCCGCCAGCCCCCCATTCTCGACCGAGGGGATCTCGGCCGCCAGGATCGGGTGCAGGGTGCCATCCGCCGCCCAGCCGGCCAGCGGCTCATGGAAGACGCGCGAGGCATCCTGGTTCGTGGTGCCCACGGCGAAATGCGGGTTCAGCAGGGTGGGCGCCTGCCAGTACAGCACCCGCAGCGGCCCGCCGCCGCCGCGCCGCGTGCCGGGATAGGGCGGCACGCCGCCGCCCTCCGCCGTCTGGGCCGAGACGCCCGAGATGGCGAGGAGCTGCGTCGCCATCGGCGCGGTGAAGCCCACCGCCGCCATGCGCCGGACGAAGCCGCGGCGCGAGAGGGTGCCGCGCTTCACGCGGCCGATCAGTTCGCGCAGACCGTTTTCGTCCATGTCCGCCTCTCCCGTGATGTGTCTCCCGGGAAAGGCTAACGCATCGCGTCAGGCAGGAACCACTTCTTTCAGGCGCCGCGCAGTTCCTGATCCACGACGCTGACCCAATAGGCGACGCCCAGCGGGATGATGTCGTCGTTGAAGTCGAAATGCGGCGTGTGCAGGTTGGCGGAGGTGCCATCCGGCCCGTTGCCGCCGCCGATGAACATGAAGGCGCCGGGCCGCTGTTCCAGCATCAGCGCGAAATCCTCGGCCCCCGTCACCAGGGCGTTGTTGGTGTTCACCGCCGCATCGCCCACCAGCGCACGGGCGGCGGCGGCCGCCACATCCGTCTGCTCGTCATGGTTCACGGTGGCGGGCGTGCCGCGGCGATAGGTGACATCAGCCGTCACGCCATAGGAGGCGGCAAGGCCGTGCGCGAGTTCCCCGATGCGCCGCTCCAGCAGGTCGCGGATGGCCGGCGTGTAGCTGCGCGCGGTGCCGGTGACCGTCATCTCCGCCGGCATGACATTGGCCGAGATTGGGGAGCCGCCCTGGATCGAGCCCACGCTCAGCACCGCCGTCTCCACCGCCGGCACGTTGCGGCCGATGATGGTCTGCAGCGCCAGCACGAAATGCGCCTGCACGATGGTGACGTCGGTGGCCAAATGCGGCGTGGAGCCGCCATGCCCGCCCGTGCCCTTGAAGGTGACGATGAAGCGGTCGGAGGCCGCCAGCGCCGGCCCCTTGCGGATGGCGAAGCTGCCGGCGGGGATGGTGGGCTTGTTGTGCAGCCCATAGACGGCGTCCACCGGGAAGCGCTCGAACAGCCCGTCGGCGATCATGGCCTTGGCGCCGCCGCGGCCTTCCTCGGCCGGCTGGAAGATCAGGTGGACGGTGCCCGCGAAATCGCGGTGCTGCGAGAGGTAGCGCGCCGCGCCCAGCAGCATGGTGGTGTGGCCGTCATGGCCGCAGGCATGCATTAGCCCCTCATGCTTCGAGGCATAGGGCTTGCCCGTCGCCTCCGGGATCTGCAGCGCATCCATGTCGGCGCGCAGGCCGATGACGCGCTGGCCCGGCCGCGTGCCCTTGATGGTGCCGACGACGCCAAGCTTGCCCACGCCCTCCGTCACCTCGATGCCCAGCGCGCGGAGTTCCTTCGCCACCAGGGCGGCGGTGCGGACCTCCTCCATGCCGAGTTCAGGATGGGCGTGGATGTCCTGGCGGATGGCGGCCAGCTCGGGCTGCCATTGGCGCACGGTCTCGATGACGGAGGAATTCATGGGGCGGGCCTTCTCAGCGCGGTGTTGCGTGCAGAATGAACCCTTCAGCGCCGCGCCACCAGACGCGTGCCGTCCGGGCCCACCAGTTCCAGCCGGTCGCCGGTGAGGCGCGCGATGCGCCCGGTCTCGATCAGGCGCAGCACCACACCCTCCTGCCCCATGGCGGGCTCGGGGCAGGCCATGCGGGTGGCGATGAGGGGGCCGGTGCGAAGCCGTCCCTCCTCCATGCGCCAGGACCCGCCGTAATTGTTGCACGGCCCCCGCCCCGCGAGCCGGCCATCCTCCTCGAAGCGCAACGTGGAGGGGCGCGCGGGCGCCGCGCCGGCGATGCTTTCCAGACGCCATTCGGGGCCGGTCAGCGTGGCGGGATTGGGCGGGGTGGCGCAGGCGCCGAGTGTCACGGCAAGGGCGATGATGGCGTGGCGCATGGGGTTCCTCCGGCAATGGCGCCACCCTACCACGTCTTGACCGGGCCCGGCGGCGCCCGTCTCATCGCGGGGCATGACGACCCCCCTCGCCTTTCATTTCGACGTGCACAGCCCCTGGTGCTTCCTGGCCTCGCTCAGGGTCGAGGGCATCGCGGCCAGGCATGGCCGCGCGGTGGACTGGGTGCCGCTGCACCTGGCGCGGCTGATGGAGCGGATCAACGGCCGCCGCCCGTTGGAGGGCAACCCCGCCTTCGTCGCCTGGTACCGCCAGGATTTGCAGGACTGGGCGACGCTGGCGGGCGTGACCTTGCGCCAGCACCCCGACTACCCGCTGCGCCCGGCCCGCGCGCTGCGCGCCTGCTGCTTCGCCCGGAGCGAGGGAAAGGGCGGCGCCTTCGCCCGCGCCGTGCTCACCGCCTACTGGACCGAGGCCGCGCAGATTGATGACGCGGGCCTGCTGGGCGACATCGGCGCGGTGGTGGGGCTGGACCGCGCCGCCATCATCTCCGCCACCAACGATGCGCGCTGGAAGGCGGAGGTGGAGGCCAATACCGAGGCCGCCGCGCAAGCCGGCATCTTCGGCCTGCCGGCCACCATCGCCGACGGCAAGCTCTTCTTCGGCAATGACCGGCTGGAGCTGCTGGACCTGTTCCTGGCGAATGGGCGCGTTCCAGCGCCGGGCTAGTCCGTCCCGAAGCACCGGTCCCCGGCATCGCCGAGGCCGGGGACGATATAGCCATGCTCGTTCAGCCGCTCATCCAGCGCGGCGGAGAGGATGGGCACGTCCGGATGCGCGGCCTGAAGCGCCCGCACGCCCTCGGGCGCCGCCACCACGCAGGCGAAGCGTACGCTGGTGGCGCCGGCCTGCTTCACCCGTGCGATGGCCTGGATGGCCGAGCCGCCGGTGGCCAGCATGGGGTCCAGCACCAGCGCGCCACGCTGGGCCAGGTCGCGCGGCAGCCGCACGACGTATTCGCTGGCCTGGAGCGTCGCCTCGTCGCGCACCAGCCCCAAATGCCCGACCGGCGCATCGGGCAGCACCATGCGCGCGCCCTCCAGCAGGCCGAGACCGGCGCGCAGCACCGCCACCAGGCAGGGCTCGGGCGCCTGGAGCACCGGCGCATCCATGGGGCCGACCGGCGTCTGGATGGCGGCCATCGCCTCGGGCAGGTCGCGCAGGATCTCGGCGGTGAGGATGGCGCCCATCTCGGCCAGCACGCGGCGGAAGGTGGCGCTGTCCGTCTCGCGGCGGCGGATCAGGGTCAGCTTCGCGCGCAGGAGGGCGTGGCGCGGCACGCGGAAGGTCGAGTCCATGGATGGCGGTTAACCCACAATCACGCCCGCCGGAAGCCTGTGTCAGCGGTCGGTCAGCCGCAGCTCGATGCGGCGGTTGCGGGCGAAGGCCTCGGGCGTGGTGCCCTCGTCCAGCGGCTGGTGCTCGCCGAAGGCGGCGGCCGCCACGCGGCTCGGGGGCAGCCCGGCCTCGATCAGCAGGTTCACCACCGCGATGGCGCGCGCCGCCGAAAGCTCCCAGTTCGTGGCGAAGCGGGTGGAGCGGATGGGGTTCCGGTCCGCATGCCCGTCCACCCGCAGCAGCCAGTTCACGCCGGGCGGAATGCTGGCCGCGATCTCGTTCAGCAGGCGCGACAGGGTGCGCAGCTGCGCCTGCCCGGCGGGTGTCAGGTCGGCCGAGCCGGTGGGGAACAGCACCTCCGACTGGAAGACGAAGCGGTCGCCCACCACCCGGATTTCCGGCCGCTCGCCCAGCAGGGCGGAGAGGCGGCCGAAGAACTCGCTGCGATAGCCCTGCAAATCCTCGACGCGCGCCAGCAGCGCGGCGTCCAGCCGGGCCTGCAGGTTCTCGACCCGCGTCATGGTCTCGGCCTCGCGCGTGTCGGCCACGTCCAGCGCGGCGGCGAGGCGGGAAAGCTGCGCGCGCAGGTCGGTGATCTGCCGCACCAGCAGCCCCACCTCCTCGCGCGAGGCGGCGGCGACGGCCTCCTCATCCCGCGCGCGCTCCTCAGCCGTGGCGGCGCGGGCGGTGGCGGCGGAAAGCTCGCCCCGCAGGGCGCGCGCCCTGCCCTCCTCCAGCGCCAGCATCTCGGCCAGCTCCGCCACCTGGCGGTTCAGCGCGTCCAGCGCCCGGTCGCGGCTGGACAGCGCGGCCGAGAGGAAGCCCTGCCCCAGCGCGAAGACCAGCAGCGCGAAGATGATCACCATCAGCAGGGTGGACAGCGCGTCCACATAGCCGGGCCAGGCGTCGAACCCGCCCCCGCCGCGCCGCGCGCGCCGGGCCATCAGCGCGGGCCTTCGGCCAAGGCGGCAAGGATGCGCGTGAGTTCCTGGATATCCGCGCGGAGTTCAGCGGTGGATTGCTGGCGGCCTTGCGCCAGCTCCTGCACGAGTTGGCCCAGCTGCGCCTCGATGGCGCGCAGATGGCCGCGATTGGCCTCCTCGCCGGTGGAAAGCCGCTGGTCCACCAGTCGCGCCAGCAGCATCTGAGTGGCGCGCATCTGTTCGGTCAGCACGGACATGCGCTCGGCCAGCTGGTGCAGGCCGGCCTCGTGCTGGGCACGGCCCTCCTCGGCGCGGGCCATCATGCCGGCCACCACTTCCAGGCTGTGGGCATTGGCCTCCAGCAGGGCGGGGAGTTCGACCTCCCCCTCCAGCTCGCCGCCCGCCCCGGCCGAGAGGCGGGTCTGGCCGGCCAGCCAATCCTCCAGCTCGGTCGCGAAGCGGTTCTGCGCCTGCCCGGCCGTGAGGTCGAGGAACCCCAGCACCAAGGCGCCCGCCAACCCCAGCAGCGAGGAGGAGAAGGCCACGCCCATCCCCCGCAGCGGCTGCGCGAGCCCACCCCGCAACTGGTCGAACAGCGCGTTCACATCGCCCGCACCCAGCGTCATGGCGCCGATCACGTCGGCGACGGCCCCGATGGTCAGCAGCAGCCCCCAGAAGGTGCCGAGCAGGCCCAGGAAGATCAGCAGCCCCGTCATGTAGCGCGATAGCTCGCGCGTCTCGTCCAGCCGCGACAGGATGCCGTCCAGCACCGAGCGCAGCGCGGCCGCCGAAAGGCTCAGCCGGTCGGAGCGGCGGGTGGCCAGCATGCTGGCCAGCGGCGCCAGCAGCCGCGGCGCCTCCCGCGCCGGCGCGCCCTGGCGGGCGTTGCGGAAGGCGGACAGCCAGGCGACCTCGTCGCGCAGCAGCAGCACCTGGCGGATGTTCCAGGCGATGCCGATGGCCAGCACGCCCAGGATCACGCCATTCAGCGCGGGGTTGGCCAGGAAGGCGGTCCAGAGCGTGCCGGCCAGCGGCAGGGCCGCGAGCAGGACCAGCGCCAGGAAGCCCAGCATGCGCCAGAGATATTGCAAAGGCTGCGTCATGGGGCGGGAGAGTAGAGGCTGGGCCCCGCCGCACCAAGCGAAGCCTCGTCGGGCAGGCCGGGGCCGCGCCGGCCCGCCCCGGGCGGCTTCCGCGCTGTGCCGCGACTCCGTCCGGGTTCAGCTGCGTGTGGCGCCCATGGGCAGGATGTCCACCAGGTCCCGCCCCGCCTCGACACGGCCGAGCGCGCGGATGTCCACCCGCGTCTCCGGCAGGCCGCCCGCCACGAGGCCCGCCCGCACGGCCAGCCCGCGCCGCAGGGAAAGGCGGCGGGTGGTGGAGACATCCTCATTCCCCGCCGCCTCGGCCCAGAGGGTGATCCGGCCGGTGGTCTCCCGCGCCAGATGCCCGCCCAGCCGCAGCAGCCCCAGGCGCTGGGCGGCTGTGGGCGCATCGGCGCCCGGCTCGAAGGCGAGGCGCCAACCACCGCCGCTCATGCTGAGCAGGCCGCCGATCGCCACCGGCCGCGGCAGGGGGTCCGGCGCCGCGGCCGGCGGTGGCGAGGCGGGCAGGCGCGCGGGTGGCGGGGGGGCCAGGGCGGGGTCGGGCAAGGCGGGGTTTGTCTGGGCGCCGGCGGGCCGCGCCAGCAGCCCCGCCATCGCGGCCAGCAGCGCGCGGCGGCCACGCATACGCATCAGCCAGCCTCGACGCGGCCCCGGCCGGCGGCGGCGGCGATGCTGTCGGCCACGATCTCGCGCAGCTTGCCCTGGAGGTGCGGGTTGCCGGCGACCACATGGCCCTCGGCATAGGGGTCGCCACCATCGGGCGCGGTGACGTAGCCGCCCGCCTCGCGCACCATGACCAGGCCCGCCGCGATGTCCCACTTGTTGAGGCCGAGTTCCCAGTAGCCGTCATACCGGCCGGCCGCGGTCCAGGCGAGGTCCAGCGCCGCCGAGCCGAAGCGGCGCACGCCCGCCACCTGCGGCATGATCCGCACCAGGGTGTGGGTGAACTCCGCCTTGCGCGGCACCGAGGCGAAGGGGATGCCGGTGGCGAAGAGCGCCTCGTTCATCACGCGACGGCCGGAGACGCGCAGGCGCTTGTCGTTGAGGAAGGCGCCCATGCCCTTCTCGGCCCAGAACAGCTCGTCCGAGGCGGGGTTGTAGATGACGCCGGCCATGATCTCGCCCGACGTCTCGCTCACCCGCTTCTCGATGCCGACCGAGATAGCCCAGTGCGGGATGCCGTGCAGGAAGTTGGTGGTGCCGTCCAGCGGGTCCACCACCCAGCGCCACTCCCAGTCCTTGTCGCCGCTGGCGCCGCTTTCCTCCATGAGGAAGCCGAAGCCGGGGCGGGCCTTGGAGAGTTCCTCGCGCAGGGTCTGCTCGGCGCGCAGGTCGGCCTGGGAGACGAAGTCGCCCGCGGACTTGGCCGAGACCTGCAGCGTCTCCACCTCCGTGAAGTCGCGCAGCAGGCGGCGCGAGGCCTTGCGGCAGGCGGCGACCACCACGTTCAGCGCGGGCGACAGGCGGGGGGAGTTGGCACCGGACATGGGAGAGCCTTGGCGTGAAGTGGGGGGCCGGGGGCGGCGCCCCCGGCGGGCGGGCCTCAGCCCTTGGCGCGCTCGACGTAGGAGGCGTCCTCGGTGCGGACCACGATCTTCTCGCCCGCCGTGATGAAGGGCGGCACCATGGTCTTCACGCCATTCACCAGCACGGCCGGCTTGTAGGAGGAGGAGGCGGTCTGCCCCTTCACCACCGGATCCGCCTCGGCGATCTCGAGCGTGACCAGTTCCGGCAGGTCCATGGAGACGGGGTCGCCCTCGATGAGGCGGACGTTCACCGTCATGTTCTCCTGCAGGAAGGGCAGGCGGTCACCCAGGATGGCGGCGGGGATCTGCGTCTGCTCATAGGTCTCGGGGTCCATGAGCACCAGGTTCTCGCCGTCGGAGTAGGAGTAGGTGAACTCCTTGTCCTCGGTCGTCAGGCGCTCGACCACGTCGGCGGTGCGCCAGCGCTGGTCCTTCTTGGCGCCCGTCTTGATGTTGCGCATGTCCACCTGGATGATCGCGTTGCCTTTGCCCGGGATCATGATGTTCTGCTTGAGGATGGTGTAGCGCTGGCCTTCGAACTCGATGACCATGCCGGCACGCATCTGGTTGGCCTGCATCTTCGCCATGGGCGGGCCCCTGCAATTGTCTGTGGGTTGCGGTGGATTGTGGAGGCGGGGCTTACACGTGGGCGGCGCCCAGGGCAACCTTTGGGCCCCGGCGGGGGCAGGAAGCGCGCCAACGGGGCTTGCGGCGCCGCGCGCTTGGCTCTAGGGACGTGCCGCGCGCTGCCGTAGCTCAGTGGTAGAGCACTCCCTTGGTAAGGGAGAGGTCAAGAGTTCAATCCTCTTCGGCAGCACCACCGCGCCCCTTACATCCCGAACATCCAGCCGAAGCCTGCCATCAGCAGCCAGCCCACGCTGCCCATGATGGACAGCGCCAGCGCGATGCCCATGAGGCCGAACACCGCCCCGCCCAGGATGGTGAAGGTGTCCTCCTCCATCATCCCCATCGCCATGATGAGGCAGGCGAGCGACGGCGGGCCATTGGTGAAGGGCAGCGGGATGACCACGATGCAGGCCAGCAGCACGCCATAGGCGCCGATCATCCGGTCGCCCAGGCGGGAGGTGACGATGGAGGGCCGCGGCCTCACCCAGCGCTCCACCCGCTTCAGCCAGGGCAGCGCCCGGCTCGTGATCATCCGCAGGTCCGACCGCTTCATGGAACGCCGCGTCAGGAAGGCCGGCAGCCGGGGCGTGGGCAGCCCATAGGCCAGCTGCGCGCAGATGATCATCAGCGGGAAGCCGAAGATGGGGCTGAGGCCGGGAATGTAGATCGGCAGCAGGTTCGGCAGGGCGAAGAGCACGATCAGGATGCCGTAGCCGCGCGGGCCCAGCGATTCGATCAGGTCGCCCAGCGTCACGCGCTCGGTCGGCCAGTCGCGCGCGATGATGCCGATCAGCTCGGAAATGGGAACCGGATGTTCCGCATGCAGGGCCGCCTCGGCGCTCTCGGGCCCGGCATGGGACCCTGCCGCCGGCCCCACATGCGGGCCGGATTCCCTGGGCGCGCCCTGCGCGCCCGGCTCGGATGACGTGGTGATGACGCTCGCACTCCCCGGGACAGCCGCGCGCTCATACTGCAACGCTGCCATGTCCTGCCAGCAAAACCTTGCATTGACCCAAGGGCCCGTTCAAGCCCCGACTTTCCCCTCATCTGGCGATCCGGGGCGATCCGTGCCACCCCCCCAATGCCCCCTCGGGGGCCGGGCGGCCCTGTGCCGCGTCGGAGAGGAGGAACATCCATGACCACCGCCGCGCCATCCCATTGGCCGGGCGAGATCCTTGCGGCCTTCAAGGCCCAGGATGTGCGCCTGGTGCCCTATGTGCCCGACAATGTCCTGCGCCCGCTGATCGCGGCCATCGAGGCCGACCCGCACTTCACCGCCTTCCCCTGCGCGCGCGAGGAGGAGGCCATCGGCATCGCCGCCGGCGCAGTCATGTCGGGCATGCGCGCCGCCTGCCTCATGCAGACCTCGGGCTTCGCCACCTTGCCCAACGCGCTGGCCTCGCTGGTCTGCGCCTTCCAGCTTCCGGTGGTGATGGTGGTGAGCGAGCGTGGCACGCTTGGCGAGTTCAACCCCGGCCAGGCCATCGTCTGCCGCACCATGCGCCCCATCCTGGATAGCATGGGCATCGAGCACCACACGCTGACACGCCTCGACGAATGCGGCTTCCAGGCCGACCGCGCGCTGCGCCAGGCTTTCGCGACGCGCTGGCCCGCCTGCCTGATCCTGTCCCCGCTGCTGACCGCGAGGCCGCAATGACCCGTCCGAACACGCAAGTCATGAACCGCGCCGCGCTGACGAAGCGCATCCTGGGCAAGCTGCACAAGCGCGAGGCCGTGGTGGGCGGCATCGGCAATTCCAACTGGGACCTCTGGGCGGCCGCCCCGTCACGGCCCGAGAATTTCTACATGCTGGGCAGCATGGGCCTGGCCGCGCCCATCGCGCTGGGCGTGGCGCTGGCCCAGCCCGAGCGGCGCGTGCTGGCGCTGGAGGGCGATGGCTCCCTGCTGATGCAGCTGGGCTGCCTGTCCACCATCGCGGCGCAGGCGCCGCGCAACCTCATCATCGTGGTCTGGGACAACGCCATCTACCAGATCACGGGCGGGCAGCCGACGCCGGCCGCGCAGTCGGGCACGGATTGGGTGGCCATCGCCCGCGCCAGCGGCATCGCGAAGAGCCATTGGGCGGCGGATGAGGCGGAGTTCGACACGCTGATCGAGACGGCGCTGACCACCGACGGGCCGCATCTGATCGCCGCGCGAATCGACAGCGAACCGGGCCGCCACCAGACCGACCGCGACCCGGTGCGCTTCGCCCAAGCCTTCACCCGCGCCATGGCGCTGCCAATCGGGTAAAAAAATGGCCGGAACCCCTGGGGGGTTCCGGCCAAAGGAGAAAGGATGCCGGAGGGGGGGGGAAACCGGCACCCTGTTCCAAGCCCGCCCGCGGGGGGCGAAATGGCACCATCCGGCGACGCCGGGCCCGCGGGAACGCCGCATAAGCCTGGCATGGCGGGGCTCCGCCCTCCCCTGCCCGGTGAACCGGAGCAAGGGAGTGGGGGGGGATCTGGCGAAGACAACCGCCGCACCGCCGGAATGATACCATATCAACGACGAGCCGCCTGCCGCGTTGCATCTGCCGACACGACTTTCTCTCCCGCCAAACAAGCCGCCCGCGACCCCGGCCAAGGACCACCCATGCCCGACGTGCAGATCAGCCATCGAACAGAATATGCCTATCAACGTCCGGTAGGCCTCATGCCGCACCGGCTCATGCTGCGTCCCCAGGACAGCCATGACCTGCGGCTGCACGAGGCCACGCTCACGGTGGACCCGCCCGCCGCCCGCACCCGCTGGGCGCATGACGTCTTCGGCAATTCCATCTGCCACCTGGAATGGGATGAGGGGCTGCGCACGCCCCATCTGCGCATCGTCTCGGAGCTGTCGCTGACCCATTACCCCGCCGGAACCTCGCTGCGGCGGGAGGCGCTGGATCCCCTGGCCGAGCTCTACCCCTTCTCCTACGCGGCCGATGAAATCCCGGACCTGGCCCGCCTGACCGAACGCCAGCTGCCCGACCCCGAGCGCCAGGTGGATGCCTGGGCGCGTCGCTTCGCCGCGCGCGAGGGCGGGGTGCACACGCTGGAGCTGCTGGAGGAGATGACGCGCGCCATCAAGACGGAATTCACCTATGTGGGGCGCGAGGCGGAGGGCACCCAGGCCCCGGCCGAGACGCTCTCCCTGGGCAGCGGCACCTGCCGGGACTTCGCCGTGCTGATGATGGAGGCCGCGCGCAGCCTGGGCTTCGCCGCGCGCTTCATCACAGGTTACCTCTATGAGGAGCCGAACGCCCCTAACCAGGGCGCCGGCGCCACCCATGCCTGGTGCGGGGTCTATCTGCCGGGGGCGGGTTGGGTGGAATATGACCCGACGAACGGCATCATCGCCGGGCAGAACCTCATCCGGGTGGGGGTGACACGCACCCCCGCACAGGCCATGCCGGTGGCCGGCGGATTCGTGGGCGACCCCACCGACCCGCTGCCTCTCACCGTGGAGGTCCAGGCGCGGGCGGTGGCGGCACCGCCTGGTGCCACGGGAGGGCAGAGCGACTGACGGCGGAATACCGCCGCACGAAAGGCGGCGCCGGCATCCCTCGGCGCCCGCATTCGGGAGATGACCACCAGTGCCCCTCGCGCTCATCGCGTTTCTCGGACTGCTCCTCGCGTTGATTCCCGCCGGCATCGTCCAGGTGCAGCTGGAACGCGAGGCGCGGGATACGCGCACGCGGGACCTTGAGGCGCAGGCCATGCAGCTGGCGAGCCTGGTGGGCCGCCAGGTCGCTAGCACGCTGGAAGGCGCGCGCCACACGCTGCGGACCATGGCGGCGCATGAGGATGTCCGCCGGCTGGAGGCCAGCGCGGCCTGCGACCTGTTCCTCCAGCGCGTCGTCGCCGTGGCGCCCCGCTATGCCACGGCCAACGTCTTCGACCGCGAAGGGAACGCGCTCTGCGCCTCCAACCCGGCGGTGCTGTCCACCAACATCGCGGACCGCCCCTATTTCCAGCGCACCCTCAATTCGGGCCGGATGGAACTTGGTAAATTCGCCACCGGGCGCGCCAGCGGCCAGGCCTCGCTGCACATGAGCCAGCCCCTGTTGGGCGCGGGCGGCGAGGTGGCCGGCGTGCTCGTCCTCGCCATCTCGGTCGGGTGGCTGAACGACGAGTTGCAGGGCCTGCTGCTGCCGGAGGGCGGCGTCGCCGTGATCGCCGACCGCACGGGCATCGTGGTCGCGCGCTCCGCCGCGCGGGAGCGCTTCGTGGGCCGCCCCCTGGGCGCGCAGGGCATGACCATGCTCCATGCCGGCGCGCCGGGCGTGATGGAGGCCACCTCGCTCGATGGCATGGTCCGCACCGTGGCCTACCTGCCCGTGGAGATGGAGCCCGAGGGCCTCTTCGTCGCGGTGGGGCTCGACACGGCCAGCGCCATCGCCGCGCAGGAGGAGGCCAATGTCCAGGCAGCGGTGATGGTGGTGGGCTCGCTGCTGCTGACCTTCGTGGTGGGCCTCGTCTTCTTCAACGCGGCGGTGGACCGGCCGGTGCAGCGCATGCTGCGCGTGGCCAGCCACTGGGCGCGGCAGGACTGGAGCGCGCGCGTGGGCCATATCCGCGGCGGGCGCGAATTCCAGCGTCTGGCCGCGGCGCTCGACACCATGGCCGATGCGGTGCTGACGCGCGAGGCGGCCCGCCGCCGCGCGCTGACCCGCATGGAGGCGGTGGTGGGTGTCGCGCCGCAGATTGTCATGACCGCGGACCGCGCGGGCCATGTGGATTGGACCAACCCCTACTGGCAGGAGCTGACGGGCTTCGACACCGCCCGCAGCCTGGGGCTGGGCTGGATGGAGGCCACCCATCCCGATGACCGGCCGGGGCTGCGCGCTGCCTGGGATGCCATGGTGGCGAGCGGCCTGGGCGACGGCGCGCAGGGGTTCAGCCATGAGGTGCGGATCTGCCGCGCGGACGACAAGCAATGGCGCTGGCATCTCATGAAGGGCGCGGCCATCCGGCACGACCCGTCCGAGATCGCGGCCTGGGCCATGGTGGGCATCGACTTCCACGAGCTGCGCGTCATCCAGGCCCAGGCCGAGGACACGGCGGCCCAGCTGCGCGCCACCTATGAGAACGCGCCGGTGGGGCTGTGCCTGCTGGACCGCGACCTGCGCTTCATCGCCATCAACGACATGCTGGCGGCCATCCATGGCGTGCCGGTCGCCGACCACATCGGACGCACGCTGTCCGAGGTGGCGCCCGACATGCCGCCCGTCATCGAGGAGGCCATGCGCCGCGTCGTCGCCACGGGCGAGGCGGTGGAGGAGCTGGAGGTCATGTGCGAGGTGGACGGCCAGCCCCGCTTCTGGCTGGCCAGCTACCGGCCCATTTTCGGCGCGGATGGCAGCATCACCTGCGTCACCGGCTCGAAGGTGGACATCACGGCGCGCAAGCGCGTGGAGGAGAGCGAGCGCCTGCTCTCGCGCGAGGTGGACCACCGCGCGCAGAACGCCCTGGCCGTGGTGCGCGGGCTGATCCGCCTTTCCGCGGCGGATGCGCCCGACGACGTGCCGGCGCTGGTCGAGGTGCTGGAGGGACGGATCGCGGCCATGAGCCGCGCGCACACGCTGCTCTCGCGCGAGAAATGGGTGGGCGCGGAGCTGGGCGAGATCGTGCGCGAGGAATTCGCGCCGCAGTCGGGCCGCATCCTGACCCAGGGCCCACCCGTGCGCCTGACGGCCGAGGCCGCGCAGCCGCTCACCCTCGTGCTGCACGAACTCGTGACCAATGCGCTGAAATACGGCGCGCTCTCGGTGCCGGAGGGGAAGGTCACGCTGCGCTGGGAGCGCCAGCAGGACAAGCTGCACATGCAATGGTGCGAGGAGGGCGGGCCGCCCATGGTCGAGCCGCCGCTGCGCCGCGGCTTCGGCACCAGGCTGATCGACGCCAATATCCGCGGCCTGCTGGCCGGCGACATCGAGCGCGACTGGGCCGAG
This sequence comes from Roseococcus thiosulfatophilus, assembly GCF_017311575.1. GTDB lineage: Bacteria > Pseudomonadota > Alphaproteobacteria > Acetobacterales > Acetobacteraceae > Roseococcus > Roseococcus thiosulfatophilus. Next base: position 158,411 of record NZ_JAFFQY010000011.1, read on the forward strand.
ACCGGCCTGCGCTGCACCCTGGTGCTGGGCCCCGAGGCGCTGACCGGCAGCCGCTTCGTCACGGGCCTGCGCGAGACCTCGCCGCTCGCGGGCCGGCGCGTGATCGTGGCGGTGGAGAACGCCGCCGAGGCACGCAGCCTCGCGGAGCTGCTGCGCGCCTCGGGCTGCGCGGTGCTGGGCCCCGCCGCCAGCATCGAGGAGGCGGTGGAGCTGATCGAGGCCGAGAAGCGGGTGGATGCGGCCGTGCTGTCGGGCACGCTGCAGGGCCGTTCGGCGCAGCCGCTCGCGCAGTTGCTGCGCCGGCGGGCCTCGGCGCTGCTGTTCCTCAACACGCTCGGCCTCGACAGCGAGAGCGATGAGGCGCCGCCGCGCATGCTGCGCCCGCCGCACACCGCCGAGGGCATCCGCCGCGCCCTGGTGGAGGCGCTGGAGGCGTCGCGAAACGGCAGCTGAGCGGGTCGCGCTGCAACCGGACGAGGTCGCGCACGTTGCTTCTCCAGACAGACGCAGAAGGAGAAGCCGACATGCGCAATCTTTCGAAGGTGGGCCCGAAGCTGGCCCTGGGCCTCATCCTCGCCGGTGGCCTCGCCGCCTGCGGGCAGACGCAGGGCGACCGCCTGCTCTCCGGCGCGGGCCTGGGCGCGGCCGGTGGCGCCGCGATTGGCGCCGCGACGGGTGGCAGCCCGCTGGCGGGTGCGGCGATCGGCGGCGTGGCCGGTGGCGCGACGGGCGTGCTGACCAGCCCGCGTGACGTGAACGTCGGCCGTCCGGCCTGGCGCTGAGCGACACCATGAGCTCGACGAAGAAGAACCCCGCCGCCAATGACGCGGCGGGGGGCATCGCCGCCGCCCTGACCGGCTATGTCGCGGATACCTATGTGCTGATGGCCAAGACCCAGGCCTGCCATTGGAACGCGACCGGCCCGGGCTTCATCGGCATGCACCAGCTGACCGAGGCGCAGTACAAGGAGCTGTTCCTCGCCGTGGACGAGCTGGCGGAACGCCTGCGCGCCCTGGGCGAGCCGGCCCCGCGCGGCCTGTCCGCGATGCTGGACCTGGCCTCGCTGGATGAGCTGGACGGCAAGGTGGATGTCGCCGGCGCCTACCGCACCTTGGCCGAGGACAACACCAAGGTCGCCGCCCGCGCGCGCGAACTGGCCGAGGCCGCCGAGGAGGCGGAGGACATCGCGACCCACGACATGCTCGTCCACCGCATCGAGGTGCATGAGAAGGCGGCCTGGCTGCTGCGCAGCCACATCGCCTGACCCGAGACGACACCGTCCAAGACGACATTGGCCAAGGAGAATTTCCATGAGCGACTTCCGCAATGATCCGCCCCGCATGGGCACCGCCGGCACCACCACCGGCTCCAGCAGCTTCGACCCGCATGCCGAGATCACGGCGCTGCGCGAGAAGGTCGAGGCCCTGATGAGCGAGCGCGTTTCGCCCGCGATCGGCAACGCCGTGGGTACCGCCGAGGCGGCCGCCCATCGCGCCACCGACGCCGTGCGCCACCAGGCCGAGAACCTGAGCGACTTCGTGCATGAGAAGCCGCTGACGGCGATGGCTTCGGCCGCGCTGGCCGGCTTCGTGTTCGCGCTGCTCGTGCGGCGCTGAGCATGCGAAGCCTGCGGCTTCTCGAGGTCGCGGCGCAGGCGGAAGCCCTCCGCCTGCGCTGCCAGGCCATGGGCGCGGCGCGCTCCGCCGCGCTGGCGGCCGTCGCGGCCTTGTTCGGCGTGTTCATGCTCGCGCTGCTCCATCTCGCTGCGCTGCTGTGGCTCGCCGAGGATCACGGGGAGTTGCGGGCGGTGCTCTACGTCGCCGCCGCCGATGCGGTGATCGCGGGGCTCTTCCTCCTCGTGGCGAAACGGAACAAGTACCGTCGCGTCGCGGATGAGGCGCTCGAGATCCGGCGCGACAGCCTGCGGATGGTCCGTCACTCCTCCCCCGTGGGAGAGGTGGCGAACATCGTTCCCTGGCGTGGCCTCGCGGTCGGCCTCGCCGGCCGGGTGGGCGTGGGGATCGGGCGGAAGATCCTGGTCGCCTTCCTCGCCCTGCTCTTCGGACGTCGCCGGCGGCGCCGTTAGGCGAATTGCCGGAGACGCCGACAAGGTCAGGCGTGCGTTTCACTGGTGCCGCGACCGGTTCCCCCCGGTCGCGGCCATCTGCATTTCGCGCGCGTTCAAAACATTGAAAAACCTTGGAAACCAAGCTCAAGCCCAAGCGTTTGTTGTGCGTGGGTCCCTTCGAGGCCTGCCAGACAAGGAGAACACCATCATGCGACGCACCATCCTGACGCCGGCCACCCTGGCTGCCGCCCTGCTCGTGGCCCCGATGCTGGCTTATGGCCAGACGCAGTCCGCGCCTCCGGGCGGCGGTCCGACCATGACGCCCGCGACGCCGCAGGCCGTGACCCCCGGCCAGCCCGCCCCGCCCACCGCCGGCACCGCTCCGGGCATGACGCCGGGTGGCGCCATCGGCCAGACGCCCGGCAGCGCCACGCCCGGCACGACCCCCGGCACGACCGCCCCCGCGGCGGGCATGACCGCCCCCGGCACGACCGCCGGTGCCACCGGCCAGGCCGCCTTCCCCGCTGGTTCCGCCGTGATGGCGCGCCCCCGGATGAGCCAGGTCATCGGCGCCAACGTCTACAACGACGAGAACAACAGCATCGGCTCGGTGGATGACATCATCCTGGTGCCGCCCGCGGGTGCTGCGGCCGCCGGCGCCGCCGCCGGCGCGGGTCGTGGCCCGCTGGCCGTGATCCAGGTGGGTGGCTTCCTGGGCCTGGGCGGTCGCCTGGTCGCGGTGCCGCTGACCGACCTGCAGTGGAACGCCGAGCGTGAGCGCATCGTGCTGCCGGGTGCGACCCGCGATGGCCTGCGCGAGCGTCCGGAGTTCAACTACGACAGCGTCCGCACCAGCGGCTGATTGAACGGGGCCGCTCCCTCCGGGGAGCGGCCCTTTCTTCATTCCGGGCTTTTTGTGCTTCGCCGGATCGCTTTCCCATCTACCCTGCCCTCGCTCGGAGGACATGAAAAAGGCCCCGCGTCACCGCGGGGCCTTTACGTTCACAACACTCCGAAGAGCAGAAGCAGGATCAGGATGGGAATGGGAATTCCCAGGAACCAGAGCAGAATGGTGCGCATGATCATCTCCCTGTTGGCGATGTCTAAGCAACGCAATGTGACGCCCGTGGTTGCGGCGCCTCGCATGGCGGGGCGGCGGGCATGACCGCCCCACCCCCCGAGGCCCCCGCCGGCCCCGTCACGGCCTGGCCGGCCTGCCTCATCGTGAACCCGCTGGCCGGCAACCTCTCGGCGATGGAGGACCCCGCCCGCCAGCTCGCGGCCACGCTGCGCGCCGCGGGCTTCGCCGTGGAGGACCCGGATGCCGGCGCCGACCTCGACACGCAATGGGAGCGCGCGGAGGCGGCCATCATCGTCTTCGTGGCCGGCGGCGATGGCACGCTGCGCGATGCGGCGTCGCGGCTGCGCGGCACGGGGCGCTACCTCGCCCCCCTGCCCGGCGGGACGCTGAACCGGCTCTGCGCGCGGCTCGACCTGCCCAATGACCCGGTCGAGGCGGCCGCGCTCTATGCCGCGGCCGCGCCCGGGCTGATCGACACGGCCACCGCCAATGGCGAGGTCTTTCTCTACCAGCTCATCATCGGCCGCGCGACGCGGCTGATGCGCTTCCGCGAGATGCAACGCGGCGGCGGCGCCGGCGGCTGGTGGCCCCTGGTGCAGGCCCTGTTCCGCGCGCTGACCCGACCTTTCCCGCGCGAACTCTGGGTGCGGCTCGGCCCTGGCGCGCGGCAGACCGGCCAGGCCGTGGTCATCACCCTGCCCGAGCCCAACCGCCCCACCGGGCTGCTGCTGCACGTGGCCCGCCCCGCGGGCGCCGTGGCGCGGCTGCGGCAGACCTGGCGCTGGTTCCGAGGCAAGCTCGGCCAGGATGCCGAGGTGGCCGAGCGCGAGGTGGCGCGCGTGGCCGTGCATGGCCGCCAGGACGGCGTGCGGATGAGCCTGGATGGCGAGATGCGCCTCGCGCGCACGCCCGTGCGCGTCAACCTTCACAAGCGGGCGCTGTCCGTCCTGGTGGTGCCGCCGCAGCGGCCGCAGGATGGCGAGCGGGCGACGCCCCCACCGGGAGTCCCGGCATGACCCCTCGCCTCGCCCATCTCTCCGACCTGCATTTCGGTGAGGCCGACCCCGCGCGCGTGGCCGAGATGGCGGCCGATGTGCGGGCCGCCTCGCCCGATGCGGTCGTGATCAGCGGCGACCTCACGCGCCGCGCCCAGCCGCAGGAATTCGAGGCGGCCTTCACCTTCCTGGCGGGCCTCGACGCGCCCCTGCTGGTGGTGCCCGGCAATCACGACATCCCGCATTCGGCGCTGTGGGAGCGCTTCATGGCGCCCAAGCGCCGCTGGCGCGCGGCGCGGCTGACGGCACCGGCCGAGCGGCTCGACCTCGACCACGCGCGGCTGATCGGCCTCGACACGGTCAGCCGTGCGCAATGGCATGTGGACTGGTCGGCCGGGGCGGTGCCGCAGCATCGGCTGGAACGGCTGGAGGCCGCGCTGGCGGTGGGGCGCGGCAAGCCCACCCTCGTGGTCTGCCACCACCCGCTGGTGCATGGCGCCTGGGCGCGGCGCCGGCGCCCGCCGCGCGGGGCGGAAGCCACCATGCGCGTGCTGCGGCGCGAGAATGTGGACGGGCTGCTCTGCGGCCACCTGCACCGCGCCGAATTGACGCCCCTGGGGCCGGAGCCCGGGGCGCCCTGCCAGGTGATGGCGCCGAGCGCCTTCTCGCCGCGCGGCGCCTCGTCCACGAATGGCTGGAACCTGATTGAATGGGATGAGGGGAGGCTGCGCGTCACCACGCGCGAGGTCACGTCGCGGGGCTGGCGGGAGCGGGTGCTGGAGGCCGCTTGAGGGGCATGCCGCCCCCGCGCCAGGGAGGACGGGCCGGGGCGTCAGAGCGTGACGCCGCGGCCGGTCAGCAGGGACACCGCGAACAACACCAGGAACACGAAGAACAGGATGCGCGCGATGCCGGCCGCCGTGGATGCGATGCCGCCGAAGCCGAGAACACCGGCAATCAAGGCGACAACAAGAAAAGTGATGCTCCAAGCCAGCATGGGTCTGCACTCCGGGCTGCGGCGGGACCGGGTGGCGGGCCGCGCGCCGGTTCAGACGCTGGCCCCGCCCGGCCCCTGGATGAGGAACCCGGGCGCCCCGGCCCGCGACCCGCGCCGGGGCGCGGCCGCAAGCCGGTGGCGTCTCGCGGGGCGGGATGCGCGCGCCAGATGCGCGCGCCCTTCCCGCCCGGCGGCCCGGGATGGCATCAAGCCCGGATCAGTACTTGCTTTCCCACTGCTTCACCTGGGACTCGGCCTCGTCGCGGGCCACGCCGTAGCGCTCCTGGATGCGCCCGATCAGCTGGTCGCGCTTGCCCTCGATGACGGTCAGGTCGTCATCGGTCAGCTTGCCCCACTGCTCCTTGACCTTGCCGGTCATCTGCTTCCAGTTGCCCTTGATGGTATCGCTGTTCATCGTCTTTCTCCTTGCTGGCGGCGTTGCTGCCGCCTCGGCGAGGAGAACGGGCAAGGGGCCCTGGGGTTGCAGCATGCCCTGTCACGGAATCGGCACGCGCCCCGCGTGAACCGCCTGGTAGGTGGCGATGGCGAGGCTCAGCGGGTCGAAGGGCTTGCGGACGATGAAGGCGGGCTCGATGCCCTCCGCGGTCAGCAGCAGCTCGGGATAGGCGGTGACGAAGATCACCGGCGTGGTCGTGCTCTCCATGATGGTCCGCACGGCCGAGATGCCGCTGCCGCCCCGGCCCAGGTTCACGTCCGCCAGGATCAGCCCCACCGGGCGTTTATTCGCCAGCCGTACGGCCTCGCGCTCGGTCATGGCCACGCCGGCCACGCGGTGGCCGCAGCCCTGCACCAGCATCTGCAGATCCATGGCGATCACCGGCTCGTCCTCAATGATGAGGATGTCGGTGGCGGCCACCTGGCGCAGGTCATGCCGCGCCTGTCGCACCTCCTCGGCGGCCTGTTCGGGCGTCATGTCCAGCACGCGGGCCGCGTCGGCCAGCGTCACCTCCTCCAGCGCCGTCAGCAGCAGCAGCTGGCGCTGCACCAGCGTCAGCCCCGGCGCCTCGCGCTGCGGATGGTCGCGCATGAGCTGGGTGATGGCGGCGTAGAAGCCGAGGCGGGGCGGCATGTCGCGCGGCATGCGCGGGATGGCGCGGCCCACCAGCCCGTCGCCCTCCCCCTGGCTGCCGGTGAGCGCGCGGGCGAAGCGGCGGGCATAGGGCAGGGCTGCGATCAGCTCCTGCTGGGTGGCGCTCATGGAACAGTCTCCTCGACGACAGATATGAGGGGGCGTGGGGCAGGATGCCCAAACTCGGGCCGCGCGGGAATGGTTTGATGGGGGAGGACACGGTCGCCGCCCCCGCCGAAGTCGCCTTCCGCGCGGCGCTGGTCGCGCTGATGCCGGCGCTGCGTGGCTATGGACGGGCGCTCAGCGGCTCCGTCGCGGCCGCGGACGAGCTGGTGCAGGAGACGCTGCTGCGGGCCCTGTCCAGCGAACGCCGCATGACGGAGGTGGGGGAGCTGCGCGCCTGGGTCTTCACCATACTGCGCCATGCCTGGCTGTCCGGCCTGCGCGCGGGACGGCGGCTGACGCCGCTGGAGGAGGGGATGGAGGGTGTGGCCGGGCCGGCGGACAGCCTGGCCCTGGACGACCTGGCGCGCGCCATGCGGAGCCTGCCCGCCCCGCAGCGCGAGGCGGTGGTGCTGATGGGCGCCCAGGGGATGTCCGCCACGGAAGCCGCACAGATCTGCGGCGTGCCGGAGGGCACCATGCGCGCACGCCTCAGTCGGGCGCGGAGCGCCTTGCGGCGCGCGCTCGAGCCTAGGTTGCGGACCCCTCCAGGTATTTGATGGCATCTCAACTGCTCAACGCGGTCGGTCCGGTCTGGTTGCCCGCACGCCTCGCGCACTACATTACAATTTTTTAATGCAATGAAGGCCCGGTTTCAGCGTTGGGGGGGCATGCGAGCACCGGACACAACCACGATGCCCCTTCCCCAGGATGACCAGGCCGAGGCCACCATGGTCGCTTCCGCACCCGAGGTCAGCTTCCATGACCTCCTTGTCGCCGCCCTGCCCGCCCTGCGGCAGCAGGCCCTGGCCCTGACGCGCAACCGCGCCGATGCCGACGACCTGGTGCAGACCAGCGTCAGCAGCGCGCTGGCTGCCCAGACCTCCTTCCAGCCCGGCACGAATTTCGGGGCCTGGATGGCGCGCATCCTGCGCAACCGCTTCCTTTCCAACATGCGCCGCCGGCGCGAGATCGTGGACATCGAGGACGCGCCCGCCTCCCTGCTCGCCCGCAGCGGCGGCCAGGAGGAGGGTCTCGCCATCCAGCAGCTGCGCCACCTGATCGGCAAGCTGCCGGCGGATCATCGCCTCGTGCTGATCATGATCTCCGTGCAGGGGCTTTCCTATGAGGAAGCCTCGGAGCAGCTCGATGTTCCCGTCGGCACGCTGAAGTGCCGCGTCTCCCGCGCGCGCGCCATGCTGCGCCGCTGGCTGCTGGGCGAGGACGAGGCCCCGAAGCCCCGCGTCGCCGCGCCCAAGCCCCGCGCGCGCGCTTCCGTGCCGTCTCATGCGCTCTCCGCTTTGCCCGCGGCCCCTGTCATGGCTAAGCTTGGCCGTGAGAAGGCTGGGGCACAGCTGGAGCGGCGGTGAGCGGCGATACGGAAGAATCGGACAGGCCTGGACCACGGATGAGCAAGCCTGGCTCCCCTCCGAAGCGCGCCCGCAAGGCACCCTCGGACAAGGCGTTCGACCTCTGGCTCGACCAGGGGTTGCACGCCATGTTCGACGAGGTGGCGAAGGAGCCGATTCCGGAAGAGCTGCTGAAGCTGATCGAGCAGGACCGGAACAACAAATAGGTTCCGGACCGGCGCCTGTGTCCAGGCGGCCTATACCTTGAGACCCGCAACCTGCCCCTGACCGGGGTGGGTGGCGGGTTTTTTCGTGTCCGGCACCCTGCCCTCAGGGCAAGGAAAACCCCGCGTGGCGCGGGGCCACGCGGGGCGTGTCGGCCTCGCGGCCGGACGGATCACCGCTCCGGCGTGAAGCGCGTGATCTTGGTGCCGTTCAGCGCCAGCGCCGCCATCAGGCCCTGCTGGCCAAAGGTGATGGCATAGACGGGCTCGGCCAGCGTGGTGGAGGTCACGTTCGCCTGCAGGCCACGGTCGAGCGCCACGACCGAGGGGCCGGTGCCGATTTCCCAGCCATCGGCGTTGTCCAGCGCGCGCAGCGCGGCTTCCGTCATGAAGAACATCGCCAGGCCCGAGGTCTGCGCGCCGGCCTGCAGCCCGAAGGAGGCGCCGACGATGCGGTAGTAACCCTGGTGGCTGGCGCCGCGGCGCAGCGCGCCCTCGCCATACTGGCCGCCGACGATGAAGCCGCCCTGGATGATGCGCGGGAAGATCAGCACCGCCTGGGCCTGGCTGAACAGCGGCGCGGTGTTCTCCATGGCGCGCAGCCGGCGCTCGGCCTCGGCCACGTCGCGGCTGATCTCGGTGGCGGTGGCGGCGGCGGCATCACGGGCCAGCGGCGCGCTGGCCAGCAGCCCGGCACCGGCGGCGAGGAGGGGGAATTGGCGTCGGGAAAGGGTCATGTCGCGAGGTTCCTTTGGGCAGCGCCGAGATGGCCCGCCTCTGCTGCCCCAACGCATGAACCGGAAGGCGGATGCAGGGCGCGCCGTTAAACCTGTTCCGTCACGAAGACCCGGCTGGGCGCCACGAATTCCTCCTGCGCCGCCACGGTGAGGATCTCGCGCGAGCCCGCCTCGGCCGTCCGCCGCAGCAGGCCGAAGATGCTGGAGGCGGCGGCGGACAGCGCCACCTCCGCCGAGCCGCTCCGCAGGCGATGGAACAGGAAGAGGGCTGCGATGGCATCCCCCGCCCCGTTCACGTTCAGGGGCAGCAGCGGCGTGGTGACGCGCCAGAAGCGCCCGCCCTCGGCCGCCAGCATGGCGATGCCCTCCGCATCCTCGGCGTCGAAGCTGGTCAGCAGCACGCAGCGCGGGCCCATCGCCTGCAAGGCGGCGATGGCGGCCTTGGCGGAGGCGAGGTCCGTCACCTGGCGCCCCGTGAGCCATTCCAGCTCGAAGCGGTTGGGGGTCGCGATGTCGGCGCGGGGAATGGCCGCGTCGCGCAGGAGTTCCGGAATGCCGGGGCGGACGAAGACGCCGCGGCCCACATCGCCGATCACGGGGTCGCAGCAGTAGAGCGCCTTGGGGTTCGCGGCCTTGGCGCGGGCAACGGCGTCCAGGATCGCCTCGCCGATCTCGGCACCGCCCATATAGCCCGACAGCACGGCGTCGCAGCGCGCCATGGCGCCGCGCTCCTCGATGCCCTGCACGCAGTCGCGCACCAGCCCGGCCTCGAAGACCTGGCCGCGCCAGGCGCCATAGCCCGTGTGGTTGCTGAACTGGACGGTGTGGATGCCCCAGACCTCGGCGCCGAGCCGCTGGAGGGGAAACATCGCGGAGGCATTGCCCACATGGCCATAGGCCACCCAGGACTGGATGGAGAGGATGTTCATCGCAACGCCAGGGTTACTCCCGCCGCGCGGCCTTGCCCACCCAGGCCGGCCTTGCGGATGGCGCGCGCGGGATGCAAGGCTCGGCACCATGCGATGGCTCCTGATGGCAATGCTGCTGCTGCCCTGCCTCGGGGGTGCGGTCGCGCGCGCGGAGCCCGCCGAGGCTTGGCCCACCCGCGACATCCGCATCATCGTCCCCTTCCCGCCCGGCGACGCGGCGGACAGCGAGGCACGGCGCCTGGCCAGCCATTACGCCGAGGTGTTCGGCGTCAACTTCGTGGTGGACAACCGGCCGGGCGTCTCGGGCCGCATGGGCACCGAGGTCAGCGCGCGGCTGGCGGCCGATGGCTACACCCTCATCATGACGGCCAGCGGCCCGCTGACGCTGGTGCCGCAGATCCTGGGCGCAGGCTATGACCCGCTGGTGAGCTTCGAGCCGGTGCTGCTGCCCGCCGCGATGCCGCTGCTTCTGCTGGCCCCCGAGGGCCCCGCCTATGCCCGGGTACAGGACCTGGTGCTGCGCGCGCGCGGCCAGCGGCGCGGCCTCGCGGCCTGCTCCACCGGCATCGCGACCCCTTCGCACATCGCCGCCGTGCTGTTTGCCCGCACCCTGGACCTCGATTTCGTGCACGTGCCCTATCGCGGCTCCTACGCCGCCATGACCGACGTGATCGCCGCGCGCTGCGACATGCTCTTCGACAACGCGGCCTCGGCCGGGCGGCATGCGCGGGCGGGGCGGGTGCGGGCGGTGGCCATCACGACCGAGGCGCCGCAGACCGCCTGGCCGGGCGTGCCGGCGCTGGAGGGCGTGCGGCTGTCCACCTTCTCGGTGCTGGTGGCGCCGGGGGGCACGCATCGCCTCATCGTCTCGCAGCTCAATGACGTGGGGCGCCGCTTCCTGGCCCGGCCGGAGGAACGCGCGCGCATCCTGGCGGAAGGCGGTGAGCCGCTGGACCTCGCGCCCTCGCAGATCCGCAGCTATCTCCGGCACGAGATCGCGGGGTGGAACGCCATCCTGCGCGGAATGGACCTCGGCCGGGACTGAACATGGATTCGATGACCGCCTGGAACTGGAGCTTCCTGCTGCTCCGGGCCGCCACCTCCGTCACCTGCGTGGTCGCGGCCGTGGCCGTGGCGCGGCACGGGCGCGGGCGGCACGGCACGGGCTGGGGCTACCGCGCGGCCGCCATCCTCTACCTGCTGCTGCTGGCCGCGCTGACCATGGCGGAAGGCTACCGGCAGATCACCACCTGGGCGGGGTCCCGCACACCGCTGCTGGACTGGTTCTGGCTCGGCACGGACCTCGTCATCCCGCTCGCCGTGCTGCTGCTGGCCATCCTGCGCGAGCGCAACGCGCTGGCGGGGCAGCTCGCCGCCGCCGCCCGGCATGACCCGCTGACCGGCCTGCCCAACCGCGCGGGCTTCGCCGAGGAGGTGGCGCAGGCCCTGGCGCGCGCCGCGCGCGCCGGCGGGCCCGTGGCCGCCGCGATGCTCGACCTCGACCGCTTCAAGCGCGTCAACGATGGCTGGGGCCATGCGGCGGGCGATGCGGTGCTGCGCGGTGCCGCGGATGCCATGCGCCAGGCCATGCGTCCGGGCGACATCCTGGGGCGGATGGGGGGAGAGGAATTCGCGCTGCTGCTGCCGGGGCTGGACGCGCAATCCGCCCTGCCCGTGCTCGACCGGGTGCGGGCCGCGGTGGAACAGGCCGTGCCCCACCCGGGCGGGGGCGAGGAGCGGGTGACGCTCTCGGCCGGCGTCGCCACCCTGGAGGCCCCCCGCCCCGAGGCGCTGGAGGCGGCGCTGCGGGCGGCGGATGGCGCGCTCTATGCCGCCAAGGCGGCGGGGCGCAACCGCGCCCTGCCGGCGGGTTGAGGCCGGTTCAGGCGGCGAATTCCGCCCGCACCTTCTCGGTGTGCGCGCCCAGCGCCGGCACGGGGCCCAGCGCGCGCGGCCCATCGCTGAAGCGCGCGGCGGGCGCGGCGATGGCGACGGGGCCGCGCTCCGTCTCCACGGTCACGCGGCGCAACGCCGGGTGCTTCGCCAGCCCATCCACGCCGTTCACGAAGCCATAGGCGGTGTTGGCGGCCTGCAGCTTCGCCACGCACTCCTCGCGCGTGCGCGACGCGAAGACGGCGGCGATGTGCGCGTCCACCATGGGCCGGTGCGCCACGCGCTCCACATTGGTGCGGAAGCCGTCGCGCTGGGTCAGCGTGGCGTCATCCAGGAAGTTCGCGGCGAAGAGCGCCCATTCGCGCTCATTCTGGATGGAGATCAGGATCAGCGCGCCATCCCGCGACTCGAAGGCGCCATAGGGGCACAGCGACGGATGGGCGAGGCCGATGCGCTGGGGCGACTTGCCCGTGCCCTCGAAGTAGAGCAGCGGCACGTTCATCCAATCCGCCATGCCGTCGAAGAGGCTGACGGCGACACCCTTGCCGCGGCCCGTGATGCCGCGCTCGATCAGCGCCTCCAGCACGGCGGCGTGGGCGTTCATGCCGCAGGCGATGTCGCAGGCGGAGACGCCCACGCGGCCCGGCCCCTCGGCGCGGCCCGTCACGCTGCACAACCCGGATTCCGCCTGCACCAGCAAGTCGTAGGCCTTCATGGAGGCGTATTCGCCCTCCTCGCCATAGCCCGAGATGTCCACGGTGATCAGGCGCGGATGCTTCGCGCGCAGTTCCGCGCTGCCGAAGCCCGCCCGGGCCATCGCACCGGGTGCCAGGTTCTGGATGAACACATCGGCCTTCTCCAGCAGGCGGGCCAGCAGCGCCTTGTCAGCCTCCTGCTTGATGTCGAGGCAGATGCTCTCCTTGCCGCGGTTCAGCCAGACGAAGTAGGTGGAAAGCCCGTTGCAGGCGGCGTCATAGCCGCGCGCGAAATCCCCCTCGGCACGCTCGATCTTGATGACGCGCGCGCCCGCGTCGCACAGCTTGGCCGAGCAGGTGGGGGCCGCCACCGCCTGTTCCATCGAGATGACTAGCAGGCCTTCAAGTGGCTTTCCGGGCGTCATGCGCTTCCCCCAAACTTTCCTGACCTGGAACATGCCACCGCCGCGCGGGCGCGTTAAGCTCGCCCCATGGCAAAGAGCTGGACCGAGAAGTTCCATGGGGCCAGGCCGCCCCATGTCGTGGTGCTCGAGAAGCCCTTCGCGGGGGCGCAGGCGGGGCAGCGCCTGTTCATCCCCTCCCCGGCGCTGCTGGCCGAGCGGATCAGGGCCCTGGCCCCCGGCACCCGCACCGATCCGGTGGCGCTGCGCGCGGCGCTGGCGCGGGAGCACGGCGCGGACGCGACCTGCCCCGTGGCGACGGCCATCCATCTTCGCATCCTGGCCGAATGCGCCCTGGAGCGGCTGGCCGCGGGCGACGAAGCCACCCCGTTCTGGCGCGCCATCCCGCCGGAGACCCCGCTGGCGCGCAGGCTCTCCTGCGGGCCCGAATTCCTCCGCCAGCGGCGCGAAGCCGAGGGGTGATCGGCCTCAATCCTGGTCGAACTCCAGCACCGCCTCCTGCCGCGCCTCGGCCCCGGGGCGCAGGCGCATCGCATCCGTCTTGTGGCGCAGCAGCAGCAGCGCCACGCGGCGCAGGTCCGGCTCGTCGGGCGGCGTGGCCGCATCGGCGGGGGTGATGGGCGCGCCTTGCCAGGACAGCGTCAGGCGCAGCACCGGGTCGGTGGTTTCCATCCGGACATGCACCGCGCCGCCGGCGGCGATGTCCTCCTCGGCCAGCAGGGCGAATTCCTCCAGCGCGGCGCCTACCCGGTCGGCCACCGCACGGCGCACGCCCCATTGCTGCAAGGGCGCGCGCGCGGCCTCCAGCAGGGCCGGCACGCCCTGGGCGGGGCGCCATTCCAGCGCCACCTCCCGCGCGAGGCCGATCCGCAGCAGCGGCCCCAGCACCAGCGCGACGGCAAGGGCCAAAGGCAGCGAGGAGAAGGTCAGCGCCTGCACCGCGAAGGGCAGGTCCGCGTAAAGCCCGGGGATCAGCGCGCCCGACAGCCCCACCACCAGCGAGACCCCCAGCAGCACCGTCCGCCGCTGGTCCAGCAGCCGCTGCGTGATGGTGATGAAGCCCGAGGCGATGATGAAGGCCGAGACGTAGAGCAGCGCCGCGCCCAGCACCCCCTGCGGGATCAGCAGCATCCAGACGCCGGCGGAGGGAATCAGCGCCAGCCCCACCCAGATGGTGCCCGCCGCCAGCCCCACCACGCGCGACCGCACGCCCGAGGCCACGGCCAGGCCCACGCTGCCCGTGTAGCTGTTCATGCCCGGCAGGCCCATGCACCCGGCCAGGGCCGTGCCCATGCCATCGGCCAGCACGCCGCCACGGATGCTGCGCTGGTCGGGGCGGGTCCAGTTGGGATCCTCGGCGCGCTGGGCGGCGATGACGTCGCCCATGCAGCGCACCAGGCTCGCCAGCGCGCCCAGCAGGAAGCCGGGCAGAAGGGCCCAGTTGAAGCTGGGCAGCACGGGCGGGCCGTCCAGCAGGCTCACGCCATGGACACCGGGCGTCTCGGGCGCGCTGCCCAGCAGCAGCGCCAGCGCCGTGCCGCCCAGCATGCCCGCCAGCACCGCCAGCGGGCGGAGGCGCGGCGGCCCCCAGATGGCGAGGCCCACGATCAGCCCGAAGGTCGTGATGGCCACCGTGCGGTCAAGGCCCAGCGCCGGCTCGGAGGGCGAGCCCAGGGCCATGAGACGCACGGCCAGGATGCCCAGCGCCAGCCCGACGAGCAGCACGATGAGCCCGATGATCTCGTTGGGCACCTGGTTGCGAAGCCGCCGCACGAAGGGCGAGAGCGCCATCTGCGTCAGGCCGGCCACGATCGTCATGCCCGCCACGTCCGCGAGCCCGCTGCGCTGCGCGACCACGACCGAGAGCGGCAGGTAGATGGCGGTGAAGATGCCGCAGATGAGATAGCCCGAGCCGATGCCCCAGCGCCCCCAGCATTGCAGCAGGGTCGCGATGCCCATGGCCAGCATGGACCATTGCAGCACCGCGGCCTTCAGCGCGATGTCGGCGCCGGCGGCCTCGGCCACCAGCAGGGGAAAGCCCAGCGTGACCGCGGCCAGCCCCGCCTGCTGCAAGGCCGCGGCCAGCAGCAGGGGGGGCGGCGGGGTGTCATGCAGGCGCCAGGCGGCGGGCGCACCCGCCCCCGAAGCCGCCATCAGTAGCTGCGCGGCATGCCCAGCACATGCTCGCCGATGTAGGAAAGCACAAGGTTCGTGCTGATCGGCGCCACCTGGTAGAGACGCGCCTCGCGGAACTTGCGCTCCACGTCGTATTCCTCGGCGAAGCCGAAGCCGCCATGGGTCTGCACACAGGCCTCGGCCGCCGCCCAGGCGGCGTCGGCGGCGAGCATCTTGCCCATGTTGGCTTCCTCGCCGCAGGGGATGCCGGCCTCGAACTTCTCCAGACCCTGCTTCACGATGGCCTCGGCCGCGCGCATCTGGGCATAGGCCTTGGCGATGGGGAACTGCACGCCCTGGTTCTGGCCGATGGGACGGCCGAACAGCACGCGCTCCTTGGAATAGGCCACCGACTTCTGGGTGAACCACTTGGCGTCGCCGATGGATTCCGACGCGATGAGCAGGCGCTCGGCATTCATCCCGTCCAGGATGTAGCGGAAGCCGCGGCCCTCGACGCCCACCAGGTTCTCGGCCGGAACCTCCATGTTGTCGAAGAACACTTCGCACGAGTTGTGGTTCATCATGGTGCGGATGGGGCGGATGGTGAGGCCCTTGGCCGTGCGCATGTCCACGATGAAGGTGGAGAGGCCCTCGGTCTTCTTCGCCACCTGGTCCTTGGGCGTGGTGCGGGCCAGCAGCAGCATCAGGTCGCTGTGCTCGGCGCGGCTGGTCCAGATCTTCTGGCCGTTGACGATGTACTTGTCGCCCTCCTTGCGGGCGAAGGTGCGCAGGTTGGTGGTGTCGGTCCCCGATGTGGGCTCCGTCACGCCGAAGGCCTGCAGGCGCAGTTCGCCGCTGGCGATGCCGGGCAGATAGCGCTGCTTCTGGTCCGGGCTGCCATGCTTGAGGATGGTGCCCATGATGTACATCTGGGCGTGGCAGGCCGCGCCGTTGCAGCCCTCGGCGTGGATGGTCTCCAGGATGGCGGCGGCGGCCGAGAGCGGCAGGCCCGCGCCGCCGAACTCCTCGGGGATCAGCGCGCCGAGATAGCCCGCCTCGGTCAGCGCCTTCACGAATTCGGTGGGATAGCCGCGGCGCGTGTCCAGTTCGCGCCAGTACTCGCCGGGGAACCGCGCGCAGAGCTTGCGGACCTCCTCGCGGATTTCGGCGTGGGGGTCGGCGGCGATCAGCGGCTGGTCCATGGCGGGTCTCCCTCTTCGTTTCCGATTAGGGCGCGACCCGGCATGCCGCAAGTCTCGGAGGGTGCCGGCCGCGCGGCCGATTCACGCCTCCGGTGGTTCCACCGGAGGCGATCGGACGCTACTCCTCCTCCCGCCGCACCCGCTGCTGCACCACCGGCCGCGTGGGCCCCGCGCCCTGCCGGCCGATCGGGATGGAGCGCACCTTCACCTCCGGCATCGGCCGCTGGAGGTCTATGTGCAGCAGGCCGTTGTCGAGGAAGGCGCCCTCGATCTCGATGCCCTCGGCCAGGACGAAGGCGCGCTGGAACTGCCGTGCCGCGATGCCACGATGGATGAACACCCGCCCTTCCGTGTCATCGCGCTGCCGCCCGCGGATGACGAGCTGGTTGTCCTCCTGCGTGATCGCGAGATCCTCCATGGCGAAACCCGCCACCGCCAGCGTGATGCGAAGCCGCGCGGGGCCCGTCTGCTCGATATTGTAGGGCGGGTAGCCATCCGCGCTCTTCTGCACGCGGTCGAGCATCTGCTCGAGGTGGTCGAAGCCCAGGAACAAGGGCGAGCCGAACACCGAGGAACGGGACATGGGGCCTCCTGACCGCAGCGAGCCACGGCGCGCCCCGGAAAGGCGGCGCGCCACCGCGCAGAATTGGCCCGCCCCGGGTCGTGTTGCAAGGCGGCGCGTGCGGGGCTACCTCCGCGCCGGTCATGACGGACGAAACCCTCCCCATCCTCTACGTGCCCGACCCGCGGCTGCGGAAGAAGGCGCGCCCCGTGTCCACCGGCGACGCGGATGCCGTGCGGGCGCTGGCCCCGCGCATGCTGGCCACCATGTATGCCGCCCCCGGCATCGGGCTGGCCGCACCCCAGGTGGGGTCGGACCTGCGCCTCATCGTCGTGGATGTGGGGGGCAAGGAGGCACCGGCGCCCATGGTGCTGGTGAACCCCGAGATCATCGCCGCCAGCCGCGAGATGGAGGTGCGCGAGGAGGGCTGCCTCTCGCTCCCCGGCCAGTATGCGGATGTGGAGCGGCCGGCGCGCATCCAGCTGCGCTGGCTGGAGCTGGACGGCACGAAGCGCGAGGCCGAGGCGGACGGGCTGCTGGGCGTGTGCCTCCAGCACGAGATTGACCATTTGAACGGCGTGCTCTTCGTGGACCACCTCTCGGCACTGAAGCGCAACATGCTGTTGCGCAAGCTCGCCAAGGAACTGAAGGCGCGGGAGAGCCGCGATTAGCCCGAAGCTGCGCCTGGCCTTCATGGGCAGCCCGGACTTCGCGGTGCCGGCGCTGCGGGCGCTGCACGCGGCGGGGCATGAGGTGGCGGCGGTCTATTGCCAGCCGCCCAAGCCCGCCGGGCGCGGCCAGCGGGAGACCCCCTGCCCCGTGCATCGCGCGGCGCTGGAACTGGGCCTCTCCGTCCGCACGCCGGCGCGGGTGAAGCGCGACGCGGCGGAACACGCGGGTTTCGCGGCGCTCGACCTCGATGTGGCGGTGGTGGCGGCCTATGGGCTGATCCTGCCGCCCGCCATGCTGGAGGCGCCCCGGCGTGGTTGCCTCAACATCCATGCTTCGCTGCTGCCGCGCTGGCGGGGTGCCGCGCCCATCCATGCCGCCATCCTGCATGGCGATGCCGAGACGGGCATCACCATCATGCGCATGGAGGAGGGGCTGGACACCGGCCCCATGCTGCGGCGCGAGGCGCTCCCGCTGACGCCGCGCTCCACCACGCCCGAGGTGCATGACGCGCTGGCCGAGATGGGCGCGCGCCTGATCCTGCGCGCCCTGGACGAGAACCCGCCCGCCACGCCGCAGCCCGAGGCGGGCGTCACCTACGCGCCCAAGCTGACCAAGGCCGATGGCGCGCTGGATTTCACGCAGCCCGCCACGGCGCTGGACGCCCGCATCCGCGCCATGAACCCCTGGCCCGGCGCCTTCTTCACCCATGGCGGCGAGGCGCTGCGCGTGCTGGCCGCCGAACCCGCCGAGGGGAACGGGCCGCCCGGCACCATCCTGCACGGCTTCACCGTGGCCTGCGGCACGGGCGCCCTGCGCCTGACCCGCCTGCAACGCCCCGGCCGCGCGCCGCTCGACGCCGATTCCTTCCTGCGCGGCTACAACCTGCCGCCCGGCACCAAGCTCGGCGCATGACCGCCTATGCCCTGCTGGTGGAGTATGACGGCGCGGGCCTGGTAGGCTGGCAGCGCCAACCCAACGGGATGTCCGTGCAGGAAGCGATCGAGACCGCGGCCACGACGCTGAATGGCGGCGCCACCCCGCTGGCGACCGCCGCCGGCCGCACCGATGCGGGCGTGCATGCCGAGGGGCAGGTGGTGCATCTGGACCTCGCCGCCGACCTCCCCCCTGCCCGGCTGCGCGCGGCACTCGACTTCCACCTGCGGCCCCACCGCATCGCGATCCGCGCGGCCTGCCTCGCGCCCGAGGGCTGGTCGCCGCGCTTCTCGGCCGTGCGGCGGCACTACCGCTTCCGCATCCTGAACCGCCCGGCCAAACCCGCGCTGGAGGAAGGGCGCGTCTGGCATGTGCCCCTGCCGCTGGATGCCGCCGCCATGCATGAGGCCGCGCAGGCCTTGCTGGGCAAGCACGATTTCTCCGCCTTCCGCGCCGCCTCCTGCCAAGCGGAGCACGCCATCCGCACGCTGGACCGACTGGACGTGGCGCGCTGGGGCGAGGAGGTGGTCATCCACGCCTCCGCACGCAGCTTCCTGCACCACCAGATCCGGAACCTGGCGGGCACGCTGCACATGGTGGGGCTGGGCCGCCGACCCGTCTCCTGGCCGCGCGAGCTGCTGGAGGGGCGCGACCGCCGCCGCGCCGGCCAGACCGCCCCGCCGGAGGGCCTCGTCTTCCTGGGCGTGGACTACGACCCGCCCTTGCCCTGGGTCACTTCGGACCGGGCTTGACCGGTTCCGCCCCGCCGGGTTCGCCCGGCAGCGCGAAGCCCGCCAGCGCCTGCCAGACGCGCAGCACGAAGGCATCGTCCCGCCCGCCATGGCCCAGCGCCCGCTGCGCCACGAACAATTGCAGCGCCTGGGCGGCGAGCGGCACGGGCAGCGCGGCCTCCCGCGCCATGCCCTCCACGAGGCCGAGATCCTTCACGAAGATGTCGCCGGCCGAAAGCGGCGTGTCGTCACCCGCCAGCACATGGGCCATGCGGTTCTCGAACATCCAGGAATTGCCGGCCGCGCTCGTCACCACGCCATAGACGGTGTGGGGGTCGAGGCCCGAACGCAGCGCCAGCGCCATGGCCTCGGCGGCGGCCGCGATGTGCACGCCGGCCAGCAGCTGGTGCACCACCTTCATGGCGGCACCCTGGCCCGGCTCCGCGCCCAGCGACCAGACCTTGCCCGCGATGGCGTCCAGCACGGGCCTGGCGGCGGCGAAGGCGGCGTCGCTGCCGCTCGCCATCACCGTCATGCGGCCCTCGCGCGCCGCGGCGGCGCCACCGGAGACGGGGGCGTCGAGATAGAGCAGGCCCCGCGCCGCGGCCTCGGCGGCCAGGCGCTTCGCATCGGCGGGCGCCATGGTGGCCGAGCAGATGACCACGCCGCCCGGCGCCAGGCGCTGCGCGGCGCCCTCCGCGCCGTAGAGCGCGGCCTCGGCCTGGGCGGCGTTCACCGTCAGCACCACCACCGCGTCCTGCCCGGGGTCGAGGTCGGCCCCGCGCGCCACGGCGCGGTTGCCGAAGGCCTGGCGCGCGCGGTCGGAAGGGTCCACGCCGGTCACGTCCAGGCCGGAGCGCAGCGCGCTGAGCGCGGCTCCGCCGCCCATGCTGCCAAGGCCGATGAAGGCGGTCTTCATGTCGTCATTCCCATTGCCTGCGCCCGCGCCCAGACGGCGCTCGCCGCCGCCGCGCCCTCGCGCATCACCTCGTCCATGTCGCAGCGCGTGGGGCGGCCGTCTTCCACCACCAGCGCGCCCTCCACCACCACATGCGTCACGTCGCGCCCCATGCCCGTGTGCACCAGCGTGCCCAGCGGGTCATTGTGCGGAATGAGGTGCGGGCGGCGCAGATCCACCAGCGCCAGATCCGCCCGCCAGCCCTCGCGCACCGCGCCCAGTTCACCCGCGTGGCCCAGCGCCACGGCTCCCGCCTCGGTGGCCGCGTGCAGCATGTGCTCGGGCTGCCAGCCGTCATCCACGCGGCCCGCCTGGATGCGCCCCATGGCGAGGCCCCAGCGCATGGCCTCGATCATGTCGCCATGGCGGTTGTCGGTGCAGAGGGTGAGCCGCGCGCCCGCCTCCACCAGCGCGCGCGTCGGCGCATAGCGGCCGGAGGCGGCGTTGTTCTTCGGGATATGCGCCACATGCGCCCGCGCCGCGCCGAGCATGGCGATGTCGGCCTCGGTCACATGGATGCAGTGGGCGGCGAGCAGGCGTTCGTCCAGCAGGCCGACACGGGCCAGGAGTTCCACAGGCGTGCAGCCCTCGCGCTCATTCACCCGGGCGAGTTCGGCGGGGCTCTGGCAGAGATGCGTCTGCACCGTCAGCCCCGTGCGCGCCGCCATCTCCGCCACCTGGCGCAGCAGCGGGGTGGAGCAGGTGTCGGGCGCGTGCGGGGCGATCTGCGCGGTGATCAGGCCCTGCCCGTGCAGGGTCCCGATGATGGCCTCGGCCTCGTCCAGCATGGCGCGGCCGATGGCCTCGCGGTGCTCCCAGCGTCCTTCCAGCACCGCGTCGAAATCCACGTCATGGATGCGGTTGCAGCCCACCACCCGCAGGCCGAGATCGGCGATGGCGGGCAGGCTGTGCAAAGCGTGGACATAGACGTCGTTGATGGTGGTGCAGCCGGACAGCAGCGCCTCCAGCGCGCCCAGCCGCGCCAGCGCCACCGCCTCCATGGGCGAGAGCATCTGCGCCTGCGGCACGCCGCGCGTGTAGGAGGGCGCGAAGCCCATGTCCTCCGCCGTGCCGCGCACCATGGCGAGCGCGCTGTGCAGGTGGGTGTTCACCAGCCCCGGAAAGGCGAGATGCGCGGGCAGGCGCAGATGCCGCGCCGCGGTGGCGCCGGGCAGCGCCGGCCCCACATGGGCGAAACGCCCGCCCGTGATGCCGATGCTGGCGTTGGTGACGGGCGGCTCGAAGGCGGAGGGAATGAGCGTGACGCCCTCGACCAGGAGGTCGAAGCGCGTCACGGGCTCCAGCTTTCGCGCGCATTGAGCAGCTGCGGGTCGAAGCCCGCCAGCTTCTTGTAGCGCGCGGCGGTGCCGGCCAGCTCCTCGTGCGAGATCACGTCGTGCAGCGCCTTGAACCCGTCAGGGGCGCGGCGATGCACCACCTCCAGCACCAGGTCGGGGCCGAGCTCGCGGTTGGCCAGCGTCAGCTTCGCGGTGGGCGGGCGGCGGGCTTCCTCATAGGCGGCCAGCCCGTCCTCGATCCGCGCCGCGCGCGCCAGGTGCAGCGCCAGTTGCCGCGCATCCAGCACCGCCTGCGACGCGCCGTTGGAGCCGATGGGGTACATCGGGTGCGCCGCATCGCCCAGCAGCGTCACGCGCCCCTCCGTCCAGCGCGGCAGGGGGTCGCGGTCCACCATGGGGAATTCATAGACGCGCTCGGCCCCGCGGATCAGGCCGGGCACGTCCAGCCAGCCCCAGTTCCAGCCCTCGAAATGCGGGAGGAAGATGTTGCGATCTATTTCGCGGTTCCAGTCCTCGCGGCCGGGTGCCGTCTCGGGCCGCATCTCCGCGATCCAGTTGATCACCGCCATGCCATCGGGCAACTGCCGGATGGGGTAGCAGACGAACTTCTGGGCGTGGTGCCCGGCCTGCACCATGGTGGCGCCGGTCAGGTAGTTGGGGGCCACGGTGGTCGCCCGCCAGAGCATGGCGCCCGACCAGCTGGGCAGGCCCTCATCGGGCGCGAAATGGCCACGGATGGCGGAGTGGATGCCATCCGCGCCGATCAGCGCCGCCGCCCGCGCCGTGCCGCCGCCGGCCAGCTGCGCCGTCACACCCTCCGCATCCTGCGCGAAGCCCACCACGCGCTGCCCGGTCTCGACCGCGATGCCGCGCGCGCGGGCCTCGGCCAGCAGCAGCATCTGCAATTCGCCGCGATGGATGGAGTATTGCGGCCAGCGATAGCCGGCGGCGAGGCCCCGATCCTCCCGCCAGATCTCCTGCCCATGGGCGGAGACGTAGCGCAGCTCCTTGGTGGCGACGCCCGTCCCGGCCAGCTTCTCGCCGAGGCCGAGCTCTGTCAGCTCCCGCACCGCATGGGGCAGCAGGTTGATGCCGACACCCAGCGGGCGCACCTCGCGCGCGGATTCCAGCACGCGCGGCGCGAAGCCCGCGGCCTTGAGGGACAGTGCCGCCGTCAGCCCGCCAATGCCGCCGCCGGCGATGAGGATGGGGGTCGCCATGGCGGTCAGCCCAGCGCCCGGCGCAGCCATTCGGCCCACATCAGTGCCGCCGCGTCCTGCCCGCGCGGGGTGACGATCTGCGCCCCCAGCGGCAGGCCGCGCGGACCCGTGCCCGCCGGGATGGTGACGCAGGGCGTGTGCAGCAGCGTCCAGAGCGAGTTGAAGACGGGGGTGCCGGTGGAAGCGATGCCCTCCGGCGCCTCGCCGGGGGCGGAGGGCGTCAGCACCGCGTCATAGCCCGCGATGGCCTCGGCGAAGGCGGCCTGGGCGGCGGCGAAGGCGGCGCGGGCCTCGACCAGCTTCTGGGGCGGCTCGGCCATGGCCCAGTCCATGTTGGTCCGCATGGCGGGGCTGAGCTGGGCGCGGGCGTGGTCGATCTCCCAGGCCAGGGCCTGCGCGCTCTCCATGTGCATGACATGGGCATGGGCGGCGAAGGCGGCGTCGAACAGGGCGGGCAGCGTGACGGGCGTCACGGTCGCCCCGGCGCGGCGGGCGGCCTCGGCCACCCGCTCCATATGGGGCGCGGTCTCGGGGCCGGCCTCCTCCATGGCGCCCATGACCAAAGCGAGTTTCGGCGCGCGGGGCGCCTCGGCCGGGCCGTGGTCCAGCCCGGTCAGCGCCGACATGCCCAGCGCCGCATCGGCCACGCTGCGCGCCATGATGCCGATGGTGTCGAGGCTCTCGCTCATCACCTTCATGCCGGCCCGGTGCAGCGTGCCGTAGCTGGGCTTGAAGCCCACCGCCCCGCAGAAGGCCGCGGGCCGGATGATGGAGCCCGCGGTCTGGGTGCCGAAGGCCAGGTGCAGCATGCCCGCCCCCACCCCGGCCGCCGAACCCTGGGACGAGCCACCCGGCGTGTATGCGGGGTTGTGCGGGTTGGTGGTGAAGCCCGGAAAGCGCGTGGCGAATTCCGTCGTCACCGTCTTGCCCGCGATGACCGCGCCCGCCCGCCGCGCCAGCGCCACGCAGGCCGCATCCGTGCGCGGCTGGTGCCCGGCCCAGATGGGGGAGCCGTATTGCGAGGGCTGGTCGGCGGTGTCGAGCACGTCCTTCACGCCCAGGAACAGCCCCGCCAGCTTCCCCTTGGAGGGCGCCGCATCCACCGCCGCCGCCTGCCGCCGCACCAGCGCGGGGTCCAGGTGGGCGAAGGCGCGCACCACCGGCTCGCGCCGCGCGATGACGTCGAGCATGGCTTCCGCCAGGTCCCGGGCCTTGAGGGTGCCGGCGGCGATGCGCGACGCGGCGTCGGTGGCGGAGAGTTGTGCGGGGTTCGTCATGAACCCAGCGTAATCGCGTGAGGCCCAGCCTGTGAACCATCCCCCCGCCTGCCTTATATGGGGGGAATGGTCCGCACCACCGCCCTTCCTTCTGGCGCCCTCCGGCATGAGCTCGGCGTGGCGGCCGGCGCCCTGCCCGCCGTGGCGCCCGCCGCGCTGGAAATCGCCTGGGAGGTGGCGCGCGAGGGGGCCTCGGCCGGGCATTGGGGGCCGCCGCGCCTGCTGGCCTTCGCCGATGGGCCCGAGATGGCGCTGACCGACCCAGACGCCGCCGCCTGGGCCGCGGCGATGGACCGCCATGCCGGCCTCGATTCGCTGGAGGGGGTGGCGCTCTGCCTGCGCCTGCTGGCGCTGGTCGAGGCCATGGGGCGGGCCGAATGGCTGCGCGGCTTCTTCGCCATTGGCCGGCGGGGCGTGGAATTCCACCCGCTTCTGCTCGCCGCCGCCGCCCGCGCGCCGATTGACGCCACGGGCCGTTTCGAGGATCGGGCGATGCGTGCCATGCTGTCGCGGACCCTTCCACCCGACGCATCCCGCGTGCCCGCCTGACGAAAGCCCCGCACATGCCCCGCGCCGCCGCCCTGCTCCTGCCCGCCCTGTTGCTCGCGGGCTGCGCCCAGGGCTTCGCGCCGCCGCCGCCCCCGCCCGGGGCGCGCAGCAGCAACCCCGAGGTGGTGGCCGCCTGCCGCAGCCAGGCCGCCGCGGTCATCACCCGCCAGGACCGCGGGCAGCTGATCCGCGAGGATGAGCGCAACAGCCGCCTCGGCTCCGAGACCACGGGCTCGCTGGCCTTCCGCGCGCCCATTGACCGCCTCAGCCGCGAATACCGCTTCGAGCAGATGGTGGATGAATGCGTGCGGGCGAACACGCGCGAGACCGCGCCGGCCGCCCCACCGCCCGCCCCGGCACCGACCCCTGGGGGCCGCTGACCCTGCCTGCCTTCGGCGCGCTCGGGCGCGCCCTCTCTCATCGTGACGCGCGCATCTTCTTCTCGGCCAGCCTCACGGCCTGGACCGGGCTCTGGATGCACCGCATCGCCGTCATGTGGCTGGCCTGGGAGCTGACGGGCTCCGCCTTCTGGGTCGGCATGGTGGCTTTCTGCGACCTGGCGCCGGCGGTCGTCTTCAGCCCGATTGCCGGGGCCGTGGCGGACCGCATGGACCGCGTGCGCCTGACCATGATCGCCCAGGGCGTGATCGGCGCGCAGGCGGGCTGCATCGCGCTGCTGGTCGCCACGGGCAATATCGGCATCGAGATCCTGCTGGTCTTCGAGGTCATCGGCGGCATCGCGGCGAGCTTCGCCCAGCCCGCCCGCCAGGCGTTGATGCCGGGCCTGGTGCCGCGCGCGGACCTGCCGGCGGCGGTGGCGGCCAATTCGCTCACCTTCAACGTGGCGCGCTTCCTGGGGCCGGCCATCGCGGGGCCGATGATCGCGCTCGGCGGCGTGGTGCCGGCCCTGCTGTGCAACATGGTGGCCTATGCGATCGCCTCCGCCAGCCTGCTGACCATGCGCGTGGACCCCACGCACCGCCAGGGCCACAAGCCCGAGGCCTCGCTGCTGGCCGAGACGGTGGAGGGCGTGCGCTATGCCGCGAGCCACCCGGGCATCGGGCCCATCCTGCTCTTCGCGGGCATCACGGCCATCCTGCTGCGCGGCGTGCAGGAGGTGCTGCCGCCCTATGTGGACCGGCTGTTCGGCCAGGGGGCGGCGGGGCTCGCGCTGCTGACGGCGGCCATCGGCGTGGGCGCGCTGGTGGGGGGCCTTTGGGTGGCCTCGCGCGGGCGGCTGGAGGGCACCACGCGGCTCGCCGTGGTGGGCGTCACCCTACAGGCCGGCGTGGCGGCGGCCTTCGTGGCCACGGGCAACTTCGCCTTCGCGGTGCTGTGCGGGGCGCTCTATGGGGCTTGTGCCACCATGCACGGCATCTCGGTGCAGACCCTGGCGCAATCGGCCTCGCTCACCCGCATGCGGGGACGGACGCTGGCGCTGTGGGGCCTTATCACCCGCGCCTGCCCGGCGCTGGGCGCGCTGATCCTGGGCACGGCGGGCGAATTGTTCGGCATGCGCGTGCCCACCCTGGTCGCGGCCAGCATGGCCTTCCTGGTCTGCGTCTGGGCGGTGACACGGATGCGCGCCTGGGCGAAAGAACTCGAGAACCCGCTATGAGGAGAGACACGCCATGCTGAACGCCGCGATCGTGGGAATGGGCCGCTGGGGCCAGACGCTGGTGGACAGCGTGCAGGGCCGCAATGACGCGGGCATCCGCTTCGTGGCCGGCAGCACGGGCACGCGCAGCAAGGCGGAGGCCTATGCGGCGCAGAAGGGCATCGCGCTGCTGGACAGCTACGACCAGGTGCTGGCCCACCCGGAGGTGAAGGCCGTGGTGCTGGCCACCCCCCACGCGCAGCACGCGGACCAGGTCATCGCCGCCGCCCGCGCCGGCAAGCATGTCTTCGTGGAAAAGCCCTTCACCCTGACCAAGGCCAGCGCCGAGGCCGCCGTGGAAGCCTGCGCCAAGGCCGGCGTGGTGCTGGCGCTCGGCCACAACCGCCGCTTCCTGCCGGCCGTGGCCGAGATGAAGGCGATGCTGGAGGGCGGCAAGCTCGGCACGCTGCTGCATGTGGAGGGCCAGTTCAGCGGCCCCGGCGGCTTCGCCTACAAGCCCGGCGCCTGGCGCGCCGACCGGGCCGAAAGCCCGCTCGGCGGCATGGGCGGCATGGGCATCCATATGGTGGACATGATCATCAACCTGGCCGGCCGCTTCCGCGACGTGCGGGTGCTGAGCCATGCCCGCGTGCTGCCCACCATTGACGACACTACCGCCATGCTGGCGACGCTGGACAGCGGCGCCACCCTCACCTTCGCCACCCTGGCGGCCAGCCCGCGTTTCTGGCGCGTGGCACTGTTCGGCACCGAGGGGCTGGTGGAGCTGCGCGGCCACGAGCAGCTCTTCTTCCGCGCCCGCGAGGGCAACGAGGAATGGGTGCGCGACTTCCCCGTGACCGACATCGAGGCCGCGGAGCTGGAAGCCTTCGCCGCCGCGGTCGCCGGCGGTCCGGCCTATCCCCTGCCGGTGGCCGACGCCATCCATGGCGTGGCCGTGTTCGAGGCGATGATGGGCGCCGCGGCCTCGGGCAGCGCCTACGCCGTGGCGTGACGGCGCGGCCGGGGCCGGGCGCGCCCCGGCCCCGGCTACAGCGTGATCACCATGCGTTGATCACGCTGTAGGCATTGCCGGGCGGCTGATTTACGTCTTTGGCGATTCCACCAAAGCCGATCAGACGCTATCCCAGGGTGAAGATGGCCTCGCGGGTGCCGCCATGCAGGTAGTAGCCGTCCATCCCGCCCGTCTTCAGCCGCCAGCTATGGGTGTAGAAGAACCACCACCCATCGCGGTTGATGCCGAAATTGGTGGCCAGGAACTTGCCCGGGTCGGCCTCGTTCGTGAGGTAGGTGGAGGGCTCCACGACGTGGAATTCCTGCCCGTCGAACTTCCGTTGCAACTGCCCATGCTGGGCGGTGGCCTGCGCCTCGCGGTCCGGCATGCCGCGGGCCTTGTTCGCGTGCATGACGAGGCACCCCCCATCGCCCGCCTGTGAGCCGACGCCAAGCGAACATCCATCCATGTTCGCCGTGAACATCACCCGCGACTGGTTGTTGAGCGTGCCCTGCGTGACCTTGTTGGGCCGGTAGCCCAGCCAGAAGATGGGCAGGCGCTCGTCGCGCGCGCATCCCGACACGTCGTTGGAGAGATAGAACACCTTGGCGCCCGGGCGGTTCAGCACCAGCGGCGGGCCCTGCATCTCCTTGATGGTGATGACGTGGGCGCGGCTCTGGCTGATGTCCACCGTGTTGTTCCAGTCGAAGAACTGGCAACGCACGATGTGCCGCCCCATGAACTCCAGGGGGTCGCGCACGAAATCCGAACGATCAGACATGGCTTTCTCCCGCCCAGGTTGCAGGACGCTAGACGGAGTGGCGATGGCGATGGAAGCGCGACCTGCCTTCCGCACCCCGGCCGGGCGGGTTACACGCGAGGCGTCACCACAGGCAGGAGGACACCCGCCCGATGAGCAAGATCAATCGCACCGGCAGCAACGAGATTCTCTCGAGTGCCGTCGAGTATCACAACTTCGTCTTCTGCGCGGGCATGACCGCCGACGACCTGACGCAGGACATCACGGGCCAGACCCGCCAGGTGGTCGCCAAGATCGACGCCATGCTGGAGGCGAACGGCACCGACAACACCCGCCTTCTGCAGGCGCAGATCTGGCTGAAGGACATCCGCGACCGCGACGCCATGAACAAGGTGTGGGTCGAGTGGCTGGGCAGTGCCGGCCGCCCCGCGCGCGCCTGCGTGGAAGCGAACATGGCGAGCCCGCGCCACCTGGTTGAGATCATGGTCACGGCCTGCAAGTAACGAAGCCTTCATCCGCCCCGGCTGGTGACTACAACCGGGGCGGGTGGGCCCGCCCGAACGGCGATTGATTTCGCCTTAACGAATTCAGGCAAAAATAAGGCGCGATTGAGGCACGGATATCCCGCGAAGTCCTAGCCTTTTACACTTTTTGTACTGTGACTTTTTGGCCGCAACACTGTTGCCTGATTCGCTGGCCAAGCCCTCTCTAGGACAGACGTCCTTATTTCGCGGCCCTCCCCACCTCCGATCCAACGAATCACGGCACATTGCGCCATGTATCGGTGGATTGGGTTGCCCCGCGTGCAACCACCGCATACCCGGATTGCACGCACCGACGATATCCGTCGGCCGCGGTCCAGGAGGGATCGGAATGCGCCGTGTGGCCGCCATATTCGCGATGAGCCTGGCTCTCAGCTGGGCCCCTGACGCCTATGCCGCCCGCGGCGACGCCCGCACCGAAACCCGCAATCCGGGCACCAACAGCCGGCCCGCGGCCACCCGTCCCGCCCCCGCCCGTACCACCTCCGGCCAGCGCGCCGCCACCTCTAGTGGCATTTCCTGCGTGCCCTATGCGCGCCAGGTCACGGGCATGGACATCAGCGGCAATGGCCGCGACTGGTGGCACAATGCCGCCGGGCGCTATGCCCGCGGCCAGCGGCCGGAGCGCGGCTCCATCCTCTCCTTCCCTGCCTCGGGCGGCATGCGGATGGGCCATGTGGCCGTCGTCTCGCGCGTGGTGGATGCCCGCGTCATCGAGATCGACCACGCGAACTGGGGTGGCCCCGGCATCCGCCGCGGCAGCGTCATGCGCGGCGTACGCGTGATGGACGTCTCGGACGCCAATGACTGGACCCGCGTGCGCGTCCAGGTCGGCCACAGCGCCGAGGCCTTCGGCCG
The DNA here is from genome assembly GCF_017311575.1 of Roseococcus thiosulfatophilus. Classification (GTDB taxonomy): domain Bacteria; phylum Pseudomonadota; class Alphaproteobacteria; order Acetobacterales; family Acetobacteraceae; genus Roseococcus; species Roseococcus thiosulfatophilus. Next base: position 187,339 of record NZ_JAFFQY010000011.1, read on the forward strand.
CGTCTATCCGACGCATGGCTTCATCCACAACCGCCCGGCCGGCAGCATGGTCGCGCAGGCCGCGGCACCCGCCGCGCAAGCCCAGCGCACGCACGCGCCCCTGACGGCGCAGCAGATCGCGGAGGCGCGGCGGTAACGCCCGCCCCGCCGCTTCATGCCCTGGAAAGTGACGGGCGTGACAGATAGGTGCTTCCCAAGCCCTGGCCCGGCTGCCTAACCTCCCTCCCACCAAAGGGAGGAAAACACACATGAATCGTCGCAGCGTGCTCACGCTTGCGGGGGCTTCGGCCCTTGGTGCCGGAAGCCTTGCCGCCCCCGCCCTCGCCCAGGGCGCCTGGCAGCCCGAGCGCCCCATCCGCGTCATCGTTCCCTTCCCGCCCGGCGGCGCCACCGATGTCTGGGCGCGGCTGGTCAGCGAGACGATGAGCGAGATCTTGCGAACCAGCTTCGTGGTGGAAAGCCGCTCGGGTGCGGCGGGCATGATCGGCGCCGAGGCCGTGGCCCGCGCGCCCGCGGATGGATACACGCTGCTCTTCACCATCACCTCGCTGGTGCAGTCGCCGGTGGTGCTGCGGCAGAACCCCTATGACGCGGTGCGCGACTTCACGCCCATCGGCCAGATGGGCACCACCACGCTGATCTTCATGAGCCGGGCGGCGCTCGGGCCGCGCAACCTGCCGGAGTTCATCACCTTCGCGCGGGAGCAGTCGCGGCGTGGGCGGGGGCTGAACCTCGGCTCCTGGGCCGCCGGGTCCAGCGCGCATGTCTTCGCGCTGGCGCTGAACAACCAGCTCAACCTCGGCATGACGCATGTGGCCTATCGCGGCGAGGCGCCCATGCTCTCGGCCTATCTGGGGCAGGAGGTGGATTGCGGCATCAACAGCCTCACCACCATGCGCCCGCATATCGAGAGCGGCACCATGGTCCCGCTGGCCGCACTCGGCGATGCGCGGGCGGGCGGACTGCCGCAGGTTCCCACCTTTGTCGAGCAGGGGCACGACATCGGCCGCGGCTGGAGCGGCTTCGTGGGCATGCTCGCCCCCGCCCGCCTGCCCGAGCGCGTCCACACCCGCCTGGCCGAGGCCTTCCGCGAGACCATGGCGCGGCCCGCGCTGCAGGCGCGGCTGCGGCAGATGGACACGGACCCGATCTGGCTCGGCCCGCAGGATTTCGGCGCGGCGATCGAGCGCGTGCGGGCCAAGTGGATCGAACTGACGGCGGGGATGGATTTGCAGATGGGCTGATGCCCATCCCCACGAAGTTTTCGGCGGACGTCACGCCGGCGGCGTGAGCGCCGCCGAAACCTTCGCGGGGGCCCCGTCTCACTCCCCACGAAATCGCTTTGCGCTTTCGCGGGGGGCCCCGTCTCCATTCCCCACGAAATCGCTTTGCGCTTTCGTGGGGGCCCCGGTTTGGTGTTGATCCTGCCGGGGCTTCCCCGTTGGCGCGGCGAAGCCGCGCCGCCGATCGGGGCTTTCCGGGCATCACGGGCACGGCCCGTGGCCCCTCGTCACACCGGGCGGGGGCGTTCCAGTTCGGGCAGGACCAGCTTGCGCACCGCCACCTCGCCGGCCTCGGCCACGCGGTCGGGGCCGATGGCGGTCAGCTTGTCCTCGGCGTTGCGCCAGGTCTTGTAGTCGTCGCTGTAGTCCCAGCCCATGCCCTCGGCCAGGAGGTGCACCCAGTTCAGCACGCGCACGCCATGGTCGCGCTCCAGCCCCACCATCTCGCGGTGGCAGGAGTGGAAGATGGTCACCAGCGTGTCCGCGCCCGACTCCCGCACCGCGTCCAGCGTGGCGCGCAGATGGTCCGGCAGGGCGCCGGGCACATTCGCCAGCCCGAAGCACATGTAGGAGGCGCCGCGCAGCTTGTGATCCACATGCTCCGCCCCCGGGATCATCGAAAGCAACCCGGGAATGATGTCGTTCACCGGCACCTGCTTGTGGAAGCCCACATGCCGGTCCACCAGGAAGCGCGTCTTCACCGGATGGATCAGCAGCGGGGCCAGGGCCTCGCGCCGCTCCCAAAGCGCCTCGCAGAGGTGGCGGCTGTCGAAGTCCTGTTCCTTCGACTGCCCCATGAAATCGTCGAGGTTCATGTGGCAGGACGGGCACCAGGTGATGACGCGGTTGGCACCACTCGCCGCGAACTTGTCCATGGTGCGGTCGGCCATGCCCTCCGCGATGCGCGGCGTGCTTTCCTTGGGGCTGCCGCAGCAGGCGCCGGGACCGCCGACGGGCGCCGCACCCACGCCCACCGCCTCCAGCAGGCGCTGGCTCAGGCGAATGATCTCGCCATGGCGCGTCATGTTGCAGCCATACCAGAAGAGGTTCTCGGTCACAGCCATTCCCTTTGCTCCTCCTCGGTGAAGCCCAGCCGCGCGAAGACCTTCACGCGCGACATGGTCTCGGACGCGTCACGCTTGGGCAGGGCACCCGTCTCGTTGGCCCGCCACTTGGCCAGGCGCAGCATCAGCATGGGGTTCACCCCGTGCGGACAAGCGGCATTGCAGCTTCCCGTGCGGGTGCAGGCGGCGATCCAACCGAGCGCGGCCGGGTCGCTCGGCCCGCCCGTCAGCGCACCCAGCACGCCGCGCACCAGGTCCGGCGCGGCGGCGCCGGCGGCGGCCGGCGCATAGGGCAGCATGGGACAGGCCTCGGCGCAGGCGCCGCATTGCGTGCAGGCGTCCAGCATCCGCGCCGTCTCGCTGGCGCGCAGCGCCGACCAGTCCTCGTGGCGTGCTACCATCCGTTCACGCGCCCCCATGTGGCGATCACCTGGCGTGATCCGTCCACCACATGATAGCGCTCATAGGCCGCCGCCGTCAGGCAGGAATGGTTGGGGGCGACGCGCAGCTTCGTGCCCACGGGCAGGTCGGGCATGGGGCTCGCCTCGCCATGCTCCTGGTGGACGCGGGTGATGATGGCCTCGCCATGCGCGCGCTGCCCGTCCAGGTCCAGCACCAGCCCGAAGCCGTAGTCGCGCGGCGCCTTCTCCGTGCTGCGGTCCTTGGACAGCGCCAGCGCGCCCGCGTCCAGCAGCAGCGCCCCGCGCGCAAGCTTGCGGCCGATGACGCTGGTCAGCACCGTCACGGCGATGTCCTGCTCCGGATGGGTGCCGAGCTGCGCCTGGAACAGGTCGCCGAACATGTAGACGCCCGCGCGCACCTCCGTGATCCCGGCCAGCGACTTGGCGTGCAGCGCGGTGGGCGAGGAACCCAGGCTCACGATGTCCACGGAAAGCCCCGCCTCGCGCAACGCCTGCGCCGCACCGGCCACGCCCGCGCGTTCCTGCTCGGCGATGGCCTCCATCTCCGCCGCGCTGCGGCCGCCATAGGAATGGCCCGCATGGGTGAAGATGCCGGCCAGCCTGCCGCCCAGGGCGCGCGCCACCGGCAGCGCCTCGGCGGGCGGCACGCCGCCGCGCCCCTCGCCCACATCCACCTCGACCAGCGCACGGAGCGGGCCGGGATGGGCGGCGATGGCGCCGGCCGCCTCCACATCGTCGGTGATGACCTTCACATCCGCGCCAGCCGCATTCAGCGCCGCCACCGCGTCCAGCTTCTGCGGGGTGATGCCCACGGCGTAGATCTGGTCGCGCCAGCCGCCGTCCGCGAAATACCGCGCCTCGGCCAGCGTGCTGACGGTGATGGGGCCGTGGTTCGGCGCCGCCAGTTCCGCCACCTCGCGCGACTTCGCCGTCTTCAGGTGCGGGCGCAGCGCCACGCCCGGGTGGCGCGCCATCGCGCGCTCCATCAGCGCCAGGTTGCGCTTGAGCACGCCGAGGTCGAGCACCAGGCAGGGGGTGGGCAGGTCATCCAAGGTCATCGGGCTTGCGTCCTTGCGACGGCGATATGCAGCGCGTAGTGGCCCGCGCCGGGCGGGCGGTCCAGCCACATCTCGACCTCCGCGCCGGGCATGGCCCAGGCGATGGCGTGGCGCGCGGGAATGCGGGATTCGCCGAGCGCCTCGGCCCCAGGCAGGCATTCGGGAATGGCGCGCCGGAGCTGGCGGTAGAGGCGAGGGGCCGGCGCGCGGGTTTCCTCGTGCTGCAGCAGCGTCACCTCGAAGCGGGTGCCGTCACGCGCCGCGCGCAGGGCGCCCGGGAAGACGAGGTCACCCTCCGCCACGCCGCCGAAGCCCTGCGGCGCCTCGGCCAGCAGGCGGCGCAGCGCGGCGCAATGCGCCTCATCCGCCCAGGCGGGCGCGGCGAGCAGGATCAGCGCGGCGAGAACACCTCTCAGCGCCACTGGCTCTCCTCGTCGAGCGGCAGGACGGGGCGGGGCAGCTTGGTCCACTCAAAACGGGAAAGGATGGGCGAGGTCAGGCCCGGCGCGTCCACCTCCACAATCCGCGAATGGTCGAAGAACTCGTCGAAGCCGCCACGGAAATGCCCGCGCGACTTCACGACGACGCAGCGCGCGGCGCCCACGTCAATGCCGAGGTGCTCCAGGAAGGCCGGGTCCGCGCATTGGGTGCGGCCCTCGATGACGACCACCTCGATGCCACCCAGGCGCAGCCGCGCCGTGGCGCCGAGGCGCATCGCCGTGCCCTTGAAGATGCCGCGCCGCCCCGTGACCTTGCCGTCGGAGAGGGCCACCACCTCGGCTTCGGCGGAAAAGGGGCGGGAGAAGGGGTCCTGGCCGCTGTTACGGTTGAAGCGCGCCTCGAAGCGGGCGCCCTGCCCCAGCGCATGGGCCTCGCGCGCCAGCTCCGGGTCATGGATTACGCCGAACACCGCGCCCTGCACGCCCGCGCGGTGGAAGGCCTCCAGCAGCCACATCGTGTTGCCGCGCCCGCCGCCGCCCGGGTTGTCGGCCACATCGGCGAAGGCGAGCGGGACATCGGTGGTGAGTGCGCGCTGCGTCGCCTCCTCGAGGGGCGTGAGCGCCGCCACGAAGCGGGCGCGGCGTTCCCACAAGGCATCCGCGAGTTCGTCGGCCAGCGCATCCGCCGCGCCCTGGTGCGTGGCGGTGACGATGGCGCACATGCCGTTGAAGGGCGTGTCGCTATAGGCGAAGCCCGCCATCACCGAGACGTTCACGATGCGCGGGTCAGCGGCGCAGCGCGCCTGGCCGAGGTTGATGACCTCCGCATAAGGCCCCGCCGCCGTCAGCAGCGAGACGGTGGGCGGCACGATAGGCAGGCGGCGATGGGCGCGCACGAAACGCTCGCCGCCCATCAGCCGGCACAGAAGCTGCGCGGATTCGGCGCCACGCTCGCGCATGTCGAGATGCGGGTTGGTGAGGTAGCCCACGAAGGCGTCGTTCAGCGCCACATTGGCGTCACTGACATTCACGTGCAGGTCGTAGCTGCACACCAGCTGCACTTCGCCCAGTTCCGCGCGGATCAGCGCCTGGATGGCGCCCTCCGGGTCATCCAGCACGGTGGTCAGCCCCGCGCCATGCATCACGCAATAGACGCCGTCCACCCGGCCGCGCAGCAGGCGCAAGCCCTCGCGCCACTCGTCCATCAGGCGCAGGAAGAAGACGTGGTCCACCGGGCCATTGGGCTCGGTCATGGCGAGCAGCAAAGGGTGGGGCTGCCACGGGCCGGCCGCGTCCATGTCGGCGACGAAGCCCGGCATCTCGCCCAGCGCCCGCGGGGCGGGGCTGCGGGCATCCTCCAGGATGGCCTGGCCGCGCAGCAGGCAGCGCGCGGCGAAGTCGGCCTCGGTCGCCACGGGGGCGAAGCGGTTGCACTCGATGGAAAAGCCCAGAAGGGCAACGCGTTTCATCAGATCTCGACCCCCAGCATTTCGGCGTAGCGCGGCGTGGCCTTCAGCCCCGTGCCGGTCAGGACCACCACCGTGCTCTCGCCCGGCGCGATCTGTCCGGCGGACAACAGCCGCGCGAAGCCCGCGGCCGCCTGGGCGCAGGTGGGCTCCACATAGATGCCGCGGCGCGCCAGCATCAAGGAGGCCTCGGCGATCTCCGCCTCCTCCAGCAGCACCGCGCCGCCGCCCGATTGATGAAGGGCCGCCACGCATTCGGGCAGGCGCAGCGGCTGGGCGATGGCGGTGCCCTCCGCGATGGTGGGCTTAGCGTCCTCGGCCGGCAGGCCGAGCGCGGCGCGCGCGATGGGCCCGCAATGCGCCGGCTGGGCGGCGAAGAGGCGCGGCAGGCGCTCGATCTGCCCCGCCCGCAGCAGCTCGGAAAAGCCGATATAGAGCCCCAGCACGTTCGACCCTGCCCCGCAGGGGATGATGATGTTGTCGGGGGCCACGAAGCCCAGGTCTTCCCACAGCTCATAGGCGAGCGTCTTGGTGCCTTGCAGGAAGAAGGGGTGCCAGTTGTGGCTGGCGTAGAAGATGCGCTCCGCCTCGCGCTCGGCCGCTTCCGCGCAATCCTGCCGGGTGCCGGGGACGAGGGTGATGGAGGCGCCCGCCGCCCGGCTCTGCACCGTCTTGGCGGGCGAGGTGCTGGCGGGCACGAAGATGGTGGCCGCCATGCCGCCGGCGGCCGCATAGGCGGAAACGGCCGCGCCGCCATTGCCCGAACTGTCCTCCAGCACGGCGGTGATGCCCTGCTCGCGCAGGAGCGACAGCATGACGGAGGCGCCGCGGTCCTTGAAGCTGCCCGTGGGCATGAACCATTCGCATTTCAGCAGGGCGGTGCCGGCCGGCAGCGCCGTCTCGACCAACGGCGTGCAACCCTCGCCCATGGTGATGGGTGCCCTCGGCAGGAAGGGAAAGGCGGCGGCGTAGCGCCAGATGCTCCGCACGCCGGTCGCGATGTCGTCGCGGCCGATGCCGGGCAGGTCGGTGAGCAGCAGGGGCGCCCTGCCCTCGCCGCACCAGCGGGGGGTTTCGAGGGGCCAGGTGGTGCCGGTGCGGGGGTCGAGATACTGGGTCATGCGGGGCGGGAGGGTTGCGCGCGGCGGCGCTTCGGGCAAGCCTCGCGCCCATGGAAAACGACCTCGCGCGGCTGGCCGCCGACCTTGTGCGGATGGACAGCCGCAGCTTCGTGTCCAACCTGGCCGTGGCCGAACGCCTGGTCGCGGAACTGGAGGGGTTCGAGGTGGAGCGTCTGGACTTCACCGACCCCGCAGGCGTGCCGAAATGCGTGATCGTGGCGCACAAGGGCGGCCCGGGCGGCATCGCCCTCTCCGGCCACATGGACACGGTGCCCGACACGGGCTGGACCACCAACCCATGGTCCGGCGAGATCCGCGACGGCGTGCTGCACGGGTTGGGCAGCGTGGACATGAAGGGGCCGGTCGCCGCCTGCGTCATGGCCGCCCGCGCCGCGCCGCGCGCCACGCTGCTGCTGACCACCGACGAGGAAACCACGAAGCAGGGTGCCCGCCTGATCGCGGAGCAATCCGCGCTGGCCCGCCGCGCCGAGCTGCGCGGCATCGTGGTGGCGGAGCCGACCGCGCTGACCCCGGTGCGCGGCCACCGCGCCCATGTGCTCTTCACCGCCACGGCCGAGGGGGTGCAGGCGCATTCCTCCACCGGCCAGGGGCGCAACGCGAACTGGGCGCTGATCCCCTTCCTGGTGGAAGCCCGCGCCATGTTCGAGCGCCTGCGCCAGGACGAAACGCTGCAAGACCCCGCCTACGACCCGCCCTTCAGCGACTTCAACCTGGTGCTGGACAATCACGGCACGGCGGTAAACGTGACGGTGCCGCGCGCCACCGCCCGCATCAAGTTCCGCTATTCCGCCCGCGTGGACCCCGCGCCCGTGGTGGAGGCCATGCGCCGCGCCGCCCGCGCCCAGGGCATCACGCTGGAGGAGGCCTATGAAGGCCGCCCGCCCGAACTGCCCGAGGAGCACCCGCTGATCCGCGCCGCCATGCGCGCCACCAACGCCGCACCCCGCACCGCGCCCTATGGCACCGATGCCTCGGAACTCCAGGCGCTGGCGCCCTGCGTGGTGCTGGGCCCCTCGGTGATGGTGACCGCGCACACGCCGCATGAGCATGTGCCGCTCGATGACCTCAACCGGGCGGTGCCGGTGCTGCGCCGCCTGCTCGACGCCTGACCAAGCAAGAACACAGGAACGCCTGTCACATGGACTTCTCCACGCTCGACCCGATGATCCGGCCGCGCTCGATCGCCATCATCGGCGCCTCGGATGACGCCACGCGCATCGGTGGCCGGCCCATCGCCTACATGAAGCAGCGCGGCTTTAAGGGCACCATCTTCCCGGTGAACCCGAAGCGGCCTTCCGTGCAGGACATCAAGGCCTTCGCCGATGTGGCGAGCCTGCCCGAGACGCCGGATGTGGGCCTGATCGCCGTGCCCGGCGAGGCCGCGATCGAGGCCATCGAGGCGCTGGGCCAGAAGGGCACCAAGGCCGCCATCGTCTTCACCGCGGGCTTCGCGGAGGTGGACGAGAAGGGTGCGGCCGCGCAGGCGCGCATGGTGGCGGCGGCGAAGCGTCACGGCATCCGCATGCTCGGGCCCAATTGCCTTGGTTTGTTCAATGACGCGATCGGCTTCTACCCGATCTTCTCCTCCAGCTTCGAGCAGGGCTGGCCCATCGCGGGGCGCATCGGCATCGCCTCGCAATCGGGCGCCTATGGCACCCATGTCTATTCGCTGGCGCGCAAGCGCGGCATCGGCACGGGCGTCGTCGTCACCACGGGCAACGAGGCCGAGGTGGCGCTGGGCGATGTGCTGGGCTGGATGGCCCATTCGCCGGACGTGGACGTGATCTGCGCCTATGCCGAGGGCATCCGCGAGAGCGACAAATTCCTGGCGGCCCTCGACCTCGCCCGCCGCAACCGCAAGCCCATCGTGATGATGAAGGTGGGCAAGAGCGAACTCGGCGGCGCCGCCGCGCAGTCCCACACCGCCTCCATCGCGGGCGATGACGCGGTGACGGATGCGGTGCTGAACGAATATGGCGTGGTCCGCGCCCGCAACACGGAGGAGCTGCTGGACATCGCCTATACGGCGACGAAGCGCATCTATCCGGTGAACAACACGCTGGGCGTGATGACCGTCTCGGGCGGCGCGGGCGTGCTGATCTCGGACGTGGCGGAGAGCCTCGACTTCCCCATGCCCGCCATGCCGGAGGCCGCCCAGGCGAAGCTGCGTGGCTTCGTGCCCTTCTGCGCCCCGCGCAACCCGGTGGACTGCACGGCCCAGGCCTTCAACCAGATCGAGCTGATCGGCGAATTCACGCGCTCCATGGTGGAGGAAGGCGGCTACACCTCCTGCCTCGGCTTCTTCACCCAGGTCGGCGGGTCCAAGACCAATGCGCCCAAGGTGCGGGCGCAGATGAAGGCCGTGATGAAGGACCATCCGGACCGGCTCTGGGCGCTGTGCATCATCGCCTCGGACGAGATGGTGCGCGAATACGAACAGGACGGCTTCCTGATCTATGAGGACCCGACGCGCGCCGTGGCGGCGCTCCATGCCATGGGCCGCTTCGGCGAGGCCTTCGCGCGCGTGGCTTCGGCACCGCCCGCCGCCCCCGCCGTGACCCTGCCCGCCAAGACGCCGACCGAGGCCGAGGGCAAGCGCATCCTGACCGAAGCCGGCATCCCCGCCGTGCCCGAGCGCGCCTGCGCCGATGTGGACCAGGCCATCGCCGCCGCCCGCGAATTCGGCTTCCCGGTGGTGATGAAGATCCTCTCGCCCAACATCCTCCACAAGAGCGAGATCGGCGGCGTGCTGCTGGACGTGAACAGCCTGGACGCGGTGCGCGAGGGCTTTTCGACATTGCTGCGCCGCGCGGGCGAGAAGGCCCCCACCGCGCATATCGAGGGCGTGCTGGTCGCGAAGCAGATCAAGGGTGCCACCGAGATGGCGCTCGGCATCCTGCGCGACCCGGTCTTCGGGCCGGTGGCGATGGTGGGCCTGGGCGGCATCTTCATCGAGGTGCTGAAGGATGTCGCCTTCCGCCGCTGCCCCTTCGGCGAGGCGGAGGCCGAACAGATGATCCGCTCGCTCAAGGGCTTCCCGCTGCTAGACGGCGCGCGCGGGCGCCCGAAGGCGGATGTGGCGGCGCTGGCCAAGGCGCTCGCCAACCTCTCGGCCTTCGCCGCCGCGGCCGGGCCGCGCCTGGCGGGCGTGGACATCAACCCGCTGCTGGTGCTGCCCGAGGGCGAGGGCGCCTATGCCGCCGATGCCGTGCTGGAGATCACGCCGTGATCGACGAACAGCATCTGCTGAACTACCCCATCCCGGAAATCCGGCAGGTGCTGCGCTGGCAGGATGTGGCGCTGTACAACCTGAGTGTCGGCCTGGGCCAGGACCCGATGGACAAGGCCCAGCTTCCCTACACCTACGAACCGCAGATGACCGCCCTGCCCTCCATGCCCGTCGTGCTGGGCTATCCGGGCTTCTGGCTGAAGGCGCCGGATACTGGGGTGGATTGGGTGAAGGTGGTGCATGGCGAGCAATCGCTCATCCTGCACCGGCCCGTGCCCGTCTCGGGCGAGATCATCGGGCGGTCCAGCGTCACCGGCATCGTGGACCGCGGCCCGGGCAAGGGCGCGCTCATCTACTCCGACCGCGTGGTGCTGGACGCCGCCACCGGCGAGAAGATCGCGACACTCGAAAGCACCACCTTCGCCCGCGGCGATGGCGGCTTCGGCGGCAAGCCCGGCCCCGTGAAGCCCCCGCACCCGGAGCCCAAGGGCGCGCCCGAGATCACCTGCGACCTGGCCACCCGCCCCGAACAGGCCGCCTATTACCGCCTGAACGGCGACTTCAACCCGCTGCACATCGACCCCGATGTGGCGACCAAGGCCGGCTTCCCCCGCCCCATCCTGCACGGGCTCTGCACCTTCGGCGTGGTCTGCCACGCCCTGCTGCGCGAGATGTGCGGCTATGACGCCGCGCGGTTCGGCCGGATGGATCTGCGCTTCTCCTCGCCCGTCTATCCGGGCGAGACCATCCGCACCGAGATCTGGCGCGAGGAAGGCGGGGCCGCCTTCCGCGCCCGCGTCGTCGAGCGCGACATCGTCGTGGTCAGCAATGGCCGTTTCCGCTTCGCCTGAAAGGACATCCCATGAACCTCACCTATGACCACATCCACCTCCGGGCCGCTGACCATGAGGCCGCCGCGCAATGGTTCGTGGACATGCTGGGCGGCGCCATCACCGGCCGCATCACCACGGGCAAGCCGCGGGTGGATGTGAAGCTGGGCGGCGCCACCATCCTGATCACCCAGGCGGAGGCCAGCGACCTCACGGCGCCCGATGGGTTGAACAAGGGCATTGATCATTTCGGCTTCGCGGTGAAGGGGCTGGATGCCGTGGTGGCGGAGCTGAAGTCCAAGGGCGTGGTCTTCACAATGGAGCCCAACGAGGCGCGCCCGGGGATCCATATCTGCTTCATCAAGGGGCCGGAGAACATCTCGATCGAACTGCTGGAACGCAGCGCGGCCTGAACGACGCGCGGGGGGGCTCACACCCCCCGCAGCCACTCCAGCAGCGGCTCCACCACCGGCGATTGCCCGGCGGCATCGCCAAAGAGGCACATCTCGGCGGTGCCCAAGGGGGGCAGGTGGTCCAGTTCCACCAGCCCCTCGGGCAGGCCGGTGCGGCCCATGACGCTGGCGGCAAAACCCGCCTCGGCCGCGGCCGCGACGCCCATGAGGCTGGGCGAGGTGTAGACCACCTCCGACGCCACGCCCGCCCGCGCCAGCGCCGTCAGCGCGCGGTCGCGGAACATGCAGCCCTGGGGCAGCATGGCCAGCGGCAGGGGCCGGCCGGGCGGGCACGCGAAATCGGGCGCGGCCACCCAGACCACCGCCTCGGTGAAGATGACGCGGCCTTCCGTCTCACCATCGCGGCGCTTGCCCAGCACAAGATCGAGTTCCTCACGTGCCAGGCGCGCGCGGAGCTCGTGGCTGCGGCCCACCTCCACCTCGATCCGCAATTCGGGCCAGGTGCGGGAGAGGCGCGCCAGCGCGGGCGCCAGGTGGCGCGGCACGAAATGGTCGGCCACACCCAGGCGCAGGCGGCCCTCCACGGGGGGGGTGACGAAGCGGCGCACCGCCTCCTCGTTCAGCGCCAGCATGCGGCGGGCATAGGCCAGCAGGGTTTCGCCCTCCGGCGTCAGCGCCACGCGCTTGGCGCCGCGCAGGAAGACGGGGCCGCCCAGCAAATCCTCGAGCCGCTTCACCTTCAGGCTGATGGCCGATTGGGTGAGGCCCAGCGCCTGTCCGGCCGCGGTGAAGCCGCCGCGCTCGGCGACCGTCACGAAGCCGCGCAGCAGGTCGAGGTCGAGATCAGGGATGCGCATGGAGATGGTTATCCCCTCCCCAGGCGCAAAGACAAAGAGCCGTCAGGGCTCAGAGGTCGTCGTCGAAGCCGCCGCCATCATCGTAACCGGCATCGTCATAGGCGCCATGCGCGTCCTGGCCGCCCATGTCGTCATAGCCGCCGCCGGCATCCTGCTGCGGCGTGCCCCAGCCCTGCTGCTCGGCCGCCGCACCCGGGTCGGTCCAGGGCGACGAGGCGGGCACCGCCTCCTGCGCGAAATCGCCGCCGGAGGCGCCGGCCGCCTGCGCGCCGCCGCCGCCCATCATGCCCATCAGCATGTTGCCCAGCACCATGCCGCCGGCGACACCGGCCGCCGTCATCATGGCCGTGCCCAGGAAGCCAGGCCCCTGGCGGCCCTGCAGGGCCTGCGGGTTGTGGCCAGGGGGGAATTGCGGCTCCGGGCGCGGCGGCATGGAGACGGGCTTCTGCCCGCCGAAGCCGAAGAAGCCCCGGTTCTGGGCGGCCTGGCCCTCGCGCTGGGCCTTCTCCAGCTCCCACTCCAGCTCCTTGATGCGGTTCTGGGCGGCCACCAGCGCGTGCTCCTGCACGAAGGCGGTCTGGGTGATGCGGAAGCGCGCCTCGGGGTGCTTGGCGAAGAGCTCCGCGATCAGCGCATCGGCCTGCGGCTCCACCGGCGGCAGGGGCTGCGTCGGCGCCGCGCCGGTGTTGGGCATGCGGCCGGGGGCGGCCTGTGTGGCCGCGGGCTGCGCGCCGGCCACGCGCAGCACGTAGTCGGTGATGATCCGGCGCTCTTCGTCGGTCATGGGTGTCCTCTCTTGGGGCGGGGGGCGATTCGCGTGCTCCCCTGGGCGCAGCAGGTGGAACAACGGCGGGTGGATTTCAAGAAGTTCATACAGGGGTCACACGGGGTGGCAGGCCCTGTGTGCGCCATTCGATCACGGGGCACCGGTCCATGACGACAGCGAACCCTTTCGCACGGGCGCGGGCGGCGGCCGCCTCGTCCACCACGCCCAATTGCAGCCAGAGGGTGCGGGCGCCCAGCGCCACCGCCTCGTCCATCACCGCCCCGGCCTCCTCGCTGCGGCGGAAGATGTCCACCATGTCGAGCGGCCCGGCCTCGGCCAGGCTCGCCACCACGCGCTGGCCATGGATCTCGCGGCCGGCCAGGGCGGGGTTCACGGGCGTCACCTCGTAGCCGCGCGCCAGCAGGAAGCCCATCACCTCGTGCGAGGCGCGGTGCGGCTTGTCGGAGGCGCCGACCAGGGCGATGCGCCGCGTGGCCAGCAGGATGTCACGGGTGTTTTCCATGCCCTCCATGTGGGGCGCCGCTTGCGCCGATGCACCGGGGGGGCATCTTGGCCGCATGTGGAATCCCTTTCGCGCCCGCCCCCCCGTCATCCCCCTGGTCCGGCTGGAGGGGATGATCGCCGCCCGGGGCGGCGTGATCAGCGGCCTGAACCTGGCGGGCGTGGCGCCGGTGCTGGAGCGCGCCTTCGGGATGAAGCGCGCGCCGGCGGTGTTCCTGGCCATCAACTCGCCGGGTGGTTCGCCCGTGCAGTCGGCCTTGATCGCAAACCGCATCAGGCACTTGGCGGAGGAGAAGAAGAAGCCCGTCATCGCCATCTGCGAGGACGCAGCGGCCTCGGGCGGCTACTGGATCGCCTGCGCGGCGGATGAGATCGTGGCGGACCCGGCCTCCATCCTGGGCTCCATCGGCGTCGTCTCCTCGGGCTTCGGCTTCCAGGAGGCCATCGCGCGGCTGGGGGTGGAGCGCCGCCTTCGCACCGCCGGCACCGAGAAGACGTTGAACGACGCCTTCCGCCCGCAGCGCCCCGAAGACACGGCGCGCCTCGACGCGCTGCTGGAGGAACTCCACACCGAGTTCAAGGACTGGGTGCGCGCCCGGCGCGGCGCGAAGCTGACGGCGCCGGAGGAGGAGGTCTTCACCGGCCGCTTCTGGGCCGGGCGTCGGGCGCTGGCGCTGGGGCTATGCGACGGGCTGGGCGACGCGCTCGGCGAAGCCAGGCGCCGCTATGGCGAGACGGCGCGGCTGGTGCCCATCGGACCCCGGCGGCGGCGCTTTCCCTTCTCGCTGCTGGGGGGCGGGGCCGCGCTGCTGGAGGGCGCGGCGCTGGCGGCGGAGGAGCGGGCGGCCTGGGCGCGGCTGGGGTTGTAGTAATATCACGCGCCGTTCGCGTAATTACTTGCGCAAGAATTTCGCATTCAAGGCGTGACATTCCACGGCGGAGGGCTACAATGCCGCCCCAGGAATGCACGTTCATAGGATGTGAAAATGCCCGACGGTTCCATCAAGCAGTCCGGCGCCTATTGGCGCCACCACGGCATCCGCCGCGTCCTCTCCGCCGAGCGCAGCGCCGACACGCCCGAGACGCTGGGCATGGGCCGCATGGCCGCCATCAGCGGCAGCAAGACCGGCTCCACCCATCTCTGGGCCGGCACCAACCTCATCAAGCCGGGGGCCAAGACCGGGCCGCATCACCATGGCCCGCTGGAGAGCATCATCTACATCGTGCGCGGCCATGCGCTGATGCGCTGGGGCGACCGGCTGGAATTCATCACCAAGGCCGGCCCCGGCGACTTCTTCCAGGTGCCGCCTTATGTGCCCCACCAGGAACTCAACGCGTCCGACACGGAGGAACTGCACTGCGTCCTGGTCCGCAGCGGCACGGAGGAGGTGGTGGTGAACATCGAGGTGGACGCGGTGGAGGAGCCGGAGTGGGTCTGAGCGTCTGATCGCCTTCGGTGGAATCACCGAAGGCGTGAATCAGCCGCCCGCCAATCCGCTACCCGACCTGCGCGATCCACTCTTTCAGATTGTAGAAATTCGTGACGCGGGCGATCTTCCCACCCGCGATCTCGAAGAAGGCGCCGACCGGGAGCGCGTAGGTCTGCCCCCGCGCCTCCGGCAGGCCGGAATCCGTCACCAGATACCGGCCATGGATGGTGAATTCCGCCGCCGCGCGGGCGCCATCCGCGCTTTCCATCACGACCAGGTCCTCCACCCGCTCCGCGTAGTGGTGGGCCATCCGGTCCAGGAAGGCGCGGAAGGCGGCGCGGCCCGTCTCGCGCCCGCCCTGGTTCACGTCATGCGCCACATCCTCGGTCAGCAGTGCCGCCATCCCGTCCCAGTCGCCCGCGTTGAAGGCGGCGTAGTAGCGCCGCAGCAATTCCGCCCCGCTCATGCCGTCAGGGCCGGCTGGCGCGCGCCGATCACGGCAAGCTGCGCCGCCGCCGCCGCCGCCTGGCAGGGCTCGATCACCGGCAGGCCGGAGGCCTCGGCCGCCACCGCCACATGCCGCGCCATGCCGGCGCAGCCCAGGATGATGACCTCGGCGCCCTCGGCCGCCAGCCGGCGCGACGCCTCGGCGATGCGCGCCTGCGGGGCCACGGGGTCGGTCAGCACCTCCATGGGCAGGTCCAGCGGCAGCCAGCCCGCCATGCGCCCCTCCACCCCCATGGATTGCAGGGCGCGGCGCTGCCGCTGCTCGGAGCGCCAGGTGAAGCCCACCACGCCGAAGCGCTCGGCGCGGGTGAGCGCGGCCGCCACGGCGCAGCGGAACATGCCCAGCACGGGCCTGTCGGTGACGGTGCGCGCGGCCTCCAGCCCCGGGTCGCTCACGCAGCCGATGATGTAGGCGGCGGCCGCCTCGCGCTCGATGGTCCGGCACAGGGGCTCGGCCACGGCGAACCAGTCCCGCCAGGTGACGATGGCTGGCGGGCCCTCGTCATCGGCCAGTTGCACCACGTCCAACCGCGGCAGTCCGGGCGCGTTGAAAGGGGAGACGGCCTCCGCAATCCCTGCGGTGCAGGCATGCGAGGTGTTCGGATTGATGACAAGGATGCGCTCACTCATGTGGTCGAGCATGGCATCGGGCGGATTTCCTTGCCATGATCTTTTCGCCGGTCCATTCCTCTCCGCTCCTTTGTGCATTGCAACATGACCCCCACACCGCCGACCCCCGCCGAGACGATCCATTGGTCCCCGCCCCGCGCGGCGGTGCCGCCCGGCTATCCGCGCCCGCCCTTCGCCACCGCGCTGTGGCGAGGTGCGAACAACCGTTGCCCGGTCTGCGGCGAGGGCAAGGTTTTTTCGGGCTTCCTGCGCGTGGCCGAGGAATGCGGGCATTGCCACGCGCCGCTGGGCCAGCTCCGCGCCGATGACGCCCCGCCCTACTTCACCATCTTCATTGTGGGTCACCTGCTGCTGCCGCCCATTCTCTTCGTGGAGCGGCACTGGGGCTGGCCCATCTGGGTGCACATGGTGGTGTGGCTGCCGCTGATCACGATCTTCACCACGCTGCTGCTGCGGCCGGTGAAGGGGGCGACGGTGGGGCTCATGCTGCGGCTGGGCATCACCGGCAATGACCAGCGCCCGCCGCCCGACGCCAAGCCCCGCCTGGCCGAAGACCCCAGGACCTGAAGGTGCCCGACCGTCACCTGGTGCGGATCGAACTGCCCGACGCGCCACCTCCGCCTTCCGCCTATGCCGAGGCCGATCGCCGCCAAGCCATCGAGGACCTCTTGCGTGGCAACCGTTTCGATCCCGCCGGCATGGGCGAAGGCCCCTTCGCGCTGCACCTGATGGTGCGCGAGGGGCGGCTGGTGCTGGATGTGCGGCGCGCGGATGATGTGGCGCTGCGGGCCATCGTGCTCTCGCTCGGCCCCTTCCGCCGCCTCATCAAGGACTATCTGATGCTGGT
Source organism: Roseococcus thiosulfatophilus (assembly GCF_017311575.1). Lineage (GTDB taxonomy): Bacteria > Pseudomonadota > Alphaproteobacteria > Acetobacterales > Acetobacteraceae > Roseococcus > Roseococcus thiosulfatophilus. The sequence continues at coordinate 204,245 of NZ_JAFFQY010000011.1, forward strand.
GGAAAACCACGAGGAGGCCGTGACCCATGGCGCCATGGAGGCACGCGTGCAGGCAATCGACATGGGCCGCCGTGGTTTGCACAACGAGGCCGCCGAATTGCTGATGTCACGCCTGGAAGGCCGAATCGCGGTGGATTTCGAGACGGCGCGCCGCCTCTTCACCCTGATCGCGGCGTTGCACCAGCGGGTGTGACCCGGCGCCACACCCGCCGGCCTCAGGGTCAGCGGCCGCGCGGCGCGCCGGTGCGCGGGTCGAGGCGCACGGTGCGCTTGCCGCCGTCGCGCGTCACGTATTCGATCTCCCAGTAGCCGTCGTCATCCCACTCCATGTCGTGCAGCGAGGCGAAGTCCGGCCGCTGCTCCACCTGGCGCAGCACCTCGGAGGCCGCGAGGCTGCCCGCGGGCGGACGGTCCTGGTCGGCCAGCACGGGGCCGGAGAGAAGCAGGCCCGCACCCAGCACGGCGGCGGGGAGAAAACGACGGTTCATGGAAATTCCTTCTTGCGGCTTGGCCCCGGGCGCGAAGGCGCGCATCTAGGGGCCGGTTTCCCTGCCAACCCATGTGGTACCGGAAGGTTGCACGATGAAGATCAACGGCGTCGCCTATCGTTCCGTCTGGCTCGATTCGGATGGCTGGGGCGTGCGCATCTTCGACCAGACGAAGCTGCCCTGGGTGGTGGAGGAATTGCGCCTGACCACCTGGCAGGAGGCGGCGCATGCCATCCGCTCCATGCAGGTGCGCGGCGCGCCGCTGATCGGTGCCGTCGCCGCCTACGGCGTGGCGCTGGCCATGCGCGCGGATCCCGCACAGCTCGACGCCGTGCTGGAGGCGCTGGCCGAGACGCGGCCCACCGCCATCAACCTGCGCTGGGCGCTCGACCGGCAGCGGGCCAAGCTGCACAACCTGCCCGCCGAGGCCCGCGCCGCCGCGGCCTATGCCGAGGCCGCCGCCATCGCCGATGACGACGCCGAGACCTGCCGCCGCATCGGCGAGAACGGGCTGCCCCTGCTGCAGGAGATCGCGGCGAAGAAGGGCCGCGTGAACGTGCTGACGCATTGCAATGCCGGCTGGCTCGCCACCGTGGACTGGGGCACGGCACTCGCCCCCATCTACATGGCGCATGATGCGGGGCTGGATGTGCATGTCTGGGTGGACGAGACCCGGCCGCGCAACCAGGGGGCCGCGCTGACGGCCTTTGAGCTCGGCGCGCATGGCGTGAAGCACACCGTCATCGCCGACAATGCCGGCGGCCACTACATGCAGCATGGCGAGGTGGACATCGTCATCGTCGGCACCGACCGCGTGACGCGCACGGGCGACGTGGCCAACAAGATCGGCACCTACCTGAAGGCGCTGGCCGCGCGGGACAATGGCGTGCCCTTCTGGGTCGCCCTGCCCCATTCCACGCTGGACATGCGCGTGCGCGATGGCGTGGCGGAAATCCCGATCGAGGAACGCAGCGGCACGGAAGTCACGGAACTGACCGGCCGCACCGCGGACGGGCGCATCGAGACGGTGCGCGTGGTGGCCGAGGGCAGCGAGGCCGCCAACCCCGCCTTCGACGTGACGCCGGCCCGGCTGGTGACGGGCCTGATCACGGAGCGCGGACGCTGCGCGGCGGATGAGGCGTCGCTGCTGGCGCTGTATCCGGAAAAGGGCTGAGCCTCAGCCCAGTTCCGGCCCCTGGTCCCGCCCGCGTTCGAGCGAGAAGAGGCCCACCACCAGCAGCACGCCCCCGAGCGCCGCCCCGATGGCGGCAAAGCCGGGGGCGAAGCGGCCGGGGGTGATGCCATCGGTGAGCATCAGGCCCACCACCCCGAGGATGAGGACCAGGCCGGACAGGACGAGGATGAGGCCGAGGCGCTGAATCATGATGTTCTCCAAGGGCGAAACTGCCCTTGGGAAGGGGCGGCATGACGGACATGATGGGGCGATTTCGTGGCCGCGCATGTCCCGGCCGTCACCCCATCATGCGCCAAGCGCGGAGCTGCCGCCTAACGCACCGCGTAGATGTCATAGCGCGGCCCGGAGGGCGGCCGCTGGCCCACGCCCACGCCCAGCGTGCGGTTCAGCCAGGCCAGATCGGGTGCCACGGTCTGGAAGCGCATCAGCGTGCGGAAGTAGTAGTCGCTGGCGGGCACGGCCTCGCCGGCGCCCAGGCGCGCCAGCACCTCGGGCGCACCGGTGCGGATGCCGGCATATTGGACATAGACGAGGCCGCCCGAGGCCGCCTTGATGGTCAGGCGCACGTCAATATGGGCGGTGCCATCGGCCTCCACGCGCAGCCAGTCGGCCGCGGTGCCGCCCAGCACCTCACCCTGAAGCGCGGGGCCGGAGACCACGCCGCCGGTCACCGGCACGATCCGAAGATCCATGCCATCGGCGCCTTTGCCCGCCATCTGCGGGGCGCCCACGGTGATGTCCATGGTGAAGATGTGCTCGACATGGAGCGGGAGCGGCTGGGTCATGTTGGTTCCTCCGCCGCGATCCTGCCCCGTGGGGCGCATGGGGGAAAGGTGGGGGCTTGCGCCGGGGGGCGACCAGGCCCCATGTTGGATGACGAATTTCGTCACTCTTCTCTTGCGCCGGTGGTAGCCCCATGAACATGCCCGACAGCCAGGCCATCACGCGCGCCCGTATCGCCGACGCGGCGGAAGGCCTGTTCCGCCGCCTGGGCTACCAGAAGACGGCGGTGGCCGACATCGCGCGCGAATGCGGCATGTCGCCGGCCAATGTGTATCGCTTCTTCCCTTCCAAGAGCGCGATCAACGAGGCCATCGCCCAGCGCCTGCTGACCGGGATCGAGGCGGAGGTGCGCGACCTCGCCGCCGGCCCCGGCACGGCGGAGGCGCGCATCCGCGCCATCCTGCGGCTGCTGCATGTGCGCGACCGGGACCTCTTCATCAGCGAGCAGCGCCTGCACGACATGGTGGCCGCCGCCATGGCCGAGCATTGGGGCGTGATCGAGCGCTTCGTGGAAACGGTGCGGACGGTGCTGGCGGGGCTGCTGGCGGAAGGCATGGAAGCCGGGCATTTCCGCCGCCGCGACCCGGCCCGCACGGCGGTCGCCCTCAACCACTGCACCATGATCTGGATGCACCCGCTGCTGATCGCCGACTGCCTGAGCCATGGCGAAGCGCCCAGCGCCATGGAGCAGGAGCTTGAGGAGGCGATGGACCTGCTGATGGACGCGCTGCGGGTGCCCGAGTGATGGCCGAGTGTTTTATCGGTGATTTGTTGACTGATGATTGTTGAAAATCGTCAGAGGATAGCATAATCAGGCTCCAGCGACGGAGCCTCCCCCATGACACGCCTTGCCCTCATCCCCGCGGCGCTGCTGCTCTCGGCCTGCCTCCCCCAGGCGGAATCCAGCGCACCACCGCCAGAGGAGGCGCCTCGCGCCGTCCAGGCCGCCCGCATCGCCCATCTCCCCGCCGAGGCCGGCCCCGCCTTCACCGGCACGCTGCGCGCCCGGCGCGAGGCCGATGTGGCCTTCCGCGCCTCCGGCCGCATCGCCGAACGGCTGGTGGATCTGGGCGCCGAGGTGACCGCCGGCCAGCCCCTCTTCCGGCTTGAGGCGCGGGACCTGGAACTCTCCCTCGCCGCGGCCGAGGCCGAGGTACTCTCCGCCGAAGCCAATTCCACCCAGGCCGCCGCCGAGGCCGCGCGCTCCCGCCAGTTGCTGGCCGCGGGCCATGTCGCCCGCGCCTTCCACGAGGCGCGCGACGCCACCGCCCGCGCCGCCGCCCAGCGCCTCGCCGCCGCCCGCGCCCAGCGCGACCTGGCCATGAACCGCCTGGACTACGCCACGCTGCGCGCCCCCGGCGCCGGCCTCGTCACCGCCATCCTGGGCGAGGCGGGCCAGGTGGTGGCCGAGGGCACGCCCGTGCTGCGCCTCGCCGACCCGAGCGAGGTCGAGGTGCTGGTGCAACTCCCCGAGGACCGGACCGGCACGGCCGAGGCCAGCATCCGCTTCTGGGCGCGCCCCGATGTCGCTCTGCCGGCCCGGCTGCGCGAGGTGGCCGCCAGCGCCGACCCCACGCTGCGCACCTATGCCGCCCGCTTCACGCTGAGCGAGCCGCCCGAATGGGCGCGGCTCGGCATGACGGCGACCGTCACGCTCGGCACCCAGGCGGCCGCCACCCCGCTGGCCCGCGTGCCGCTGGGCGCGCTGCATGACCGCGGCCAGGGCCCCATGGTCTGGCGCATCACCCCCGAGGGGCGCGTGGTGTCCGAACCCGTCACCGTCGTGGCGCTGACCGCCCAGGCCGCCACCATCCGCTCCGGGCTGCCGGAAGGCACGCCCATCGTCGCCATGGGCGCCCAGCTGCTGATGCCCGAGGCGCGGGTGCGCGCGGTGGACAGTCGCCTGGCCGGGAGCCTGCGCTGATGTTCGGCCGCTTCAACCCGAGCGAGGCGGCGATCCGGCAGGGGCAGCTCACCCTCTTCGCCATGATCCTGCTGCTGGCGGCCGGCGCCTGGGCCTGGACCAAGCTCGGCCGCGCCGAGGACCCTGCCTTCACCCTGAAGGTGATGGTCGTCAGCACCGCCTGGCCCGGCGCCACCGCCGAGGAGATGCAGAACCAGGTGGCCGAGCGGATCGAGGCGCGCCTCGTGGGCCTGCCCTGGCTGGACGTGCTGCAGACCTACAGCCGGCCGGGTGTGGCCACCACCACCGTGCTGCTGCGCGACGACACGCCGCCCCGCATGGTGCCCGAGCTCTGGTACCAGGTCCGCAAGCGGGTCGGCGACATCCGCCACACCCTGCCCGCCGGCGTACGCGGCCCCTTCTTCGACGACGAATACTCGGACGTCTATTCCGCCGTGCTGGCGCTGCGCGGCGCCGACAATGCGGAACTGGTGCGCCAGGGCGAACGCCTGCGCGACCGGCTGCGGCGCGTCGAAGGCGTCGAGAAGGTCACGCTCTTCGGCGAGGAACCGCAGCGCATCCATGTCGAGATCAGCCATGCGCGCCTCGCCACCCTGGGTATCCAGCCCCAGGCCATCAGCGAGGCGCTGGCCCGCCACAACCCCGTGACGCCGGCGGGCGAGGTCGAGACCGGCACCACGCGCGTGAACCTGCGCCTGCCTGAGGGGCTCGACGGCATGGCGAGCATCGCGGAAATCCCGATCGCGGCCGGCGGCACCAGCATCCGCCTGGGCGACATCGCCACCATCACGCGCGGGCTGGCCGACCCGCCCTCCACCGCCATCCGCCACATGGGCGAGCCCGCGGTGCTGCTGGGCCTGACCAAGCAACCGGGCCGCGACGTGCTGCGGCTGGGGGCGGCGCTGAACGCGGAACTGGCCGCCATCCGCGCCGAATTGCCGCTGGGGCTGACGCTGTCCGCCGTGGCGGACCAGCCGGCCATCGTGGCGGAAAGCGTGGACGAATTCCTTGTGAAGCTGGCGGCGGCGCTTGGCGTGGTGCTGCTCGTCTCCTTCCTCTCGCTGGGCTTCCGGGCGGGGATCATCGTGGCGCTGGCCGTGCCGCTCACCCTCTCCTTCGTCTTCCTCTTCATGGCCTGGCGCGGGACGGAGCTGGAGCGGATCTCGCTCGGCGCGCTGATCCTCGCACTCGGCCTGCTGGTGGATGACGCGATCATCGCCATCGAGGCCATGGCGGTGAAGCTGGAACAGGGGTGGGAGAAGGTGCGGGCGGCGGGCTTCGCCTGGACCAGCACGGCGGGGCCGATGCTGACGGGCACGCTGGTGACGGTGGCCGGCTTCATCCCGGTGGGCTTCGCGGCGTCCACTTCGGGCGAATATGCGGGCGGCATCTTCTGGGTGGTGGGGGCGGCGCTGGTCGCGAGCTGGCTGGTCGCCATCGTCTTCACCCCCTGGCTGGGCGCCAAGCTGCTGCGCGTGGCGCCGCACAACCCGGGCCATGACGTGCATGACGGCCGCTGGTACCGGCTGCTCCGGCGCGGCGTGACCTGGACGGTGAACAACCGTCTGCTGACGCTCGCCGCGCTGCTGGTGCTGATGGCGGCGGGCTTCGCCGGCATGGCCGCCACCAAGAAGCAGTTCTTCCCGGCCTCGCAGCGGCTGGAGTTGCTGGTGGACATCAACCTCCGCCAGGGCGCCTCCTTCGCCGCCACCGAAGCGGTGGCGCGGCGCATGGAACAGGCCGTCGAGGGTGACCCGGACGCGGTGCACTTCACCACCTATCTGGGCGCGGGCGCGCCGCGCTTCTTCCTCGCACTCAACCCCGATCTGCCCAATGAGAACTTCGCCAAGCTCGTCATCGTCACGCGCGACGTGGCGGCGCGCGAACGCCTTCGCGAGCGGCTGATCGGCCTGGTGGATGACGGCGCCTTCCCCGAGGCCCGGGTGCGTGTCTCGCGCCTGGATTTCGGCCCGCCCGTGGCCTTCCCCGTGGCCTTCCGCATCACCGGCCCCGACCCCGATGTGCTGCGCGAGCAGGCCGACCGGATGATCGCGCTGCTGCGCGAGGTGCCCGGCACGGTGTCCCTCCAGACCGACTGGAGCGAACGTGCCCCCGCCCTGCGCCTGGAGCTGGACCGGGAACGTGTGGCGCAGCTGGGTCTTTCGCCCCAGGCGGTGGCGACCTCGCTCGCCACCCTGCTCTCCGGCGTGGACGCGACCTCGGTGCGCGAGGGCACGCGCGAGGTGGCGGTGCGGCTGCGCGCGACGCCGGAGGAACGCGCGGGGCTGGACCGGCTGGGTGATTTGACGCTCGCCACGCCGGCGGGTGCCGTGCCGCTCTCGCAGGTGGCGCGCCTGGTGCCGGTGATGGAGGAGCCCATCCTGTGGCGCCGCAACCGCGAGCCCTTCATCACCGTGCAGTCGCAGATCCGCCCCGGCCTGCAGGCGCCCGATGTGACCGCCGCCGCCCTGCCCGTGCTGGCCCCCTTCGTGGCCGCGCTCCCCCCCGGCTACCGCATGGAGGTGAGCGGCGCGGCGGGCGAGAGCGCCAAGGCCAACGCCTCCCTCTTCGCCCTCTTCCCCGTGATGGTGGCGGTGATGATGGCGCTGCTGATGCTGCAGCTGCGGCATCTCGGCAACATGGCGCTGGTGATGGCCACCGCGCCGCTGGGCATTCCGGGGGCGGCGGCCGCGCTGCTCATCATGGACGCGCCCTTCGGCTTCGTGGCGCTGCTGGGCGTGATCGCGCTGGCGGGCATGGTGATGCGGAACACGCTGATCCTGGTGGACCAGGTGCAGCAGGACCAGGCGGCCGGCCTGCCGCTCCGCGAGGCCATCATCGAAAGCACCGTGCGCCGCGCCCGGCCGGTGATCCTGACGGCACTCGCCGCCATCCTGGCCTTCATCCCGCTGACCACCTCGGTCTTCTGGGGGCCGATGGCCATCGCGATGATCGGCGGGCTGCTGGTGGGGACGGTGGCGACGCTGGTGGTGGTGCCGGCCATGCACGCCCTGGCGCTGGGGCGGAACCGCCCGGCCAGCCCGGCGGCGCCGGCCCCACGGCCGGCGGTGCTGGAGCCGGCGGAGTGAGAGCCGGCCCTTCTCCGCCTACCGCTGCACCCAGGGCAGGCCCTCCGCCTTCCACCCGGCCACGCCGCCGCGATGGCCATCGGGCCCCACCGGCCCCTCGAAGCCATCGGCCACATTGAAGGCCTGGGGGAAGCCCGCGGCCTGCGCCGCCTGGCCCGCCGCCAGGCTGCGCGCGCCGGAACGGCAGAGGTAGTAGACGCGGCTCTCGGGCGTCACGCCGGCCTTGCGGAGGTGCTCGGTGAACTGGCTGTTCACCTGCATGGTGGGGAACATCTGCCAGGGGATCAGCACGACCTTCTTTCCCAGCTCCGACAGGTCGGGCAGGCCCACGAAGTTCCACTCGGCATCGGTGCGGACATCCACCAGCACGGCATTCGGGTCGGTCTTCAGCGCCTCCCAGGCGGCCTGGGGGGAGACGTCGGGGACATGGGTCATGGGGCTCTCCTGCCTCGCTTTGCCAAGAGGATGGGGCGCGCGGCGGCCCAGGACAATGCACGGCGCTTGATCGGCGCCCCCCTGCTGCGCCACTTTGCGCGCCTTCCATGCACGCAAGGACGTCCCGCATGACCCGCCTTCCCCGCCGCGCCGCGCTGATCGGCGCGGGTGCGCTGCCGCTCGCCGCCCCCGGCCTCGCCCGCGCCCAGGCCGCGCGGCTGCGCCTGACGCTGGACTGGGCCTTCCAGTCGCCCAACGCCTTCGCCCTGGTGGCGCGGGAGAAGGGCTATTTCCGCGAGGCCAACATCGATGTGCAGATCGACCGCGGCCAGGGCTCGGGCGGGGTGCCGCCGGCGCTGATCAGCGGCAGCCACGACATGGGCTATGCCGACATCAACCCCGCCATCCGATTCGTGGCGCAGAACCCCGATGCGGGGCTCATCTGCGTGGCCGTGCTGCATGACCGCGCGCCGCTCTGCGCCATCGTGCGCGCCGACGGCCCCATCCGCGAACCCAAGGATCTGGAGGGCAAGCGCCTCGCCGCGCCCGATTTCGACGCGGGCCGGCAGCTTTTCCCCGCCTTTGCCAGGGCCGCGGGCGTGGATGCCTCCAAGGTGACGTTCATCTCGGTGGCGCCGGCGCTGCGCGAGCCGATGCTGGTGCGGCGCGAGGCCGATGGCATCACGGGCTTCGTCACCACCTCGGCGCTGGCCCTGCGCGGCATCGGCATGGACCTGCCGGCGCAGCGGACCATGATGTATTACGACCACGGGCTGAACCTCTATGGCGGCGCCATCCTCACCACCCGCGCCTATGCCCAGCGCAACCCCGCCGTGGTGCGCGGCGCCGTCTCGGCGCTGATCCGCGGCTTCCGCGACACGATCAGCGACCCCCAGGGCATGATCCGCACGCTGCGCCAGGTGGAGCCGCTGACCGACGCCACGCTCGAACTGGCCCGGCACGAGCTGAACATGGAGCGCGTGGTCATCACGCCCCATGTCCGCGCCAATGGCATCTCGGCCGTGGACATGGGCCGGATGCAGACCGGCATCCAGGCCGTCGAGGGCGCCTTCAACCTGCCCCAGCGCGTGCAGGCCAGCGCCTTCTACACGGAGGAGTTCCTGCCGCCGGCCGACCAGCGCCGGATCTGAGCCTGCCCCACGGCCGGGCGGCGCCCCCGGGAAACGCCCGTTTCCTGGGCAGGCGCCGCCCTGGCCCCGCCCGGCGCCGTCAACCATGCATGGGCAGGCGCGCCCGGCTTTGCTAGCGGTGGGCTGGACGCATCCGTTGAGGCCGCCCGCATGACCCATCGCACCCCGCAAGCAGGTTCCGCATGAGCCGGGCCTTCGTCGAGATCGACAACGTCGCCATGCGCTATGGCGGGGTGGAGGGCACGCTCGCCCTCGAAGGCTGTTCCATGAACGTGGCCGAGGGCGAGTTCGTGGCCGTGGTCGGCCCCTCGGGCTGCGGCAAGTCCACGCTGATGCGCCTGGTCTCCGGCCTCTGGCCCGCGACGGACGGCAATGTGGTGGTGGCCGGGCGCGAGGTGGACGAGCCCCTCAGCCTGGTCGGCATGGCCTTCCAGAACCCGACCTTGCTGCCCTGGCGGCGCATCCTGGACAACGTCATGCTCCCGCTGGAGGTCGTGCCCGCCCACCGCGCGCGGCTGCGGCGCGAACGCCCGGCCTATGAGCAGAAGGCGCTGGACCTCTTGAAGCTGGTCGGGCTGGAGGGCTTCGGCGCCAAGTATCCCTACCAGCTCTCGGGCGGCATGCAGCAGCGCACCAGCCTCTGCCGCGCGCTGATCCACGAACCGCCGCTGCTGATGCTGGACGAACCCTTCAGCGCGCTCGACGTCTTCACGCGCGAGGATCTGTGGGACGTGCTCCAGCAGGTCTGGATGGCGCGCAAGCCCACCGTGATCCTGGTCACGCATGACCTGCGCGAGGCCGCCTACCTGGCGGACCGCGTGCTGGTGATGAGCAGCCGGCCGGGCCGCATCATCGCGGAACGCAAGGTCCCCTTCCCCCGCCCGCGCACCATGGAGACGACCTTCCTGCCCGAGTTCACAGCCCTGGTCGCGGACCTCCGCGCCTATATCGCCGCCGCGCGTCGCGGCGAGGAGGTGGTCTGATGTCCGCCAAGGCCAATGCCCGCCTCATCGCCATGGCGGCCGCGGCGCGCCGCCACCGCCGCCTGCAAGCCTGGCTGCCCTGGATCGTGATCTTCGGCACCTTCGGGCTGTGGGAGCTGGTGGTCCGCGCCTTCGGCATCGTCCCCTTCATCCTGCCCGCGCCGTCCGACATCTTCGAGGCCGCGGTGAAATGGTGGAAGCCGCTGCTGGATGACAGCCTGCAGACGCTGTTCACCACCCTGGTGGGCTTCGGCCTGGCCGTGGTGGCGGGGCTGCTGCTGGGGGTGGCCATCGGCAGTTCCACCCTGGTCTACAAGGGGCTCTACCCGCTGTTGATCGCCTTCAACTCCATCCCCAAGGTGGCGGTGGTGCCGGTGCTGATCGTGTGGTTCGGCATCGGCGTCTGGCCGGCCATCATCACGGCCTTCCTGATCAGCTTCTTCCCCATATTGGTGAACGTGGCCACCGGCATCGCGACCGTGGAGCCCGAATTGCGCGACGTGCTGCGGGCGCTGGGCGCGCGGCCGGTGGACATCATCCGCAAGGTCGGCCTGCCGCGGGCCATGCCCTATTTCTTCGCCTCGCTGAAGATCGCGATCACGGTGGCGTTCGTGGGCTCCATCATCGCGGAATCCGTGGCGCCGAACGCGGGGATCGGGCGGCTGATGATGGTGGCCTCCTCCCGCTTCGACGTGCCGCTGGTGTTTGCCGGCCTCATCACCACGGGGCTGATGGGCATCATGCTCTACTGGATCGCGGAATGGATCGAGCGCCGCACCACGGGCTGGGCCACGCGCAGCACCGAGGGGTCGAACTTCACCCCCGGCGGCTGAACGGCTTGGGGCCGGGGCGCATCGGGGGTAGTGCTGGCGCACGCCTCTCGGAGACCCCGCCCCGCATGTCCACCCGCCTCGGCTTCCTCACCCCCTCCTCCAACACCGTGCTGGAGCCCCTCATCTCGGGGCTGCTGCACGACACGCCCGAGGTCACGGCGCATTTCGCGCGCTTCCGCGTGGTGGCCATCAATCTGGGCGAGGCCTCGCGCACCCAGTTCGACACAGGCCCCGTGCTGGCGGCGGCCGAGATGCTGGCGGATGCGCATGTGCATTCCATCTGCTGGGCGGGAACCTCCGGCTCCTGGCTCGGCTTCGCGCAGGATGAGGCGCTGTGCGCGGCCATCACGGCGCGCACCGGCATTCCGGCCACCACCGCCACGCTGGCGCTGCGCGATGCGCTGCGGGCGGCGGGTGCCAAGCGCGTCGCGCTGATCACGCCCTATCTGGGCGACGTGCAGGCCGCCATCATCGCGAACCTGGAGCGCGAGGGCTTCACCGTCACCGCCGAACGCCATCTGGACGACCCCGGCAACTACAGCTTCGCCGCCCACTCCCCCGCCCGCGTGGACGCGCTGGTGCAGGAAGCGGTGGCCGAGGCGCCGACCGAGGCCGTCATCATCCACTGCACCAATTTCCGCGGCCTGCCCGGCGCCATTGGCCTGGAGGCGCGGCTGGGACCGCTGATGCTGGACAGCGTGGCCGTCTCGCTCTGGGGCGGGCTGGTGGCGGCGGGGCGGCCCATGGCGCTGCCAGCCGGGCGGCTGTTCGAGATGAACGCAAAATGAATTGTCTAATTTTTGATTGACAGGTAAAGAAAAGGTGAACATTCCTCGCGGATGCTCGCCTTCTCCCCCAGCGACCTCCTGCCCCCGCCCGGCACCCATGGCTGGACCGGCGGATTTCCCCGGCCCGCGGTGCTGGGCGTCTCCTTCGCCTCCACCGGCGGCACGCTGGACGGGGCGGTGCAGGACCTGCTCCGCCAGGCCCTCTTCGCCTGGCAGGTGGTGGCCGGCGTCACCTTCGTCGAAACACCCTGGCACCGCGCGGACCTCGTCTTCGGCTTCGGCGCGCCGGGCGACAACATCCTCCTCCCGCCCGACCCCACGCTGCGCGACGCGCTGAAGGTGACGGGTGCGGCCCTCGGCCTCGCGGCCGACCTGCCGGGCGCCTCGCTCTCGGCCACCGTCATGGCGGCCGAGGCAGGCCCGGCCAGCGGCCTGGGTTGGGCGGATGCCGAGGCCATCGCCGCCCTTTTCGGCCCTCGCGCCGAGGCCGATGCCCAGGGCGTGCGCTGGCGCTACGACCCCGTGCTGGACATGGTGCGCGGCGACCTCTTCGCCTTCGAAAGCCGCACCGTCTTCGGTGGCAACAAGGGCACCGCCCTCTTCGGCGACATCGGCGACGACCTGCTGATCGGCGGCGCGGGCGATGACCTCTTCATGGGCGGGCCGGGGCAGAACGCCTATCTCGGCGGCGCGGGGCGCGACGTGGTGGTGTCGGGCTTCCTGCGCGCCGAGACGACGCTCGACTTCCGCTTCCAGCGCCTCAGCACCGAATGGGGCACCGACCAGTGGGACCAGGTGGAATACCTGCGCTTCCGCGATGGCGGCTTCGCCCTGCACCAGCAGGAAAACGCGGCGCTGGTGGACCGCCTCTACCAGGCGCTGCTGCTGCGCCCGGCGGACCCCACGGGCCTCACCACCTGGACACGCTTCCTGGAAACGGGCGGCACCGGCGAGCAATTGATCGGCCGCATCACCGGCAGCCCCGAATACCGCGAACGCTTCGGCACGCCCGATGCGGCCGCCCTGGCGCGCGCCATGGCCGCCCTGGAGCCCGCGCCCGACGCCCTGCTGGACACCCCCATCTGGGTGCCCAACAAGGCCGCGGTCCTGGCCGTGCGCTTCCATCTGCTGGTGGCCGGCGCCGCACCGGACCGCGCGCGCTTCGACACCTGGTTCGCGGCGCTGGAGGCCGCGCCCGACCACGCCGATGCGGCGCAGGCCTTCCTCGATGCCCATCCGGGCCATGGCTACGCGAGTGGCCAGGCGCTGCTGGACACCGCCTGGTCGCTCCCCGTCATCCGCGCCACCGCGCCCTGGGTGGACCAGGGGGTGGTGCTGTCCGACCCTTGGCTGCTCTGATCAGGCCTCGGGCAGGGGCACGAAGAAGCCCTTGAGCAGCGCGCGGAAGGCCATGATCTGTCGCCGCAGCGCCTCCGGCTCCTGCAGCGCCTTGGCCATGATGATGCCGCCTTCCAGCACGGTAGAGATCATGTCCGCCAGCTCATCGGGCGGCACCTCCTCGCGCGGGCGGTAGCGGGTTGCCACGGCATCGAGCATGGCCCGGAAGCGGGCGCGCCAGAGCATGGCGGCCTCGGCGTTGATGGCGCGCACCTCGCGATCGAACAGGCGCTCGTAATAGCAGGCGGCGGCGACGAGGCAGCCCGGATGCCCCTTGGGCATGTCGCCCATCAGGTCGGCCAGGAGCTTGAGGCCCACCAGAAGCACCTGCAGCGGGTCGTCCACCAGGCTGCGCGCCTGGCCGAAGATCTCGTCATAGATGCGCTCGTCATCGGCGATGTAGCGGCGCAGCAGCGCCTTGGCCAAGGCGTTCTTGTCGCGGAAGTGGTAGAAGAAGCCGCTCTTGGTCAGTCCCGTCTCGGCGATCAGTTCCTCGATGGAGGTTGCGGCGAAGCCCTTCTCCAGCACCGACGCCTGGGCGGCATCCAGGATCCGCTGGCGCGTCTCCTGCCCCTTGGTGAGCCGCTGGTCGGCCATCTCTCCGCACCTCCGGTCGGTTTTCGGGGCCCGGCCCGGGGGGCGAATGGGCGGGTGACAGTGTAACCCCCTGCCCCGCCTCCGCAAAAGCCGATCGCGTTGACTGGACCATGTGCCCGCTGGGTGCGCGCGCCGCATCCGGCCAGAAAAGGCCACCCCAGAACGGAGAATTCGCCATGATCACCGACCGCCAGGGAATGCCGCTGGCCGGCGCCAACCTCGCCGCCGCCGCCCTCTTTGACGAGGCCTGCACGGGCTTCGCCCTCTACCACGGCGACCCTTTCGCGCAGCTTGACGCCGCGCGGAACGAGGCACCGGGCTTCCATCTCGCTTCCCTCATGCAGGGCTGGATGCTGGCCCTGGCGACCGAGCCCGAGGCAAGCCGCGCCGCCCGCGCGCTGCTGGACGGGCTGCGTGACGCGGCGCTCGATGCCCGCTCGGCGGGGCATGCGAGGGCACTCGACCTCGCGCTGCTGGGGGAGTGGAGTGCGGCCGCGCACGCGCTGGGCGAGCACCTGGTGGCCTTCCCGCGCGACCTCGCGGCCGTGCAGGCGGCCCATCTGATGGACTTCCTCCGCGCCGACGGCGTCGCCCTGCGCGACCGGATCGCGGCCCTGCTGCCGGCCTGGGCGGGCGTGCCGGGACGCTCCTTCCTGCTCGGCATGCTCGCCTTCGGGCTTGAGGAGATGGGCGAGTATGGCGCCGCCGAGGAGGCCGGCCGTGCGGCGGTGGACGCCGAGCCGCGCGACGTCTGGGCGCACCATGCCGTCGCGCATGTGATGGAGATGCAGGGCCGCGCCGCCGAGGGCCTCGCCTGGATCACCGGGCGGGCACCGCATTGGGCGGCCCCGGGCGGCTTCTTCCAGGTGCACAACTGGTGGCATCAGGCGCTCTGCCACATCGAGCTGGGTGAGGCGAAGGCCGCGCTCGAGCTGCATGACGGACCCATCCAGGGCGGGCACAACCCGGTGGCGCTCGACCTCGTGGACGGGGCGGCGCTGCTCTGGCGGCTCGATCTCGCGGGGGTGGAGGTCGGTTCGCGCTGGGAGGCGCTGTCGAACCTCTGGGCGTCGCACGCCGATGGCCGGCTCTACCCCTTCAACGACTGGCACGCGGCGATGGCGCATCTCGGCGCGGGGCGGATGGACCGGCTGGAGGCGCTGCGCGCCGCCATGCGCGACGCGGCGCGTGGCGAGGGCGAGACGGCGCGCTGGATCGCGACCACCGGCCTGCCGCTGCTGGAGGGCTTCGCCGCCTTCCACCGGGGTGCCCATGCCGAGGCGCTGCGCTGGCTGCGCGGTCTGGGCGAGATCAGGGGCCGGTTCGGCGGCAGCCACGCCCAGCGCGACGTGATCGGCTGGACGCTGGCCGAGGCGGCGCTGCGCGGCGGCGACCGCGCCCTGGCGGCGTCGGTGGGACGGGCGCGCCTCGCCCTTCGGCCGCACAGCCCGATCAATCAGGCGTTGCTGGACCGCGCGGTCGCGCTCGCTGCCTGAGCCCGCCCTCCCCTTGCCGGCGGCCCCCGCCCGCGCGACGCTTCCGCCATGAGCGATTGGCGCGCCCGCGCGGGCACCGTCTTCACCCCCACCAAGCAGCCCGCCCAAGGGGCGCGCGGCATGGTCGTCACCAACCACCCGGCCGCGAGCGCCGCCGGCGCGCAGATGCTGGCCGAGGGCGGCACGGCGGTGGATGCGGCGGTGGCGAGCCTTCTGGCGCTGACGGTGGTGGAGCCCATGATGGTGGGCGTCTTCGGCGGCGGCCTCATGCACATCGCCGACCCCGATGGCCGGCACGAGGTGCTGGACGGCATGGCCACCGCCCCCTTCGCCGCGCGGCCCGAGATGTTCGAGAACGCGCCGCCCACGGCGCAGACGGTCGGCGGGCGCAGCGTCTGCGTGCCGGCGAACCTGCTGGCCTGGGAGGCGGCGCTGGCCCGCCACGGCCGCTTCACGCTCGCCGATGTGGCCGAGCCCGCCATCCGCCTCGCGCGGCGGGGCTTCGCGGCCAGCGCCTATCTCAGCGAGTGCACGGCCGAGGTGGCGGTGGACCTCGCGCGCGATGCCGGCATGGCGCGCCTCTTCCTGCCCGACGGCAAGCCCATCGCCCCCGGCCAGCGCGTGGTGAACGCGGCGCTGGCCGAGACGCTGGAGGCCATCGCCAAGGAGGGTGCGGCCGCGCTGCACGAGGGCGATGTGGGCAGCTCCTGCGTCATGGACCTGGCGCGCAAGGGCGGGATGATCTCGACCGATGACCTGGCGGCCGCCCGCGTCATCCCCCGCGCGCCCGTCCATGGCAGCTATCGCGGCGTGGAGGTCTGGGGCCCGCCGCCGCCCTCGGCCGGCGGCGTGCACGTGCTGCAGATGCTGAACATGGTGGAAGGCTTCGACCTCGCGGCCCAGGGCTTCGGCACGGCCGAGAGCCTGCACCTGATGGCCGAGGCCATGCGGATGGCTTTCGCCGACCGCGCCGTCGCCACCGCCGACCCGGAGTTCGTGCCGGTGCCCGTGGCCCGCCTCATCGCCAAGGACTACGCCGCCGAACGCCGCGCCCTCTTCGACCCCGCGCGCAGCCGCGCCTGGACGGCCGGCCTGACGCCGGACCGCGAGAGCGCCAACACCACCCATGTGACCGTGGCGGATCACGAGGGGCGCATCGCCTGCTGCACGCACACCATCAACTCCCTGTTCGGCGCGCGCATCCTGCTGCGCGAGACGGGGCTGATCCCGAACAACTACATGGCGCTGTTCGACCCCGTGCCGGGTCGCGCGCAATCCATCGCGGCGGGCAAGCGCGTCACCACCTCCATGTCGCCCTTGATCCTGCGGCGCGGGGGCAAGCCCATCTTCGCGCTGGGCCTGCCGGGCGGCTTGCGGATCTTCCCCTCCACCTTCCAGGCGGTGGTGAACCTGCTGGACCATGGCATGTCGCTCCAGGAGGCGATGGAGGCGCCGCGCATCTGGACCAATGGCGGGCCGCTTGAGATGGAACCCGCCTTCGACGACGCCACCATCGCCGCGCTGCAAGCCCGCGGCCATGAGGTGCTGCGCCTGCCCCATGTGGCGGGCGGCATGTGCGGCATCGCCTTCCAGCCGGATGGCATGATGGAGGGCGCGGCCTGCTGGCGGGCCGATGGCGCGCCCGCGGCACTTTCGGGCGGCTGGGCGGCCTCCGGCGTGCGGTTCTGGCCGGATGCACGCCGCCACTGAATTGTGTACAGCAGCCGCATGCCGAACCTGCACGCCCGCCTGAACCGATTCGTGGAGTCACTCCCGCACACCCATCCCGGGCCGGGCGGGGCCATCGCGGTGCTGCGCGCGGGCGAGGTGCTGGTGCGCCACGCCTGGGGCTTCGCCAATGCCGAGCGCCGCATCCCCTTCACGCCGCGCACCCTCTTCCGCATGTGCTCCATCACCAAGCAGTTCACCTGCGGCACGGTGCTGGAGGCGGTGGAGGATCTGTCCGCGCTGGACGCGCCCCTGCGCGCGCGCCTGCCGCTGCTGGAGGGGGCGGCCCCGTCCATCCTGGATCTCTGCCACAACCAGTCCGGCCTGCGGGACTATTGGGCCGTGGCCATGCTGCACGGCTCGCCCGCCGAGGCGCCCTTCGGCGATGTGGAGGCCGCGCGCGTCATCGGCGGCACGCGCAGCCTGCATTTCGCCCCCGGCACGCGCTATTCCTATGTGAACCAGAATTTCCGCCTGCTGTCGGACCTGGTGGAGAACCACACCGGCCGCGGCTTCGCGGAATTGCTGCGCCGCTACATCTTCGACCGCGCGGGCATGGAGGGCGCCTTCCTCGCCGCCGACACCCGCGCCATGCCCGACGGTACCGAGGGCTATGAGGGCAACCCCGTCTCGGGCTTCCGCGCGGCCGAGAACCGCATCCTCTGGACCGGCGATGCGGCGTTGGGCGCCACCTTGGACGACATGATCGCCTGGGAACGCTACATTGACGCCACGCGCGAGGCGCCGCGCGGCCTCTACAACCGCCTCTCTGCCCCCGTGCATTTCGCGGGCGGGGAAGAGGCGCCCTATGGGTTCGGCCTGGGCCGCGGCCGGGAATTCGGCATGGCGGTGACGGGCCATGGCGGCGCGCTGCGCGGCTGGCGCAGCCACCGCCTGCATGTGGCCGAGGCGCGCATCTCCGTGGTCGTCATGTTCAACCATTTCGCCGATGCCCAGGCCGCGGCGCTCGACGCGCTGGCCGCCGTGCTGGGCGAGGAACGCCCCCGCCCCGGCCCGCTGGAAGGCCCCGGCCCCGACTGGCTCGGCGCCTATCTGGAACCCGAGAGCGGGTTGGCCGTGCGGCTGGACGCGCCGGGCGGCGCCATCCGCCTGCGCTTCGGCCATGGGCCGGAGCGGCTGGAGATGCTGCCCGAGGGCGGCGCCACAAATGGCCGCACCCGCCTCCGCCCTGCCGCCGACGGGCTCTGGATGGACCGCCCGCAGGAGAACATGTCCACCCGCCTCGAACCCCTGCGCGGCGAATCCCGCATGGACATCGAGGGCCGCTTCCGCTGCGAGGAACTCGACGCGGAACTCTGGGTGACCCAGGCCGGCGGCGCCCCCTATGGCGGCTTCTCGGGCTTCCTGGGCCAGGGGCGGATGGAATTGCTGGAACCCATCGGCCCCGATGTCTGGGCCCTGCCCTGCCCGCGCGCCCTGGACCACACGCCGCCCGGCGACTGGACGCTGCATTTCCGCCGTGATGGCGGCGGCGTGGCGACAGAGGTGGTGGTGGGCTGCTGGCTGGCGCGCGGGCTGCGCTACCGGCGCATCGGATAGGGCTTCCCTATTCGCTGAACTCCAGCACCAGCTGCGAACCCTGCGGCAGGGCGCGGGGCACGCAGGCATCGGCCTCGCGCGCGGCCAGCCACATGGCGAAGGCCTCCCTCGCATCATCCTCGCCGGCCGCGACGTCATGGGCCTTGGGGTCCCGCGCGGGGCGCGGCAGGGGCGCGCCGGCGTGACGGAGCAGGAGGCGCACGCGGTTGTCGGCGACGCGCATCTCGGCCTCCAGCTGCGCCACCCCGCGCGCGGCCAGGATCTCGCCCACCTCGATCGCGGCATGGCCGGCCGCCTCGGCCGTGGCGCGGCGCAGGCCGAAGGCGCCGGCCGAGGCGGTGACGAACCGGTCCAGCGCGCGCGGCGCGCTCTCGTCGAGGGTGATCACCGCCTCTGTCCGCCGCGTCACCAACGGCAAGGTCAGCACATGCACGCCGAGGGAGACGAGGAAGCCCAGCGTCACCGGGCCCAGCAGCGCCGCGGGCAGCAGGGCCGCCAGATGCTCCCGCGCCAGCAGGTCCAGGAAGGCGGCGCTGAGGCCGAGGCCGACCACGCAGGTCCGTCGCTTGTCCAGCACGCGCCCCGCGATCTGCTGCACGCCCGAACCCAGCATGAAGCAGGCGATGAACAGCAGCATGGCCGCGGAGACCGGCGCGGGCAGCAGCAGCAGATGGCCGATGAGCCAGGGCGAACAGGCCAGCCCCACCAGGATGGCCAGGTTCACCCAGATGATGCGCCGCGACATCAGCCGGGTGGCGGCCGTGAGCCCGACGCCGCCGGCCGAGGTGGTGGCCACCATCCCCCCCAGCGCCCCGGCCGAGACCAGGCCCAGCGAGGTCGCGACGAAGGAGCGCTGCAGCGGCCCCGGGTCGGGCTTCAGCCAATCCGCGTTGCCCAGGCGCTGCAGCGTCAGCACATTGGCGAGCACGCCGGGCAGCAGCCCCACCGAGATCACGAGGAAGGCCAGGGTCACGTCCAGCCGAAACTCCGTCACCGGCGGGAACGCCAGCTGGGGAGGGGAGAAAAGCGGCTGCTCCCACAGCTCGGCCAGGATGGCCGAGGCCGGCGTCCATGCCGCGAGGGCGATGACGCTGCCCACGCCGCCCCCCAGCAGCAGGCCGAAGGAGGCGAAGCGCCAATTCGCCACATTGGCCACCACGATGCCCAGCAGCACCAGCACGGCGAAGCCGCTGACCCAGGGATCGGCCGGGCTGCGGAGGCCCATCTCGGCCGCCACGGGCAACAGGCTCATGCCCAGCACGAAGGAGACGACGCCCGCCACCTCCACCGGCAGGCGGCGCAGCAATCCGGGCAGCAGCAGCACGAGGGCGAGGCCGCCCAGCCCGGCCAGGATGATGGAGGGTGCCGCCTGGCCCGGGGTGAGGCTGAAGGCGGCCAGCCCCACATAGCTCGACATCGCGACCGGCGCGGGAATGCAGCTCAGCGGATAGCCCGACCCGATGGGCCCGCGCGACATCGTGTGCAGCGCCGTGGTCACGGCCATCGCGAGCAGGGTCAGCGACAGGAACTGGACCGTCGCCACCGCATCGAGGTCCAGCGCCCGCGCCACCGCCAGGGGCAGGAGGAGATAGACGGCCTGCACCGACAGATGCTGCAAGGCCAGCCCGACGGCGATGCCGGCCGGCACCGTGTCCGAGGGCGCGGCCAGAAGGTCCGGCGGCGGGCGGACACGATGGTCGCGGCGGCGGTCCATCCACGCCGGAAAGTGCAGCCGGCGACGCGCACGCCGTTTCATCGAAGTCACGCTCATGGACGATATGCTTGCGCTGATCTCCGTGAAAGGCGAGAGCAGAATAGGATTCGCGGCCACAACTTCCCGCTCTGCGAGGGGTTGAGTATGCTGCGCTGCAACGCCGTTGCCCGGATTGAAATGACCTTGACCCGCCCCCTGTCTTTCCAGGACATCATCCTGCGCCTGCACGCCTTCTGGTCGGCGCAGGGCTGCCTCATCCTCCAGCCCTATGACATGGAGATGGGCGCCGGCACCTTCCACCCGGCCACCACCCTGCGCGCGCTGGGCCCGACGCCCTGGAGTGCCGCCTATGTGCAGCCTTCCCGCCGCCCGTCGGATGGGCGCTATGGCGAGAACCCGAACAGGCTGCAGCACTACTACCAGTACCAGGTGATCCTGAAGCCCAGCCCGCGCGACCCGCAGGCGCTGCTGATGGACAGCTACCGGGCACTCGGCCTCGACCCCGCGCTGCACGACATCCGCTTCGTGGAGGATGACTGGGAGAGCCCCACGCTCGGCGCCTGGGGCCTGGGCTGGGAGGTCTGGTGCGACGGCATGGAGGTGACGCAGTTCACCTATTTCCAGCAGGTCGGCGGCATCGCCTGCGAGGTGCCCTCCTGCGAGCTGACCTACGGCCTCGAACGCCTGGCCATGTACATCCAGGGCGTCGAGAACGTGTACGATCTGCGCTTCAACGACGCGGGCGTGACCTATGGCGAGGTGTTCCTCCGCGCCGAACGCGAATACTCCGCCCACAACTTCGAACATGCCGACGTGGCGCTGCTGAAGCGCCAGTTCGAGGAGGCCGAGCAGGAATGCAACGCGCTGGTGGCGCAGAAGCTCGCCCTGCCCGCCTATGACCACTGCATCAAGGCCAGCCACCGCTTCAACCTGCTGGATGCGCGCGGCGCCATCAGCGTGACCGAGCGCGCCGCCTATATCGGCCGCGTGCGGAATTTGGCGAAGGCCTGTTGCGAGACCTGGCTGGAGGGCGCCGCTTGATGGCCGAGCTTCTGATCGAACTCGTCACCGAGGAAATTCCGGCGCGGATGCAGGCGCGGGCGGCCGACGACCTGTGCCGCCTCGCCGCCGCCGCCCTCGCGCCGCTGATGACGGTGGCGCCTCAGGGCTTCCACGGGCCGCGCCGCATCGGGCTGGTGGGCGAAATGGCGCTCTCGGCCGAGACGCCGGCCAAGGAGGAACGCGGGCCCCGCCTCGGCGCGCCCGAACAGGCGCTGGCCGGCTTCCTCAAGAAACACAACGCGACGCGCGAGCAACTGGTCGAGCAGAACGGCTTCCTGGTGCTGGTGAAGCCCGGCGAGACCATCACCGCCGAGGCGCTGCTGGCCCGCGCCCTGCCGGACCTGCTGTGGTCCTTCCCCTGGCCCAAATCCATGCGCTGGGGCACCAGCCAATTGACCTGGGTGCGGCCCCTGCAACGGGTGCTCTGCCTGCTGGACGGGCGTTCGGTGCCGGTGGCGCTGGCGCGCGGCGAGGACGGCGCGCATGGGCTGGTGGGTGCGGCCATCAGCGAGGGCCATCGCGTCCATGCGCCCGGCCCCTTCCCCGTGACCTCGGCCGCCGAGCACGAGGCGGAATTGCGCGAACGCTTCGTGCTGCGCGACGCGGGCGCGCGCATGGCCGTGATCCGCGAGGGCATCACGGCGCTCGCCGCCGCGGAGGGGCTGGAGGTGGTGCCCGATGAAGGCCTGCTGGCCGAGGTGGCGGGCCTGGTCGAATGGCCCGTGCCGCTGCTGGGCCGCATTGACGACGCCTTCATGGACCTGCCGCCCGAGGTGATGCGGACCTCCATGCGCGTGAACCAGCGCTACTTCGCGCTGCGCCACCCGGACGGCCGCGCCGCGCCGCGCTTCGCGCTGGTGGCGAACATCGCGGCCAGCGATGGCGGGGCCGCGCTGGTGGCGGGCAATGAGCGCGTGCTGCGCGCGCGCCTGTCCGATGCGCGCTTCTTCTGGGACCAGGACCGCAAGCAGAAGCTGGAAGATTTTTTGCCGAAGCTGGAGGACGTGACCTTCCACGCCAAGCTCGGCACGCAGCGGCAGCGGGTGGAGCGGCTGGTGCGGCTGGCGGGGCACCTGGCGCCGCTGGTGGGCGCCGATGTGGCGCTGGCCGAGCGCGCGGCGCTGCTGTGCAAGGCGGATTTGGCCTCGGGCATGGTGGGCGAATTTCCAGAGCTTCAGGGCGTCATGGGCGGCTACTACGCCCGCGCTCAGGGGGAGGATGCGCGGGTGGCCGACGCCATCGCGCAGCATTACCGCCCGCTGGGCCCGACCGATGCGGTGCCGACGGAGCCCGTGGCGGTCGCGGTGGCGCTGGCGGACAAGCTGGACCAGCTGGCGGGCTTCTTCGCGGTGGATGAGCGGCCGACGGGCTCGGGCGACCCCTATGCGCTGCGGCGGGCGGCGCTGGGGGTGATCCGGATGGTGCGGGAGAATGGGCTGCGGCTGAACCTCGCTGATGTGATGGGCGAGGCCTTCTTCGGCTTCCCCCAATCCACCGGCACCACCGCCCGCCCGGAATTCGGCATGTCCGTCGCCACCGAGCGGATGAAGGCGGGCGCGCCCCCCGAGGGCCGGCACCCGCCCATGGTCGCGGCCTTCGCGGGCGGCGTGCTCGACTTCCTGCTGGACCGCCTCCGCGTCCAGCTCCGCGCCGAGGGTGCCCGCCACGACCTCGTGGCCGCCTCCATCGGGGAGGATGACGACATCACCCGCATCCTTTCCCGCGCGGCGGCGTTGCAATCCCTGATGGACACCGAAGCCGGGAAAAACCTGCTCGCGGCCTATAAGCGCGCGCAAAACATCCTCCGCATCGAGGACAAGAAGGACGGGCCCCACCAGGGCCCGGTGGACGAGGCCGCGCTGGAGGCGCCGGAGGAACGCGCGCTGAACGCGGCGCTGACCCAGGCCGAGGGGGCCGTAAAGGCCGCCCTCGCGGCAGAGGACTTCCCCGCCGCCATGGCGGCCCTGGCCGCGCTTCGCGCCCCCACCGATGATTTCTTCGAGAAGACGCTGGTCAATGACCCCGCCTTCCGGAAAAACCGTTTACGGCTACTCTCAAGGCTGCGCTCGGCCATGGACCGCGTGGCCGACCTGTCGAAAATCGAAGCTCAAGGGAACATGTCCGCATGACGCAGTGGGTCTACAGCTTCGGCGCCGGCCGCAATGAGGGCCGCGCGGACATGCGCAACCTCCTGGGCGGCAAGGGCGCCAACCTGGCCGAGATGGCCAGCATCGGCCTGCCCGTGCCCCCCGGCTTCACCATCACGACCGAGGTCTGCACCCACTACTATGCCAATGGCGAGCAATACCCGGGCGAACTCCAGGCCCAGGTGCGCGCGGCGCTCGCCCGCGTGGAGGACGCCGTTGGCCTGAAATTCGGTGACACGGACAAGCCGCTGCTCGTCTCCGTGCGCTCCGGCGCGCGGGTTTCCATGCCGGGCATGATGGACACGGTGCTGAACCTCGGCCTGAACGACGCGACGGTGGAAGGCCTGGCGCGGGCCAGCGGCGATGAACGCTTCGCCTGGGACAGCTACCGCCGCTTCATCCAGATGTTCGGCGGCGTGGTGCTGGGCGTGGACCATCACCGCTTCGAGGAAATCATCGAGGGCGTGAAGCTCGACCGCGGCGTAATCGAGGACACGGCGCTGACCGCCGAGGACTGGAAGACCGTCATCGCCGGCTACAAGGACGCCGTGCAGGAAGCGACCGGCAACCCCTTCCCGCAGGAGCCCGAGGCCCAGCTCTGGGCCGCCATCGGCGCCGTCTTCGGGTCCTGGATGAACCAGCGCGCCATCACCTATCGCCGCCTGCACGACATCCCGGCCGAATGGGGCACGGCGGTGAACGTCCAGGCCATGGTCTTCGGCAACATGGGCGAGGATTGCGCGACGGGCGTCTGCTTCACGCGCGACCCGTCCACGGGCGAGGACATCTTCTACGGCGAATACCTGGTGAACGCGCAGGGCGAGGATGTGGTGGCCGGCATCCGCACGCCGCAGCCCATGTCCAAGCTGCGCGCCAAGCCCGGCGAGCGCCCGATGGAAGAGGTGATGCCCGCCGCCTATGCCGAGCTGGTCCGCGTCCGCGAGACGCTGGAAAAGCACTACAAGGACATGCAGGACATCGAGTTCACGGTCCAGCAGAACAAGCTCTACATGCTGCAGACGCGCAACGGGAAGCGCACCGCGGCCGCCAGCCTCAAGATCGCGGTGGACATGTGCCGCGAGGGGCTGATTGACCAGAGCGAGGCCATCAAGCGCGTCGCGCCCGGCTCGCTCGACCAGCTTCTCCACCCGACGCTGGACCCGAAGGCGCCGCGCAAGCTGCTCTCCAAGGGCCTGCCGGCCTCGCCGGGGGCCGCTTGCGGCGTGGTGGTGTTCAGCGCCGATGAGGCGGAGCTGCGCGCGCGCGAGGGCGAGAGCGTCATCCTCGTCCGCATCGAAACCAGCCCCGAGGACATCCACGGGATGCACGCCGCCCGCGGCATCCTGACCACCCGCGGCGGCATGACCAGCCACGCGGCGGTCGTCGCCCGAGGCATGGGCCGGCCCTGCGTGGCGGGTGCGGGCGGCATCACGGTGGACTACACCGCCCAGGCGCTCTCCGCCGGCGGGCACATCATCCGCGCGGGCGAGACCATCACACTGGATGGCGCGACGGGCGAGATCTTCATCGGCTCCGTCGCCATGATCGAACCCCAGCTCTCCGGTGACTTCGCCGCGCTGATGGAATGGGCCGACCAGGTGCGCCGCATGAAGGTGCGCGCCAATGCCGAGACGCCGCTGGACGCCGAAACCGCGCGCAAGTTCGGCGCGGAGGGCATCGGCCTCTGCCGCACCGAGCACATGTTCTTCGACCCCGAGCGCATCGGCGCCGTGCGGCAGATGATCATGTCCGAGCACGAGACCGGCCGCCGCGCCGCACTCGCCAAGCTGCTGCCCTTCCAGCGCCAGGACTTCCACGACCTGTTCCGCATCATGGCCGGCCTGCCGGTGACGATCCGCCTGCTCGACCCGCCGCTGCACGAATTCCTGCCGCACAGCGACGCCGAGATCGCGGAGGTGGCCGAGGGCCTGGGGGTGGACGTGGTGGCCATGCAGCGCCGGGCCGCGGACCTGTCGGAAGCCAACCCCATGCTCGGCCATCGCGGCTGCCGCCTGGGCATCTCCTACCCCGAGATCTACGAGATGCAGGCCCGCGCCATTTTCGAGGCCGCGGTGCAGGTGGCCAAGGAAACCGGCGCGGCCCCGGTGCCCGAGATCATGATCCCGCTGGTGATGACCAAGCGCGAGCTCGACATCACCCGCGCCCAGGTGGACCGCATGGCCGCCGAGGTCTTCGCGGAATCCGGCACCACCATCGAATACCTAGTGGGCACCATGATCGAGCTGCCGCGCGCGGCCCTCACCGCCAACCAGATCGCCGAAAGCGCCGACTTCTTCAGCTTCGGCACGAACGACCTGACGCAGACGGTCTTCGGCCTCTCGCGCGACGACGCCGGCAAGTTCCTGCCCTCCTACGTCGAGAAGAACATCCTGCCGAAGGACCCGTTCGTGTCGCTGGACGTCGAAGGCGTGGGCGCGCTGGTCGAGATCGCGGCGCAACGCGGGCGGAGCGTGAAGAACGGCCTCAAGCTCGGCATCTGCGGCGAGCATGGCGGCGACCCGGCCTCCATCCAGTTCTGCGAAACCGTGGGGCTGGAATACGTCTCCTGCTCGCCCTACCGCGTGCCCGTCGCACGCCTGGCGGCCGCCCAGGCCGCGCTCCACGCGGGCGGGGTGGACCGGACGGCCTGAGGGGGCGCTGCGGGGAGGGCGCCGCCCTCCCCGCACCCCTCCCGCCGAGGGCCCAGGCCCTCGGAACCCTTTGACTTAATGGGTATTCGGAGGGAGGGGCATAGCGTGCCCTGGATCGAACGCGCACCCGTGACGCCCCTCCCTCCGAATACCCACTGAATCGAACGGGGTCAGGGGCCCACGGCCCCTGGCGGGGGTGGTCTGGCGGGGGCGGCAGCCCCTGCCAGCGCGCCCCTCAGACCCCCGACCCCGGCGCGTCGCAGAGGTAGCGGTTCAGGTGGTAGGGCTGGGCGGCCAGGCCGGGGCAGAAGCTCGACACCACGGGTTCCAGCTTGTCGTAGAGGTGGCGCATGGCGGTGCTGGCTTCCTCCAGGCGGGCGCGGGCGGCCTCGGCCTGGGCAGCCAGTTTGGCGATGTCGAGCTTCGTGTGCCTGCGGTCATAGTAGACGAAGTCGCCGCCGATCATGACGTGGCGCACCCCGGTCGCGTCCTCGGCATGGACGATCTGGTTGACCGTCCAGTTGTGCGGAATCCAGGAGAGGCTGTTCAGGTCCAGGAAGACGATGTCCGCCTTCATCCCCGGCGCGATGGCGCCGACATCGGTGAAGCCCAGCGCGCGGGCCGAGCCCTGGGTGCCGGCCTTGTAGACCTCCTCCACGCTGGCCCAGGTGCGGGGGTCCGGGGACTGCACCTTGCTGACCATGGAGGCGTAGCGCAGCGCCTCATACATGTTCCCGTTGTCGGAGCAGTTCACGCCATCCGTGCCGATGCCGACATTCACGCCGAGATCCAGCGCGCGGCGCAGCCGGAACATCCCGTTGCCCAGGCGCATGTTGGAACCCGGGTTGTGCGCCAGCGCGCCGCCGCGGTCGCGCATCAGCTTCAGGTCGTCATCATCGAGCCAGATGGCATGGGCCGCGGTGAAGTTCTCATCCACCAGGCCGAGGTGGTCCATGTGCTGCAGCAGGGTGCGCCCATAGCGCTTGATGCCGGTGATGGCCTGCACCTTGCTTTCGCCCACATGGCTGTGCAGCCCCACGCCGTGGTCCTTGGCCAGCTTCATGCACCCACACAGGAAGGCGTCGGAGCAGTGGTGCGGGATTGTGGGGGCGACGGCCGCGCGGATGTCCGCGGCATTCCAGCGCCAGTTCTTCAGGATGCCGGACATGGCGGCCAGCGTTTCCTCGGCCGGGCGCAGGCGCAGCGCCTCCACATCCTTCTGCAGGCCAGGTGGCAGGGCCTCCATCAGGCCGGGGATCGCTTCATACATGGTGCGGTCGGCCACCATGGGCGCGACGACGGCGCGCATGCCCACCTCCGCATAGGCCTCGGCCACGGCATCCAGCCCCTCGCGCGAGGGCAGCGGGAATTCGTAATAGAGGTCATAGGCCGCGGTGCAGCCCTTCGCCACCATCTCGGCCGCGCAGATGAGGGTGGAGAGCTTCTTGTCTTCGAGGTTGCGCCCGCCCGAGATCCAGGGGCCGGCGGCCAGGAGCAGTTCCAACGTCCACTTGTCGCCCTGCCCGCGCGCCAGGCCGCCATGGCCGTGGGTGTGCGCGTTGATGAGGCCGGGGTGGATCACCATGCCGGCCGCGTCCACCACCTCGGCGCCCTCGGGGGCCGCCAGGCCCACGCCCACCTCGCGGATCACGCCGTCCTGGATCAGCACATCGGTCGGTTCGGCGCGGCGCAGGGCAGGGTCGGCCAGGCGCGCGCCGCGGATGATGGTGAAGCCGGGTTTCATGGTGGCCATGCTGCGTTTCCTCAGGCGGCGGGGATGTTGGTCTGGCTGGAGCTGGACCAGGGGAAGAGTATGCGCTCCATCAGCCCCACAAGGGCAAACAGCGTCATCCCCATCAGGGCCAGGATGACGACGGCGGCGAAGGCGAGCGGCGTGCGGAAGAAGGCCATGGAGGTCTGGATCAGGTAGCCCAGCCCCGCATCGGCCCCCACGAATTCGGCCACGACCGCGCCCACCACGGAAAGTGCGGCCGCCACCTTCAGCCCGCCGAAGACAAAGGGCACGGCATAGGGCAGCCGGATGCGCAGCATCTGCTGCACCCGCCCCGCGCGGCAGGCCCGGCCGAGTTCGATGAGTTCGGGCGGCGCCGCCAGCAGCCCCGCGACACTCGCCACCACCAGCGGGAAGAAGGCGACGAGGAAGGTCACGATCACGCGCGGCACCTCGTTGGCGCCCAGCGCCACGATCAGGATGGGCGCCAGCGCCACCTTCGGAATGGACTGCGTGATGACCAGCAGCGGATAGATGGCCGCCGAGATCACCGGCGAGGAGGCGATCGCCATCGCCAGCGGCAGCGAGATCAGCACCGCCGCCGCGAAGCCCAGCAGCACCGTCTGCAAGGTGGCCAGCGTGTGGTTCAGGATGGCGCCGCGGATGGTCCAGGCCTCGGAGGCGATGACGCTCGGCGCCGGCAGCAGGAATTCGCGGATGCCGAAGGCCTGCACGCTGCCCTCCCACAGCACGAAGAGCAGGATCACGGCGATGGGGCCGGAGAGATTAGGCCGCGCCATGGGCCACCTCCTTCTTCGCGTAGATCAGGGCGCGGATGCGCTGGGCGGCCTCGTGGAACTGGGGTGTGCCCTCCTGCGCGAAGTCGCGCGGGCGGGGCAGCCCCACCTCGATGATGTCCGCGATCCGGCCCGGGCGGGGGCTCATCACCACCACGCGGTCGGCCAGCAGCACGGCCTCGCTGATGGAGTGCGTCACGAACAGCACCGCGGCCCCCGTCTCGGCCCAGATGCGCAGAAGTTCGATGGACATCTCCTCGCGCGTCAGCGCGTCCAGCGCGCCGAAGGGCTCGTCCATCAGCAACACGCGGGGCTGTTGCAGCAGGGCGCGGCAGATGGCGACGCGCTGCTGCATGCCGCCCGACAACTCGCGCGGCAGCTTGGTCTCGAAGCCCGCCAGGCCCGCCTTCGCCAGCAGGGCGCGCGCATCCTCCTCGGTGCGCGAGGTGGCCTTGCCCATCAGCCGCAGCGGGAAGGTCACGTTGCGCAGCACATCGGCCCAGGGCAGCAGGGTGGGCGCCTGGAAGACCATGGCGGTGTCGGCGCGCGGCTCGGTCACCAGCTCGCCCCCTACCTCGACGCGGCCGAGGCTGACGGGCACCAGCCCCGCCACCAGCCGCAGCAGCGTGGACTTGCCGCAGCCCGATGCGCCCACGATGGCCACGAACTCGCCAGGGGCCACGCGCAGCGTGATGTCCGACAGCGCCTCCACGCGGCCGCCATCGCGGCCGCGGAAGGTCTTGCCCACGCCCGAGAGCAGGATCACGGCAGGAAGTTCGTGGTGATGAAGCTGGTGGGGTTGATGGTCGCTGGGTCGATCTGCTGGCTTTCCGCCACATTGCGCCAGGTGAAGGCCAGGCGGTCATTCTCCCAGCGGCCGAAGCCCGTGGCGCGCTGGTGGTCGTTGAAGACGTAGGTCATGGTGGCGCGCAGGCTGCCCTCGCAATCATCCTGCGCCACCTCGGGGTTGCGGGTCACGTGCAGGCGGCAGGCCTCGGCCTGGTTGTCGCGCGCCCATTCGAAGCTGCGCTGCGCGCCCTGCACGAAGCGGCGCACGAGGTCCGGGTTCTGCTGGATCAGCGCATCGGTCGCGACCAGGCCCGTCGAGTAGATGGCGAAGCCCGTCTCCACGAAGGGCAGGGCCACGATCTCCTGCCCCGCCCGCTGCGCCGCCTTGTTCTGGTAGTAGTGATGGATGGCGAAGAAGGGCGCGGCATCCACCCGGCGCGAGATCAGCATGGCCGCCATGGCGGAAGCATCCATGTTCACCCAGGTGATGCTGTCCGCATTGCCGCCCGCGCGGCGCATCACCTCGGGGAAATAGAGACGGTGGGAATTGCCGGGCGTGATGGAGATGCGCCGCCCCTCCAGCTGCCGGAAATTCGTGATGTTGCTCGACCGCAGCACGAACATGGAATGCGGCGAATGCGTGTAGACCTGCATCACCGTGGTCACGGGCACGTTCTGCCGCGCGTGCGCCACCATCAGCGCGCCGATATCGGCCACGCCGAACTGCGCCGCGCCATTGGCCAGCTTGTTGATGGTGTCGCCCGAGCCGAAGCCGCGCGTCAGCGAGAGGTCAATGCCCAGCTCCCGCCAGATGCCGCGCTGGGCGCCGGCGAAATAGGCGGCATGCTCCCCGGTCGGGATCCAGTCGAGCTGGAGAAGGGCGCGGTCCTGCGCCTGGGCGGGAAGGGCGAGCAGGCTCGCCAGCATCGCGAGAACATAACGCATCGCATCGCTCCTCGATGGCCGGCGGTGCCGGACATGGATGGCCTGTGCTTGCGTTCTCCCTGGGCTCGAGCCTCGCCCGCCGCGTGGCCTGACGTCAACCCGCCGGTTCCAGCACCTTCACCGCCAGCATGATGTCATGGTCCTCGGGGCTGCGGCGCAGGCGGTAGCCCAGCTTCTCGCAGAAATGCAGCATGGGGCGGTTGTCCGCCAGCACATGGCCGACCAGTTCCGTTACCCCCTCGGCCCTCGCCCACTCCTCCACCCGGGCCATCAGGTGCCGGGCAAGGCCTGTGCCCTTGGCCGCCGGCACCACGCCCACGGCGAATTCGGCCGCCGTGCCGAAGGGCTCGCGGATCACGCGGGCGGTGGCGAAGGTGCGGCCCTCGCGCGTGGCGATGAGGGCCATCTCCCGCCCGTAGTCGATCTGGGTGAGGCGGGCCAGCAGGGGCGGCGGCAACTCCTTCATCACCGAGAAGAAGCGGTAGCGTACATCCTCGGGCGGCATCTCGCGGAACATGGCCCCCTGCGCCTCGGCATCCTCGGGGCGGATGGGGCGCACCTCGAAGACACGGCCATCGGGCGCGGTGTAGAGCCCGCCCAGATGCGCGGGATAGGGCGGGATGGCGAGCATGGCGCGCTCCCCCGCCGGCCGCAGCACCACATGCCCGTCCACCGCCACCACGCCGCGGGCGTCGGCGCGCAGCGGGTTCACGTCGAGCGAAGCGATTTCGGGGAAGTCCACCAGCAGCTGGCTGAAGCGCACCAGCGTGTCGGCGATGGCGGCCTCGTCCACCGGGGCGCGGTCGCGGAAGCCAGGCAGCAGGGCGGAAAGCCGCGTGCGCGCGATCAAGCCATGGGCCAGCGGCAGGTTCAGCGGCGGCAGGTCGAAGGCCTCGTCGCGGGCGAGTTCCGCCGTGGTGCCGCCCTGGCCGAAGCCGATCCAGGGGCCGAACATGGCCTCCTCCCCCGCGCGCAGCCGCAGTTCCAGCTGGCCGCGCGGCGCCTGGCGCTGCAACAGGAAGCCCGCGAAACCCGCGCCCGGATCGAGGCGCGCCATCTCCGCCGCCATGGCGGCCGCCGCCTCGCGCACCGAGGCGGGTTCGCGCAGGTTCAGCATCACCGCGCCGAACTCGCTCTTGTCCGCCAGCAGAGTGCGGGCCTTCAGCACCAAGGGCGGGCCGAGCGCCTCGGCATGGGCGGCGGCCTCCTCCGGCGTCGCGGCCAGGCGGTGCTCCACCACCGGCACGCCATAGGCGGCCAGCACCGCCAGCGCCTCATCCTCGTAGAGCACCAGGCGGCCGGCGGCGCGGGCGGCGGCGAAGATGGCCCGCACCTTCTCCGCCTCGGGGTGGACCTCCAGCACCTGGGAGGGGGGCAGCTCGGCCGCGGCCGCGCGGTTGCGGCGCTCCTCCGCCAGATGGGCGGCGCCGCGCAGGGCGGCTTCCGGCGTGGCGAAGCTGGGCAGGCCGGCGGCGACGAAGGGCGCGCGCGCCTCGCCCGGCATGCAGAAGAGGATGGGCGCGCCACGCCCGGCGCGGGGCACGGCCAGCGGGGCCAGCGATCCCTCCTCCGGCGCGCGCAGCGCCACCACGACATCCACGCCGGGGTCGGTCGAGAGCAGCCGCGCCGCCTCCAGCAACTGCCCCCCCGCCCGCCCGCCGAGCGAAAGCGGGTGGCGCAGCGGCCAGCCCGCGGGCAGCAGGGGGGCCAGCAGGGCGTCGGTCTCCGCGCCGGGGGTGGCGAGGCGCAGCCCCTCGCGCAGCGCCGCATCGGCGGCGAGCCGCGCCATGCCGAGGCCATTGGCCACGATCGCCACCGCATCGCCCCGGCCCTGCCCCGTGCGCGGCTTGGCGCGGGCGAGCGTCGCGGCGGCGGCCAGCCAATCCTCCAACCCGCGCGCGCTCAGCACGCCGGCGCGGCGCAAGGTGGCCTCCATCACCGCCTCCACCACGCCGGAGGGGTCCGCCGCCCGCGCGCCGGGGCGCAGCGCCAGCACGGGCCGCGTCCGCGCCGCCGCCCGTGCCGCCGAGACGAAGAGCCGCCGCTGCTTCACCCGCCGCAGTTCCAGCAGCACGCAGGCCGTGCCCGTGTCGCGCGCCAGCCAGTCCAGCCCCGCCGCGAAGCCGATATCGTCATTGGCGCCCACGCCGATGATGTGGCTGAAGCCCAGCCCCTCCGCCACCGCCCAGTCCAGCACCGCGCGCGCCACCGCCGAGGATTGCGCCATCAAGGCGAGCCCCCCGCGCGGAATGGGCGCCTGGGCCAGGGTGGCGTTCAAGCCCAGCGCCGGGATGGCCAGGCCGAAGCTGCGCTCGCCCAGCGCGCGCACGCCCGCCGCCGCCGCCATCCGCGCGAGGCCGGGTGCCGCCACCGGCACCACCACCGCCCGGCAGCCCGTGGCGGCGAGCGCCAGCAGTGCCTCTTCCTGGTCGGGGGGCGCGAGGCTGAGCACGGCCAGCTCCGCCGGCGCGTCATGCGTGCCGAAGCCGGGGTGCGCCATGCCCTCGATCATCAGCCTGCCCTGGAAGCCGCCGCTGGCCAGGTTGCGCGCGAGGATGGCCGATTCGGGCAGGCCAGGGTCCGCCAGCAGCACCACCGAGGCGGGGCGGAACAGGGACGTCTCGCGGAAACCCGGCCCGGGGCGGGCGTTCAGGATCATGGACATGGGAACGGCATCTTGCGGAAAATGACGGGGCGCGCTGCGCTGAGGCTAAATCATAGGCCGCCCGCATGACAGCAGAACCCAGCCCGACCGACCCGCGCCTCGACCCCGAGATGGCGCAGTTCAACGCGATGATGGCGGCGCGCATGGCGCGGCAACCCCCCATCATCTTTCCCTCGCCGCCGCGCAGCGGCTCCTTCGACGAGCAGCGGCGGCTGAATGACGGCCCGCAGGAACCGCTCTCCGAGGGCGGGCCGGTGATGGCCGAAAGCCGCGACCTCTGGCTGCCCATCCGCGGGCGGCGCATGCAGGTGCGGCTGCACCGGCCGAGCCAGGATCCCAACCTGCCCGTGGTCATCTACCTGCATGGCGGCGGCTGGGTCTGGGGCAGCATAGACACCCATGACCGGCTGATGCGCAGCTATGCCGCCGCCGCGAACTGCGTGGTGCTCGGCCCCGACTATGCGCTGAGCCCGGAGGCCGTCTTCCCCCAGGCGCTGGAGGAATGCGCGGCCGTGCTGCGCCATGTCGCCAGGCACGGCGCGGAACTGGGGGTGGACCCCACGCGCATCGTGCTGGGCGGCGACAGCGCGGGCGCCAACCTCGCCGCCGGCCTCGCGCTGCTGGATGCCGAATGCCCCGCCCCCGTCCCCTTGCGCGGCCTGCTGCTGAACTACGGCGTCTTCGACCATGTGCTCGACACGCCGAGCTACCGCGAATTCGGCCAGGGCTACGGGCTGACCTTCGAGAAGATGCGCTTCTATTGGGACGCCTATTGCCCCGACCCGGTGGCGCGGCTTTCGCCCTTCGCCTCGCCCATGCGGGGCGACCTCTCCGCCCTGCCCTCCACCCTGCTGCACATCGCGGAACTGGACGTGCTGGCCAGCGAGAACTTCACCTTCGCCGACCGGCTGCGCGAGGCCGGGGTCAGTCTGGAAATGCAGGCCTTCCCCGGCACGGTGCACGGTTTTCTCCGCGCGCTCGGCCAGGTGGGGGCGGCCGACCGCGCGGTGGAGGCGGCCGGGGCGTGGCTCAGGGCGCGGTTTGGCTGAGGCCCGCGTCCGATCGTGGCCGGCACAGCCGGCCGCGTGAATCGGCCGCGCAGCACCGGCCTCCGATCGTGGCCGGCGCTAGCCGGCCGCGTGAATCGGCCGCCCAAAAACCTCAGGACGCGGTCAGGATCGTCCGCCCCGTGATCTTCCCCTCGCGCAGCCGGTTCAGCACCGCATCCGCCTCATGCAGCTTGGCGGTGCTGACCGGGATGGGCGGGATCTTGCCCTTCTGGGCCATCTCCACCAGCTCCCGCAGCTCCGTGAGGCTGCCCACATAGCTGCCGCGCATGGTGATGGCGCGGATGGGCATCAGCGGCAGCGGCACCCGCATCTCGCCGCCGAACAGCCCCACCTGGATGAGCTTGCCGCCCTTGCCCAGCGCGTCGAAGGCCGCCAGCGCCGACTGGCTGCCGTTCACCAGGTCAATCACGCCCTGCACCGGGCCGCCGCAGGCCTGGATGATGCGCTTGGCCGTGTCGTCGCCGCCCGCCAGCACCGTCTCGGTGGCGCCCTGGGCGCGCGCGGCGTCGAGCTTGGCCTGGTCCACATCCACCGCGCAGATGCGCTTGTGGCCCATGCCGGCCAGCACCGCGATGGCCTGCAGCCCGAGCCCGCCCGCGCCCACCACCACGATGGGCTCCTTCTTGCCCATGGGCATCAGCTTGCGGATGGCCGAATAGACGGTCACGCCCGAACACGCATAGGTTGCAGCCAGCGCGGGGTCCAGGCCGTCAATCGGGATCAGGTGGCGCCAGTGGCTGGCCAGCACATGGGTCGCGTAGCCGCCATTCTGGTAGACGCCCAGCGAGCGCGACTGCACCGCGCACATGTTCTCCTCGCCGCGCTTGCAGCGGGCGCAATTGCCGCAGCCGACCCAGGGGAAGACGAGGCGGACCTGCCCCTTCTTCAGCCCCTGCCCCTTGGCGCCCGGGCCCCATTTCAGCACCTTGCCCACGATCTCGTGGCCCATGGCCAGCGGCAGCTTCAACCCACGGTCCGTCATGCGCAGCTTGCCGCGGGCGCCCATGTCGTACTCGCCCTCCCAGATGTGCAGGTCGCTGTGGCAGACGCCGGCATGGGTCACTTCCAGCAGCACCTCATCGCCCTGCGGCTCGGGGGTGGGCAGCTCGATTTCCTGGAGTGGCTTTCCGTTCTCGACGACGGCCCAGGCGCGCATGGGAACCTCCCTGTGATGTGGTTTGGATGAAGGGGAAACCGCTCTGGTCGCTTCGTCAACAGAACCTTGCGGGCGCCTTACGAAATCACCGGTCTCGCCACAAATCCGCCATGAGCTGCCGGCACCGGGTCAACCCAGAATTATAATCTTCCGGGGCGGGCACATGACGCGGCTGATGGTGGCCTTTTTCCTCTCGGGGTTTGGCGCGCTCCTGTGTCAGATCATCTGGCAGCGCATGCTGGGGGTCTTCGCGGGCTCCGACACCGTCTCGGCGGCGCTGGTGGTCAGCGCCTTCCTCTCGGGCCTCGGGCTCGGCTCCATCATCGGCGCCAAGGTCGCGGACAGGCTCTCGCCGCGCGGCGCGATGCTGGCCTTCGCGATGGCGGAACTGGCGGTCGCCGCCTGCGCGCTGGCCTCCAAGCCCTTCCTCTATGACTTCCTGGCCATCGGCATGGTGGACCAGGTGGAGAGCGCCGCCGCCATCTTCGCGCTGTGCTTCGCGGGCCTCGTCATCCCCACGACGCTGATGGGTGCCTCGCTGCCGCTGCTGGCCCGCGCCGTGGCGACGGACCTCGGCTCCATCGCCGAACGCCTGGGCACGCTCTACGGCCTCAACACCCTGGGCGCGGGGATGGGCGCGCTGGTGGGCGGCTGGTTCATCGTGGGCCACCTGGGCTTTGTGGGCGCGCTGGGACTGGCCGCGGCCCTCGACGTCATCGCGGCCATCCTGGCGCTGACGCTGCTCGCCTCCCTCTCGCGCGAGGTGCCGGCGCGGGCGGTGGCGACGCGCTCCGTGACCAGCGGCCCCGCCCCCTTCGGCGGGCTCCCGCTGTGGTGCCTGCTGGTCTTCCTCTCGGGCTATGTGATCGTGGCGCTCGAGATCGTCTGGGTGCGGATGCTGGGCCAGGTGGGGCAGTTCCACGCCTATCTTTTCCCGACCATCCTCGGCGTCTTCCTCCTGGCCGATGGCCTCGGCATGGCGCTGGCCGCGCGCATGGTGCGGAACATGCGCGACCCGCGGCCGGCCTTCTTCCTCACCCAGGGCGCGGGCTTCGCGCTGGGGGCGCTGCTGCTGGGCGCGCTGTGGTGGGCCATGGGCCATTCGCCGCTGGCCGATTTCATGGCGCCCGACTTCGACCGCTTCGGGCCCACGCACCTCGCCATCTCCACAGCCATCATCGTGGCGGTGGTCGGCCCGCCCTCCTTCATCATCGGCATGACCTTCCCCTTCGTGCAGCGCGCGGTGCAGCAGGACCTGGCGAGCGTGGGGGCGCGGGTGGGCTGGGTGCAGCTGGCCAACATCCTGGGCAATGCGGCGGGGTCCATCGGCACGGGCCTCATCACCTTCCACTTCTTCGGCACGATGGGGACGATGCTGCTGCTGGCCGTCGTCTCGCTCGGCCTGCTGGGCGCCTGGCTGTGGCAGGCGCGCGGGCCTTCGCGCCCCTGGACCGCCGCCCTGGCCGTGGCCACGGCCGCGATCGCGCTGGTCATGCCCAGCAATGAGCGTTTCTGGGCGCGGCTGCACGGGTTGCCCGAGCAGGCGCGCTTCGCCTGGGGCGAGGACCGCTCCGGCATCGCCTTCTGGCGCGAGCATGGCGAGGGCCAGGGCCGCCAGCCGGGCCGCTTCTTCATCATGGGCTTCGGCCAGGGCTTCGTGCCCTTCCTCGACGCGCATATCCTGCTGGGCATGCTGGGGCCGCTGATCCACCCCGACCCACAGCGGGTGCTGGCCATCGGCGTGGGCTCCGGCGGCACGCCCTATGGCGCGACCGTGAACCCCGCCACGCGCGAGATCCGTGGCGTGGAACTCATCGCACCCGTGCTGGACGCGTTGGGCCACATCGCCCGCGTTCGGCCGGAATCGGGTGTGGCGGCCCTGCTGTCCGACCCGCGCGTGCGGCTGGAGGCCGGCGACGGACGGCGCGCGCTGACCCAGGGCGACACGCTCTATGACGTGATCGAGGCCGATGCCATCCGCCCGCAGACCTCGAATTCGGGCCTGCTCTACAGCGCGGAGTTCCTGCAGCAGGTGCGGGACCGGCTGGCCCCCGGCGGAATCTATGTGCAATGGGCGCCCACCTGGCGCGTGGTGGACACCTTCGCCGCCGTCTTCCCGCATGTGGTGCTGCTGCGGCCCCTCAACGCGCTGATCGGCAGCGACCAGCCGATCCATCTCGACCAGGCCGCGCTGATCGAGCGGCTGCGCGCGCCCGAGACGCTGGCCTTCATCCAGCGCGGCAACCCCTCCATCACCGATCTCGGCCACCTCGTCGCGGGCGAGGTGCAGGTCTGGACGCCGCAGACCGCCCGGGTGGACCCGCCGCTGACGGACATGTTCCCGCGCGACGAGTTCTTCATGAACCACGACTACCTGGACGCCTATCGTCCGCGTCCGGGCTGGACCACCACCAGCGCCGTCAGCCGGCCCGCAGCGCGTCCGTGATGCGCCGCGCCGCCCCATCGGCGGCGACAAGGATGACGTCGAAGCGCATTCCCGCGGCCCCATGGCCGGGATGCGCGGCCAGCCAGATGCCGGCCGCCGCCTGAAGCCGCGCCTGCTGGCGGGGCGTGAGCGCATAGGCGGCGTCACGAAAGCTGGGGCGGGCCTTCACCTCGACGAACACCAGCAGCCCGGCGCGTTCGGCGATCAGGTCCAGTTCGCCCGCCGGGGTGCGGGCGCGTTCGGCGAGGATGGTCCAACCCTCCGCCCGCAGCAGGTCACGCGCGATGGCCTCGGCGTCGCGGCCGGAGCGGTCGGCGCGCGCGCCACGGCGGGCGCGCGCCCAGGGGTCAGGCGTGGAGCGCATCCCGGATGGCCGTCACGGCCTCGGGGATCATGGCCGCCGTGACGTCCAGGTGCGTGCAGGCGCGCACGCGGCCGCCGAGGCCGCTGACCATGATGCCCTGCAGGGCGAGGCGGCGCTGGAGTTCCTCCACGGAAACGCCCGTGCCCTTGATGTCGAAGAAGACGAGGTTGGTGTCCGGCTCCTCCACCACCACGCCCTCGATCTGCGCGAGGCCGCGCGCGAGGGCTTTCGCGTTGGCGTGGTCGTCGGCCAGCCGGTCCACATGGTGGTCCAGCGCGTAGAGGCATGCGGCGGCGCAGATGCCGGCCTGGCGCATGGAACCGCCCAGGCGCTGCTTCCAGCGCCAGGCCTCGCCGATGAACTCCGAACTGCCGCAGAGCACGGCCCCCAGCGGCGCGCCCAACCCCTTGGTGAAGTCGAGCCAGACGCTGTCGAAGCCCGCCACCATGTCCTTCGGCGCCACGCCGGCGGCGACGCAGGCATTCATCAGCCGCGCGCCATCCATATGCGTGGCCCAGCCCTGTTCGCGCGCCACATCGGTGACGGCGGTGAGCTGTTCCAGCGGCCAGACCACGCCGCCACCGATATTGGCGGTCTGCTCCACCTCCAGCATGCGCTGGGGGGGCGCGTAGCGGGTCTTGGGGCGGATGCCGGCGCGGACATCATCGGCGGTGAAGAGGCCGCGCGCGCCCTTCAACGGCATGATCTGCACGCCCGTCAGCGCGGCATGGGTGCCGCCTTCGCTGTGCAGGATGTGGCTGGTCTCGTGCGCCAGCACCTCATCGCCCTTCTTGCAGTGGGTGAGGATGGCGATGACGTTGCACATGGTCCCGGACGGCAGATACATCGCCGCCTCCTTGCCCATGAGCGCCGCCATGCGGTCGCACAGCGCATGGACGGTGGGGTCGTCGCCATGCTGCTCGTCGCCCACCTCGGCCTCCATCATCGCGGCCTTCATGGCCGGCGTAGGGCGGGTCTGGGTGTCGGAATAAAGGTTGATGCGCACGGGCGGCGCACCGGCGGGCGGGCGGTTGGGGGCGTGGACCATGGCGCGAAGGCTAGAACGCTTTGCCCGCGCCGGGAACGGGGGGTTCTTGCCCGCGGCGGCCGATTCACGCCCCGATGATTCCACCGATCGGACGCTAGCCGGGCGCGGAAGGCACTTCCGCCGGCCGCGGCGCGGCGGCGGAGTTGCGGCCATAGACCTGCATGGTCCGGCGCTCGAAGGCGCGCACCATCAGCCGCGTGGCCTCGTTGAAGACGGTGCCGATCACGGCCTGCAACAGGCGGGACTTGAATTCGAAGTCCACGAAGAAATCCACCTCCGTGCCCTGCTGCACGGGGTTGAGCTTCCAGGTGTTGTTCAGATAGCGGAAGGGGCCGTCCAGGTACTGCACCTGGATCATCTCCGGCCGCTGGAGCGTCACGTCGCTGCGGAAGGTCTCACGGAACATCTTGAAGCCGATGGTGAGGTCCGCCACCAGCTTGGTCTCGTCGCGGCTGAGCACGCGCGCGCCCACGCACCAGGGCAGGAATTCCGGGTAGCGGTGGACGTCGGCGACGATCTGGAAGACCTCCTCCGGGCGGTGGCGCAGGATGCGCTTTTCGGCATGGGTGGGCATCAGGCGCCCAATGCCTTGAGGCGCGCTTCCTTCAGCGCCGCGAAGTCCCGGTCCGCGTGGTAGGAGCTGCGGGTCAGCGGCGTGGCCGAGACCAGCAGGAAACCCTTGGCCCGGGCCATGCTGGCATAGTCCTCGAACTCCGCGGGCTCCACGAAACGGGCGACGGCGGCGTGCTTCACCGTGGGCTGGAGGTATTGCCCCACCGTCAGGAAATCCACCTCCGCGCTGCGGAGGTCATCCATCACCTGCTGCACCTCGATGCGCTCCTCGCCCAGGCCCACCATGATGCCGGACTTGGTGAAGATCGTCTTGTCGAGCTGCTTCACGCGGTCCAGTAGCCGCAGCGAATGGTAGTAGCGCGCGCCGGGACGGATGCTGGGGTAGAGGCGCGGCACGGTTTCCAGATTGTGGTTGAACACGTCCGGCCGGGCTTCCACCACCACCTCCAGCGCGCCGGGCTTGCGCAGGAAATCGGGCGTCAGGATTTCGACCGTGGTCTCGGGCGCGCTGGCGCGGATGGCGGCGATGGTCTCCGCGAAGTGGCGGGCGCCGCCATCGGCCAGGTCATCGCGGTCCACGCTGGTGATGACGACATGCCGCAGGCCGAGCTTGGCCACCGCCTCGCCCACCCGGCGGGGTTCGTCACCGTCCAGCGCGTTGGGCATTCCGGTCGCGACATTGCAGAAGGCGCAGGCGCGGGTGCAGATCTCGCCCATGATCATCATGGTGGCGTGGCGCTGGGACCAGCACTCGCCGATGTTGGGGCAGGCCGCTTCCTCGCAGACCGTGACCAGCTTGTTGTCGCGCATCAGGGCGCGCGTCTCGTGGTAGATCGGGTGGGTGGGCGCCTTCACCCGGATCCAGGCGGGCTTCCGCTGGATGGGGTTGTCGGGGCGGTTCGCCTTTTCCGGGTGCCGCGCGGCGCCGGTGCGGGCGGTCTCCGCCTTGCTGCGGTGGTCGATCTCGATGCGGGCCATGGTGGCTCCATATAGCGCGGGGCGAGGTTTTCCCCAGCCCCCTGCCGCTGAATGGGGCGCGGCGCCCCCTCCCCACGCTCCGGCCGCACAGCGGCCGGCGCCGCCCAACCAACCGCACGACCCGCGCACCCGAAGCGCGGCGAAAGCCAAGCGCGCGGAGCGCGCGCCGGCGTCTGAGGCAAGCTAAATGTGAATCACTCTTCCATAGGCATCCAGCACGCTCTCATGCATCGCCTCGCTCACCGTCGGGTGGGGGAAGACGGTGTGCATCAGTTCGGCTTCCGTGGATTCCAGCGTGCGGGCGATGCCATAGCCCTGGATCATCTCCGTCACCTCGGGCCCGACCATATGCGCGCCCAGGAGTTCACCGGTCTTGGCGTCGAAGACGGTTTTCACGAAGCCCTCGGGCTCGCCCATGGCGATGGCCTTGCCATTGCCGATGAAGGGGAAGCGGCCCACGCGCACCTCGTGCCCGGCCTCCTTGGCGCGCGCCTCGGTCAGGCCCACGCTCGCCACCTGCGGGCGGCAATAGGTGCAGCCGGGGATGTTCAGCACGTCCATCGGGTGCGGGTGCATCCCCGCGATGGCCTCCACGCAGATGATGCCCTCATGGCTCGCCTTGTGCGCGAGCCAGGGCGCGCCCGTCAGGTCGCCGATGGCATAGACGCCGGGCTCGCCGGTGCGGCCCATGGGGTCGGTCTTCACATGGGTGCGCTCGACCTCGACCTTGGTGCCCTCCAGGCCGAGATTCTCCACATTGCCCACGATGCCGACCGCCGAGATCAGCTTGTCGGCCGTGATGTCCTGCACCTTGCCATTCGCTTCCACGATGGCCGTGATGCTGTCCGCGCCCTTCCGCACGCCCTGCACGCGCGCATTGGTGATGACCTTCATGCCCTGCTTCTCGAAGGCCTTGTGCACGAAGGCGCTGATCTCGGCGTCCTCGACGGGCAGGATGCGGTCCATCACCTCGATCAGCGTCACCTCGGCGCCCATGTTGAGGTAGAAGGACGCGAACTCGCTGCCGATGGCGCCCGAGCCCATGACGATGATCTTTTTCGGCAGGGAAGCCGGCACCATCGCCTCACGGTAGGACCAGATCAGCTTGCCGTCCGGCTCCATGCCCGGCAGCACGCGGGCGCGGGCGCCGGTGGCCAGGATGATGTGCTTCGCCTCCAGCGCCGCGACATCCTTCCCTTCCTTCGTCACCTTCAGCTTGCCCGGCCCGGCCAGCGCCCCCTGCCCGTCGAACACCGTGACCTTGTTCTTCTTGAGCAGGTGCTTCACCCCGCCCGAAAGCTGGTTGGCCACCCCGCGCGAACGCTTCACCACCTTCGCGAAGTCGAAGCGCACATTGTCGGCCGCGAAGCCATAGGCGTCGAGGCTGTGCAGCAGGTGGTTGATCTCGGAGGCGCGCAGCAGCGCCTTGGTCGGGATGCAGCCCCAGTTGAGGCAGATGCCGCCCAGGTGCTCGCGCTCCACCAGCGCGACCTTCATCTTGAGCTGCGCGCCGCGGATGGCGGCCACATAGCCGCCAGGCCCGCCGCCCACCACCACCAGGTCGAATGTCTCGGCCATCTTGCCTCTCCTCAGGCGGCGAGCGCGGAGAGTGCCGCGCCGGTCAGCCGCCGGTCCGTCCATTGCGTGCGCGCCGTGGCCCCGATGCGGTCATAGAGGGCGATGGCCGGCGCGTTCCAGTCGAGCACATTCCACTCCAGCGCGACGAAGCCTTCCTCCAGCGTCAGCCGCGCCAGCGCCCGCAGCAGCGCCATGCCATGCCCCGCGCCGCGATGGGCCGGGAGCACGAAAAGGTCCTCCAGCCATAGCCCCCGCCCGCCCAGGAAGGTCAGCGCGGTGGGGTAGAAGAGGGCGATGCCGACGGCCTCGCCCTCCACCTCGGCCAGCAGGGCGCGGGCCGCGCCCTGGTCGAGCAACCGGGCGAAATCCGCCTCGGTGGCGCGGAATTCGCCGAGCAGTTCCTCATACTCGGCCAGGGCCCGCACCAGCCGGAAGACGGCCGGTGCATCGGCCGGGCTGGCCGGGCGGATGGTCACAGCATCAGGCTCAGCGGGTTCTCGATCAGGCCCTTCAGCGTGGCCATGAACTCAGCCCCCAGCGCGCCATCCACGACGCGGTGGTCCGCCGAGAGCTGGCAGGTCATCACCGTCGCGATGGCCAGCGCGCCATTCCTCACCACCGGCCGCTGCTCGCCCGCGCCCACGGCCAGAATGGCGGCCTGGGGCGGGTTGATGATGGCCGAGAAGAAGGACACGCCATACATCCCCATGTTGGAGATGCTGAAGCCGCCGCCCTGGAACTCCTCAGGCTTCAGCTTGCCCGATTTCGCCCGCGCGCCGAGGTCCTTCATCTCGTTGGAGATGGTGGCGAGCCCCTTGCGGTCCGCGCCCTTCACGATGGGCGTGATCAGCCCGTCCGGGATGGCCACGGCCACGCTGATGTCCACGTCCTGGAACTGCAGGATGGCCTCATCCGTCCAGGCGGCATTCACGCCCGGATGGCGGCGCAGCGCCACGGCGCAGGCCTTGATGATGAGGTCGTTCACCGAAAGCTTGAAGGCGCCCGCGCCCTCCTTGGGCGATTGCGCGTTGAGGTCGGCGCGCAGCTTCAGCAGCGCGTCGATCTCGAAATCCATCGCCACGTAGAAATGCGGCACGGTGGTCTTCGATTCCGTGAGCCGCCGCGCGATGACCTTGCGCATGGAGGAATTGGGCACGGCCGTGTGCGGCGCCGTGATGTTGGGCGCCGCGGCGGGCTTTGGCGCCGGGGCGGAAGCGGGCTTCCCCGCCTCCGCGGTCACGGGTGCAGCGTCGCGCTTCGGGGCCGCCGGGCGGTTCATTGCCGCCTCGACATCGGCCTTCACGATTCGCCCCTGCGGTCCGCTGCCCGTGACCGCGGCCAACTCAATTCCTGCCTGCTGCGCCATGCGCCGCGCGAGCGGCGAGGCGAAGACGCGATCGCCCGACGCGGCCGGCGCCGGCGCGGGTTTCGGCGCCTCCGCCTTGGAAGCGGGCGGCGGCACCGGCTGCTCCGGCGCGCCGGCGACCTTGCCGCCGGCCTCCTTCACGCCCTCCAGCGCGGGCGAGCCGGAAGGGGATGGGGCGGCCTCCTTCGGCGCCTCCTCGCCCTCCTCCACCAGCACGGCGATGACGTCGTTCACCTTCACGCCCTCGGTGCCGTCGGCGACCACGATCTTGCCGAGGATGCCCTCATCCACGGCCTCGACCTCCATCGTGGCCTTGTCCGTCTCGATCTCGGCGATAATGTCGCCGGCCTTGATCGCATCGCCCTCCTTCTTCAGCCAGCGGGCGAGCGTGCCCTCCGTCATGGTGGGCGAGAGGGCGGGCATCAGGATGTTGGTGGCCATGTGCGGGCGCCCCTTGCTTCAGCGGTAGGTCACGGCGCGCGCCGCTTCCACCACCTGTTCGAGGCGCGGCAGGGCGAGCTTCTCGAGATTGGCGGCGTAGGGCATCGGCAGGTCAAGCCCCGTCACGCGGGTCGGCGGCGCGTCGAGGTGGTCGAAGGCGTGTTCCATGATCTGCATGGCCACCTCGGCGCCGATACCGGCATAGGGCCACCCTTCTTCCAGCGTCACCAGGCGGTTCGTCTTCTTCACGGAGTTCACGATGGTCTCCGTGTCCAACGGCCGCAGCGTGCGAAGGTTGATGACCTCGGCGCTGATGCCCTGCTCGGCCAGCTTTTCCGCCGCCTGCATGGCCATGCCGACCATGATGGAGAAGGCG
Organism: Roseococcus thiosulfatophilus; assembly: GCF_017311575.1. GTDB lineage: Bacteria > Pseudomonadota > Alphaproteobacteria > Acetobacterales > Acetobacteraceae > Roseococcus > Roseococcus thiosulfatophilus. Next base: position 248,591 of record NZ_JAFFQY010000011.1, read on the forward strand.
ACGAGCGTGACGTCCGTGCCCTCGCGCTCGATCTTGGCCTTGCCGATGGGCAGGATGAAGTCGTCATCCGTGGGGCATTCGAAGCTCTGCCCGTAGAGGATCTCGTTCTCCAGGAAGATGACCGGGTTTGGGTCGCGTATGGCCGCGCGCAGCAGCCCCTTCGCATCGGCGGCCGACCAGGGTGCGATCACCTTCAGCCCCGGGCAATGCGCGTACCAGGAGGCGTAGCACTGCGAATGCTGCGCCGCCACGCGGGACGCGGCGCCATTGGGCCCGCGGAACACGATGGGGCAGCCCAGTTGCCCGCCCGACATGTAGAGCGTCTTGGCGGCCGAGTTGATGATCTGGTCAATGGCCTGCATCGAGAAGTTGAAGGTCATGAACTCGACGATGGGCTTCAACCCGTTGAAGGCCGCGCCCACCGCCATGCCGGTGAAGCCATGCTCCGTGATCGGCATGTCCATGACGCGCTTGGGGCCGAACTCGTCCAGCAGGCCCTGGCTGATCTTGTAGGCGCCCTGGTACTGGCCGACCTCCTCGCCGATCAGGAAGACGTCGCCATCCAGGCGCATCTCGGCCGCCATGGCGTCGCGCAGCGCCTCGCGCACGGTCATGCTGCGCGTCGGGCCCCAATCCTTCTCGGGCTGGGCGGAGGGGGTGGCGGCCACGTCCCAGGGCACGGCGCTGCCCTTGGCCTCGGCGGGCTTCTCGGCCTTCGGGGCCTCCTCCTTCGGAGCCTCGTCCTTCGCGGGTTTCGGCGCCTCGGCCTTGGCCCCGCCCGAACCGCCATCCAGCTCCGCGATCGGGCTGTTCACCGACACGTTCTCCGTGCCCTCGGGCACGAGGATGCGGGTGATGGTGCCCTCATCCACCGCCTCGACCTCCATGGTGGCCTTGTCGGTCTCGATCTCGGCGATCACGTCGCCGGACTTCACCGCATCGCCTTCCTTCTTCAGCCACCGCGCGAGCTTGCCCTCCGTCATGGTGGGCGAAAGCGCCGGCATCAGGATCTCGACGCCCATCTCACTTGGTCTCCAGAAGGATGTCGGTCCAGAGCTCGCTCTCCGGCGGCTCCGGCGATTCCTGCGCGAATTCCGCGCTGTCCTGCACGATGGCCTTCACCTCGTCGTCGATCTTCTTGAGGTCGGCCTCGGTCACGCCCTGGGCCAGCAGCTCGGCCCGCGCGGTCTCCAGGCAGTCATGCTGCTCGCGCATCTTCTGCACCTCCTCGCGGGTGCGGTACTTCGCGGGGTCGGACATGGAGTGGCCGCGATAGCGGTAGGTCTTCATCTCCAGCAAATAGGGGCCGTTGCCGGCGCGGCAGTGGGCCACCGCCCGGCTGCCGGCCTCGAACACGGTCTGGACGTTCATGCCGTCCACCTGCTCACCGGGAATGCCCCAGGGCGCGCCGTTTTTCGACAGGTCACGGCTGGCGCTGGCGCGCTCCACGCTCGTGCCCATGCCGTATTTGTTGTTCTCGATGATGAAGATGCAGGGCAGCTTGAACAGGGCGGCGAGGTTCAGGCTCTCGAAGACCTGGCCCTGGTTGGAGGCGCCCTCCCCGAAATAGGTCAGCGCCACATTGTCATTGCCGCGATACATGTTGGAGAAAGCGAGGCCCGCGCCCAGCGAGACCTGCGCGCCCACGATGCCATGGCCGCCGAAGAAGCCCTTCTCGCGCGAGAACATGTGCATGCTCCCGCCCTTGCCCTTGGAATAGCCGCCGATGCGCCCGGTCAGCTCCGCCATCACGCCGCGGGCCTCCATGCCGGTCGCCAGCATGTGCCCATGGTCGCGGTAGGAGGTGATGACCTGGTCGCCGGGCTGCAGGCACATCTGCATGCCCACCACCACGGCCTCCTGGCCGATGTAGAGGTGGCAGAAGCCGCCGATGAGCCCCATGCCATAAAGCTGGCCCGCCTTCTCCTCGAAGCGGCGGATCAGCAGCATGTCCCGATAGGCCTGCATCAGGGCGTCACGGGCCAGCGCGGGTTCCTTCGCGCGGCTGCGGCGCTTGGCGCCCGAGGTTTCGGGGGGCATGGCGGTCTCCCTGTCGAAGTGCCCCATCATTAAGGGCGGGAACCGGCCGTTGCAAGGAGGAGCATCGGCGCCAAACCGGCAGGAAATCAGCGATTTATGAATTTTAACTAGATATTGGTTAACATGCTGCGGCGCACCAACGCACCAGACGGATGGCGATGACGGCGCCCGCCCCGCCACAAGCGCCGCATGACACCCGAACGCCGCCTCGCCCTCGCCACCTTCGCCCTGCACGGCGCCGACCAGGCGGCGCTGGCCGCCCTCCCCTTGCTCGCCACGCTGCACCTGGGCGGCGGGCCCGGCATGACGGGCGCCCTCGTCGCCGCCCAGGGCGCGGCCTGGCTGCTGGTCTCGCTGCCGGCCGGCGCCTGGCTCGACCGCGCGGGGCGGGCGCGGGCGCTGCGGGTGGCGCTCTGGGCCGCGGCCGCGGGCTTCCTGCTGGCCTGGGCGCTGCGCCACCACCCGGCCACGCTGGCGTTGGCCGCCTTCCTGGGCAGCGGGGCGGTGGTGGTGGGCATCCTGGCCGTGGCCGCCCTGCTGCCGGGCTATGTCGCGCCCGATCGCCGCCCCCGCGCCAATGCGGCCATCGAACTCGCGCGCGGGGTGGCGACGCTGGTGGCGGCGCCGCTGGCCGGGCTTTGCGCGCAAATGGGCTGGCCGGGCCTCGCGCTGCCCATGGCCGCCACCTTCGCCCTGCTGGGCGCCCTGGCCCTGGGCCGCCTGCCGCCCGAACCGCCGCCCGCCCCGCGCGTGCCGCTGCGCCACGCCATCCTCGAGGGCGCCCGCTTCACCTGGCGCGAGGCGCATCTGCGCGGCCTCGCCCTCTGCGCCATCGCCTGGAACTTCGCCTTCTTCGCCCTGCTGGCCGTGCTGGTGCCGCTGGCGCTGGGGCCACTCGGCCTGACCCCGGCCGAGACGGGGCTGGCGCTGGGCTTCTATGGCGCGGGGCTGATGATGGGGGCGGTGGCCGCGCCGCTGGTGCTGCGCGTGCTGCCACCCGGCCAGGTGCTGGCCCTGGGGCCGGCGCTGACGCTGGGGGCCGTGCTGCTGCTCTGGGCGGGGCTGCTGCCGGCCTTCCCGCGCCTCGCGCTCTCGCAATGGCTGGTGGGGTTCGGGCCGATGCTCTGGCAGGTCACGCAGACCACGCTGCGCCAGGCGGTGACGCCCTCGGCCCTGCTCGGCCGCGTGGGGGCGGTGATGCAGGTGGCGGTCTTCGGCGTGCGGCCGCTGGGGGCGTTGGCCGGCGGCGCGCTCGCGGCCTGGGACGGCGCGGAGGCGGGGCTGCTGCTGGCCCTGCTGGGCTTCGGCCTCTCGGTGCTGCTGGTGCTGCGGGCACCCCTGCGCGGCCTTGCCGCCTTCCCGACGGATTGCGCGGCCGCGGCGCCTGCCGCACATTCCGCCCAGGTCAGATGAGGGACCCCCATAGCCTGGCACCGTTGGCCGCTGCTTCCGCTCCATGCCATGGCGCTCGCCACCGGCGCGAAATCCTTCGAGAAGAACCCGCTGATCGGCAGCGCGCGGCTGAACCGCGCCGGTCTGCACATCGCGCGCCGCAACCTCGCCCAGCGCCTGGGCGAACGCCGCCGCGCCGCCCTGGCGCAAGGGGTGGAGGCGGAAGACCGGCGCGCCCTGCTGGAAGACGGTTTCCTCGCCAAGCCCGACTTCCTGCCCGCCCAGGATTTCACCGCCATGCGCGCGGAGCTTTTCGCCGCCCGCCTGCCCGCGCGCGAATACCTGGATGGCTACACGCTCACGCGCCTCATCCCGCTCGACGCCGCCTCGCTGGCGCACCTGCCGGCCACGCGCGCGGCGCTGGGCTTCGCGCCCTATCGCGCGCTACATGATTTCGTGGGCTGCTTCCGGCAGTCGCCCTTCCTCTTCGTGCAGACCGTGTTCAGCCATGTGCGCGAGGCGCCGCCCGACATCCAGTCGGACTTCCACACCGACACCTTCCACCCCACGGTGAAGTCCTGGCTCTTCCTGGACGAGGTGGCGGAGGGCGAGGCGGGGTTCACCTACGTCCCCGGCTCGCACCGTCCCAACCGGCGGCACCTGGCGTGGGAGCGGCAGGTCTCCATCGGCGCGGCGCGCGCCGCGGACCGCAGCACGCGCGAAGGCTCGCTCCGCATCGAGGAGGCCGAGCTGCCGCGCCTCGGCTACCCCTCGCCGCGCAAGCTCGCGGTCGCGCCCAACACGCTCGTCATCGCGGACACCAGCGACTTCCACCGCCGCGGCATCGCGGACAGGCCCACGCGGCGCGTCAGCATCTGGGCCTATGCGCGGGGCAACCCCTTCAAGCCCTGGCCGGGGGGCGACGTGCTGTCGGCGACGGGCCTCGACAAGCGCGTGATCCGCGGCTTCTGGGCGGCGCAGGATGCGGTGAAGCGGTTGACCGGCGCGCAGGGCGGCTGGCGCTGGGTGGGCGAGCGCGGGCCGCTGGACCCGCCCTCGATCTGATTCAAGGCGACTGATTCACCGCTCCGGCGATTCCGCCTGCGCGGATCAGGCGCTGGAGCATGCTGCGTTCACATGCGTTCACGCAGCCTGCTCCAGCCGTCGTTGAGAGCGGGATTCAACGTTTTCGGTGATTCCACCTCAACGCATCCCGCTCTAGTAGAGGCGTTCGCCCGGGGCGTAGGGCAGGATGATCTCGCCCGGGCGGCTCAGGTTCAGCAGGGCGCGGGCGCGCTCCTCCACCTGGTCGCGGTCCATTTCCCGGCCGTGCACGGCGTTCACGCGGCGCTCCATGGCCTCGCGTTCGGCGGTGGCGACGTTGAGGCCGATACGGGCCTGCGCGAGGTCCTGCAGGCGCTCGACGCGCCGCTCCTCGCCTTGCTGGGCATGCCAGATGAAGAAGGCCGAGGCCCCGAAGAAGAGCACGGGCGCGATCAACCCCCGCGCCAGACGGCCCAGCCACGCCAGCATGTGATCATCCCCCACGACCGGCGGTCCCCCCGGACCGCCCGCCGCAACACATCATCAAAGCGATGGTTTCGCAAGGGAAAAGGCGGGCGTATCGCCCGCCGCGCAAGCTAGCGCCGCAGGATGGTCCGCCCCGCATAGCGCGCGGCCGGCCCGAGGTCCTGCTCGATGCGGATCAGCTGGTTGTACTTGGCCAGCCGGTCCGAGCGCGAGAGCGAACCCGTCTTGATCTGACCGCAATTGGTGGCGACGGCGAGGTCGGCGATGGTCGCATCCTCCGTCTCGCCGGAGCGGTGGCTCATCACCGCCGTGTAGCCGGCGCGGTGCGCGGTCTCCACCGCCTCCAGCGTCTCGGTCAGCGTGCCGATCTGGTTCACCTTGATCAGGATGGAGTTGGCCGTGGCGCGCTCGATGCCCTGGCGCAGGCGCTCGGGGTTGGTCACGAAGAGGTCGTCGCCCACCAGCTGCACCGTCGCACCCAGGCGGTCGGTCAGCAGCTTCCAGCCCTCCCAGTCATCCTCGTGGCAGCCATCCTCAATGGAGACGATGGGCCACTTGGCGCAGAGCGCCGCCAGGTAGTCCACCATGCCGCCGGCATCGAGCGTCTTGCCCTCGCCTTCCATCACATACTTGCCGCCGTGGTAGAATTCGCTGGCCGCGCAGTCGAGCGCGAAGAGGATGTCCTCGCCGACCCGGTGGCCCGCCGCCTCGCAGGCCTTGGCAATGAAGGACAGCGCCTCGTCCGCGCTGCCGATGTTCGGCGCGAAGCCGCCCTCGTCGCCCACATTGGTGTTGTGGCCGGCATCGTGCAGCGCCTTCTTGAGCGACGCGAAGACCTCGGCGCCGATCCGCGCGGCATCGGCCGAGGTGCCGGCCGCCACCGGCATGATCATGAATTCCTGGATGTCGATCGGGTTGTCGGCATGCTTGCCGCCATTGATGATGTTCATCATCGGCACCGGCAGGGTGCGGGCGAAGGTGCCGCCGACATAGCGATACAGCGGCAGCTCATGCGCGTTGGCCGCCGCCTTGGCCACGGCCAGGCTGACGGCCAGGATGGCATTGGCCCCCAGGCGCGACTTGTTGGGCGTGCCGTCCAGCTCGATCATCAGGTTGTCGATCTTCACCTGCTCGGAGGCGTCCATGCCGCCGATCGCGTCGAAGATCTCGCCCTCCACATTCGCGCAGGCCTGGCGCACGCCCTTGCCGCCGAAGCGGGACTTGTCGCCATCGCGCAGCTCCGCCGCCTCATGCGCGCCGGTGGACGCGCCGGAGGGGACGATGGCGCGGCCCTGGCTGCCGTCGTCCAGGACCACCTCGGCCTCGACAGTGGGGTTGCCGCGGCTGTCGAGCACTTCGCGGGCGACGATATCGGCGATGGCGGGCATGGGTTTTCCTTCCGGCAGCGATGCGCGGCGGATAGGACGGCCCCCGGCAAAGGGCAAGTCGGGGCTTGCGCAGGTTGAGTTATGTTATACTATCACATCCATGCCCTTCCTCTGCGAAGCCTTCGCCCCGCCCGCCACCCCGGTGGCCGAACCCCCGCCCCGCGCCGTGATCTCCACGGTGGAGACCGTGCTGCTCACGGCCCTGCACCAGGATGTGGGCCTCGCCCTCTGGCTGCGCGACATGCCGGGCGGGTGGAAGCGGGAGATGGCGCCGCTCGCCGCCGCCGGCCCCTTCCGCGCCCTGGGCGAAGGCACGCCGGACGAGGCGCTGGACGCCGCCGCGGCCGCCCTGCCCGGCCCCGCGCCGCTCAACCTGCTGGCCGATGCGCTGCGGCTCGCGCACATCTTCGCGGCCCTCACCCGCAGCGAACACATCCGCCTGCGCTTCGATGGCGTCACCGGCGATGCCTGCCGGAAATTCCACGTGGACGCGGTGGGGCTGCGCCTGCTCGTCACCTATGCGGGGCCAGGCACGCAATGGACCATGGCGGACCAGGAGGCGGTGCCGCATGAGGTGCCCTTGGGCGCGGTCGCCCTCTTCCGCGGCCGGGCGCGGCCGGGCGGGCATGTGCTGCACCGCTCGCCGCCGCTCTCGCATCTGCCCGAGGCGCGGCGCCGGCGCCTCGTGCTCTGCATTGACGAGGCGGGGTGCTGCTGATGGCACGCCCCCTTCCCGTCACCGTGCTCTCGGGCTTCCTGGGCGCGGGCAAGACCACGCTGCTGAATCACATCCTCGCCAACCGCGAGGGCCAGCGCGTCGCCGTCATCGTGAACGACATGAGCGAGGTGAACATTGACGGCGCGCTGGTGGGCAATGCCGGCAGCCTCTCCCGCACCGAGGAGAGGCTGGTCGAGATGTCGAACGGCTGCATCTGCTGCACCCTCCGTGAGGACCTGATGCAGGAGGTGGCGAAACTGGCGGCGGAAGACCGCTTCGACGCGCTGGTGATCGAGAGCACCGGCGTCAGCGAACCCATGCCCGTCGCCGCCACCTTCGACTTCACGACCGAGGATGGCTTCCGCCTGGGCGACGTGGCGCGCCTCGACACCATGGTGACGGTGGTGGATGCGCGCGCTTTCCTCGAAGACTATTCCAGCGCCGACACCCTGGCCCAGCGAGGCGAGACGGCGGGCGAGGCCGACACCCGCCAGCTCGTGGACCTGCTGGTGGAGCAGGTGGAATTCGCCGACGTCATCCTGGTGAACAAGGCCGACCTCGTCACGCCGGAGGAACTCGGACGCCTCGCGGGCCTGCTCGCCACCTTCAACCCGCGCGCCGAAATCCTCTCCACCGCCCATGGCCGCGTGCCGCTCGCCAAGGTGCTCGGCACCGGCCGCTTCGACTTCGCCGCGGCGCAGGAGGCCGCGGGGTGGCAGCAGGCGCTGCTCGGCGGCCACCTGCCCGAGAGCGAGGAATTCGGCATCACGAACTTCGTCTGGCGCGCCCGCCGCCCCGTCCACCCTGCCCGCTTCAAGGCGCTGATCGAGGGCGATTTGCCCGGCGTCGTCCGCGCCAAGGGCTTCTTCTGGCTCGCCACGCGCAATGCCTGGGTGGGGGAATGGCAGTTGGCCGGCCGCGTCGGCCGCCACCAGGGCGCGGGCCATTGGTGGGCCGCGGTGCCGCCCGGCCGCTGGCCGGAAGAGGAAAGCTGGCGCGCCATGATCGAGCGCCTATGGGAAGAACCCTTCGGCGACCGGCGGCAGGAAATCGTCCTCATCGGCATCGGCATGGACGAGGCCGCGCTGCGCCGGCAATTCGACGCGACGCTCTGCACGCCGGCCGAGGTGAAGCGCGCGCGCGACCTGCCCGACCCCTTCCCCCCCTGGACCGCCTGACACCTAACCCTTGCGCCCGCCTCCCAAGCTGGCATTGATGCAACGATGCTGCCCATCGCCATCATCGGGGCGGGCCTGGCGGGGCTGACCGCCGCCCGCCTCCTCACCGCCGCGGGGCGCCCGGTGCGCCTCTTCGACAAGGGGCGCGGCGTGGGCGGGCGGCTGGCCACGCGCCGCGTCACCCATGAGGGCGCCACCCACAGCTTCGACCATGGCGCGCAATATGTCCGCGCCGAGGGCAAGGACTTCGCCGCCCTGCTCGACGAAATCCAGGCGCGGCCCTGGCCCGATTCGCTGCGCCGCGTGGCCGCGCCGGGCATGTCCGCCCTGGGCCGCGCGATGGCGGGCGGGCTCGACGTCGCCACCGCCCGCGAAATCCGTGGCCTGCGGCGCGAGGAAGCGGGCTGGTTCCTGGACCACGCCGCCGGCGCGGAGGGGCCTTTCGCCGCGGTGCTGGTCACCACCCCGGCCCCCCAGGCCATCCCCCTGCTGGCCCCGCACGCGCCCCGCCTGGCGCAGAGCCTGGCCAGCATCCGCTACGCCCCCTGCTGGACCGTGCTGGCCGCCTTCCCCAGGCGCCTGCCCCTGCCCGACACGCTGCGCCACCGCGGCATCATCGGCTGGGCGGCGCGCGACAGCGCCAAGCCGGGCCGCGACGCCAGCCAGGAGAACTGGGTGATCCAGGCCAGCGCCGCCTTCTCGGCGGCGCATCTGGAGGAGACGCCGGAGCAGGTGATCCCGCCGCTGCTGGCCGCCTTCACCGCCGAGGCGCCGCTCTTCGCCCAGGCGCATCGCTGGCGCTACGCCCTGCTGCAATCGCCGCTCGGTTCGCCCTGCCTGTGGGATGGCGCGCTGGGCTATGCCTCGGATGGCTGCATCGCCGGCCGGGCGGAGGCCGCCTTCGACAGCGGCGCGGCACTCGCCCGTAAGGTCCTCGCCGCGTGACCCGTCCGCGCCCCGCCTTCGCCGATGACCTGGCGGCCACGCGTGCCGAGGCCTTCGCCCTGCTGGCGCGCGGCGTGGCGGACCGGCGCAGCCCCTTCCACACGCCCACGCTGGCCACCATCGGCCTGGACGGCGCGCCGCGCGCCCGCACCCTGGTGCTGCGCGGCTTCGACGCCGCGACCCGCAGCCTGCGCCTGCACAGCGACGCGCGCAGCAACAAGCGGGCCGAGCTGGCCCGCGACCCGCGCGCCTGCCTGCACCTCTACGACCCCGGCCACCAGGTGCAAATCCGGCTGGTGGGCCAGGCCACGCTGCACCAGGACGACGCGCTGGCCAATGCCGCATGGGAAGCGAGCCGCCCCTTCAGCCGCCTCTGCTACGGCATCGCCCCCGCCCCCGGCACACCCGTCGCCGAACCGCCGCCCGCGCCGTCCGAGGTCGGCGAGGGCCGGGCGCATTTCATGGCGCTGCGCCTCGTCTTCGACCGGATGGAATGGCTCTGGCTCGCCGCCGCGGGCCATCGCCGGGCGCGCTTCACCTGGGACGCGGCGGGCCACGAGGAGGCCACATGGCTGGTGCCCTGACCCCCGAGGCCATCCGCGCCGAAATCCTGCGCCAGACCGCCGAGCGCGGGCCGGAGAAGTCCATCTGCCCCTCCGAGGTCGCCCGCGCGCTCGACCCCGAGGAGTGGCGCCGCCACATGACCGCCGTGCGCGGCGTGGCGGCGGTGCTCTCCGCCGAGGGCGCGGTGGACATCCTGCGCAAGGGCAAGCCCGTGCCGCCCGAGGCCATGCACGGCGTGATCCGCCTCAGGGCGCGCGGATGAGCCTGCTGCGCGCCTGGCTCGGCCGGGGCGAGGCCGGGCTGCCCCCGGCCACGCCGCTGGATTTCGACCGGCTGGCGCAGCCGCGCTCGCCCAATGCCTGCCTCGCCGCACCGGAAGGGCACCCCTGGGCGCAGCTCACCACCCCGGCCTACGCGACCCCGCCCACGGCGCTGTTCGACGCGCTGCTGGAGGTGGCGGCGGCCGAGCCCCGCACCACCCGCCGCGACATGCCGGGCGCGGGGCTGCGGGCGCAATGGGTGCAGCGCTCCGCCATGGCGAACTTCCCGGACCTGATCCATGCCGAGGTGCGGCCCGCTGAGGCGGGGGCCACGCTGCACCTCTATTCGCACAGCCTGCTGGGCTGGTCGGACATGGGGGTGAACCGGGCGCGGGTCACGCGCTGGTTGGCGGCGCTGGCCGCGCGGCCGCTGCCGCCCTTGCCCGCCCCGGCAAGCGCCGCGCCGCCCCCGGCCCCGCCCCCCGCGCCCTCGCCCCTCGCCGTGGCGCTGGCCGGCAACGCCGCCGGGCGGCATGTGCTGGTGGCGGGCGATACGCCCTCGGCCGTGGCCGCCCTGGTGCTGCACGCGGCGAGCCATGGCGCGGCCAGCGTGCGCGCCTTTTCCACCCAACGCCCCGACGACGCGGATGGGCAATTGCGCGCGGCCGGCGCCGCGCTGGGGCTGGAGGCGGTGGCCGAGGCGCTGCTCGCCCGCGCCCGTGTCGGCACCACCGCCCAGATCGAAGGCGCCATGGACCCGCCCTGGCTGTGGTGGCTGCGCGGCAAGTGGGACGCGCCAGACCTCGCCGCGCGCCTGGGCCCGCTGGACCTGGTGGTGGACCCCGGCAACCTCGCCGCCGCCGACGACCCGGGCCACCGGCTCGCGCAGTTGCGCGGCAGCGGGGCGCGCGCACTGCTGCTGCGCTGCCTGGTGCCGCCGCCCGGCGCCGCGCCCGGCTTCGAGGCGGAGAGCCTGTGGCATGCGGCGCGGCTGGACGCGGCGACCTCCGCCGCGCTGCACGCGCATCTGGCCGAGAGGTGGCTCGACCTGCCGCAGCTTCGCCTGCTGCCCGCCGGCATGACGCCGGAGGCCGCCCGCGCCGCCGGGATTCATGAGCCGTTCTGGTGGTTCATGGGCGCGGCCGCGCTGCGCCGCCTGCTCACCGAGGCCGGCTGGACCCCGGGCGAGGCCGCCCGCCACGGCCCCCATCTGCTGCTGACCGCCACCGCCGCATGAGGCGCCAGCGCATCTGCCTGCTGACGCTCGACTTCGTGGGGCCCGTGCGGAACGGCGGCATGGGCACGGCCTTCCTGGCCTGCGCCGAGGCCTTCCGCGATGCGGGGCACGAGGTCACGGTGCTCTACCCCGCCGCCTATACCGAGACGCTGCCGCTCACCCATTGGCGCGCGCACTACGCCGCGTGCGGCATTGAGTTCGTGCCCTTGCACATGACGGGGCTGGAGAAGGAACTGGGCTACGGCGCCTGGCAATGGATCAAGTCCCGCCAGTTCGACGCCATCCACTTCCACGAGATGCGCGGCATCGGCCATTGGCTCACGGTGGCCAAGCGCTGCGGCCTCGGCCTGCGCGACACCGCGCTGGTCTGCCAGGTGCACAGCCCCACCCTTTGGCACTTCGCCCATTCCGGCAACTTCATGCGCCACCTGGAGGAGCTGGAACTCGACTGGATGGAGCGCAGCAGCGTCGAGGGCGCCGATGTGGTCATCGCCCCCTCGCGCTACATGCTGGCCGAGGTGGCGCGCATGGGCTGGCGCCTGCCGCCACGCCACGACGTGCTGCCCAACATGCTGCCGCAGGGCTTTCCCGCCCGCGCGCCCGAGGCGGCCACAGCGCGCCCGGTGGAGGAGCTGGTCTTCTTCGGAAGGCTGGAGGCCCGCAAGGGGCTGGACCTGTTCTGCGACGCCGTCTCGCGCCTGCAAGCCGAGGGCCGCCCCCCCGCCCGCGTCACCTTCCTGGGCAAGGTCGGCCACATGGAGCGCTGCCACGCGCTGGCCTGGCTGGCCGAGGCCACCGCCGGCTGGTCCTTCCCCTGGCAGGTGGTGAATGACCGCGATGTGGCGGGCGCGCGCGACTACCTGTCCCAGCCCGGCCGGCTGGCCATCATCGCCTCGGCCATGGAGAACGCGCCCTATGCCGTGATCGAGTGCCTGGCCGCCGGCATCCCGCTGCTGGCGCCGGAGGTGGGCGGCATCCCGGAACTGGTGGCGGCCGAGGACCATGCGCGGCTGCTCTACCCGCGCCACCCGCGCGCGCTGGCGGCCGCCATGGGGCGCGCGCTGGAGCATGGGATGGCACCAGGCCGCGCGGCCGTGACGGCGCAGGAGGCGCGCGAGGCCTGGCTCGGCTTCCAGGGCGGGCTTTCGGTGCCGCCCGCGGCACCTGCATTGCTGCGCGACGCCCCGCCGCTCGTCTCGGTCTGCATGGGCAGCTTCAACCGGCATGACACACTGGCGGACGCGATCGCCTCCATCGAGGCGCAGACCCACCCGGCCCTCGAACTCATCCTGGTGGATGACGCCAGCACCGCGCCCGCCACCCTCGCCTTCCTGGATGCGCTGCGCCCGCGCTTCGCCGCGCGCGGCTGGAAGCTGCTGCGCAATGCCGAGAATTCCTGGCAGGGCATCACCCGCCACCACGCGGTGGACGCGGCGCAAGGCGAATTCCTGCTGTTCATGGATGACGACAACTTCGCCTGGCCGGACGAGGTCGCGACCTTCGTGGCCGCCGCGCTCCATTCCGGCGCGGATGTGCTGAGCTGCCAGAATCAGGTCTTCCACGGCGGCGGCCGTCCGCCCCCCGCGCGCGCCACGCGGCCCGGCCGCTGGGTGCCCATCGGCCCCGCGCCGGCGGTCGGCGCCTTCGCGAACATGATGGGCGACGCCAACATGTTCATGCGCCGCGACGCCTGGGACCGGATGGGCGGCTTCACCCGTGACCGCGCCTATTTCGAGGATTGGGAGTTCCTCCAGGCCGCGGCACTGGCCGGGCTCAAGGTCGAATGCCTGCCCGAGATCCTCTACTGCTACCGCATCTGGGACGGCGCGCAGACCGCCGCCCACGCCGCGGATTTCCTCTATCGCAGCCATGCCCGCGCATTGCGTCCCACGCTGGAGGCCATGCCCGAACCGCTGCGCCCCGCGCTGCGCTTCGCCGTGGAACGGCATCTCGCCGGGATGCAGGCGCGGCGCGAGGGGTATTGGGCGCGCGGCCTGCCCCTCTCGGGCGAGCAGACCTTGATCGGCGATTTCGCGCCCAATGGCGCCGAGGCCATGCTGGCCCTGGCCGAGGCGGTGGCGGTGGCGGGGCGGGACGAGACGGCGGCGCTGCTGGCCGAACAGGCCTGCCGCCTCTCGCCCGGCCATCCGGAGGTGACGGCGCGCGTGGCGGCACTTCAATCGGCGCGCGCCAGCACCTCCAGCACCGCGTCGCCATAGCGTTCCAGCTTGCTTTCGCCCACGCCCGGAACGCCGCGCAGCTCCGACAGGCTGCCGGGGCGGCGGGCCGCGATCTCGCCCAGCGTGGCGTCGTGGAAGATGACATAGGCCGGCACGCCCTGGGCGCGCGCCTCGGATTTGCGCCAGTCGCGCAGGGCGGCGAAGAGCGGGTCGCCTTCCTCCACGGGCGCGCGGTCGGCGCGGGGGCGGGCATGGCGGGGGCCGAGGTTGGGGGCCTCGCGCAGCATCAGCCGCTGCTCGCCGCGCAGGATGGGGCGGGCGGCCTCGGTGGCGACCAGCTCGCCATGGTTCTCGACGCGCACATCCAGGGCACCCGAGGCCACCAATTGCCGCGCCACGCCGCGCCAGGTGCCCTCCGGCAGGTCGCTGCCCACGCCGAAGGTGGGCAGCTGGTCATGGCCATGCTGGGCCACCTTGTCCGTCAGGCGGCCGCGCAGCACGTCCACGAGGTGCCCGAGGCCGAAGCGCCCCCCGGTGCGGACAGCCGCACTCAGCAGTTTTTGGGCTGCGACCGTCGCATCGGAAAGTTTCGGCGGGGCGGCGCAGACGTCGCAATTGCCGCAGTCTTCGGAAAGATCCTCGCCAAAGCAGCGCAGCAGCACGCGGCGGCGGCAGGTGGCGGCCTCGGCGATGCCCACCATGGCGTCCAGCCGCGCGCGCTCGATGCGCTTCTGGTCGTCGCTCGCCGGGCTTTCCTGGATGCGGTGGCGGGCCAGCGCGATGTCGCCCGGCCCGTAGAGCAGCAGGGCGCGCGCCGGCAGCCCGTCGCGGCCCGCGCGGCCGATCTCCTGGTACCAGCCCTCCGGCCCCTGCGGCAAAGCGAGATGCGCCACGAAGCGCACATCCGGCCGGTCTATCCCCATGCCGAAGGCGATGGTGGCGCACATGATGACGGCGTCGCCGCGCGCGAAGCGGTGATGCGCGTCCCGCCGCGCCGCGCTGTCCATGCCGGCATGGTAGGCCGCGGCGTCATGGCCATCGGCGCGCAGCCAGTCGGCCGTCTGCTCGGCGCGGGCGCGGGTGCCGCAATAGACGATGCCGGCGCCGGTGCCATGGATGGCGGTGCGGAGAAAGGCGCGCAGCTGGGCGCGCTCCTGCTCGCGCGGTTCGGCGGCCAGGTGGATGTTCGGGCGGTCGAAGCTCGCGCGGAACACCGGGTCTTCCCGCAGGCCGAGCTGCCCGCGAATGTCCTCCACCGTGCGCGCATCGGCGGTGGCGGTGAGAGCGAGGCGCGGCACGCCCGGAAAGGTGTCGCGCAGGAAGGAGAGGGCGCGGTATTCCGGCCGGAAGTGATGGCCCCATTGGCTGATGCAATGCGCCTCGTCCACCGCGAAGAGGGCGATGGGCAGTTCGGCCAGCCGCTCGATCATGCCGTCCATCGCCAGCCGCTCGGGCGAGACGTAGAGCAGCTTCAGCGAACCGTCGAAGACGCCGCGCCAGATCGCGCGGCGGTCATGCTCGTCCAGGTCCGAATGCAGCGCGGCGGCGGCCACCCCCTGCTGGCGGAGCGCCGAGACCTGGTCCTCCATCAGCGCGATCAGCGGCGAGACGACCACCGCCAGCCCGTCGCGGCACAGCGCCGGCACCTGGAAGCAGAGCGACTTGCCCCCGCCCGTGGGCATGAGGACGAGGCCGCTGCCACCCTCCATCACATGCGCCACGATCTCGGCCTGGCGGCCGCGGAAGCCGGGGTGGCCGAAGACCTCGTGGAGAACCTGCGCCGGGTCGCGCGGCATTATTGGCGGGCGAGGCGGATCTCGACGCGGCGGCTCTCGATCGGCGCGGCCTCGAAGGGCACGGGGCCGCGGGGCACGACGAAGATGCGGTCCCCCGCCACGCCGGCTTCGCGCAGCAGATCCGCCACATGGCGGGCGCGGCGGTCCGACAGCTCGCGGTTGAAGGCGACACCACCGGCGGGGCCGGCATAGCCGAAGACGTTCACGCGGGCATAGGGGTGGCGGGCGGCGGCGCGGGCCGCGCTGCGGACCACGGCGCGGCCGGCATCGTCCAGGGTGTCGCCGTCAATGGTGAAGAAGACGACGTCCACCGGCTCGTCTTCCAGGCGCCGCCCGGTGAGGTTGTTGAAGCTCTCGCAGCCCGCGAGGATCAGGGGGGCGGCGGCGGTCAGGAGCATGCGGCGGCGCATGGCGATTCTCTCCGGGGGGGATGGAAGGTTATCCGTCCAGCAACCCTGGCCCCGCGTCAACCAGCGGCTGGTAACAGCCTCCCCCCCGCCAGGCGCAGGACGCGGTCCAGCGGCTCCACCCCGGTCAGTTCATGGGTCAGCAGCAGCAGGGAACGCCCCTCGCAGGCGGTGCCGAGCGTCACCAGGAAGGAGCGCGCGGCCTCGGCATCCAGCCCGGCGGTGGGCTCGTCCAGGATCAGGATGTCGGCGGGCGGCAGCAGGGCGCGGGCGAGGGCGATGCGCCGCGCCTCCCCGCCCGAGAAGCGGGCGCCGCCCTCGCCGCAGAGTGTTTCCAGCCCCTCGGGCAGGCCGCGCACGAACTCGCCCACCCCCGCCTTGGCCAAGGCGCGCCAGAGCGCCGCATCGGGCGCGCCGGGGGCGGCGAGACGGAGGTTGTTGGCGATGCTGTCGTCGAACAGCCGGGCATCCTGGGCAAGATAGGCGATGCGGGCACGCAGCGCGGGCGCGGCCAGCGTGGCGATGTCGGCCCCGCCCAGCGTGATCCGCCCGCCCTGGGGCGCCGCGAACTTCATCAGCAGCGCGGCGATGCTGGACTTGCCGGCCCCCGAAGGCCCCAGGATGGCCAGCCGCTCGGCGGGGCGCAGGGTCAGGTCCAGCCCCTCCAGCACGGGCGGCATGCCCGCGCGCCAGCCGAAGCGCACGCCCTCGAAGCGCAGCTCCCGCCCCTCGGGCATGGCGGCGGGGGTGGTGGGCTCGGCCACGGGGGGCGCGGTGTCGGTGGTTTCGAAGAGGCGGCGCGCGCCGGCGCCGGCGGTGGCGAGCGCCGCGCCCGCGCGGGGCATCAGCCCCAGCATCTCAAGTGCGGCGATGCCCAGGAACAGCGCCAGCACGGCCAGCGCCGCGCCCGCCGTGCCGGCCCAGAGCCCCCAGGCCAGGCCGCCCAGCAGGGCGAGTTGCGTCAATGTCTGCCCCAGCGCGCCGGCCATGGCGCCGCGCGCCACCAGGCGGCGCTGGGCGCGCATCATGGCGGCATCGGCGGTGGCCAGGCGGCGGGCGGCGGCGGGTTCGGCATTGGCGGCCAGCGTGTCCTCCAGCCCGGCCAGAGGGTCCACGGCGGCGGCGCGCATCTCGCCGCGGCGGGCGGCGGCCTCGGTGGCGGCGCGGGCGGCGGCGGGGGCCAAGGCGAGCGGCAGCACCAGCGCCAGCAGCAGCGGCAGGGCCATCAGCAGCAGCAGCCAGGGCTCGGCGCCCAGCAGGATGGCGATGGCCAGCACGGCGGCGAGCGCGCCGGCCGCCGGCACCACGGCGCCCAAATAGAAGCGGTCCAGCGCGTCCACATCCGCGATCAGCCGCCCCAAAAGGTCGCCCGAGCCACCCATGCCGATGCCACCCGGGCGGCGTTCGGCCAGGCGGCGGAAGAACCAGACGCGGGTGTCGGCCAGCGCCCGGAAGGCCGCGTCATGGCTCGCCATGCGCTCCCACCAGCGGGTGGCGGGGCGGATCAGCACAAAGGGCCGCAGCCAGAGCAGGGCCGCGATCCCCAGCAGCCCGCCGCCCGTGACGCCGGCCGCAACCCCCTTGCCCGCCAGGGTCATGAGCGCGATGCCGGACAACGCCGAGACCATGGCGATGCCCAGCCCCGCGACCAGCGCGGTCCAGCGCGACCGCCACAGCCGCGCCACCCGCCACAGATCACTCCACATGCGACACCGCCATGCGCCCGGCGCCCAGTTCCAGCACCCGGCCCGACAGCCCGCGCAGCTGTGGCGAATGGGTGGCGATGATGGCCGTGCGCCCGGCGCAGAGGCGGGCAATGGACTCCATCACTTCCGCCTCCGTGCCGGGGTCGAGCGCGGTGGTGGGCTCGTCCAGCAGGATGAGGGGGGCGTCGCGCAGGAAGGCCCGGGCCAGCGCCACGCGCTGGCGCTGCCCGCCGGAGAGGCCATAGCCCCCCTCGCCCACCTCGGTGTCCAGGCCCTTCGGCAGGCGGCGGGCGAAGGACATGACGCGGGCGGCTTCCGCGGCGCGGGTGATCTCGGCCTCGGTGGCGTCGGGGCGGGCAAGGGCGATGTTCTCGCGCAGCGTGCCCTGGAACAGGTGGGCGCGCTGGCCGACATAGGCGCTGAGGCGGCGCAGCTCGGCGGGCTTGAGGCGCGTCGCGTCCTGCCCGTTCAGCGCGATGCGGCCCGAAGTGGGGCGCGCGAAGCCCATCAGCAGCTTCAGCACCGAGGATTTCCCGCTGCCCGAGGGGCCCACCAGCAGCAGCGTCTCGCCGGGGCTGACGGCGAAGGTCAGGCGGTCCAGGGCGGGCTTGGGGTTGCCCTCATAGCGCAGCGCCACCTCGGTGAAGGCCACCGTCACGCGCGGCGGCATGGATTCCAGCAGCAGGCCCTCGGCCGGTGGGGCCTCCAGCAGGGGCGCGAGGTCGGCGGCCGCCCCGCGCGCCGACATGGCCTCGTGATAGGCCTGGGAGAAGGTCCGCAGCGGCTGGAAGAAGGCCGGCACCAGCAGGATGCAGAAGATGGCCGCCACCGGGTCCGTGTGGTTCGCGCCCAGATGCGCCCCATGCCGCCAGGCGAGGTAGGCGATGGTGCCGGCCGCCAGCAATTCCAGCACGGTGGTCGAGAGGAAGGCCACGCGCAGCACGCGCATGGTGCGGGTGCGGAATTCCTCGGCGACCTGGCCGAGGTGCCGCGCCTCGTCCTCGGCGCGGTTGAACTGCACGAGGGTGGAGAGGCCCCGCAGCCGGTCCACGAAGCGGCCCGAGAGGCGGCCCAGCACGTCCATCTGGCGCCGGCTCTCGCGCGCGGCGCCGATGCCGGTCACGGCCATGCCCACCGGCACCAGCAGGCCCATCACCAGCAGGACCAGCGCCGTGACCCAGTCGGCCCAGGCGGCCACCAGGATGATGGTGGCGGGTGCGAGGATGGCCAGCGCCACCGCGGGCAGCCAGCGGGCGAAGAAACCGTCCAGCGCCTCCACGCGGTCCACCAGCAGGGTCGCCTTCTCGCCCACGCCGCGCTTGTCGTCGGGGCCCAGTTCCAACAGGCGGGCGAAGAGGGCGGTGCGGAGGCTGGCGCGCGCCGCCTCGCCCGCCCGGTTCTGCGCGGCCTCCTGCGCCATGCCGAGCCCGGCCATGGCCAACACGAGAAGTGCCGCCACGCCCAGATCCTCCCAGCCGCCCGCCGCGAAGCCCAGCAGCGTGGCCAGCACCCGCGCGATGAGGAAGGCAAGGCCCACCGAGCACAGGGTCGAGGCCAGGCCGAGCGCGACCGGCAACGCCACGCGCCCCCGCTGGGCGCGCGCCTGCCGCATGAGCCAGGCCGACGCCGCGCGGCCATTCGAAGGCGATTCCATCCCTTGGGTTCTTAAGGGAATCGCGCCCGCCGCGCCATGTCTTGCGGCACCTGCTTCCCCTTGCGACATGAACGGGAGATGAAGGGGGACACAGATGCTGCCCAGCCATGGCCGCTATGACTACCTGCCCTGGGCCCAGCGCCCGCGTGAGTCCTGGCCGGGTGGGCGGAAGCTGGCCGTCTATCTCGGCGTCAACCTGGAGCATTTCGCCTTCGGCGAGGGGCTGGGTGCGGAACTGGCCCCCGGCGGGCCGCAGCCGGACATCCTGAACTATGCCTGGCGCGACTATGGCAACCGGGTGGGCGCCTGGCGGTTGCTGCAGATGCTCGACGAGTTGTCCCTGCCCGCCACAGTGCTGCTGAACAGCGCCATGTATGACTACGCGCCGGACCTCGTGGCCGCGCATCGTGCGCGCGGCGACGAGATCGCGGGCCATGGCCGCACCAACAGCGAGCGCCAATCCATCCTGCCCGAGGCCGAGGAAGCGGCGCTGATCGCGGAGAGCACCGCCGCCATCACGCAGCATGAGGGCGCGGCGCCACGCGGCTGGCTTTCGCCCTGGATCGCGGAAAGCCGGGTCACGCCCGACCTGCTGGCCGAGGCCGGATACCGCTACACGCTCAACTGGTGCATGGACGACCAGCCCGTCTGGATGCGCACGCGCGCCGGCCGACTGCTCTCCATCCCCTACCCGCAGGAGGCGAACGACATTCCCTCCATCGTGGGCCGCAAGGATGGGGCGGAGCAGTTCGCGGACCTGATCATCGAGGATTTCTCCGAGCGCATGCGCCAGGTGGCCGATGGGCTGCCGCAGGTCATGGGCATCGCGCTGCACCCCTATATCGTCGGCCAGCCCTACCGGCTGCGCGCGCTGCGACGGGCGCTGAACGTCATCGCCGCGCAGCGCGACGCGGTCTGGATCACCACCGCCGGCGCCATCCACGACCATTGCATGACCTGGCCAGAAGGAAGCCTGCGATGACGCGTGGGCTGTTCCTCATCGCCCTGCTGGCGCTGTCCGCCTGCGGCGCCACCCGCCCGGGCCCCGAGACGCCGGCCACGGTGGAGCGGGTGGATCTCGACCGCTATCTCGGCCTCTGGCACGAGGTGGCGCGCCTGCCGCAGAGCTTCCAGGACAGCCGCACGCTGCGCTGCGAGGAAGTCACGGCCGAATACGCCGCCGCCGGGCCGGGCCGTATCTCCGTGGTGAACTCCTGCGTGAATGCGCTCGACCCCGCCCGCCCGCGGCGCGAGGCGCGCGGCCAGGCCTATGTGGTGGAGGGCAGCAATGGCGCGCGGCTGCGCGTCAGCTTCTTCTGGCCCTTCTACGGCGACTACTGGGTGCTGGGGCTGCACCCGGAGTATCGCTGGGCGCTGGTGGGTTCGCCCTCGCGGCAATCGCTCTGGCTGCTCTCGCGCACGCCGGTGCTGGAGGAGGCGGAGGTGGAGCGTGCGCTCGCCATCGCGCGGCGCGAGGGGTTTGATCTGGGGCCTCTCATTCGGGCTGCTCGCTAGTTGAGCGGCCGATTCATGGCTTCGGCGATGCCGCCGAAGCCGATCGGACGCTAGCCGAGCGGCCGATTCACGGCTTCGGCATGACGCCGAAGCCGATCGGACGCTAACCCAATTCGAAGCTCGTCAGCCCGAAGATCCAGTCCCGCCGCATGGGCGGCGGCGGGCTGGTGTACATGCGCGCCGTCTCGAACCCCTTTTCCATGCCCATGGACCGCGCCAGCGCCACCGCCTCGGCATGCGGCTCGGGCAGGTCCAGGATCAGCGGGCCGGGAGCGCGGTGCGGGGCGGCATCGGCGATGAGGGCGCGGGCCACCTTCGCATCCCGCGCGAAGAGGGGAGCGAGCTTCGAACCCTCCCGGCAGGGCCGCAGCACGGCGAAGCCCGCGACCTCGCCGGCCCCGTCCAGCAGCACGCGGGCGCGGTGGCCGGGCGTGGTGATCCAGGCGCGGAGAAAATCGGGGCGCGGCAGGCCGAAGGCCTGGGCATCGAAGGCCAGCAACTGCGCGAAGGGGATGGCAGCCGCGTCGCGGATCTCGGCCGGCGCGGCGTCCGGGATGCGCGGCGCGTCGGACTGGTAGCGCGCATTGTTCCAGGCCAGTTCGAAGCCCGAGCGGCGGTAGTTCGCCTGCTGCGCCACCACCCCATCCAGCCCGACGCAGCGCCCCGCGAGCCGCGCCATGGCCGCGCGCCACAGCGCGATGCCCACCCCCTGCCCCCGCACCTCCGGCCGGGCGATGTAGAAGCCGATGAAGCCGAAATCCTCGCCGGTGCGGACGGCGGTGATGCAGGCCAGCAACTGGCCGTCGCGCTCGGCGCCCCAGAAGCCCTCCGGGTCGGCGGCGGCGAAGGCCTGGGCGTCGGCCAGGCCCGGGTTCCAGCCCTCGGCCGCCGCCCACTCCACGGCGGTCGCGATCTCGTCGGCGCGCAGGGGGCGGCAGATGAGGGTCAATGCATGATGTCCCCGCCATTGGGCGACAGGCAGGCGCCGCAGTAATAACTGCCGCCAGGCCCCGCCAGCAGCAGGGCCGTCGCCGCGATCTCCTCCACCCGGCCCATGCGGCGCAGCGGCAGGCGGCTTTCGATCTCGGCCTTCCATTCCGGCCCGCGCGAGCGCGTGAGGTCCGTCTCGATGGGACCTGGCGCGATGGCGTTCACCAGCACCCCCTGCGGCCCGGCCTCATAGGCCAGCGCCCGGGTGAAGCCGATGATGCCCGCCTTGGCCGCGCAATAGGTCACGATCCCGGGCGACCCCTTCAGGCCCAGCTGCGAGGCGATGTTGATGATGCGCCCCCCACCCCGCGCCACCATGCCGGGATAGACGGCCTGGGCGGTGAAGAACGTGCCCTTCAGATGGATGTTCAGCATGCGGTCGAACTCCGCCTCGCTGATCTGCCCGAAGGGGGTGCGGAGGTTGATGCCGGCATTGTTCAGCAGGATGTCGCAGGGGCCGAGTGCGGCCTCGGCCGCCGCGATGAAGGCGTTGATCCGCGCAACCTCCCCCGCATCCGCCGCCATCTGGAAGGCGCGGCGGCCGCGGGCGGTGACGGCCTGGACCAGGGTGCGCGCCTCCGCCTCGTCATCCAGGTGGGAGATGGCGACATCCGCGCCGGCTTCCGCGAAGGCGATGGCGCAGGCGCGCCCGATGCCGCGGCTGCCGCCGGTCACATAGGCGATCTTGCCGGCCAGCGGGCCATGGGCGGGCGCGTTCATGCCATCGGTCCTGTCATGCACATGGGGCGATGTTGCGAAACACCGCACCCCGCGTCCAGGCCCGGCCGCACCCCCGCTTGGGGCCCGGCACGCGGCGCTGCATGCTGAACGCGCAGAACCGACGCCGAAGGAACACCGCGTGGACATCCAGGCCCTCGAAGCCCTCATGCATGCCGAACTGCCCATGACCGCCGCCTGGGGCGTGCGCGTGCTGGAGGCGGGCGGGGGCGAGGCGCGGCTGCGGCTCGACCCCCTGCCCGTGCTGCTCCGGCCTGGCCCCACCCTCTCGGGCCCCGCCATGATGGGGCTGGCGGATATGGCGATGTGGGCCGCGCTGCTGGCCATCAGCGAGGGCGAGGACCGCAGCCTGACCAGCAGCCTCTCCATGCAGTTCCTGCGCCCGGCGGGGAATGCGGCGGTGGTGGCCCATGCGCGGCTGATCAAGCCGAAGGGCCGCAGCCTCTATGGCGAGGTGCGGATCACCCGCGCCGAGGACGGGGTGCTGGTGGCGCATGCGACCAGCGGCTGGGTCACGGTCAGCCCAGCCGGCGGCCGGTGAAGAGCACGGCCACCAGCATCGCCCCCGCCGCCAGCCCGGCGCCGATCGCCTTGAACCAGCCGATGGGCTCGGCCAGGAAGAAGGCGGCCATCAGCAGGCCCATCACCGGCACCAGCACGGAGATGGTGCCGGCCCGCGTCGCCCCCAGCGTCTCCACGCAGCGGGCGAAGAGGAACATGGAGACAACGCCCAGCAGCAGCCCCTGCGCCACGATCATCCAGGCGATGAGCGTGATGGGCTGGGCGAAGAATTCCTCCGCGCGGAAGGCCAGGAACAGCGGCAGCACCATGGGCGCCGACACCACCGAGACCGCCGCCGTGGCCGGGATGGCCGCCACCTGCCAGCGCCGCAGCAGCACGGTGAAGAGGCCCCAGGTGGCGCCCGCCCCCACCAGCATCAGGTCGCCCCGCCAGGCGCCCGGGTGCAGCCCCAGCCCGTCCCAGCCGATCAGCAGCACGCCCAGCAGCATGACGCCGAGGGCCGCGGCACGGCCGGCCGTGGGCCGTTCGCGCAGCAGCCACCAGGCGGCGAGTGCGGCCACGACCGGCCCGGTCATGGGCGCGATGGTGGCGCCGTGGCTGGCGGGCGCGAAATACAGCGCCGTGACGAAGAGGCTGAGGTTGAAGGCCCCGCCCGTGATGCTCAGCGCCAGCAGCTTCCAGGGGCCGAGCGCGGCCAGCACCCGCCGCTCGCGCCAGGCCAGCGGCGCCAGCAGCAGCGCGCCCGGAATGTAGCGGCAGAAGAGCAGGTCCAGCGCGTGCAGCCCCTGCCCGGCCAGCGCGTTGCGGGCCACCACCGCATGGCCGCTCCAGATGAAGGCCGCGGCCGTGCCGAAGAGCAGGCCGAGCAGGAGCTTGGGCGGAGGCGTCACGGGCGGCGGGGGGGCGTCACAGGGGCAGGAGACGCGGCGGGGGGCCGCGGGTCAACCGCGGCTTTGGGGGGGCATGGCCGCGCGCGGCGCGGGGCTGGGCCGCCTTACCATCTTACGATCTTACCATCTTACCGGGGGTGGCCTGTCGGGCACGGCACGGCACGAGGCGAACATCACCATGCGCCCGCGCGCCCCGAAAAGTCCAGCATTCAGCCCAGGATCAGGTTCACCCGGTCCCCGAAATCCTCGAAGGGCACGCCATAGACATGGATGGAGACCGCCACCTCTGCCGAGCAATTGGCCAGGCGGTGGATGAGGTCGGGGTCGGCCGGGCCGTGGCTGACATCGCCCGCGCGGCGCAGATGGACGGAGTCCGGCACCGGCGGGGCGCCCGGCCGGTAATAATGCTCGCTCAGCACTCCCTGGTGGACGCCCAGCGCGCACCAGGTGCGGTGGGCATGCACGGGCGACATCTGCCCCGGCCGCCAGACCAGCGCCACCACCGCATATTCGCCGGCCGGGTCGGCGTGCAGCAGGTGCCGCACATAGCGGTCCGGGTTGCAGGGACAGTCGCGGCCCGAGAGCAGGCGCGGGTCCGTCATGTGCGGCGCCAGCGCCTCGGCCACGGCGCGGTCCCGGCGGGCCAGCGGCGCGCGGGCGGCGACGGCCACATCGGCCAGCATCCGGTCGAGGGAGGTTTCGAGGGGAAGGATCACGTTCATGGGGCTACACCGCCGTCATCGCATCGGGGGCCGTCAGCGCCGCCAGCACCATCTCGCGGCTGGCGGCGACCTGTTCGTGCATGAGGGCGGCCGCGGCCTCGCCCTGGCCGAGCGCCAGGCGTTCTACCAGCTCATGGTGCTCATGCGCCATTTCCATGGTGCGGTCGCGCCGGCGCAGGCCCAGGACCAGCATGCGCGTGCTCTCGTCCAACATCCGATCGAGCTGGCGGGCCAGGCGGTTGTTGCCCGAAAGCTCCGCGATGGCGACGTGGAAGCGCTTGTTGGCGTCGAGGTAGCACATGGCGCTCTCGGCATCGCCGCAATCATAGCCCTCGGCGCAGACGGCATCGAGGCGGGCCAGCATGGTGGTGTCCACCCGGCCGGCGGCGCGGCGGGCAGCCTCGGGCTCCAGCAGCAGGCGCAGGTCGAAGACCTCATGGATGTCGCGAATGGTGACGAGGCTGACCATCCAGCCCCGGCGCGGCACGGCCTGCACCAGCCCATCCTCCGCCAACCGCGCCAGCGCGGCGCGGATGGGCGCCTTGCCCATGTCGAGCCGCTGGGCTGCCGCGGCCTCGGAAATGGTCTCACCAGGGGCTAGGCGGGTGGAGAGGATGTCGCGGCGGAGGGCGGCGACGGCCTGTTCGGTCAGCGAGGGCGGCGCCTCGATGGGCGTGAGCAGCGACATGACGGGTACAATATCACTGACATGTCAGGCGAAGTCCAGGTGAATTTCAGACCAGCAGCGGCGCCGCCGCCACGGCCATGCGCGCATTCACGTGCCCGACCCCCGGAACGGTGAGCAGGCGCCAATGGAAGGGAACACCCTCCGCCGCCGCGAGCGCCTGCGCGGCGGCGTGGAAGTTCCGCCCGCGCTCCAGCCGGTTCACCCCCTGGCGGTCGGTCATGGCGTCGCGCCGCAGGCTGGGGTGGTGCGGGTCGGTGTCGGCCTCGCCCAGCAGGATCACCACGTCGCGGGCCAGGGCGGCGCGCAGCGCCGCGGGGTCAAGGTCCAGGCCTCCCAACCCATGCGGGAAGGGCGTGCCGGTGTCGGGGAAGGAATACCAGCCGGCATTGGCGATCACCACGCGCCGCGCGCGCGCCGCCCCGGTCAGCAGCAGGTGCCGGTGGACGAATTGCGCGCCGGCGGAATGGCCATACAGGGAAAACTCCCGGCCGGGCGCGTCGCCCTGGGCCGCCAGCGCCGCGTCCACCGCCGCGTCCAGCGCGGCGAAGCGCCATTGGGCGCGCGGCGCGCGGGCATTGCCCTGGCTGAAATGCCGCGCCCCAGGAAACTGCGCCTGGGAAAATTCGGGGCAGAGCAGCAGGAATCCCTGCGCCTCGGCATGGGGGGCCCAGGCGTCGCGGTAGCCATCGGCGTTGCGGCCCACCCCGTGCACCACCACGACCACCCTGCCCCCCGGCCGCCATGCGGCGGGGCGGTGCAGGTGGACGGGCGGCACCGGGCCGAAGCCGGGCAGCGAAAGCGCCGCCCCACCCAGCAGAAGGGCGCGGCGGCACATGGCGCTCAGTCCACCCGCGCGCCGGAGACGCGCACCACCTCGGCCCAGCGCGCGATGTCCTGGCGCTGGATGGCGGCGAATTCGGCCGGGGTGAAGACGGTGGGGGGCGTGATGCCCTGCGTGTCCACCAGCCAGCGCTGGAATTCCTCCGTCTGCAGGATCTTCGTCACCTCGGAGGACATGCGCTCCAGGATGGGCGCGGGCAGGTTGGCGGGGCCGAAGAGGCCATACCAGGTGCTGCTGACGAAGCCGGGCAGGTTGCAGGCCTCGGCCACGGTGGGCACGTCGGGCAGGCTCGGGATGCGCTGCGCGGTGGTCACCCCCAGGGCGCGGGCCTGGCCCTGGCGCACCATGCCGATGCCCGGGCCGGTCTGGTTGAAGAAGACGTCCACATCGCCGCTCAGCAGCGCCAGCGCCGCCCCCGGCTGGCCGCGGAAGGGCACATGGGTGATGTCCACGCCCGCCGCCGCGTTGAACTGCGCGCCCGTCAGGTGGGTGGAGGCGCCATTGCCCGTGCTGGAGAAGTTCAGCCGGCCGGGATTGGCGCGGGCGGCGGCCAGCACCGTGGCGCAATCGGTGAATTGCGGCCGACGCTCGGGGCTGACCAGCATCAGGTTCGGCACGTCGCCCAGATGCGCGATGGGCGTGAAGTCGCGCACCACGTCGAAGGGCAGGCTGCGGTAGAGGCTGGCGTTGATGGCGTGCGTGCCGGCCGTGCCGAAATAGAAGGTGTAGCCATCGGGCCGCGCCTTCGCGACATGGTCGGAGCCGATATTGCCGCCCGCCCCGGTGCGGTTGTCCACCACGATGGGCTGGCCCAGCGCGCGGGAGAGCGGCTCGGCCAGGCGGCGCTGGTAGATGTCCACCCCCGAGCCGTTCGGGAAGCCGCCGATCAGCGTGATGGGGCGGCTGGGCCAGTTGGCCTGGGCGCTGGCGATGGCGGGGGTGGCGAGGAGGGGAAGCGCGAGAAGCGAGCGGCGGCGCATGGTTCAGTCTCCGGTCAGGTTGCGGGCAATCTAGGCCAAGCTTGCAAGATCCCGAAACATGGGCGTGCGGGTCCAAACTCCGCCACCATGCGTTCCGCCGCCCGGGCGGGAGGCACAGGCGGTCAATCCGCGGGCAGGCCTTTCCTGGCCAGCCAGACCGTGGCGCCGCCGCAGGAGGGGTCCTCGCGGACATGGCGCAGCAGTTCGAAGCCGCTGGTCGCCAGCAGGCCCTTGTATTCCGCGGCGTCGAGGCTCGCGTGGTAGAGGGGCCGGCCCTCGAACTCGCCCAGCGCCTCGCCATGGCCGGGGCCGCTCGTGAACATCAGCGCCGCGCCGGCATGCGCCAGCCGGGCGAAGACCGGGAACATCCGGCGCTGCGCGTCATGCGCCAGGTGGAAGAAGCTGTGCCAGGCCAGCAGGCCGTGGAAGGGGCCGAGCGCCGGCGGCTCGCGCATGTCCGCCAGGAGCCAGCGATGGTCCGGCAGGTTCCGGCGCGCCGCGGCGATCATGGCCGGCGCGCCGTCCAGCCCGGTGATGCGGCAGCCGCGCGCGGCCAGGTGCGCGGCCAGCGGCAGGCCGGTGCCGCAGCCCAGGTCCAGCACCTCCCGCCCGGAGGGCGGCATGGCATCCATGAAGGCATCGAGCCAGCCGCGCTCGAACAGGGCCTGGCTGCGGAGCCGGGCGAAGGCGGCCGCGTGGTCGTCGTAGAGGCGGAGGATGTCATCGGCCGGCGAGGACATGGGCTTTCTCCACCGCGCATGAAAAAGGCCCCGCGGCGGATGCCACGGGGCCCCGGAGACGGCGTGGGCCGCGCCGTTACTTGATGCCGACGGCCTGGCGGCCGCGCTGCCCGTCCCGCACGTCGAGCGAGACCTTCTCGCCCTGCTGCAGATCGGTGCGGCCGGCGCGCGTCAGCACGGAGGAGTGCAGGAACACGTCCTGCCCGCCATCTTCCGGCGTCACGAAGCCGAAGCCGCGCACCTGGTCGAACCACTTCACGGTGCCGTTCAGCGGATAGACGGGGCCGCTGCCCTCGTCGAAGTTGCGCCGGGGGCCACGATCGCCGCCGCCGAAGCCGCCGCCGCCGCGCGGGCCGCCAAAGCCGCCACCGCCGCCGCCGAAGCCGCCACGGTCGCCGAAGCCACCGCCGCCGCCACCGAAGTCACGCCGGGGGGGACGGTCGCCGAAGCCGCCGCCGGGGGCGCCGAAATCGCGCCGGGGGGGACGGTCCCCAAAGCCGCCGCCGCCGCCGAAGCCGCCACCGGGGCCGCCGAAGTCACGCCGGGGGGGACGGTCGCCGAAGTCGCGCCGGGGGGGGCGGTCGCCGAAGCCGCCGCGGGGCGCGCCAGCGCCGCCGCCGGGGCCGCGCTTCAGTTCGGTGATGCGGGTGACCAGCCGCCGGCCCTGCCGGTCGGAGCCGATTTCGCACACCAGGATGTCATCGGTGTCGGGTTGGTCCACGCCGGCCTCGGTCAGGGCCGAGGCGTGGAAGAACACGTCCTGCCCATCAGGGCCGAGCACGAAGCCGAAGCCCTTTCGCCCGTTGTACCACTTCACCTTGGCCTCGATCAGGCCGCCCTCGCCGCCATCAGGCGAATAATCGTCAGACACGTTGCTCTTCAACCCATAAACACGTCACGGCCGAACGGGATGCCAGGCCGCCACGGCAACAATGACATTCTCCGCGACGCTTTGCACGGGAAAAGCGTCAGCGAAAGCGCGTGGGGGCATAGGGCGCGGCGTCGGGCTCCGGCGGGCGGCCGGCCAGCATGGCGGCCAGGATTCCCGCCGAGCGCGGCGCCGCCACCAGCCCCACATGCCCATGGCCGAAGCCGTAGAGGATGTCCGGGCAGGCCCGGGCGGGGCCGAGCACGGGCAGCCCGTCGGGCATGGAGGGGCGGTGGCCCATCCAGAACCGCACCCGCTCCGCCGGCAGGTCACGCGGCAGGGCGGGGAAGCTGCGCAGCAGGTGGTCGCGCAGGATTTCGGCGCGCTTCCAGTTGGGGGCGGCCTCGATCCCCGCGATCTCGACCTGGCCCGCGCAGCGGAGGCCGCGGTCGGTCATGGTCACGCTCATCTTGCCGTCGGAGGGCATCATGGGCGTGCGGGGGCCGGCCTCGGCGCCCTCGACCATGGCGTGGTAGCCGCGCTCGCTCTCCAGCGGCAGGCTGTCGCCGGCGGCGCGGGCCAATGCCTTGGAATGGGCGCCGGCGCAGATCACGGCGCGGTCGGCGGGCACCTCGCCCTGGTCGGTCAGGACGGCCCGCAGCCGCCCGCCCTCGATGCGGAACCCGGTGGCGCGGGAGGGCATGCGCCGCGCGCCCTGCCGTTCGGCGAGCGCCACCAGGGCGGCGACATAGGCGCCGGGGTCGCGGCAATGCCTGCCCTCCTCCACCAGCACGCCGAAGCGGTAGCGGCGGTCGAGCTCGGGTTCGCGCTGGCGGAGTTCGTCCTCGTTCAATTCGAGCCACTTCACCCCCGTCTCGGCGCGGACGCGCCAGGCCAGCGCCTCCGCCTCGAAATCCGCGCGGGAGGGGTAGATGTAGAGCAGGCCGCGCCGTTCGATGAGGTGGCCCACGCCCGCTTCCTCGGCCAGGGCCGCGTGCAGTTCGGGGGCGCCGCGCACCAGGGCGCGTAGGGCATGGCCGGTCCGCATCACCTTCGCCTCGGTCCAGCCCGAGGCCAGGTAGCGCGTCAGCCAGGGCGCCACGCGGGGGAAGTAGGACCAGCGGATGGCGAGCGGCCCCAGCGGGTCCATGAGGAACTTCGGCACCTTGCGCCACAGGCCGGGCAAGGCGGGCGGCACCACGCTGGCGGGGCTGAGCCAGCAGCCATTGCCGTAGCTGGCGGCCTGTTCGCCACCGGGGGTGCCGGGTTCGATGAGGGTGACGGCGAAGCCCTCGCGCTGGGCGGCCAGCGCCGCGCAGGCGCCCATGATGCCGCCGCCGATGATGGCGACCTGGGTGGTGGCCATCACGCCCGCCCCCGATCGCCGGAAGGCCGCATGGCCTGGAGGCGTGAATCGGTGGCCATCAATTCCTCCCCGGGTCCTGCCCCGCCAGCAGCGAGACATGCGCCGACACCACCCGCCAGCCGAGGTCGGGCAGGCGCACCATAATCTTGGTCTCGCGGCCGATCAGCCCCGTGCCCACGCGTTCGTATTCCAGGTGGGTGCAGGCGAAATCCTGGCCGAAGCTGGTGATGTGCACCTTGCGCTGCACCCGCTGCGCATAGGCCTTCACCGAGGCGCGGAAGCCGCGGATGGCCTCGATGCCGTAGAGGATTTCCGTGATGCCGAAGCGCACGGTGCGCGGGTCGGCCCAGAAGATCTCGTTCAGGATCTCGGTGCGGTTGTTCATCAGCGCGTCCTCGTAGCGGTCGAAGACGGCGCGGGCCTCGGCGATGACGGAGGGGTTGTCCAGTTCCATGGCGCGCACCTTGCCCCCGGCGCGCGAAAAGCAAAAGGGCCGCGCCCCGTGCGGAGCGCGGCCCAAAGCATCTGGCGACCCGATTCAGACCTCCGGGCCTGACGGCCCCTCGGTCATCGGGGCGTTCCACTCGGGCGACCCGATTCAGACCTCCGGGCCTGACGGCCCTTCGGTCATCGGGGCGCGTCAGCCGGCGGCGGCGACCGCCCGCTTCGCCATCACCGTCACCAGGTGCGCGCGGTACTCGGCGCTGCCATGGATGTCGCTGTTCAGGTCATCGGCGGGCTGCTTGATGCCCGCCACCGCATCGGCCGACCAGTTGGACGAGAGCGCGGCCTCCATCTCCGACTGGCGGAACACGCAGGCGGCGGCGCCATTGATGGCCACGCGCACGCCCTTGGGGCCCTTCGAGACGAAGGCGCCGGCCATGACGTAGCGGCTGGCCGGGTTGCGCATCTTGGCGTAGCCCGCCTTCTCCGGGATGGGGAATTCCACCGCCACCAGGATCTCGTCATGTTCGAGGGCGGTGGTGAACATCCCCAGGAAGAAGTCATCCGCCGCGATCTTGCGCTTGCTGGTGTGGATGGTGGCGCCCAGCCCCAGCACCGCCGCCGGGTAGTCCGCCGCCGGGTCGTTGTTGGAGACGGAACCACCCAGCGTGCCGCGGTTGCGGACCTGCTGGTCGCCGATGTGCTGCGCCATGTAGGCCAGCGCGGGGATGGCGGACTTCACCTCCTCGCTGTTCGCCACCTCATGGTGGCGGGTCAGCGCGCCGATGATGAGGGCATTGCCCTCGCGCCGGACGCCGCGCATCTCCGCGATGCCCGAGAGGTCCACCAGCGAGGAGGGCTTGTTCAGCCGGTGCTTCAGCGCGGGCAACAGGGTGTGCCCG
Organism: Roseococcus thiosulfatophilus; assembly: GCF_017311575.1. GTDB lineage: Bacteria > Pseudomonadota > Alphaproteobacteria > Acetobacterales > Acetobacteraceae > Roseococcus > Roseococcus thiosulfatophilus. The sequence goes on from NZ_JAFFQY010000011.1 coordinate 279,792, forward strand.
CCGGAGACGGCCTTGGCATCGGGGTCCGCGGCCAGGAGCTTCACGGCATCGGCCACGGAAGAGGGCTTGTGATAGGCGAAATCGTACATCGGGGGCTCCTGAGACGTCAGCGCTTGCCGTGGATGATGGACCAGATCTTCTCTTGTGTCGCGGGCATCTCGACATGCGAAATGTCGTAGTCGCGCAGCGCGTCCACCACCGCGTTGATGACGGCGGGCGGCGAGCCGATGGCCCCCACCTCGCCGCAGCCCTTCACCCCCAGCGGGTTGTGGGTGCAGAGGGTGGTGTGGGTGGCGACGCTGACCGGGGCCAGGTCATCGGCGCGCGGCATGGTGTAGTCCATCATGGAGGCGGAGATGAGCTGGCCATGGCTGTCATAGACGCAGCCCTCCAGCAGCGCCTGGCCGATGCCCTGGGCGACGCCGCCCTGCACCTGGCCCTCCACGATCATGGGGTTGATGACGCGGCCCACATCATCCACCGCGGTGAAGTTCACCATGCGGACCTCGCCCGTCTCGATCTCGATCTCCACCTCGGCGATGTGGCAGCCGCCGGGATAGGTGAAGTTCTTGGGGTCGTAGAAGGCGGTCTCCTCCAGCCCCGGCTCGATCTCATCAATCGGGTAGTTGTGGGGGACATAGGCCGCGAGGCTGATGTCGGTCAGGCTCTTGGTCTTGTCGGTGCCGGCGACGCGGAAGGTGCCGCGCTCGAACTCCACATCCTCGACCGAGGCTTCCATCAGATGGGCCGCGATGCGCTTGCCCTTGGCGATGATCTTGTCCATCGCCTTGTCCATGGCCGAACCGCCCACAGCAAGGCTGCGGCTGCCATAGGTGCCCATGCCGAAGGGGATCTTGGCCGTGTCGCCATGGACGATGTCCACATTGGCGATGGAGACGCCGAGCTTGTCCGCGATGAGCTGGGCGAAGGTGGTTTCGTGCCCCTGGCCATGGCTGTGCGTGCCCGTCAGCACCGTGACGCTGCCCGTGGGGTGGACGCGGATGGTGCCGACCTCATAGAGGCCCGCCCGCGCGCCCAGCGAACCCACCACCGCCGAGGGCGCGATGCCGCAGGCCTCGAGATAGGTGGAGATGCCGATGCCGCGCAGGCGGCCGCGCGCCTTCGCTTCGGCCCGGCGCTGCTCGAATGTCGCCCAGCCCGCCGTCTCCAGCGCCTGTTCCAGCGTCGAGAAATAGTCGCCGCTGTCATACTGGAGTGCGACGGGCGTCTGGTAGGGGAAGGCGTCGGTCGGGATGAAGTTGCGCCGGCGCAGCTCCACCTTGTCGAAGCCGGTCTGCTTCGCCGCCACGTCCACCAGGCGCTCCAGCAGATAGGTGGCCTCCGGCCGGCCCGCGCCGCGATAGGCGTCCACCGGCACGGTGTTGGTGAAGACGGCCTTCACCTCGGCATAGATGGCGGGCGTCGAATACACCCCGGCCAGCAGCGTGGCGTAGAGATAGGTCGGCACACAGGGCGCGAAGGTGGAGAGATAGGCGCCCATGTTCGCCTGGGTGTGCACGCGCAGGCCCAGGAATTTTCCTTCCGCATCGAGCGCCAGTTCGGCCCGGCTGATGTGGTCGCGCCCATGGGCGTCGGACATGAAGCTCTCCGACCGATCCGCGGTCCACTTCACCGGCCGGCCCAGCTTCGCCGCCGCCCAGGTGACGATGGCCTCCTCGGCATAGTGGTAGATCTTGGAGCCGAAGCCGCCGCCCACATCGGGCGCCACCACGCGCAGCTTGCTCTCCGGAATTTGCAGCACGAAGGCGCCCATCAGCAGGCGGATGACGTGCGGGTTCTGGCTGGTGGTGTAGAGGGTGTGCTCGCCCGTGGTGGTGTCGTAGTCGCCGATGGCCGCGCGCGGCTCCATGGCGTTGGGGACGAGGCGGTTGTTGGTCGTCTCGAAGACCACGGTGTGGGCGGCGGCGGCGAAGGCCGCGTCGGTGGCCGCCTTGTCGCCGATGTGCCAGTCGTAGCAGAGGTTGGACGGGTTGTCGTCATGCACCGCCGGCGCGCCGGGCGCCTGGGCCTGCGCCATGGTGACGGAGGCGGGCAGCACCTCGTAGTCCACATGGATGTGCTCGGCCGCGTCGCGGGCCTGTTGGCGGGTTTCGGCCACCACCACCGCCACGGGGTCGCCCACATGGCGCACCTTGCCCTCGGCGAGGACGGGGTGCTTCGGCTCCGCCATCGGCGTGCCGTCCTTGTTGTGGATCTGCCAGCCGCAGGGAATGCCGCCGATCGCGGCCAGGTCCGCGCTGGTGTAGATGGCCGCGACACCCGGCATGGCGGCGGCCGCCGCCGTGTCCACGCCCTTGATGCGCGCATGGGCGTGCGGGCTGCGGAGAATATAGGCGTGCGCCTGGCCGGGGCGGTTGATGTCGTCCGTGTATTGCCCGCGGCCGGAGAGGAAGCGCAGATCCTCCTTGCGCTTCACGCTCGCGCCGATGCCCTCGAAGGGGGTGACGACGTTCATTCTCGTTCTCTCCCTCAGGCCTGGCGACGCCGGGGCGGGATAGCCCCGGGCGCCTGGCCCCATAGCGCCCGCATCCCGCCGCGGCTTATGGCGCCGCGTGCGGGGAGGCGGTTACTCGGCGGCGGCCGCCACCGTCTCGCGCTTCCCGTGCATCACGTCCTGCGCGGCGGCGATGGCCTTCACGATGTTGTGGTAGCCGGTGCAGCGGCAGAGATTGCCCTCCAGCCCCTCGCGGATTTCCTTCTCCGACAGGCCCTGCGGGTTCTTGGCCACGAGGTCCACGGCCGACATCACCATGCCGGGCGTGCAGAAGCCGCATTGCAGGGCGTGGTATTCGCGGAAGGCCTCCTGCATCGGGTGCAGGGTGCCGTCGGGCTTGGCCAGGCCCTCGATGGTGGTGACCGAAGCGCCGTCGCACATCACGGCCAGCGTGGTGCAGGACTTCACGCTCTCGCCATCCACATGCACCACGCAGGCGCCGCACTGGCTGGTGTCGCACCCCACATGCGTGCCGGTCAGGCGCAGCTTCTCGCGCAGCAGCTCCACCAGCAGGGTGCGGCCCTCGACCTCGACCGTGTGCTGCTTGCCGTTCACCGTCAGCGAAACCTGAGGCATGGACTGCCCTCCCCTGCGTTCGAATTCGTTGCCGAAGGTTGCCGCTGGCATGGGCGCCGTCAAGCGCCCGGCCGGGCCGGCCTTCAGTAGAAGAAGCGTTCCTCGATGATGGCCCCGTCCGCCACCGTGTAAAGCCCGACCTCCGCCATGGTCATGCGCGCCCCGTCCTCCTTGCGCGTGAAGTCGAGGCCAAAGCGCAGGGCGAACTGGTCGCCATGGACGAAGGGGCCCTCCACCGTGAAGCTGTGGACCTCGTGGTTGGCCATCCACCATTCGCTCTTGGCCTCGACGGCCGGGCGGCCCTCGCAACGGGCCATGGGGCCGTCCATGGCCTCCAGGCTGACCACATCATCGGACCAGAAGCGGGTTTCCTCGCCCCGCCCCTCCTTCAGGGCGGCGGTGAAGGCCTCGGCGACTTCGCGTGGCGTCATGCTGGGCATTCCTCGGTCAGCGCGAGGCTAGCGCCCCGCCGCGCCCGCAGGCAACGGGAATTCCATGCCGGTTCAACGGGGCAGGAAGCCCAGCAGTTCGTCCGCTGTCATCACCTCGCAATAGATGCGGTTCAGGATTCGCAGCTCCTGCTCGTGCTCCGCCTGGCTGCCGGCGGCGCAGGCATCCTCGACCAGGATCACGTCGAAGCTCTCATCGGCCAGGGACCGCACGGTGGAGCTCACGCACTGGTCGGTGAAGATGCCCGTCGCCACCACATGCGTGATGCCCATGTTCTGCAGCACCAGGCGCAGATTCGTGCCGGTCAGCGCCGAATCCGTGGTCTTGGTGACCTGGATCTCATCAGGCCGCGGGGCGAGGTCGGGCACCACCTGCGATGCCCACTCATCCTTGGGCAGCAGCAAATCGTTCCAGCCGGGCTTGCGCTGGCTCAGCGAACGGTCCCGCCCATCGGGCAGCAGGGCCGCGATGCGGGCGAAGACCACGGGGTTGTCGCCCTCCCGGAACGCCGCCATCAGCCGCGCGATGGTGGGGATGACGGTGCCGTGCATCCGCTCGTGGAAGGGCGTCCAGCGGTGGTAGCGCGCCAGTTCCTCGCCCTGCAGCGTCGCGGGGTCGGGCCGCGCCAGGTAGGTGTTCTGCACGTCAATCACCAGCAGCGCCACGCGGCCGCGTTCCAGCGCCGGGTCCGGCGCCTCCGGGGCCCCCTCGTAGTAGAAGGAGCGCCAGGCGGTCTTCCAGCTTTCCATGCGGCCATCCCCTTTGCCTCCGGAAAGCCTAGGCCCCGGGCGCGCCATGGCAAGTCGCATTGACCCACGCCCCCCCGCGCTGGCATATGCCCCCGCATCCGGCCCGCGCGGCCGGAATTCCTGGAGAACCCCGATGCCCGAAGAAGGCGACAGTCGGCCGAGGCCGACCCTCGCGACCGGACACCGCACCGGAACGACGCCGACCGGCTGACGGTTCGCGCGTTCTTTCCGGCGGGTCCGCCCACCCTGCCGAGCGAAGAGAACGCGATGCCCCCCATGACCACCGCGCAGACCCTGGCCCTCGCGCCCGAGACCGCCGCCTCCCTGCACCCGGCGGACCTCGCCGCCCTGCTCTCCCGCCGCCCGGCCGAGGCGGGCTGGGCCATCATGTCCACCCTGCCGCTGACCCGCCGCGCGGAGGCCTTCGGCTACCTCGACCCCGCGCTCCAGCTCGGCATGGCGCGCGCCGCCCCGCCGCGCGACTTCGCGGCGCTGGTCACCGCCATGGACGCGGATGAGCGCGCGGACCTCTGGGCGCGCCTCGGCCCCGAGGCGCAGGAGGCGCTGCTGCCGGCGCTCGCCGCCGCCGAGCGCGAGGACATCCGCCGCCTCGCCGCCTATCCGGCCGGCACGGCGGGCGCGGTGATGACCAGCGAATACGCCGTGCTGCGCGGCGAACTCACGGCGCGCGACGCCATCGAGACGCTGCGCGGCCAGGCGCATTCCAAGGAGACGATCCACGTCGCCTATGTGCTGTCGCCCCAGCGGCGGCTGCTCGGCACCGTGACGCTGGAGGACCTGGTGCTGGCCCCCGCCGGGCGCCTCGTCGAGGCGCTGATGCGGCGCGACCCGCCCACCGTCCACGCCCAGGACAAGGCCGAGGAAGCCGCCCGCGCCATCGCCCGCTACGACCTGCCCGCCATCCCCGTCATCAACGGGGGCGAGATGATGGTGGGCATCATCACCGCCGACGACGCCATGGACGTGGCCGAGGCCGAGGCGACAGATGATTTCCACAAGGCCGGCGGCTCCAACTCGCTCGGCGTCTCGATGCTGAACGCGACGGTGGGGCTGCTCTATCGCAAGCGCATCTCCTGGCTGGTGGTGCTGGTCTTCGCCAACCTCTTCTCGGGCGCGGGCATCGCGGCCTTCGAGGATGTCATCGCGGCCAATGTCGCGCTCGTCTTCTTCCTGCCGCTGCTGATTGACAGCGGCGGCAATGCGGGCAGCCAGTCGGCCACGCTGATGGTCCGCGCGCTCGCCACCGGCGAGGCGCGGATGGGCGATTGGGCGCGCATGCTCCGGCGCGAGGTCACGGTGGCCGCCCTGCTGGGCCTGACCATGGCGGGTGCGGTCTCCCTGCTGGGCCTGGTGCGCGGCGGGCCCGAGATCGCGGTGGTGGTGGCGCTGACCATGGTCTGCGTGGTGCTGGTGGGCAGCGTCATCGGCCTGTCCTTGCCCTTTCTGCTCAGTCGGTTGAAGGTGGATCCGGCGACGGCCTCGGCCCCGCTCATCACCTCCATCGCCGATGCCAGCGGGGTGCTGATCTATTTCGGCATCGCCTCCGCTTTGCTGGTGAACCCCACGACATGACCTTTCCCCAGGCGGCCATCCTCGGAATCCTGGCCGCGGCCATCCTCCTGTTCCTGTGGGGGCGCTGGCGGCATGACCTGGTGGCGATGGGGGCCCTGCTGGCGGCGGTGGCGGCGGGGCTGGTGGCGCCGGGCGATGCCTTCGCGGGCTTCGGGCACCCGGCCGTCATCACCGTCGCCTGCGTGCTGGTGCTGAGCGCGGCACTCCAGGCCAGCGGGGCGGTGGACATGCTGACGCGCAACGCCATCCCGCGCAGCACGGGGCCGACGCTGACGCTGGCGGCGCTGTGCATACTGGCGGCCACGCTCTCGGCCTTCATGAACAATGTGGGCGCGCTGGCGCTGCTGATGCCGGTGGCCATCCAGGTCTCGGCGCGGCTCAGCCTGCCGCCGGGGCGGGTGCTGATGCCGCTGGCCTTCGCCTCCATCCTGGGCGGCATGACCACGCTGATCGGCACGCCGCCCAACCTCATCGTCTCGGGCTTCCGGGCGGAGGCCGCGGGCGGCTACGGCTTTGGCATGTTCGACTTCGCCGGCGTGGGTGTGGCGGTGACGCTGGCGGGCCTCGCCCTCATCCTGCTGGGCGGCTGGCGGCTGATCCCCGCCCGCGCCGTGACGGGCGCCGAGGGCTTCGCCACCGGCCCCTATCTGACGGAGGCCCGCGTGCCCGAGGGGGCCAAGGCCGCCGGCATGACGCTGAACGCCATCGAGGCCGCGCTGCGCGAAAGCGACGCGCAGGTGCTGGGCCTGGTGCGCCACGAACGCCGCATCGCCGCCCCCCACCCCTTCCGCGAGGTGCATGCGGACGACATCCTGCTGATCCGCGCCGAGCCCGAGGCGCTGGCCAGCGCGCTCTCCGACCTCGGCCTGCGGCTGGAGGAGGATCTGCCCGACGCCGCCGCGCAATCCGAGCGCGTGAAGGGCGCCGCCCTGCAATCCGAACAGGTGGTGCTGGCCGAATTCGTGGTCCGCCCCCGCGCCGAGATCGCGGGCCGTTCGGCCACCGACCTGCACCTGCGCCGCCGCTTTGGCGTGAACCTGCTGGCCATCTCGCGCCGGGGGGCGCGCATGGGGGCGCGCATGCGCGGGATGAGCCTGCGCGAGGGCGATGTGCTGCTGATGCAGGGCTCGGAGGAAGCCCTGGCCGAGGTCGCGCAGACCTATGGCCTGGTGCCGCTGGCCGAGCGCGAGCTGCGCCTGCCCGATGGCCGCCGCGCCACGCTGGCCGCCAGCGTGATGGCGCTGGCCGTGGGGGGTGCCGCCTTCGGGCTGTTGCCCGCCGCCATCGCCTTTGCCGCCGGGGTGCTGGCGGTGCTGGCGCTGGGCCTGCTGCCGCTGCGCCGCCTCTATGATTCGGTGGATTGGCCCGTGGTGGTGCTGCTGGGCGCGCTGCTGCCGGTGGCCGATGCGATGGCCACCACGGGCGCGGCCGACATGCTGGCCGGGCTGCTGCTGGCGCCCGTGGCCGCGCTGGGGCCGGCGGCGGCGCTGGCGCTGATCATGGCCGTGACCATGACGCTGTCGGACTTCATGAACAATGCGGGCACGGCCGCGGTGATGTGCCCGGTGGCGCTGGGCACGGCCTCGCAGCTCGGCGCCTCGCCCGATGCCTTCCTGATGGCGGTGGCCATCGGCGCCTCCTGCGCCTTCCTCACGCCCATCGGGCACCAGAACAACACGCTGATCCTGGGGCCGGGCGGGCTGCGCTTCGGCGACTACTGGCGGTTGGGTTTGCCGCTGGAGATCGTGGTGCTGGCGGTGGCCGTGCCCTCGCTGCTGTTCTTCTGGCCGCCGTGATCAAGTGATGGCCAGCAGCAAGGCGCCGGCCAGCGCGGCATAGAGCAGGGCGGCGGGCAGGGTGGCGCGCAGCACCTCGCTCGCCTGGCGGCCCACCAGCCCCACCGTCGCGGCGCCGGCCACGATGTTGTGCGGGCAGATGATGTTGCCGATGGCCGCCCCCACCCCCTGCCCCGCCAGCATCAGCGGCACCGACAGCCCCAGCGTCTCGGCCGTGGCGCGCTGGAATTCCGTGAGCAGGATGTTCGACGCGGTGGCCGAACCGGTGACGAAGGTGCCCAGCGCGCCCGCGGCCGGGGAAAGCGCCGGCCAGGCGCCGCCAAGCGCGAGGGAGGCGCCTTCGGCCAGGGCCTCGATCAGCCCGGCATGGACCATGAGGCGCGCCAGCGCCAGCATGGCCACCAGCGCCAGCAGCACCGAAGGCAGCCGCGCCGCCGCCCGCCCGGCCGCACCCGCCAGCACGCCGGGCGGCGTGCGGCGCAGCAGGGCGGCCAGCAGCAGCCCCAGCAGCAGCATGGTGCCCGGGTGGTAGAGCGGCTGCACGCTGCCCGCGAAGCCGCCGGGCAAGGTCCAGGAGAGGGTGACGCCGCGCAGCGCCTCGCCCAGCGGCGGAATGAGGCGCGTGGCCAGGATCAGCGCCAGCAGCAGCAGGTAGGGAAGGGCCGCGCCCAGCATCTCGCGCGCGCCGGGGCCGCCCGCCGCGCCGCGTCCGCGCACCCAGAGCGCGAAGCCCAGGCCCCCCAGCAGCGCCCCGCCCAGCGTGGGCAATTCGGGCCCCACGAAGACGGCGATGACGGTTGCCGGCAGCAAGAAAGCGACGCCCGCGGCCAGCGCCCAGACCGGGCCCGCCGAACCCCCCTGCCCCGCCGCCAGCCGATGGACCGCCAGCGCCATGGTCCAGCCCAGCGCCGCATGCAGCCCCGCCGTGGCACCCGAGAGCGCCAGCGGATCGAGCCCCGTCAGCGCGAGTTGCGCGGCCACCGGCGTGCCCACCGCGCCGAAGCTCACCCCCACCGCATGCCCCACCAGGGCCAGCGCCACGGCGCGCGCGGGCGAAAAGCCCAGCGCCACCAGAATGGGGGCTGCGAGTGCCACCGGCGTGCCGAAGCCCGCGGCCCCCTCCGCGAAGAGGGCGAAGAACCAGGCCACCAGCAGCGCCATGATGCGCGGATCGTCGGAGAGGCGCGCGATGGCGGCGCGGATGGTGGCCGTGCCGCCGCCCGCCATCTGCGCCTCGTGCAGCATCAGCGCCGGGAAGACGATCCAGAGGATGGTGAGTGCCGTGAAACCCGCCTCGGCCGCCACACCGGGCAGCCCCGCCGCGTCCCAGCCGAAGCCCCAGAGCGCCACGGGAAGTGCCACGGCCAAGCCCGCGAGCCCCGCCGGCCCCGCTGCCCAGCGCGCGCCCAGCATGAGCGCGAGGATGACCAGGATGGGCAGCAGCGCGGTCAGCGCCAGCATGTTCAGGCCAGCTTCTCGACCGAGACCTCGTGCCGGGGCGCGCCCGTCTCCGCGAAGCAGGTGATGTTGTCGAGCGTGGTGCGCGCGATGGCCATCAGCGCATCCTCGGTGAAGAAGGCCTGGTGCGCGGTGATGAGCACGTTGGGGAAGGTCAGCAGGCGGGCGAAGATGTCGTCCTGCAACACCTGGCCCGAGAGGTCCTCGAAGAAGAGGTCCGCCTCCTCCTCATAGACGTCGAGGCCGAGATGGCCGATGGCGCCGCTCTTCAGCCCCTTGATGGCCGCGCGCGTGTCCACGATGGCGCCGCGGCTGGTGTTGATGAGCATGACGCCGCGCTTCATCCGCGCGATGGCCGCCTCGTCGATCAGGTGGTGCGTGGCGGGGTTGAGCGGGCAATGCAGGCTGACGATGTCGGCCTCGGCCAGGAGCCGGTCGAGCGGCACGTAATTGAGGCCGAGTTCCGCATCCGGCATGGGGTCGAAGGCCAGCACACGGCAGCCGAAGCCCCGCATGATGCGCGCGAAGGCGGCGCCGATGCGCCCCGTGCCCACGATGCCGACGGTGCGGCCCTTCATGTCGAAGCCCAGCAGCCCGTCGAGCGCGAAATTGCCCTCGCGCACCCGGGCATGGGCGCGGTGGATGTTGCGGTTCAGCGCCATGATCATGGCCACCGTGTGCTCGGCCACCGCCTCGGGCGAATAGGCGGGGACGCGGCCCACGGGCAGGCCGAGTCGCCTGGCGGCCGCGAGGTCCACATTGTTGAAGCCCGCGCAGCGCAGCGCCAGCATCCGCACGCCTTGCGCGTGCAGCGCCTCCAGCACCTCGGCCCCGGCCCCGTCGTTCACGAAGACGCAGACGGCGTCCGCACCCTTCGCCAGCACGGCCGTCTGGAGCGACAGGCGCGGCTCCAGGTAGGTGAGTTGGTGGGGCGCGCCCGCCTCCTGGTTGGCGGCGTCCAGGAAGTGGCGATCATAGGGTTTCGTGCTGAAGACAGCGATGTGCATGGGCGTCCCTTTGCTGTTGGCGGGCCCGGCCGCGCGGGGCTAAGTATCACGGAAGCTGGGCCAATTCACCCTGACCTTCACGAATAGAGGCTTCACCGCTGGAGACGGACCACATGCGTGACGAAACGGCCGGCGCGTGAGCAACCCTGACGCGCGGCAGGGGCTGCGCTCGGCGGGGCGCTACCTGCTGGTGGGCGTGCTGACCGCCGCGCCGCTGGCCATCACCTGGCTCATCGTGGATTTCCTGTTCCGGCAGCTCTCGGCGCTGGGCCGGCCGCTGGTGCGGGCGGCGGCGCTGGCGCTGAACCCTGACAACCCGGCCGCCGCGCGCGCCATGGCGAATGAGACCGTGGTCTCCATCGTGGCCACCTTCGCCGTGCTAGCGCTGCTGTGGCTGCTGGGCTGGATGGCGAGCCGCATGGTGGGCCAGCGGCTGATCGCGGTCATGGAATGGCTGATCGGCCGCATCCCCTTCGTCGAGAAGATCTATGGCGCGACCAAGCGATTCCTGACTGTGGCCGGCACCCAGCAGGAAGGCGGGCAGCGCGTGGTGCTGATCGACTTCCCCTCGCCCGAGATGAAGGCGGTGGGCCTCGTGACGCGCGTGCTGAAGGACAGCACGACGGGCGATGAACTCGCGGTGGTCTATGTGCCGACCTCGCCCAACCCCACCTCGGGCTATATCGAGATCGTGCCCATCACGGCGCTGACCTGGACGGATTGGAGCTTCGACGAGGCCATGGCCTTCATCGTGACCGGCGGTTCCAACGCGCCGGACACGGTGAACTACAGCCAGCGCGGACGGCCGCTGCGGCCGCCCGGGTAGTTTTGCGCGGCTGATTCACGGCTGCGGCGTGACGCCTCCGCCGATCAGACGCGGAGTTCGCGCGGCTGTTTCACGGCTGCGGCGTGACGCCTCCGCCGATCAAACGCGTCAGGCCGCCCGGAATGCCGTGGGCGGGGCCTTGTTCAGCAGCGGGTTCTGCTCGGCCGGCAGGTCGTGCAGGTGGCAGGCCGCCTGGTGCCCCGCGCCATTGTCCTGCAGCCGCGGCACCTCCTTGCGGCAGCGGTCGAAGGCATACGGGCAGCGCGTGTGGAAGCGGCAGCCCGGCGGCGGCTTGATCGGGCTCGGCACGTCGCCCTGCAGCACGATGCGCTCGCGCGCCGCCCCCGGCATGGGCACCGGCACGGCGGAGAGCAGCGCCTCCGTATAGGGGTGGCGCGGCGCGCCGAAGAGCTGCTTGCGGTCCGCCACCTCTACGATCTGGCCGAGATACATGACGGCCACGCGGTGCGTCATGTGCTCCACGATCGCGAGGTCATGGCTGATGAACAGCATGGCCAGGCCCAGTTCCGCCTGCAGGTCCTGCAGCAGGTTCACGATCTGCGCCTTCACCGACACGTCGAGTGCCGAGACCGCCTCGTCGCAGACGATGATGTCGGGCTCGGCGGCGAGTGCGCGCGCGATGCAGATGCGCTGCCGCTGCCCGCCCGAGAACTCATGCGGCCAGCGGTTCACCGCATCACGCGGCAGCCGCACCTTGTCCATGAGCTGGCCGACCTTCTCATCAATCTCGGCCTCGCTGTTCGCCAGGCCGAAATTGCGGATGGGCTCGGCCAGGATTTCCCGCACCCGCAGCCGCGGGTTGAGCGAGGAGAAGGGGTCCTGGAACACCACCTGGATCTGCCGGCGCAGGGGCCGCAGCGTGCCGGTGGACATGTCGTCAATGCGCTTGCCGTTCAGCACCACCTGGCCGGAGGTGAGCGGAAAGAGCCGCAGCACCGACTTGCCCACGGTGGACTTGCCGCAGCCGCTCTCGCCCACGAGGGAGAGCGTCTCGCCCTGGTCAATGTGGAAGGACACGCCGTCCACCGCATAGACATACCCCACCGTGCCGCCCAGCAGGCCGCCGCGGATGGGGAAATGCTTCTTGAGGTCCGAGACTTCGAGAACCCGCTTGGTCATGCCGCGGCAACCCCTTCCACTTCGGCGTAATGGCAGGCGGCGATGTGGCCCGGCGCCTTTTCCTGGAGCGCGGGCGGCACCGCCCGGCAAAGTTCCGTCACCTTGGGGCAACGTGTGGCGAAGACACAGCCCGGGATGCGCTGCTTGAGGCTGGGCACCAGGCCCGGGATTTCCGCGAGCCGCGTCGTCTCGCCGGTCAGCGACGAGCCGAGCTTGGGCACGGAACCCAGCAGCCCCTGGGTGTAGGGGTGGCGCGGCGTGCGGAACAGGTCGCCCACGCGGGCTTCCTCCACCTTGCGGCCGGCATACATGACCACCACGCGCTCCGCCACCTCGGCCACCACGCCGAGGTCGTGGGTGATGATGACGATGGCGGCCCCCACGCTGGTCTTGAGGTCCCGCATCAGATCCAGGATCTGCGCCTGGATGGTGACGTCGAGCGCCGTGGTCGGCTCATCCGCGATGAGCAGCTTCGGGTTGCAGGCCAGCGCGATCGCGATCATCACGCGCTGGCGCATGCCGCCCGAAAGCTGGTGCGGATACTCGCGCACGCGCCGCTCGGGCTCCGGGATGCCCACCAGCTTCAGCATCTCGATCGCGCGGGCCTCGGCCTGCTGGGCGCTCATGCCCTGGTGCAGGCGCAGCGTCTCGCCGATCTGCTGGCCATTGGTCAGCACCGGGTTCAGCGAGGTCATCGGCTCCTGGAAGATCATGCTGATCTCATTGCCGCGGATGTCGCGCATCTCGCGGTCCGAGGCCTTCAGCAGGTCCTTGCCCTGGAAGCGGATGGCGCCCGCGATCTTGCCCGGCGGCTCCGGGATCAGCCGCAGGATGGACATGGCGGTGACGGATTTTCCGCAGCCGCTCTCGCCCACGATGGCCAGCGTCTCGCCGGAACGCACATGGAAGGAGACGCCGTCCACAGCGCGGTTGACGCCGTCCATGGTGCGGAAATGCGTCTGGAGGTTGTCCACCTCCAGCAGCATGGGCCGGTTGTCCATTTCGCTCATCGGCTCAGATCCTCTTGGCGAGGCGCGGGTCGATCGCGTCGCGCAGCCCGTCGCCGAGCAGGTTGACGGCGAGCACCGTGATGGAGAGGAACACCGCCGGGAAGAAGACGATGTAGGGCTTCACCTGCCACAGCGCGCGGCCTTCCGCCATGATGTTCCCCCAGGAGGGGATGATGGGCGGCGTGCCCGCGCCGATGAAGGAGAGGATGGCCTCCGTGATCATCGCCGCCGCGCAGATATAGGTGGCCTGCACGGTCAGCGGCGCCAGCGTGTTGGGCAGGATGTGCTTGAAGATGATCTTCCAGGTGCGCGTGCCGGACGCCACGGCCGCCTCCACATAGGGCTGCTCACGCAGGGAGAGCACCACGCCGCGCACGAGGCGCGACACGCGCGGGATTTCCGCCACCGTGATGGCCAGGATCACGTTCTGCACCGAGCCCCGCGTCAGCGCCATCAGCGCGATGGCGAGCAGGATGGGCGGGATGGACATCATGCCGTCCATCACGCGCATGATGATGCTGTCCGCGATGCGGTTGAAGCCCGAGAGCAGGCCGATGATCAGCCCGATCAGCGAGGCGAAGAAGGCCACCGCGAAGCCCACGATGAGCGAGACGCGCGCACCGTAGAGCACGCGCGAATAGACGTCGCGGCCCAGCATGTCCGAGCCGAACCAGAATTCGGCCGAGGGTTCGCGCGTGCGCAGCGCGGGCGCGAGCGCCGTCGGGTCCTTCGTCCAGAGGAAGGGCGCGAAGACGGCCACGAAGATCATCAGGAACAGCAGCGAACCGCCGATCGCGATCGCCGGGTAGCGCCCGAGGAAGCCCCAGATGCCGCGGCGCGGCTTCACATCCGAAAGGATGTCGGGCGGGAGCTTGGCGATGGCCAGGCCCGGCGGAATGCTCACGCCGGGGGGGAGACCAGGAGGGAGGGCTGAGGCGCTCAATACCGGATCCTCGGGTCAAACAGGGTGTAGAGGAGGTCAATCACGAGGTTGACCAGCACGTAGACGAAGCTGAACAGAAGCACGACGCCCTGGATCACCGGGTAGTCACGCCGCAGAATGGCATCCACCGTGAGGCGGCCGAGGCCCGGGATGGCGAAGACGCTCTCGGTCACCACCGCGCCGCCGATCAGCAGCGCGATGCCGATGCCGATGACGGTGACGATGGGCACGGCCGCGTTCTTCAGCGCGTGCAGGAAGAGGATGGCGCGCTGGCCGACACCTTTCGCCCGCGCGGTGCGGATGTAGTCCTGGCTCAGCACCTCCAGCATGGTGGCGCGGGTGATGCGCGCGATCAGCGCGATGTAGACGGTGCCGAGCGCGATGGCGGGCAGGATCAGGTTCTCGAACCAGGGCCAGAGACCCTCGCTGAGCGGCGTGTAGCCCTGCACCGGCAGCCAGTCGAGTTCGAGGGCGAAGACGAAGGCCAGCACATAGCCCACCACGAAGACGGGCACCGAGAAGCCCAGCACGGCGAAGGCCATCACGGCGCGGTCCGCATGCGTGCCCTGCTTCCAGGCCGCCACCACGCCCATGGGCACGGCGATGGTGACGGAGAGCACCAGCGTCACCACCATCAGCGACAGCGTGGGTTCCACGCGCTGCATGATCATGTGGCTGACAGGCAGGTTGGTGAAGATGGAGGTGCCGAGGTCGCCGCGCAGGATGTTGAACACCCACTCGCCGAAGCGCACCAGGTAGGGCCGGTCGAGGCCGAGCGAGGCGCGGATGCGCTCCACATCCTCGGGCGAGGCCTGGTCGCCCGCGATCACCGCCGCCGGGTCACCTGGGGCGAGATACAGCAGCGAGAAGACGAACAGCGCGACGATGGCCATGACCGGGATGGTCGCGAGCACGCGCCGGAAGATGTAGGCCCACATGGCGGGAAGCCCTTCGGTGCGGCGGGCCCGCAAGGCGCGGGCCCGTCCTGATCAGAAGAAGGGGCGCCCCGAACGCGGGACGCCCCGGACACTCACGACTTGGAGACGCCCCAGAACCAGGGCAGCGGGCCGGCATTGATGCCCGTGACATTGCCCCGCCAGGCCTGGTAGGCGCGGTAGAAGCCGGTCGGCACGAAGGGGAAGCTCTGGCAGGCGGCGCGGTTGATCTCCTCGCAGGCGGCCTTTTCCTCGGCCGCGTTGGCCGCGGCGAACCACTTGTCGCGCCCCGCCTCGATCGCGGGGTCGTTGGGCCAGCCGAACCAGGCGCCGTCGCCATGCGCGCGCAGGCCGAGATAGCTGGCGGGGTTCGTGCAGTCCGCCCCCGCGAACCAGGTGAAGAAGATGTTCCAGCCGCCGCGCGCCACCGGCTCACGGCTGGCGCGGCGGGCACCCACCGTGCCCCAGTCCGTCGCCACGAAGTCCACATTCATGCCGATGGAGCGCAGCGCGGCGTTGGCCACCTGGCCCATGGCCGAAAGGGCCGCGATGTCCTGCGCCACCAGCATGGTCACGGGCTGGCCGTTGTAGCCGCCCTCCTGCAGCAGGCGGCGCGCATCGGCCACGCTGCGCGGGCGCGAGAGGATCTCGCCGCCGGCCTCGGTGTAGTTGGGCGTCTCGGGCGTGAAGAAGCCGTTCATCTGCTTCCACAGCGCGGCGTCGCCGCCCACCACGGCGCCCATGAAGTCGGGCTGGTTCACCACCCAGGCCACCGCCTGGCGCACGCGCGGGTCGTTGAAGGGCGCGTGCAGGTGGTTGAAGCGCAGGCAGCCCACATTGCCGAGCGGATCAGCCACATCAATGCGGATGTTGCGGTTGCGGCGCAGCACCGGGATCAGGTCGTTCAGCGGGGTTTCCCACCAATCCACCTCGCCCTGCTGCAGCGCGGCCGCGGCCGTGGCGGGGTCGGGCTGGATGATCCACTCGACGCGGTCCACCATCATGCGCTTGCCGCCCGAGAGCCAGTTGGGCGCCTCGTCGCGCGGGACATACTGGTCGAACTTCGTCCAGGTGGCGCGGGCACCGGGCACCCACTCATTGCGGTTGAACCGCATGGGGCCGGAGCCGACATACTCCGTGATCTGCTGGAAGGGGTCGGTGCGGGCGATGCGCTCGGGCATCATGAAGGCGATGGGCGTGTTGTTCTTGCCCAGCGCCAGCAGCATCTTCGGATAGGGGGCCGAGAGGCGCAGGCGGAAGGTCCGGTCATCCACCGCCGCCAGCTCCTGCCGCAGCGCGCGGATCATCTGGCCCATGCCGTCGCGCACCATCCAGCGCTCCAGGCTCGCCACGCAATCCTGCGCGCGCACCGGCTCGTTGTCGTGCCAGCGCAGGCCCTCGCGGAGGCGGAAGGTCCAGGTCAGGCCGTCGCTGCTGACCTCCTCGCTCTCCACCATCTGGCGGCGGGGGGTGAAGGTGTTGTCAATGCCGTAGAGCGTGTCCCACACCAGCATCGAGGCGTTGCGGACGACGAATTGCGTGCCCCAGATCGGGTCGTAGTTCGCCAAGTTCGCCTGCGGCACGAAGCGCAGCGTGCGCGCGGCGGCACCCTGGCTCAGCGCGGGGGCGGCCAGCGCCCCGCTGGCGGCGACCACGGCGCCCGATTGAAGAAAACTCCTGCGATCCATCTACTCTCTCCCTGTTCCAGGCCGGTTGCTTCCGGCTTGGGCGAAGCGTGCAACACACATGGGCAAAGCGCCACCAAAGAAGGGCCCATCGCTCCGCGCATTCGGATGGAATGCACGGAGCGTGCCAGAGGGCCCTGGCGCCTGATCCGCGGAGGCGGCAACGCCGAAGCGGTGAATCAGCCGCCCAAACAAGGCCAGCGCGTGATCTACACGGTGGATCACGCGCTAGCCCCGGCGAATGCCCCAGAACTGCGCGAAGCCGGGCACCCGGCCCGTCAGGTTGCGGCGGTGCGCGGTGATGGACGCCACCGCGCCCACCGGCACGAAGGGCAGCTCATGCATGGCGATGCCCTGCATCCGCCGCGCGATGGCCTGCTGGGCCGGCACGTCGGGCGCGTCGAACCAGCTGTCGCGCAGCGTCTCCAGCTCCGGCACGTTGGGCCAGCCGAACCAGGCGCCATTGCCATTGCCGCGCAGGGGGAAGTGGCTCACGGGGTCCATCACCTCGAAGCCCGCGAAGGTGGTGCAGGTGATGGACCAGCCGCCGCGGTCCAGCGGTTCCCGGCTCGCGCGGCGCTGCACCACGGTGCCCCAGTCGGTCAGCACCACGTCCAGGTTCACCTGCAAACGGCGGAACAGGTCGGCCGCCACCTGGGTCAGCGCCGCGGGGTTCAGGATGTCGGTCGGGCCCAGGATGCGGATGGGCTCGTTGTTGTAGCCGGCCTCGCGCAGGAGCTGGCGCGCGCGCTCGATGCTGCGCGGGCCCTTCAGCGGCTCCAGCCCCTCGTCATTGGCGAAGGGCGAGCCCGGGGTGAAGCAGCCCACGCCGTCGCGCCAGTTCTCGGGCTCCGGCCCCTGCGCCGCGATCATGAAATCCGATTGCTGCACCGCGGGCAGGATGGCGCGGCGGATGGCCGGGTTGTCGAAGGGCGGGTGCAGGTGGTTGAACCGCATGATGCCCACCGACATGAAGGGCGTCAGCATCTCCACCACCACGTTGCGGTTGCGGCGCAGCAGAAGCTGGTTCTCGGGCGTGGGCTGCTCGAACCAGTCCATCTCGCCGCGGATCAGCGCGGAGGTGGAGGTCGAGGTGTCGGTGATGATGTGCCACTCGACCCGGTCGAAATGCACTTCCTTCGGGCCCGCCGTCAGCGAGACGGGGCCCGCGTTCGGGTTGGGCACATAGCGCGGGTTGCGCTCATACACCGCGAGGCTGCCCGAGTTGAACTCGTTCTGCACGAAGCGGAAGGGGCCGCTGCCGATGGTCTCGCGGATTTGCGTGAAGGCATCGGTCTGCGCCAGGCGCTCGGGCATGATGAAGGGCGTGGGGGTTGCCACCGAGCCCAGCGCGTTCAGCAGCAGCGGGAAGGGCCGCTTGAGGCGGAAGCGCAGGCGGCGGTCGTCCAGCGCCACCAGTTCATCCGTGTATTCGTTCAGCTTTTGGCCGATGGGGCTGCGGCGCATCCAGCGCTTGAGGCTCGCCACCGCGTCGGCCGCGCGCACCGCCTCGCCATCATGGAAAAACAGGCCCGGGCGCAGCGTGATGGTGGCCGTGCGGTTGTCGTTCTCGAAGGCGGTGCCTTCCGCCATCTGCGGGTAGGGGCGGAACTGGTCGTCAAGGCCGTAGAGGCAGTCAAAGACCATGTAGCCGTGGTTGCGGGTGACGGTGGCCGTGGTCCAGACCGGGTCCACGCTGGTCAAATTCGCCTGCGGCACGAATTTCAGCACGCGGTTCTGGGCGGGCTGCGCGTAAGCCGGCGCGGATAGCAGGGCCGCGCCGCCCCCCAGCATGAGGTCACGACGTTTCATGCGAAAACTCCCGTCACGTTGACGCGACCGACCCGCCTCCCCTGGCGTTCCCGGGATACAAGCCAGAGCGCGCCCCGATTGGCAAGCGGATCAAGGCAGGTGCCCGAAGCCCGCGGGCGGGGCCTGCCGCGTCTCCGTCCAGACGGCCTTGGGCTGCGTGTATTCCGCGAGCACCTCCGCCCCCGAGGAACGCCCATGCCCGGAGGCGCCGAATCCACCGAAGGGCACGCTGACATGGATGGTGCGGTAGCCATTCACCCATACGGTGCCGGCGCGGAGAGCCGCGGCCACGCGGTGCGCGCGGCCCACATCGCGCGTCCAGACCGCGCCCGCCAGGCCGAAGCGGGTGCCATTCGCAAGTGCCACGGCTTCCGCCTCGTCCGCGAAGCGCTGCACCGCCACCACGGGGCCGAAAATCTCCTCCTGCACGGCGCGCGCGCCGGGTGGCAGCCCGTCCAGCACGGTGGGCGGCACGAAGCAGGCGCCGGGACCGGGCGCGGCGGTGAGCACCCGACCGCCCTCGGCGGCCGCGGCTTCCAGCAGCGATTGCACATGCGCGTGCTGGCGGGGGTGGGCGACGGGGCCCATCTCCGTCGCGTCGTCCAGCGGGTCGCCGAGCCTGATCTTTGCCATGCCGGCGCGCAGCCGGGCCAGGAAGTCCTCGGCGATGGAGGCCTCCAGCAACAGCCGCGACCCCGCCACGCAGGACTGGCCGGCGCCCGCGAAGATGGCCTGCTGGGCGCCCAGCAGGGCCGCGTCCAGGTCGGCATCGGCGAAGACGATGTTCGCGCTCTTGCCGCCCAGCTCCAGCACATGCGGCAGGGTGCGCGCGGCGCACAGCGCGGCGATCCGGGCGCCCACGGCCGGGCTGCCCACGAAGCAGAGCTTGCCCACCTCGGGTGCGGCCACCAGCGCCTCCACCGCCGCCGGCCCGCCCGCCACCACCATGAGCGGCAGCCCGAGCCCCTGCGCCATCTGCCCCAGGCGCAGCGAGGTCAGCGGCGTCATCTCGCTGGGCTTCAGCACCACGGCATTGCCGGCGGCCAGCGCCGGAAAGGCGTTCCAGCCCGCGGTGAAGAGTGGCGCGTTCCAGGGCGTGATGGCGAGGATCACGCCATAGGGCTCCGGCCGCACCGTCACGAAATGGCCGGAGGGGACCGCCACGACGCGCCCCTCGATCTTGTCGCACCAGCCGGCGAAGTATTCGGCCATCTCGGCGACCCGGGCCATCTCGGCGCGGGCGTCACGCAGGGGCTTGCCGGTGTTGGCGCATTCGGCGCGGGCCAACGCCTCGGCCTCGGCACGGATCGCGGCCCCCAGCGCCCAGAGGCGGCGGCCACGCTCGGCCCCCGGCAGCGCGGCCCAAGGTGCGGCGGCGCGCGCGGCGGCGGCGGCGGCCTCGGCGGCCAGGCCAGCGTCCGCCACAGGGTAGGAAAACAGCGGCTTGCCCGTCACGGGGTCGGTCAGCGCCAGGGCCTCGCCCGCGCCGGGAGGGGCCGCGCCGTCCAGCACGGCGCCCGGCACGGTGCCGCCGAACCAGTTGCGGATATGGGCAGCGGCCTCGGCGGCGGCGCGGGAGGGGTCAGCCATGGGAACGGTCCTCGAACAGGGCGGCGGGCACGCGGTTGAACTCCTCGGAATCGGGCACGGGGCTTGCCTCCCACAGCGCGGCGGCGGCGCCGCAGACGGGCAGCTTCGTGCCGGCCGCCTCGGCCAGTTCCAGCGCCAGCCGCACATCCTTCCGCATCAGCCCCGCCGCGAAGCCGCTGTCGAAGCCGCCGGGCAGGATCCAGCGCGGCCAGTTCACCTCGGTCGCCGCCGAACGGCCGGAGGCCGCGTTCAGCACCGGCAGCAGCGCCTCGGGCTTCACGCCGGCCGCATCGGCCATCCGCAGCGCCTCGGCCGCCGCCATCAGGTGCGTGGCCACCAGCAGGTTGTTGGCGAGCTTGGCCACCTGCCCCGCCCCCGGCCCGCCCACATGGGTGATTCGGGTGGCGAGCCGTTCCAGCACCGGCCGCGCGGCGGCGATGGCCGCTTCCTCGCCGCCCAGCATCATGGCCAGCGTCCCCGCCGCCGCCCCCGCCGGCCCGCCCGAGACGGGGGCATCCAGGTAGCCCACCCCCCTCGCCGCGGCCTGTTCCGCGAATCGGCGCGCGGCCCCTGGGGCGATGGTGGACGTGTCCACGACCACACCGGCCCTCGGCATGGCGGGCAACAGGGTGGCCAGAACGGCCTCCACCGCCGCCTCATGCGGCAGCGAGAGGATCACGACCGGCGCCGCGCAATCGGCGAGGCCCGACACCCCGCCCGCGCGTGCCCGCAGGCCCGCATCCTGGTCGAAGGCCGCCACATCCTGGCCCTGGTCGCGCAGCCGCCCCAGCATCGCGCCGCCCATGCGGCCCAATCCCACCAACCCGATCACGAATCGCCCTCCTGAGCTGCGGCGAAAGCATAGGTTGGCGCCGCAATTGCGCCATCCGCTGCCCCTAGCTGCCGCGGATGCCACCGATCCTCCTGCAATTCTTCCGTTTCGGCGTGGTGGGAACGCTGGGCTTCCTGCTGGACTACGCGGTGCTGGGCGCCGCGGTCGCGCTCGGCACGGGGCCCTATTGGGGGCGCGTCATCTCCTATGTGGTCGCGGCCACCGGGGTCTATGCGCTGAACCGCGCCTGGACCTTCCGCGACCGGCGCGGCGGCGGCGGCATCGGGCGGCAATGGGGCCTCTACCTCGCGCTGAACCTGGTGGGCTTCGCGGTGAACTACGGCACCTATGCCGCCATCACCGCCTGGACCGAGATCGGCGCGCGGCACCTGGTGCTGGGGGTCGCGGCGGGGTCCATCGCCGGCATGTTCGTGAACTTCGCCCTCAACCGGCAGGTCGTCTTCCGGGCGCGCTAAGCCCTCCGCTCCGGCTTCACGTTTCGTTAAGCCATTGCCCGCAGAGTCACCCGGTCGGGAGGGCGCGCCAAGAATTGGCGGTCATCCCGGCGATACGGCGCCCCTCCGGGCGTCGTCCCAGAATGGGACAGGGACTGACATGCCATGATGGCACCGCGGCGTGAGACCACCACCCCTCTGGACGAGGCGCTGGCCGCCTGCCGCTGGCAATTCGCCAGCGTCGGCGCCTTCTCGGGCGTGGCCAACCTGCTCCAGCTCACCGTGCCGCTCTACATGATGATGGTGTTCGACCGCGTGCTGGCCGCGCGCAGCGGCGACACGCTGTTCTTCCTCAGCGCCATCGCCCTCTTCGCCCTGCTGGTGCTGGCGGTGCTGGAGGGGGTGCGCAGCCTGGTCATGCACCGCGTGGCCGCCTGGATGGAGATGCGCGCGGCGCCGGAGGCCTTCCATCGCGGCCTGGAGGCCCAGCTGCGCGGCCTGCCCTACCGGATGGAGGCGCTGCGTGACCTCGCCGCCTGCCGTTCCTACCTGGGCTCGGGCGGGGCGCTCGCCCTCTATGACCTGCCCTGGGTCCCCATCTACCTGGCTGTCATCTTCCTGCTGCACCCGCTGCTGGGGCTGGTGGCGCTGGCCGGCGCGCTGCTGCTGTTCGGCCTGACCCTGCTGAGCGAACTCGTCACCTCCCGCCTGCTGCGCGAGGCCGCCACCGCCGCCCAGCGCACCCAATCCCGCACCGAGGCCATGGCGCGCAACGCCGAGGTCATTGACAGCATGGGCATGGCCCCCGCCGTGCTGGCCCGCTGGCGCGCGGGCATGGGCGAGTTCCTGCCCGCGCAGTCCCGGGCCGGCGACCGCGCGGCCGTCATCCTGGCCGCCACCAAGTTCTGCCGCCTGGCCGTGCAGCTCGCGGTGCTGGGGGTGGGCGCCTGGCTCACGCTGCGCCAGCAGGTGACGCCGGGGGCCTCCATCGCGGCCTCCATCGTCATGGGCCGCGCGCTGGCGCCGGTCGAGCAGGTGATCGGCGGCTGGCGGCAGCTGGTCCAGGCGCGGCAGAGCTTCCAGCGCCTGCAGGCCTTCCTCCGCATGCCGCCCGGGCGCCCCGTGGGCACCGCCCCGCCCCCGCCCCGGGGCCGGCTGGAGCTGGAGCGCGTGACCTATGGCTTCCCCGGCACCCCCGCCCCCATGATCAAGGGCATCAGCCTGCAGCTGGAGCCGGGCGAGGCGCTGGCCGTCATCGGCCCCTCGGCCGCCGGCAAGACCACGCTGATCCGCCTGATCATGGGGACGCTGCCGCCCAATGCCGGCACGGCGCGGCTGGATGGCGCCGACGTCTTCCTCTGGCCGCGCGAGGATTTTGGCCGGCATGTGGGCTACCTGCCCCAGGCGGTGGAGCTGTTCGACGGCACGGTCTTCCAGAACATCGCGCGCATGGGCGCGGCCGCGCCCGAACAGGTCTTCGAGGCCGCGCGTCTGGCGGGCTGCCACGAGATGATCCTGCGCCTGCCCCGCGGCTACGACACCGAGATCGGCGAGGGCGGGCAGCATCTCTCGGGCGGGCAGCGGCAGATGATCGGCCTGGCGCGCGCCCTCTTCGGCAATCCGCGCCTGGTCGTGCTGGATGAGCCCAACTCGAACCTGGATGGCGAGAGCGAGGCCATCCTTCTCCATTCGCTCGCGCGGGCGAAGCAGGCGGGGGCGACGCTGATCCTGGTCTCGCACCGGCCTGGCCTCGTGCAGGTGGCCGACAAGGTGCTGGTGCTGCGCGACGGCGCGGCCGAGCTCTACGGCCCCCGCGCCGAGGTGATGAAGCGGCTGATGGCCCCGCCCCGCGCCCATGAGATGCCACCGCCGGGCGCCAAGCCCGCCCTGACCGGGACGCTCTGACATGTCCACGCAGCTTGCCACCGCCGCGCCCGTGATGGAGGCGCCGCACCCGCCCACGCGGGGCGTGATCCTGGCCGGGATGTTCGTCCTGCTGGGCGGCTTCGGGGGCTTCATGGCCTGGGCCACCCTCGCACCCCTGGCCGAGGCCACCGTGGCCCCCGGCGTCATCACCGTGGAGGGCACGCGCCGCACCGTGCAGCACCTGGAGGGCGGCGTGGTCCGCGCCATCCTGGCGCGCGACGGCGACCGCGTGCGGGCGGGACAGGTGGTGCTGCGGCTGGACGACGTGCAGGCCGGCGCGACGCGCGAGGCGCTGCGGGCGCAGCAGGCCTCGCTGATGGCCCATGCGGCGCGGCTTGCGGCCGAGGCCGCGGGCCATGGCGCGCTGACCTTCCCCGCCGCGCTGCAACAGGCGGACAACCCCCGCGCGCGCGAGGCCATGGCGGGGCAGGTGGCACTCTTCACCGCACGGCGCGCGGCGCTCGACGGCCAGCTCGCCATCGTCGCGGCGCGCGAGGCCCAGGGGCGCGCCAGCCTCGACTCCGCTCAGGGACAGCTGCGCGCCGCCGAGCGCCAGCGCGACCTGATCGTGCAGGAGGAGGCGATGCGCCGGGGCCTCGTCACCCAGGGCCTCTCCCGCCTGCCGGAGCTGCTGGCCGTGCAGCGCGGCCGCGCGGCGGTGGAGGGCAGCATCGGCGAATTGCAGGGCCAGATCGCCCGCGCCCGCGCCGCCATCGAGGAGGCGGAGCGCCAGGCGCAATCCCTGCTGAGCCAGCGCCGCCAGGAGGTGAACGCCGAGGCGCAGGAGGTGGCCCAGCGCCTCGCCGAGGTCGAGGAACGCCTCATGGCCGCCGATGACGTGGCGCTGCGCCGCGACATCCTGGCCCCCGCCGATGGCACGGTGGTCAATTCGCGCGTCTTCACCCTGGGCGGCGTGGTCCGCCCCGGCGAGCCGCTGCTGGACATCGTGCCCAGCGCGGACCGGCTGGTGGCGGAGGTGAACATCAACCCGACCGACATAGACGCCGTGCGGACGGGCCTGCCGGCGCAGATGCGCCTGCCCGCCTTCCGCCAGAACATGGTGCCCTACCTCTCGGGCGAGGTGATCTTCGTGGCGGCCGACGTCACCACCGACCCGCAGACGCGCATGAGCCACTACCGCGCGCGCATCGCGCTGGACGAGGCGGCGCTGGCGCGCATGCCCGGCGTCTTCCTCTCGCCGGGGATGCCGGTGGAGGCGCATGTCCTCACCGGCGCGCGCAGCTTCTGGCGCTACATGACCCAGCCGCTGCGCGAGAGCCTGCGGCGCGCCTTCACCGAGCCCTGACGCATCGTCTCATTCCGTGCGCAATCTGGCGTTCACACGCAAATATGTTACATCGGCGCGAAATCTGTTGGGGTGACAGGTCATGCCGCTGCAATTCGTCAGCCGCCGCGACGCGGTCGTCGTCTATCGCCTGGGGCCAGTCGCGGGGGCCGATCGGCCGCGGCGCCAGCTCCTGGGCAGCTTCTCGCGCCATGACTTCCAGTTCCACCCGGCCGAACATGTGACGATGACCGAGGCCGAGCGGGAGGAGATCGAGGGCCGCCGCCTCTACCTCCAATTGCGCGACGGCATCCGCCAGAAGCTGGCCGCGCATGAGCTCGAGGACACGGTCAGCGACGTGCTGGCCTATTTCGCCAGCGTGACCGACGAGGCCGAGCGGGAGATCCTGCGGCACGAAATGACCGAGGCCGCGCGGCGGCTACGCCAGGCGGTGCGCGCCGCCTGACAGACAGGCCTTTCTTCCGCCACGCCGCCATGGCATCCAGGGGCATGACGTGTTTTCCGCATCGCGCGGCCCTGGCCGCCCTGCTCCTTGCCATGCCCTCCCTGGCCCTGGCCCAGGGGCCGACGCGGCTTCCGGGCGCCCAGCCCGGCGCCCCCGCCCCGCAGCGCGAGGCACCGCCCGCCCTGCCCGGGCTGCAGGGCCGCCAGGGCACGGTGGCCCCGGCCGAGGTGCCCCCCTCGGCCATGAACCCCAATGACGCGCTGTTCGACGGCATCGCCCGCGGCGACCTGCCGGCGGTGCGCGACGCGGTGAACCGGGGCGCCGACCTGCGCGCGCGCAACGCGCTGGGCCTGACGCCGGTCGAGGCCGCGGTGGACCGCGCGCGGGCGGATGTCACCTTCTACCTGCTCTCGGTGCGGGGCGGGGCGGGCATGGCCTCCTCCGGCCCGCCGCCCGAGGCCGCGCCCGCGCCGCGCGCCCGCCCGCAGCCGGCACCCCGCCCGGTGCGCGCGGCACCTGCCGCGCCCGTGCGGCCCGCGCCCACGGTGCGCGCCGATCCTGGCCAGCCCATCCCTTCGCTGGGCTTCCTGGGCTTCGCCCCGCGGGGCTGAGCGTTGCTGAGCGGCCGATTCACGGCTTCGGTGATCCCACCGAAGCCGATCGGACGCAGGTTTTCGAGCGGCCGATTCACGGCTTCGGTGAGATCACCGAAGCCGATCGGACGCAGGCCCTAAGCCGCCGCGCGCGCCCGGTAGCCCTTGGGCCGGGCGGCGTGCCAATCCCAGGCGGTGCGGACGATCTGGTCCAGTTCCGCGAAGCGCGGCGCCCAGCCCGTCTCCGCCCGCAGCCGGCTTGAGGAGGCGACAAGCGCCGGCGGGTCGCCCGCGCGGCGGGGGCCGTTCACATGCGGCACGGGCCGGCCGGCCACGCGCTCGACGGCCGCCATCACCTCGCGCACCGAATGCCCCGCGCCATTGCCGATGTTGTAGCGCACCGAGCCGCGGTCCAGCCGCGGCAGCACCGCGATATGCGCGGCCGCGAGGTCGGCCACATGCACATAGTCGCGCACGGCCGTGCCGTCGGGCGTGTCATAATCGGTGCCGAAGACGTGCAGGGGCGGCAATTCGCCGAGCGTGGCCAGGATGGCGCGCGGGATCAGGTGCGTCTCGGGGTCATGGTCCTCGCCGGCGCGGCCGGCGGGGTCGGCCCCCGCCGCGTTGAAATAGCGAAGTGCGGCCGAGCGCAGACCATGCGCGCCCTCCGCCCAGGCCAGCGCCTGCTCCACCATCAGCTTGGACAGGCCATAGGGGTTGACCGGGGTGGTGGGGGCGTCCTCGGTGATGGGCACCTCGCGCGGCACGCCGAACACGGCCGCGGTGGAGGAGAGGACGAACTTCGTGCAGCCCGCCCGCGCCGCCGTCTCGGCCAGCGACAGACTGTTCGCCACATTCTCCCGGCAATAGCGCAGCGGCTCCTTCATGCTGTCGCCCACCAGCGAAAGGGCGGCCATGTGGAAGACGGCGTCGAAGGACCAGGCGGCGAAGACCTCCTGCACCCGCCCGCGGTCGGCCAGGTTGGCCTGCACGAACTCCGCCGCCGCCGGCACGGCCGCGCGGTGCCCCGCGCTGAGGTCGTCCAGCACCACCACCTCATGCCCCGCATCGAGCAGCGCCAGCACCAGATGGCTGCCCACATAGCCCGCGCCGCCGGAAACCAAGTATCGCATCGTCGCCCTATCCTTCGATACCGGCCTGTCTACACATGAAGTGTGGCGTGGTTGCGTCAGGCCCTGCCACGAATCCCGGCCCATGTGACGGCGATACGGTCCATTCCGCCACGATTGACCGTCTTCCCCCGCGCGAGGCGCCGCAAATCCCGCCGCGCCAGCACCAGCGGCAGCGCGGCCGCGATGGAATCGCGCGGCAGGGCCGAGAGGTCGGGCGCGGGCGGGGCGTCGGCGGCGAGGCGGCGAATGGCGGGGGCGGCCGCGCCCGGGTCCATCAGCACCGCATGCGAATCCACCACGTCGGCGGGCAGCAGGCAGCGCCCCTGCGCGGCCAGGGCAGGCACCGCGCGCAGCACGCCCGCCAACCCGTAGAGCGCGCCCGCCTGCTGCAATGCCGGCATCAGCGCGGGCGGTGCGCCCAGGAGCCGCCCCGCCGCCACCGCGAAGCCGCCCGCCGTGCCGCGCAGATAGGCGTGGAAGGCGCCGGTGGAGGGGATGGGGTCCTCCTCCATCTCGGGTTCGCGCGCCTCGGCCATGGCGATGAGGTCGGCGGGGTCCAGTTCGCGCGCGGTGATGGCGGCATGGAGCGGGGCCGCGACCTCATGCGCGCGGGCGGGCGCGCCTTCGGCCGCCTGCTCCACCACCTCGCGCCACCAGGTCAGGCGCATCAGGGCCAGCATGGGGTTGGTGGCCACCTCGCGCGCGCGGGCGAGTTCATGGTTGAAGGCGATCAGGGTGAACAGCGCCTCGCGCCGCGCGGGCGGCGCGAAGAGGGCGCAGAGGAAGCGGTCCGGGTCATGGCGGCGGGCGAGCGCGCCGCAGGGGCTGAGTTCGGGCATGAATGGCGCCTCCATGGGGGCGAACCCCGGGCTTCGCAAGCGGTTGACGCCCCGGGGGCGCGCCTCTTAGCTGCGCCCCAGTCCCCGCATCCCATTTCGGAGAAGACCCATGGCCTTCAGCCTCCCCCCCCTGCCCTACAGCACCAACGCCCTCGCCGGCCAGGGCATGTGCCAGGAAACCCTGGAACTGCACCACGGCAAGCACCACAACGCCTATGTCACCGCGCTGAACGGGCTGGTCGAGAGCAAGGGCCTGGCCGGCAAGTCGCTGGAAACCATCGTGGCCGAGGCCGGTGCCGCCGGCGCCGATGGCCTTCCCGTGCTGAACCAGGCCGGCCAGCACTGGAACCACATCCTGTTTTGGCAGGTGATGAGCCCCAATGGCGGCGGCGACAAGCTGCCGGGCAAGCTGGCCGCCAAGATCGACAGCGACCTGGGTGGCCTCGCCGCCTTCAAGGAGGCCTTCAAGCAGGCCGGCGTGACGCAGTTCGGCTCGGGCTGGGCCTGGCTGATCCTGAAGGGCGACGGCAAGCTGGCCGTGACCAAGACGCCCAATGGCGCGAACCCGATCTCGACCGGCGAGGGCACGCCCATCCTGGGCGTGGACGTGTGGGAGCACGCCTACTACCTCGACTTCCGCAATGTCCGCCCGAACTACCTCGACAACTTCCTGAACAAGCTCGTGGATTGGTCGGTGGTGGAGAGCCTGATGGAGCAGGGCGGGCTGAAGAGCGGCCAGAGCGCCTGATTTTGGGAGCACGAGGGCTTTGCCTTCGTGCCCCTCAGTTGCGTCCTGCCGAAGGCACGCCGGTCACATAGGCCGCGTTCGCGGCCTCGGCCCTTCAGGCCGTTTGGTTCCGGTTTTGCGTGGGGGCGCCCCCCTCACGCATCCACCATCTCCACATCCAGGCTCGCCGCATTGTCCTGGATGAACTTGAAGCGCAGCTCGGGCTTTCTGCCCATCAGCGCCTCCATGAGGTCGGCGGTGGCGGCGCGCTCCTCGGGCGGCAGGACCACCTGCAGCAGGGTGCGCTTGCCGGGCGCCATGGTGGTCTCGCGCAGTAGGGCGGGGGGCATCTCGCCCAACCCCTTGAAGCGGCTGACCTCCACCTTCTGGTTCGGCTTGAATTCCCGCTTCATCTGGCGCTCGCGGTCGGCGTCGTCCATCGCATAGACGCTCTTGCCGCCGTGCTGGAGGCGGTAGAGCGGCGGCTGGGCCAGGAAGACCCTCCCCGCCCGCACCAGTTCCGGCAATTCCTTGTAGAAGAAGGTCATCAGCAGGGCGGCGATGTGCGCGCCGTCCACATCGGCGTCCGTCATGATGACGACGCGGCCATAGCGCAGGCGCGCCAGGTCGAAGCGGTCGCCCACGCCGCAGCCCAGCGCCTCGATCAAATCCTTCAGTTCCTGGTTGCCGCGCAGCTTTTCCGCGCTGGCACTGGCCACGTTCAGGATCTTCCCGCGCAGGGGGAGAACCGCCTGGGTCTCGCGGTCGCGCGCCTGCTTGGCGGAGCCGCCGGCGCTGTCGCCCTCCACCAGGAAGATTTCCGTGCCCTGGGCGCTCTCGCGCGAGCAGTCGGCCAGCTTGCCGGGCAGGCGCAGCTTGCGGGTCGCGGTCTTGCGGGGCGTGTCCTTCTCGGCGCGGCGGCGCAGGCGTTCCTCCGCGCGCTCGATGGCGAAGGCCAGCAAATTGTCGGCCATGGCGGGGTGGCCGGCCAGCCAATGGTCGAAGCGGTCGCGCAGGGCGGTTTCCACCAGGCGCTGGGCGTCGGCGTTGGTCAGCTTCTCCTTGGTCTGGCCCTGGAATTGCGGCTCGCGGATGAAGACGCTGAGCATGCCGGCCAGGCCCGTGAACACGTCCTCGGCCGTGATGCTGGCGGCGCGCTTTTCCTTCTTGAGCTCGCCATAGCCGCGCAGGCCCTTCACCAGGGCCGCGCGCAGCCCGGCCTCATGCGTGCCGCCCTGGGGGGTTGGGATGGTGTTGGCGTAGGTGGAGAGGAAGCCGTCGCCCTGTTCCAGCCAGGTTAGCGCGCATTCGCAGCGGCCGGCGCCGGCGGGGAAGTCGAGCATGGCGGCGAAGGGCTCGGGCACCACCGTCCCGCGCCCCTCGATGGCGGCGGAGAGGAAGTCCGCCAGCCCGCCCGGGAAGTGCAGGGTCGCCTCGGGCGGGGTGTCGGTGCCAGCGACCAGCTTGGGCTCGCAGCGCCAGCGGATTTCGACGCCGCGATAGAGATAGGCCTTGGACCGGCACAGCTTGAACAGCCGCTCGGCCCGGAAGGCCAGTTGCCCGAAAATCTCGGGGTCCGGCTTGAAGCGGATGAGGGTGCCGCGGCGGTTGCGGACCTCGCCCTCGCGCTTGAGCTTCGAGGTGGGTTTGCCGCGGGCGTAGGATTGGCGGAACAGCTCGCCGCCGCGGGCCACCTCGACCTCCAGCGATTCGGACAGCGCGTTCACCACCGAACTGCCCACGCCGTGCAGGCCGCCCGAGGTGTCATAGGCCTTGCCCGAGAACTTCCCGCCCGAGTGCAGCGTGGTGAAGATGACCTCCAGCGCGGAGAGCTTGGGGAATTTCGGGTGCGGGTCCACCGGGATGCCGCGGCCATTGTCGCGCACCGACAGCAGGTTGCCCGCCTCCAGCACCACCTCGATGCGGTCGGCGTGGCCGGCCACCGCCTCGTCCATGGCGTTGTCCAGGATTTCGGCGGCGAGGTGATGGAGGGCGTTGTCGTCCGTGCCGCCGATATACATGCCGGGGCGGCGGCGGACGGGCTCCAGCCCCTCCAGCACCTCGATGTCGGCGGCGGTGTAGGCGTTACCGGGCTTGGCCGGGCCGGGCTTTCCGAAAAGGTCGCTCATGGGGCGGGCATAGAGGAAAAGCGGGGGCGAGGGTATGGCGGTGCAGCATGCCCACCCAGGGTCAGGCGCGCTCCAGGAGAATCCGGCCGCAAAGCGGCTGGCGCGCCGCCAACCCACCGGAAGCGGCACCGGGCGCTTGAGGGCACCGAGCATCCAGAATCCGGCCGCACAGCGGCCGGCGGCGCCCAACTGACCGCGCAGCCAGCGCCCCTGTCGCGCGGCGTAGCCAAGCGCGCGGAGCGCGCGCCCGGCGCCTGAGGGCAGAAAAACTCCGGCGCCAACCACACAGAATCCGGCCGCACGGCGGCCGGCGCCGCCCAACTGACCGCGCGGCCAGCGCCCCCGTCGCGCGGCGTAGCCAAGCGCGCGGAGCGCGCGCCCGGCGCCTGAGGGCTAAGAAATATGCGCCTCCAGCATCCACAGCGCCTTGTCGAGCATGCGCGAGGTGCCGGTCAGGAGATCGGCCGTGTCGGCATCGCCCGCCTCGGCGGCGGCGTCCACGGCGGCGCGGGTGGTGCGGGCCAGGGCGGCGTAGCGCTCGGTCAGCGCGGCCACATGGTCCAGCCCGTCGCGCGTCTCCTCGGAATAGGGGGCCAGGCGCGTGCGGCTGGCGGCCAGCTGCGTCGTGCCATCGGGCGTGCCGCCCAGCTGCACCACGCGCTCGGCCACGTCATCGACCGTCTCGCTGAGCTGTTCGTAGAAGTCGCCGAACTGCGCGTGCAGGGCGGCGAAATGCGGGCCGCGCACGGTCCAGTGCGCCATGCGGACGGCGTTGGTCAGGTCCATCAGGTCCACCAGCGCGGCGTTGAGCAGGTTCACGCTGGCGAGGCGGGCATTCTCGCCCAAATCGTTGCGGGTGGCGGCGAGCTTGGCCATGGTCTTGTCCTTCCTTCGGTTCTCCACGTCAGATAGGCAGGGCGGGCGCGGACTTCACCGCACATGGGCGCATTGCTGCCCCTAGACCGGAACATTCACATAGCGCGCGGCTTCCGGGCCCCCATGCCCATTGGGGCCGCCCTCGTGGAAGGTGGCGGCGTGGCGCAGCACGGCGTGGTCCTGCTCGGTCATGCGGGCGGCCTCGCGCAGGTGCTCGGCCCAGTTCTCGATGGTCCAGAGCTCCACCCAGCGCTCAGGGTGGGCCACGTCCTCGTAGAGGCGCCACAGCGCCGCCCCCCCGCGCAGGCGCGCGCGCCGCACCTCGCGCATGGCGGCCAGGAAGGCGGCGCGGCGGGCGGGCGGCACGCGGTAGCGCACCACCTCCAGCACGCGGTTCTCGCCGCCGGCCAGCAGAGCCTGGAGTTCGGCGGATTCGGGTTCGGGCATCACGAAGGGCGGCGTGGCGGCGGGCGCCTCGCGCAGCGCCTCGCCATCAATCCGCGCGCCGCGCACCAGCACGGCCGCCGCCGCACCGCCGAGCGCGAAGAGGCCGAGTGTGGTCGGCACGCCGATCAGCCCCGCGATCCAGCCCGCGCCGGCCGCGCCCCCGGCCAGCGCACCGAAGAAGCACATCTGGTAGATGCCGATGGCCCGCGCCCGCACCCAGGCGGGGGCCGCGATCTGCGCCGCTGCCTGCAGGGTGGAGGCCGCGGAAATCCAGGCCACGCCGTAGATCACCATGGCGAGTGCGGCAAAGACCCAATGGTGCAGCGTGGCCATCATCGCCATGGCGAGCGCGCCCAGCAGCGAGCCCACGAAGACCATCCCCGACCGGTCGAGCCGCCGCCGTGCGGCGGGCAGCAGGAAGCCCGCGGCCACGGCGCCCGCCCCCATGCAGCCCAGCAGCAGGCCGAAGGCCTCGGGGCCGAGGCCGAGTTCATGGCGCACCAGCAGCGGCAGCAGCCCCCAGACGGCCGAGGTGAACAGGAAGAACACCACCGCGCGGAGGATGGCCGCGTGCATGGCGGGCGAGGCCGCCACATAGCGCGCCCCGGCGCGCACGGCGGAGAGAAAGGGCTCGGGCGCCGCGCGGTTCGCCACCACGGGCCGCTTCCAGCGCCACAGCGCCGCCACCAGCACCAGCACGCAGACCGCGTTCAGCAGGAAGGCCGCGCCCACCCCCGCCCAGGCGATGGCGAGCCCGCCCACCGCGGGGCCAATCGCGCGGGTGATGTTGAAGCCGATGCCGTTCAGCGCGATGGCGCCCATCAAATCCTCGCGCGGGACCAGTTCGGGCGTGGTGGCGGCCCAGCCGGGAAAGCTCATGGCCAGGCCCGCCCCCAGCCCGAAGGTGAGCGCCACCAGGCCCCAGGGGCCGAGCAGCCCCGTCCAGGACAGGACACACAGCAGCAGCGCTACGAAGGTCATCCACAGCTGCGCGCCGATCAGGAACAGGCGTCGGTCAATGATGTCCGCCAGCGCCCCGGCCGGCAGGGCCAGGAGGAACACCGGCACCATGGAGGCGGCCTGCACCAGGCTCACCATCATCGGCGAGGGGTCGAGCCCGGTCATCAGCCAGCCCGCCGCCGTGTTCTGGATGAACAGGCCGATGTTGGAGACGAGGTTGGCGAGCCAGAGGGTGCGGAAATCGGCGTGGCGCAGCGGCGCCAGGGCGGCCGGGCGGGCCATTCGAAGAGGTTGCATTGCAGCGAACATGCCCCAAAGCTGTGCCGCCGCGCGTTACGCTTGCGTCACGCAGGCCAGCGGCGCGGACCAGGGAAAAACGGATGCGGACGGATTACGACAGTCTCTACGGCAGGGACTATTTCGCGCATGCGGCGGGGCGCACCTCCTTCCAGCCGGACTTCCACGCCACCCTGCATGATTTCGCGTGCCGGCACGGGCTGACGGGGCTGCTGGACCTCGCCGCCGGCAACGGTACGCTCGCCGCGCGCATGGCCGGGCTCGGTCTGCCCGCCCGCAGCTTCGACTATCGCGGCGCGGAGGAGGCGGGCGTCCTGCCGCTGGACCTGACCGCGCCCGTGCCCGATGCCAAGCGCGACGCGGCGCGGGAGGGCTGGCCCGGCCCCTGGCTCACCACCTGCCTGGACGCGCTGGAACACATTGACCCCGCCGAGATCTGGGCCGCGCTGCACAGCCTGCACCTGCTGACCCATGAGTGGCTGGTGGTGACGGTCAGCCACCGCCCCTCCTCGCAGTTCAACCGATTCCACGCGGCGATCCTGCCCGTGGAGACCTGGTGCGCCATGCTGGAGGCGGCTGGCTTCGAGGTGGTGCTGGTCAACACGCCGCCCTTCGTGAAGCCCGCCCTGCCGCCGCGGGGCGTGTCGGACCTGTTGCTCAGCCAATGGATCACGCTCAACCCCTTCCGCGCGGCGGCGCCCTTCGCCTCCTCCTGCCTCGTGCTGCGTAAGCGGGGCGAGACGCCGCCGCGCGAGGCGATGCGCGTGCGCTTCGCCGCCCTCTTCCCGGTTCTCGACCCGCGCCTCGGGCGCGCGGCGCCGGCCGCGGAGGTGCCGCAGGGCCCGGTGATGCTGCACCTGGCCACCTTGCAGGACCTGGCCATCATGCGCCCCCTGCTGGCGGCGATGCCCCCGTCCCAATGGCGGATCGGCCTGCGGAGCGTGGGGCTGGGCACGGTCGGTTTCGACGGCGGCATGATCGAGGCCTTCCTGGCCGCGCGGGGCTTCGCCGTCGAATGGTTCGAGGACCCCGCGGAATGGGCCGAGGCGCGGCTGGCGCCCGGAGGCCTCTTCCTGTCCGCGCATGAGGGATCATTCAGCCGCAACTCGGTGACGGCGAGCCTGGCGGCCGCCGCCGCGCGCGGCCACGGGCTGCCGGCGGCGCAGATGCAGCACGGCATCTTCCTGCCGCCGCCCGACCCCCGCCCCTTCGGCATGTTCAGCACCCATGTCCTGTCCTGGGCGCCGGAACACGAGGCCACCCTGGCCGAGGCGGGCCTGCGCGACCCGCCGGATTTCGTCGTGACCGGCTGCCCGAAATTCGACCTGCTGGCGGGGCGGGCGGAACTCGCCCTGCAATTCGGCCCCTGGACAAGGCGCTACGCCCATGTGGCGCTGATCGCGGCCAACACCCACTGGCTGAACCACGGCCACAGCCAGCCCGACATGCTGGCCGCCATCGCCGACATCACCCGCCGCCATCCGGACTGGCTCTTCCTGTGGAAGTTCCACCCGGTCGAGCGGCACATCAAGGCGGCCGAGCTGGAGGTGGGGGAGAATGTACTCTTCCTCACGGACGCCATGCTGCTGTGCATGAACCTGACCTTCCAGGCGCTGGTGGGGGCGGTGGATGTCGTCATCTGCACCCAGTCCACCGCGCTGCTGGAGGCGGCCCTGGCGGACCGGCCCTTCGTGCTGCTGGAGACGGGCACGGCGCGCGGCTATCACCACCTCACGCCCATTCCCGCCGCGGAGGTGGTGCTGCCCGGCTCCGCCACCCGCTCCACCGCCTTCCGGGACCACTACCTCGACCCCTCGGTGGCGTGGCGGGGGACGGAGTTGACGCTGGCGGCCCTGGCCCGGATCGCGGCCCACCCGCCCGCGCCGCACCCGGCCTGGCGCTCCGTCGCGCTGCTCGGCCCGCATATGCTCGACAAGCTCCGCGCTGCGGCGGACATCATGCAGGCGAAGGACCAGGCGCTGTCCGAGCGCGCGGCGGGCCTCGCCACGCCCATCCTCGAGGCGGAGGGGGTGGAGGTCCAGCTGCGCCACCCCAACGCCCATTGCGAATTGCGGCCGCCCCTCGGCGCCAAGCTCAGCGCCAACAGGCCGAACCAGCCCAAGCCGGCGCTGGAGGTCTCGGGGCCGGGCTTCGCGAAGTTCGGCGGCATCCGCGTCAACCTCCGCGCGCCGGGCCACCCCGTGGTGGTGGAGCTGGAATGGCTGGGGCCGCCGGATGCGGGGAAGGAAAGCGTGAGCCTGGAGGGCGAGGGAGGCAAGCACATGATGGAGCTGCCCATCCCGAAGGGCAGCCGCGGGTTCCAGCTGCTGGTCCGCCTGCCCGACGGCGTAACCCATCCGCGCGGCGCGCGGGTCATCATGCCGGAGATCATGCTGATGCGCGCCCATGCCGAGGCCGTGCCGGCCTAGATCATGCTGCGTTCCCATGCGTTCACGCAGCCTGCTCCAGCCTTCGTGGCGAGCGGGATTCAACGTTTTCGGTGATTCCACCTCAACGCATCCTGCTCCAAGCGCCGGCCGCGCGCGTCAGGGCAGCAGCGCCTCGGCCTCCGCCCACCAGCGGCGCACCATCTCGGCGGCCGGCTCGGCGCGGGCCAGCGCCGCCCCCTGCCCGGCCCAGGCCTGCATGCGCGACACGTCGCCCGCCGCCACGGCCTCGGCCCGCATGGGGGCGCTGAGGCTGCGCTGCACCGGGTAGGGCGCGGCGGGAAGTTTCGTGAAGGCCTCGGTGGCGGCGTTGCGCAGGCCCCGACCCGCCCGGCCGGAGAAGGCGCGGGTCAGCACCGTGTCCTCGGGCGCCGCATGGGCCAGCGCGTCGGCCCAGGCGGGGGGGATGGCGGCCTCGGGCGTGCGGAGGAAGGCCGTGCCCATCTGCACGGCACTGGCCCCCAGGGTCAGCGCGGCCGCGATGCCCCGCCCGTCCATGATGCCGCCCGCCGCCACCACGGGCACGCTGAGCGCATCGGCCAGGCGGGGGATCAGGGCGAAGAGGGGGATGGCCTGGGCCTCGCCCCGCGCGGGGTCGAAGCTGCCGCGATGCCCGCCCGCCTCGGCGCCCTGGGCGACCACGGCATCCGCGCCGGCGGCCTGGGCTGCCAATGCTTCGTCCAGCGTGGTGGCGTTGGCGATCCAGAGCATGCCGGCGGCCTTCAGCGCGGCCACGAAGCCCGGCTCCCACAGCCCCATGATGGTGGAGACCACGGCGGGACGCACGGAGAGCAGCGCCTCGCACTGCGCGGCGAAGTCGGGCAGGAAGGGCCCCTCGCCAGGTTCGGGCGGCAGGGGGCCGAGGCGGCCCAGCGCCTGGCGCGCTTCCTCCTCGCGCGCCGCGTCGCGGGGGGGCGGCGGGTCGGGCGTCCAGAGGTTCACCTGGAAGGCGCCATTGCTGGCGCCGCGGAAGGCGGCCGCCCAGGCGGCGATCTCGGCGGGCGAGGATTGCAGCGCGCCGAAGCCGCCCATGCCGCCGGCATTGGCCACGGCGGCGGCCAGCGCCGGCGGGGCCGCGCCGGCCATGGGCGCCTGCAGGATGGGAAGGCGCAGGCCGAAGCGGGCGCAGAAGGCATCGGCACGGGCGCGGGCGGAGGTCATGCGGCCAGGGTGCGCCGCCCGCACGGCCCGTCAAGATGGACGCAGGACCAAGGCGGCGCTAGCACTTCCTGAGTTACAGCGGCCAGAGAGAAATGCCATGAGTCCCGACAGCCTGCCGCCGGCACGCCCGCGCAAACTCTTCGGCACCGATGGAATCCGTGGCGTGGCCAACCGCCCGCCCATGGATGCCGGCACGGCGCTGCGCCTCGGCCAGGCCGCGGGGCGCTTCTTCAACCGGGGCACGCACCGCCACCGCGTGGTCATCGGCAAGGACACGCGGCTGTCGGGCTATATGCTGGAACCGGCGCTGACGGCGGGCTTCATCGGCGCGGGCATGGATGTGGTGCTGGTGGGGCCGCTGCCGACACCCGCCATCGCGCTGCTGACCCGTTCGCTCCGCGCGGACCTGGGCGTGATGATCAGCGCCTCGCACAACCCGCACGAGGACAATGGCATCAAGCTGTTCGGCCCCGACGGCCTGAAGCTCTCGGACGAGCAGGAGGGCGAGATCGAGGCGCTGATGGGCGGCGACCTCAGCGCCGCCCTGGTGGCGCCGGACAAGCTCGGCCGCGCCTCGCGCCTCGAGGACGCGCCGGGCCGCTACATCGAGGCCGCGAAGGCCAGTTTCCCCCGCGGCCTGACGCTGGAGGGGCTTCGCATCATCGTGGATTGCGCCCATGGCGCCGCCTACAAGGTCGCCCCCACCGTGCTGTGGGAGCTGGGGGCCGAGGTCGTCTCGGTCGGCGTGCAGCCCGATGGCTTCAACATCAACCGCGGCGTGGGCAGCACCTCGCCCAAGCAGCTGGCCGAGATCGTGCGGGAGCGGCGGGCCGACATCGGCATCGCGCTGGATGGCGACGCGGACCGCCTGGTGCTGGTGGATGAGCGCGGCGCGCCGGTGGATGGCGACCAGATCCTGGCGCTGATCGCGGAATCCTGGGCGCGGGAGGGGCGGCTGAAGGGCGGCGCGGTGGTGGCCACCGTCATGAGCAATATGGGGCTGGAACGCTTCCTCGGCCGCAAGGGCATCACCCTGCACCGCACCCCGGTGGGCGACCGCTATGTGGGCGAACGCATGCGCGAACTGGGCTGCAACCTGGGCGGGGAGCAATCCGGCCACATGATCATGAATGATTTCGGCACCACGGGTGACGGGCTCGTGGCCGCCCTCCAGGTGCTGGCCGCGCTGGTCGAGGAGAGGCGCCCCGCTAGCCAGGCCTGCAATCGCTTCACCCCCCTGCCCCAGCGCCTGGTGAACATCCGCTTCGCCGGCCCCTCGCCGCTGAAGGATACGGGCGTGCAGGCGCTGATCGCGGAGGAGGAGGGGCGCCTCGGCGCCCAGGGCCGCGTGCTAATCCGCGCCTCGGGCACCGAGCCCCTGATCCGCGTGATGGTGGAGGCGGAGGAGGAAGGCCTGCTGAACGAATCGCTCGACCGGCTTTGCGGCCCCATCCGCGCCAAGGCGGGTGCGGCATGAAGGGCCGCGTCCTCATCTGCGCGGGCTCCGATTCCGGGGGCGGCGCGGGCATCCAGGCGGACATCAAGGCCGTCACCGCGCTGGGCGGCTTCGCCATGA
Organism: Roseococcus thiosulfatophilus; assembly: GCF_017311575.1. Classification (GTDB taxonomy): domain Bacteria; phylum Pseudomonadota; class Alphaproteobacteria; order Acetobacterales; family Acetobacteraceae; genus Roseococcus; species Roseococcus thiosulfatophilus. Next base: position 318,026 of record NZ_JAFFQY010000011.1, read on the forward strand.
CGGCCATCACGGCGCTGACGGCGCAGAACACGCTGGGCGTGCAGGGCGTCTTTCCCGTGCCCACGGAGTTCATCGCGGCGCAGATCGCGTCCGTCATGGATGACCTGGGGGCGGACGCCATCAAGACCGGCATGCTGCACGACACGCCCACCATCAACCTGGTCTGCGATGAATTGCTGGCCCGCGCCCCCGGCGTGCCCCTGGTGGCGGACCCCGTGATGGTGGCCAAGGGCGGCCACCGGCTGCTGGCGCCCGACGCGGTGGAGACGCTGAAGCGCCGCCTCATGCCGCTGGTCACGGTGCTGACGCCCAACATCCCCGAGGCCGAGGTGCTGGCGGAGATGGACATCCGGTCCGAGGCCGACATGCTGCGCGCGGCCGAGGCGCTGCTGACGCTGGGCGTACCCGCCGTGCTGCTCAAGGGCGGGCATATGGAGGGCGAGGTGCTGGTGGATTTGCTGGCCACGCCCGAGGGCGTCACCCGCTTCGAGGAGCGGCGGATCGCCACGCCGCACACCCATGGCACGGGCTGCACCCTCGCTTCCGCCATCGCGGCCGGCCTTGCCCAGGGCATGGCGCTGCTGCCCGCGGTGGAGCGCGCGCGGCGCTATGTGCGCGCGGCCATCCAGTCGGCGCCGGGCTTCGGCGCGGGGCATGGGCCGCTCGATCATGGGGTGACGCTCGACCCCGCGCGGATCGCGGTCGGCGGGGTCTGACCGGGGCAGTGCAACTCCGCCATTTGCCCCTGCCGCTGCTCGCCATGCCGATGGGGCTGGGCGGGCTCGGCCTCACCTGGCGCGAGGCGGCGCGGAACCATGGCGCCTCGGCCCTGGTGGGCGAGGCGGTGATGCTGCTCGCCGTGCTGGCCTGGGGGCTGCTGATCGGCCTGCACCTGCTGCGCGCGCTGCGCCACCCCGATGCGGTGGCCGAGGATTGGCGCCACCCGGTGCGCGCGAGCTTCTTCGCCGCCGGCAGCATCGGCGCCATGGAGGTGGCGGCGGCCTTCATCCCCTGGGCGCCGGGCCTGGCGCGCGGGCTGCTGCTGCTGGCCATCGCCGCGCATGTGGGGGTGGCGCTGGCGCTGCTGGCGCGCTGCATCCGCGGGCGCGGCCATGTGGACATGCTGGCCCCGCCCTTGCTGATGCCGCTGGTGGGGCATCTTGTGGCGGCGATGTTCTGCGCGCCCCTCGGCATGCACCTTCTGGGATGGATGCTGCTGGGGGTGGGCGGCCTGCTCTGGCTGCTGGTGATGCCGCTGCTGCTGTGGCGGCTGATCGCGCGGCCGGACCTGGCGCCGGCGCTGCGCCCTTCGCTCGCCATCTTCCTGGCGCCGCCCACGGTGGGCAGCCTGGCGGTGGCCTCGCTCGCGGGCGTGGGGCCCTGGGTGCTGGCGCTGTTCGGGCTGTCCGCCTTCCTGCTGGCGCTGCTGGTGCTGGGCCTGCCCTACATGCTGGCGGCGGGCTTCACCCCGGCGCTGTGGTCCTTCACCTTCCCGCTGGCCAATTTCGCGGCGGTGATGGCGCTGGTGGCGCCGGGTTGGCCGGCCTGGGCGGCGCTGCTGGTGGTGACGGGGGTGATCGGCGTGATCCTGGCGCTGACGCTGCGCGCGGCCTGGGATGGGCGGCTGCTGGCGCCGCCTTAGCGCAACTCCACCGCGTAGCGCAGCGCGTCCGTCCGCAGCAGGGTGTGGCGGTGCTCCACCCGCCGGTCCAGCACGTCGAAGGCGACGCGGGAGATGGCGAGCAAGGGCGTCCCCTCCGGCACGCCCAGCCGCGCGGCGGCTTCGGCGGGGGCCGCGATGGCCGTCAGTCTTTCCTCCACCCGCAGTACGGTCACGCCATGGTGGCGCTGGTAGTGGACGTAGAGCTCATCCTCCAGCACCTGGCCCAGCGGCAGGGCGAAGCCCGCGAAGAGGGGCGTCGGCAGGGCGATGGATTCCAGCACCACGGGCCGGCCTTCCACCAGGCGCAGGCGTTCCAGCGCCACCACGCGGGCGCGGCGCGGGAGGGAGAGCGCCTCCGCCTCCTCCGCCCGCGCGGGGCGGGTTTCCAGAAGATGCGCGATGGAGGTGGGCACGGGGCGCGTGCCGTCCGGCGTCTCCACGCGGAAGAAGTGGAATAGGGCGCGGGCCGAGGTGGCCTCGGCCACATAGGTGCCCGCCCCCTGGCGGCGTTCGATGACGTTCTGCGCCTCCAGCGCTGCCAAGGCGCGGCGCAGCGTGCCCTGGCTGATGCCGTATTCGGCGGCGAGCACGGGTTCGGTCGGCAAGGCGGCACCCGGCGCCCATTCGCCCGCCGCGATGCGCGCGCGCAGCGCGGCCTCGATGCGGGCGTAGAGGGGCGCCGGCTGTGTCTTCAAGCGGCGGGCCGGCGCAGGCCGGGGGCGGGCTGGCCCTCGATCAGCACGTTCACCACGGCGGGCTTGCCGCTGGCGAAGGCGCGTTCCAGGGCGGGGTGGAGTTCCTCGAAGCGCGTCACGAATTCCCCATGCCCGCCCAGCGCGGCGGCCACCAGGTCATAGCGCGTGGCGCGGCCCAGTTCGCAGCCATGGGCGCGGTCGGCACCGTAGTCGCGCTTCTGGATCTGGTATTCGGCGTTCCACACCCCGTCATTGCCGACGACGCAGACGAAGGGGAGGTTGTGGCGCACCGCCGTGTCGAACTCGGCCATGTGGAAGCCGAAGGTGCCATCGCCCATGCAGGCCACGACCTTGCCCTCGGGCCGCGCCGCGCGGGCGCCGATGGCGAAGCAGGTGACGGCGCCGATGGCACCCGCCACGCCATTGGTGATGCGCTCGCGGCCCTTCAGGATGGCCTGCATCCATTGGCCGACCTCGCCGCCGTCGAGCATCAGCGACGTGTCCTCCCCCAGGTGCCTCTGCAGCGCCATGGCGAGCGTGGCGGGGTGGATGGGGCCGCCCGCGCGGTCCTGGTATTGCGCCCAGGCGGGGGGGCGATAGGCCAGCACCTCGCGCGTGAAATCGCCCCAGGCGGGGTTGGGGTGCGCGGTAGCGGCTTCGGCCAGCGCCTTGCAGGCCTCGATGGGTGAGGCCATGGCGACCATGGCGAGCCGCGCCCCCAGCCCCTTCTGCGCGCGCGTGACCAGCGCGCCGTCCGGCTCGATGGCGATGAAGCGGGCCTTGGGTGCGGCGTTGCCGAATTTCAGCGTGAAGTCGAGCGGCTTGCCCAGCAGCACCACCAGGTCCGCCTGCTCCAGGGCTTCCGCGATGGAGCCGAGCGAGGGGTCGTTCAGCCCGCGCGGGCTTTCCATCATGATGCTGGGCAGGCCCGTGGCCTTCTCCAGCGCGGCGCGGGCGGCGTTGCCCTCGGGATTGTTCAGCGCGGAACCGACGACGATCAGCGCCTTCTGGGCCGCGTTGATCGCGCCCAGCACCGCCTTGCAGCTTTCGGGCGAGAGCGGCATGGGCGGGGCGAGATAGGCGGCCTCGTCGGGCAGGATGGGCTTGGCCTTACCCTCCAGCACATCGGTCGGCAGCGAGATGTGCACGGGGCCGGGCCGCCCGCCGCGCGCGATGGCAAACGCCTTCGCCACATCCTGCGCGAGGCCCGCCGTGTTCTCGGCCAGCCAGGCGGCCTTGGTCAGCGGCGCGGCCATGGCCACCTGCGGCGTCTCCTGGAAGGCGCCCATGCCCAGCTGGTCGGTCGGCGCGTGGCCCGAGAGCAGCAGCACCGGCACCTCGCTGGCCATCGCCGTCGGCAGCGCCGCGCAGGCATTGGAATGGCCCTGGCCGCCGGTGACCAGCGCCACGCCCACCTCGCCCGTCAGCCGCGCCCAGGCTTCGGCCATGTGGACGGCGGCGGCCTCGTGGCGGACATGGATGATGCTGATGTTGTCGCCGAAGGCCGCGTCATAGACCTCCATGATGTGGTTGCCGGAGAGGCTGAACACGCGGGTCACGCCGCCGCGCTTGAGCGCCCCCCACAGGATGTCCGCGCCGCGGAGTTCGTGCTGCATGTCTCGTTTCCCCTCTCCAGAGGGCGGCAGCCTGCCCCGGTCTTGTATAAGACTCAAGCCCGGGGCAGAGTGCGGGGATGGAAACGGTCCCGAAGGGCGAAAAGGCCCAAGACACCCTGAAAGTCAGGGTCTGGCGCGGGGATGCGGCGGGCGGGGAATTCCGCGAATACGCCGTCCCCGCGCGCGAGAACCAGACGGTGCTGGACGTGGTGACGCAGATCCAGCGCGAGCAGGAACCCGACCTCGCCTACCGCTTCGCCTGCCGGGTGGGCATGTGCGGAAGCTGCGCCATGGAGGTGAATGGCCGCGCCCGCTGGACCTGCCGCACCCATGTGAAGCGCGTAGCGGCCCCGGGCGAGGCGCTGGAGATCCGGCCGCTCGCCAACCTGCCCGTGATCCGCGACCTGGCCACCGACATGGCGCCCTTCTTCGACAAATGGGCGCGGGCGGGCGGGACCTTCCAGCCCAAGGACGCGCCCGATGGCGCGGTGCCGGCGGAATTCTCCGTGGTGCCGCCGGAGTCGAAACAGCGGCGCGAGGCCGATGCGGGCATCGAGTGCATCGGCTGCGGAGTCTGCTATGCCTCCTGCGACATCGTGGCCTGGAACCCGGACTATCTCGGCCCCGCCGCCATGAACCGCGCCTGGACGCTGGTGAATGACGTGCGCGACGGGGCGCGGCGCGAAAGGCTGGAGGCGGTCAGTGGCGATGCGGGCTGCCATTCCTGCCACTCCACGCAATCCTGCACGGAGAGGTGCCCCAAGAACCTCGACCCCTCCTCGGCCATCGCGGGGCTGAAGCGGACGCTGTTCTGGGACAGCCTGTGGGGAAGGCTGCGATGAGCGCGCGGGCGGGCCGGCACATGTGGGTGGCGCAGCGCGTCACCGCCATGTTCCTGGGTGTGGCGGTGCTGGTGCACCTGGTCACCATCATGGTCGCGGTGCGGGGCGGGCTGAGTGCGACGGAAATCCTGGGGCGCACCCAGGGCGCGACGGGCTGGTTCGCCTTCTACGCCGCCTTCGCCCTGGCGGCCGGCCTGCATGGCGCCATCGGGCTGCGCAACATCGCGATGGAGTGGCTGGGCTGGCGCGGGCGGGGCTTCGACATGGCGTGGCTCGGCATCGGCGTCGTCACCGCGCTGTTCGGCATCCGCGCCGCCTGGGGGCTTTATGCGTCCTGACATGCGCGGCCGGTCGCACCCCACCTATGTGGCCTTCATCCTGCATCGCGTCTCGGGCCTGCTGCTGGCGCTGTTCCTGCCGCTGCATTTCTGGGCACTGGGCCAGGCGATCCAGGGCGAGGCCGCGCTGGACGGCTTCCTGCGCTGGGCCGACAACCCGCTGGTGAAGGCCGCCGAATGGGCGCTGGTGGTGCTGCTGGCGCTGCACCTGGCCGGCGGCCTGCGCGTGATGGCGCTGGAATTCTTGGGCTGGCGCGCCCGGCAGAAGGACATGGTGGCGGTCAGCGCCGGCCTCGCCTTCGCGGCCGGCGTGCTGTTCCTCCTCAATGTGGGCTGAGATCCTCCTCGTCTCGGCGGGGGGCTTTCTGGCCGCCTTCTGCGCCTCCATCGCGGGCTTCGCCTTCGTGCTGGTGGGGGCCGCGGTGCTGCTGCAATTCATGGCGCCGGCGCTGGTGGCGCCCATTCTCGTCATCGGCAGCCTGATCGTGCAGGGCATCGGCACCGTCGCCGTCTGGCGCGACATCCCGTGGCCGCGCATGTGGCTGTATGTGGGGACGGCGACGCTGGGCATTCCGCTCGGCATCGCGGTGCTGGCGCTGGGGCCCGCGCGCTGGATCGTGGCGGGTGTCGGCGTGCTGCTGGTGGTCTATGCGGGCTATACGCTCGCACGCATCGCGCTGCGGATGGCGCCCGCGCGCCTGCATGCCAGCACGGGGCGGGACGCCGCGGTGGGCTTCGCCTCGGGCATCCTGGGCGGCATCGGCGGCTATGTGGGCGCGCTGGTGGGCATGTGGGCCGATATGCAGGCCATGGCCCCGCGCGACACGCGCGCGCTGATGCAGCCCTTCATCGCCATCATGCAGGCCATCACCATCCTGGGCCTCGCCTTCACCGGCTTCTTCACGCGCGAGGCCGCCATCCTGACCGCGACCGCCGTGCCCGCTTTGCTGCTGGGCACCTGGCTTGGCCTGCGCGCGGGCCGGCGCCTGCCGGCGCAGGGCTTCCGCCTGGTGCTGCTGTCGCTGCTGCTGGTCTCCGGCATCTTTCTGCTTTTGTGAGGGAAACGCCCATGTCCGTGATCTCCGCCCCCGACAAGCTGCGCGTCACCCCCGATGCGATCGAGGAGGCCGCGAAGCTTCTCTACATCCGCGCGCTGAAGATCCTGCCCGATGACATCAAGCAGGGTTTTTTCCGATTGGATTCGACCGAGACGGACGGGCTGGCCAAGTCCGTGCTGGCGACCATGATCGAGAACATCGCGGTGGCCGAGCGCACGGAAAACCTGCTCTGCCAGGACACCGGCATTCCCATCTTCAACGTGCAGATCGGCCGCGATGTGGAGGTGGATGGCTGGGCGCTGAAGCAGGCCATCGCGCGCGGCACCGAGCGCGCGACGCGCGAGCACCCGCTGCGCAGTTCCGTGGTGCACCCCATCACGCGGGTGAACGCGCACACCTCCTGCGGGGCGCATGTGCCCGTCATCCACATTGATTTCGTGGAGACGCCGCGCACCCTGCGGCTGGAAATGATCCCGAAGGGCAGCGGGTCCGAGAACGGCTCCTTCCTACAGATGCTCATCCCGGCCGATGGGCTTTCGGGCGTGAAGCGCTTCGTGGTGGATGCGGCGATCAAGGCGGGCGGCAAGGTCTGCCCGCCGACCATCCTGGGCGTGGGTGTCGGCGGCACCAGCGACCTCTGCATGCACCTCGCCAAGGTGGCGGCGACGCGGCCGCTGGGCTCGGTCTGCGCGGATGCGGAAGGGGCGAAGCTGGAGGTGGAGCTTTCCGAGGCGGTGAACAGCCTCGGCATCGGCCCGCAGGGGCTGGGCGGGGACAGCACCGCCTTCGCGGTGCATGTGGAAGTGGCGGCGACGCACATCACCATGAACCCCGTGGCCGTGAACGTGCAATGCCATTCGGCGCGGCGGGCGAGTGCGACCTTCACGCCGGAAGGCGTCGAGGTGGGGTTCTAGACGATGGCCCACCACACCCTCCACATGCCCTGCACCGAGGCCGACATCCGCAAGCTGCGGGTGGGTGACACCGTCACCTTGCAGGACACGCTCTTCGGCATCCGCGACGCCACGCAGATCCACATGTTCGACCGCGGCCGGCGCACGCGCTTCGATTTGAACGGCCATGCGGTGATCCACACGGCACCGAATGTGCGGAAGGTGGAACCCACCGGGACGAACCAGGCGGGCTACGAGGCCGTCTGCATCGGCACCACCACCTCCGACCGCATGGAGCGCTTCACCCGGCCGCTGATGGAGCGCGAGGGGGTCCGCATTATCATCGGCAAGGGCGGGCTGCGCGACGACAGCGCGCGCGCCTTCCAGGAACTCGGCGGCTGCTACCTGGCCGTCATCGGCGGGGCGGCGGCGCTGGAGACCACCTGGATCACGGCCATCGAGGACGTGGACCTGGACGACCTCAACCCCGAAAGCCTCTGGCGCTTCGCCATCCGCGACTTCGGCCCGCTGATCGTGGGCATGGATGCCCATGGCGGCAGCCTCTACCGCGACGTGCAGTCGAGCGTGGAGGCGCGGCGCGCGGCGGTGCTGGCTAAGCTGGGGGCGTGATGCGCACGCTCCTGCTCACCCTGCTCCTGGCGCTGCCCGCCGCCGCGCAGCCCGCGCCCCCGCCCGCACCCGCCGCCGAGGATTGCGGCTGCGGCGTGCCTACCAACCCGCGAGGCCCGAGATGACCCACATCGAACGCCGCAGCACCGACATCCTCATCCTCGGCTCCGGAGGCGCCGGGCTGCTGGCCGCGCTGCACGCCAAATCCGCCAATCCGGAGCTGCGGGTCACGGTCGCCGTGAAGGGGTTGCTCGGCAAATCCGGCTGCACCCGCATGGTGCAGGGCGGCTACAACGTGGCGCTGGCCGCGGGGGATTCCGCCGAACGCCACTTCATGGACACGCTCGACGGCGGGAAGTGGCTGAACGACCAGGACCTGGCCTGGACCCTCGTCACCGAGGCGCAGACCCGCATCCGCGAACTCGAAAACCGCTGGGGCTGCTTCTTCGACCGCAACCCCGACGGCACCATCCACCAGAAGGCCTTCGCCGGGCAGACCTTCGACCGCACCGTCCACAAGGGTGATCTCACCGGCATCGAGATCATCAACCGCCTGGCCGAACAGGTCTGGGCGCGCGGCATCGAACGGCTGGAGGAACACCGCGCCATCGCCCTCATCCGCAGCGCGGATGGCGCGCGCATCAGCGGCGTGCTGCTGCTGGACATCCGGCGCGGGGGCTTCGTCTTCGTGCAGGCCAAGGCGGTGCTGCTCGGCACCGGCGGCGGGCCAACCATGTACAAGTACCACACCCCCTCGGGCGACAAATCCTGCGACGGCATGGCCATGGCCCTGCGCGCCGGCCTCGAACTGCGCGACATGGAGATGGTGCAGTTCCACCCGACGGGCGTGCTGGCCGGCCCCGGCACGCGCATGACGGGCACCATCATCGAGGAAGGGCTGCGCGGCGCGGGCGGCTATCTGCTGGACGGCAGCGGCCAGCGCTTCATGCACAACTACGACCCGCGCGGGGAGCGCGCCACGCGCGACATCGTCAGCCGCTCCATGGAACGCGAAATCCAGGCCGGCCGCGTGAACGCGGCGGGCGGGCTCTGGCTGGAGATGAAGCATCTCGGTCCCGAGAAGGTGGCCAAGATGTTCAAGGGCATGGTCGAGCGCTGCGCCGATATGGGCTTCGACCTGGCGGGCGACCGCGTGCCCGTCGTCCCCACCGCCCACTACATGATGGGCGGCGTGGTGTTCCGCGCCGATGGCAGCACCGCCCTGCCCGGCCTCTTCGCCGCCGGCGAGGACACGGGGGGCGTGCATGGCGCCAACCGGCTGGGCGGGAATGGCGTGGCCAACTCCACCGTCTTCGGCGGGCTGGCGGGCGATGCCATGGCGCGCTTCGTCCCCGCCGAGGGCGAACTCGCCCCCCCGGACGAGGCGGCGCTGGACGCCGCCATGGGCGCGGCCCTGGCCCCCTTCGGCCGCCGGCCCCAGCCGCTCGGTCCCCTGCGGGACGCGCTGGCGGCGCTGATGTGGGACAAGGCCGGAATCCTGCGCGATGCGGCCGGCCTCGCCGAGGCGCGCAGCGGGCTGGATGCGCTGGAGGCGGAACTCCACGCGGCCGGCGTGGCGGACGGGATGCGCGGCTTCAACCTCTCCTGGGCCGACTGGCTGAACCTGGAAAGCCTCATCCTCATCAGCCGCGCCATCGTGGCGGCGGCCGAGGCGCGGCAGGAGAGCCGCGGCGCCCATTGGCGCGAGGATTTCCCCCACACCCAGGACGACGCGGCGGGCCTCCACCACACCCTCGTCACGCTGGAGGAAGGCCAAGTGCGCCTCTCCTGGCGGGAGGTCGCCTTCACACGCCTCCGCCCGGGGCAAAGCCTGCTGACCCCCCAAGCCGCGGAGTAGCCTTGCCCCGCGCGGGAAGCTCGGGCCAGATACCGCCATGCCCGACACCCACCTCCCGCCCGAGGCGCCCCAACTCCCCAGCTTCGGCGAGGCGCTGCGCGTCTGGGCGCGCATCGGCCTGCTCTCCTTCGGCGGGCCGGCCTCGCAGATCGCGCTCATGCAGCGCGAGGTGGTGGACCAGCGGCGCTGGGTGAGCGACGCGCGTTTCCTGCACGCGCTGAACTTCTGCATGCTGCTGCCGGGGCCCGAGGCCATGCAGCTCGCCACCTATCTCGGCTGGCTGATGCACGGGGTGAAGGGCGGCGTCGCGGCGGGGCTGCTGTTCATCCTGCCCGGCGCCTGCGTGATCCTGGCGCTGTCCTTCATCTACGCCTGGGCGGGCGAGGTGCCCTTGGTGGCGGGCCTCTTCTTCGGGCTGAAATGCGCGGTGCTGGTGGTGGTGCTGGAGGCGCTGCTGAAGGTGGCGCGCCGCGCGCTGCATGGCGCCGTCCCCTGGGCGGTGGCGGCGGCCGCGTTCACGGCGCTCTTCGTCTTCGGCGTGCCCTTCCCCGTGGTGGTGCTGCTGGCCGCCGGCGTGGGCGCGGCGCTGCCCCAGGCCTTCGCCGCCGGCGGGCATGGCGGCGGGCGCGGGGTGGCGCATTCGGCGCTGGATGCCGCGCTGGCGGCCGATCCGGGGCGGATCGGCATGATGGCCGCGGCGGCGCGGCGGGCGGGGCTGGTGTGCCTCGCCTTCTGGGTCTGGCCGGTGGCGCTGCTCTGGGTGCAGGGCGGGGTCTTCGCCGACATCGCGGGCTTCTTCTCCGTCATGGCGGTCGTCACCTTCGGCGGCGCCTATGCGGTGCTGGCCTATGTGGCCCAGCAGGCGGTGGAGAACTACGCCTGGCTCACCGCCAGCGACATGCTGGTGGGGCTGGGGCTGGCGGAGACCACGCCCGGCCCGCTCATCCTCGTGCTGCAATTCGTGGGCTTCCTGGCGGGGTTCCAGGCGGGCGGCGCCCTCTGGGCGGTGCTGGGCGCGGCGCTGACGCTCTACGTCACCTTCCTGCCCTGCTTCGCCTGGATCTTCCTGGGCGCCCCCTATGTGGAGCGGCTGCACGACCAGCCGCGCCTCAAGGGCGCGCTGGCGGGGGTGACGGCGGCGGTGGTGGGCGTCATTGCGAACCTGGCACTTTGGTTCGCCCTGCGCGTCATCTTCGCGCGGATGGAGCCTGGCCCCTTCGCGCTGAGCCTGCCGGACCCCGCCTCGGTGCAGCCCCTGGCGCTGGTGCTGGTGGTGGTCTCGGGCGTGGCGCTCTTCTTGCTGAAGCTGGGGCTGGTGCCGACGCTGGCGGTCTCGGCGGGGCTGGGCCTCGTGCTCAGCCTTGTCGTGGGGGTCTGAGGGCGCGCCACACCTCGCGCAGCCCCTGCCCCTGCTGGCGCAGCCAGCCGCCCGTGACATAGGCGGGCGGCGCGCCGGGGTCACCGGTGCGGGGGTAGTGGTCGCGCTTGAAATCCGCCGTGCCGAAGATCCAGTCCCAGACGGGCAGCAGCACGCCGTAATTCTTGCCCGCCTGCCCCACGCTCAGCACGCCATGGTGCAGCCGGTGGAAGCGGGGCGAAACCAGCAGCCGCTCCCCCACCCGCCCGAAATCCAGGCACACATTGGCGTGGCTGAGGCTTTCCGCGAGGCGCAGCACCAGGAGGATGACGGGGAACTGCGCCGGCGGCACGCCGATGGCGACCGCGATGACGCCGATCCAGGCCGCGGCGATGATGTCGTCCAGCACATGGTTGCGGTCATCGGTCCAGAAGGTCATCTGCGTCTGGGCGTGATGGATGGAATGCAGCGCCCACCACCAGCGGAACTGGTGCTGGAAGCGGTGGCGCCAGTATTCCCCGAAATCCAGGATGATGATGTAGAGGGCCAGCGCCAGCAGCGGCCATTCCCGCAGACCCGGGATCAGCGTCTCCAGCGTGGGCGGCACGAAGCCGCTATCCGCGATGGCGCCCTCGATGGCCACCGCCGCCCCCGAGAAGACCACGAAGCCCAGCAGCGGCAGCAGCCCGAGGCGCGCCAGCAGCGTGTAGGTCACATCGGTCCAGACCACCCGGCGTGACTCCCAGCGCTCCACCGGCCGCCAGCGTTCCAGCGGCAGGCAGACCAGCGCCACCACCGCCACCTGCACCACGCCGAACAGGAAGAAGCCCACCCAGTCGAAGGCGTCATCCGCCCAGGCCATGAGGCCCAGTTCATACATCACCGGCTGGACCCAGGCGTGGAAAAGCCAGGCCGTGACCTGGTCGTAGAGGTCCTCGATGGCGGCGATCATGTCGGAATGCCCTGGGGGGGAAGCGTGGCGAAGCGGAATCCGCGGGCGAGCAGCCCCTCGACCAGCGCGTCGAAGATGCCGGCGAAGGGTTCGCGGCGGGAGCGGACGCCCCAATGCATCACCAGCACCTCGCCATCGCGGATCTGGGCGAGGTTGCGGCGCAGCAGGGCGGCATTGGGGTGGGCATCGGCGGGCAATTCGTCGCCCAGGAAGCCGCGGGGCGTCCAGCCCTGGTGCCGCAGCCCGCAGGCCTCGGCCATGCGGCGCGCCCCCGGCGTGGTGATGCCGCCCGGCGCGCGCCAGAGCGGCAGCACCTCCGCACCCGGCGCCAGGGCGCGCAGGGCCGTGATGGGCCGGGCCAGTTCCGCGCAGAGCGCCGCCTGGTCCAGCACCTCGCTGCCCTCATTCTGGCGGGAGGTGTAGGTGACGCGCCCCGGCCCCGGGTCGCCCCGGAAATACCAGTGGCGCCAGGTGTGGCTGGCGAAGACATGGCCCTCATTCGCGCGCGCGCGCCAGAAGGGCGCCCAGCTTTCTTCCAGCTGCCGGTCGCCGCGATGGGTGCGCTCATTGGCGACGAAGAGCGTGGCGCGGATGGCGTGGCGGCGCAGCGTGGCGGCGATCTGCTCGGCCTCGCGCGACCAGCCGGTGTCTATGGTGAGGTAGAGCGTGCCGCCCGTGGGCTGCGCCCGCGCGACGGCCGGCGCCGCCAGGAAGGCCGCGAGCGCCCGGCGCCTCACCGGCCCGGCGCCGCGTTCACGCGGGTGGGCGCGTCGGCCTGCTCGGCCAGGGCCAGTTCCATGGGGCGCGGGCCGCTGGCGGCACCCGGCATCCGCAGGGCGAAATCGGCCCCCACGCCGGGCCGGCGCGGCATGACGAAGATGCCGTGCGGGCTGCGCCCCACCCGGACCTGCGCGTGGTCGCCCGTCGCGGGGTCCAGGATCAGCACGCGGCCGATCCAGCGCAGCGTGGCGTAGATGCGGCCATCGGGGTCGAAGGCGATGCAGTCCGGCCCGCCCGCGACCTCGAAGATGCGCCGGACCTCCAGCGTCTCGGCATCAATCTCGGCGATGCGGCTTTCCACGCGCGAGGTGGCGTAGAGGAAGCGCCCATCGGGCGAAGGGAAGACATTGTGCGCCCCGCGCCCCACCCGGAAGGCGGTGGTGACGGCGCGCGTCTCGGGGTCCAGCGCCACGAAGTCGTCGCGCCCCATCAGCCCCACCAGCAGCCGCCCGCGGTGCCAGATGATGCCCGCGGGTTCGGGCCCCACATCCTGCACCCAGGCGGTGGTCATGCTGGCCATCTCGATCGCCGCCACCTGGCCGCGGCCCTGCAGGGTCACATAGGCCCATTGGCTGTCGGGGCTGAAGGCGATGTGGCTCGGCATGCCCGGATGGCGCAGCCGCTGCTGGAGCTCCAGCGTGGCGGCGTCATAGATGTCCACCTGGTTGCGGCGCAGGCTGGCCACCACGAAGTGCCGGCCGTCAGGGCTGAATTCCAGGTGGTAGGGGTTGCTGATGCGCAGCCGCCGCAGCACCTCGCCGCTCACGGGGTCGAGGAAGAGCAGCTCATTCCCCCCGGAATCGCCCACCACCAATTCGCGCCCATCGGGCGTCACGACCAGGTGGTGGACCTCGCGCAGCACGGGGATGCGGCGGATTTCCTCGCGCGCCACCGCGTCTATCACCGAGATGGAGGCATCGCCCGAATTCAGCACGAAGATGGTGTCCGCCCGGGCCGGCAGGAAAGCCGCGCTGAGGAACAGGAAGGCAAGGAACAGGCGCCGCATGGGCAAGGCTTTCAACGGGCGGGAATGTCATCCATCCATAGCATGGCGCGCGCGGCGTTACACGGGCTTGAACTCCAGCGCGGCGCCATTGATGCAGTAGCGCAGCCCGGTGGGTTCCGGGCCATCCGGGAACACATGGCCCAGATGCCCGCCGCAGGCCGCGCAATGCACCTCCGTGCGGCGCATGAAGAAGCTGTTGTCCTCCGTCTCGCCCACATTGCCCTCGATGCGGGAATGGAAGGAGGGCCAGCCCGTGCCGCTCTCGAACTTGGTGTCGCTCTCGAACAGGGGCGTGCCGCAGCCGGCGCAGTGGAAGACGCCCGCGCGCTTCTCGGCATTGAGGGGCGAGGTGCCGGGCCGTTCCGTCGCGTGCTGGCGCAGCACGCGGAAGGCCATGGGGTCCAGCGCCGCGCGCCACTCCTCCTCGCTGCGCTGGATGGGGAAGTCCGTGGTGGCGGGCTTGGATTTGAAGAACATGGCTCAGGCCCCCACGGGGTTGAGGCGCGCGGCGAAGCTCTTGCGGAACTTGGCCACCTTGGGCGCGATGACGGCGCGGCAGTAGCCGGACCAGGGGTTCAGGCGGAAATAATCCTGGTGCTCGGGCTCCGCCGGCCAGAAGGCGCCGGCGGGGACGAGTTCCGTCACCAGCGGCGCGCCCCAGATGCCGGCGGCCTCGATCTCGGCCATCACGGCGCGGGCCGTCTCCATCTGGGCCTCGTCCTCGGCCAGGATGATGGAGCGGTATTGCGGGCCCACATCCGCCCCCTGGCGGTCCTTGGTGGTGGGGTCGTGCAGGGTGAAGAACATGCGCAGCAGGTCGGCGTAGGAGACCACCTCCGGGTCGAAGCCCACGCGCACCACCTCCGCATGGCCGGTCTTCTTGCCGCAGACCTGCTCATAGGTCGGGTTCTGGGCATGGCCCCCGGCATAGCCGGAGACCACCTGCCGCACCCCGGAGACGTCGCGATAGGCGGCGTCCAGGCACCAGAAGCACCCCCCGCCCAGCGTCGCGTATTCCATGATGCCCTCCTTCCCGTTCATGGCAGCTACATGGGGAAGAGGGGCCATGCGCGGAAGGCCCCCCATAAGACCCTGGACGGATCGCCCGCGCTCTTCCACATGGCGTTGCATGACGACCGACGCCCTCCCCCCTTCTTCCCATGCCTACGACATCCTCGTCATCGGGGGCGGGGTGAATGGCGCGGGCATCGCGCGGGACCTGGCGGGGCGCGGCTATTCGGTGCTGCTGGCCGAACGGGGGGATCTGGCGGGCGCCACCTCCTCCAACTCGTCCAAGCTGATCCATGGCGGGCTGCGCTACCTGGAGCATTACGAGTTCCGCCTGGTGCGCGAAGCCCTGGCCGAGCGCGAGGTGCTGCTGCGGGTGGCCCCGCACATCATCTGGCCGCTGCGCTTCGTGTTGCCGCACCGGCCGGAGATGCGGCCGCGCTGGATGATCCGCGCGGGGCTGTTCCTCTATGACCACCTGGCGCGGCGCGTGTCCATGCCCGCGGCCCAGGGCTTCCGCACCGAGGCTAACCCGCTGGGCGCGGCGCTGAAGCCCGCCATCACCCACGCCTTCGCCTATTCCGACGCCTGGGTGGAGGACAGCCGCCTCGTCCTGCTGCTGGCGCGCGACGCGGCGCTGCGCGGCGCCGACATCCGCACCCGCACCGAATTCGAAGGCGCCACCCGCCATGCCGGCCATTGGGAGGTGCGGCTGCGTGGCCCCGACGCGCAAGGGCAGCGCTTCCACGTGCGCGCCATCGTCAACGCCGCCGGCCCCTGGGTGCAGGAGGCGCTGGATTCCACGGCCGTGCCCCGGCCGGGTGCGGTGCGCCTCATTCGCGGCAGCCACATCATCGTGCCGCGCCTCCATGAGGGCGAGCACGCCTTCATCCTGCAGAATGACGACCGGCGCGTGGTCTTCGTCATCCCCTATGAGGGGGAATTCTCCCTCATCGGCACCACCGATGTGCCGCATGAGGGGGGCCCCGCCATCTGCACGCCGGAGGAGACGGCCTATCTCTGCACCGCCGTCTCGCGCCAGCTGCGCCGGCCCGTCTCGCCGGCCGATGTGGTGCACAGCTATTCGGGCGTGCGGCCCCTCTATGACGATGGCGCGGCGGACCCCTCGGCCGTCACGCGCGACTATGTGCTGAAGCTGGACACCAAGGCCGCGCCCCTGCTCAGCGTCTATGGCGGCAAGATCACGACCTTCCGCCGGCTGGCGGAGGAGGCGGCGGGCCAGGTGGGCGAGGCGCTCGGCCGGGCCGGCACGCCCTGGACCGCGACCGCCGCCCTGCCCGGCGGCGACATCACCGACCGCGCGGGTTTCGCGGCCGAGATGGCGCGCGCCCTGCCCTTCCTGGATGCGCGCCACCTGCCGCGCCTGATCCGCACCCATGGCAGCCTGCTGCCCGAGGTCTTCGCGGGCGGTGCCCTGGGCGAGGACCTCGGCGCGGGGCTGACCGAGGCGGAGCTGGACTGGATGCGCCGCCACGAATGGGCGCGCACCGCCGAGGACGTGCTGTGGCGCCGCACCAAGCTTGGCCTGCACATGGCGCGGGCGGACCAGGAGCGGCTGGCCCAGCGCCTCATGCCCCTGCCGGCCGTCTGAACCTCAGCCCGGCCGCACCAGCGCGCCGATCTGGAACAGCAGCCCGTATTCCTCGATGCTGTTCCACTCCTCCGCCACCTTGCCGTTCTCGAAGCGGTAGATGTCCGTCGCGCTGAAGGTGACGGGCCGGCCGGTGGGCGGATAGACGCGCCCGGGGTCGGTCAGGTCGGTGAAGGGGCCGGCATGGGTGCCCACCGCGCTCCAGCGGCAGACCACGCGGTCGCCCTCGCCCAGCAGGTGCTCGACCGTGTAGCGGGCGGGGAAGGCCGTGAGGAAGGCGCCGATGGCCGCCTTGCAGGCCGCGAAGCCGATGATGGGCGGCAGGCCAGGGAAGCGGCAGACATAGTTGGGCGCGAAGGCCTCATCCATGATGTCCACGTCGCCCGCGCTGAAGCCCACCTCATAGACCTTGCGGATCAGTTCCATGTTCCGCCGGGTGTCGTCCATGGCCGCCTGCGCCCCCGCTGTGCGCGGAAGGACATAGCACCACCGGGGGTTGTGTCGCCATCAGGGAATGGGCGGCGCCGCCATGCCCTCGCCCAATGCGCGCGTCATCAGCACCGTGTCCACCCAGCGCCCATGCTTCCAGCCCGTGCCCGGCAGCACACCGGCATGGGTGAAGCCGAGTGCGGCGTGCAGCGCGATGGAGGCCGCATTCCCTCTGTCGCCGATGACGGCCACCATCAGCCGCGCGCCCAATGCCTCGCAGCGCGGCAGCAGCGCCGCGAGCAGGGCCCGCCCCACCCCGCCGCGCCCGGCGTCCGGCGCCACATAGACGCTGTCCTCCACCGTGAAGCGGTAGGCCGGGCGGGTGCGGAAGGCGCCGGCATAGGCATAGCCCAGCACGCGGCCGTCCTCTTCCGCCACCAGGTAGGGGTAGCCGCCGGCCAACAAGGCGTCGCGCCGGCGCGTCATCTCCTCCAGGTCGGGCGGATCGAGTTCGAAGCTGGCCAGGCCATGCCGGACCCAATGGCCGTAGATGGCGGTGATGGCGGGCAAATCCCCTGCCCGGCTGTCGCGGATGAGCATGAACCGGGCATTGCGCCATCACGCCGCGCGCCGCAAGCGGATGACCGGGCGACCGATCCGCGCTATCGCTTGTTTCGCCAGCAAGGGGAGGATGCGCGATGGACGGCATGACGGAGGAGGCGACCACGCCGGTCCTGACGGTGGAGGGCGCCATCGCCACCATCCGCCTCAACCGCCCGCGCGTGCACAACCGCATCGAGCCGGCGGACCTGCTGGCGCTGTCCGAACACCTGACGGCCATCGAGGCCAACCCGGCCATCCGCGTGGCCATCCTGACGGGCACGGGCAAGTCCTTTTCCTCCGGCTACCATCTGGGCGATTTGGCCGCGCGGCCGGGGGCGGAGGTGACGGCGCGGGCGGATGGGCCCTCCTTCGAGGGGGTGGCGACGCAGCTCGAAAACCTGCGCGTGCCCGTGATCTGCCGGCTGAATGGCGGGGTCTATGGGGGGTCCACGGACCTCGCGCTGTGCTGCGACTTCCGCATCGGCGTGGACACGGCCGAGATGATGATGCCGGCCGCCAAGCTGGGCGTGCATTACTACCCCTCGGGCATGCTGCGCTATGTGAGCCGGCTGGGGCTGAACGCCGCCAAGAAGCTGTTCCTGACGGCCGAGACCATCAAGGCGCCCGAGATGCTGGCCATCGGCTACCTCACCGAGATGCTGCCGGCCGAGGCGCTGGACGCGCGGGTGCGCGCGCTGGCCGAACGCCTTGCCGCCATGGCGCCGCTGGCCGTGCAGGGCATCAAGCGCAGCCTGAACGAGATCGCCCGGCAGGATTTCGACGAGGCCGGCGCGCTGGCGCGGGCCAATCAGAGCCAGGCGAGCGAGGACCTGAAGGAGGGGCTGGCGGCGTTCCGGGAGAAAAGGGCGCCGGTGTTTCGGGGGCGCTGACGCGCCTTTCAGCGCCTGATCCCGCGACGCCCTCGCGGATCAGGCGCCTCCCTCAGAACCGCCCCTGCAACCTGAGCTGCACCACCGTCTCATCCCAGTTCGCCGATTTGTCGTACTGGAACCCCGCCCCGATATTGATCCGCGGCGTAATCGCGTAATCAATATTCCCCCGCAGCCCCGCGATGAAGTTCTGCTGGCTCTGCCCCGGATAGCGCGTGATCAGCGTGTTCGTCGCATCCTGCGCCGCCGCCGCGATCAGCTGGTTCTGCAGGAAGCGGTTGTTCGGGAACACGTCGCTCGGGTTCTCGCGCCACACCGCGAAGCCCGCCGTGCCGCCGAGGCGATAGGTGAAGTCCCCCGCACGCCCGCGGTAATCCACCGGGATATTGGCCGCGAAGAAGCTCTGCGGGCTGTAGTAGCCGCCATGGCCCAGCGTGAAGAAGCGCAGGTTCCGCTGGTAGCCGAAATAGACCAGGTCGCCGCCCACGGTCAGTTCGCCGCCCTCGCTGCGCAGGATGGGGTAGGAAATGCCCGCCCCCGCCTCGACGCGCGTGTTGCGCGCCACCTCCTGCCCCTCGAAGATCGAATAGCCGCCGCCGACATAGGCGAAGCCCGGTCCCACCGGGATTTCCACCTGCGCCCGCCCGCCCGTGCGGACCACCATGCCGAAATCGCGCCCCGCCAGCCGGTCGCGCTGCCCGGCCCAGGAGAGCAGGCTGTCCTGCACCGAACGCCGCTCACCCACCACGCGCAGCCGCACGCCGCCGATCTGCGGGGCGAGTTCCACGCCGCCCAGGATGGTCGCGCGCGGAAAGCCGATGGGCGACGAGGTGACATCCGCCCGCAGCCAGTCGTCGCGCCGATAGGCCATGCCGACATTCACGCCGGCCGCATTGGTCCGCGGCGTGCCCGCCCCGGCCCCCAGCAGCGGGTTGCCGCCGAAGCGGATGCGCGTGGCCAGGTCCGTGCCCAGGGTCCCGCTGTCCAGCGAAACGCCCGTCATCCGCGCCGTCAGCCGCCCGCCGATGCCCGGCGGCGTGATCTCCGCCTCCACGGGGGCGATGATGGACTGCATCCGGTCCAGCCCCGCGCTGCCCGAGCGCTGGCGGAAGCTGGGCGTGGCGGTGACGATGAAGCCCGTCTCCCGCTCCAGGCTGGCCAGTTCCGTCGCGATCTCGCGGGAGACGCGGTCCTGCGGCACGCCGGGCGCGGGCGCGCTGGTCGCCACGGCGCCCGCGCGGGCGAAGGGGTTGGGCAGCATGGCGGGCGGCAGGCCGGGCGTGCCGGGGATGGTCTGGAAGCCGAGTTCGGCGCGCCTTGCCTCGGCCGCCTGTTCCAGGGCGCGGCGGGCGCGGGCCTCGTTGTTGGTGGCGCGGGCATAGCGCGCCTCCAGGACCGACATGCGGCTGTCGCGCGGGTGCAGGCGCAGGCCTTCCGTCACCAGCGCCTCGGCGCGGTTGAAGTCGCGCATCGCCACGGCGGCATCCAGCGCCGCCTGCCGCGCATCCAGGCTGCGCGGGTTGCGGGCCAGGATGCCCTCGGCGATGCGCAGGGCCTCGGCCGGCTCGCGCGCCCCCTGGTGCAGGCGGGCGAGTGCCAGGCGGGCTTCGGTATTGTCCGGGTCGCGTTGCAGCACGGGGCGCAGCTGCTCGAAGGCCTGGGCCTGGTTGCCCTCGTTGTTGAGCCGGTCGGAGGCGCGGATGGCCGCGCCCGCCCGCAGCGAGGCGATGTCGCGCCGCTGCTCGGCCGTCACGCGCCCCTGCTCGATCTGGTCGGCGAGCGCCAGCGCCTCGGCGTCGAGCCCGGCGCTCAGAAGCGCGCCCGCGATGGCGAGCCGTGGCGTGGCGCCGGCGGCGCGGTTCGCGGCCTCGCCCACCCGCGCCGCCTCGGCGGCGCCGAAACGGTCATTGGCATCGGCGAAGGCGCGGATGACGGCGGCGGCGGTGGCGCCGGTGGGGTCCGGCCGGGCGGCCAGCGTCACCAGCTGCACCCGCGCCTCGGGCGCGCTGCGCGCCAGGCCCTGGGCGGCGCGCTGCACGTCGCGCTGGGCGCGGATGCCGGTGGCGAGCCGCCCCATATCGGCCGTGCGCTGGGCGGGGGGGATGCGGTTGAGGAAGCCCTCGGCCTCGGTGAGCCGCCCCTCCTCCTCGGCCAGCAGGGCGGCGGCGAAGAGGTCGTCGCGGCTGCCGCGGCGGGCGGCCAACTCCTCCATCAGCGCGCGGCCCTCGATGGCGCGGCCCTGGCGGCGCAGCACGCGGGCGAGGTCCAGGCGCAGCCAGGTGTCGTCGGGGGCGAGTTGCACGGCCTGGCGCAGCAGGGCGGCGGCCACGCCCGCATCGGCGGCGCGGGCGGCCTCGGCGCGCAGGCGGCCGGCTTCGCCGGGGGTGGTGGTGGTGCCGCCAGCCTCGCCGCCGCCCGCTGTGCGCGGCAGGGCGATGCCCGGGCGCCCCTGGCCGCGCAGGGCCGCGTTCAGCCCGACCTGGGCGGGGGCGAAGGCGGGGCGGCGGGCGAGGGCCGCGCGATAGCGCTGCTCGGCCGCCTCGAAGTCGCGGCGGCGGAGCGCGATGTCGCCCAGCAGCACCTCGATGTCCGTGCGGTCCTCGACGGTGCGGCGGGCGGCGCTGCGGGCGATCTCATCGGCCTCGTCCAGCCGGCCGCGGTTGAGCGCGGCGCGGCCGGCGGCCAGTTCCAGCCCATAGGCCGCGCCGTCCAGCGCGGGCTGCCATTGCTGGGCGCGGGAGGGGTCGGCGGCCACCGCCTGTTCCAGCAGGCGCCGCGCCTCGGCGGCGCGCCCTTCGCGCAGGCGCACGATGCCGAGCCCGCCCAGCGCATCCGCGTCATTGGGGTTGGTGGCGAGGATGGCCTCGAAGCGCCGCGCCGCGTCGGTGGGGGCGCCGGCTTCCAGGCGCTGGAAGGCCTCCTGGCGGGCCTCGGCCGTGGGGTCGGGGCGGGGGATGGCGGCCAGCGAGCGGCGCAGCTCCGCATCGGCCGGGAAGCGCTGGAGATAGGCCTGGGTGGCGTCCACGAAGGCGGGGTCGCCCGCGCTCCAGACCAGGGCCTGGCGCCAGGCGGCGCGCGCCTCGGCCGCGACCTCGGGGTTGTCGGCCAGGGGCACGAGGCGACGGATGCCCTCGGCGCGGGTGCCGGGCTGGAAGGTCAGCGTCTGGGCGGCGGCGAGGCGCACGCGCGGCGAGGCATCGGGCCGGTCGGCCAGCGTCTCCAGGCCGCGCCGCCCCTCGGCGGCCCCGGCCCGGGTGGCGGCCAGCGCCTGGAAGTATTCCTGGGCGAAGGGCGGCGTGGGCCCCTGCGCGCCGAAGATGGCGCGGTAGCGGGCGGCGGCCTCCTCCGCGCGGCCGGCGCGGGCCAGGGCGCGCGCCTCCTCGATGGCGTTGCGGTCAATGGCAGCGCCGCGGATGGCCTGTTCGGCGGCGCGGGTCTGCTCGGGCGTGGCGCCGGCCTCGCGCAGGCGCTGGGTGAAGGCGGCCGCACCCGCCTGGTTGCCGCGCGCGGCCTCGATGCGGGCGGAAAGCGCCAGCGCCTCGGCATTGCGGGGGTCGGCGGCCAGGGCGCGCTGCACCGCGGCCGCGGCCTGGTCGTTCTGTTCGAGGGAGAGCCAGCGTTCGGCCTGCCGCAGCAGGATGTCCACGGCGCGCGAGGCACCGGCCTCGGCCGCCACGCCATTGGTGGCGGGCGGGACGGCCTGCGCCAGACCCGAGGCCGGCACCAGCACGGCGCCGCCCAGCAGCAAAGTGGCCCGCAGCCTACGCATCACATCCCCCCGGCGCCGGGCCACGGCCCGCGCGTTCGGCTACCGCCATCCCCATGGCGGCACCGTCCCACAGGATAACGGCCGTGCCCCCGCTTTGCCACCATCAACTGCGGCTTCTGAGGCGGTTCACCTCGCGCCGCCGCAGGATCCAGTAGACCGGCAGGCCCAGCAGCGCGCCCACGGCCAGCAGCAGCAGCAGGGCGCGTTCCGGGCGGTCGCCCAGCCAGATCTGCGGCAGCAGCCACCAGGGGGCCTCGCCCACATGGTAGGGCGACATGGTGCGGAAGGATTGCACCGTGCCGCCCGACAGCACCGCCGTGTCGCCCTGGATGGCCGGCGCCTGCACCGGGTCGCGCAGGGCCTGGACCATCTGCGCCACGGCGGCCGGGGTGGCCCCCGTGATGGCCACGACCGAACGCCCGGACTGGAGCGGGCTTTCCGCCCCCAGCACCGCGCCGAAGCCCTCGCCCAGCGTGCCGAGGGCCGCCGAGGCGCGGCTGCGCTCATCGCGCGAGGGCGCGCTCAGGATCAGGGCGCGCGCCTCCTGGAAGGCGTCCGGCAGGGCGATGGACAGGCGTTCGCCCTCCATCCGCACCGCCGCGTCGCGCAGCAGGGTGCTGAGGGCCGGCTGGCGGCCCAGCGCGCCGATCACCAGCAGGTCCCGCGCGGCGGCGGAGGCGAGCTGCGGCGGCGTGACCACCTGCAGCCCCGTGGCCGCGATGCCCGTGATGGCCGAAAGCTGGCCGATGGCGTCGAGGAAGGCCCCCTGCTCCACCGTGCTCGCGCGCTCGGGCAGCACGGCGGCGGTGCCCGAGAGGTCCGCCATGCGGGTGAAGGGGAAGCCCGCGCTGGCGAAGAAGCCGAGATTGGGCATCTGGGCGAAGCGATGGATGCGCCGCAGGTCTATGGTGCTGTCCGGCTCCAGCGCCGCGCGCGGCGGGGCCGGGATGTCCACGCATTCGCCCCGGTTCAGGGGCCGCATGTCGAAGCGCAATTGCAGCTCGTCGCGGCCCAGCAGCAGGTAGGGCGGGATGATGGCGCGGCCGCTGCGCCGCGCGGTGTCGAAGCCCAGCAACTCCCAGAAGGGGTCGGTGGCCCAGCGCGTCGGGATCCAGGGCTCCGGGTCCGCCAGGCGGAAGGAACGCAGGTAGGAGCCGGAGACCGAGACATCGAGCCGCGAGGAGGAGACGTCAATGATGGGCCCCTCCGGCGCGCGGAAATTGAGGTCCACCGGAAAACCGCGCCCGCGGAAGGTCAGGATGTCGGGCGAGGTGCGCAGCGGCACACGGATGGCACCGGTGGAATAGCCGGTCGCCTGCAAGGCCTCCCGTTCCACCAGCGAACCCAGCATCAGCGGCGCGTCGGTGCGGACCCAGCGCGGGCTGTCATAGGGCTGGCGCGGCGGAATGGTGGGCGCGACCACGCGCGCCATCTCGCCCGCCAGGGTGCCGCGCGCGGCCACCAGGGCGAGGGCCGCCGGCACCAGCTCCGCCTCGCTGCGCCCGCCCAGCACCAGCAGCGTGCCGAAGGGGTCGTCCGGATGCGGCAGCATGGCGAGCGTGGGCCCGTCCATGCGCGGCATGGTGAGGCCCGGCACGGCATCCGGGCCGGTGGCGAGAATGATGGCATCGCCCTCGCGCGGGAGCGCGCGGCCCACGGGGAAGGTCGCGCCGCGATAATCGGCTTGCACCGCGAACCAGGAGGCCGCGATGCCCGCCGCCCGCAGCGCGGAGGGGCCCGCGCCCTCGGGGATGACCACGGGGATGATCACCTGGCCTTGCAGCACGCGCCGATCGAACAGCGGCTCGGGCAGGCGGGAGAGGTCGCGCTGGGGCGGCAGCCGCTCGATCCGCATCCGCATGGTCGAGAGGTCCGACACATTCGCCCAGAGCAGGCCGGAATTGGGGTCGTTGCACTCGGTGGTGTAGCGGCCGGAGAAGCGGAAGTTCAGCCGGTTGATCTCGGAGAAGAACAGCGGGTCCACCGGAAATTCCAGCGGGCCGAAGGCCTGCCGGGCGGAATCTATCGGAATGGCGCCCACCGCCTGCTCGTTCAGCGTCACCGCCACCTGGCTCAGCGAGGGGATGAGCGAGGGCGAGGCGGCGCCGGAGACGATCAGGCTCGCCTCCGTCACCACCTCATCGGCGCGCAGGCCGAAAAGGACGCCCTGCAAATCCTGGATGCCGCGCAGCTGCATGGGGCCGGTCAGCCCCAGGTCGCGCAGGGTGCGCGTCACCACCCGCGCGCCGCTGGGCGGGGGCGGCAGGCTGGGGGCGGGCGCCAGGGCCGGCGCGGGCTCCGGCAGCGGCGCCGGCGGCAGCAGGGGGGCGGGTGCCACCAGGGGCGGCGGCGGCTCGGGCGCCGGCTGCGCCTGGGCGGGCGTGGGGGCACGTTGCGCGGGCCGGGGCTGCTGCGCGAAGGCGCCACCTGTGCCCACCAGCAGCAGCAGGCCGGTGAGCCCCGCGACCACCCGCGCGCCGGCCGTCACCACCGTGGCGGCGCCCGACGACTGTTGCCGGCGTGGCGGCACCACGCCCGAGGCGCGCCCCTCGGTGGCGGGCTTGGGCGCCTCGGGCGGCACCGGCTTGTGCCCCGGCCGCACCCGGCCGAAGCGATACTTGTTGAACACCACGTCGGCCGTGGCCGCGACCACATTGCCGAGCGAGCGCAGCGGCCGGTCCAGCGGCCACTTGTCCCAGTAGAGCCAGGCATCGGCGCGGCCGAAGAAGGCGCGCACCACGTTGGATTCGTCCTGCAGGTCCTCGATCAGGAATTGCAGGTAGGCGTCATTGCCCTCCCAGCGCACCACGGTCGCCTTCAGGGGAATTTCCTCGCCGCCCGAATGGAGGAGCAGGTCCACCCGGTCGCCATCGGCGAGGCCAAGGGGACGGTCCAGCCGCAGCCGCGTGCCGGAGAGCGAGAGGTCCTGCGTCATGGACGGCAGGCGCGTGCCATCGGCCAGCACCAGCTCGCCCGGCACATGGGCGGCGACGCGCGCGCGCAGGCGCGACTGCTCGCGCTCCCGCCCCACGGCCACGCCGGCCGAGAGCGGCACCAGCGCCAGGCCCGCCCAGATGGTGTTCAGCAGGTAGGCGCGCGCCTCCAGGCTGCCGCTCTCGGCCATGATGTAGCCCACCAGGCCGATGACGAAGCCGATGCCCACCAGCACCAGCAGGATGAGGTTCGCGAGCACGGCCTGCACGTCGAGATAGCCTTCGTCGAGGGTGCCGCCCTTGTCGGTCACGTTGAACTTTCCCTTCCTGGGGTCGAGCAGGGTGAGGATGGTAACCGGGACGAGCTGCGCCGCGAGCGAGGCCTCGTAGATCTCCGACCAGAAGGAATGCCGGTGCGGCCCGTTCAGCCGCGCCGTGGTGGCGATGGCGTGGAAGATATGCCCGCCCGCATAGGCGATGATGGCGAGCGGCGAGGCCGCGATGACGCTCTCGCCCAGGAACAGGAACACGAGCGGCGAGGTGAGGAAGACGATGCGCGGGATGGCGAACATGAAGCCGAACTGCGCGATGAAATAGCAAAGCCGCTGCATCATCGTCAGGCCGCGGGCGAAGAGCGTGTTCTCGATCCGCATGATCTGGAGCATGCCGCGCGCCCAGCGCATCCGCTGGCCGATGTGCAGCGCGAGGCGCTCCGTGGCCAGCCCCGAGGCCAGCGGGATGCGGATATAGGCCGTGTCCCAGCCCTTCTGCTGCATGCGGAAGGCGGTGTGGGCGTCCTCCGTCACGGTCTCGTGGGCCACGCCCCCCACCTCCTCCAGCGCGGAGCGGCGGATGACGGCGCAGGAGCCGCAGAAGAAGGCGGCGTTCCACAGGTCGTTGCCTGGCTGGATCAGGCCGTAGAACAGCAGGCCCTCATTGGGCACGGCGCGCTTGCGGGCGAGGTTCCGCTCGAAGGGGTCGGGGCTGTAGAAGTGGTGCGGCGTCTGCACCATGGAGAGCTTCTTGTCCCGCACCAGCCAGCCCAGGGTGAGCTGGAGGAAGGCGCGGGTCGGCGCGTGGTCGCAGTCGAAGATCGCGATGAACTCGCCCGGCGTGTGCTTCATCGCGTGGTTGAGGTTGCCGGCCTTGGCCCCCTTGTTGTCCGGGCGGATGATGTAGCCGCAACCGACTTCCTCCGCGAATTCGCGGAAGGCGGGGCGGCGGCCATCATCCAGGATCCAGACGTTCAGCTTGTCGCGCGGGTAGTCCATGTTCATGGCGGCCAGCACGGTGGGCCGCACGAGGTCCAAATCCTCGTTGTAGGTGGGGATGTAGACATCCACCATCGGCCAGCTCTCCACGTCGCGCGGCAGCGGCACCGGCTTGCGGTTCAGCGGGTAGGTGGTCTGGATGTAGGACAGCGTCATCAGCAGCCCCGCGAAGACCTCCGCGAGGAAGAGCAGGGAGCCGAAGATGGTCTGGAGGAAGGTTTCGAATTCCAGCGTCTCGGTGGCGCGCCAATAGAGGTAGCGGCTGGTGATGGTGACCGAGAGCATCACCAGGATGACACTGACCAGGCGTGACTTGTTCCGGTTCAGCACCAGGAAGACGCCGATGCCGGCCACTGTCAGCCAGGCCTGCGCCGTCGCGTCCATGGGCAGGGTGATGAAGACGAAGGCCAGCAGCAGGCCCAGCGCGCCGGAGGCGCCGCGCAGCAGGCGCATCTTGCGGTCGGGGGGGGCGGGGAAGCTCATGGCCGGCTCCAGGGCGCGCCGCTGGAGGGGGGCGGGCCATAGCCGGGGGCGCCATAGCCGGGGGCCGGGGGGCGCAGCCGCTTGGCCAGCGCATCGGTCAGCACCAGCAGGTCCTCGCCGGCACCGGGCTCGCCCTCCAGCAGCATGCGCCGGTCGGCGAGCGCCTCGGCCACGGAGAGATCGCGGCAGACCACGCCCAGGAAACGCGGCCCGAGGGCATTCTGGGCCATGTCCAACACCGCCTCGCTCAAGGGATTTCCGGTTTCCACCTGGTTCAGCACCATCACCGCGCGCTCTCCCACCCGGGCCGCGAGCGTGCCGCGGCCCAGGATGCGGTTGCTCGCGATCTGGGGAATGACCGCGGCACTCCCGGCATCGGCCAGCAGCACCATGACCAGGATGTCGGTCAGCGGGGAGATGGCCGCCAGCGCCGGGTTCGGGCCGGGCGGGCTGTCCGCCACCACGACGAGGCCCGGCACCGCCAGCATCTCGCGCAGCGGCTCGGCCAGCAGCTCGGGGCTGGTGGCCAGCGCCTGCGCGACCCCCATGGCCCGCACCGCGTCACCCGGGCCGAAGGGGAGGACGCGCACGCCGGATTCCGTCTGGACCAGGCATTCGCGCCAGTTGGGCCGCTGGGCGATGTTGGCCGTGAAGGCGGCCGGTTCCCAAAGGGGCAGGCCCAGATGCAGGCGCAGCGCGTTCTGCGGGTCGAGGTCCAGCGCCACCACGGGCAGGCCGGCGCGCGCCAGCAGGGCCGCCACATGCGCGGCCAGGGTGGTCTTGCCCACCCCCCCTTTCGGGGATGCGAAGGTGATCAGAGGCATCAGCCGGTCATGCCGGAGGGTCGCGCCGGGCGGGCGGCGCGGCTGGGGTGCGGCCCGACAGCTCCGCATGGACATCCTGCAGCAACGCGTAGGCGCGCGTGCCGGTGGGGCGCGGCGGCGGCGGTGGCGGCGCCAGGCCGTGCAACTCCGCCAGGCGACGCAGCCGTGGCGCCTCGGGCAGGGTCGCGGGCGCGAAGGGATCGGGCCAGGCGGCGGCGGGCGGCGCGGCGGGCGGCGCCGGTTGCGGCGGGACGGCGGCGGGCGTCGCCGGTTGCGGCGGGATGACGGCCTGCGCCGCCAGGGGCGCCACGGCCGGCGGCAGCGACAGCGACAGCGCGGCCCCGGGGCTGGGCGCGGCTTCGGCCCGCGCGGCCGGCATCACGAAGGCCGGGGCCGGGCTGGAAGGCGGGGGGGCGGTGAAGCTCGGCGCGGCGGGCTGCGGCGCGAAAAGGCCGCCGCCGCCGATGCCGCCGGAGGACGCGGCCGCGGCCCCGGCCGGCAGCGCCGTGACACCGAAGCGGGGCAGGCCGTCCGCGAAGCGGGTGGCCGCGGGCGGCGGTGCCGCGGCTGGCATGGCGGGCGCGGGTGGGGTGGCCTGAACCACCGGTGTCGGCGGCGCTGCCTCCAGCGGCGGAGGTGGCGCGGGCGCCGGTTCCGCCGCCGGCGCGGGTTCCGACGCCACCACCGGACGCGGGCGCGCCTCGAAGAGGACGGGCGGAAAGCTCAGATAGCGGAAGCCCCTCAGGCCCACATCCGCCACGACATTGCCAATCTCCCGCTCCACCCGCGCCCGTCGCCCCTGCCAAGACCATGTCCATGCCGTGGGCCATGCCGCCCCCCGGCCTCTCACTCCTCGCCCGAACGATCGGCGCCAATATCCTTGGCGCAACACAATGCCCGCTGCTTCTCTCTCTCGGAGAGATTAACATGAAAATGCGCGATGGGCACCGAGTCGCGTGCCATCGCCCTCACCTTCAGAACAAACCCTCGATGCGGCCTTCCGCATCCAGGCGGATATTCTCCGCCGCCGGCACGCGCGGCAGGCCCGGCATGGTCATCACATCGCCGCAGATGGCCACCACGAAGCCCGCCCCGGCGGAGAGCCGCACGTCGCGCACCGGCAGCACATGGCCCTCGGGCGCGCCCAGCGCCGTGGGGTCGGCGCTGAAGGAGTATTGCGTCTTGGCGATGCAGACGGGCACCCCGCCGAAGCCCTGCGCCTCGAAGCGCGAGAGCTTCGCGCGCACCGATTCGGGGATGGACACCTCACGCGCGCGGTAGATCTCGCGGGCGATCGTGCCGATCTTGTCGGCCAGCTTCATGTCGTCCGGATAGAGTGGCGTGAAGCGCGCCTCGCCCGCCGCGATACGGCGCATCACGGCCTCCGCGAGCGGCACCGCGCCCTGGGCGCCATCGGCCCAATGGGTGCAGAGGATGGCCTCGACGCCGAGTGCCGCCATCGCCTCCTGCACGGCCTGGATTTCGGCGGCCGTGTCGCCGTTGAAGCGGTTCAGCGCCACCACCGGCGGCAGGCCGAACTTGCGCATGTTCTCCACATGGCGGGCGAGGTTCACCACGCCGCGCTTCACCGCCGGGACATCCTCATGCCCCAGCGCCGACTTCGCCACGCCGCCATGCATCTTGAGCGCGCGCACCGTCGCGACCACCACGCAGGCATCGGGGGCGAGGCCGGCCAGGCGGCACTTGATGTCGAGGAATTTCTCGGCGCCGAGGTCGGCGCCGAAGCCCGCCTCCGTCACCACCACATCCGCGAGGTGCAAGCCGAGCTTCGTCGCCACCACGCTGTTGCAGCCATGGGCGATGTTGGCGAAGGGCCCGCCATGCACCAGCGCGGGGCTGCCCGCCAGGGTCTGCACCAGGTTGGGCGCGAAGGCGTCGCGCAGCAGCACGGCCATAGCGCCATCGGCCTTGAGGTCGGCCGCGGTGACGGATTTCCCCTCGCGCGTCTGCGCCACGATGATGCGGCCCAGGCGCTGCTGGAGGTCCTTCAAATCATGCGCCAAGCAGAAGGCCGCCATCACCTCGGAGGCGACGACGATGTCGAACCCGTCCTCGCGCGGGAAGCCATTGGCGGTGCCGCCCAGCGAACCCACCACCGAGCGCAGCGCGCGGTCGTTCATGTCCAGCGCGCGCCGCCAGGAGATGCGCCGCGCATCAATGCCCAGCGCGTTGCCCCAGTAGATGTGGTTGTCCAGCATCGCGGCCAGCAGGTTGTTGGCGGCGGTGATGGCGTGGAAATCCCCGGTGAAATGAAGGTTGATGTCCTCCATCGGCACCACCTGCGCGTGGCCGCCGCCCGTGGCCCCGCCCTTCACGCCGAAGCAGGGGCCGAGGCTCGGCTCGCGCAGGCAGATCATGGCGCGGTGGCCGATGGCGTTCAGCGCATCGCCCAGGCCGACCGTGGTGGTGGACTTCCCCTCTCCCGCCGGCGTCGGGTTGATGCCGGTCACCAGCACCAGCTTGCCCAGCGGCCGCTCCGCCCGCACGCGGCCCACGAAATCGAGGCCCACCTTGGCCTTGAACTTGCCGTAGGGTTCCAGCGCCTCCTCCGGGATGCCGGCGGCGGCCGCGATGCGCGTGATGGGCGCGAGGGTGGCCGCGCGGGCGATCTCGAGGTCTATGGACATTCCGGATGCTTCTCCCTGGGTTGGGGCGCTAATGGCGCCGCGCGGCGCGGGGGGCAAGACCCGCGGCCGGCGGGCGCGACCGGATGCGCTCCATAATTCACTATATATTATAGTTATTTATCGCGGATTTTACCCGGCACGGCCCTTAAATTCGCGCCGCCGGTCGCGCATATACCCGGGCACAATTCGCAAACCCGCACGCCCAAATCTGCGGCAAGGGAGACGAGCCCATGAGCCTCCAATACGGAATGCCCCTCACCCTCGGCCAGGTCGCGCCCGATTTCGAGGCCGAGACCACCGAAGGCCCCATCCGCTTCAGCGACTGGGCGCGCGATTCCTGGGTGGTGATCTTCTCCCACCCCAAAGATTTCACCCCCGTCTGCACCACCGAACTCGGCGAGGCCGCGCGCCTCAAGCCGGAATTCGACAAGCGCGGCGTGAAGGTGATCGGCCTCTCGGTGGACCCGCTGGACCGCCACGCCGCCTGGGCCGAGGACATCGCGGACACCCAGGGCCATGCGCTGAACTTCCCCATGATCGCGGACCCCTCGCGCCATGTCTCGCAGCTCTATGGCATGATCCATCCTGAGGCGGACCCCTCGGTCACCGTCCGCACCGTCTATGTGCTGGACCCGTCGCGGAAGGTGCGGCTCACCCTCACCTACCCGCCCAGCACGGGCCGCAACTTCCATGAGGTGCTGCGCGTCATTGACAGCCTGCAGCTGACCGACCGCGCGAAGGTGGCCACCCCCGTGAACTGGCAGCCGGGGCATGACGCCATCATCCTCCCTTCCATCCCCGACGAGGACGCCAAGGCCCGCTTCCCCCAGGGCTGGAAGGCCGAACGCCCCTATCTGCGCTGGGTGAAGGTGGACTGAGGATCTCAACCGCAGGGTCGCGCGCCGCCTGGCCGTGACCCTGCGGCCACGGCGCCGCCGCAAGGCGCAAACCCGTTGATGTGCATCAAAGTCCAGCTTCCTTCCCGGCCGTAGTGCTCCGGCGCGGCGGGATGCCGCGAAAGGGAGTTTGGACATGCGTGGTTTGGGATTGCTGGCCGGTGCGGCGCTCGTGGCGACGACCGGTCTGGCGGGGGCGCAGGAGGTGCGCGGCCTGCGCGCCGGCGATTTCATGGTGGGTTTCGGCGCCGTGGGCGTGCTGCCCACCAATGGCGGCAGCGTGGGCGTGATCGGCGGCCGGCCGGAGGCGACCAACAGCGCGAGCCCCCTGCTCGACTTCACCTATTTCATGACGCCCAACTTCTCGGCGAACCTGATCGCGGCCACCACGCGCCATGACATCCGGGTGCGGAATTCGGCGCTGGGCGATGTGAGCCTCGGCCATGTCTGGGCGCTGCCGCCCACGCTGACGGTGCAATACCACCCGATGCCCGCTTCGCGCTTCAGCCCCTATGTGGGCCTGGGCCTCAACGCCACCTGGTTCTATGGCCATGGCGGCAGCCGGGCGGGCGCGGTGAACCGGGTGCGCGTGCAGCCGAGCGTCGGCGTGGCGCCCAGCATCGGCTTCAACTACGAGATCTCGCCCAACTGGGTGGCGAACCTCGACCTGAAATGGGTGCTGATGCAGCCCGATGTCAGCGTGAACAGCGGCACCATCCGTGCGCGGGCCGATATCAACCCCTTCGTGCTGGGGGCCACGCTGCGCTACCGGTTCTGAGATTTATTGGGGCGGGTGATTCACGCCTCCGGGCATTCGCCCTGCGGCGATCACACGCCCTTTCGCGCGGGTGATTCACGCCTCCGGGCATTCGCCCTGCGGCGATCACACGCCCCCTAGGCCGCGGCGGGCAGCTTGCCCATCGCGGCCAGGGTCTCGGCGATGGCCGCCACGGCGCGGTCCATCTCGGCCAAGCCCACATCGCCGATTGCGCCGACGCGGAAGGTCGGCGCCTCGGTCGTGTAGTAGGCGCTGATGTTCACGCCGCGCGCCTTCAGCGCCCGCACGAAGGCATCGAAATCCATGCCGTCCGGCTGGTGGAAGGTGACGACCACCGGCCCCTGCTCGGCCTGGTTCAGGTAGGGGCGCAGCCCCAACCCGCACAGCCCGGCGTAAAGCCGCGCCGCATTGGCCCGGTAGCGCGCAAGGCGCTGCGCAGGCCCGCCCTCCGCATCCAGCCGGTCCAGCGCCACTTCCAGCGCCCGCAGCGTCTGCACGGGCCCGGTGAAGCGCAGGCTGCCCCAGCCGCTGCGCCTGGCCTGGGCCAGCACATCCGAGAGGTCGAGGCTCCAGGACCCCGCCTGCCCCGCGCCTTCCTCCGTGCGGTCCATGCGCGCCACGGCAAAGGCGAAGCCCGGCACGCTCTCCAGGCATTTGTTCGAGGTGAAGACCACCGCGTCCAGTTCCGGCTGGGCCGACATGTCCAGCGGCAGCGCCCCGAAGGCCGAGACCGCGTCCACGATCATCCGCCGCCCCGCCGCGCGCACCACGGCGCCGATGGCGGCCACGTCGTTCACGATGCCGCTGCCCGTCTCGCTCTGCACCATGGCGAGGTGCGTGGCCTCCGGGTGGGCTGCCAGCGCCGCCGCCACGGCCTCGGGTGTCACGGCGTGGGTGTCCTGGGCCGGCAGTTCCACCACCAGGCGCCCCGCCTCGCGCGCCAGCCGCGCGATCCGCACCGCGTATTCGCCGTTCATCGGCACCAGGAGGGTGGCGCCCGGCGCGACATAGGTGCGGAGCGCGGCCTCCAGGATCATATGGCCCGAACCCTGTAGCGGCAGGGTGGCGTGCACCCCCTCGGCCCCGCCCGCGAGGTCGCGCAGCCGCTCGCGCAGGCGCGTGTAGAAGGGGCGGAACTCGGCATCCCAGGGGGCGATGTCCTCGTCCATGGCGGCGCGCACCGAGGGGTGCGTCTGGACGGGGCCGGGGGTGAGGAGGAGCATGTCGGGCATTCCCTGCCCTTGCCTGGAATCGGCGCCCGCGAAAAGGGGTTTCGCCCTGCTTCCGGCGCGGTGCGGGCCACCCTACCCTGCGGGGCATGGCAGGAACACGCACCACCGCGATCATCGTCGCCTCGGCGCTGTTCATGCAGAACCTCGACAGCTCGGCCGTCGTCACCGCCCTGCCCGCCATGGCGCGCGACCTGAACGAGGACCCGGCGCGGCTGGGGGTCGCCATCACCTCCTACCTGGTGGCGCTGACGGTGTTCATCCCGGTCAGCGGCTATGTGGCGGACCGCTTCGGGGCGAAGCGCGTCTTCCTCATGGCCATATTGCTGTTCGGCACGGCGTCCGCCGCCTGCGGCTTCGCCAATTCGCTGGGCGAGCTGGTGGCGGCGCGCGTCTTCCAGGGCATGGCCGGCGCCATGATGGTGCCCGTGGGGCGGCTGTTGCTGCTCAGCGGCATCCGCAAGGACGAGATGCTGACGGCCATGGCCTGGCTGACCATGCCCGCCATGCTGGGGCCCATCACCGGGCCGCCCCTGGGCGGCATCATGACGGACCTGTTCGGCTGGCGCAGCGTGTTCTGGCTGAACGTGCCGGTGGCGCTGCTGGGCTTCGCGCTGGTGGCCTGGAAGATCACCCCTTTGCCCGTCCAGAACCCCGGCCCGCCGGACATCAAGGGGCTGCTGCTGGTCGGCGGCGCGCTGGCCACCCTCATGGCCGGGTTCGAGACGGTGGGCCGCGGCGTGCTGCCCGCCGGGATGCCGGCGGCCTTGCTGGTCCTGGGCGGCATCGTGGCGCTTCTGGCGCTGCGCCATTGCCGGCGGGCCACGCGCCCGGCCATTGACCTGACGCTGCTGCGCTTCCCCTCCTTCCACCACGCGACCCTGGCCGGCAGCCTGTTCCGCGCCGGCGCCGGCGGCGTGCCCTTCCTGGTGCCGCTGCTGCTGCAACTTGGCTTCGGCTGGAGCGCGACCCAGGCGGGGCTGGTGGCCTTCGCGACCGCCTTGGGCGCCTTCGCCATGAAGCCCCTGGCCCGGCCCGTGCTGCGGCGCTGGGGCTTCCGCAACGTGCTGGTGGCCAATGGGCTGCTGGCGGCGGCGGGGGTGGCGGTGGGCGCCGCCTTCTCACCCGCCTGGCCGGTGGCCGCACTCTTCGCGGCCCTGGCCCTCGGCGGGCTGTTCCGCTCGCTGCAATTCACCTCGCTGAACACGCTGGCCTTCGCGGACATCCCGCGCGAGCGGCTGAGCGCCGGCACCAGCTTCTACGGCACCGCCCAGCAATTGCCGCCGGCCATCGGCGTGGTCATCGCCTCCACCGCGCTGGAGGTCAGCCAGCACCTGGCCGGCCGGGACGCGCTGGCGGTGGCGGACTTCACGACGGCCTTCCTGGTGGCGGGGCTGGTGGTGGCCAGCGCGGCGCCGCTGGCACTCCGGCTGCCGCGGGACGTGGGGGCGGAGGTCAGCGGCAAGAGATGAACCGGCGCATCCCCCTGAGCCCCGGGCGGCGGCTGATGGGCGATCTCTCCGCCGCCTCGCGCGCCGTGCCGCGCTTTCTCATCCGCGGGCGGCTTTCCATTCCCCGCGCCCGCGCCGCCCGCGCGGCGCTGCCCGCGCCCCGCCCGCCCTGGACCACCCTCTTCGCCAAGGCCTTCGCCATGGCCGCCCAGCAGCATCCGCCGCTGCGCCGCGTGCATGCCAGCCTGCCCTGGCCGCACCTGATCGAGGCGCCGCATGCCCAGGGCTGCGTGATGGTCGAGGCGCGCGACGGGGAAGAAACACTGCTCGCCCCCGCACGCCTGTTCCGTGCCCATGACGCGCCCCTGCCCGACCTTGCCCGGCGACTCGCCGCGGTGAAGGCCAGCCCGCGCGAAGCGAGCCCCGCCCTGCGCTGGATGCTGGCCACGGGCCGCCTCCCCTGGCCGCTGCGGCGCGCGGGCTATGCGCTCTCCATGGGCCTCGGCTGGCCCGTGCTGCGGCTGGGCGGCAACTACGCCATCTCGGCGCTGGGCGAGCATGGGGCGGAATTGCTGGACAGCGTCAGCATCGTGCCCGTCTTCCTGAGCTTCGGTCCCATCGCCCCCGATGGCGGGGTGAACCTGCATTTCGCCATGGACCACCGGGTGCTGGACGGGTCGGACGCCATCCGCGCCATGGCCGCCATGCAGGCGGCGCTGGAAGGACCCATCGCCGACGAACTGGCCGCCCTGGACGCGCCCCCGCCACGGGATTAGCCACTCCCCCGCGCCGCCCTTCTGGCGCCCTGGAGTTCCGCCTGATGTCCGTGCCGGACCTGATCCCGCCGCGCCCCGCCTTGCCCGCCCGCTTTCCCGGCCCCTGGGCGATGATCCGCACCTCGGCGCAGGATTTGCTGCGCTTCTTCCCCGAGACGGGCTTCCGCCACCGCCTGATCCCCATCCGCACCCTGCGCCAGCGCACCCTGGTGGTGAACGAGCCCGATCTGGTGCGGCACGTCTTCATCCTGCGCGGGGCCGACTACGAGGCGAAGAGCCGGCATTTCCGCTCCGCCGTCTCGCCCGTGCTGGGCGACAGCATGTTCGGCAACCACGGCCCCCTCTGGGCCGAGCGGCGCGCCGTCGTGATGAAGCTGCTGCACCCCTCGCGCACGGCGGGCTTTTTTCCGCTGTTCGTGCAGGGAGCCGAGGAGATGGCGGCGCGCTGGCGCGGCCAGGTGGATGTCTCGGCGGAACTGGCGGGCACGACGGCCCTCGCGGTGATGCGCGCGCTGTTCCCCCGCACCGGCACGGAAGCCGCCGCGCGCCGCATCGCCTCCAGCTTCGCGGAATATGAGCAATCCGTGCTGGCGGTGGATTTCGCCCATCTGCTGGGCCTGCCCGAGCGGCTTTCGGGCTTCCAGCTGCGCGGCGCGCTGCGCCATGCGCGTGACGTCCGCGCCACCATCGCGGGCTGCATCGCCGCCGCCGACCCGGAGGAAGGCGGACTCTTCGCCGAGATGCGCGCGGCCCTGGCCCCCGATGGCCAGCCGCTGCTCGACGCCGAGGACCTGGTGAATGAACTGGGCATGATGCTGCTGGCGGGCAGCGAGACCTCGGCCAATGCGCTGACCTGGTCGCTCTACCTCATCGCCCGCCACCCACCGACCTTGGAACGGCTCCGCGCCGAACACGCGGAAGTCCTGGGCGGCCGCGCGCCGGACTACACGGACCTGCCCCGCCTGCCCTTCACCAAGGCCGTGACGCAGGAGGCCATGCGCCTCTACCCGCCCGTGCCCTATCTCTCGCGCGAGGCGGCGAAGGCCGACCGCATCGGCCAGGTGACGGTGCGCGCGGGCGACACCGTCATGGCCCTGCCCTGGCTGCTGCACCGGCATGAGCAGCTGTGGGACGCACCACACGCCTTCCGCCCCGAGCGCTTCCTGCCCGACGCGCCGCGCAAGCCGCCGCGCTTCGGCTACATCCCCTTCTCGCTGGGGCCGCGCATCTGCGCGGGCGCGGCCTTCGCCCAGGCCGAAATGACGGCCTTCCTGGCCGTGCTGCTCCAGCGCCTCGACTTCGCGGTGCCCGAGACGACGCGCCCCATGCCGCGCGCGCGGCTCAGCGTGCGGCCGCGGGGCGGGATGACGCTTTCGGTGACGCCGCGCTGAGGCGCTTCCGCCGCGCCTGTTTCGTGCCATGCTGGGGCCGAACCGGGGGACGCCTCCCTGGGGGCGCCTGATCGGCGTCGGTGACATCACCGATGCCGTGAATCAGCCGCCCGGCAATGGTCGAGGAAGCCTGCCCATGTTCCGGCGCCTGTTCCTGCTGTTCCTGCTGGCCTTCACCATGCCCGCCGCGCCGCTGGCCGCCCAGGGCTTCGAGATTCCCGGCCTGTGGCAGGATTCGCAGCGCTACCGCAATGAGCTGGAACGCCGCTACCCCGCCGGCGGCACCCCGGCCCAGCGCCAGGCCGCCGAAAGCCGCGCCGCCACCGCCGAACGCCAGAACAACTGGGCCGCCGCCGCCGAGGCCTGGGAGGCCCGCGTGGCCCTCGGCCAGGCCACGCCCGAGCAATGGCTGGCGCTGGCCCGCGCGCAACTCCGCCGCACGCCGCCCGATGGCGTCCGCGCCCTGCGCGCCGCCTGGCAAAACTTCATCGAGGTGCCGGGCGGCGCGCCCGAAATCCCCTCGCTGCTGGTGATGGCGGACGCGCTCGCCGCGCAGAACCGCCCCCTGCCGCGCCTCGCCGCGCTGGAGGCCGTGTTGCAGCGCGACCCGTCGAACCCCCGCCACCAGCAGGCGCTCGCCGCCGCGCGGCGCGAGGTGGGTGTGCTGGTCCGCCGCCTCAACACCGAGCCGGACGCCGAGCCCGCCCGCGCCTGCCTCGGCTTCACCACGCCGCCCGCCCGCCGCGACGACTGGCGCCCGGAGGATTGGCTGCGCGCCGAACCCGCCATCCCCGGCCTCGGCTTCACGCGCGAGCGGGATTCCATCTGCATCCTGGGCCTGCCGCTTGGCCGCACCACGCGCGTGATCCTGCGCGCGGGCATGCCCGGCGAGGACGGGCTGCGCGTGAACCAGGACCAGGTGCTGAACATCGCCATGCCCGACCGGGCACCGCGCCTCGCCTTCGACCCCGGCCACTACCTGATGCCGCGCGACCGCGCCGAGGCCCGCGTGCCCATGGCGCTGATGAACATCTCGGCCATCGAGATGCGCGTGATCCGCCTGACGGAGCGCAGCCTGATCCCCTTCTCGCGCGAGACGCGGCTGGGCGAGGCCATCAGCGGCTGGACCGCCGGCTACCTGCACGAGGAATGGGGCCAGGTGGTGTGGGAGGGCGCCATCGAGCTTCCCCGCGGCGAGGCGAACCGCTTCCAGCGCCTCTCCGTGCCCCTGCCGGAGGCGGTGCGGACGGCCGGCCCCGGCCTCTACATCATGGTGGCCCGCCCGGCCGATGGCGCGCGGGATTCGCGCGGGCTGACGGCGGCGCAGCCGCTGATCGTGACGGACCTTGGCCTGACGGCCTGGCGCGGCGCGGGGGGGCTGGCGGCCCAGGTGCGGGGGCTCGCCTCCGCCGCCCCGCGCGAGGGGGTGCGGGTGGCTCTGATGGCCCGCAACAACGACATCCTGGCCGAGGCCACGACCGGCCCCGACGGGCTGGCGCGCTTCCACGCCCCCCTGCTGCGCGGCGAGGGGCCGATGGCGCCCGTGGCGCTGCACGCCATGACGGACGACGATCTCGTCACGCTGAACCTGGAGGCGGCGTCCTTCGACCTCTCCGACCGGGGCGTGGCCGGCCGCGCCCATCCCGGGCCGCTCGATGCCTTCCTCTGGCTCGATCGCGGCATCTACCGGCCGGGCGAGACGGTGCAGGCCATGGCGCTGCTGCGCGATGCGGGCGGCGCGCCGGTGGACGCGCCGCTGCGCCTGCGCCTGCGCCGCCCCAACGGGCAGATCCTGGCCGAGCAGGTGGTGCGCGATGGCGGGCATTGGCCCGTGGCACTTCCCGCCGCCGCCCAGGCCGGCGCCTGGACGCTGGAGGCCGTGGCGGACCCCAATGCGCCCCCCGTGGGCCAACTCACCTTCCGCGTGGACAGCTTCGTGGCCGAGCGCCTGGCCGTCGAGGCCGGCCCCGCCCCGGGCCCGCTGCGCCCCGGCCAGCCCATGGAGATCCCCGTCACGGCGCGCTTCCTCTATGGCGCGCCGGGCAGCGGCTTGTCGGGCAGCGCCGAACTGCGCCTCACCACCCAGCGCAGCCCCTTCGAGCGCTGGCGCGACTTCCGCTTCGGGCTGGAGGAGGAGAGCTTCGCGCCCGACCTGATCCAGGCCGAACTGCCCGAGACCGACGCCGATGGCCGCGCCACGCTGCGGCTGGAGTTGCCCGGCGCCCCCGACACCACGCGCCCGCTGCGCGGCGAATTGATGGTGCTGGTGGAGGAACCGGGCGGCCGCGCCTCGCGCGCCACGCTGGACCTCGCGGTGGCCGCCCAGCCGCGCTTCCTGGGCCTCGCCGCGCCCGCCGCCGTGGATGCGGGGGCCGAGGCGGCCATCCAGGTCATCATGACCGACGCCGAGGGCAACCCGCTGGCCGGCGAGGTGAACCTGCGCCTCGTGCGCGAGCGCCCCGACTGGCGCATCGTCGTCCGCGGCGGCACCCCCCGCTACGAGACGGTCTGGACCGATGAGCCGGTGGACAGCACGCCCATCCGCCTGACCGGCACCGAGCCCGGCCGCTTCACCCGCACCCTGCCCTTCGGCCGCTACCGGCTGGAGGCGCAGGAGGCGGGCGGCATGGCGCTGGCGTCCATCCGCTTCCGCTCCGGCTGGGTGGCGAGCGAGAGCGCCGAGGTGCCCGACCGCGTGGACGTGGCCACCGACCGCGCCAGCTA
Source organism: Roseococcus thiosulfatophilus (assembly GCF_017311575.1). Classification (GTDB taxonomy): domain Bacteria; phylum Pseudomonadota; class Alphaproteobacteria; order Acetobacterales; family Acetobacteraceae; genus Roseococcus; species Roseococcus thiosulfatophilus. Next base: position 357,429 of record NZ_JAFFQY010000011.1, read on the forward strand.
CGCGCCGGGCGAGACGGTGACGCTGCGGATCACGCCCCCCTTCGCCGGCCGCGCCGCCGTGGCGGTGCTGACCGACCGCCTGCTCTCGATCCGCGAGATGGAGGTGCCCGAGGCCGGCGCCGAAATCACCCTGCCCGCCGACGCGGCCTGGGGCGCCGGCGCCTATGTGGCCGTCACCGTCTTCCGGCCGGAGGCCGGGCCGCAGCTTCCGGGGCGCGCGCTGGGCCTCGCCTGGGTGCAGATGTCGCGCGACAGCCGGGCGCTGGCGGTGACGCTGGACGCGCCCGACCGGGTGCGCCCCAGCACGCGCGTGGAGCTGCCCGTGACCGTGACGGGCGCCTCCGGCCCCGTGCGGCTGACGCTGGCCGCGGTGGATGAGGGCATATTGCGCCTGACCCGCTTCGCGAGCCCCGACCCGCTGACGCACTACATGGGCCGCCGCACGCTGGGCGTGGACATCCGCGACGATTACGGCCGGCTGATCGCGCCGCCCGAGGGCGCGCCCGTCACGCTGCGCCAGGGCGGCGACGACATGGACGGGCTGGCCGCCCTCACGCCGCCCCAGCGCAATGTCGCGCTGTTCAGCGGCGTGGTGGAGACGGACGCGCAGGGCCGCGCGACCATCCCCCTCGACCTGCCCGATTTCGCGGGCGAATTGCGCCTGATGGCCGTGGCCTGGGCCGAGGCGCGGGTGGGCGCGGCCTCGCGCCCGCTCACCGTGCGCGACCCGCTGCTGGCCGAGCCGCTGCTGCCCCGTTTCCTCGCCCCCGGCGACGAGGCGGATGCGGCGCTGCTGCTGCACAACCTGGAACTGCCGGCGGGCGAGGTGGTGGTGAACGTCACGGCCGAAGGAGCGCTGGCGCTGCGCGGCGAGGCGCGCATCACGGCGCAGCTGGAGGCGGGCGCCCGCGCCCAGCCGCCTTTGCCGCTGCGGGCCGTGGCGCCGGGCGAGGGCGTGCTTCGCCTCGCCGTCTCCGGCCCCGGCGGCTTCACCGCGACGCGCGAGGCGCGGATCACGGTGCGGTCCTCCCGCCCCATCGCCACCGCGCTCTCCACGCTGGAGGTGGCACCCGGCGCCGAGGCGCGACTGGCGCCTGCGGCCGGAGCCTTCCTGCCCGGCTGGCGGGCCGTGGCGCGGCTGGGTTCGCCCGTGCGCTATGACGCGGCGGGCATGCTGGCTGCGTTGCAGGCCTTCCCGCTGGCCTGCCTGGAGCAGGTCTCCTCCCAGGCCATCGGCATGGCGGCCGCGCTGAACGAGGGCAGCCCGGCCCGCGACGCCGTGGCCCTGCAACGCGCCGTGGACGGCATCCTGGCGCGGCAGCGCTTCGACGGCAGCTTCGGCCTATGGTCGGCGCAGGGCGAGCCGCAATATTGGACCTCCGCCTATGCCGTGGAGGCGCTGCTGCGGGCGCGGGCCGCCGGCGCCACCGTGCCCGAGGCGCCCTTGCAGGCGGCGCTGGCGGACCTCGAGGAACGCCTGGAGCAAAGCCCCTCCGAACCCACCCAGTTCGCGGCCCAGGCGGCGCGGCTGAACGCGCTGTCCTTGGCCGGGCGGCACCGGCTGGGCGCGGCGCGGCGGCTTCTGGAGGTGTCCTCGCGCCTGCCCACGCCGCTCGCTCGCGCGCAGCTCGCCGCCAGCTTCGCCCGCGCGGGCGACACCGAACGCGCGAACGCGGCCTTCGCCGAGGCCCTGGCCATGACGGCGCGCACGGACTGGCTCTACGACTATGGCAGCGCCGCGCGCGACGCCCTGGCGCTGGTGGTGCTGGCGCGCGAGGCCGGACTGCCCGCCGCCCAGGTCAGCGCCGCCGCGGCCCGCCAGCCCGGGCCGGAACTGACGCCCCAGCGCGCCTCCACCCAGGAACAGGCCTGGGCGGTGCTGGCGGCAGTCACCCTCGGCCAGGATGCGCGGCCCGTCCGCGCCGCCTGGAACGGCAGCGCCACCCAGGCGCGCGCGCTGGACGTGACCGGCGGCGGCGTTCTCCGCAACGCGGGCGAGGCGCCCCTGCCCGTGCAGATCGCCATCTCCGGCACGCCGGCCCAGGCCGCCCCCGCCGGGCGCCAGCAGATGACCATCCGCCGCCGCTTCGTGGCGCTGGATGGCCAGGCGCAGAACCTCGACGCGCTGCGTCCCGGGGTCGAGTTCCTGCTGGTGCTCGATGCCCGCGCCGAGAGCGGGCAGGAGCACATGGCCATGCTGACCCAGGGCCTGCCCGCGGGGTGGGAGATCGTCTCGCGCCTGCCCGCGGGGCCCGTGCCGAACCTGCCCGACCTCGGCCCGCTGACCGAGGTGGACGCCATGCCCGCCCTGGATGACCGCCTGGCCGCCGCCCTCACCTTCACCCGCGAGGCGCGTGAGGCCCGCATCGCCGCACGCATCCGCGTGGTGACGCCGGGCCGCTTCGAGCTGCCGGGGGCGGAGGTGGTGGACATGTACCGCCCCAGCTTCTTCGCGCGGCAGAACACCGCGCGCATCACGGTCAATCCGTGAGCTGATCCAGCACCGCCGCGCGCTGGGCCTCGCCCGCGCCGGCGGTGGGCGGGGCCAGCAGCCGGCAGCCGGCAATCAGGGCGGCCTCGCCGCCGGCGGGGGCGGCGGTCAGCAGCGCGTCGGAGGGGGTCAGCGCGGCCGGGCCCTCGGCGGGCGGCAGGCCGGACAGGGAGAGCTTCTCCCAGGCCCAGCCATGGTCGGTGACGAAGCCGCCGGGGCCGAGGCGGCAGGGCTCCGGCCGGAAGCGCCCCGCCCCCTCGCGCAGCAGGGCGAGCAGGCCCGGCTCGAAGCCGGGGGCGGCGGTGTCCAGCCACAGCCGGGGCCGGCGCGCCCCGGTCCAGGCACGCGCGATGGCGACGCCGCCCGCCGCCGCATCCTCGGCCGAGAGCGGCAGCTCCGCCGCCCAGCGCGTCACGTCATGGCCGCCGGCGCCGGGACCGAAGAGATAGGCCTCCTCGATGTGCTGCCGGTGCCGCCTTCCCACATCCTCCGGCGCCAGGGCGGCCTGCGCCCAGGCGCGGCCCGCCTGCCCCAGGGCCTCCCGCGCCTCGCGCGAGGCAAGCAGGCGGCCGATGGCCTCGGCCAGCTCCGTCTCGGTGAAGTTGTCGGGGATGACCTGGCAGGCCTCCTCCGGCAGTTCCGCCATGGCGCCATGGGCGTTGACCACGACGGGCAGCCCCGCCATCAGCGCATCCTTCACCGCGCCCGAGGTCTCGCCCGTGCTGTCGGCGCGCAGCTGCACGGCGAGGTCGGCCGCGGCCAGCCAGCGGCGGTAGTCGCGCAGCGGCAGGCGCCCCGTGACCATGACGCGCGAGGCAAGGTTCAGCCGCCGCGCCACGTCGCTGATGCGCTGGTCCAGCGCATCCTGCGCGCCGCCCACGAAGACCAGCCGGGCCTCGGGAAATTGCGTGGCGATGCGGGCGAAGGCGGCCAGCAGTTCGAGCGGCCCCTTCCGGACCGTGACGAGGCCGAAGGCGGCGACGACCAGCGCCCCGCGCCCGACGCCCAGCAGCCGCCGCGCCCGCGGCGCGGTGGGCAGGGCCGGCCCCGCGCGCAGATGCGGCAGCACCCGCACATGCCGGGTGGCCTCCGCCCCGTATTCCTCGAGCAGGCGGCGCCGCGCATGGGCGGAATGGACCAGCACGCCGAGCGCCTGGGCCAGCACGCCCGCGCTGCCCGCGCCGGGCTGGCCGGCCAGGGCGGCGGGGTAGCCTTCCTCCTCCACCCGCCGGGCCAGCGCGGACTCGCGCTCGGCGCGGTCGGTCAGCATCCAGTTGCGGAGGTCGGTCAGCACGGGGTCGTGCAGCGTCACCATGCCGGGGTGGCGCGGCAGCAGGCGGCGCAGGGTGGAGGCGTGCAGCGCGTTGTTGCCCACCTGGTAGAGGATGCGGTCGAAGCGCGCGCCCTCGGCCAGGAACTCGGTCTCCGGCATCCAGGGGAAGCGGCCGCGCAGCGCGCCCTCGGGCGGGGTGTCGGAAACGAGCGTCACGGCGTAGTGCGGCGCCAGCGCGGGGGCGAGTTCCGCCGTGTAGTCCGCGATGCCGGTGGGCGCGGGCGGCAGGGGCGCCACCAGCGCCAGGCGCGGGCGCGGCAGCGGGCGCCAATAGCCGCGCCGCGCGCCCATGGCATCCAGCGCCGGCCAGGCGCGGGCGGCGGCGGCGTCCCAGCTGAACTCCCGCGCGCGGCGCAGCCCATAGGCGCGCATCTCGGCCAGGCGGTCGGGATCACGGAGCAGCGCCTCGATCATGCGGGCCAGGGCGGGCGCATCCTCGGGGTCGAACAGCGCGTCGGCGCGGCCCATCACCTCCGGCATGGCGGAGAGGTTGCTCGCGATCACGGGCGCGCCGCAGGCCATGGCCTCCATCAGCGGCAGGCCCAGCCCCTCGGCCAGCGAGGGAAAGACCAGCAGGGCGCATTGCGCGTAGAGGCCGGGCAGGTCCGCCTCGGCCACGAAGGGCAGCGTGATGACCTCGCGGGGCGTCAGGCCGCGCGCCTCGGCCATGGCGCGCAGGTGCGGCGGGTTCACATGGCCGATGGCGAGCGGGTGGCGCGCGCGCAGCGCCGGCGGCAGCAGGGCCAGCGCGTCCAGCAGCACGGCCTCGTTCTTGCGCGGGTCGCCCGCCCCCAGGAAGAGCAGGTAGTCGGGCGGCAGGCCGTAGCGCGCGGGCAGGCCGGGGTCCGGCACCTCGGGCGGCACGAAGTGGGGCTCGACGCCGCCGCCCAGCACCGTCAGGCGCTCATGCGGCTTGCGAAGGTGCCGCAGCGCCTCCTCCCGCGTGGCCTCGGAGAGGCAGAGCAGCGTCTCCGCCTGCGCCACCTCGTCCAGCGCGCGGAAATACCAGGGCAGCAGCCCCGCCTCGCGCCACAGCCCGTCCAGATACATGGGCCTGAGCGAGAGCGGGATGAGGTCATAGAGCACCGCCGCCGTGTGCGGGCGTTGCAGGCTGGCGGGCCAGGTGGTGACGGCCTCGTCGCGCCAGCCCTCGAAGACCGAGCCCACCAGCAGCAGGTCCGGCGTCGCGTCGTGCACCGCCTCGGCGCGCAACAGTTCCGCCAGCCGCCGGCGGGGCGATTGCGGGTTGTCGCCCGCGGCACAGCCCGCGGGGGGGGTGAAGAGGTGCAGCGCCTCGCGCCCCAGGATGGGCGTGAACTCCTCCACCAGCCTCGCGGCGGATTCGCGCAGCCTGGCATTGAGCAGCAGGTGCAGCTCCCGCCCGCCGCGCGCGCGGGCCATGCCATGCGCGAGGCCCCGCAGGTAGCGCCCCACGCCCGAGGAACGCGACGCCCCCTGCGCGCCCTGCATGTCGAGCAGCACGCGCATGGTCAGGTGCGACGCGCGCCGGCGAGGCGCAGGGCGGCCCGGCCCGCCTCGCCGCCCGGCAGGGGCGCCGCGCCGGCGCCGCGCTGCAGCCGCGCCTCGATCTGCGCGATACGCTCGGCGCCCGAGAGGCCGAGCCCCTCGCCGCCCGTCATCAGCAGGCCTTCCAGCAGGGCAAGCCGGCCCTCCGTGTCATTCTCCGCGGCCCATTGCAGCCCCACGAGGCGCAGCGGCGGCACCCCGCCCTCGGCCATGGAGAGGCGCAGCCGGACAAGGCCCCCCTCGCCCGCCTCCACGCGCTGCGGGAGAATGAGGGGCCCGCCCCCGTGTGGCAGCGGCAATTCGCCCTCCGCATGGCGCAGCACCCCGCCCGCGCCGGGCTGGACCGCGAGGTGCAGCAGCACGCGCAGCCCCTCGCCCGCCTCCACCCCCTCGGCGGCGAAGGCGATGACGGGCGCGAGCGAGATGGGCTGCACCCCCACCATGTCGGGCGAAAGGTCCCACCCCTCGGCCAGCATGGCGGCCCAGGCGGGATTCTCGGCGAGCGGGCCGAGCTGGATGCAGCGCCGGGGCGGCAGGCGCGCGGCACCCGGGGCCACCGCCGTCACCTCGCGCAATGCCACCCGGATGGGACGCGGGTCCGGGTGGCCGGGCGGCGGTTCCAGCGGGCCGTCCAGCACGAGGCCGATCTGGTGCGTGCCGGCGGGCAGGTCCAGCACCGCCGCCGCCTCCTGCCCCGGCATCAGGCCGAACCAGCGGGGCTGGGCGCCCTCGGCGAAGGCGCCCAGGCGGTTCATCTCGGCCCAGGGGCGCGCGGCCAGGCGCAGCAGCAGGGTGGCGGGCGCGTCCAGCGTCACCTCCAGGCAGCCATGGGCGCCGAGCAGGGGCGCGCCGCCCTCCTCGGGCGGTTCGAAGCCCGCGCCCAGCAGCATGCAGGCGGGGGCGCCTTGGCTCAGCACCCAGCGCTCGCCGGGGGCGAGGCGCGGCGGCGTGGGCGTCTCGCGCTGCGGGGGCGGGGCGGCGGTGAGTTCGGCCATGCCCGCCAGGAAATCGGCCGAGACCTCGGCCCAGCTGCGCGCGCGGAAGCCCTCGCGGATGCGCGCCTCGGCGGCGGCGAGTGCCGCGCGGTCGGTGACGAAATGGCGCACGCGTTCCGCGATGGCGCGCGGGCTGTAGGCGTCAATGGGTTCGGCGAAGCCCGCGCCGGCCTCGGGCGTGGCGCCCTCGGGGCTGGCCAGGCAGAGCTTGCCCAGCGCCAGCGATTCGCCCACCGGCAACCCCCAGCCCTCGGTGAAGGAGGGGAAGATGGAGAACAGGCAGCCGCGATACAGCGCGTCCAGCTCGGGGTCCGAGATGCCATGGACGATGCGGATGCGCCCATCGAGGTAGCGGGTGGATTCGAGCTGCGCCATCAGGTCGTCCACCCGCCAGCCGGGCCGCCCCACGATGACCAGCGACGGCGGCTCGAACCCCTCGGCCAGCAGCAGGCGCCAGGCCTGGAACAGCGCCAGGTGGTTCTTCCGCGCCTCGATGGTCGAGACGGAGAGGATGTAGTCCTGCCCGCGCAGCCCCTCCAGCGCGGAGGGCCAGGCCTCGCCCGTCTCCGGCAGGGCCGCGTTCATGCGGTGCGCGAGCGGCACGGGCCGGATGGGAATGGCGGGCGCGCCCAGCTCCTGCAGGGCGCGCCGCAGCTCGCGCGCCGTGTATTCGCTGATGGTCAGCGCGAAGTCCCAGAGCTGGGCGCCCTCCGCCAGGCCCTGGCGGAAGGCCAGCACCGTGCCCTCGCTGGTGTATTCGGGGTGGGTCGCGGGGATCAGGTCATAGACCAGCACGCCGATGCGGATGCCCGCCGCGCGCAGCCGCGCCAGCGCGGCCGGCGCCCCGGTCCAGAACCAGAAGGCACCCAGGATGACGAAGTGCCGCGCGGCCGTGAGGTCGGTGGGGCGGGCGCGGTCATGGGCCGCCTCCACCAGGGCGCGGGCGCGGTCGGGGTCGTGCCGCTCGGCCAGGCAATAGGTCAGGATGGCGCGAAGGTCCGCCACCTCCAGCGTCCAGAGCGGGCCCATGCGCTCGGCCAGCACCACGAAGCGCGCCTCGGCGGCCGCCACGGGGTCGGCCAGGATGCCCTCGGCGAGGCCGAGCTGCACGCGCTGGATGCCCGTCGCGCGGCCAGTCTGGCGCACGAGGCTGAGCAGGTCCGTGACATCGTAGAGGGTGGCGCCGGGGGCGGCCGCACCGGAGGAGGGCGGCGGCGCGCCGGTGGTGCGGCGGGCGAGCTGCCAGTGGCGCCGGTCGGGCTGGGCCGCCCAGCAGGCCAGCGCGGCCTCGCGCGCCAGCAGGTGCTCATGCGCAGCCAGCGCCGCCTCGGCCAGGGCACGGCGGGCCTCGCGGTCCTCGGGCGCGGCCTCGGCGGCGCGCTGGGCGGCGACGAGGGCCTCGCGCTCCACAACCCGCGCCACGGGGGCGGGGCGGAACAGGCCGCGTGGGGCGTCGGCCTCCGGCTCCGGGCGCAGCGCGCGCAGCTCCGTCGCCGCGTGGTTGACGGGGGCGAGGCGGGCCGAAAGGTCGTAGGCCTCGGTCGCCTCCACCAGCCGGCCTTGCAGCTTCAGCACATGGCCGAGGTGCAGGGGGGCGTCGTGGTCGTCGGGGCGCAGCCGCATGGCCTCGCGATAGGCGGCCTCGGCGCGGGCATGCTCGCCGCCCTCCTTCTCGGCATGGCCGAGCTGGACCCAGACGGGGGCATCCTGCGGCCTGTCCTGCAGGTAGCGGCGGTAGCGCTGCGCGGCCTGCGCCCAGCGCCCGGCGTCACGCGCCGCATCGGCCTCGCGCAGCGCCCGCAGGGCCGGGCGCAGGCGCCAACGCCGCAGTGCGCGGACGATCACGCCGGCATCGCCCGCGAGGGACGGCCGGGCTGCGGTTGCGTGGCATTGGGCACAGGCATCTTCCGCTTCACCTCCGGCTGACCCCTGCATTCCAGCGCGGGGCGCAGCCGTCAAGGCTTCGCGGGCGTTCCGCGCGCGGAGAGGCGAATCACGCACGCGGAAAAAGACTTGCGTGATCCGCGCGCGCGGATCACGCCGGGCGCAACATCACGCCCGGTTGTTCACCGTGGCCTCGTAGTCCTTCATCAGCGTCTCGGTGATGCTGCCCGGCGTGAAGTCCTGCGTGCCGATGCGGCGGATGGGCGTCACCTCGGCGGCCGTGCCGGCCAGGAAGGCCTCGGTGGCGCGGGGCAGTTCCTCGGGCTTGATGACGCGCTCCACCACCTTCATCTGCCGCTTGCGGGCGAGGCCCATGACGGTGCGCCGCGTGATGCCGTCCAGGAAGCAGGTGGGCGTCGGGGTGTGGATCTCGCCGTCGAAGACGAAGAAGGCGTTGGCGCCGGTGGCCTCCGCGATGTCGCCCTTCCAGTCGAGCATCATGGCGTCGTCCGCGCCCTCATCCATGGCGGCGTGCTTGCTCATGGTGCCGATCATGTAGAGGCCGGTGGCCTTCGACGCGGTGGGCGCCGTCTCGGGGTGCGGGCGGCGCCACTTGGCCCAGGCCAGGTTCACGCCCTTCATGCGCTGCTCCACGCCGAAATAGGCGCCCCATTCCCAGACGGCGATGGCCATGTGGACCTTCGTGGCCTGCGCGGCCACGCCCATCTCCTCCGCGCCGCGCCAGGCGATGGGGCGCACATAGGCGTTGGTGAGGCCGTTCTTCGCCACCGTCTCCTGGCAGGCCGCGTCAATCTGCTCCACGCTCCAGGGAATCTCGAAGCCCAGGATGCGGCCGGAGTTGATGAGGCGTTCGCTGTGCTCGCGCAGCTTGAAGATCTGCCCGCCATAGGCGCGCTCGCCCTCGAAGACGGCGGAGGCGTAGTGCAGCCCGTGCGTCAGGACGTGCAGCTTGGCGTCCCGCCAGGGGCGGAACTCGCCATTCCACCAGATGAAGCCGTCACGGTCGTCATAGGGAACCAGGGCCACGGGCGTTTCTCCACGCTTGTTGGCACATTGCGCTTGCGCCGTGGTGGATGTTCGGAAAGGAATGCCCGGACACCTTGCGGCGCAGCATCATTGCGTGATGCCCCTTGCTTCTAGAATGTCCGGAAAAAATGTGTCAATGAACCTGACCGAAAAGAGGAGCATGGCAGCCATGCCGGACCGCCCCCCCAGCCTGCACCAGGACGTGATGCGCCCGGACAGCGCGCCGGCGCGCAGCCTGCTGTTCCTGCGCGAGGAGGAGCTCCGTCTTGCCCAGGACCTGCTCTATTTCGGCTATCGCGATTTCACGGCCGGGGCGGACCGCATCCTGGCGCAGCTCGACATGGGGCGGGCGCACCACCGCGTGCTGCACTTCGTGGGCCGCGCGCCGGGGATGAAGGTGGGCGAGCTGCTGGCGATCCTCTCCATCACCAAGCAATCCCTCGGCCGCGTGCTGCAGCCCCTCATTGACCAGGGCTATGTCCACCAGGCGCCCGGCCTGAAGGACAAGCGCCAGCGCCTGCTGCGCCTGACGCCGCAGGGCGAGGCGCTGGAACGCCGCCTCTTCGACGCCCAGCGCGAATGGGTGCTGCGCGCCTATCGCGAGGCCGGGCCCGAGGCGGTGGAGGGCTTCCGCCGCGTCATGCGCGGGCTGATGGGCCCCGAGGCCCGCACGCAGTTCGAGGCGCTGGAACGCGCGGCGGCCCCGGGCCGCACCACCCCGGCCTTCGCGCCCATGCCCGCCCGCCGGAGCGCCTGACGCCATGGCCGAGCCCGCCGCCGACATCCTGGTCGTGGACGATGACGCCAGGCTGCGCGCCCTGCTGCAACGCTTCCTGGCCGAGCAGGGCCACCGCGTGGCGGGTGCGGCCGATGCCGCCGCCGCGCGCGCCGCGCTCGCCAGCATGGAGTTCGACCTGCTGGTGGTGGACGTGATGATGCCGGGGGAGACGGGCCTCGAATTCGTCGAAGCCCTGCGCCGCGAGGGGCGCGACACGCCGGTGCTGATGCTGACCGCCCGCGGCGACCCCGATGACCGCGTGGCGGGCTTCGAGCACGGCGCCGACGACTACCTGGCCAAGCCCTTCGACCCGCGCGAACTCGCTTTGCGAATCCGCACCATCCTGCGCCGCGCCCAGCCCGCCGCCCCGGCCGCCGCACCGCTCGGCCTCGTGCAGCTCGGCGAGCGCTGGTTCGACGCGGAGCGCGCGGAACTCCGCACCCCCGAGGGCGTGCTGCGCCTGACGGGCGGCGAGACGGCGCTGCTGACGGCCCTGGCCCGCCGCGCCGGCGAGGTGCTCTCGCGCGAGGACATCGCGGCCGCGCTCGGCACCCCCGATGCCGGCGAACGCAGCGTGGACGTGCAGGTGACGCGCCTGCGCCGCAAGATCGAGGCCGACCCGCGCGAGCCGCGCTTCCTGCACACCATCCGCCACCGCGGCTACGTCCTGCGGCCCGGGCCGTGAGCACCAGCCGGCCCGCGCGCGCCACTTGGCTCGCCACGCTGCTGCGGCCGGACAAGTCGCTGGCCAGGCGGCTCTCGGCGGTGCTGCCGCGGGGCCTGCTCGCGCGCGTGCTGCTGATCCTGCTGCTGCCGTTGGTGGTGCTGCAGGGGGTGGCCTTGCAGCTCTTCTACGGCGGGCACCTGGACGTGATCTCGCGCCGCCTCACCTCGGGGCTCGCGGGCGATGTGGGCTTCGTCGCGGTGATGGTGGAGGCGGCCTCGCCCGAGACGCGGCCCTTCGTGATGCGCGAGGCGCAGTGGCGGCTGGGCCTCGCCCTCAGCTTCGAGCCGGACGCGGCCCTCGGCCCCATCCCCCACCGCCCCGCCTGGATGCGCCTGCTGCCGCTGGAGGGCGATTTGCGCCGCGCGCTGAGCGAACGCCTGGCCCTGCCCTTCGACGTGGACTGGCACAGCGACCCCAACGTCATCATCATCCGCGCGCAGCTGGACGACGGGGTGCTGAACGTCGAGGCCTCGCGCCGGCGGCTGATCACCACCACGCTCTATGTGTTCGTCATCTGGCTGGTGGGCTCGGCCGTGCTGCTGGCGGTGGTGGCGGTGCTGTTCATGAAGAACCAGGTGCGCGCCATCCGCAGGCTGGCCGAGGCCTCGGAGACCTTCGGCCTCGGCCGCGACAACGGCCCCATCAAGCCCGAGGGGGCGCGCGAGGTGCGCCAGGCGGCGGTGGCCTTCAACGCCATGCGCGAACGCATCCTGCGCTTCGTGAACCAGCGCACCGAGATGCTGGCCGGCATCAGCCATGACCTGCGCACGCCACTCACGCGCATGCGCCTGGAACTCACCATGCTGCCCCGCACGCCCGAGACCGAGGCGGACATCGCGGCCCTGACGCAGGATGTCGAGGAGATGGAGCGGATGGTGGAGGCCTACCTGGCCTTCGCCCGCGGCGAGGGCACGGAGGCGGCGCGGCCGGCGGACCTCGTCGCCATCGTGAGCGAGGCCGCGGCCAAGGCGCGGCGCAGCGGGGCCACGGTGGAGCTGGAACTGCCGGAGACCCTGCCGCTCCGGCTGCGAAGCGACGCCATGGCCCGCGCGCTCGGCAACCTGCTGGACAATGCGCGCCGCCACGCGCGGCGCATCGCGGTGACGGTGCGCCCGCCCGTCGGCGCCGAGGGCGGCTGGGCGGAGGTGCTGGTGGATGATGACGGCCCGGGCATCCCGGCGGCCCAGCGCGCCGAGGCCTTCAAGCCCTTCATGAGCGGTTCGGCCAGCGGAACGGGGCTCGGGCTCGCCATCGCGCGCGACGTGGTGCGCGCCCATGGCGGCGAGATCGCGCTGGAGGAGAGCCCGATGGGGGGGTTGCGGGCGCGGATGCGGCTGCCGGTTTAGGAATTTTGCGCGGCTGATTCACGCCTTCGGTGATCCCACCGAAGCCGATCAGACGCTGCCGATCTTCTCCACACCCATCCACGGCCGCAGCACCTCCGGCACGCGGATGGAGCCATCCGGCTGCTGGTGCGTCTCCATCACCGCGATCAGCGCGCGGCCCACGGCCACGCCGCTGCCGTTCAGCGTGTGGACGAACAGGTTGTCCTTGCCGCGCTTGAAGCGCGCCTTCATGCGCCGCGCCTGGAAGTCCCGGCAGTTGGAGCAGGAGGAAATTTCCCGCCAGGCGCGCTGCCCGGGCAGCCAGACTTCGAGGTCATAGGTGCGGGCGGCACCAAAGCCCGTATCCCCGGCGCAAAGGATGATGCGCCGCCAGGTCAGGCCGAGTTCGGTCAGGATGGCCTCGGCGCAGCGCGTCATGCGCTCATGCTCTTCGGCGCTGTCCTCGGGGCGGGTGATGGAGACCATCTCCACCTTGGGGAATTGGTGCTGGCGCAGCATGCCGCGCGTGTCGCGCCCCGCGCTGCCGGCCTCGCTGCGGAAGCAGGGGGTGAGGGCGGTGTAGCGCAGCGGTTGTTCGGGTTCGGGGATGATCTGCTCGGCGACGAGGTTGGTCAGCGGCACTTCCGCCGTCGGGATCAGGTAGTGGTCGCCGGCGCGGAACAGGTCTTCCTCGAACTTGGGCAATTGCCCCGTGCCGTAGAGGGCCGGCGCCTGCACCAGCAGGGGCGGGTTCACCTCGGTGTAGCCGTGCCGGTCCACATGCACGCCCAGCATCCATTGGCCGAGCGCGCGCTCGAGCCGCGCCAGCGCGCCCTTCAGCACCACGAAGCGGCTGCCGGAGAGGCGGGCGGCGGTGGCGAAGTCCATCAGGCCCAGCGCCTCGCCCAGCTCGAAATGCTGCTTCGCATCCGGGATTTCGGCGGGTTCGCCGTGCTGGTGCAGCACGACATTGGCGCTCTCGTCGGCGCCCTCGGGCACCTCGGGGTCCAGCGTGTTGGGCAGGCGCGAGAGCGCGTCGTCCAGCTCGGCCTGGCGCGCCACGGGGTCGGCGGCGGCGGCCTCGGCCAGCGCGGCCGCCACCTCGGCCTTCAGCCGCTCGGCCTCCGCGGTGTCGCCGCGCTTCATGGCGGCGCCGATCTCGCGCGAGAGGGCGTTGCGGCGGGCCTGGGCGCCCTCGCCCAGCCCGATGGCCGCGCGCCGCGCCTCGTCCAGCGCGAGAAGGGCGGCCGATTGCGGCGGCAGGCCCCGCCGCGCCAGGGCCGCGTCAAAGCCCGCCGGATCCGTCCGGACCGTCTTGATGTCATGCATGGGTCAGGCGTTCCGGAAAATCAGTCGGGATCGAGCTTCGCGGGCTTGGGCGCCATCCAGGAGGCCAGCAGGATCGACACCTCGTAGAGCAGGATCAGCGGCACCGCGAGACCCACCTGGCTGATGATGTCCGGCGGCGTGATGACGGCCGCCACCACGAACATGCCCACGATGGCATAGCGCCGCCCCTTGCGGAGGCTGTCCACGCTCAGGATGCCCACCTTGCACAGCAGCACCAGCAGGATGGGCAGCTGGAAGGCCAGCCCGAAGGCCAGGATCATGTGCATGACCAGCGAGAGGTATTCGCTGACCTTCGCCTCCAGCTGGATGGCGACGGTGCCCGCCCCGGCCGGCGTCTCGAAGCTGATGAAGAAGTGCCAGGCCAGCGGGAAGATGAAGTAGTAGACCAGCGCCGCGCCGGCCACGAACAGCACGGGCGAGGCCAGCAGGAAGGGCATGATCGTCCGCTTCTCGGAGCGGTAGAGGCCGGGCGCGATGAACAGCCAGAGCTGCGTGGCCCACATCGGGAAGCTGAAGAAGACCGCGCCGAAGAAGGCCACCTTCAGGTAGGTGAAGAAGGCCTCATAAAGGGCGGTGAAGATCATCCGCCGGTCGCCGGCGCCGGCGCCCTGGGCCATCAGGATGTCGGCCAGCGGGCGGGCCAGGAAGCCGTAGATCTGTGCGCTGTAGTAGTAGCACAGGATGAACATCACGATGAAAGTGCCCACCGACCAGAGCAGGCGCGCGCGCAGCTCCATCAGGTGTTCCATCAGCGACATGGGCTTGTCGTTGATGGGATCGTCCTTGGTGATGTCCGACACGGCGGGGCCTCAGGCGGTCTTGGCCGGCACGGGGGCCGGCGCGGGGGCTTCGGTGGCGGCGTTCTCGATCCGCGGCACCTCGGCCGGCGGGATTTCGGCGGGCGCGTCCTGGGCCGCCGGCGCCACCACGGGCGCGGGCTCAGGCGGCGGGGGCGGCGGCGCCATGTTGAGCGGCGCGGGGGTGGAGGGCGGCAGGAAGGCCGGCACCTCGGGCTTGGGCGGCTCCGGCGGCGGCTTGTAGGGCGCCATGGTCTGCGGCGGGATCATGGCCGGCGCGTCGGGCGTGTCGCGGGCCGTGGGCGGCGGCGTCCAGGCCGGCGTGCTGGCCGTGGTGGTGGAGCCCGAGAGCGGGTCCTCGTTGAAGGTCCGCGTCAGCGTCCCGTCCTCGTCCACCGCCTTCTGGATATGGCCCTTCAGGTCGAAGCTGCGGATTTCGTTGATGGCGCCCTTCACGTCGGCGATCTGATCGCGCACGCCTTCGAGCTTGGCTTCGCGCACCAGCTCATCAGCCTGCTGCTGAAAGGCCGCCAATTGCCGCTTCGCCTTCTTGATGCCGTCCGCCATGCCGCGGATGGCGCCCGGAAGCTGCGTGGGCCCGATGACCACCACCGCGACGATGATGATCAGCAGGATCTCTGTCCAGGCGAGGTTGAACATCAAGTCCTCTGCTTAGCCCTCAAGGGGGCCATGGATACCAGCCGGGCCACGCCGCGCCAATGCGGCAAGCTTCTACTTAGTCCCGCCAGGGCCCGCTTGCACCCCGCCCGCGCGGATTCGGATCATGAGCTTTCGGAAGGGAAGGCGAAGGCACGCTCGGGGTCCAGCGCCACCCCCACCCGGTCCCCGCGCGAGAGGCGCGCCCCGGGCGGCAGCCGGGCATGGAGGTGCAGGACACCCCCCTCCCCGTCCGCCACCGCCATATGGACCAGGGTGGTGGCGCCCAGCAGGCGGCAGGCCTGCACCTCGGCCAGCGCGCTGCCCGATGTGCCGGCTTCCATCACGCGCAGCCCCTCGGGGCGCAGCAGCAATTCGGCCGGCGCCCCTTCCGGCAGGCCGCGGGCGGGGGCGGCGCCGATGACGGTCTCGGCGGCCCCCTGGCGGATGCGGGCGGGCAGGCGGTTCACCTCGCCCAGGAAGGTGGCGACGAAGGGGGTGGCGGGGTGGAGGTAGAGCTGTTCGGGCGTGCCCAGCTGCACCACCCGTCCCTCGCGCATCAGGGCGATGCGGTCGGCCATGAACATGGCCTCCTCCGCGTCATGGGTGACGATCAGGGCGGGGATGCCGGCCTGTTGCAGCACATGCAGGGTGTCGTCGCGCACCTGTTCGCGCAACCTTGCGTCGAGGCTCGCGAAGGCTTCGTCCAGCAGAAGGGCCTCGGGGCGCGGGGCGAGCGCGCGGGCCAGCGCCACGCGCTGCTGCTGCCCGCCCGAGAGCTGGTGCGGCCAGGATTGGGCGTAGGCCTCCAGCCCCACCCGGGCCAGCGCCTCGGCCACGCGCCAACCGCGGTCGCCGCGCGGGATGCGGCGCAGCCCGAAGGCCACGTTGTCGGCCACCGTCAGATGCGGAAACAGCGCATAGTCCTGGAAGACAAAGCCCACATGGCGGGATTCGGGCGGCACATCCTGGCCGGGGGCGGCCAGCACGCGCCCGCCCAGCGAAATGCGCCCCTGTTGCAGCGGCTCCAGCCCCGCCACCAGCCGCAGCAGCGTGGTCTTGCCATCGCCCGAGGGGCCGAGCAGGCAGACGATCTCGCCCGCCGCCACCTCCAGGCTGACCCCGCGCAGGACCACCTTCGGCCCATAGGCGTGGTGGATGTCCTCGAGCCGGAGGCTCATGCGGGAATGATGGGGGGCAGCATGGGCGCCTTGTGGCGGGCCGGGCCGCGCCTGTCCATGGCGGGCGGCGTCACGCCGCCTGCGGCACGCCCCCATCGGGCACCAGCGGCGGCGCGCCGTCGCGCGGGCCCACGGCCAGGTCGCCCGAAACCAGCTCCTCCCGCCGAGGCAGGTCGTTCAGGGATTTCAGGCCGAACTGGTCCAGGAAATGCTTCGTGGTGCCCCAGAGGGTGGGCCGCCCCGGGCTTTCCCGCCGCCCGCGGGGGGTGACGAGGTCGGCCTCCAGCAGCGCGTCCAGCGTGGTCTGGGACAGGGTAGCGCCGCGGATTTCCTCGATCTCGGCCCGCGTCACCGGCTGGTGGTAGGCGATGATGGACAGCGCCTCCATGGCCGCGCGCGGCAGGCGGCGGGGCACCTCCACCACGCGGGTGATGGCGGGTGCGAGGTCCAGCGCGGTGCGGAAGGCGAAGCCGCCGGCCACCTCCACCAGCTCCACCGCGGCACCCGCCGTGCGGGCGGCGAGCGCCGTCATCACCGAGGCCGCATCCACCCCCTCGGGCAGGGCGGACTGGATGCGCGGCAGGGGCACCGGCTTGTCCGAGGCGAAGACCAGCGCCTCGGCGACCCGCAGGGCGCGGGTGAAGTCCGGGTGGGTGTCCTGTTCAGGCGACATGCGGCAACTCCCCCTCGCCTTTTCGCAGATGAATGGGCCCGAAGACGGTGTCCTGGCGCAATTCCACCGCGCCCCCCCGCGCCGCCTCCAGCGCCGCCACCAGGGTCGAGGCCATGGCGGCCCGGCGGTCGAGCGGCGAGAGCATGTCGGGCGGCAGGAACTGGCCCAGCGTGGACCAGCCCGTGCCGGCCTCGCCCAGCAGGGCGCGCAGGCGGCCCAGCGCCTCGGCCACCGACCACAGCTTGCGCGGGCGGGGCGTGAAGGGGCGCGAGGCGACGGCGCGGCGGCGGACGGCGGCATAGGCGCGCAGCAGGGTGGTGAGGTCGGTCACCAGCCCCGAACGGTCTTCCACGCGGAGCGATTCCGGGGCGCCGCGGGCGAAGGTCTCGCGCCCCAGCTGGGCGCGGCGGCCCAGCCATTCGGCGGCGGCGCGCATGCGGTCCAGCTCGGCCAGGCGCTCCGTCAGGCGGGCGGCGGCGAGCAGAGGGTCTTCCTCGTCCGGGCCGCGCTCCTCCTCGGGCAGCAGCAGGCGGGATTTCAGCCAGGCGAGCCAGGCGGCCATGACCAGCCAATCGGCCGCGAGCTCGATCCGCACGCCGCGCGCGCCCTCGATCACGGCGAGATACTGGTCCACCAGCGAAAGGATGGAGATGGAGCGGATGTCCACCTTCTGCGCCCGCGCCAGTTCCAGCAGCACGTCGAGCGGGCCTTGGAAGCCCTCGATGTCCAGCAGCAGCGCCTCGGGTGCGGTGGCTTCGCTCATCGCCCCGCATTCCCGGTCAGCCAGACCACGAAGTCGAAGACGGGGCGGACGATCTCGAAGATGAACCAGTCCATCGGCCGGAAGGCGGGGATGGCCATGGGCAGCAGGAACAGCACGCCCAGCACCAGGAACAGCCCCGCATGTTCCAGCCGCGCATAGGCCATGGCGGCGCGGTAGGGCAGCAGGCCCACCGCGATGCGCCCGCCATCCAGCGGCGGCACGGGAATGAGGTTGAACAGGCCGAGCACGAGGTTCACCAGGATCGCGAAGCTGACGAAGCGATAGACCCAGGCGAGCGATTCGGCCGAGAGAAACGCATCCCCCGCCACCGCCACATGGATCAGCAGGCCCGCCAGCACCGCCAGCGCGAAGTTCATGGCCGGGCCGGCGATGGCCACCCACATCATCCCCAGGCGCGGATTGGCGAAGTTGCGGACGTCCACCGGAACGGGCTTGGCCCAGCCGAACATCATCTGCACGCCGCCCGTGGCCATGAGCTGCGACACCAGCAGGATGCCCGGCACAAGGACCGTCCCCACCGGGTCCACATGGCGCAGCGGGTTGAAGGAGAGCCGGCCCAGGAGTGCCGCCGTCGGGTCGCCCAGCGCGCGGGCGGCCCAGCCATGCGCCACTTCGTGGAAGGTGATGGCGATGATGGTGGCGATCACCACCGCCGTGACGTCGGGGAACCAGTCGGGCATCAGGCGGCGGCCGCCATGGGGCAGGCTTCCAGCACGGCGACGCTCTCGGCCAGCACGCCCGAGCAATGCAGCACCGCATCGCACCCCGCCGCAAGCGCCTGCATGGCCAGCGCGCCGGGCGTGCCGTCCAGCGCCTTCATCGCGAGATCGTCGGAGATGAGGAAGCCCGTGAAGCCGATCTCGCCCCGGATCACCTCCGCGATCACACGGGGCGAGAGGGTGGCGCAGCGCTCGGCATCCAGCGCCGGGTAGAGGATATGCGCGGTCATCGCCCAGAGATCGGGGGCCGCCAGGGTCCGGAAAGGGGCGAAATCGGCGGCGAGCGTGGCGCGGTCCGCCTCGACCACCGGCAGGGCCAGGTGGCTGTCCAGCGTGGCGCGGCCATGGCCCGGGATATGCTTCAGCACCGGCATGACGCCCCCGGCGCGCAGCCCCGCGATCCAGGCGGCCCCCAGGCGCGTGACTTCCTCCGGGTCAGCCGAGAAGGCACGGTCGCCGATCACGTCATGGGCGCCGGGCAGGCGCAAATCCAGGCAGGGCGCGCAGACCACGTCCAGCCCTTCCGCCACGCAGATACGGGCCAGGGCCTCGGCATTGGCGCGGGCGGCTTCGGCGGGGCCGTGTTCGAACACCGAGGGCGGCGGGAATTCGGGCCAGTGCGGCGCGCGCAGCCGGGCCACGCGCCCGCCCTCCTGGTCCACCAGGATGGGCGTGGTGGCCCCCAGGATGTCACGGATGGCGGCGGTCAGCGCCCGCAGCTGCGCGGGGTCCACGACATTGCGGCGGAACAGGATGACGCCGAGCGGGCGTTCCGCCCGCAGGAGCGCCACCTCCTCCGGTGCCAGGGTGGGGCCCGCCAGCCCGATGATGGCGGGCTTGCGGCCCCCTGCCCTCAACTGCCCAGCACCGCGCAATTGCCGCCGCTGGCGCGCACCCGCTCGCACAGCGCCTGGGCCGCGTCACGGTCGGGCAGGCCGCTCACGCGCAGGCGCCAGAAGGTGGGGCGGCCCTCACGGTCGAAGCGGACCACATTGGGGCTGAAGGGGCCAAGTTCGGGCACGCGGCCGCGCAGGCGGTTCCATTCCGCCATGGCACCCTCCTCGCTCGGCAGCGCGCCCAGCTGCACCTGCACGCCGCCGGCCACCGGGCGCGGGGCTGGGGTGGGCGCGGGCGCAGGGGCCGCGACGGGCGGCGGCGTGATGGCCGGCTGCAGCCCCGACCCACCGGGTGCCACCGGCGGCAGCGGCGTGGGCGGCGGCACCACCGCCTGGCGCCAGCCTTCCGGCACCGGGCGCTCGGGCCCGGGCGCGAGGCGCGCCTCGCCCATACGTTCCTGCCGGGCGCCGGGGCGTTCGAAAATGGTCTCGGAAGGCCGTGGGGCCGGTGCCGCCACGAAATTCTCCGGGCGCACGCGGAAGGGCCGGTCATCGGCCTCGATCAGCGGCACCCCGCCGGGCGAGAGCGCGTTGCTCCCCCACAGGAACAGCGCACCGAGCGCGCTGACCCCGATCAGGCCGCCCCCCAGCAGCCAGACCAAGGGCGGGATCCCCCATCCCGCCCGCGCCCTCTCTGGCGGGCGGACCCGCCAGGAGGGCAATGTCGTGTCACTCATCGCATCTCCTCGACCGGCGCGACCCCCATCACGCCGAGCCCGGACCTGATCACCGCGGCCGTCGCGGCCACCAGGGCCAGGCGCGCCCGTGTCCCCTCGGGGTCGCCTTCCTGGATGAAGCGCAGGGAAGAATCCTCCCTGCCCTTGTTCCACAATAGATGAAAATCACCCGCGAGGTCACTCAGGAAAAACGCGATCCGGTGCGGTTCCCGCGCGGCGGCGGCGGCCTCCACCACGCGCGGCCAGCCGGCCATGCGGCGGATGAGGGCCAGTTCGGCCGGATCCGTCAGCGCGTCGAGCGGGGCCGCGGCCAGGTCCGCCGGTTCGCCCGCCGCGCGCAGCACCGAGCGGCAGCGCGCATGGGCGTATTGGACGTAGAAGACCGGGTTGTCGCGCGACTGCTGGACGACGAGATCGAGGTCGAACTCCATCTGCGCGTCCGCCTTGCGGGTCAGCATGGTGAAGCGCACGGCGTCGCGGCCGACCTCGTCGATCAGGTCGCGCAGCGTGACATAGGTGCCGGCGCGCTTGGACATCCGCACCGGCTGCCCGTCCTTCACCACATGGACGATCTGCGCCAGCACCACGTCCAGGCTCACGCGCCGGTCGGACAGGGCGGCGACCGCCGCCTGCATGCGCTTCACATAGCCGCCATGGTCGGCGCCCCAGACATGGACCAGCGCGTCGAAGCCGCGCTCGATCTTGCCCAGGTGGTTCGCGATGTCATTGGCGAAGTAAGTGCCCGACCCGTCGGATTTGCGCAGCGCCCGGTCCACCTCGTCGCCGAACTGGGTGGCGCGGAAGAGGGTCTGCTCGCGCGGCTCCCAATCCTCCGGGGTCTTGCCCTTGGGGGGTTCCAGCACGCCGCGATAGATCAGGCCCTGGGCGTTCAACAGCGCCTCGGCGGCGTCGAGCTTGCCCTCGGCCACCATGGCGGCCTCGCTGATGAAGATGTCGTGCTGGACGCCCAAAGCCCCGAGGTCGTCGCGGATCATGTCCATCATCATGGCGACGGTGGTTTCGCGCACGGTGGCAAACCAGCGGTCGGGGCCGGCCAGGCCCGGGCCATGGGCGGTGCCGGTTTCGGCCAGCGCATCGCCGTGGTGGCGGGCCAGGGCCTCGCCCACCGGCACCAGGTATTCGCCGCGATATTGCAGCCCGCCGGGGATGAGCTGGGCATACTCATCCTCGGTCAGCGTGGTGCCGAGCGCCTGGAGGTAGCGCCAATAGGCGGCATAGGCGAGCGCCTGCACCTGCGCGCCGGCGTCATTGATATAGTACTCGCGGCAGACCTCGTGGCCCGCCTTGGCCAGCAGCGCCGCCAGCGCATCGCCCACCACGGCCCCCCGGCAATGGCCCACATGCATGGGGCCGGTCGGGTTGGCCGAGACATATTCCACATTGACCCGGCCCGGCCGCGGCGCGCCCTGGCCATAGGTCTCGCCGGCGGCCAGGATCACGCCGAGCTGGGCGCGGACGAAGCCCTCATCCAGGCGGATGTTCACGAAGCCCGGCCCGGCGGGGCTGGCTTCCGCCACCTCGGGCAGGGCCGACAGCTTCTCGGACAGCGCGGCGGCGAGCTTGGGGGGGGCCTGCTTCGCCGCCTTGCCCACCACCAGCGCCGCATTGGTCGCCATGTCGCCATGCGCCGCCTCGCGTGGGGGTTCGACGGTGACGCGGGCGAAGGCCTCCTCCGGCAGCTCGGGCAGCAGGGCGCTGAGCGCCTCCACGATGCGGGCGCGCAGATGGGCGAAGATGTCGGCGGGGGCGGGAGGCAGGCTCATGGGCGGGTTGTGCGGCGCGGGGGGGCGTTTCGGCAAGGG
Source organism: Roseococcus thiosulfatophilus (assembly GCF_017311575.1). Taxonomy (GTDB): domain Bacteria; phylum Pseudomonadota; class Alphaproteobacteria; order Acetobacterales; family Acetobacteraceae; genus Roseococcus; species Roseococcus thiosulfatophilus. The sequence goes on from NZ_JAFFQY010000011.1 coordinate 379,093, forward strand.
GTGCCCCCGCGCCGCGCATGGCCTAAACTTCCGCCCAAGCCCATCACCCGGACGGATTTCATGAGCAACGCACGGCAATTGCTGGAAGAGCGCTTCGCGCGCGGCGAGATTTCCGCCGCCGAATACCAGGAACGTCTTTCGGTGCTGAACAACCTCTCGGGCGGCCAGGTGCCGCCGCACCGCGTGGTGGGCTTCGGCCAGGCCATCGCGCTGGCGCTGAAGAATTATGTGAATTTCAGCGGGCGGTCGTCGCGCGCCGCGCATTGGTATTTCGTGCTGGCGACGGTGCTGCTCGGCATGGTGACGGGCACGATCGACGGCAACAATTACGGCTATTACTGGGGCGCGCCGCAGCCGGTGAGCAACGTGACCTCGCTGCTGCTGATCCTGCCCTCGCTCGGCCTCGCGGTGCGGCGGCTGCATGATGTGAACCGCTCCGGCTGGTGGCTGCTGCTGATCCCGACCGTGATCGGCATCATTCCCCTGCTGTTCTGGCTGTGCCAGCAGGGGGACCGTTTCACGAACCGCTATGGGGATGATGTGGAGGCGGGGCGGTAGAAACATCGGCGGCCGAGGCACGCCCCCGGCGAGCGCCGGGGATTGGCATCTCGCGCCGCAAGCTGTGGACGCCGACTTACGGAAGGTCGATACCTAACCTTTCCCTGGCCACCTGCTTTCCGTATGCCTTGGCAAGTTCCCACATGAACTGGATGCCGGCGTTCCCGGCAGCGTTGGCGCCTTGCTTCGTCCGGCGCCAAATGGCCGGGTCACGCACGTCCGAAACGAACTCATGACCTTGCCATGTCAGCCGCCCGATGACCGGCCCATGCATTCTCGGCTCGCCTACAATCAGACCCGCCTCGATCAAAAGCGTCAGGTGATAGGCGAATTCCTCGGGCGTGCGGCCCGCTAAGCCGATCTCTGTGGGGTCGTCGATTTGCCACCTGCTTGTTGCGTCGAACCTGGAGTCCTGCTCGATGGCAATCAGGATGTCCCGGACGAAGTCCATGTCACGCTTCACGACCACCTCGTCATGCTATTCAGCGCTCTACCCCCCCACATGCGGGTCCGTCAGCCGACGGTATTCCTCCAGCGCGTAGCGGTCCGTCATGCCGGCGATGTAGTCGCCCACCGTCTCGGCGGCCTGGGGGCTGCCGGCCTCTCCGGCGCGGGCGCGCCATTCATCGGGCAGCATCTGCGGGCCGCCATGCAGCAGCTGGAACAGGATCTGCACCACCCGCTTGGACTTCTGCGTGGCCCGGTTCACCCGGAAATGCCGATACATCCGCTCGAACAGGAATTCGCGCATCTCGGCATTGGCTTCGCGCATCGCAGGGCCGAAGGCCACCACGGGCTGGGGCGCGGCGCGGATGGCATCCACGCTGGCAGGTGAGAGGGTGGCCAGCCGGCGCTCCGTCTCCTCGCCCACATCGCGGATCATGGCGCCGATGACGCGGCGCACCATCTCGGGCGCCGCGCGGTCGGCGGGCAGGTTGGGGTGGGCGGCCCGCGCCTCGGCCAGGGCCTGGCGCGGCAGGGCCATGGCGGCCACCTCCTCCACCGTGAAGAGGCCCGCCCGCAGGCCATCCTCCAGGTCATGGTTGTTGTAGGCGATGTCGTCCGCGAGCGCGGCCACCTGCGCCTCCGCGCTCGCATGGGTGCCGAGTTCGAGGTCCTGCACGGCGTTGTAGCGCGCCAGATAGGGCGCCGGCCGCCGCACCGGGCCATTGTGCTTGGCGAGCCCTTCCAGCGTCTCCCAGGAGAGGTTCAGCCCGTCGAAGCCGGCATAGCGGCGTTCGAGCTGCGTCACATGCTTCAGGCTCTGCGCGTTGTGGTCGAAGCCGCCATGGCTGCGCATGAGGCCGTCCAGCGCCTCCTCCCCCGCATGGCCGAAGGGGGGGTGGCCCAGGTCATGCGCCAGCGCCAGGGCCTCGGCCAGATCCTCGTCCAGGCGCAGGCGGCGGGCCAGGCTGCGGGCGATCTGCGCGACCTCGATGGAATGCGTCAGCCGGGTGCGGAAATGGTCGCCCTCATGGAAGACGAAGACCTGCGTCTTGTATTGCAGCCGGCGGAAGGCGCGGGAATGGATGATGCGGTCGCGGTCGCGCTGCCAGGGGGTGCGGCTCTGGTCCTCCGGCTCGGCGTGCAGGCGGCCGCGGGTGGTCCGCACGGCATAGGGGGCCTTGGGGGTGGAGGTGGGGGCGTCCAGCATCGCGCCTGCCTATCAGCCGGGGGGCGGTGGTGGAAATCCTTTGTCGGCATGCCTAGATTGAAGGCCAAGGAGATCACCATGCCCGACGGCAGCTTCACCATGACCCCCCGCGCCGCCGAGGAAATCCGCGCCATCGCGGAACGCGAGGGACGGCCGGGCGCGGGGCTGCGGCTGACCGTCTCGGCCGGAGGCTGCTCCGGCCTGCAATATGGCTTCGCGCTGGAGGATATCCGCCAGGATGACGACGTGATGGTCGAGGTGGACGGCGTGACGCTCTTCGTGGACGAGGTCTCGCTCGACTTCGTGCGCGGCGCGGAACTCGACTGGCATGAGGCGCTGATCGGCGCGCATTTCGTGGTGCGGAACCCCCAGGCGGTCAGCGGCTGCGGCTGCGGGACGAGCTTCGCCGTCGCCTGACGGGCTTGCGCCGGCGGCGTGGCCAGTGAAGATCACGCCATGCGCCCCTCTTCCCTTCGTTTGGCCACCTTCAATGTGAACTCCATCCGCCGGCGCGTGCCGCATCTGCGCCGCTTCCTGGAGCGGCATGGGCCGGACGTGGTCTTCCTCCAGGAAACCAAGTGCAAGACGGAGGAATTCCCGGCGCTGGAATTCGAGGGCAGCGGCTACAGCCTGCATGCCGTCGGCCAGCATGGCGGGCGCAATGGGGTGGCGGTGCTGTCGCGCCTGCCCTTCACAATCCTGGCCGAGTCGCTGCCCGGCGAGGATGAGGATGGCCATGCACGCTTCCTGGCGGTGGAGGTCGCGGGCATGGTGGCGGCAGGCATCTACCTCCCCAACGGCAATTCCGGCGGTGCCGAGGGCATGGCCTATAAGTGGCGCTGGATGGACCGGCTGCGGGTCTGGGCGGCGGCGCAGCTCGACGCCTTCCGGCCGCTGGCCATCCTGGGCGACTACAATGTCTGCCCCACCGCCTCCGACCTCGCCCCCGGCGCCCTGCCCCCCGCCGACGCCCTGGTCCACCCCGAGAGCCGCGCGCGCTGGCGGGCGCTGACGCATCTGGGACTGACGGATGCCGTGCTGGCGCTGCACCCGGCGGATGCGCCCTTCACCTATTGGGATTACGGCTCGGCCTTCGAGCAGAACCGGGGCCTGCGGATCGACCACGCGCTGCTGAGCGCGGAGCTGGCGGAAAAGCTGGTGGCCTGCGGGGTGGATACGGAGGCGCGGGCGGAGGAAAGCCCGAGTGACCATGCGCCGGTTTGGGTGGAGATTGCCGCTTAGCCCCCGGCAGGCCTGACGGCGACAGGCGCGCGGACCCGCCTCCGCTTCCCGCTCCGATGCCCTGCCGAGGCTTCGCCTCGGCAGGCGGCGCCCCTCACCAGGACCGGCACCGCTCCGGGGCCCCCGCGAAAGCGCGCAGCGGTTTCGTGGGGAACCCTAGAAGTCCAAGTCAGCGTAGTGCACCGGCGGCTCCAGCCCGCTGACGCGATCCGCCAGCAGCCCCCGGAACGCCGGCCGTGACTTCACCCGGCTGTACCAGTCCCTTGCCGCGGGGCTGTAGTCCCAGTCCACGTCATTGCAGTAGTCCAGCGCAGAGAGATGCGCCGCCGCCGCGAAATCCGCCAGCGACAGGTTGGGCCCCGCGAGCCACGGCCGCTCCTCCGCCAGCCAGCCGATCACGTCGAGATGCGGCTTGAGGTTCGCATAGCCCGCGCGGATCGCCGCCGCGTCCGGGTTGCCCTGGCCCAGCGCCCGCTTCAGGTGCCGTTCCCAGATCAGGTTGCGCGTCACCTCGCCCGCGAAGCGCGTGTCGAACCAGGCCGCCAGGCGCCGCACCTCCGCGCGCTCACCCAGCGTCCGGCCCATCAGGGGCGTGTCGGGATAGGCCTCGTCCAGATATTCGCAGATGGCGTAGCTGTCGGCGATGACGAAGCCGTTCTCCTCCACCAGAACCGGCACGGTGCAGGCGGGGTTCAGGGCGAGGAACTCCTCGCGCCGCTCCCACACGCGCTCGGTCTTCAGTTCGAAGGGAATCCGCTTCTCCGCAAGGGCGAGGCGCACCTTGCGCGAATAGGGCGAGAGGGGGAGGTGGTGGAGAATCCGCACGCCGGACTCTATGCCACCTCGCCCCTGTCGCGTGAAGGACGCTACTCGGCCGCTTCGGCCACTTCGCGCATCGGCCGCGGCAGGTAACGGGCGTATTCCTTGGGCACGATGTGCCAGAAATGCCCCCGCTCGCTCGACCAGTCATTGAGCAGCCGGGCCGCGTTTCGGCTGCCCGTCTCGGCCACATGGCGTTCGATCAGGCGCTTGAGCTCACCTTCCCAATGGGCGCTCTCCAGCCGTTGCCACAGCAGGGTGTCGGGGTTCACCCGCCGCTCGAAGGTGCCCGCGGGGTCATGGATGAACGCCTGTCCACCCGTGAAGCCCGCGCCGAAATTGTCGCCGACCTCGCCCAGGATCACGACGGTGCCGCCGGTCATGTATTCGCAGCCATTGGCGCCGCAGCCCTCCACCACCGTCACCGCGCCGGAGTTGCGGACGGCGAAGCGCTCGCCCGCCTGGCCGGCGGCGAAGAGGGCGCCGGCTGTGGCACCATAGAGGCAGGTGTTGCCGATGATGGTGTTCTCGTTCCAGACGAGGCCTGAGGAAGGTGCCGGCCGCACCACGACGGTCGCACCGGACAGCCCCTTGCCCACATAGTCATTGGCGTCGCCGAAGACTTCGAGCTTGAGGCCCCGTACGCCGAAGGCGCCCAGCGACTGGCCGGCGGAACCGCGCAGCCGCACCGTCAGGTGGCCTTCCTGCAGCCCCGTCATCCCGTATTGCCGCACGATGCGGGACGACACCTTGGTGCCGATGGCACGGTGGGTGTTCCGGATGTTGTAGGCGAGCTGCATCTTCTCGCCCCGTTCGAAGAGCGGGGCGGCGTCGCGCAGCATGTCGGCGTCGAGCGTCTCCGGCACCTCGTTGCGGCCTTCCAGGGTGCAGAAGGGCGCGTGCGGGCCGCTGTCGGCCTTCACCAGCAGCGGGTTGAGGTCGAGGTCGTCCAGATCCTCCGCGCCACGGCTCACCTGCTTCAGCAGGTCGGTGCGGCCGATCACGTCCTCCAGCTTGCGGAAGCCGAGTTCGGCCAGGATCTCCCGCACCTCCTCCGCCACGAAGCTGAACAGGTTGATCACCTTCTCCGGGCTGCCCACGAACTTGGCGCGCAGCGCCTCGTCCTGGGTGCAGACGCCCACGGGGCAGGTGTTGGAGTGGCATTGCCGCACCATGATGCAGCCCATCGCCACCAGGGAGGCGGTGCCGATGCCGAATTCCTCGGCCCCCAGCATGGCCGCGATGACCACGTCCCGCCCGGTCTTGAGCCCGCCATCAGTGCGCAGCTTCACGCGGTGGCGCAGCCGGTTCAGCAGCAGCACCTGGTGGGTTTCGCTGAGGCCCATCTCCCAGGGCAGGCCCGCATATTTGATGGACGTCAGCGGCGAGGCCCCCGTGCCGCCCGAATGGCCCGAGATCAGGATGGCGTCCGCCTTGGCCTTCGCCACACCGGCCGCGATGGTGCCGATCCCCGACCGCGAAACCAGCTTCACGCAGACCGTGGCCTCGGGGTTGATCTGCTTCAGGTCGTAGATGAGCTGCGCCAGGTCCTCGATCGAGTAGATGTCATGGTGCGGCGGCGGCGAGATCAGCGTCACCCCGGGCGTGGAGTGGCGCAGCTTCGCGATCAGCCCCGTCACCTTGAAGCCCGGAAGCTGGCCGCCCTCGCCCGGCTTGGCGCCCTGGGCGACCTTGATCTCGATCTCGCGGCAGTTGTTGAGATACTCCGCCGTGACGCCGAAGCGGCCCGAGGCGATCTGCTTGATCGCGCTGTTGGCGTTGTCGCCATTGGGGCGGGGCTTCGCGCGCTCCGGGTCCTCCCCGCCCTCGCCGCTGTCGCTGCGCGCGCCGATGCGGTTCATGGCGATGGAGAGCGTCTCATGCGCCTCCGGGCTCAGCGCGCCCAGCGAGATGCCCGGCGCCAGCAGCCGCTTGCGGATTTCCGTGATGCTCTCGACATCCTCGATGGCGATGGCGCGGCGGCCCTCGGCGCGGAAATCCAGCAGGTCGCGCAGCGCCACGGGGGGCTGGCGGCGCACCGCCTCGCTGTAGCGCTTGAAGGTCTGGTAGCTGTCGGTGTCCACCGCCTTTTGCAGCATGTGGATCAAGGTGCCGCCGAAGGCATGGGCCTCGCCACGCTGGCGCAGCTTGTAGAGGCCGCCCACGGGCAGCGTCACCACCTCGGAGCCGAAGGCACGCTCATGCAGCGCCATCACGCGCCGCGCGATGCCGGCCAGGCCGATGCCCGAGATGCGCGAGGGCACGCCGGGGAAATACTCCGCCACCAGCGCGCGGGAGAGGCCGATGGCCTCGAAGTTCATCCCCCCGCGATAGGAGGAGAGGACCGAGATGCCCATCTTGGACATCACCTTCAGCAGCCCCTTGTCCACCGCCTTCTTGTAGCGGGCGATGGCGGCGTCCAGCGTCAGCTCACCGAACAGTCCGCGCCGGTGCCGGTCCGCCACCGAGGCTTCCGCGAGATAGGCGTTGACCGTGGTGGCGCCGGCGCCGATCAGCACCGCGAAGTAGTGCACGTCCAGGCATTCCGCGCAGCGCACGTTCAGCGAGGTGAAGGTGCGCAGCGAGGTCTTCACCAGATGCGTGTGAACGGCGCTGACCGCCAGGATCATCGGCACCGCCACGCGGTCGGACCCTTGGGCCTCATCGGTCAGGATGACGTGCTGGCAGCCGGAGCGCACGCCATCCTCGCTCTCGCGGCGGATGCGGTCGAGCGCGCGGCGCAGCCCGGCCTCGCCCTCGCTGACCGGGAAGGTGCAGTCCACCTCGCAGGCCGAGGCGCCCATATGCGCCCGCATCGCGCCGAACTCCGCACTTGACAGCACGGGGCTGTCGAGCATGAGCATGTCGCACTGCGTCGGGTCCTCGTCGAGGATGTTGCCGAGGTTGCCCAGCCGCGTGCGCAGCGTCATCACGCGGGTTTCGCGCAGGCTGTCGATGGGCGGGTTGGTGACTTGGCTGAAGCTCTGCCGGAAGTAGTGGTGCAGGCCGCGATATTGCGACGAGAGCACCGCCACCGGCGTGTCGTCGCCCATGGAGCCCACGGCCTCGGCCATGTCCTCGACCATCGGGTGCAGGATCTGCTCCAGCTCCTCCAGCGTGTAGCCGACGGCGAGCTGCGCGCGGCGCAGCGCCTCGCCCGTCAGCGGCGCGGGGGCGGCGGGCTGCGCCTTCACGATGCCGTCAATGCGCGTGGTGCGATTCACCCACTGGCCGAAGGGCTTGCGGGCGGCCAGCAGATCCTTCAGCTCGTGGTCCAGGTAGAGGCGGCCGCTGTCGAGGTCCACGCCGATGAACTGGCCGGGGCCCACGCGGCCCTTCGCCATCACCCGGTCCTCCGCCACCTTCACCATGCCCGTCTCGGAGCCGATGATGAGCAGCCCGCCATCGGTCACGGTGTAGCGCAAAGGCCGCAGCCCGTTGCGGTCCAGCCCCGCCACCACCCAGCGCCCATCCGTGCCGCAGAGTGCCGCCGGCCCGTCCCAGGGCTCCATCACCGCGTTGCAGTAGAGGAAGAGGTCATGGTGCGCCGGCGGCATCGTCGCGTTGTTGCCGAGGCTCTCCGGGATCAGCATGGCCTTGGCCATGGGCGCGTCGCGCCCGCCGCGCACCAGGAGCTCGAACACGTTGTCGAGGCTGGCGGTGTCGGACCCGCCCGCCTGGATCACGGGCTTGATGTCATCCAGGTAGGCGTCGAGCAGCGGGTGGGAGAGGCGCGTCTCGTGCGCCTTCATCCAGTTGACGTTGCCGTGCAGCGTGTTGATCTCGCCATTGTGCGCGATCATCCGGAAGGGCTGCGCCAGGCGCCAGGTGGGGAAGGTGTTGGTGCTGTAGCGCTGGTGGTAGATGGCGAAGCGCGACACGAAGCGCGCATCCTGCAGATCCGGGTAGAATTCGCTCAGCGCCTCGGCCAGGAACATGCCCTTGTAGATGATGGACCGGCTGGAGAGCGAGCAGAGGTACAGCTCCGGAATCTGCGCCGCGATGGCCTGCTTCTCAATGCGCCGGCGGATCACGTAGAGGTCGCGCTCCATCGTCTCCACGTCCCGCAACTCGGGGTCATGGATCAGGATCTGCTCGATCTCGGGCCGCGTCGCGTTCGCCTTCTCGCCGATGACGGCGGTGTGGATGGGCACCTGGCGCCAGCCATAGATGCCATAGCCCATGGCGAGGATTTCGGTCTCCACGATCTGGCGGCAGCGTTCCTGCGCGCCGAAATCCGTCTTCGGGAGAAACACCTGCCCCACCGCGATGGGGCCGGGCTTGATCTTGTCGCCGCCATTGCGGACGGCTTCGGCGAAGAACTCCTGCGGGATTTCCACATGGATGCCCGCGCCATCGCCGGTCTTGCCATCGGCGTCCACGGCGCCGCGGTGCCAGACGGCCTTCAGCGCCTCGATGCCCGCCTGCACGACCGCGCGCGAGGCCTTGCCGTCGAGGGCTGCGACCAGGCCCACGCCGCAGGCGTCATGCTCGGTGGTGTCAATGCCCGCCGCGTTCAGCAGTTCCTGGTTGCGGGCGAAGCTTTCGACGAATTGCGCGCCGGTTTCCTGGGTCATGTCGCTTACTCCGCCGCCTGCTGGAGGCTGGCCTTGGCCAGCACGTATTGCGCGATCTGCTCGGCCGCGTCGCGGCCATCCCGGATGCCCCACACCACGAGCGAGGCGCCGCGGACGATGTCGCCGCCGGCAAACACGCCCGGCAGGTCCGTCATCATGGTGCGGTGGTCCACCTTCAGCGTGCCCCAGCGGGTCACGGCCAAGGCGGGCTCATTGAACATCGTGGGCAGGTCCTCGGGGTCGAAGCCCAGCGCCTTGATGACGAGGCTGCCGGGGACGACGAAATGGCTGCCCTCGATGGGCGCCACCTGCTGGCGGCCGGTGGCGTCGGGCAGGCCGAGGTGCATCTTCGCCGCACGCACGCCGGTGACCGAACCCGCGCCCAGGAAGGCTTCAGGCGCGGAGAGCCAGAGGAAGCGCACCCCCTCCTCCTCCGCATTGTGCACCTCGCGCATGGAGCCCGGCATGTTCGCCTTGTCGCGGCGATAGAGGCAGGTGACCAATTCGGCCCCCTGGCGGATGGCCGTGCGGACGCAATCCATGGCGGTGTCGCCGCCGCCGATCACCACCACCTCGCGCCCCGCCGCGTTCAGCGCGCCGCTCTCGTAGTCCGGCACCGTGTCGCCCAGGTTCTGGCGGTTGGAGGCCGTGAGGTAGTCCAGCGCCGGCACGACGCCCGCGAGGTCAGCGCCGGGCAGCTCCACGTCGCGCGCCTTGTAGACGCCGGTCGCGATGAAGATGGCGTCATGCCGCGCGCGCAGTTCCTCCAGCGTCACGTCCTGGCCCACCGCCGTGTTCATGTGGAAATGGATGCCGCCCGCCGCGTATTGCTCCCAGCGGCGCAGCACCACCTCCTTCTCCAGCTTGAAGTTGGGGATGCCGTAGATCATCAGCCCGCCGACGCGGTCGTAGCGGTCATAGACATGCACCTGGAAACCCCGCACGCGCAGGCGCTCGGCCGCCGCCAGCCCCGCGGGGCCCGCGCCGATGATGCCGACGGAATGGGGCAGTTCCCGCGTGGGGGTGGGCGCCTTCACCCAGCCATTCTCCCAGGCGGTGTCCACGATGTACTTCTCGACCGAGCCGATGGTGACGCTCTCGAAGCCCTTCTCGATGACGCAATTGCCCTCGCAGAGCCGGTCCTGCGGGCAGACGCGGCCGCAGATCTCGGGGAAGGTGTTGGTGGCGGCGGCGACCTCGTAGGCCTCCTCCATCCGGCCTTCCGCGGTGAGTTTCAGCCAGTCGGGGATGTTGTTCTGCAGCGGGCAATGCACCTGGCAGAAGGGCACGCCGCATTGGCTGCAGCGGCTGGCCTGCTCGGCCGCTCGCGCCGGGTCGAAGCGGGCGTAGATCTCGTCGAAATCCTCGCGGCGGGCGCTGGCGGGGCGCTTGTCCGGCGTCTGCTGCTGCAGGCGGACGAATTGGAGCATGCGCTCGGCCATGGGCGATCCTTGCAACCTGGGGTCCGGCGGGGGCCGGCCTGGGAATTGGGCAAGGCCGTGCAGCGACGCGCGGCCTTCTCCCTTGCAGGGTCCATTAACGGCTCATCCCCCTGGGCGCCAGCCAAAAACCGACATAAAGGGCAGTCTATCTGTCCTATTTTTCCAGATCGTTCCGAGATCGGGTAAAGTGTCGTGACCCTGGCTGGCTATATTGGTCCGAAATGGACCTATGCCGCCCCCGGCCGCTCCCGACGGTTTCCGCCTGGGCGGAAGCGCGCCAGATAGGCCGGCACCAGCCCTTCCACCGCGGCGGGGGTGATGCCCAGGTCCCGCAGCGTCAGCGCGCCCGGCGCCACCACATTGTCCTTTTGCAGCAGGATCAGCTGGTCGCGCGTCAGCGGCGGGTTGGGCAGCAGCTCCGCGAAACGCGCCTGCAACCGAGCCACGCCGAGCGGGATATTCACCAGCCGGCGCTTGCGATGGGTTTCCTTCACGATGAAGGCCAGCAGCTCGCGGAAGGTCCAGGCGCGCGGCCCGCCCAGCTCATAGGTCCGCCCTGCGGCCTCGGGCCGGGCCAGGGCGGCCATCACCGCATCGGCCACATCGCCCACATGCACGGGCTGGAAGCGCGTCTCGCCGCTGATCACGGGCATGATGGGCGAGATCATGGCCATCTGGCCGAAGCGGTTGAAGAAGGCGTCCTCCGCCCCGAAGACGATGGAGGGGCGCAGGATGGTCGCGCTGGGGAAGGCGGCGCGCAGCCCCTCCTCGCCCGCCGCCTTGCTGCGGGCGTAGCGGCTCTCGCTGGTCGCGTCGGCGCCGATGGCCGAGATATGGACCAGCTTCTCCACCCCCGCCGCGGCCGCGAGGCGCCCGATGCGCGCCGGGCCTTCCGCCTGCACCGCCTCGAAATTGCCGTGCAGGATGCCCACGCAGTTCACCACCACGCCGGCACCCTCGACGGCGCGGGCCACGCCCGAATCGCGCGTCACATCGGCGGCGAGTGCCGCCACCTGCCCCACCCGGCCCATGGTGTGCATGCCATGCGCCCGCACCGGGTCGCGCACGGCCACCCGCACCATCCAATCCTCGCGGACCAGGCGCTGCACGATCTGCCGCCCCAGGAAACCCGCACCACCGAACACCGTCGCCACCTTGCGCATCGCACCATCCTCCGGTCGCGCCGGACCATATGGGGGGCGGGCGCGTGGGGCCAGGGGGTTCCTCCGCGCCGGCGATGACGAAAACCGCGCGGGGTGGGATTGACGGCCCCCCGGCCCCCCTTTATCTGGCCGCTCACCCCATCGTGCCCAGGTGGTGGAATTGGTAGACGCGCTGGCTTCAGGTGCCAGTGACCGCAAGGTCGTGAAGGTTCGAGTCCTTTCCTGGGCACCACCCCTCTCCAGACAATAGGGTTCAAGTGAACGCGATGCGGCGCCCGCCCCGTCGCGCATTCATGATTGATCCTATGCCGTGCATTCCTTTCGAACGTTGTATGGTGGCGCCAGTCCACAAAGTGCGACATTCGACAAGGAACGCTGCCGATGTTTCTCTCCCGCGACACTTTCGCCGCGGAGGCGCCGGCCTTCAGCCCCGCGCCAGCCCTCCGCAACCCCCGCGAAGCCATGGCCGTCCGTCTCCCGGCGGCGTTGCAACCCTTCCTCACCTGGCTCACCGCCATGCCGGCCCCAGGCGAGACGCGCGCCGACCGCCCGGCCGCGCATTTCGTCGCCGGCGCGCTGGCGCTGGTGCTGGGCGGCATGGCGCTCGGCGCCCTGCCCCTGATGCTCGCCGCCCCTCCGCTGGCCGCCTGGCTGCTGCTGCCGCTGGGGTGGCTGCTGACCTCCTCCGGCCTCGGGCTGTTCCAGGTGGTGATCTTCCACCACTGCTCGCACGGCACCGTCTTCGCCAACCGCGGGCGCAACCGCCAGGTGGGGCGGATGGTCTCGGCCTTCCTGCTCTTCAAGCGCTTCGACGACTACCAGCGCGAGCACATGATGCACCACAGCGCGAAGAAGCTGCTGACCGAGGAGGATGAGTTCGCCGATTTCGTGCTGGGCATGTGCCGGCTGGAACCCGGCCTGCCCAAGGCCGAGCTGTGGCGGCGCGTGGCGCTGATCACCGTCTCGCCCGCCTTCCACCTGCGCTTCCTGCGCCGCCGCATCCAGGCCTCCCTCTTCACCGGGGACCGCGGGCATGACTGGATGGGCCGCGCCTTCTGGGCCGGCCTCATCGCCCTGGCGCTGGCGACCGGCACGGTGATGGAGCTGCTGCTGCTCTGGGTGCTGCCCGTGACCGTGCTGCTCCAGGTCGCGACCATCTACCGCATCCTCTGCGAGCACCGCTTCCCCGACGCGCGCTTCATCGCGCTGCGCGACAAGCACTTCGTCTGCGAGGCCACGACGGGCGTCTTCGCCGGCCGGCCGGTGCCGAACGGGCGCGCCGACAGCCTGGGCGGCCTCGCGCAATGGGCCGGCTGGTGGCTGAACATGCTGACCGTGCAGCTCTTCGTGCGGCTCTTCGTGCTGGTGGGCGATGCCCCCTGCCACGACTTCCACCACCGCCGCCCCGCGACCCGCCGCTGGACCAACTACATCCATGCGCGCCAGCAGGATGCCGAGGCCGGCTCACCCGGCTTCCCGCAGGGCTATACGGAGTGCTGGGGCCTGTTCGAGGCGGTGGACAGCAACCTCGCCACCCTGGCCGCGACCGCGCCGGCCACCATTGGTCGCTAACCCTCGCCCGGCCGCCGCACCGCCTCGGGGGGCAGGGACACGGTGACGATGGTGCCCTCCCCCGGCACGCTCTCGATGTGGAGCGTGCCGCCATGCGCCTCCACCAGCGTCTTCGCGATGGGCAGGCCGAGGCCGGTGCCCGCGAATCTCCGGCTATGCCCGTCCGAGACCTGCTGGAAGGGTTCGAGGGCGCGCTGGATGTCCTCGGGCGCGATGCCGATGCCCGTATCCGTCACGCACACCATGGCTCCACCGTTGGGGGCCCCGCCCTCGGTCGTGGCCAGAATGGAGAGGCTGACGCGGCCGCGGGCGGGCGTGAACTTCACCGCATTGCCCAGCAGGTTGGTCAGCACCTGGCGGAAGCGCAGCCGGTCCACATGCAATTGCAGCCCTTCCTCGGGCGGGTCGCAGACCAGCTCCACCCCCTGGCGCAGCGCGATGGAGCCCGCCTCGCCCAGGGCCGCGTCCAGCAGCGACCGCCCCGCGATCCATTCGCGCCGCAGCTGCGGGGTCGCGTTCTCCAGGCTGGCGTAGTCCAGGATGTTGTCGATCAACTCCAGGAGCATGCGGCCGGAGTCATGGATCTGCGCGATATAGGCGCCGCGCTGCGCCGGGGTGGGCGAGATGGTGGAGCCCGGCGCCAGGATCTCCGAAAACCCGATGATGGAATTCAGCGGCGTGCGAAGCTCATGGCTCAGCGTGGCCAGGAAGCGCGCGCGGGCGGCGCCGCTCGCCTCCGCGGCCAGCTTCGCCGCGCGCAGCTCCGCCTCCGCGGCCTTGCGCGCGCGCACGTCGATGTAGACGGAAAGCGCCCCCTCCACCAACTCCTGGTCCCGCGCCTCGAAGGGGCGGGTGACGTTGCCCTCGCTGTGGTTGCCCATGATGAGCGCGACCCCGCTGCCGGGGTCATGCGCCCAGAGCACATAGGGCGTGCGGAGGATCGAGGTCAGCTCATAGGCCGGCGGCTCGAGCGGCGTGCGCGAGGTGGTGAAGAAGAAACCGGGCGCCGTGGGCAGCACCACCTCCTGCTGCCAGGCCTCGCCGCCCATGCCGATCATGTGGGTGATGCGGAAGCGCGGCGGCTCCTCCTGGCCCAGGCGCTCCAGGAAGGCCGCGCGGTCGCAGAGCGCGTTGTCCACCACCACTTCCAGCATGGGCTCGCCGATCTCGCCGGGCAGTTCGCAGAGATCGGTCAGCCGGTGCGCCTCCCGGATCAGCTTGGCCACGGTGCGGCTGCGGCGCGCCTCGCGGAAGGCCTGGCTCTGCTCCTCCTGCAGGCGCAGCAGCCTCGCACCCAGGTCGTTGCACTCGCGCCTGTAGTAGGCGAGTTCGCGCTCGATCGGGTTCTGCGGGGGTGGGTGGCGGCTCATCGGCGGCGCAGCACGGCCAGCACCCCGGTCCAGTCGAGGGAACGCCCGATGCCGCCCCCCACCTGGGCCACCTCCACCCCGGAATAGAAGCCCAGCAGCGGCACCTCGGGCGCGAAGCCCTGCGCCACCAGCTCCGCCTCCTCGATGGCGGCGCCGCTGCGGGCACTCGCGCGGCCCGCGCAGTCTATGTAGAGGGCGAAGAGGGGGTCGGTGCCGACCAGCCCCGCATTCATCGCCGCGACACCCCGGCGCACGGAATCGAGCATGAGCGAGTTGTCGCGGCTCATGATCTGCACCTGGGCGCCGAGGGCGAAGTCCGGCTCGAACAGCGTGACCGAGCCCGCCTCGGGCGTGGCGCGCAGGATGAGGCGGTTGACATAGTCGCCCTCCTGGTAGGGGGCGTAGGGGTCGCCCAGCTTCTGGCCCAGCGTCACCGTCAGCGAGAGTTCCTGCCCGCGCACCTCGCCTGGGGGCAGGCCCAGCATGCGCTCGATGACGGTGAGTGCCGGTTCGCCATCCAGCTCGAACACCTCGGCGCCCTGGATGCGCGTGATCTCCACGAAGGAGCTGATGGGCCGGCAGCCATGCATGATGACCGTCTCGACCGCGACGCCGGGCGGGAACACCAGCGCGACCGCGGCGTGCTTCAGCACGCGGTCGCCGGCGAAGACCCAGCCGCCGGTCAGATTCATGTCGGTCAGCAGCCCGCCGCCGAAGAGCTGGAGCGGCGTGTTGCCGAAGCCGTCATGGAAGCCCTCCACGATGGAGCTGGCGAAGTGCAGCCGCGGCGGCGCGCGGGAGGCCACGCTGTCGAACAGCAGCATCACCGCGGCATCGGGGCTCGCGATGGCGCCCACCGCGGCGCCCAGCTCCGCGCCGGCCGCCACCTCGTCCTGGCGCAGCCCCTCGGTCATTACCGCCTGGGGAACGAGGCCAGGGTCCATGATGGCCAGCACGCCCAGTTCGAAGCCGGCATAGCCGCAGCCCTCGCGGCCGATGACGCCGGCCGCGGAACCGCCATGGACGGGCACCGGGCCGAATTCCGCGCGCAGCGCCGCGAGCATGGCCTCGGGGTCATGCTTGCCGCCGCAGAAGACCAGCAGCATGGCCGGCGTTTCCGGCCCCAGGCGCTGCCGGCACAAACGCGCGGCGACATCGGGGTGGATGTGGCGGACGGAGGCGACGCGGATGGCAGCCATCACACCCGCACGTGGAGACGCGCGGCCCCGCTTGCAACCGGAGACATCCTTGGCCGGAACGCCATGTCCTGCTTTCCCTTCCGCCGCCTGCGCGACCGCCGCAGATTATCACAGCGCATCGGCGATGCCAGCATCGGAAGGTGTGCCCCCGGCGCGCCAATTCCCAGCCCCTCGCCGCTGATCTAGCCTCGGCCGCGGAAAAGCGGAGATCCCTGCATGAGCGAACAAGTCGCGCGTCACCTGGCCGGCCAGCGCGAGGCCATCCTGGACCGGCTGCTGGCCTTGATCCGCCTGCCCTCGGTCAGCACCGACCCGGCCTATGAGCATGGCATGCGCGGCGCGCGGGAATTCCTGCTGGAGCGGCTGCGCGCGCTGGGCCTGCAGGATGTGCGGCTGCTGGACGCGCCCGGCATGCCCAAGGGCGGGCAGCCCGCCGTCTATGGCGCCTGGCTGGGCGCGGGGCCCGACAAGCCCACCATCATGATCTACGGCCATTACGACGTGCAGCCCGCGGACCCGATGGAGCTGTGGCACTCCCCGCCCTTCGAGCCCACCATCCGCGACGGGCGGATCTATGCGCGCGGCGCCTCGGACGTGAAGGGCTCCACCACCATCGCCATCGAGACGGTGGGCGCCTTCCTGGCGGTCGAGGGCGGCTGCCCCGTGAACGTGAAGCTCTTCCTGGAAGGCGAGGAGGAGGTGGGCAGCCCGAGCCTGCCCGTGCTGATCGAGGCGCATCGCGAGCTGCTGGCGGCGGACGCCATGCTCTCGGCCGATGGCGGCGGCGCCTCGGGCCCGCAGCCCATGCTGAACATCGGCTGCCGCGGCATCACCTCGCTGCGCTTCAGCCTGCGGACCGCGAGGAAGGACGCCCATTCGGGCAAGGTGGGCGGCGCGCTGCGCAACGCCCTGCACGAGATGGCGCGGCTGATCGCGACGCTGCACGACGAGCATGGCCGCGTGGTGGTGGAGGGCTTCGAGGCCGGCGCGCCGCCCATGACCAACGCGCTGCGCGCCGAGGCGGCCACCCTGCCCTTCGACGAGGCGGCCTGGTACGCGCTCTATGACGCGACCCCCTTCGGCGACCCCGCCTATACGGTGCGCGAACGCACCACGCTGCGCCCCACCGTCGAGGTAAACGGCATGTGGGGCGGCTATATCGGCGAGGGCGGCAAGACCGTCACCCCGGCCGAGGCGCATGTGAAGCTGACCATGCGCCTCATTCCCGGCCAGGACCCGAAGGGCGCGCAGGCCGCGGTGAAGGCGCATCTGGAACGCCACGCGCCGCCCGGCGTGGCGCTCACCTTCGAATACCAGCCGGGCGGCACCCGCGCTTACACGCTGGGCGGCGACCACCCGCTGCGCGCGGCCGCCACTGCCGTGCTGCGGCGGGAGAAGGGTGGTGAGCCCGCGCTGACGCGCCTGGGCGGCACCGTGCCCATCACCACCATCTTCCAGGAGAAGCTCGGCATGGACAGCCTGATGTTCGGCCTGTCCAGCGCGGACGAGGACGCGCATGCGCCCAACGAGTTCTTCCGCCTCTCCTCCTTCGACGAGGGGCTGCGGCTGTGGCCCCTGCTGCTGACGGAACTCGGCCGCATGGACCGCGCCGCCTTCCACCGCGGGGGCTGAGGCACGACGCGCCGGGCGGTGCATCGCCCGGCGCTTTTCCCCCCACCGCTTTTCCCCATTGACAGCAATCCCCTCGCCCGCTGCACTCACCCCCGGAACGTCCAACGGCCAGCAGAGCCGCACAATCGGAACGACAGGGAGGGACAGGATGCACCATCATCTGAGCCGGCGCGGATTGCTGGGTGGCGCGAGCGCGCTGCCGCTGGTCCCCGCCACGGCCTTCGGGCAGCAGCGCGAGATCAAGCTCGGCGTCATCTATGACTACACCGGGCCCTTCGCGGGCGGCGGCTCGCTCGCCTCCGCGATCGGCACCAAGCACGCCATCGACATGATCAATGAGCGTGGCGGCGTGGAAGGCCATCGCCTCAACGCCATCTACGCCGACGCGCAGTCCCGCACCGAGGTCGCCATCAACGAGATGACGCGCCTCTTGGAGCAGGAGCGCGTGGACATCATCATGGGCGTGTTCTCGTCCGCGCATTGCGTGCCGATGGCGCAGCGCGTGAACCAGCAGCGCCGCTTCATGTGGGCGAATGTCTGCGTGGCGTCGTCGGTGTTCAAGGACCGCAACCTCGAATACGTCTTCCGCGCGCAGGTGCACAGCGACCAGTTCGGCGAGGCCTCCTGCCGCTTCGTGGCGGAGAACGCGCAGTCCCGCCTGGGCAAGCCCGTGCGCGACGTGCGCGTGGCCATCATCTACGAGGACGGCCCCTATGGCGCCGGCGTGGCCGCCGGCAACGAGGCCACCGCGCGCGAACTCGGCCTGCGCCTGGTGCTGAAGGAGGGCTATGCGGCCACCGCGCCCGACCTCTCCTCGCTGGTCACGAAGCTGCGGCGCGAGCGGCCGGACGTCATCCTGCACACCGGCTACAACCCCGACATCACACTCTTCCTGCGCCAGTCGCGTGAGCTGGGCCTGCGCTGGCGCGCGCTGATCGGGCATGGGGCGGGCTATGGGCAGATTGACCGCCTGCAGCAGACCTTCCGGCAGGACGCGAACTACATCTACAACGTGGACCCGGTGGCGGCGCAGCTGCTGAACCCGGCCTCGCTCGCGCCGGGCCTCGGCGACGTGACGGCCGAGATGGTCCGCCGCTACCGCGCCGAGACCAACGTGACCGAGGTGCCGCCGCACACCTCCATGGGCTTCAACCAGACCTGGATCCTGCTGACGGACGTGCTGCCGCGCGCCATCCGCAACCATGGCGGCTTCACGCCCGACGCGCTGCGCCAGGCGGCACTCGCCACCGACATTCCGGTGGGCGGGACCATCCAGGGCTATGGCGTGCAGTTCAACCCGCCGGGCCACCCGATGGCGGGGCAGAATGCGCGCTCGACGCCGGTGGTGATGCAGTATGTGGACGGGCAGACGAAGATCGTGTGGCCGGAGGCACTGAAAACCGCCGACCCCGTGCTCCCGCTGCCCGCGGGCCATGCCTACGCCGCCCGCTAGAGCATGCTGCGGGTCGAGAATCTGACCAAGCGGTTCAGCGGCTTCGTGGCCGTGAACCGCATCTCCTTCGCGCTCGAACAAGGCGAGATCCTGGGGCTGATCGGCCCCAACGGCTCGGGCAAGAGCACGACCTTCAACATGATCGCGGGGCTGCTGAAGCCCAGCGAGGGTTCCATCCGGCTGGAGGGGCGCGAGATCGGCGGTCTCGCGCCCATCGAGATCTGCCACAGCGGCATCGGGCGCACCTTCCAGATTCCGCGCCCGTTCAAGCAGCTCACCATCCTGGACAATGTCGTCACCGCCGCCTTCTACGGCCAGCGCGGCAGCGTCAGCCGCGCGAAGGCGCTGGACCAGGCGGAGGAGGCGCTGACGCTGGTGGGCCTGCCGACCGACCCGCAGGCGGAGGTGGCGTCGCTTGGCGCCGCAGGCCTGAAGAAGCTGGAGCTGGCCCGCGCCATCGCCACCCAGCCGCGCCTGCTGCTGGCCGATGAGAGCCTGGGTGGCCTCGACGAGACCGAGATGAACGCGGCCGCCGACATGCTGAACCACATCCGGCGCGAGAAGAACATCACCATCATCTGGGTGGAACACATCATGGGCGTGCTGATGCGCGTCGTGGACCGCGCCATCGTGCTCGACCATGGCGAGAAGATCTTCGAGGGCCTGCCGCGCGAGGTGGCGCGCGACCCGCGCGTGATCGAGATCTACCTCGGTTCCGAGAAGATCACCTTCGACGAGGCCCGGTCTTGAGCGCCCCCCCGATGCTGGAGGTGAAGGGCGTCTCCGCCGGCTATGGCAGCTTCCGCGCGCTCTTCGACGTGAGCCTGGAGGTCCGCGCCGGCGAGGCGGTGGGCGTCATCGGCCCCAATGGCGCGGGCAAGACCACGCTGCTGCGCGTCATCTCCAAGATCATCTCGCCCACCGCCGGCACCGTGGTGATGGAGGGGCAGGACCTCTCGCGCGTGCCCGCGCACCGCGTGGTCGAGATGGGCATCGCCCATGTGCCCGAGCACCGGCGCCTCTTCCCCCGCCTGACGGTGGAGGAGAACCTGCGCATGGGCGCCTTCCACCCGGAGGCGCGGCGCCGCTTCGCCGAACGGCTGGACTTCGTCTACGAGCTGTTCCCCCGCATGAAGGAACGCCGGTTGCAGATGGCCGGCACCATGTCGGGCGGCGAGCAGCAGATGTGCGCCATCGGCCGCGGGCTGATGAGCGGGCCGAAACTCCTCCTCATGGACGAGCCCTCGGCGGGCCTCGCCCCCGTCATCGTCCAGCAGGTGTTCGAGCTCGTGAAGCGCATCCGCGCCGAGGGCTACACCGTGCTGATCGTGGAGCAGAACATCCATCAGGTGCTGCAGGTCGTGGACCGCGCCTACCTGCTGGAGGTCGGCACCATCAAGCAGTCCGGCGCCTCGGCCGATCTGCTCGCCTCGCCCGAAATCCGCCGCGCCTATCTCGGGCTGTGACCATGACGCTGACGCATCATGGCCACAGCTGCATTGGAGCGCGGGATTCAACGTCTTCGGCGTTCCCGCCTCGACGCATCCCGCTTTAGGAACCCCGACATGTTCGACAGCTTCCTGCTCGAATCCATCATCAACGGGCTGCTGCTGGGGGGCGTGCTGGCGCTGCTGGCGCTGGGCCTGAACCTCGTCTTCGGCGTGATCGACGTGGTCTGGATCTGCTATGCCGAGCTGGTGATGGTGGGCATGTACGCCATCTTCTTCCTCTACGTGTACTACGAGGTGCCGCTGCCAGGCGCCATCACGGCCGCCGTGCTGGGGGTGGCGCTGTTGGGCGTCATACTCCACCGCTTCGTGATCGAACCCGTGCTGGGCACGGCCCCCATCAACCAGCTGCTGGTGACGGGTGGCGTGCTGTTCTTCCTGCAGGCAGCCGCGACGCTCGCCTTCGGGATCGAGTTCCGCAACATCGGCATCCGCATGCCGGTGGTCGAGTTCGGGGACATGTTCTTCAGCTTCGCGCGCATCCTGGCCTTCGCCACCGCCCTGGTGGGCGTGCTGCTGCTGTGGCTGTTCCTGACGCGCACCTATCTGGGCACCGCCATCCGCGCCATCTCCCAGGACCGCGAGATCATGCCGCTGATGGGCGTGGATCCGCGGCGCATCTACCTCATCACCTCCGCGATCGGCGGCGGCATGGCGGGTGTGGCGGCCAGCCTGCTGGTGCTGCAATACGACGTGCACCCGGCCATCGGCCTCAGCTTCGGGCCCATCACCTTCATGGTCTGCGTGATGGGGGGGCTCGGCAACATGCTGGGCGGCTTCGTCGCCGCCTTCATCTTCGCGCAGTTCATCTCGGTGGGCGGCTACCTGTTCCAGATCGAGTGGGGCTACGTCATCGCCTTCTGCTTCTTCATCGCCATGATGTTCATCAGGCCCAAGGGCCTGTTCAGCCGCTGAGGGGAGCAGGTTCATGGACACGCGCATCTGGGGCGGCATCGGCATCGCGGCGCTGGCGGTGGTGCCGCTGCTGGGGCTGGGCAACTACCACCTGCACCTGCTCATCACGGTGCTGATCTGGGGCTTCGTCTACACCTCCTGGTCCATCATGGGGCGCTTCGGGATGGTGTCGCTGGGGCATGGCGCCTTCCTCGGCGTCGGCGCCTATGTGGCCACCATGCTCTGGAACACCATGGGGCTGACGCCCTGGGTGAGTATTCCGGTGGCCATGCTGGTCTCGATGGCGATGGCGCTGCTGGTGGGCTACCCCTGCTTCCGCTTCCGCATCGTGGGCCACTACTTCGCGCTGGTCACGCTGGCGCTGGGCGAGGTGGTGCGCCTCACCATCGTGGGCCTGCGCGACCAGACGGGCGGCTCGCTCGGCATGACGGTGACGGGCGTGCCGGAGGGCACCTCCTTCCTCGCCCTGCAATTCGGCGACCGCGCGACCTTCTTCTACGTGGCCCTGCTGGTCTGGCTGGGCGGGTTGGTCATCTGGCGCCTGGTGGACCGTTCCATGCTGCGCTACGCGCTGGAGGCCTCGTCGGAAGACGAGGACGCGGCGGCCTCGGTCGGCGTCAACGTCACCCGCGCCAAGCTGATGATCCTGATGATCAGCGCCGCCATGACCACGCTGGGCGGCGCGCTCTACGCGCAGTACCAGATGTACATCAACCCGGAGACGGTGTCGGGCATCGCCATCTCGCTGCAGATCGTCTTCGCGGTCATCGCGGGCGGGCTGTTCACGCAGCTGGGCCCGACCGTCGGCGCCGTCTTCACCCTGCTGCTGGCCGAGACGCTGCGCGTCACCTTCGGCCATGACATCCATGGGCTGGACGGCACCATCTACGGGCTGCTGCTGGTGCTCTTCATCATCTACATGCCCAAGGGCATCACGGGCTCGATCATGGCCGGGCTGTCCAAGCGGCGGCGGCCCAACCCGGCGGCGGCCCCGGCCGAGTAAGGTTCAGCGAAGGCCCTCGGCGGAGGCGATCCTTCGCCGCAGGGCCACGCTGAAGCGGGCCAGGGCCGCGCCGTCCAGCACGGCGTGGTCCATGGCACCCCCCAGCAGCACGACATGGCGCGGCGGCCCCCCCTCAGGGCAGGGCCGCCGCGCGATGCCGCCCACCGCCACCGTGATGGTGAAGACATTGGGCGGGAAGGCGGTGAAGGGAAAATCGAGCCCCGGCCTTTGCAGGCTGGTCAGCCCGATGGTCCCCTGCACGCGGCGCAGCAGATGCGGGTCCTGCGCGATGCGCCGCAGGATCAGTTTGCGGAGGAATTTCGGCAGGCGCCCCAGCATCCGCCGGCGCTTCACCTCCGCCGTGCGCGTCAGGTCGCCGCGGATGGCGGCGCGCAGCTCGTCATGGATCTGCATCACCGTCTTGGTCTGGGCCGCGCGGATGGTCAGGCCCATGGGCAGGCGCGTGCCGTCCGGCTGCCTGCGGTCCACCACCGTCGCCACATCCGCGTCGCGGAAGGTGACCAGGCGGCGTCCATGCCGGAAGGTCAGCACCTCCGGGCACTCGGCCGCCGCATGGGCCAGGGCGTGCAGCAGGAAGGCGTGCAGCGAGACGGGCTGGCGGTCCTGGCGCCGGCGCGCGCGGATCAGCGCCAGCGCCTCGGTGATGTCCGCCTCCATCGCGCCATGGCAGGTCAGAGGCCGCGCGAGCGAGAGCATGTCCAGCACCACGTCGCGCAGCTTCGGCCAGGGCTGGGTGGTGAAGTCGTCCGTCATGCGCCGCCCTCGCGGCGGGGCACGAACCAGCTGCGGCGGAAGTCGAAGCGCAGCAGGAAGCGCGTCTCGCCCTCCAGCTCCCGCCGCTCCACCACCTCGGCGCCGAAGCGGCGATAGATGGGAAGCGGGCGCGGCGCCGTGGTGCCATAGCCGGTGACGAGGCCCAGCCCCTGCAGATCCGCCGCGCAGCGCGCCCAGAAGCCCACCGTGCCCGCGAAGTTCCAGGCGCCGTCAATGAAGAAGACCAGGATTTCCGCGCTGCCCGGCTCGTGCAGCGGCAGGGTGAAGCCGAAGCGCCCCGCCTGCTGGATGCGGCCCGTGAGGTTCACCGCCATGCCGCGCCGCACCTGGCCCGCGGCATCCTCCTCCACATAGACGCGCTGCTCCGCATAGGGCACGGGCGAGGCGAGGCGGCCGGCCGCGTCATCCCAATGCCAGAGCCGCCGCAGCAGCCCGTCAGGGCGGATGTCGCGGAAGGCGCGGTGGAAGGCGCGCTCGTATTCCGCCACGGCCGCGGCGTCATCGGTGTCCAGGATGCGCCATTGGGCCGGCGCCTCCTCCGCCCGCGCGCTCATGCCGGCGCGACCTCACCGCGCGCCAGGGGCGCGACCTTCAGCCGGATGGGCCGGTCGGGCACCAGGGTGGTGCGGCCCAGCAGCCCCACCTCCCCCTCCTCCACCGGCAGCAGCCGCCGCGCGGCCACGATGCGCGCCAGCACCAGCGCCAGCTCCAGGTCGGCGAAGTGGTTCCCGATGCATTGGTGCCGCCCCCAGGCATAGGGCAGCAGCGCGCGCCGCGCGGCCGCGCCGTCACCCAGGAAACGCCCGGGGCGGAACTGCGTGGCCTCCTCGAAGGCGGCCGGGTCGCGATGGATGGCGAGGATGGAGACCAGCACCGTCACCCCCTTTGGCACGGCGTGCCCGTCCAGCAGGTCGTCCTGCGCCGCCTCGCGGCCCATGTTGTAGACGGGCGGGTAGAGGCGCATGGCCTCCTCCACCGTGGCCGCGATGCGGGGCAATTGCCGGAGGTCCGACAGGCCGGGCGGGCGGCCGAGCGCGCGCGCCTCCTCGCCCAGCGAGGCCGCCCATGCCGGGTGGCGGGACAGCAGATGGAACAGCCAGGTCAGCGCCGTCGCGGTCGTCTCGAAGCCGGCCACGAACAGCGTCTTGGTCTCGTTCACCAGCGCCGCGCGCGACAGCTCCGCCTTGCCGGCCATGATGGCGGCCAGCATGTCATCGGGCGCGGCGCCGGGGTCGGCCAGGCGCGCGTCAATCACCGCGCCCACGAAATCATCCAGCGTGCGGCGCGTGCCCAGCAGGGCGCGGTGCAGCGGCGTCAGCATCCAGAGCGGCAGGCGCAGCAGCGACCAGTTGCGGCGCGAGAGATGCACAGGCTCTCCTGCACCGCCGTCGTGAATTCCGCCCCCCGCGCCTCGTCAATGTCGAGCGAGAGCAGCGCGCGGCCGATGACGCGGATGGCGATGCGCCGCGCCTCCGTCAGCGCGTCCAGCACCTCGCCGGCGTGCCAGCGGGCGAGCACCTCGCCCATCACGGCGTGGGTGGCCGCGGCCAGCGCGTGCAGGCGGTCGGGCCGGAAGGCGGGTTGCAGCGCGCGGCGGCGGGCGAGCCAGGGCTCGCCCTCGGTCGCCAGCAGCCCGTCGCCGATGACGGTGCCGAGGTTGCGGTTCACCGCCCCGCGCGGATAGCGATCGGCCGCCGTGACCAGCACATGCCGCGCCAGGTCCGCCCGACCCACCGCCACCACGCGGCGCGGCCCCACCCGCCAGGCGGCGAGGCCGCCATGCGCGGCCAGCGCGCGCACCGGAAAGAGGTGCGGCGCGGCGGCCATGGCGCGGAGATGCCCCAGCAGCGGCGCGCCGCCGGGCAGTTCGGGGATGGGCCGCAGGCTGCCGCGGCCCAGGTCAGGGTGCAATGCGGGCCCTCCTCGTGACCGCCCCAGAGTAGCACTCCCATTCCTTGCCAACACCCTGAGATTGGCACGGCCGTCTTCACGTCCCGGCCGCGGCATGGGACGCTGCGGCAGGAAGAGGAACGTCATGCCCAGCATCACCGTGGACGGTCATCCCATCGCCTATGCCGAAGCGGGCCAGGGCCCGCCCTTGCTGCTGGTGCACGGCACCCTGGGCGACCAGCGCAGCTTCGCGCCCCAGATGGAGGCCTTCGCCGCCGCCGGCCACCGCGTCATGGCGCTCAGCATGCGGCATTGCTGGCCCGGCCAGTGGGAGGAAGGCGGTGATTTCACCATAGACCGCCACGTGGCCGATGTGGCGGGCGTCATCGCCGCCCTCGGCGCGGGGCCGGTGGCGCTGCTGGGCCATTCGCGCGGCGGGCACATCGCCTTCCGCGTGGCCGAGCGCCACCCGCACCTCGTTCGCGCGCTGGTCCTGGCCGAGCCGGGCGGGGAGCTGGATGAAAGCCTGGGCGGCGCGCCGCCCTCTGGCGCGCAGGGGGCCGCCTTCGCGCGCGCCGCGGCCATGATCGGCTCGGGGGATGTCGAGGGCGGCCTGACCCACGCCGCCGAGGCGACGGGCGGCCCCGGCGCCTGGGCCCGCCGCCCGGAGGACCGCAAGCGCATCAGCCGCGACAACGCCCGCACCCTGCTGGGCCAGGTGGATGAGCGCCGCGCGCCCTATTCCCGCGCCTCGGCCGAGGCCATCCAGGCCCCCACCCTGCTGCTGGGAGGCGACCAGAGCCAGCCGCAGTTCGGGCGCATCATGGACGCGCTGGAACGCGTCATTCCCCATGTGCGGCGCGTGACCATCGCACGCGCCACGCACGGGCTGAACAATGACAACCCGGCCGACTTCAACGCGGCCGTGCTGGCATTCCTGGCCGCGCCGAAGTCGTGAGGGGCGCTGGCGGCTAGGTCACCCCGGGCGCCGTCACGCGCCAGATGGTGTTGGTGAGGTCATCGGCCATGATCAGGGCGCCGCGCGGGTCCACCGTGACGCCCACCGGCCTTCCGCGCGCGTTGCCTTCGGCGTCGAGGAAGCCCGAGATGAAGTCCACCGCCTCGCCCACGGGGCGGCCGTCGCGGAAGGGCACGAAGACCACCTTGTAGCCCGAGGGCGGCGTGCGGTTCCAACTGCCGTGCATCCCCACGAAGGCACCTTCCGCGAAGGCGGGCCCCATGGCGGGCGTCGAGAAGGCGACGCCGAGTGCCGCCACATGCGCGCCCAGGCTGTAGTCGGGCGTGAGTGCCGCGGCCACGCGCTCCGGGTCCTGCGGGCGCACGCGCTCATCCACATGGTTGCCCCAGTAGCTGTAGGGCCAGCCATAGAAGCCGCCCTCGCGCACGGAGGTGAGGTAGTCGGGCACCAGGTCGGGGCCGATCTCGTCGCGCTCGTTCACCACGGCCCAGAGCTGGCCGGTGTCGGGCTGGATGGTCAGCGCGGTGGGGTTGCGAAGGCCGGTGGCGTAGGGGCGGTGCGCGCCGGTCGCGGCGTCGATCTCCCAGACCATGGCGCGGTTCTCCTCGGCCGGCCAGCCGCGCTCCGTGATGTTGCTGTTGGAGCCGATGCCCACATAGAGGAAGCGCCCATCGGCACTCGCGGTCAGGGCCTTGGTCCAGTGGTGGTTGATGGCCGATGGCAGGCGCGCCACCAGGCGCGGCGGACCCATGGCCTCCAGCGTGCCCTCCGCATGGTCGAAGGCCACCAGCGCATCCTGGTTCGCCACGTAGATCGTGCCGCCCACCAGCGCGAGGCCATAGGGCGCGTTCAGCCCCTCCGCATAGACGCGCCGTGTCTCATAGACGCCGTCGCCATCGGCATCGCGCAGCACCGTCAGTCGGTTGCCGCCCGAGACGCCGCTCCGGCCCCAGGACTTGATGATGCCCGCGATGAAGTCCTTCGGGCGCAGAACCGGCGCGTTGCCGCCCGACCCCTCGGCCACCAGGATGTCGCCATTGGGCAGCAGCAGCGTCTGGCGCGGAATGCGAAGGTCGGTCGCGATGGCGGTGATGGTGTAGCCCTCGGGCACCACTGGCATGTCATTGCCCCAGCCAGCCGGGCGGGGGATGGTCATGTCGGGCAGCAGGCCGCGGCTGGGCTGGGGCAGGTTGGGCGATTGGCCCGTCTGCACCGCGCCGGGTTCCTCGTTGCAGGCGGCGAGCGCGAGGGTGGCCACGCCGGTGGCGAAGCTGCGGCGCTTCATCGCACATCTCCTCGTTCGAAGCGGGAATAGCCCATCCAGCTCGCCAGCAGCGCCAGCAGAACCGTCGCGATGGAAAGCCAGAGGCCCTCCGGCATGCTCGCCCAGGCGTCGTTTGCGTGGATCAGGGCGTTGATGAAGCCCACCCCCCACATGACCAGCAGGGCCAGGATGTAGAAGCCGTGCCAGCGGCGCAGCGGCCGCGGCAGGAGGAACAGCTCCACCACCGCCCAGAGCAGCGCGAGGCCGCCCATCAGCAGCCCGCCCGCGATCAGCCAGGAGGCGAAGTTGGCCCATTGCTGGTGGTAGTTGGCGCCATAGGCCAGGTCACTCAGCAGCGCGCCCAGGAAGAGCGGCAGCGGGAAGGCAAGCAGTATGGCGTGAAAAGGATGCAGGGGCCTCGCGAGCCCCGGCGTGGCAATGGCGACCATGGCGGCCTTCCTTGTCCCCGTGACGGCCCGGACCAGGCCGTCTCTAGGGAAAAGCGCGCCACGCGCCGCTTGGTTGCCCGTGGCTCAGACGTCGTAGCCGGGGTTCTTCCGGTCGAGCTGGCGCAGCAGGGCGGGCCATTCCATCACGCCATAGGGGCGGCGCGTGCCGGGCTGGTAGGCGAGCCAGGTCTTCTCGATGACCTCCGGCGCCACCTTCTGCAGGGGCGAGTTGCAGGCCATGGCGGCGAGCTGCGCCATGCAGCTCTTCTCCATGCGGTGCAGCCAGTTGAAGGCCTCCGCCACCGTGTTGCCCGTCACCAGCAGCCCGTGGTTGCGCAGCACCATGCAGTTGGCGTCGCCCAGGTCGCGCACCAGCCGGTCCTGCTCGCTGAGGTCCAGCACCACGGAGTTGAAGTCGTGGTAGCGCACCTTGGCGAAGCGCATCGCCGTCTGCGTCAGCGGCAGCAGCCCGCATTCCAGCGAGGAGACGGCCATGCCCGGCCAGGTGTGGGTATGGATGACGCAGCCCGCATCCTCGCGCGCCATGTGCACGGCGGAATGGATGACGAAGCCCGCGCGGTTGATGCCGAAGTCGAAATCCCCGTAGTCGGGCTTGCCCAGCACATTGCCATGCTCGTCAATCTTGATGAGCGAACTGGCCGTGATCTCGTCATACATCATGCCATAGGGGTTGATGAGGAAGTTGTGCCCTTCGCCCGGCACGCGCGTCGAGATGTGGTTCGCCCCCATGTCGTCCATGCCGTAGAGCACCACCAGACGGTAGGCGGCGGCGGTGTCCACGCGGGCCTGCCATTCGGCCGGGCTCACCTTGTCGTGCATGGACGAGATGCGGAGTTCGCGGCGGGGATGGGTTTCGAGCATGGGTCTCTCCTCCGGGTTTGGCGCGAAGTTGCGCCCCGCGCCAGGATGGGTCAATCGCGCCGGGACCGCGCGAGGCGCAGCCGCCCGAAGCGGCGGAACAGGCCACGCTTCGCCAGGCTTTCGAAGGCCTCGCCCGGCCCCTCCGGGTCCAGCACCTCATTGTCCGCGAGCCAGGTCTCGACGGCGTTCAGGTCCGGCGTCTCATAGGGCACGAGGCTGCGCCCCTCGCCGCGCAGCGCCTCGATCGCGCCGATGAGGGAACCACCTTCCGCGATGCGCGCCGCGACCTCCTCGCGCGCCACACCCAGATGCTCCGCCATCAGCCCGTCGCGCACGCTGGTGATGGAGGCGCGCGTGGCGTCGTCGCGCCCCTCCAGCACCACGTCGCACTCCACGTCGAGGCGCAGCGAGCGGTTGTTCATGTTGGAGGAGCCGACGCGCAGCACCTCCTCGTCCACCACCATGACCTTCGCGTGGACGTAGATGTGCCGGCCGGCCGCGGTGACGGGGTGGTAGATGCGGAAGCGCCCATGCGGGTCGTGCCCGCGCAGCGCCTCGCGCAGCCGCGCGCGGGCGGTGTCCATGGCGATGGGCTCCAGCCAGCCCTGGGCGGTGTGCGGGTTCACCAGCACGATCTCGGGCCCGTCGGGCTCGGCCAGGCGCCGCGCCATGGCCTCGGCGATGCGGCGGGAGGCGAAATACTGGCTTTCGGCATAGATGTGCCGCCGCGCGCGCAGGATGAGGTCGAGATACAGCGCCTCGATCTCATGGATGGCGGGTGTATCCGGCATCTCGGGCCGCGTGCGCGCGATGCCGATCTCGACATCCTCGAATTGCGGCGCGAGCCAGTCGGGCCAGAGATCGCCCCCGCCCTCCACCGGCGGCAATTCGGCACCGCCCGCGATCTTCCAGCGTTCGCGCGCGAGTTCGCCGAGTGCCGCGGCGGCCGGCCCGGTCAGCGCCGTGGTCGCGTCGTGCCAGGGCTTCTCGGGCGCGCCATTGGGGCGGATGCGGCGCGGCTCGTCATCGGCGTGGTCGCGCGTGTCCCAGCGCTCGCCCGTCATGTCGATGCCGCCACAGAAGGCGATGGCGTCGTCCAGCACCAGGATCTTCTGGTGCTGCGAGCCGCCCACGGGGTGCGCGCCATCCAGCCGCGCGGTGATGCGCGGATGCGCCTTCCAGCGCAGCAGGGTGAAGAAGGTGGTGCCGCGGAACAGGGTGCGGACCGCGCCCAGATCCCAGCGCAGGATGAAGACCTCGAGCTCCGGCCGCCTCCGCACCAGCCACAGGATGAAGTCGCCCAGCCGGGGCGGCGCGCCCTCTTCCGTCTCGCCCGGCGTCAGCTCGATGCGCGCGTCAAAGTCCCAGCCGATCAGCATGATGCGCCGGCGCGCCCGCAGCATGGCGTCGCGCGCCGCGCGGAAATAATCGGCCGCGTCCACGACGACGGCCATGCGGTCGGCGCGGACGGTGCGCCAGCAGGTCTGGCCGGGGCGAAGCAGGTCGTGGTGGCTCATCTGCCCTCATTCACGGGCGCGGCGCGGCCAGGGTCAAGGCGGGCGCGCCATTTGCCAACCCTGCATCGCGGCGCCGGGCGCGGTCGCAGCCTGCGGTGGCTTGCCGCCTGGCCGGGGCCGGGGCTATCCCTCTCCGCACTCCCCCAGACAGAGATCGAGGTGCGCCCGATGGCGAAGACCATGTTCACGCCGGCCGGCCCCGTCCACCTGCATTTGCACGACCTGCCCGCGGGGCTCGACCTCGGGCCGGTGGTGGCGGTGGACACGGAGGCGATGGGCCTGGACGCGCGGCGCGACCGGCTGTGCCTTGTGCAGCTCTCCTCCGGCGATGGCGCGGCGCATCTGGTGCAGCTCATCCCCGAGAGCCTGGGCGGGCATGGCTACAAGGCGCCCAACCTGGCCGCGCTGATGAGCGACCCGGGCGTGGTGAAGCTGTTCCACTTCGCCCGCTTCGACGTGGGGCTGCTGCACCATGCGCTGGGCGTGGACATCCGCCCCGTGCGCTGCACCAAGATCGCCTCCAAGCTGGTGCGGACCTACACGGACCGGCACGGGCTGAAGGATCTGCTGCGCGAATTGCTGGGCGTCGAGATCAGCAAGCAGCAGCAGACGAGCGACTGGGGCGCCCTCGAACTCACCCCCGAGCAATGCGCCTATGCCGCGAGCGACGTGCTGCACCTGCACGCGCTCTGGGCCAAGCTGGAGGCGCTGCTGAAGCGCGAGGGCAGGCTGGAACTGGCCCAGGCCTGCTACGATTTTCTCCCCACGCGCGGAAAGCTCGACCTGCTGGGGTATGAGGAGCCGGACCTGTTTCATCACTGACACGCGATCGCCGTAGGGCGCAGCCCGGAGGCGTGAATCGCGTGTCCCGTTCCAGCAGGTCCGGCACCGGCGTCAGCCGGGGTCTATCCACCCCACATGCCCGTCGGCGCGGCGATAGACCACGTTGATCGTGCGGCTCACGCTGTTGCGGAACACCACCACCGGCGCGCCGGAGAGATCAAGCCGCATGGTCGCCTCGCCCACCGAGAGCACATGCAGTTCGCCCAGCGGCTCCGCCACCACGGCGGGGTGGTCGGCGCTGGTGATGGCCTCGCCCTCCTCCGCGTCCTCATCATGCGTGACGACATATTCGCGCAGCACCTCGGACGTCTCGCGCTCCGACGCCTGGCCGCGGGCATGCTCATTGGCGCGGCGGCGGTAGCGGCGCAGGCGCTTGGCCACATGCTCGGCCGCCTCGTCGAAGGCGCGCTGCGCGTCGGGCCCCTGCCCTTCGCCGCGCAGGCTCAGCCCGCGCCCGGCATGGAGGTTGATGTCGCAGGCGAAATGCCCGCCACTGCTGCCCTTGGCGCCCTTGTGGAAGGTGACGCGCGCTTCCAGCGCGTGGTCGAAATACTTGCCCGTGATCGCTTCCAGTCCGTCGGCCACATGGACGCGCAGCGCGTCCGATGTCTCGACCTGCTTGCCAGCGACAGTGATGTGCATGGGCTACCTTTCCTCTGTCCAGCCGTCATCCGGCCAGCAGGGAGGTCGCCCTTCAGGCCGTGACGGCCTTTTCGCGCTTGCGCTGCACCGATGACGGGATGCGCATCGCTTCCCGGTATTTGGCCACGGTTCGGCGCGCGATGTCCACGCCTTCTTCACGTAGACGCAACACGATTGCATCATCCGAAAGAATGGCGCAGGGCGTCTCGGCGCTGATCATTCCGCGGATGCGATGACGCACCGCCTCGGCACTCACGCTCTCGCCACCCGCGGTACCGGCGATGGCGGTGGTGAAGAAATACTTCAGCTCCAGCGTGCCGCGCGGTGTCGCGAGATACTTGTTGGCGGTGACGCGGCTGACGGTGCTCTCGTGCATCTCCACGGCTTCCGCCACGTCGCGCAGGATCAACGGGCGCAGGTGCTCGACGCCATGGCGGAAGAAGGCGTCCTGCCGGCGGATGATCTCGCCCGCCACCTTCAGGATGGTGTTCGCGCGCTGCTCCAGGCTCTTCACCAGCCAGTTCGCGGATTGCAGCTGCTCGGCCAGGAAGGTCTTCTGCTCGCGGTCGCGCAGGTTCACCACGGCGCGGGCGGCGAAGCCGCGGTTGACCAGCACGCGGGGCAGGGTCTCGGGGTTCAGCTCCAGCACCCAGCCGCCCTCGGGCGAGGGCCGCATCAGCACATCGGGCTGGATGGTCTGCAAGGGCGTGTCATCGGCGCCGGCGCCAGGCTTGGGGTCGAGCCGCCTGAGCTCGGCCACCATCTCGGCCAGGTCCTCGGAATCCACGCCGCAGGCTTCCATCAGCCCGCGCATGTCGCGCCGGGCCAGCAGGGGCAGGTGGTCCAGCAGGCGGGCCATGTAGGGGTCGTAGCGGCCCTGCTCCTCCAGCTGCACCTGCAGGCATTCGCGCAGGTCGCGGCAGAACATGCCCACCGGCTCGAAGCGCTGCATGGCGCGGCGCACGCGCTCGACCACCGCGACATCGCAGCCCAGGCGGGCGGCCATGGCGTCGGCGTCCAGGGTCAGGCGGCCGCTGGGCTCCACCATCGCCAGCAACGCCGCGCCGATCAGCCGCTCCTGCCCCTCGGGGAGGTTGAGGCGGAGCTGTTCGGCCAGGCGCTCACGAAGCGAAGGGCCGGCGCCGGCCATCTCCTCGATGCCCGAGAGGTCATCGCTGAAATCCGCGCGGCCACCGGAACCCACCGGCCCAAAATCGGGCGTATGCGCCTCGCCCGCATCCACCACGTTGGAATAATCGGCATCGAGCGCCGGTTCGGGGAAGGTATCGGCGCTGGCGGCGGCGGCGGCGTCGGGGGGCGGCGCCTCGGCGGCCACGGCCACGAGGCGCGCTTCGTCGCGCTCCAGCAGCGGGTTGCGCTCCAGCTCCTCGTCGACGAAGGCCATCACCTCCATGTTGGAGGATTGCAGCAGCTTGATCGCCTGCCGCAGCTGCGGCGTCATCACCAGCGACTGCGACTGCCGCAGGTCGAGGCGGGGGCCGAGCATGGAGGCCATCAGGCGCCGTCAGGGGTGGAGGCAGGTGGCACCGGCCCCCTCAAAGGCTGAATTTTTCGCCCAGATAGACGCGCCGCACGCCTTCATGGGCGACGATCTCCTGCGGGCGGCCCTCCATCAGCACCTGGCCGTCATGCATGATGTAGGCGCGGTCAATGATCTCCAGCGTCTCGCGCACATTGTGGTCGGTGATGAGCACGCCGATGCCGCGGTTCTTCAGGTGCTTCACCAGGTCGCGGATTTCGCCCACCGCGATGGGATCAATGCCCGCCAGCGGCTCGTCCAGCAGGATGTAGGCCGGGTGGGTGGCGAGTGCGCGCGCGATCTCGCAGCGCCGCCGCTCGCCGCCCGACAGCGCGAGCGAGGGCGCGCGGCGCAGGTGCGCGATGCCGAATTCGGCCAGCAGGCTGTCCAGCATCTGCTCGCGCCGGTCGCGCTTGGGCTCCACCACCTCCAGCGCGGCACGGATGTTGTCCTCGACGGAGAGGCCCCGGAAGATCGAGGCCTCCTGCGGCAGGTAGCCGAGGCCCAGCCGCGCGCGGCGATACATGGGCATATGGGTGACGTCGGCCCCGTCCATGGTGACGCTGCCCTCGTCGGGACGCACCAGGCCCGTGATCATGTAGAAGGTGGTGGTCTTGCCCGCGCCATTGGGGCCGAGCAGCCCCACCGCCTCGCCACGCTTCAGGTGCAGCGAGACCTGCCGCACCACCGGCCGCTTCTTGTAGCGCTTGCCGAGGCCCGTCGCGACCAGCCCGCCCGACCCCTCGACGGCGGTCAGGGCCGGCGTGGCGGGGCGCGGCGCGGGCGCGTTGCGGATGACGGCGGGGGCAGCCGGCGGCGGGGTGCCGGCCGGGCGCGCCCGCGCGGCGGGCGAGGCCGGCGCGGGCTTGGATGGCGCGGCCTCGGCGGCCAGGGGCGAGATCGCGGCGGCGCGGGCCGGCGCAGCGGGCGGAACCGGCGCGGGCTTGGGCGGCGTGGCCTCGGCGGTGTGCGGCGGAGTCGCGGGGTGGGGTCCCGGTGGCACAGGCCTCGCCGCGCCCGGCGCCGCCGCCTCGGGCGGCGGGGACGTGGATGCGGCAGCCTCCGCCGGGGGAGACGCCACGGGTTTCGCAACGGCGGGCGGAGCCGAAGCAGAGGGCGTGGCCGCGGGCGGCGCGGACGGCGTGGCCGCGGGCGGCCCGGACGGCGTGGCCGCGGGTGGCCCGGCAGGCGTGGCCGCCAGCGGCCCGGAGGCTGTGGCCGCGGGCGGCGCGCCCCCCTGCCCCACGCGCACCTCCGGCGGGGTGGCGACGGCCACCAGCAGCCCCGCCAGGGTCGTGCTCCGGCCCGGCGTGGTGAAGGCGGGCGCCGGGGTCGGCGCGGCGGCGGGCGCGCGCCCCTCCGGGGCGGTGTCCTTTCCGCCGCTCATGGCCTTGCGCCCTGGCCTGGCAGGGTGGATTCCCGCGTGCCCGGGGCCACCACGCCCTGCACGCGCTGCCCGGGCTGGCCCACCAGGCGGGAGACGCCGGTGTTGAGGTTCACCAGCGCCTCCTGCCCGTTGATCTGGTTCTGGCCGCGCGTGATCCGCACATTGCCCAGCAGCCGCGCCTGGCCCGTCTCGGCCGAGTAGACGCCGCGGTCGCCCCGCACCACCTCCTCGGCGCTGCGGATCTCGACATTGCCGAACAGCTCCACGCGGTCCAGCCGCCCCTGGCCCGGAGGGGGCGAGGCGGCGCCCTGGGTGCCCGGGCGTGGCGCCGCGCGGGCGGCGGCGGCCTGCGGGTTGTTGGCGTCCTCCAGCAGGTAGGCCACCAGCACGTCGGCGGTGATGCGCCGCCCGTCCTCGGTCACCACCAGGGCGTTGCCGCGGGCCACCGCCATGCGGCGCTGCGTCCAGTATTCCAGGCTGTCGCGCGCGGTGATGGCCTGCTGCGGCGTGGTCAGGCTGATGTTGCGGCCGGAGAGCACCAGCACCGACTGGTCCATGTCATAGACCGCGCGGTCGCCGGTCGCGACGTCGGTCGCGGTGGAGATGCGGACACTGCCCTCCGCCTCCAGCCGCCAGATCTCGTTGCTGCCGCCCAGCGCCTCGTTGCCCGGCGCCGCCGGGGCCGCGCCCGGCAGGGGGCGGTAGCGCGCCAGCAGCCGGGCGGCATCCACCGCCGTGCCCGCGCGCTCCGCCCGCGCACCGCCGCGCGCCACGACCACCTGCTCGGCCTGGCGCCACTCGATGCCGTCATTGGCCGTGATGTCCACCGGCCCGCCCTGGCTGAGGTCTATGGTCTGGGCCAGCGCCGGGCCGGCCCACAGCAGGGGCGCGAGGAGGGCCAGGGTGCGGATCATTCCCGCGCCTCCAGCACCGCATGGGCGCGCCCGGTGAAGATGACGACGGCGCCGCGATCGGTCATTTCGAAGCCTTCCGAATGGATGGTGCCGAAGGGGCCCTGGGCCCGGGTGCGGCTCTGGCCGCTGGCCGCGCCCTCGGTCACGCGCACGGCCGCGCGCTGGGTGCGGAACATCATCCCGTTGTCGTGAAAGACGGTCACATCGCCCTCCAAGTCCAGCAGGGCGCCGGCGCGGTCGTAGCGGCCGTCCCGGCTTTCGAGATAGACCCAGCCGCCATCGGTCAGCAGGATGTCGGCCTTGGGCTGGTCCAGCACCACGATCTCCTGCCCCTCGGGCCGGCCCTCCTCGCCGCGCGCCACCCGCCCGCCGGCGGCGCTGACGGTATAGGGGCGGCTCACCTCGTCCACGCCCTGGTAGCGCGGGGCGAGCATCTGCAGGGCCTCGGGCTCGGGCCCCGTGGCGCGGCGGAAGGACAGGCGCGCGTCGCGCCCGTCAATGTCCGGCCAGAACAGGATCAGGGAGAACAGCCCCGCCGCCAGCAGCGGCAGGCCGAGCTTGGCCAGCCGCACCATCCAGCGCCGCCGGGTCAGCGCGCGCTTGCTGGGCGCGATGCGGGCGCGCGAGGGGACCAGGCCGCGGTCGCGCTCGGTGGGCAGCACCGCGAAGTCCTGGCGCACCGGGCGGTTGGCGTTCACCGGGTCGGCCACGCCACCCCCCCTTCCCCGGCGCGAGCGCAGCTCCGCCCGGGCGCCACGCGGGCGCGGGCGGGCCAGGGCGCGGCAGGGGGTGGACGCAGGCTGGACACAGGCCTTGTATGGGGGCCGGGCCGGGCCGGGGTCAAGGCAAGGATCATGCCAGAGTCGTGGCGGCCTGTTGCGAAAGGTCTCAGACCCGCTCGGCCACCTTGATCGCGACCTTGCAGCCCAGCTTGATCGCGGCCGAGAGCACGCGGTAGCCGGGCGTCAGCTCCGCCTCGTTGGCGAGGCCGATGTCGCGGTGCTCCAGCTCCTCCGCGCGGAAGCGGGCGATGTCCTCGCGCAGCTTCGCCTCGTCGGGGCCGAGATTCGCCTCCTGCTCCTGGTAATGCTCGTCAATGGCCTCCTCGACGGCGACCGTGCAGGCCATGGCGGCGCGGGGGCCCATGGCGGCGGTGGCCGCGCCCAGCGCGAATCCGGCCACGTGCCAGAAGGGCAGCAGGGCGGTGGGGCGCACCCGGCGTTCCGCGATCAGGCGGGAGAAGGTGTCGAGGTGCTCCTGCTCCTGCTCCTGCATGTGGCGGATGGTGGGCTCGTGCTTCGTGCCGCGCAGCACCGCGAGCTGTCCCTGGTAGATCCGCTTCGCGCCGTATTCGCCCGCATGATCCACACGGATGACCTGCTCCAGGTAGCGGCGGGGGGTGGTGCTCATCGGCGGCGGCTCCTCTCGGCGATGACGAGGGCGAGCCCCGCCAGGGAAAGACCATAGATCAGGTTCAAGGCGGCCATGGAAAGGGGCACGCCCGGAATCAGCCACACCGGCTCGTCACAGGGCTTGGTGGGGGCGGCGGCGAGGCTCGCCATCATCTGCTCCACCGTCATGGCGCCGCCGGCCGTGGGGGCGGCGCAGCCCGGCAGGGGCGAGGGCCACCAGCGGAACTCGACCCCCACATGAAAACCCGCGATGGCGGCCGAGACGAGGCAGGCCGCCCCCGCCGCCCAGAGCAGCCGGCGCCGCGCCACGAAATGCGCCGCCAGCGCCAGCGCCGCCGCCGCCCAATAGGGCCAGCGCTGCCACAGGCACAGCTCGCAGGGGACGAGTTCGAACCAGGTTTCGCTGCCATGCGCGAAGAGCGGCGCGGCGACGGCCAGCAGAGCGACAAGAAGGGCACCGGACATGGGGGCGCATGTGCCCTGTGCCCGGCCCTTCCGCAATGCCCGGCGGCCACGTTACGCTTCCCGCATCAAGGGAGGCCATTGTCCATGCTGCGAATCTGGGGCCGCACGAGCTCGTCCAACGTCATGAAGCTGCTCTGGCTCTGCGAGGAGCTGGGCATTCCCTATGAGCGGGTGGATGCCGGCGGCGCCTTCGGCCGCACGCGCGAGCCCGAATACCTGGCCATGAACCCCAATGCCCGCGTGCCCACCATCGAGGAGCCCGATGGCTTCACCCTGTGGGAGAGCAACTCCATCTGCCGCTACCTGGTGGCCACCCGCGCCCCCGGCCACGCCATGCACCCCACCGAACCCCGCGCGCGGGCGCGGACGGAGCGCTGGATGGACTGGCAGCTCGGCCACCTCAACGCGCCCATGACCGTGATCTTCTTCACCTATGTCCGCACGCCCGAGGAGAAGCGCGACATGGTGGCCACCGCCGCCGCCCGGAACGAGGCCGAGGCGCTGTGGGACATGGTGGAGAACGCGCTGGGCGACGACCCCTACCTGGGCGGCGCGGAACCGAGCCTGGCGGACGTGGCCCTCGGCCCCTACCTGCACCGCTGGCTGAACCTGCCCATCACCCGCAAGGCGCAGCCGCGCCTCGAGGCCTGGCATGCGCGGCTGAAGCAGCGCCCGGGCTATGCCACCCACATCGCCGTGCCGATGAGCTGAGAAGGAGAGCGCGCATGCGAACAACCGTCACCCATGCGGAGGGGCGGGACTTCACCCGCGGCCTGCGCGCCTTCTTCGAATATGGCGACCTCGGCATCGCCGGCGCCACCGAGGGGCGTTTCGGCGCCCATGTCATCCGCGCCATCCCGGGCGAGCACCCGGAGCCCAAATGGCACCTGCACGAGCTCGACTTCCAGATGGTCTGGGTGGTGCGGGGCTGGGTGCGCTTCGAATACGAGGATATCGGCGAGGTGACGCTGACCGCCGGCACCAGCGTCTACCAGCCGCCGCGCGTGCGCCACCGCGAGATCGCGCATTCGGATGACCTGGAACTGGTGGAAATCACCTCGCCCGCGACATTCGAGACGCGGCTGGTGGACGGCCCGGCCTAG
>NZ_JAFFQY010000001.1 GCF_017311575.1 Roseococcus thiosulfatophilus
AGATGTCTTCAACCGCAATGCGATTGAAAGCACCTTTCCCAACCGTTTGGCTAGGACCCGGCTCCGACCGAGTGAGCCCTCAAGCTTACCGAAACCGGCGGGCTTGTCAACTCAATCCGTCCGAGGAACCGGAGGGACCGGATCGCTCCGGCCCCCCCTATCTATGGGGGACAGCCCGGCCTGTAAATCCCCTTCCGCAATCCGGCGCGCATGGCCCCCATGCACGAACCCGGGTTGCGGATTCGTGACACTGGGGCGGCGGCGCCGTCAGCTGTCCGCGCGGATGTTGTTGTCCGTGATCACGCGGCCCCATTTCGCGATCTCCGCGTTGATGAAGCGGCCGCATTCCTCCGGGTTCGAAGCCACAACGTCGCAGCCCTGCGCTTCGATGCGATCCTTGATGGAAGGTTCGTTCAGTGCCCGCACCAGCGCCTCGTTCATCTGGTTCACCAGCGCCGGCGGTGTGCCCGCACGGCCGAGCATGGCCCACCAGGTTGGCGCCTCGAAGTCCGCGAAGCCCTGCTGCGCGAAGCTGCGCGTGCCCGGCACGTGGCGCGTCTCGCCGCGCGTGGTCACGCCCAGGGGCCGCAGGGTTCCCGCCCGGATATGCTGGCTGACGATGACCACATTGGTCATGAAGAGCGGCACGT
Organism: Roseococcus thiosulfatophilus; assembly: GCF_017311575.1. Taxonomy (GTDB): domain Bacteria; phylum Pseudomonadota; class Alphaproteobacteria; order Acetobacterales; family Acetobacteraceae; genus Roseococcus; species Roseococcus thiosulfatophilus. Next base: position 651 of record NZ_JAFFQY010000001.1, read on the forward strand.
GCCCGGCCACAGCGTCCTGCACGGCAGGGCCACCGCCCCGGTAGGGCACATGCACGATCCGGAAATTGCCCTGCTGCTGCAACAGCGTGGTGGAGACATGCGCGAGTCCGCCCACGCCCGAGGTCGCGTAGTTCAGCGTGTCCGGCTGGGCGCGCGCGGCCGCCACGACCTCCTCGAAACTGCGGAAGGGCGTGCTGTTGTGCGCCACCATGGCGAGCGGCCCCGACGCCACATGGCAGCAGGGCACGAAGGCCTCGGCCGTGCGGAAGGGCAGGCGCATCACCGTCTCGTTGGTCGCCTGGGTGTCATAGACGAAGAGCCAGGTGCTCCCGTCCCCCGGCGCGCGGGACGCCTCGATGGCCCCCGTGGCACCCGAGGCCCCGCCCCTGTTGTCAATGATGACGGGCTTGCCCAGCAGTTCCGCCAGGCGCGACTGGTAGAGGCGGGCGATGGTGTCGGTGGACCCGCCCGGAGGCCAGGGCACGATCAGCCGAATGGGGCGGTCGGGAAAGCCGGCACCCAGGCTCTGAGCCCGCAACACGAGAGGGGTGGCAAGGCCGGCGGCCGTGGCGGCCAATAGGTGACGACGATTCATAAAGCGTTCCTCCAAGGCTGTGGAAGGAGTGTTCCCTTGTGGAAGCCTTACCGCAAGCGGGTTTCCACCCGCTTCGCGCCAGGGCTCCTGGCGCACCCTGGCAAAGTTATTTGCGACTCACTCGCAATTGCATTAGAAGGAGGGACCAACGGAGAGCACCACATGGCGACACGCGGATTGCCCGCCTGGCCCCTCATCGGCCAGGAGACCGACACCCTGCCGGAACCGGAGCGCCTGGTGCTGGATGCCGCGCGCGCCTGGGCCGGCAGCGGCCCGGCCGGCCCGATGGGCGAGGCGGCACTGGTCTTGGCGGCAGGTGGAATGGAGGCGGCGGCGCTGCCCTTGGACGCGGCCCTGCGCGCCCTGCCCGGGCTGCACATGCAATGGGCGCTCTGTCCGGTCGTGTCGCGGGGAGAAGCCACGCTGCTGATGGCGCTGGGCGTGGTGCAATCGGGGCGGCGGGCCGTGGCGCTCGCCTTGCTGCACCGTCTGGCCCCGCCGCTGAGCGCCTATCGCGCCGTGGCGGAGCTCTCGGTGATGGGCTGCGTGTTTCGGCGCGGCGGCGTGTGTCTCACCGCGCCGCTGTGAGGGTCAGTCGCCCTCGTGCTGCTCGGGGGCGGCGGCGCTGTTGAGCTGGATGTAGTTCTGCAGGCCCATCTGCTCGATCATGTCGAACTGGGTCTCGAGGAAATCCTCGTGCTCCTCCTCATTGGCGAGGATGGCCTTCAGCAGGTCGCGGCTGACATAATCCCGCACATCCTCGCAATGAGCGATGCCTTCCTTCAGGTCGGCCAGCGCCTTCTGCTCGAGCTTGAGGTCGCATTCCAGCACCTCGCGCACATTCTGGCCGATTAGGATGGGGTTCAGCCGCTGCACATTGGGCAGGCCGTTCAGGTAGAGGATGCGCTTGATGAGATCATCCGCGTGGCGCATCTCCTCAATGCTCTCGGCATACTCATGCTTGGCGAGCTTCGTGACGCCCCAATCATCCAGCATGCGGGAGTGCAGAAAGTACTGGTTGATGGCGGTCAGCTCATTGGTGAGCTGGATATTGAGGTGTTCAATGACCTTCGGGTCGCCCTTGGGCATCGCCTGCCGCTCCTGATGTTGGCGCCGGGTATATGACCCGGCGCCAAGCAGGATCAAGCGGCATTCGCGGCCGGCGGGGCCTCGCGCAGGATCTGCAGCACCGTCGCGGTGCAGCATCCGCACTGGGCGCGCCCACCGCAGCAGGCATAGACATCCTTGGGCCGGGCGGCGCCGGCCGCCGCGGCCGCCCGCACATCGCCATCGCTCATGGCGTTGCAGAGGCAGATGATCATGGCCTCAGCGCCAGCCGGCGCGCTGCATCACGCGCAGCGCCTCGGGCGAGAGGGACGCCGCGCGGGCCACGTTCAGCGTATCGCGCTTGAAGTCGCCCAAGGACCGCAGGAAGGCGTTGGGCTGCACATCGGCCACCACCGGGTATTCGTTGTTGCCATCCGCGAAGATGGACTGCGCCGCGGGGCCGCTCAGATATTCGAGGAAGGCCTTGGCCGCCTCGGCATTGGGGGCGGTGCGGACCACGCCCGCGCCCGAGATGTTCACATGGGTGCCGCGGTCGCCCTGGTTGGGGAAGAGCACCGCCATCCGCTCGACGATCGCCCGGTCCTCGGCGCGCTGCGAGCGCGAGAGGTTGCCAAGGTAGTAGGTGTTCGAGATCGCCACCCTCCCCTGCCCGGCCGCCACGGCGCGGATCTGGTCGGTGTCGCCGCCCTGGGGCGGGCGGGAGAGGTTGGCCGCGATGCCGCGCGCCCAGGCCTCGGTCGCCTCCACGCCATTGGCCGCGATCATGCTCGCCGTCCAGCCGATGTTGTAGATGTTGCTGGAGCTGCGAACCGAGACCATGCTCCGGTATTCGGGCTGGGCCAGGTCCTCGTAGCGCGCCAGCCCCTCGGGCAGGCCACGGGCGCGGTCATACATCACCACACGCGCGCGGGTGGAGAAGCCGAACCAATGCCCCTCGGGGTCCCGCAGCGAGGCCGGGATGCGCGAATTCAGCACCTCGGACTGCACCGGCGCCAGCACGCCCAGTTCCTGCGCGCGTCCGAGGCGGCCGAGGTCCACGGTGATGAGGACATCGGCCGGGGAATTGGCGCCTTCGGAGCGGATCCGCTCCAGCAGCTGGTCGGCATTCGCCTCGATGAGGCGGACGCGCACGCCGCTCTCGCGGGTGAAGCCGTCATACAGCTCGCGATCCGTGTCGTAGTGGCGCGAGGAATAGAGGCTCAGCACCCGGTCCTGCGCGCGCACCAGCGAGGGGGCGGCGAGAAGCGCGGGGGTGACGGTCAGGAGCAGTCGGCGGTGCATGGACATCCTCGGTGAAGGCGTTCGGTCTGCATCTATCGCAACTGCGAGCCAGTCGCAAGAGAAACGCAAATCATTCGCAATTGCGAACGCTATCCTGCCCAAACCACGAGGCGCGGGCCTTGATCCGGCGCAAGGCCCGCGCGCCGCCTCAGCCGAGGCCGCGCAGGAACTTCGCCCGAGCGGAGGCCGCGGCCATGAGGAAGGAATGGTCATTGCCGCTCAGGATGAAGCGGGCGCCGAGGCCGATGTAGTCGCGCGCCGTGGCCTCGTCATAGACGCCGCCCATGCCCATCACCTTGCCGTGTCGCTTGCAGGCTTCGCCCACCTTCGCATAGGCCGCGCGGACGTCAGGGTGAGCGATCTGGCCCGGAATGCCCATGGTGGCGGTCAGGTCGCTGGTGCCGAACATCAGCACATCCACCCCCGGAACGGCGGCGATGGATTCGGCGTTCTCCACCGCCTCCGGCGTCTCGATCATGCAGGCGATCAGGATGCTCTCGTTCAGCTCGGGCTGGGCCGTGGCGGGGTTCACCGCACCCAGGCCATAGGCGAAGGGCGGGCCGCCCCAGCTGCGCGCGCCGGTGGGCGGAAAGCGATAGGCCTGGACGATGGCGGCCGCCTCCTCCGCATTGTCCACATGCGGCACGACCACGCCCATGGCGCCGTTGTCGAGTGAGCGCGTGCCCTCGAAGATCGCATCCTTGCACACGCGCACGATGGGCGTGACGCCCTGGCTGAGCGCCGCCATGGAAATCTGCGCGGCATCGGCCACGCTCAGCGCGCCGTGTTCCATGTCGATGAACAGCCAGTCGAAGCCGGTGGCGGCGGCGATCATCCCGGTGGCGCTGCCGCGCAGGTGATGCACCCCGAAGCCGAGGGCGAGGCCGCCGGACGCCAGGCGCTGGCGGCAGTGATTGGTCACGATGGACATGGTGCTTTCCTCCCTGGCGATGGAGCGCAGCACCGGGGGGGCCGGGGGTCAACCAGCCACCCCCTGCCCGTTCAGCGCGCGGCGATGGCCGCGATCTCGATCCGGACGTCACGCGGCAGCCGCGCCGCCTGCACCGTGGCCCGCGCCGGCGGGTTGGTCGGGAAATAGGTGGCGTAGACCGCGTTCATGCGACCGAACTCGTTCAAATCCGCCATGAAGACGGTGGTGGAGACGATGTCGCTCATCTGGAAGCCCGCCGCCTCGACCACCGCCTTGAGGTTGTCGAGCACGCGCCGCGTCTCCGCCTCGATCGAGCGGTCGGCGATCATCTGGTTGGTGGCGGGATCGAGCGCGATCTGCCCGGCCAGGTAGAGGGTGTTCCCCACCCGGATCGCCTGGCTGTAAGGGCCGATGGCGGCGGGTGAGTTGGGGGTGGCGATGACCTCGGCGCCGGATTGCGCGAGGGCGGCAGGGGCCGCCAGGAGCATGGCGGCAAGCAGGGCAAGGGCGGGGCGCATCACGACGATCTCCGTCAGGTTGAGGACGGACGAGCCTACTGCGCGATCCGGTTGCTTGGACCACGATTTTTGCGCCCCGCTCACGATACGCGGCCGTCAGGCCAGGCTGCCCACCACCAGCGCCTCCACCGCCTCCACACGGTCCGCCTCAGCCGCGGGCTTGTCGCGGCGGATGCGGGCGATGCGTGGGAAGCGCAGCGCATAGCCCGATTTGTGCCGCGTGCTGCGCTGCGCGGCGTCGAAGGCCACCTCCAGCACGAGATGCCGCTCCACCTCCCGCACCGGGCCGAAGCGGGCGGTGGTGTGGTCGCGGATCCATTTGTCGAGCCAGACCAGCTCCTCATCCGTGTAGCCGGAATAGGCCTTGCCGACGGGGACCAGCTCCTCGCCGCGCCACACGCCGAAGGTGAAGTCCGAATAGAAGCTCGACCGTTTCCCATGGCCGCGCTGGGCGTACATCAGCACGCAATCGAGCGTCAGCGGGTCGCGCTTCCACTTCCACCACGGCCCCTTCACGCGGCCGGGCGTGTAGGGGCTGTCGCCGCGCTTCAGCATCAGCCCCTCAATCGCGGCGGCCCGCGCGCCGTCCCGGATGGCGGCCAGTTCCTCCATGCTGCCGAAGCCGATGAGCGGCGAGAGGCTGGAAAGGGGCGGCCGCGCGCGCTCGTGCCACGCTTCCAGCCGGGCGCGGCGGGCGTCGAAGGGCAAGGGGCGCAGATCCTCCTCGCCCTCGAAGAGCAGGTCGTAGAGGCGCACCGCGGCGGGAAATTCCTTCAGCATCTTCGCCGTGACGGTCTTGCGGTTCAGGCGCTGCTGCAGGTCGGCGAAGGGCGCCACCTCGCCATCCCGCACCACCAGGAGTTCGCCATCGGCCACCGCGTGGAAATCCATGGCGGCGATGATCTCGGGAAAGCTGCCCGAGATGTCCTCGCCCGAGCGCGACCACAGCCGCCGCCCGCCGGGCCCGGCCGTGAGCTGCACGCGGATGCCGTCCCACTTCCACTCCGCCCGCCAGTCCGGGGCATGCAGCGCCTCGAAATCCTTGGCCTCCAGCGGATGGGCCAGCATCAGCGGGCGGAAGATGGGCTGGCCGGCGGGGTCCGGGCGCGGCCCCCTTCCCTCCAGCCATGCGAAGAGCGGCAGGTAGGGCGGTCGGACGCCGTGCCAGACCTCCTCGATCTCGCCCACCTCCTGCCCCGCCCACTCGGCCAGCGCCACCTTGGCGAGCCGCGCGGAGGCCCCGACCCGCAGCCCGCCCGTGACCAGCTTGATGAGGGCGAGCCGGGCACCCGAATCCAGCGCGTGGAGCCAGGCGGCGATGATGGCGGGCACCTCGCCCCGCCCGGCCCCATCCAGGGTGCGGACCACCTCGGCCAGGCCCGGCGGCGGCGCGTTGCTGCGCGCATCCTCGGGCCAGAGCAGGGCGATGGTCTCCGCCAGGTCGCCCACATAGTCGTAGCTCATGGCGAAAAGCACCGGGTCGGTGCGGGTGGCGATGAGTTCGCGCAGCAGCGCGGGCTTGGCCGTGCGGAAGTTCAGCTCGCCCGCCAGGGCGGCAAGGCCGATGCCCCGGTCGGGGTCGGGCTGGGTCGCGAACCATTGGCGGATCAATGCGACCTTGCCGTTCCGGCCGGGCGTGAAGAGCAGGCGTTCCAGCAGTTCGGCGAAGGCAGGGACGCTCATTCCGCATCCTCCTCACCGCGGCCCACCAGGTGCAGCGCGCGGCCGCGGATGCCCTGCTGGCCGAGCGCATGGATCAGCGCCTCCTCGCGCCCATGGGTAATCCAGACCTCGCTCGCCTCCACCTCCGCGCAGGTGGCGAGCAACTCCGGCCAGTCGGCATGGTCGGAAATCACCATGGGAAGTTCCACGCCACCCTGCTTCGCGCGCTGCCGCACCCGCATCCAGCCGCTGGCGAGGCAGGGCACCGGCTCGTTCAACCGCCGCGCCCAGCGGTCGGCGATGGCCGAGGGGGGCGCCAGCACGATGGTGCCTGCCAGCTTGTCCTTGGCCGCGACCGTCGCCGGCACGAGGGGGCCGAGCTTCACGCCCAGGGTCTCGTAGAGGGTGCAGAGCCGCTGCAGCGCGCCATGGATCGGGATGGGCCTGTCCCAGCCCGCCTGGCGCAGCAGCGCGATCAGCCGCTGCGCCTTGCCCAGCGCGTAGCAGCCGATGACATGGGTCCGCTCGGGAAAGAGGGCGAGGCTCGCCAGCAGCCGGCCAATCTCCTGCGCCGCCGGCGGGTGGCGGAAGACCGGCAGGGCGAAGGTCGCCTCAGTGACGAAGACGTCGCAGCGCTCGGGCTCGAAAGGGGGGCAGGTGGGGTCGTGGCGGCGCTTGTAGTCTCCACTGACCACGGCGCGGCTGCCCTGCCATTCCAGGCAGACCTGCGCGCTGCCCAGCACATGCCCGGCCGGGCGCAGCCAGACCCGCACGCCGTTGACCGTCAATGCCTCGCCATAGCCCAACGCCTGCTGCGTGGTGCCGGCCCGATCCTCGCCCATGCGTTCGCGCATGATGGCCAGCGTCTCGGGCGTGGCCAGGACATGGGCATGGCCGGGACGGGCATGGTCGCTGTGGCCATGGGTGATGATGGCGCGGTCCACCGGACGGGTCGGATCCACGAAAAATCCACCTGGCTCGCAGTAGAGCCCCGCCTCGGTCACGCGCAGCCAGGTTTCAGGGTGGGGGGGCATTATCCGAATCATTTGCTCCGGTTTTCGTCCGTGTCCATGCTGCCTGCATTCAGGAGAACTCTATGCCGCGCTTGGAGGATGATCTGGCCGCCTCATTTCGCCAGGGCGTGCATCTGGCCCAGCGCGATCCCGCCGTCTCGCCCGAGGCGCTGCTCTTCGGCTGCGCCTCCGGCCCGGGGGGGGTGTGCTTTCCGCTCTCCGCCCTTTGGGTGAAGCGGCACATGTGGCATCGCGGCGAGGGTCCGGCCGGCCGCGCCGCCTATTTGGCGAGTGACAGCAGCATGCGCGCCGCCCTGACCACCCATCGCGAAGCCTGCATGGGCGCCCGATTCACCCTTCCGCCCGCCACGCCATGGGAGAATTACCGCCTGCGGGTCCTGAACGCCTCCGGCCTGACCTGGGGGCCGCTGCCGCTGGGGGAATTCCGCGCGGGAGGCAGAAGCTTCGATCGGCAGGCGGCAGGCATCCTGGCCAGCCTCACCTCCAGCCACAGCTATCATTTCATCTGCCTGCACGGCGGCGCGCCGGCAAAGGGGCATGCCATGGCCTCCTACACGGCCAATACCGCCTCGCAGGACCGGGCATTGCTGCACCTGTTCGACCCGAACTGGGGCGAGTTCAAGGTCAGCGCCCGGCATGCGCCGCAATTCCTGGCGCGGCTGCTGGCCTGGTATGATGGCCATCGGGAATTCGGCCCGATGACGCAATTCTCACTGGGCCGGCTGCGCCTTCGACCCTGAAGCCCGCCAGCCCCCTTTCCGCTGGATGCCGCAGATGGCATGCGAAGGCCCGGATGGTGGACCTGCCCGACGCATTCCAGCACTGGTTCGCCGCACGGGGCTGGCGTCCGCGCGCGCACCAGCTGGACATGGTGGCCGCGGCCGAGGCGGGCCGCTCGGCCCTGCTGATCGCCCCCACGGGCGGGGGCAAGACTCTGGCGGGGTTCCTGCCCTCCTTGATCGAACTGCACGCCACCCCGCGCGAGGGGCTGCACAGCCTCTATGTCTCGCCCTTGAAGGCCCTGGCGGTGGACATCGCGCGCAACCTGATGTCGCCCATCGAGGAGATGGGCCTTCCCATCCGCGTCGAGACGCGCACCGGCGACACCCCGGCGAACCGCCGCGCCCGCCAACGCGAGGCGCCGCCGCACATCCTGCTGACCACGCCGGAGAGCCTGGTCCTGCTGCTCTCCCTGCCCGAAGCCGCCACCCTCTTCGCCGGGCTGCGGGCGGTGGTGGTGGACGAGGCGCATGCGTTGGCCGGCACCAAGCGGGGCGACCAGCTGGCGCTGGGGCTCGCGCGGCTCGCGGTGCTGGCGCCTGCGGCCCGGCGGGTGGGGCTGTCCGCCACGGTGAACCACCCGGAGGCGCTGCGCGCCTGGCTCTCCCCCACCGCGCGGCCAGGGGATGTGGCGCTGGTGCGCGCCGCCCCAGGGGCCGCGCCCCGCGTGGGGGTGCAGCTTCCGGCCGGCCGCCTGCCGTGGGGCGGGCATATGGGCCTCGCTTCCGCACCCGAGATCATGGAGCGCATCACGGCCGCGCGCGTCACCATCGTCTTCGTCAACACCCGCGCCCAGGCGGAACTGATCTTCGCGGCGCTTTGGAAGCTGAACGAGGAGGCGCTGCCGATCGCACTCCACCACGGGTCATTGACGGTGGAGCAGCGCCGTCGCGTCGAGGCCGCCATGGCCGAGGGGAAGCTGCGCGCCGTGGTCGCCACCTCCTCGCTCGACCTCGGCATTGACTGGGGCGATGTGGACCAGGTGATCCAGGTGGGCGCGCCGAAGGGTGTCGCGCGGCTGCTGCAGCGCGTGGGCCGCGCCAACCACCGGATGGACGAGGCCTCCTCGGCCTGGCTGGTGCCCGCCAACCGCTTCGAGGTGATCGAATGCGCGGCCGCCCTCGAATCCGTGGCGGCCGAGGAACTGGACGGCGAGCCCCCCCGCCCCGGCGGCCTCGATGTGCTGGCGCAGCATGTGCTGGCCATGGCCTGCCACGCGCCCTTCCACCCGGACGCGCTCTACGCCGAGGTGACGCGCGCCGCACCCTATGCGGAGCTGTCGCGCCGGGATTTCGACGATGTGCTGCGTTTCGTCGAGGATGGCGGCTATACCCTGCGCAGCTATGACCGCTTCCGCCGCCTCTTCCGCGACGCGGAGGGCATGGTGCATGTGCGCGGCCCGCTGGTGGCGCGGCAGTTGCGCCTGAACCTTGGCACCATCGTCGAAGCGCCGCTGATGAGGGTGAAGCTGCGCGGGGGCCCCGTTCTGGGCGAGGTGGAGGAGTGGTTCCTCTCGACCCTGGCGCCGGGCAATGCCTTCCTCTTCGCGGGCCAGGTGCTGCGCTTCGAGCGCATCGCGGGTGTGACCGCCGAGGTAACGCGCGGTGGCGAGGGCGATCCGCGCGTGCCGGCCTATGCGGGCAGCCGCATGCCGCTTTCGACGCATCTCGCAACACGGGTGCGCGCCATCCTGGCCCGGCCCGGCGCATGGGACCTGCTGCCCGAAAGCGTGCGCGAATGGCTGCGCCTGCAGCAGTTCAAGAGCGCCCTGCCCCGCGCCGACGGGCTGCTGGTCGAGACCTTCCCCCGTGGCGGCAAATGGTTCCTGGTGGCCTATTGCTTCGAGGGGCGGCTCGCGCACCAGACCTTGGGCATGCTGGCCACGAAGCGGATGGAGCGGCTGGGCTGGGGGCCGCTGGGCTATGTCGCGACCGATTATGTCATGGCCATATGGTCAGCTTTCGAACCGGCCGATCCGTCCGCCCTCTTCGTCGAGGATTTGCTGGGCGAGGAGCTGGAGGAATGGATCGCGGAGAGCAGCATGCTGCGCCGCACCTTCCGCAACATCGCGACCATCGCCGGGCTGCTGGACAAGCAGTTGCCCGGCGTCGAGAAAAGCCGGCGACAGATGAGCATGAATTCCGACCTGATCTACGACGTGCTGCGGCGGCATGAGCCGGACCACATCCTCCTGCGCGCCACCCGCGCCGAGGCCGCATTCGGCCTGACGGATGTCCATCGCCTGGGCAACCTGCTGTCCCGCGCCAAAGGTCGGGTGCAGCACATGCGGCTGGACCGTGTCTCGCCGCTGGCGGTGCCCGCGCTGATCGAGATCGGCCGCGAATGGGTGGCGGGCGGTGCGGAGGACGCGCTACTGGCCGAGGCCGCCGCCCTGGTGGCCGAAGCCACGGATGGGGCCGAGACCTTCGAAGGCCAACTGCCGGAAGCCCCTGAGGAGCGCCCCCCGCCGCCGCGCCGCAGCCGCTTCATCCGCAGCGCGCCGCGGGGCAAGGTGGCGCGATGAGCCTCGCCCCCCTGCACATGGCGGGTGAGCGCATCATGCTCTGCCCGCTGGGCGTGGCGCTCTGGCCGGCACGCGCCACGCTGATCGCGGCGGATCTGCACCTCGAAAAGGGCAGCCATTTCGCCGGACGTGGCCGCCTGGTGCCGCCTTATGACACGCGGGCCACGCTGGAGGCGTTGCAGCGCGCCCTGCGGCGGCATGCCCCGAAGCGCGTCATCCTGCTGGGCGACAGCTTCCATGATGCGCATGGCGCCACGCGCCTCTGCACGGAGGATGCCGCGTTGCTGGGGCGTCTCATGTCAGGGCGGGAGTTGGTGTGGGTGCTGGGCAACCATGACCCGACTCCGCCATCGGGATTGCCTGGCGTCGCCGTCGAGGAGTTGCTGGAGGGGCCGCTGGTGTTCCGCCACATCGCAAGCCCCGCCCTGGCGCGCCATGGCGTGGGGGAGCTGAGCGGGCATTACCACCCCAAGGCCAGCGTGCCGACGCGGGCGGGGCATGTGACCCGGCCGTGTTTCCTGGGCGATGGGCGGCGCCTCGTCCTGCCGGCCCTGGGCGCCTACACGGGCGGGCTGGAGGCGAGGGACGCGGCTTTCGCGCCCCTCTTCCCGCGCGGGGCGCGGGCCTTCCTGCTGGGGCAGGAGCGGCTTCACAGCCTGCCCCTCATGCCCCAGCGCGGTGTCGTGCCGGCCTGATCACGTCAGGCGGCGGCTGATCAGACCAGGATCGGCAGGCTGATCGGCCAGACCACGCCATTGCTCGCGCGAATTTCCGCGACCTCGATGTTGCGCTGACGGCCCTCGATGCTGATGCCGCCGGCACCCTGGCCGCCCTGCATCGTGTCCAGCACGCGCACGGGCGTGCCCGGCTGCGCCTCGATCACGATGACGTTGCCGTTGCGGGTGCGCAGTTCCGTGTTGCGGCCCATGATGGCCGAGAGGCGCAGGTCGCTCTGCACGATATGGCTGTTGGCGAAGGCCAGCAGGCGCGCCGGATCACCCGCGGACTGCTGCCCGGTCGGCTGCGGGGGGGCCAGCTGGGCGATGAACCCCTGGGGCGCGCGGTTCATGGCCATGTCGTTGGGCGCCATCAGGATGAAGGGGCCGGCGCCGCGCAGCTGCTCCGTCACGCCCGCGCGCTGCAGGAGGCCCAGGAACTGGTTGAACCCGCCCGCGGCCGCGAGCGTGTCCACCACGTTCGTCACCTGGCCGCCGTGGATGGAGGGGGTGGCGAGAGGCCCGGGCGCGGTGGTGGTGCCCACGGTCTGGGCGAAGGCGCCGCCGGCGACCAGGGTCGGCAGGGCGGCAAGCATCAGGCGTCGGTGAAGCATGGGGGGTTTCCTTCTGCACATGTGTGGGTCCGGTTCGGACCCGTGGGAAGCGAACGCCCAAGCTTTGTGCCGGTTGCGGGGTTCCGGCCCCGCCGGATCGGCCCCACATGTGCAACGACATGACGCCCGCCCTGATCTGGTTCCGCCAGGACCTCCGCCTTGACGACAACCCCGCCCTCCATGCGGTCCAGGATAGGCCGGTGCTGGCCTGCTACATCCTCGACGACGACGCGGCCGGTGCATGGGCCCATGGAGGTGCGCAGCGCTGGTGGCTGCACCATAGCCTGGCGGCGCTGCGCGACGCGCTGGCGGCGCGTGGCGTGACGCTTCACCTGGCAGTGGGACAGGCGGCGACGCTGGTGCCGCGACTCGCCGCCGCCATCGGCGCGACGGAGGTCCATTCCGGGCGGCTCTACGAACCCTGGGCGCGGCGGCGCGACGAGGCGGTGGCCAAGGCGCTGCAGACCAAGGAAGGGCGGCTGGTGCTGCACACCTCCACCCTGCTGCACGAGCCGCACCGGATCCGCACCGGCCAGGGAAAGCCCTACTCGGTCTATACCCCCTTCTCCCGCGCCATCTTCGCGCTGGGCGAGCCGCCTCCGCCCCTGTCCGCGCCCCGCAAGCTGCACGGCGTGGCCGATGCACCCGAAGGGGTGGCGCTGGAGGCGCTGCGCCTGATGCCCGAGCGCGATTGGTGGCGCGAATTCCCCCAGCACTGGACCCCGGGCGAGGAGGGCGCGCGGGCGCGTCTGCAGCGTTTCGCCGCGCGCGCGCTGGAAGGCTATGACGGTGCGCGGAACATCCCCGGGGTGAAGGGAACCTCGGGGCTCTCGCCCCATCTGCGCTTCGGCGAGATCTCGCCGCGGCAGGTCTGGCACGCGGCGCGGGAGACGGGGGCGCGCGGCGAGGCCACCTTCCTCAAGGAGATCCTCTGGCGGGAATTCTCCTACCATCTGCTCTGGCACCGTCCGGAACTGCCCGAGGCACCGCTCCAGGCCAGCTTCGCCCAATTCCCCTGGCAGCCCGACGCGAAGCTGCTGCGCGCCTGGCAGCGCGGCCGCACCGGCTATCCCATCGTGGATGCGGGCATGCGCCAGCTCTGGCGCATGGGATGGATGCACAACCGCGTGCGGATGATCGCCGGCTCCCTGCTGGTGAAGCACCTGCTCCAGCCCTGGCAGGAGGGGGAGGCCTGGTTCTGGGACACGCTGCTCGATGGCGACCTCGCCTCCAACAGCGCCTCCTGGCAGTGGGTGGCGGGCTGTGGGGCCGATGCCTCGCCCTACTTCCGCGTGTTCAACCCGACGCTGCAAGGCGAAAAATTCGACGCCGATGGCGCCTATGTCCGGCAATGGGTGCCCGAATTGGCGAAGCTGCCGGACAAGTATCTGCACAAGCCCTGGGAGGCGCCGGACCTCGTCCTGCGCGGGGCGGGGGTGCGACTGGGCGTGGACTATCCGCGCCCCATCGTCGAACACGCGGCCGGTCGCGCGCGGGCGCTCGACGCCTATGCGGCCTTGCGGGCCGAGGCCGCACCGGCGTGACACCTGACCTGGGCGGATTGCGGGAGAGGGGCTTCATCGGGCTGCGCGTGGTGGGCGATGTGCACGGCGACGCGCCGGCCTTCCGCGCCGCGCTGGAGGGGGCGCGCGTCGCGGGGCGCTTCGTCATCCAGCTGGGTGACCTGACGGATTACGGCACGGATGCGCCCGGCGCGCTGCGGATGGCCTTCCGCATGCGGGACGCGGGCGAAGGCGTCTTTCTGCTGGGCAACCACGACCACAAGCTGCGGCGGGCGCTTCTTGGCGCCCGCGTCCACAGCCCCGCCGAGGCCGTGCCGCGCACGCTGGACCAGCTGCGCGCCGCCGAGGATGGCGAGGACCTCGCGCGTCGCGCCATCGGCCAGATCGGCCATGCGCCGGCCTGGCTGCGTCTTGGCCCCTGGATCTTCGTCCATGCCGCCTATCATCCGGCGATGCTGCTGGGCGCCTCCCCCGCTGCGGCGGGGGAGAGCAAACCCGAAGGGGCGCTGGCGCGCGCGCTTTATGGCCAGGTGACGGGACGCATGGCGGCGGACGGGTTTCCGGAGCGCGTGCTGCATTGGCTCGATTCCATCCCGCCCGGCATCACCGTCTATTGCGGGCATGACCAGCGCTCGCGCGATGGTCGTCCGCTGCAGATGCGCGGCCGCTCCGGCGGGCAGGCCGTGTTCATGGACACGGGGGCGGGCAAGGGAGGCCACCTGTCCTGGCTGGACCTGCCCTGGCCCGAGTGATGGTGGGCGCGGTCAGAGGGCGCGCAGGGCCGTGCAGACGCGCTCCACCTGTTCATCCGTCAACTCGGGATACATGGGCAGGCTGAACACCTCGCGCGCCGCGCGGGAGGTTTCGTCGCAATCGGCGGGGCCCAGCGCCACGCGGCCCTCATAGGCCGGCTGCTCATGCACCGGCACGGGATAATGGATGCCTGTGCCGATGCCCTGGGCCTTCAGTGCGGCCATGATGGCGTCGCGCTCGGGGTGGCGCAGCACATAGAGGTGGAAGACATGCTCGCAGCCCGGACGACGCACGGGCGCGGTGAGGCCCGTGCCCGCCAGCGCCGCGTCATAGGCGGCCGCGATCTGCTGGCGGCGCGCATTTTGCGCGTCCAGGTGCTGCAGCTTCACGCGCAGGATGGCGGCCTGGATTTCGTCCAGGCGCGAATTCACACCCTGCATGTCGCTGATGTAGCGGCGCTTCCAGCCATATTGCCGGATGGCCGCGATGCGGTCGGCCAGCTCGGCATCGGCGGTGGCAAGGATGCCGCCATCGCCCAGCGCGCCGAGATTCTTGGTGGGGTAGAGGCTGAACGCCGCCGCATCGCCCAGCGTGCCGAGGCGCTGGCCCTGCCAGGCCGCGCCATGGGCCTGGGCGCAATCCTCGATGAGGCGCACATCGGCCGCACGGCAGGCCTCCAGCATGGGCCCGAGGTCACAGGCCTGGCCATAGATGTGCACGGGGATGGCGGCCCGGATGGGCGGCAGGCCGGGGGGTGGCTCCTCCAGCACAGCCGCCAGCTCGTCGGCGTCCATGGTGTAGGTCTCTGGGTCAATGTCGAGCAGCAACGGCGTGGCGCCGGCCATCTCGATCGCGGCCACGGTGGCGACGGCGGTGTGGCTGACGGTGGCGACGGTGCAGCCCGGGCCGATACCCATGCCGCGCAGGATGAGCATCAGCGCATCCGTGCCATTGGCGCAGCCCACGGCGCGCGGCAGGCCCAGCCACTCGGCGAATTCCCGCTCGAAGGCCTCGCCCTCGGCGCCCAGGATGTACCAGCCCGAAGCGAGGGCGCGGGCCACGGCGGCATCAATCTCGGGCTGCAGGGCCCGGTAGCCCGCACCCGGATCGGCGAAGGGCAGCATGGCAGGGGGGGCGTTCATGGGTGGGTCGTCCTTCAGAAGGCGTAGTCGGCCATGCGCGCACGATACCATTCGAGGCTGCGCTTGAGGCCATCATCCAGGGAAATGCGCGGCGCCCAGCCGGTGGCGGCGCGGAAGGCCCGGTCGTCGGCGTGGTAGCTGCCGATGTCGATCGGCGCGCGGTCGGCTGGGAACTCGCGGGTGACGTAGCTTCCCTCGCCGCCATTCGCCTTGATGAGCAGTTCCGCCAGGTCCAGCAGGGAAATGGGCGGCGCGCCGCCGAGGTTGAAGGCACGCCCCGTCACATCGCTCTTGCCGGCGTGCTCGGCGGCCATGAGGAAGGCGCGGGTCACGTCATCCACATAGGCGAGGTCGCGCAGCTGGGCGCCGCCCCAGACCTCGAAGGCTTCTCCCTCCAGCACCCGGCGCATCCAGATGCCCAGGAAGGTCTGCCGCGCATCGGCGATGCGCAGCCGCGGGCCATAGCAGTTGGTGAGGCGCAGCGAGACCACGGGGCGGCCCAGCACGCGGCTTTCCAGCAGCCAATATTGCTCGCCCGCCCATTTGGAGACGCCATTGGCGTCGGGCGGGTTCACCGGGTGCAGTTCATCCACCGGCAGGCTGATGGGGCGGCCGTAGAACTGCCGCGTGGAGGCATGGACCACCGCGGCCTCCGGCGCCGCCTCGCGCATGGCCTGCACCAGGCGCACCTGGGCGACGGCGTTGATGGCGATGTCGGCCACCGGGTCGCGCTGACCGCCCATATGGCTGGTCTGGGCGGCCAGGTTGAACAACACCTCCGTGCCCTGGCAGAGCGTGGCGAGTTCCGTGTCGCGCAGATCCCCGCGCACCAGCATCACGCCGGCCCCTTCCAGATTGGCGGGGTTGGCGCCGCCATCCGGCAACATGGCGTCGAGCGCCGTGACCCGCGCGCCAAGCCCCGCCAGGGCATGGCAGAGGTTGGAGCCGAGGAAGCCCGCGCCTCCGGTCACGAGGACGCGCTTGCGGTGCCAAAAATCAGGGGTGCCGGGTGTCACTTGCGTTCTTCACTTTGCTTGTGCTGGCAAATCTTGACCGGCAATGCGGCGAAATGCGGGTGAAGGGGTGGCGGAATCTACGCCAGGGGAAACGTCGCCACGCCCTTTGCGTTGCCGGTGAAGCCCGTGTTCAGGCGGAGATCGCCGCAATGCCCGTGATCTCCACCCGCCACGCCGGGTCCACCAGCGGGGCCTGGATCGTCATGCGGGCGGGCTTCGCGGCGGGGTCGAGCCAGGCGTCCCAGGCGCGGTTCATCGCCGGCGCGTCGCGGATATCGGCCAGGATGATCTGCACGCTCAGCAGGTTCTTCTTGCTGGTGCCGGCTTCGGCCAGCAGCGCATCAATCTGGCGCAGGATGTCGGCCGTCTGGCCTTCGGCATCGAGGGTGGCGTCATCGGCCACCTGTCCCGCCAGGTAAACCAGCCCGCCATGGACCACGGCACCCGACAGGCGCCCCTCTTCGGCCAGACGCTGAATCATTCTATGGTTCCTTCTTCCCTGAACGCGGCGATGCGTCCCATGCAGAACCTATCCGACCGGGCGGTGCTGGCCAGCCGGTACATCCTGGTGGTCTTCTATCTCGGCCTCGCGGTGGCGCTGGCGGCCTATGCGGTGCGCTTCCTGGTGAAGGTGTGGAAATTCGCGGCGGATACGCTGACCACCACCTCCGATTCGCAGATGCTGCTGGGGCTGCTCTATCTGGTGGACAGCGCGCTGGTCGCCTCGCTGGTCGCCATGGTGGCCATCTCCTCCTATGACAGCCTGGTCTCGCGGCTGACGGACGCGAAGGGCGCCTCCAAGATCGAATGGGTGTCCAACCTCGACCCGGGCAACCTCAAGCTGAAGGTGGGCATCGCGATCGTCGCCATCAGCTCCATCCATTTGCTGCAGAAATTCATGGACATCGCTTCGCTCTCGGACCGGGAGCTGGGCTGGGCCATCGGCATCCATGTCACCTTCGTGGCCGGGGCGCTGGGGCTGGGGCTGCTGGACCGCATGCAGTCCCAGGCCAAGCTGCTGGCGAAGGATGCGCGGGCGAAGGAGTAGCTACACCTCCTCCACATTGGCCACGCCGGGCAACACCTTCAGCGCCTGCATCATCCGCGGCGAGACATTCCAGCCGCCCGGCAGCGTGATCTCGACATCCTGGCCGGGCCCAAGTTGCGGCACGAGGCTCACGCGCCCACGCCCGCGCCCGTCGCGCTCCAGCAGGGCACGGATATCCGGCAGGGCGCTGGCGGCTTCGAGGATGATGCGCATCCCCTGCCCCACCCCGGCCGCCGCCTTGTCCAGCGCCTCGATATCCTGGGCGGTGAGGCGCAGCGCCTCCCCCTCCAGCCGCACCTCGGCCGTGACGAGCACGGCCTTTCCATCCTCCAGCAATTCGCGCGCGCGGTTCAGGATTTCGCTGAAGAAGGTGACCTCGAAGCCACCTGTCTGATCGGAAAGGCTGACCCAGGCCATGCGGCTGCCGGTCTTGGTGTTGCGCTCCTTCCGCGCGGTGACGGTGCCCGCGAGCTTGAGGCGCGTGGAGCCCCCCCGCGCCTTCTCCGCAATCAGGGCCGAGGGCGTGCAGCCCAGCCGGCGCAGCGCCATCTTGTAGGTGTCGAGCGGGTGGGCGGAGAGGTGGAAGCCCACCGCCTCCGCCTCGAAGCCCAGCTTGTCCAGGGTGGGCCAGTCCGGCATGTCCGGCAGGCGCAGCATGGGCGGGCCCTGCTCCACCTCGGCGAAGAGGCCGATCTGGTTGCTGGCGCGGTCCTCCGCGCTGGCCTGGGCGCGGCGCAGCACCGTCTCGGCGCCGGCCACCAGGCGCGCGCGGTTGCCCTCCAGGCTGTCGAAGGCGCCGGCCTTGGCCAGGTTTTCCAGCTGCATCTTGTTCAGCAGCCTTGGGTCCACGCGGGCGGCGAAGTCGGCCAGGCTGGTGAAATCCCCGCCCTGCGCCCGCGCCGCGACGAGGTCCCGCATGGCGGCCAGCCCCACGCGCTTGATCGCGGCCAGCGCGAAGCGGATGGCGGGCTTGCCCTCCTGCGCCTCGATGGTGAATTCGGCGGCGGAGCGGTTGATGTCCGGCGGCAGCACCTTGATGCCGAGCCGCGCGGCCTCCTGCATGTGCGAGGCCAGCTTGTCGGTCTTGTCCATGTCCAGTGTCATGGAGGCGGCGAGGAAGGCGACGGGGTGGTTCGCCTTCAGCCAGGCGGTCTGATAGGCGACCAGCGCATAGGCTGCCGCGTGGGATTTGTTGAAGCCGTAATTGGCGAACTTCTCCATGAGGTCGAAGACCTCGCCCGCCTTGGCGGCGGAGACGCCGTTCTTCGCGGCGCCCTCGCAGAAGATGTCGCGCTGCTTCGCCATCTCCTCCTTGTTCTTCTTGCCCATGGCGCGGCGCAGCAGGTCCGCACCGCCCAGGCTGTAGCCCGCCATGACCTGGGCGATCTGCATCACCTGTTCCTGGTAGACCATGATGCCGTAGGTCTCGCCCAGGATGTCCTGGATGGAGGGGTGCGGCGCCTCCCATTTCTCGCCATGCTTGCGGGCGCAGTAGGCGGGGATGTTCTCCATCGGGCCCGGCCGGTAGAGCGAGACGGCGGCGATCAAATCCTCGAAGCGGTCGGGGCGCATGGCGCGCAGGCAGTCGCGCATCCCCTGGCCTTCGAACTGGAACACGCCCGCCGCGTCGCCGCGGGCCAGCATGGCGTAGGTGGGCGCGTCATCCAGCGGCAGGGCGTCAATGTCCACCTCCACGCCCTGGGCCTTCAGCAGCGCCACGGCGCGTTGCAGCACCGTCAGCGTCTTGAGGCCGAGGAAGTCGAACTTCACCAGCGAGGCGTTCTCGACATGCTTCATCGAATACTGGGTGATGAGGTGCGGTGAACGCGGGTCGCGGTAGATGGAGGTGATCTCGATCAGCGGCTTGCGGCCGATGACGACGCCGGCCGCATGGGTCGAGGCGTTGCGGTAGAGCCCCTCAACTTGCAGCGCGATGTCGAGCAGGCGAGCCACCGCCTCGTCACTCGCCTGCATGTCCTTGAGGCGCGGCTCGCCCGCAATGGCGTCCTTCAGGCTGACCGGGTTGGCGGGGTTGTTGGGGATCAGGCTCGCGATACGGTCCACCTGACCATAGGGCATGCCCAGCACGCGGCCCACATCGCGCACCGCCGCCTTGGCCTGGAGCTTGCCGAAGGTGATGATCTGCGCGACGCGCTCCTCGCCATATTCGCGGCGGACATAGTCGATCACCTCGTCGCGCCGGTCCTGGCAGAAGTCGATGTCGAAGTCCGGCATCGAGACGCGCTCAGGGTTCAGGAATCGCTCGAACAGCAGCCCGAAACGCAGCGGGTCGAGGTCGGTGATGGACAGCGCCCAGGCCGCGACCGAGCCCGCGCCCGAACCACGCCCCGGCCCCACTGGAATGCCCTGCGCCTTCGCCCATTGGATGAAGTCCGCCACAATGAGGAAGTAGCCCGAGAAGCCCATCTGCTCGATGACGCGCAGCTCGTACTCGAGCCGCTCGGCGTGTTCCGCCGGCACGCCCTCGGGGAAGCGGCGCGCGAGGCCCGTGCGGGCCATGTCGGCCACCGTCTCGGCCTCGGTGCGGCCGGGCTGGACCTTGGGGCAGATGGGCAGTTCGGGCTTCTTCACCTCCGCCATCACGGCGCACATGCGCGCGATGGCGAGCGTGTTGTCGCAGGCCTCGGGGAGGTCCTGGAACAGGGCGCGCATCTGGTCCGCGGGCTTGAACCAGTGGTGCGGTGTCACGCGGCGGCGCTGCGCCTCGGTGATGAGCCGGCCCTCGGCGATGCAGAGCAGCGCGTCATGCGCCTCGTGCATCTTCGCCTCGGCGAAATAGACGTCGTTGGTGGCCACAATCGGCAGCGCCGCCTCATCGGCCAGGCGCAGCAGCCCGGGTTCGAGGGCGGCTTGGCGGTCGGTGTGGTGGCGCATCAGCTCCACCGCGAGGCGCCCGTCGAAGCCCTCCCGCAGCGCATGCAGCAGCTGCTCGGCAACGGGGCGCCGCCCCTCGGCCAGCAGGCGCGAGAGCGGGCCATGGTCGCCCCCCGTCAGCAGGAAGATGCCCGCGCCATGGGCCAGCAACTGGCCGAGCGTCACCGCGGGCTTGCCCGAGATGTCCGTGCCCAGCCAGCCCAGCGAGGACAGCCGCTGGAGATTGCCCCAGCCCTCCGCATCCATAGCGAGCGCCGTCACCACATCCGCGCCATTGCGGTTGGGGTCGCTGTGCGATTCCCCGCGCGAAAGCCAGAGCTGGCAGCCCATGATGGGCTGAATGCCCTTGCCGGCCGCGGCTTGCGCGAATTCCAGCGCGCCGAAGAGGTTGGCCGTGTCGGTCAGGGCCACGGCCGGCATGTTGGCGGCCAGCGCAAGCGCTGGCAGCGTCTCGGCCTTGATGGCGCCTTCGCTCAGCGAATAGGCGGAGTGGGTGTGGAGGTGGACAAAGCCCATGCGCGACTCCGAGGCTGCGCCCAGTGTAGCGCGCCGGGGGGCGTGACGCCCCCTCGGGCGGCGCCGCGGCTTTGCCGCGGCAACGCGGTGCCCCCGCCCCGGCTCAGCGCCAGGACGGGGCCCCCACGAAACCGCGAAGCGATTTCGTGGGGAAGCGAAGCGTCAAAGCCCGAACTGGCTGACGAACTTCGTGTTCAGATAGGCCTCGATGGCCTCCGAACCGCCCTCGGTGCCGTAGCCGCTGTCGCGCACGCCGCCGAAGGGGACCTCGGGAAGCGCGAGGCCCAGGTGGTTGATGGTCATCATGCCCACCTCGACGCCGGCCGCCAGGGCCTGCGCCGTCTTGCCGCTGGTGGTGAAGGCGTAGCTGGCCAGGCCGAAGGGCAGGCGGTTGGCTTCACCCACCACCTCCTCCAGGTCCTTGAAGGGGCGCATGAGGGCGACGGGGCCGAAGGGCTCCTCGTTCATGGCGCGCATGTCGGTGGTGACGCCGGTGACCACCGTCGGCTCGAAGAAATAGCCCTTGTTGCCGATGCGGTTGCCGCCGGTCGCGATCTCCGCCCCCTTGCCCTTCGCGTCGGCGATCAGCGTTTCCATCTGCGGCACGCGGCGCTCATTGGCCATGGGGCCCATGGTGGTGCCCTCGGCCATGCCATCGCCCACCTTCACGGACTTGGCGTGGCTGATGAAGCTGGCCACGAACTGGTCGTAGACCTTCTCCTGCACCAGGAAGCGGGTGGGGCTGACGCAGACCTGGCCCGCATTGCGGAACTTGGCCATGGCCAGCGTCTTGGCCGCGTGCTCCACATCCGCGTCGTCAAAGACCATGGCCGGCGCATGGCCGCCGAGTTCCATCGTCACGCGCTTCATATGCTGGCCGGCCATGGCGCTCAGCATCTTGCCCACGGGCGTGCTGCCCGTGAACGTCACCTTGCGGATGGTGGGGTGCGCGATGAGGTAGCTGCTGATCTCGCTGGGCACGCCGTAGACGAGGCCGATCACATCGCCCGGCACGCCGGCTTCCAGGAAGCACTTGATGAGTTCCGCGGGGCTGGCCGGCGTCTCCTCCGGGGCCTTCACGATGATGGAGCAGCCGGCCGCCAGCGCCGCGGACAGCTTGCGCACCACCTGGTTGATCGGGAAGTTCCAAGGGGTGAAGGCGGCGACGGGGCCCACCGGCTCCTTGATCGCGAGCTGGTAGATGCCCTGGCCCCGCGCCGGGATCACCTGGCCATAGGTGCGGCGCGATTCCTCGGCGAACCAGTCGATGATGTCGCCGGCGGCCATGACCTCCATCTTGGCCTCGGCCACGGGCTTGCCCTGCTCCAGCGTCATCAGGCGGGCGATCGCGTCGGCGCGGCTGCGGAGCAGGTCGGCCGCCTTGCGCATGACCTTGCTGCGCTCATAGGGGCTGACCTTGCGCCAGGCGGCGAAGCCACGCTCGGCGGCCTCGAGCGCCGCGTCCAGGTCGCGCTGGCTGGCGTGGGCGACGGTGCCGACCACTTCCTCGCTGGCGGGGTTGAGCACGTTGATCGTCTTGCCGCCCTCACCGCCGCGCCACTGGCCGGCGATGTGAAGCTGGACATTGGGGTATTCGGCCATGTCGTGTTTCCTTCCTGGCTGTGGCGCAAAGGTGGGGCGGCGCGGCGCCGCTGTCCACCGCCCCTCAGCCCGGGATGATGCGCCCGTCCCGCAAGGTCACCACGCGGTCCATCCGGGCGGCCAGTTCCGGGTTGTGGGTGGCGATGAGGGCGGCGAGGCCCCTGCCCCGTGCCTCGGCCAGCAACTGTTCGAAAACGATGCCGGCCGTGCTCGCGTCCAGGTTGCCCGTAGGCTCGTCCGCCAAGAGCAAGGCGGGGCTGTTGGCCAGCGCGCGCGCGATGGCCACCCGCTGCTGCTCCCCGCCCGACAGCTTGCCAGGCCGGTGGTCCAGTCGGGAGGCGAGACCGAAGCTGTTCAGCAGTTCCGCGGCCCGCGCCCGCGCCTGACCCGCGGCCACGCCGGCCGTCATCTGCGGCAGCATGACGTTCTCCACCGCCGTGAACTCGGCCAGCAGGTGGTGGAACTGATACACGAAGCCGATGGTGTTGCGGCGGATGGCCGTTCGGGCGCCGTCATCCAACGTGCCGGCGGCCTGGCCCGCGATATAGACCTCGCCGGCATCGGGGCGTTCCAGCAGCCCGGCCAGGTGCAGCAGCGTGGACTTGCCGGTGCCCGAGGGGGCGACCAGCGCCACCACCTCGCCACGCGCGATGGTGAGGTCCGCCTCGCGCAGCACTTCCAGCGAGCCCGCCTCGGTGCGGTAGCGCCGGGCGACGGAGGCCAGGCGAAGGGGGTCACTCATTGCGCAGCATCTCCACCGGATCGGTGCGCGCGGCGCGCCAGGAGGGATAAAGGGTCGCCAGCAGCGAGAGCGACAGGGCCAGCGCCACGACCTGCGCCACCTCGCGCCAGTTCAGCACGGCGGGAAGCTGGGTCAGGAAGTAGATCTCGGCGCTGAACAGCTCGGCGCCCGACAGCGCCTGGATGAATTGCCGGATGCTTTCGATGTTGAGGCAGAACACCACGCCCAGGATGAAGCCGAGCGTGGTTCCCACCACGCCGATCAGCGCGCCGCACATCAGGAAGATCCGCAGGATGGCGCCCTGCGTCGCCCCCATGGTGCGCAGCACCGCGATGTCGCGCCCCTTGTCCTTCACCAGCATGATCAGCGAGGAAATGATGTTGAACGCCGCCACGATGATGATGAGCGTCAGGATCAGGAACATCACGTTCCGCTCCACCTGCACCGCCGCGAAAAAGCTGGAATTGGCGTCCTGCCAGTCCAGGATGCGCACCGGCCGGTCCAGGGCCGCGCGGATGGCCTGGTTCACCGCGCGCACGCGCGTGGGGTCCTCCACGAAGACCTCGACCTGCGTCGCGGCGTCGCCCGTCTGGAAATAGACCTGCGCGGCCTGCATCGGCATGAAGACGTAGCCGCTGTCGTATTCGTTCATGCCGACTTCGAACAGCGCCACCACGCGATAGGCGCGCAGCCGCGGCACGGTGCCGATGACGGTGGTGCGCCCCTGCGGGCTGACCAACGTGACCCGGTCGCCCACATTCACACCGAGCCTGAGCGCCAGCCGCGTTCCGATCGCCACCGCGTCATCGCCCTCGAACTGTGCGAGGCTGCCGGCGCGGATGTTGTCGGCGATGATGCGGCGCGCGCGCAGGTCTTCCGGGCGGATGCCGCGGGCCAGGCCGCCCGTGGCGCCCCCCGCCTCGCTGGTGACGAGGAGCTGGCCCTCGACCACGGGCGTCGCCACCGTGACGCCGGGCACGCGGCGGATGGCCTCGGCCACCGCGTCATATTCCGTGAGGTTGCCACGCTCGGCCGCATAGACGCCCATATGGCCGTTGAGGCCCAGGATGCGTCCCAGCAATTCCTGCCGGAACCCTCCCATAACGGACATCACGATGATGAGCGTGGCCACCCCCAGCATGATGCCGAGGAAGGAGAAGGTCGCGATCACCGAGGTGAAGCGGTCGCTCTTCCGCGAGAGCAGGTAGCGGGCGGCGACCTTGCGTTCGAAGGCGTTGAACATCAGGCGCCCAACTTGGCCAGCGCCTCGTCGAAACTGCATTCGAGGCGCTCACCCGTCATGCGGCGCTTGAGTTCGACGCGGCCGGCCGCGGCGCCGCGGGGGCCGATGATGGCCTGCCAGGGGAAGCCCATCAGGTCGGCGTCGTTGAACTTCACGCCCGCGCGCTCCGGCCGGTCGTCATAGATGGCCTCGTTCGGGAAGGCGGCGTGCAGCTTCTCGCAGAGCGCGTCGCAGGCGGCATCGCCGGGCTTGAGGTTCAGGATGGCGAGCTTCCATGGGGCCACCGCGTCGGGCCACTTGATGCCGGCCTCATCGTGGTTGGCCTCGATCAGCGCGGCCACCAGGCGCGAGACGCCGATGCCGTAGCTGCCCATCTCGGGCACCACTGCCTCGCCATTGGGGCCGGCCACGGACAGGCCCATGGGCGCGGAGTATTTGGTGCCGAAGTAGAAGATGTGGCCGACCTCGATGCCGCGCCCGGTGCGCTGGCGGTCAGCGGGGACCTTGGCCCATTCGGCCTCGTCCTGCATTTCCTCGGTGGCGGCATAGGCGGAGGTGGCGAGGTTGAAGCAGGCCCCCATGTCAGCCTGGCTGTCGAAGTCGAAGGCCTTGGCGGCCCAGTCGATCTCCTCCAGGGCCGAGTCGTAGAAGACGGTGCTCTCGCCCGTCTCGGCCAGGATGATGAATTCGTGGCTGAGATTGCCGCCGATGGGGCCGGTGTCGGCGCGCATGGGCAGGGCGCGCAGCCCCATCCGCTGGAAGGTGCGCAGATAGGCGTAGAGCATCTGGCGGTAGCTGTGCTGCGCGCCTTCCTTCGTCATGTCGAAGGAATAGGCGTCCTTCATCAGGAATTCGCGGCCGCGCATCACGCCGAAGCGGGGGCGCACCTCGTCCCGGAACTTCCACTGGATGTGGTAGAGGTTGCGCGGCAGGTCGCGGTAGGACGTCGCGTAGCCGCGGAACACGTCCGTGATCATTTCCTCATTGGTGGGGCCGTAGAGCATCTCGCGGTCATGCCGGTCGCGGATGCGCAGCATCTCCTTGCCGTAATCCTCATAGCGGCCGGAACGCTGCCAGAGTTCGGCGGGCTGGATGGTGGGCATCAGCACCTCCTGCGCACCGGCGCGGTCCTGTTCCTCGCGCACGATGTCGGCCACGCGGTTCAGGACGCGCAGGCCAGCGGGCAGCCAGGTGTAGATGCCGGCGGAGGTCTGCCGGATCAGCCCCGCGCGGAGCATCAGGCGGTGTGAGACGATCTGCGCCTCGGCAGGCGTCTCCTTGAGCGTGGGCAGGAAGGCACGGGTGAGGCGCAAGGTCTGGTTTCCCGGGAAAAGGCCACATCGGGCGGGTCGCGCCTGCTGTAGCGCAGTTCGGGCCGGCCTCAAATCACCGGGCACTCGTTGCGGCACCGACTCGCCGCGCGCAAGAATGCTGCGCCGCAACATCGAATTAATCCCAAAAATGTCTTGATGTTCGGGGGCGCAACCAGTTAAAAAAAAGAAAGGGCCACCCCCGTCAGGGAGCGGCCCAAGTTAAGGGAGGAAACGCCAGTCACACGGCAGAAAGAGGAAAGCCCTCTCTCTGACGTGGAAAATGCCGCAAAGGCCCGGTGTCGCTCAACGGCAAAACGGGCCAGCAGACGGCGAAAAAACGGGCAACCCAACGAGATTGCCCAAAACGCAGGCGGCAAGCTGGCAAAAATCCAGCAGCCGCCTTTTTCTTGTGCGGATGTCAGCGGTCCGGGATCGCCAGCCATTCATCGCGGAAGCTGATGATGTTGCTGTCCACCAGCCAGACGATCGCGAGCCACAGCACCACCGAGATGGCGGTGGTCCAGAGCAGCTTGCGCCAGATCATCGGCTGGGTGGGCGCGCCCCGCCAGCCGCCGGCCTCGATGTCGCCCTGCACATCGGGCTTCACCCCCACCGGCAGCACGCAGAACAGCACCGTCCACCACACCAGGGCGAAGATGACGAAGCTGATAAACCAACCCATGGAAAACGTCATGGCCTAGACCCGCAGCAGGTGGACTTCGACATTGGGACGTTTGCGCAGCCGTCGGCCCAGCGCGCGGCGCAGCACACCGCGGGCCGCCTCGGCCAGCGGCTCGTCCTCGCGCCGCAGGCCCTTCGGCAAGTCGTTGATGCCGCGGGCCAGCTCATCGGCGAGTTGCTGCGGCTCCGGCCCCTCGGAATCGAACAGGCCTGGGGCGGACACACGGGGGCGGCCCATGACGCGCCCCTCCCCGTCCACCGCCAGGCTTGCCATCACGATCCCGTTGAACAGCATGCGCTTGCGCGCGCCGATCAGCCCGCCCTGCATGGGCAGCAGCCGATTGCCATCCACGGCGAGCCGCCCCACGGGCACGCTGCCCGCGACCTCCGGCTTGTTGCCGCTGAGGCGCACCAGGTCGCCATCCTCGATCAGGATGGGCTCGGCCCCGCAATCCCGCGCCAGGGCGGCGTGTTCCGACAGATGCCGCCACTCGCCATGCACAGGAATGGCGAAGCGTGGCTTCACCAGGGCGTAGAGGCGCTTCAGCTCATCGCGCGCCGGGTGGCCGGAGACATGCACCGCATGGTCATCGGCCGTCATGATCCGCACGCCCCGGCGCGACAGCTCGTCCTGGACACGCAGGATGGCGCGCTCATTCCCCGGGATCATGCGCGAGGAAAAGATGACCGTGTCGCCCTGCCCGAGCGAGATGTTCGGATGCGTGTCGGCCGCGATCTTGGCCAGCGCGCTGCGCTCCTCCCCCTGGCTGCCGGTGCAGATGAGCAGCAGGTTGTTGTCGGGCAGCGCATCCGCCTCCTCCTCGGAGAGGAAGTCGGGCACGGCCTGCAGGTAGCCGCACTCGCGCGCCGCCTGCACGGCGTTGCGCAAGCTGCGCCCGAACAGCGCCACATCCCGCCCTGCGGCGATACCGGCCAAAGCGATGGACTCGATGCGGGCGAGGTTGGTCGAGAAGCAGCTGACGGCCACACGCCCCGTCATGCCGCGGATCAGGGCCGCGAAGTTGCGCCGCACATCGGCCTCGCTGCCCGAATGCCCCTCCACCATCGCATTGGTGCTGTCGCAGACCATGGCCAGCACGCCCTCCTCGCCCAGGCGGGCGAAGCCGGCCTCGTCCGTGGGCGGGCCGATCAGCGGATAGGGGTCGAGCTTCCAGTCACCGGTATGAACCACCATGCCATGGCGCGTGCGGATGGCGACGGCGCTGGCCTCCGGCACCGAATGCGCCACGCGCAGGAATTCGAGGTCGAAGGCCCCGAAGCTGCGCCGGCCGGGGGCCGGGATGGTGATGATCTGCACCTCCTGCGACAGGCCGGCCTCGGCCAGCTTGCGCCGCAGCACCGCCGAGACGAAGGGGCCGGCCACCACCGGGCAGCGCAGCGAGGGCCAGAGATGCGCCACCGCCCCCACATGGTCCTCATGCGCGTGGGTGATGACCAGGGCCTGCAGCACATCCCGCCGCTCGGCCAGCCAGGCCGGGTCGGGCACCATGATGTCCACGGCCGGGTTGTCCGGGCCGCCGAAACCGATGCCGCAATCCACGGCCAGCAACTGGCCGTCGCAGCGATACACATTGAGGTTCATCCCGATTTCCCCGGTGCCACCGAGGGGGATGAAGGCAAGATCGTCCATGTCCGGGAAATTCGTCACATCATGTCTTTTTGTGAGATGGGGGCGGGATTGCGGCCTGCCAACAGGCGAAGCCCCTCAAGGGTGATGTCCTGGTCCACGCGGGTGATCATGGTGGTGCCTTCGGCCAGGAGGGGGGCGAGGCCGCCGGTGGCGATCACCTTCATGCCCGGCAGTTCGGCCTCGGCGCGGATGCGCGTCACGATGCCCTCGATCAACCCCACATAGCCCCAGAAGATGCCCGACTGCATGGCGGCCACCGTGTCGCGGCCGATGGCCGATTGCGGCCGGCCGATGCCGATGCGCGGCAGGCGGGCCGCGGCGCGGTGCAGCGCCTCGATGGAAAGGTTGATGCCCGGCGCGATGACGCCGCCCAGATAGGCGCCGTCGCCCGCCACCACGTCGAAGGTGGTGGCCGTGCCGAAATCGATCACGATCAGCGGGCCCTGGTAGTGGTGATGCGCCGCCAACGCGTTCAGCAGACGGTCCGCGCCCACCTCCTGCGGCCGCTCCACATCAATATGGAAGCCCCAGTCGAGGGTGGAGCGCGCCACCAGCGGTTCCGCCCCGAACCAGTCGCGGCTGAGGCGGCGGAGGTTGTAGAGGGCGGCCGGCACCACCGTGCCGATGACACAGCGCGTGATGTCCGCGGGGCGCAGCCCGGCGTGCTGCATCAGGGTCAGCAGCCACACGGCGTATTCGTCGCTGGTGCGGTTGGGGTCGGTCGCGATGCGCCAGCGCCCGCGCCATTCCACCCCGTCATGCACGGCGAAGACCACATTCGTGTTGCCGGCATCCACGGCCAGAAGCATTCAGACCTCTCCCAACTCGCCCGCATGGAAGCTGCGCGGGCCGTCTTCCGTGAGCAGGCGGAGCGCGCCCGCCTCAGTGAGGCCTTCGTAGCGCCCCCGGATGAAACTGTCGCCCTGCCGCACCGAAAGGGGCGTGCCCGGCGCGGGGCCGGCGGCCATCCAGGCGGCGCGGATGGGCGCGAAGCCCTCGCGCGCCTGGCGGTCCAGCCACTTGTCCAGCGCCTCCAGCAACGCCCAGGCGAAGCCCTCGGGCGGGATGGGGCCAAGGCAGGCGGTGGCACGGCCCTCGACGGGCGGGGCATGGGCCAGGTTCACGCCGATGCCGAAGATGACATGGGCGAGCGCGCCGCCCGGCCGGAGCGACGCCTCGGTGAGGATGCCCGCCACCTTCGCCTCGCCCAGCAGAAGGTCATTGGGCCAGCGCAGCCGGACAGGCGCGTGGGGTGCGGCCGCTTGATGCAGGGCCACGGCGGCCAGCAGGGCGAACTGCCCGGTGGCGCGCGCCTCGGCCTCAGGCCGCACCAGGATGGAGATGGCGAGGTTGCCGGGCTGGTCGTGCCACGTCCGGCTGGCGCGGCCGCGGCCTGCCGTCTGTCGGCGGGCCATGATGGCGAGGCCCGCGGGTTCCCCCGCCTCGGCACGCTGGGCGACGAGGGTCTGGGTGCTGGGCAGGCTCTCCTCGATGGAGAGCCGCCAGGCCAGCCCGCTCACCCGATCAGCGCCGCCACCGCCTGGCGCGCGGCCGCCAGCAGCGGCGCGGGCATCAGGAAGAAGAACATGGTGAAGAGGCCCGTGCCGGCGAGCACGAAGGACACGCCGGACGGGCGCGCGTCCAGCGCGCCGGTAGAGGCGTCGAAATACATCACCTTCACCACGCGGAGGTAGTAGTAGGCCGAGACGACGGAGGAGAGCACGGCCACCACCGCCATCAGCCAGAAGCCCGCCTCCACCGCCGGCAGCAGCACGTAGAGCTTGGCGAAGAAGCCCGACAGCGGCGGAATGCCCGCCATGGCGAACATGAAGATGGCCATGCCGAGCGCCATGGCGGGGTCGGTGCGGCCGAGCCCCGCGAGATCCTGGATGTTCTCGACCGCATGGCCGTTGCGGCGCATGGCCACCAGCACGCTGAAGGCGCCCAGGCTCATCATCAGGTAGATGGGGGTGTAGATCAGCACGCCGCGCAGCCCCGCCTCGGTGCCCACGGCGAGGCCCATCAGCACGAAGCCCGTGTGGCTGATCCAGGAATAGGCCATCAGGCGCTTGATGTTGGTCTGCCCGATGGCGGCGAAGGCGCCCAGGATCATGGAGGCGATCGAGGCCAGCACGATCACCTGCTGCCACTGGTCCACGGCGCCGCCGAAGGGCCCCGCCAGCACGCGCACGATGGCCGCGATGGCGCCGACCTTGGTGGCCGTCGCGAAATAGGCCACGACGCTGGTGGGCGCGCCCTCATAGACATCGGGCGTCCACATGTGGAAGGGCACCGCCGCGACCTTGAAGCAGAGGCCCGTGATGATGAAGACGATGCCCACCACCACGCCCGCCGAGATGGGCGCGGTGCCGCCCAGCACCTGGGCGAGCTGCGCGAAATTGGTGGTGCCGGCGAAGCCATAGACCAGCGACATGCCGTAGAGCATCAGGCCCGATGACAGCGCCCCAAGCACGAAATACTTCAGGCCCGCCTCGGAGCTGCGGGCATTGTCGCGGTGGAAGGCGGCCATGACGTAGAGCGGCAGCGAGAGCAGCTCGAGCCCCAGATACAGGCTCATCAGGTCATTGGCCGAGATCATGACCATCATGCCCAGCGTCGCGAAGAGCACGAGCACGGGGTACTCGAAGCGCGACAGGCCTTCGGCGCGGTTCCAGTCCAGCGCCAGCAGCAGGGCGAGCGCCGCACCCGCCAGCACCAGCACCTTCATGAAGCGCGCGAAGGCGTCCGAGATGTATTGCCCGCCGAAGCCCATGCCGTCGGGCTGCGTCAGGACGAAGGCGCCGGAGAGCAGGAAGGCGCCCAGCACCATCATGGTGCAGGGGAAGGTCATGTCGCGCCGCGGCAGCACGCCGGCCACCAGGATGGCGAGGCCGGAGAGCGCCAGCACGAGCTCCGGCAAGGCGAGGGTCCAGTTCATGGCTTACAGCCCCGCGAAGCGCGACGCGGCGGAAATGGCGGCCTGGTGCTGGGCCACCAACTGCGCCACCGTCGCGGAGAAGAAGGAGAGGAAGGATTGCGGATAGACGCCCATCCAGAGCGTCAGCACAATCAGCGGTGAGAACACCGCGTATTCGCGCGGGCTGAGGTCCAGCAGGCGCTTGAGGTCGTCGCGCGTGATTCGTCCGAAGGCGACGCCGCGGTAGAGGCGCAGCATGTAGCAGGCGCCCAGCACCATTCCCGTGGCGGCGCCCAGCGCGACCCAGGGGTTCACTGCCCAGGCACCCACGATGACCAGGAACTCACCCGGGAAGCCGGCCGTGCCCGGCAGCGCCACCGAGGCCATGGTGAAGAGCATGAAGACGAGCGCGTAGGCCGGCATGATCTTGGCGACCCCGCCATAGCGCGCGATCTCGCGCGTGTGCTCCCGGTCATAGAGCACGCCCACGCAGAGGAAGAGCGCGCCCGAGACCACGCCATGCGCCAGCATGGTGAAGAGCGCGCCCTCGATGCCCTGCTGGTTGAAGGTGAAGATGCCGAGCGTCACGATGCCCATGTGGGCCACCGAGGAGTAGGCGATGAGCTTCTTCATGTCCTGCTGCGCGAGGGCCACGAGGCTGGTGTAGACCACCGCCACCACGCTCAGCACATAGATCATCGGCGCGAAATACTGCGAGGCATCGGGCAGCATCGGCACGCTGAAGCGCAGGAAGCCATAGGCGCCCATCTTCAGCAGCACGCCGGCCAGGATGACGGAGCCCGCGGTGGGTGCCTCCACGTGCGCGTCGGGCAGCCAGGTGTGGACGGGCCACATCGGCACCTTCACCGCGAAGGAGGCGAAGAACGCCAGGAAGATCCAGACCTGCATCGCGAAGGGAATGTCGAACTCGTAGATCTCGGGGATGCTGGTCGTGCCCGACTGGTACCAGATGGCGATGATGGCCAGCAGCATCAGCACCGAGCCGAGGAAGGTGTAGAGGAAGAACTTGTAGGCCGCGTACACCCGCCGCGCCCCGCCCCAGACGCCGATGATGAGGAACATCGGAATCAGCACGGCCTCGAAGAAGATGTAGAACAGCATGAAGTCCAGCGCGCAGAACATGCCGACCATCATGGTCTCGAGGACCAGGAAGGCGATCATGTATTCCCGCACGCGGTTCTGCACCGACTCCCAGGAGGCGAGGATGCAGAGCGGCGTCAGCGCGGTGGAGAGCAGGACGAACAGCACCGATACGCCGTCCACGCCCATGAGGTAGGACACGCCGTAATCCGGCAGCCAGTCGAGGCGTTCCACGAACTGGAAGTCCGGGCTGTTGCGGTCGAACTGGAACCACAGCACCAGTGACAGCGCGAAGGTGACGAGGCTGGTCCAGAGCGCGGTCCAGCGGGCGTTGGAGGCGACCACCGCCTCCTCGCCCCGCACGCTGAGGATGACCAGCACCCCCAGCAGCGGCAGGAAGGTGACCAGGGAAAGGATGGGGAAACCCGCGGCGTTCATGGCTCAGCGCCCCGTCAGGAAGAGGGTCACGAAGACCACAAGGCCGATGATCATGGCGAAGGCGTAGCTCGCGACCTTGCCCGTCTGCAGCCGCACCGTGCCGCGCGAGGCGCCCGCCGCCAGCGCGGCCGCGCCATTGGGCATGCCGTCGATGATGCGCGCATCGCCTACCTGCCAGAGCTGCACCGCGAGGCGCCGCGCCGGTTGGACGAAGATGCGGTCATACAGCTCGTCGAAATACCACTTGTTCAGCAGGAAGCGGTAAGGCCCGGGGGCCGCCGCAGCCACCCGGCCGGGAATATGCGGCAGGAAGCCATAGATCAGGATGGCCAGGAGGATGCCGCTGATGGCCACCGTCTTCGCCAGCGTCGGCACCCAATGCGGCGCGTGGTGCAGCGCCTCCATCATGTCCTTGGCCGGCAGGTTGTAGATGGCGCCGTTCCAGAAAGCGGTCGCCGCATCGCCGATGAAGTAGGGAGCGAAGACGAAGCCCGTGGTGATGGCGCCGACCGAGAGCAGCAGCAGCGGCACCAGCATCACCAGCGGGCTTTCGTGGACGTGCTCCATGGTGTGGTGGTCGGCGCGGGGCTTGCCGTGGAAGGTCAGGATCAGCAGGCGCCAGGAGTAGAAGGCGGTCAGGAAGGCCGCCACCGCGCCGCAGACGAAGGCATACATGCCCACGCCGGTTCCGGCCGCGACCGCGCCCTCCAGGATGGCGTCCTTGGAGTAGTAGCCCGCGAAGAAGGGAATGCCGGCCAGGGCCAGCGAGCCGATCCACATCACCGCGTAGGTGACGGGGATCTTCTTCCAGATGCCGCCCATCTTGCGGATGTCCTGCTCGTCCGACATCGCGTGGATCACGCTGCCGGCGCCCAGGAACAGAAGCGCCTTGAAGAAGGCGTGGGTGAAGAGGTGGAACATCGCCGCCTGGTAGAGGCCGACACCCGCCGCGAAGAACATGTAGCCCAGCTGCGAGCAGGTGGAGTAGGCGATGATGCGCTTGATGTCGTTCTGCACGCAGCCGATCGTGGCCGCGAAGAGCGCGGTGGAGGCGCCCACCACGGTCACGATGGCCAGCGCCACCGGCGCGAATTCCATCACGGGCGACATGCGGCAGATGAGGAAGACGCCCGCCGTCACCATCGTGGCCGCATGGATCAGCGCGGAGACGGGGGTCGGGCCCTCCATCGCGTCCGGCAGCCAGGTGTGCAGGCCAAGCTGCGCCGACTTGCCGCAGGCACCCAGGAAGAGGAGCACGCCGATGAGTTCGAGCGAGGGAATGCCCAGGAACACATCATTCACATGATCCTGGACCGCGCCGAAGATGGCGTCGAACTCCAGGCTGCCGAAGGTGAAGAAGGTCAGCGCCATGCCCAGCATGAAGAAGAGGTCGCCCACGCGGTTCACGATGAAGGCCTTCATCGCGGCGGCGTTGGCGCTGTCCTTCTCATACCAGTAGCCGATGAGCAGGTAGCTCGCGAGACCCACCCCCTCCCAGCCGAAGAAGAGCTGCACGAGGTTGTCGGCCGTCACCAGCATCAGCATCATGAAGGTGAAGAGCGACAGGTAGGCGAAGAAGCGCGACGGCGTCGCGTCATGCGACATGTAGCCCACCGAGTACAGGTGGATCAGCGTCGAGATCAGCGTGACCATGCCGACCATGACCGCGGCCAACGTGTCGTAGCGCAGCGACCAGGAGAAGGAGAGTTCGCCCACCTGCATCCAGGTGAAGAGCACGACCGTCTGAGGCTGGCCGCTGAGCGCCACCTGCCAGAAGGCCAGCAGGCCGCAGATGGCCGCCAGCGCCATGAAGAAGACCGTGGACCACATGGCCACCCGGTCGCCGAGCCAGCGCCCCAGGAAGCCGCTGACGCAGGCGCCCAGCAGCGGGAAGAAGACCGCCCCAACGAACATCGTTCTAGCCCTTCAGGGTCGAGATGTCCTCGACCTCGATGCTGCCGCGGTTGCGGAAGTAGATGACGACGATGGCGAGCCCGATGGCCGCCTCGGCCGCCGCCACGGTCAGGATGAACATGGCGAAGACCTGGCCCGTGAGGTCGCCGAGCTGCGCCGAGAAGGCCACCAGGTTCAGGTTCACCGAGAGCAGGATCAGCTCCACGCTCATCAGGATCACGATGACGTTCTTGCGGTTCATGAAGATGCCGAAGACGCCCAGCACGAAGAGGATCGCGCTGACCACCAGGTAGTGGGCAAGGCCGATGTCGAGCATCAGTGGTGCCCCCCCTCATGCGTGACGGGCTTGGGCGCTTCCTTCGCCGGCGGCGGCAGCGGGCGCAGGATGTCCTCGCGCCGGATGCCCTCGCCCAGTTCAGGCCGCGCCATGGCCACCGCGCTGCTGCGCGCGATCTGCGCGCCGACATCCTGGCGCTTGGTGCCGGGGCGGTCGCGCAGGGTCAGCACGATGGCACCGATCATGGCCACCAGCAGGATCAGCCCCGAGATCTGGAATAGGTAGATATGGTCCGTGTAGAGGATGCGTCCGATGGCCTCGGTGTTCGTGACCCCCTCCGGCATCGGCGCCATGCGCAGCGCGGCGGCATCGGGCGCGAAGCGCCACACCGACAGCACCAGCAACAGCTCCAGGAAAAGGATGCCGCCCACCACCGCGCCGATCGGCGCATAGCGCTGCACGCCCTCGCGGAGCTGGGCGAAGTCCACATCCAGCATCATCACCACGAAGAGGAACAGCACCGCGACCGCGCCCACATAGACGATGACCAGGATCATCGCGAGGAATTCGGCCCCCGCGATCAGGAAGAGCGCGGCCGCGTTGAAGAAGGCCGCGATCAGCCAGATGACGGAGTGCACGGGGTTGCGCGCGGTGACGACCATCACCGCCGCCGCGATCAGGATGAACGCGAAGAAATAGAAGGCGAGCCCTGCGATCATCGCACCCGTCCTTCCGTCAAGCTGGCCATCTCAACAAACCTTCCCAGGGCCGCTTGGGCGCGGCCGTCTTGCATCAGCGGTAGGGGGCGTCCAGTTCCAGCCGCTTGGCGAGCTCGCTTTCCCAGCGGTCGCCATTGGCCAGCAGTCGCTCCTTGTCATACATCAGTTCTTCGCGCGTCTCGGTCGCGAACTCCATGTTCGGCCCCTCGACGATGGCATCCACCGGGCAGGCCTCTTCGCACATGCCGCAGTAGATGCACTTGGTCATGTCGATGTCGTACCGCGTGGTACGACGGCTGCCATCCTCGCGCGGCTCGGCCTCGATGGTGATGGCGAGTGCCGGGCACACCGCCTCGCACAGCTTGCAGGCGATGCAGCGTTCCTCGCCATTCGGGTAACGGCGCAGGGCGTGCTCCCCCTTGAAGCGCGGCGACAGCGGCGTCTTCTCATAGGGGTAGTTCAGCGTCGCCTTGCGGCTGAAGAAGTAGCGCAGCGTCAACGCCATGCCGCCCACGATCTCGGTGAGCAGGAAGGAGCGCGCGAAACGATCCAATGTGGTCATGCCGGCAGCCACCCCGTCAGCTTGAGAACCGCGGCCGTCAGCACCAGCCAGAGCAGGCTGAACGGCAGGAAGACCTTCCAGCCCAGCCGCATCAGCTGGTCATAGCGGTAGCGCGGGAAGGTGGCGCGCGCCCAGATGAAGACGAAGAGGCAGGCCGCCACCTTCAGCGCGAACCAGATGGGCGAAGGCACCCAGTTGAAGGGCGCGATGTCCAGCGGCGGCAGCCAGCCCCCCAGGAAGAGGATGGTGGCCAGCGCGCTCATCAAAATCATGTTCGCGTATTCGCCGAGGAAGAACAGCGCGAAGGACATCGAGCTGTATTCGACGAAGAAGCCCGCCACCAGCTCGCTCTCGCCCTCCGGAAGGTCGAAGGGCGCGCGGTTGGTCTCGGCCAGCGCGCTGATGAAGAAGATGACGAACATCGGGAACAGAGGAATGACGAACCACACCGTCGCCTGCGCGCGGACGATCTCGGTCAGGTTCAGCGACCCCACGCAGAGCAGCACGGTCACGATCACGAAGCCAATCGAGACCTCGTAGCTCACCATCTGCGCGGCGGAGCGCAGCGCGCCCAGGAAGGCGTATTTCGAATTCGACGCCCAGCCCGCGATGATGACGCCA
This sequence comes from Roseococcus thiosulfatophilus, assembly GCF_017311575.1. Lineage (GTDB taxonomy): Bacteria > Pseudomonadota > Alphaproteobacteria > Acetobacterales > Acetobacteraceae > Roseococcus > Roseococcus thiosulfatophilus. The sequence goes on from NZ_JAFFQY010000001.1 coordinate 37,048, forward strand.
TAGACGCCGAGGGAGCTGATGGCGAAGAGGTAGAGGATGCCCACATTGATGTCGGCGATGGCCCAGCCATCCGCCACCGGGATCACGGCCCAGGCGATCATGGCCAGCACAAAGGTCAGGATCGGCGCCGCCAGGAAGAGCAGCCGCGAGGCCCCCGACGGGATGATCGTCTCCTTCATCAGCATCTTGATGGCGTCGGCGAAGGGCTGGAGCAGGCCGAAGGGCCCCACCACATTCGGCCCGCGGCGCAGCTGCATCGCGGCCAGCACCTTGCGCTCCGCCCAGGTCAGGTAGGCCACGCCGATCAGCACCGGCACCAGCAGGGCCAGCGCCTGCGCCACCGTCAGCGCGAGCACGCCCAGCGGCGTGTTGAGGAACTCGGTCATCGCCTCACTCCGCCGCCAGCAGCGGCTTGGGCTGCAGGTAGGTCGCCGCGCACTCGGCCATGGTCGGGCTCGCGCGCGTGATGGGGTCCACCTGCCAGTAGTTCTGGATGGGAAGCTGGAAGGGCGCCATGCCGAGCGCGCCCGTCGCCACCGGCCCCGCATCATCGGTGCAGCCGGGCAGCGGGCCCTGGTCCAGACGCGCGAAGACGGGGTGCGCCGCGGCCATCTCGGCCCGCAGCGCCTCCAGCGAATCATAGGGCAGCGTCACACCCAGCATCTGCGAGGCGGCGCGGATGATCTTCCAATCCTCCCGCGCCTCGCCGGGCGGCGTCACGGCCATGCGACCGCGCTGCACGCGCCCCTCGGTGTTGACGTAGGTGCCGTCCTTCTCGGTGTAGGTCGCACCGGGCAGGATCACGTCGGCGCGCGCCGCGGCGGCCTCGCCGTGATGGCCCTGGTAGATGACGAAGGTGCCGGGTGCGATGCGCGACGCATCGAAGCCATCGGCGCCGAGCAGCCATAGCGCATCCACGCCGCCCGCCAGCATGCCGGCCATGTCCAGACCGCCCTCACCCGGCAGGAAGCCGAGGTCGAGCGCCGCCACCTGGCCGCCGAACTGGTGCAGAAGATTGAAGCCGTGCCAATCCTCGCGCAGCCCGCCGGCCTGCTTGGCCAGGTCCCAGGCGGCGGCCAGCACCGCCGCCCCATCCTCGCGCGCCAGCGCGCCACGGCCGAGAATGACCATGGGATTCTTGGCGCCATCGAGGAAGGCGCCCGCCTCACCCATCGCCACCGCCTGCGTGGGATAGGTCAGGTCCGCGACCGGCCCCACCACGCCCACGCGCAGCGCGCCCGTCATCCAGCGCTTGCGTATGCGCGCGTTCAGCACCGGCGCCTCGACGCGCGGGTTGCTGCCGATAATGACGATGGCATCCGCCTGCTCGATGCCGGCGATGCCCGTGTTGAACAGGTAGTAGTCCGGCCGCGAGGCGTCGAGCTTCGCGCCATCCTGGCGGCAATCCAGGTTCTGGCTGCCAAGGGCGGCCATCAGCCCCTTCAGGGCGAACATGGATTCGGCATCCATGGTGTCGCCCGCGATGGCACCCAGCCGCTTGCCCGGCAGCGCACGCGCGATGGCGCCCAGCGCCTCGGCCCAGCTGGCCGGCTGAAGCTTGCCGTCGCGCCGCACCCAGGGGCGGTCCAGGCGGTTGCGCTTCAGCCCGTCGAAGGAGAAGCGACCACGATCGCCCAGCCACTCCTCGTTCACGTCGTCATGCACGCGCGGCATGATCCGCAGCACCTCGCCGCCGCGCACATCCACGCGGATGGCCGCACCCACGGCGTCCAGCACGTCCACGCTCTCGGTCTTCCGCAATTCCCAGGGGCGGGAGACGAAGGCGTAGGGCCGGCTGGTCAGCGCGCCCACGGGGCAGATGTCGATCAAATTGCCGGAGAGTTCGCTGGACAGCGCCTTCTCGACATAGGTGCCGATCTCCATGCTCTCGCCGCGGCCCGTCGCACCCATCTCGGGCACGCCGGCCACCTCGGCGGCGAAGCGGACGCAGCGCGTGCAATGGATGCAGCGGTTCATCACCGTCTTGATCAGCGGCCCGACATACTTGTCCTTCACCGCCCGCTTGCCCTCGTCATAGCGCGAGAGGTCGCGGCCATAGGCCATGGCCTGGTCCTGCAGGTCGCACTCGCCGCCCTGGTCGCAGATGGGGCAATCCAGAGGGTGGTTGATCAGCAGGAATTCCATCACGCCGCGCCGCGCGTTGCGGACCACGGGCGTGTCGGTGAACACCTTCATCCCATCCATGACCGGATAGGCGCAGGAGGCGACGGGCTTGGGCGCCTTCTCGACCTCGACGAGGCACATGCGGCAATTGCCGGCGACCGACAGCCGCTCATGATAGCAGAAGCGCGGCACTTCCTTGCCCGCGGCCTCACAGGCCTGGAGCACGGAGGCGCCGTTCGGGACCTCGACCTCGATGCCGTCCACGGTGACCTTGGCCATCGTGCTTACTCCGCCGCCAGGGGGGTTGATGTGGCGTGACGCTCGCGGATGCGCCGCTCCATCTCGGGGCGGAAATGCCGGATCAGGCCCTGGATGGGCCAGGCCGCGGCATCGCCCAGCGCGCAGATGGTGTGGCCTTCGACCTGGCGCGTGACCTGTTCGAGGATATCAATCTCCTCGATCTCGGCGTCGCCGCGCACCATCCGGTCCATCACGCGCTTCATCCAGCCCGTGCCCTCGCGGCAGGGGGTGCATTGGCCGCAGCTCTCATGCTTGTAGAAATGGGCGAGGCGCGCGATGGCGCGGACCACGTCGGTGGACTTGTCCATCACGATCACGCCCGCGGTGCCGAGGCCCGACTTGTGCTCGCGCAGCGCGTCGAAATCCATCAGCACGTCGTCGCAGATGTGCTTGGGCAGCAGCGGCACCGAGGACCCGCCCGGGATCACCGCCAGCAGATTGTCCCAGCCGCCGCGCACGCCGCCGGCGTAGCGGTCAATGAGCTCCCGCAGCGGGATGCTCATCTCGGCTTCCACATTGCAGGGCTTGTTCACATGGCCCGAGATGCAGAACACCTTGGTGCCCGCGTTGCGCTCCCGCCCGAAGGAGGAGAACCAACCGGGGCCACGGCGCAGGATGGTCGGCACGACCGCGATGGTCTCGACATTGTTCACCGTGGTCGGCAGGCCATAGAGGCCCACCGCGGCCGGGAAGGGCGGCTTCAGGCGCGGCATGCCCTTCTTGCCCTCCAGGCTCTCGATCAGCGCCGTCTCTTCGCCGCAGATATAGGCGCCGGCGCCGCGATGAACGTAGAGGTCAAAGTCGTAACCGCTGCCGCAGGCGTTCTTGCCGACCAGCCCGGCCTCATAGGCCTCGGCGATGGCGGCTTCGAGCACCACGCTCTCATTGTAGTATTCGCCGCGGATGTAGATGTAGCCCGCCGTCGCGCCCATGGCGAAGCCGGCGATGAGGCAACCCTCGATCAGCTTGTGCGGATCGTGGCGGATGATGTCGCGGTCCTTGCAGGTGCCGGGCTCGGACTCATCGGCATTCACCACCAGATAGCTGGGGCGGCCATCGCTTTTCTTGGGCATGAAGGACCACTTCATGCCGGTGGGGAAACCCGCACCACCACGGCCGCGCAGGCCGGAATTCTTGACCTCCTCGATCAGCCAGTCACGGCCCTTCGCGAGATACTCGCGCGTGCCGTCCCAATCGCCCCGCATGCGCGCGGCCGACAGGTTCCAGGGCTGCGTGCCGTAGAGGTTGGTGAAGATGCGGTCCTTGTCCGAGAGCGCCATGGCTCAATCCTCCGAACCGGTGAGAACCATGGGGCCGCCTTCGGGCGCGCTCGTCTGCCGGCCGATGGCGCTGCCATGCGGCGGGCGTTCGCCGCGCTTCAGCGCCTCGATCAGCCGCACCGTGCTGTCGTAGTCCAGGTCCTCGTAGTAGTCGTCATCCACCTGCAGGATGGGCGCGTTCACGCAGGCGCCGAGGCACTCGACCTCGGTGAGCGTGAAGAGCCCGTCCGCGCTGGTGTCGCCATAGCCCTTGAGGCCGCCCGCGCTCTTGCAGGCGGCCAGCACGTCGTCGCTGCCGCGCAGCATGCAGGGCGTGGTGCCGCAGACCTGCAGGTGATAGCGGCCGATCGGCTTGGTGTTGAACATCAGGTAGAAGGTCGCGACCTCATAGACGCGCATCGGCGGCATGGAGAGGCGCTGGGCGATCACGTCCATCGCGACCCGCGGCACCCAGGCGCTGCCCGTCACGCGCCCCATCTGCCGCTGCACGATGTAGAGCAGCGGGATCACAGCGCTGGCCTGCTTGCCGGCCGGGTAGCGCGCGATGATCTTCTCGATCTCGGCCTCGCTGGCCGCGTCGAAGGCGAATTCCGTGGGCTGCGCCGCCTCGGCCTTGCCCACCGCATGGGTGGCGTGGAAGCCGCCGCCGGGACCCTGGGCGCTCATCGGTCGATCTCCCCGAAGACGATGTCGAGACTGCCGATGATGGCCACCGCATCGGCCAGCATGTGGCCCTTGCTCAGCGCCTCGATCGCCTGGAGGTGGGCATAGCCGGGCGCACGGATCTTGCAGCGGTAGGGGCGGTTGGTGCCGTCCGCCACGAGATAGACGCCGAATTCGCCCTTCGGCGCCTCGATCACGGAATAGGTCGAACCCTGCGGCACGTGATAGCCTTCGGTGTAGAGCTTGAAGTGATGGATGAGCGCCTCCATCGAGCGCTTCATCTCGCCGCGCGTGGGCGGCACGATCTTGTTGTCGGCGATCTTGATGGGGCCGGGCTTCATCTGCGCCAGGCACTGGTCAATGATCCGCAGCGACTGCCGCATCTCCTGCATCCGCACGAGGTAGCGGTCATAGCAATCGCCATGACGGCCGACGGGCACGTCGAACTCCATGCGGTCATAGACCTCATAGGGCTGCGACTTGCGGAGGTCCCAGGCCACGCCGCTGGCGCGCAGGCAGGGGCCGGAGAAGCCCCAGGCCATGGCGTCCTCGGCCGACATCACGCCGATGTCCACGGTGCGCTGCTTGAAGATGCGGTTCTCGGTCAGCAGGCCTTCGAGGTCGTCCAGGAAGGCGGGGAAGGCACGTGCCCAGTTGTGGATCTTCTCCGGCAGCTGCGCGGGGATATCCTTCGCCACGCCGCCGGGCCGGAAGTAGTTGGCGTGGTAATGGCTGCCTGAGGTCATCTCGTACATCTCGAGCAAGTGCTCGCGCTGCTCGAAGCCCCAGAGGGAGGGCGTGATGGCGCCGCAATCCAGCGCATAGGTGGTCACGTTCAGCAGATGGTTCAGGATGCGCGTGATCTCGCTGAACAGCACGCGGATATAGCGCGCGCGCTCCGGCACGTCCGCGTCAATGCCCAGCAGGCGCTCGGTGGCCAGCGCGAAGCCGTGCTCCATCGCCATCGGACTGACGTAGTCCAGCCGGTCGAAATAGGGCAGCGCCTGGAGGTAGGTCTTGTGCTCGATCAGCTTCTCGGTGCCGCGGTGCAGCAGGCCGATATGCGGGTCGGCGCGCTCCACCACCTCGCCCTTCATCTCGAGGATGAGGCGCAGCACGCCATGGGCGGCCGGGTGCTGGGGGCCGAAATTGATGGTGTGGCTGTCCACCTCGACGGTGGTGGTCGCCGCGTTGTTCGTGGTGACGCTCACTTCTGGTCGCCCTTCGTCCCGTCCACGGCCAGGCCGGGGACGCGGTTCAGATGCACCTTCTCGTCGCCCGGAAGGGTGGTCATCGCCTCCCAGGGGCTGAGGAAGTCAAAGCTGCGGAAATCCTGGGTCAGCTTCACGGGTTCCTGCACCACGCGCCCGGCCTCGGCGTCGTAGCGGACCTCGACATGGCCGGTCAGCGGGAAGTCCTTGCGCAGCGGGTGGCCCTCGAAGCCGTAGTCGGTCAGCAGGCGCCGCAGATCGTCGAGGCCCGCGAAGACGACGCCATACATGTCCCAGCACTCGCGCTCGAACCAGGTGGCGCTCGGCCAGAGCAGCGACACGCTGGGCACGGGCAGCGTCTCATCCGTCGTGGTGATGACGGTGACGCGCGCATTCCGCGTCAGGCTCAGCAAGTTGTAGACCACGTCGAAGCGCTCGGGCCGCTCCGGCCAGTCCACGCCGCAGATGTCCATGCACTGCGCGAAGTCGAGCTCGGGCGTGTCGCGCAGCACCACCAGCAGCGGCAGCAGCGCCTCGCGGTGCACATGCAGCACCAGCTCATGCCCGAAGCGGGCGCGGCCATAGGTGACGGGCACCCGGTCGGCCAGGGCGGCGCGGATGGCCTCTTCGAGCGCGTCAACCACGGAGGATGGTCCCCGTCCTGCGGATCTTCTTCTGGAGCTGGAGGATGCCGTAGACTAGCGCCTCCGAGGTCGGCGGGCAGCCAGGCACGTAGATGTCCACCGGCACGATGCGGTCGCAGCCGCGCACCACGCTGTAGGAATAATGGTAATAGCCGCCGCCATTGGCGCAGCTGCCCATGGAGATGACCCAGCGCGGCTCGCTCATCTGGTCGTAGACCTTGCGCAGCGCGGGGGCCATCTTGTTGGTCAGCGTGCCGGCCACGATCATCACATCCGACTGCCGGGGCGACCCGCGGGGGATGATGCCGAAGCGGTCGAGGTCGTAGCGCGCCATGTAGGCGTGGATCATCGGCACGGCGCAGCAGGCGAGGCCGAAGGTCATCGGCCAGAGGCTGCCCGTGCGGGCCCAGTTCACCACCTTGTCGAGGTTGGCGACGACGAAGCCCTTCTCCTCGATCTCGCCGGTGACGGCGCGGATCACGGCGTCCTGCTCGGCCCCAGGGGGTGTCGCGCCCTTGTTCCAGCTGATCTCGTTCATGGCGCTCACTCCCAGTCCAGCGCGCCCTTGCGCCATTCATAGATGAAGCCGACCGTCAGCACGAAGAGGAAGCCCATCATGGAGAAGAAGCCCAGCCAGCCGATGTCGCCCAGCGTCACCGCCCAGGGGAAGAGGAAGGCCACCTCCAGGTCGAAGATGATGAAGAGGATGGCGACCAGGTAGAATCGCACGTCGAAGCGCCGGCGCGTGTCGTCGAAGGGGGCGAAGCCGCACTCATAGGCCGACAGCTTCTCGGCGTCGGGCTTCTGCCGGGCCAGCAGGATGCTGCCGCCCACCATGGCGAGCGCGATGCCGCCCGCGATTCCCAGGAAGACCAGGATCGGGAAATACTGCGCGAGCAGGGGCTGGGTCATTGTCCGGCCTTGCCTTTGTAAACTTTGCCTCAAGAGACGCGTGAGCCGCGCTTGGTCCCACCCCCGTTCCCGGGGGCGTGACGCGGCGCACCATACAGAGGCGCGCCCATTTCCGCCATAGGCCCGCATGCGGATGACCGGGATGCAAGGACCAGTTCACGGAGGCGCCTGGACGTGCCCCAGCCGCTGGAAGGATCGAGCTGCGAAAGGAAAGGAAGCCCTAACAGGCTGGCCGCTGTGCGGCATACTGGCGCGAGTGACGGGGCTCGAACCCGCGACCTCCGGCGTGACAGGCCGGCGCTCTAACCGACTGAGCTACACCCGCGCAGTGCTGGGGCGTTTAGGCCCCGAGCCGGCACCTGTCAACCAAGGGGCCGGCATTTTCAGATGTTTCGTGGTGGGCGCTGACGGGGTCGAACCGCCGACATCCTGCGTGTAAAGCAGGCGCTCTACCTCTGAGCTAAGCGCCCGCCCGGGAGGTGGCGCCCCGGGCAAGCCCGGGGCGCGTCAATCAGTTCACCGCGTCCTTGAGGCCCTTGCCGGCCTTGAAGCGCACGGTGGTGGAGGCGGGAATCTTGATCTCCTCGCCCGTGCGCGGGTTACGGCCCTTGCCCGCCTTGCGCTTGCTGGTGCTGAAGGTGCCGAAGCCCACCAGGCGGACTTCCTGCTTCTTCTTCAGCGCCTTCGTGATGGCCTCGAACACCGCGTCCAGCACATCGCCAGCCTTGGCCTTGGAGAGTTCACCCGAGTCCGCGACAACGGCCACCAGGTCCTGCTTGTTCATGGGATGATCCCCTTTCCGTGAAACTGTCGGCGTCGGGACCGATTCCCCGCCCGCGAACCGAAACGGACAGTAGGGGGCGGTTTTCCGCCGCGTCAATCACGGCGTCACCGGATTCCTGGCGGATTGCCGCGGTTTTCTGGGGGAAACCCCGCTGCGCCGCGGCATCGCGGCCGGTCCTGACGCGGATCGGGAGGGGGAAAGCCCCCTCCCTGTCCTGGCGTTAATGTGGACGTACGCCACTTTCGGCCGCCGGCGGCGCCACCGGCGCCTCCTCCGGCTCCACCCAGGTGATCGCCTCCGGCGGGCGGACGAGCGCCTTGCCGATGACCTGGTCGGCATGGCTGACCGGGATGATGGTCAGCGCCTTCCGGACGGATTCCGGGATATCCACCAGGTCCTTCTCATTGTCCTTCGGGATGAACACGGTGGTGATGCCCGAACGCAGGGCTGCCAGCAGCTTCTCCTTCAGGCCGCCGATGGGCAGCACCCGGCCGCGCAGCGTGATTTCGCCGGTCATGGCGACATCGCGCCGCACGGGAATGCCCGTAAGCACCGAGATGATGGACGTGGCCATGGCCACGCCCGCACTCGGGCCGTCCTTGGGCGTGGCACCCTCCGGGACGTGGACGTGGATGTCGCGCTTCTCGAACAGCGTGGGCTTGAGGCCGAACTGCGCCGAGCGGGAGCGGACATAGGACAGCGCCGCACTCACGCTTTCCTTCATCACGTCGCCCAGCTGCCCGGTGGGCTTGATGTTGCCCTTGCCCGGCACGACCACGCTCTCGATGGAGAGGATGTCGCCGCCCACCTCGGTCCAGGCGAGGCCCGTCACCACGCCCACCATGTCCTCGCTCTCGGTCTCGCCATAGCGGAACTTCTTCACGCCGGCATATTTCTCGAGGTTCTTGCGGGTGATGGCGACCTTCTTGGCCTTGCCGCCCACGATCTCCTTCACGGCCTTGCGGGCGAGGCCGCCCACCTCGCGCTCCAGGCTGCGGACGCCCGCCTCGCGCGTGTAGTAGCGCACCAGGTCGCGCAGGGCGTCGTCGGTCACGGACCATTCGCCCGGCTTCAGCCCGTTGGCCTCGGTGACCTTCTTGATCAGGTGCCGCTTGCAGATCTCGAGCTTCTCATCCTCGGTGTAGCCGGGGATGCGGATGATCTCCATGCGGTCCAGCAAAGGCTGGGGCATGCGGAGCGAGTTCGCGGTGGTCACGAACATCACATCCGAGAGGTCATAATCCACCTCCAGGTAGTGGTCCGCGAAGGTCGAGTTCTGCTCGGGGTCCAGCACCTCCAGCAGCGCGCTCGACGGGTCGCCGCGCCAATCGGCGCCGAGCTTGTCGATCTCGTCCAGCAGGAAGAGCGGGTTGGAGGTCTTGGCCTTCTTCATGCCCTGGATCACCTTCCCGGGCATGGAGCCGATATAGGTGCGCCGGTGGCCACGCACCTCCGCCTCGTCGCGCACGCCGCCCAGCGACATGCGCACGAAGGCACGCCCCGTCGCCTTGGCGATGGACTTGCCGAGCGAGGTCTTGCCCACGCCGGGCGGCCCCACCAGGCAGAGGATGGGCCCGCGGATCTTCTTCGAGCGCGACTGGACCGCGAGATACTCGATGATCCGCTCCTTCACCTTCTCCAGGCCGTAATGGTCGGCGTCGAGCACCTTCTCGGCCGCGGTGATGTCGTTGCGGACGCGGCTGCGCTTCTTCCAGGGGATGGAGAGAATCCAGTCGAGGTAGTTCCGCACCACCGTCGCCTCGGCCGACATGGGCGACATGGAACGCAGCTTCTTCAGCTCCGCCATCGCCTTGTCCGAGGCTTCCTTGCTGAGCTTGGTGGCCTTGATCTTGGCCTCCAGCTCCGCGAGCTCGTCGCGGCCCTCCTCGCCCTCGCCCAGCTCCTTCTGGATCGCCTTGAGCTGCTCGTTCAGGTAGTACTCGCGCTGCGTCTTCTCCATCTGCCGCTTCACGCGGTTGCGGATGCGCTTTTCCACCTGCAGCACGCTCATCTCGCCCTCCATGTGGGCGAAGACGCGTTCCAGCCGCTGGGCCACGGAGGCGATCTCCAGCAGCTCCTGCTTCTCGGCGATCTTGATGGAGAGGTGGCTGGCCACCGTGTCGGCGAGCTTGCCCGGGTCGTCGATCTGGTTGACCGAAACCAGCACCTCGGGCGCGATCTTCTTGTTGAGCTTGATGTAGCTCTCGAACTGCGAGATGACGGAGCGCATCAGCGCCTCCACCTCGCGCTTCTCCGAAGCGGGCTCCTCCACGGGCTGGACATAGGCCTCGAAGTGGCTCTCGTTGTCCTTGAAGCCCTGGATGCGGGCGCGCTTCAGCCCCTCCACCAGCACCTTCACCGTGCCGTCGGGCAGCTTCAGCAGCTGCAGCACCGTGGAGACGGTGCCGAGCTGGAACAGGTCTTCCGCGCCAGGGTCATCCTGCTGCGCGTTCTTCTGCGCGACGAGGAGGATCTGCTTGTCCTCGCGCATCACGGCTTCGAGCGCGCGGACGGATTTCTCACGGCCCACGAAGAGGGGCACGATCATGTGGGGGAAGACGACGATGTCGCGCAGCGGCAGGACAGGGTGCAGCTCGCCTGGGGGAACTTCCGTCATTTGGACCTCACGGGGGACAGTCGGTGGGTCAGGCGCCCTGGACAGGCACGCCCGCCGGCACCACGGGAAAACAATGCATGTGGGTCGGGATCCACGGCAGACAAGACGCCGGGATGACAGGCGGCCCCGCCCGGGGGGCAGGGGGGCCGCCGCGCAGCCATCAGGCGGAACTCTGTTCCGCGGCCTTCTCGCCGTAGATGAAGAGGGGCTGGGCGCGGCTTTCGGCCACCTCCCGGTTCACCACCACCTCCTCGACATCGGTCAGGCCCGGCAGCTCGAACATGGTCGAGAGCAGGATGCTCTCCATGATCGAACGCAGGCCCCGCGCGCCCGTCTTGCGCTGGATCGCCCGCTGCGCCACCGACTTCAGCGCGTCCTCGGTGAAGGTGAGCTTGGCGCCCTCCATCTCGAACAGGCGCTGATACTGCTTCAGCAGGGCGTTCTTTGGCCGCGTCAGGATTTCGATGAGCGCGCGCTCATCCAGGTCCTCCAGGGTCGCGACCACCGGCAGGCGGCCGATGAATTCCGGGATCAGGCCGAACTTCAGCAGATCCTCGGGCTCCACCTCGCGCAGGACGGCGCCGGTGCGGCGATCCTCGGGCGAGCGGACTTCCGCGCCGAAGCCGATGCCCGAACCCTTGCCGCGGGCGCCGATGATGCGCTCGATGCCGGCGAAGGCGCCGCCGCAGATAAAGAGGATGTTCGTCGTGTCCACCTGCAGGAACTCCTGCTGGGGATGCTTCCGGCCGCCTTGAGGCGGCACGGAGGCGACGGTGCCCTCCATGATCTTGAGCAGCGCCTGCTGGACGCCCTCCCCGCTCACGTCGCGGGTGATGGAGGGGTTGTCCGACTTGCGGCTGATCTTGTCCACCTCGTCAATGTAGACGATGCCCCGCTGGGCGCGTTCCACATTGTAGTCGGCGGCCTGGAGCAGCTTGAGGATGATGTTCTCCACATCCTCGCCCACATAGCCCGCCTCGGTCAGCGTGGTGGCATCGGCCATGGTGAAGGGCACGTCGAGGATGCGCGCGAGCGTCTGCGCCAGCAGCGTCTTGCCCGAGCCCGTCGGGCCCAGCAGCATGATGTTGCTTTTGGCGATCTCGACGTCGTTGTTCTTGGCGCCCGCCGCCAGCCGCTTGTAATGATTGTGCACCGCGACCGAGAGGACCTTCTTCGCATGATCCTGCCCGATGACGTAGTCATCGAGGACCTTGCAGATTTCCTTCGGCGTGGGCACCCCATCCCGCGTCTTGACGAGATGCGTCTTGTGCTCCTCACGGATGATGTCCATGCAGAGTTCGACGCATTCATCGCAGATGAACACCGTCGGTCCCGCAATCAGCTTGCGGACCTCATGCTGCGACTTCCCGCAGAAGGAGCAGTAAAGGGTGTTCTTGCTGTCGCCCGATTTGCTCATGCCCACTCCTCGCTCCCTGTCCAGCCCCGGCGGGCTGGATGGCGCGTCGGCAAAGAATAGACCCCCGGTCCTCCCGGGGGAAGCGCTGCCCTGGCGCTGCCGCCAGGGCACCACATAAACACCTAATGCCCGGTCAATGCAGCCGATTTGTTACGGCTGCGGCAGGGCGTCAGGTCTTCGGGGCCTCGGCCGGGGTGGGACGCTCGGTCACCACTTGGTCGATCAGGCCCCAGTTCATCGCTTCCTCGGCCGACATGTAGCTGTCGCGCTCGAGCTTGGCCTCGATGGCCTCGACCGGCTGGCCGGTGTGGCGGACATAGATTTGGTTCAGGCGCTTGCGGAGTTCCAGGATCTCGCGCGCCTGAATTTCAATGTCCGTCGCCTGGCCCTGCGCGCCGCCCGAGGGCTGGTGCACCATCACGCGCGCATTCGGCAGCGCGAAGCGCTTGCCCTTGGCGCCGGCCGTCAGCAGCAGCGAGCCCATGGAGGCCGCCATGCCGATGCACACGGTGCTGACCGGGCTGCGGATGTACTGCATGGTGTCATAGATCGCGAGGCCGGCGCTCACCACGCCGCCGGGGCTGTTGATGTAGAACGAGATGTCCTTGTTGGGGTTCTCGCTCTCCAGGAACAGCAGCTGGGCGCAGATCAGGCTGGACACCTGATCGTAGACGGCGCCGGTCAGGAAGATGATCCGCTCCTTCAACAGGCGCGAATAGATGTCATAGGCCCGCTCGCCCCGGGAGGACTGCTCCACCACCATGGGCACGAGGGAATTGTTGTAGATCTCGACCGGATCGCGGTCCATGGCTCGGCTTCCCATCATGACGCCCCGCCCCGGAATGGGCGCAGGGGTCCGGGGCGGGGGCGAATCCGCCCCTCACCCCAAGTTCGTGACAGCATGTGGGCATCCTGCCCGGCGGGGGAAGCCCCCGCCACGCCCGCGCCTGCGGGTCAGGCCTTCTGCGACGCCTCGGCCAGGGCCTCGGGCGTCACCGTCTCTTCTGTCACCTGGGCGAGCTCCAGCATGAAGTCCACCACCTTCTCCTCGAAGAGCGGGCTGCGAAGCTGCTCCATCGCCTGGGGATTCTTCTGGAAATACTCGATGACCTGCTTTTCCTGGCCGGGGTAGCGCTGCACCTCGGCCATCATCGCCTTGGACAGATCCTCGCGGCCCACCTGGATGTTGTTGGTGCGGCCGATCTCGGACAGCAGCAGGCCCAGGCGGATGCGGCGCTCGGCGATGGTGCGGTACTCGGCCTTCAGCGTGTCCTCGTCCTTGCCGGCATCCTCGCCGTCCAGGCGCCCGGCCTTCATGTCGGCCTCCACGCGCTGCCAGATTTCGGCGAACTCGCCCTCCACCATGGCTTCCGGCACGGTGAAGCTGGCGCGCTCGGCGAGCGCATCCAGCAGGCGGCGCTTGATGGCCAGGCGGCTCAGCCCGTCATATTCGCGCTGCAGGCTCTCGGTGATGGCCTCGCGCAGCTTGGCCAGGTCCTCGAGGCCGAGCTTCTTCGCGAACTCATCGTCCAGGGCAGGCTTCACGCTGGTCTTGAGCGCCTTGGCCGTGATGGTGAACTCGGCATCCTTGCCGGCCAGGTTGGCCGCGCCATAGGTGGCGGGGAAGCTCACCTTGATGACGCGCTCCTCGCCGGGGGCCATGCCTTCCAGCTGCTCGGTGAAGCCGGGGATGAAGCCCTGGCCGGCCACCTCGATCGGCATGTCCTGGGCGGCGCCGCCCTCGAACTCGGTGCCGTCCATGCGGCCCACGAAGTCGCAGACCAGCACGTCGCCCTTGGCGGCCGCGCGGGGCTCGGCGTCCTCCAGCGTCGCGTTGCGGGACTGGATGGTCTCCAGCGTCTTCGCGATCTGCTCCTCGCCCACCTCGGCCTTGAGGCGGGTGAGGGTGATGGAGGCGAAGTCCGGCATGGGGATTTCGGGCATCACCTCGACATCGAGGCGGAATTCCAGGTCCGCGCCGTCATCGAACTTCACCAGCTCGATCTTGGGCTGGACGGCGGGGCGCAGGCCGCGCTCCTCCACCACCTTGCCCGTGGCGTCCTGGACCGAGGCTTCCAGCACCTCGCCCATCACGGCCTGGCCATAGCGGGCCTGGACGATCTTCTGCGGAACCTTGCCCGGGCGGAACCCGGGAATCTTCATGTCCTTGGCCAGTTCCGCGAGGCGCTTGTCCTTCTCCGCGGCGATGGCGGCGGCGGGCACCACCACGGTATAGGCCCGCTTGAGCCCCTCGTTCGCGACCTCGGTCACCTGCATCAGCGCAATCCGTTCCAGTGATTGCCGGTGGCTCAGTGGTGCGGGCGGAGGGACTTGAACCCCCACGGCTTGCGCCACTGGAACCTAAATCCAGCGTGTCTGCCAATTCCACCACGCCCGCGGACCCGCGCTGCCGGTAGGAAGGGGCGCGTGTAGCCGAAAGGCCGCATCCCGCCAATACTGGGGGGATGGATTTGCACGACCCGGGCGGAAAGGTGCGCCGCAGGCTGGCGGCGGATGTGGTCTCGGCGGCCGAATTCTCCCCCTGCCGGCGCTGGCGATGGTGGCTGGAGCGGCGCTGGGACGGCGCGCCCTTGGGCAGCCCGGGGCCTGGCGTGGTCATCGGGATGAACCCCTCGGTGGCCGATGAGACGGCCGATGACCCGACGGTGGCGGGCGTCATGTGGCGGGCGCGGCACCTCTGGGGGCTGTCCGGCCTCATCATGCTGAATGCCTTCGCCTATCGCGCCACGGACAAGCTGCGACTGCTGGAAGTCGAAGACCCGGTGGGGCCAGAGAACGACGCCACCATCCTGCGCCTCAGCCGGGGGGCGCCGCTGGTGGTGGCGGCCTGGGGGCAGCCGCCCAAGGCGCTGGCAGGCCGGGGGCCGGCGCTGGCCGCGATGCTGGCGGGGGCGGGGGTGCGGTTGATGTGCTTCGGGCGGAATGCCGATGGCAGCCCGAAGCACCCGCTCTACCAGCGCAAGGACGCGGCCCTGATCCCCTACTGACCGACCAGCACCTCCGCGCAGGCATCCAGGATCGCCGCCTCGTCCAGCCCATATTCGGCATAGAGCGCCGGAATGTCCCCCGCCTGTCCGAAGCGGTCCACGCCGAGGGCCGCCACCCGCTGCCCGCGCACCGCGCCCATCCAGTCCAGCGCGGCGGGGTGCCCGTCCAGCAGAGTGACAATGCCGGCATCCCGCGCCAGCGGCGCCAGCAGCGTCTCGATATGCGAAGGCGCGCCCCCAGGCCCCTGCCGCGCGCGCTTGCGCGCCTCGATCCAGCCCTGGTGCAGCCGGTCGGGGCTGGTCACGGCCAGAAGCCCGGCGCCGGGCTCTTCCTCGCGCAGGGTGGCGAAGGCGGCCATGGCCTCGGGCGCCAGCGGCCCCTGATAGGCGATGGCGATGCGCGCGCCCTCCGCGGGCGGCGTCACCCAGTAGCCGCCGGCGATGACCGCCGCGGGGTCCAGCGTCCGCTCCGGCTGCTCCAGCCCCCGCGTGGACAGGCGCAGCCAGACGCTGGAGCCGTTCTCCGCCTGCATATGCGCGAAGGCGTGGCGCATCAGGATGGCGAGCTCATCGGCGAAGGCGGGCTCATAGGCTGCCAGCCGGTCCTGCGCCATGCCGATCAGGGGGGTGTTCACGCTCTGGTGCTGGCCGCCCTCGGGCGCCAGGGTCAGGCCGGAGGGCGTGCTCACCAGCAGGAAGCGCGCATCCATGTAACAGCCATAGATCAGCGCATCGAGGCCGCGATTCACGAAGGGGTCGTAGACGGTCCCGATGGGCAGCAGCCGCGCGCCATAGAGCCGATCGGCCAGCCCCAGCGCGGCCAGGACGAGAAAGAGATTCTGTTCGGCGATGCCGAGTTCCACATGCTGCCCCTCGGGCGACATGCCCCAGCGCTGTGCCGAAGCGAGCTTCGCATCGCGGAACACGTCGTTCTTCAGGTGCCGGTCGAAGATGCCGCGCCGGTTCACCCAGGGGCCGAGATTGGTGCTGACCGTCACATCCGGGCTGGTGGTGACGATGCGGGAGGCCAGTTCCTTGAACTCCCCCTCCCCGCGCCCGATGCCGGCCAGGATCTCGCCGAAGGCCGCCTGGGTGGAGAGCTTGCGCCCCGCCGGCACACGCGGCACCGGCAGCCGGGCCGGCACATGGATGGTGGGGGAGGACAGGCGCCGGCCCTCCGGCGTCAGCTTCCGGGCGAAGGGGATGCTGTCCACGAAGGCCCGCATCTCGGCCGAGGAAAATTCCAGCCCCTCGAACTCATCCCATTCATGGCCGGGGCGGATGCCCATCTCGGCCCGGAACCCCTCCATCTGCTCCTTGGTCATGAGCCCGGCATGATTGTCCTTGTGCCCGGCGAAGGGGAGGCCCATGCCCTTGATGGTGTAGGCGATGAAGCAGGTGGGCTGGTCGCCCAGCGCGTCGGCCTCGCGGAAGGCCTCCATCAGCGTCTCGATGTCATGGCCGCCCAGGTTGGTCATGAGCGCCGCCAACTCATCGTCCGAGAGGGGGTCGATGATGGCCCGCACCCCCTCCTCGCGCCCCAGCTCCGCCATCAGCGCCGCGCGCCAGGCGGCCCCGCCCTGGAAGGTCAGCGCGGCGTAGAGGCTGTTGGGGCAGTCATCAATCCAATGGCGCAGCGCCTCGCCGCCCGGGCGCGCGAAGGCGGCCGAGAGGCGCCGCCCGTATTTGAGCGTGACCACGTTCCAGCCCATGTCGCGGAACAGCCCCTCGATGCGGCCAAAGAGGCGGTCCTGCACCACGCTGTCCAGGCTCTGGCGGTTGTAGTCCACCACCCACCAGACATTGCGGATGTCGTGCTTCCAGCCCTCCAGCAGGGCCTCATAGATATTGCCCTCGTCCAGCTCCGCATCGCCCACGATGGCGACGTGGCGGCCGGCGGGCAGGCCCTCGGGCACCAGCTTCTTCAGCCGCACATAGTCCTGCACGAGGCTGCCGAAGCTGGTCAGCGCCACGCCCAGCCCCACACTGCCGGTGGAGAAATCCACCTCGCCCCCATCCTTCATGCGCGAGGGATAGGGCTGGATGCCGCCGAATTGCCGGAGCGTGGCCAGCTTCTCGGCGCTCTGCCGCCCCAGCAGCAGGTTCATGGCGTGGAAGACCGGGCCGGCATGCGGCTTCACCGCCACGCGGTCGGCGGGCTTCAGGATGTCGAAGTAAAGCGCGGTCAGGATGGACACGGCCGAGGCGCAGGAGGCCTGGTGTCCGCCCACCTTCAGCCCATCCCGGTTGGGCCGGATATGGTTGGCGTGATGGATCATCCAGGCCGAGAGCCAGAGCAGCTTGCGTTCCACCGCGTGAAGCATGGCCAGCCGCCGCGCCTCGTCCGGCGTCTCCGACCTTGTGCTGATGCCCTGGACCGTCATGGGGAAACCCTCCGCTTCAGGGCAGGCTAAGGCCCCGGGCGCCCATCTCCAAGCGCCCCCTTGCCGGGGGACGTGCGCGGGCGGAAGCTTCGCCGCATGAGCACCGAACCCGTCCTGCTGACGCAACGCGACGCCCGCGGCATCGTCACCGCCACCCTGAACCGCCCCAAGCTGAACAACGCCTATAATGGCGAGATGCTGGAGGCGCTGATCTCCGGCATGGAGGCCATGGCACATGACGCCTCGGTGCGGGGCCTGGTCATCCGTGGCGCCGGGCGGCATTTCCAGGCGGGTGCCGACATCAACTGGCTGACCGAGGCCGCGGGCGCCACCCCCGAGGCCGCCCACGCCGCCTCCATGCTCACCACCCGCGCCATGCAGGTGCTGAATGAATTCCCGAAGCCCACCTTCGCCGTGATCCATGGCGCCTGCTTCGGCGGCGGCACCGGCATCGCCTGCTGCGTGGACGTGGCCCTGGCCACCACGGAAGCCAGCTTCGGCATCAGCGAGGTGCGTGTAGGCGTGGCGCCCACCCCCATCTCCACCCACATGGTCCATGCCATGGGCGTGCGCCACACCCGCCGCTACGCCATCACGGGCGAGCGCTTCGGGCCGGAGGAGGCCATGCGGATCGGCCTGGTGCATGAGGTGCATGCCCCAGACGCCATCGAGGCGCGGCTGGAGGAGATCATCTCCGCCATGCTGCTCTCCTCGCCCACCGCCATCGCCATGACCAAGCGCAGCATGCTGGGCGCCAATGGCTGGCTGCTGGACGCGCGGACCATGGACCAGCTGGCCTATGAAAGCTGGACGCAGCGCGCCTCGGAGGAGGGGCGCGAGGGGCTGGCCGCCTTCCGGGAGAAGCGCAAGCCGCGCTGGGCCTGAACCTCAGGCGTCGCGGATCGCCTCCAGGCAGCGTTCGAACAGCGAGAGGTCACGCCAGTCCAGCGCGGCCTCGGCCCGCAGCATCACGCCGCCGGCGGCGCGGATGGCGCCCTCCAGCATCAAATTCTCCGACAGGCCGTGGTCCTCCACGCGCATTCCCTGCGCGTCCTCCCAACCGCCCCGCGCCGGCCGGGCCCCGGCCACGCGCGCACGGTGCGGGCGCGGGTCATGGGTGTAGCCGTGCACGGGCCGGCCCAGGGCGCGCAGGAAGCCCAGTTCGAACACCGTGCCCGGATCGGCGCCGACGCCGCGGAAGGGGGTGAGATTGGCCACCAACGCGTCGCAGCCCCGCAGCAGCAATTCATTCGCGGCATGGATGCGCCGCCAGTCCATCTCGCCCGACGGGGAGAGAGCGGGCGGGTCCATGGGAAAGACGCCCTCCCATCCATGCCGCGCGCAAAGCGCCTTCTTCGCCGCGCCGATGGCCCGTGCCTCCGGCAGGAACACCTCCGGCCCGGCCAGGTAGATGCGCATGGTCTCCTCTTTGCCTCTGCCTCGCGCCTGCCCCTATCATCCGCGTCATGGGTTTCGAAATCGAATACAACAACCGCGCCCGCGTGCCCGAGAGCGGGGCCATCATCGCGCGCTGGATCCAGGCCGCTGAGGCCTTCCGCCTGGCCCACCCGCCCGAGACGCTCGCCTATGGACCAGGCGCGCGGGAGGTCATGGACCTCTTCCTGCCGCCGGGTGTGGCGCGGCCGCCCGTCGCGCTGTTCTTCCACGGCGGCTACTGGCAGGCGCTGGACGGGCGGGCGGTCAGCCATATGGCGGCGGGGCTGCTGGCGCAGGGGGTGGCGGTGGCGATCCCTTCCTATGACCTCTGCCCGGAGGTGCCGCTGGCGCGCATCGTGGCGCAGGCCGAGGCGGCGGCGCGCGCGCTGCACGCGCGGATGGGACGGCCCGCATTGGCCATGGGGCATTCGGCGGGCGGGCACCTCGCCGCCATGCTGCTGACGCGGCTGCCGTCGGAGGTCGTGGCGGCGGCCCTGCCCATCTCGGGCCTGTTCTGGCTGGAGCCGCTGGTCGGCACCTCCATCAACGACAAGCTGGGGCTGGACGAGGCGACGGCGCGCGGCCTCTCCCCTGCCCTTTTGCCCTCACCCGGCCGCCCGCTGCATGCCGTGGTGGGCGGAGCGGAAAGCGACGAGTTCCTGCGCCAGACCCGCGAATTCGCCGCTCTCTGGGGTGGCAGCCACGAGGCCCTGCCCGGGCTGAACCACTTCACCGTGCTGGCCCCGCTGGAAGACCCGGCCCACCCCTTGACCCAGCGCGCCGCCCGGCTTGCATGGCATGCGGGCGCCGGGCTAACCGAGGCCTGAGGCGAAAAACAACCTTCGATGACACGAAACGGGAGAGCGGTGATGGCGTTCCAGGAATCCGGCCACAAGACGGGCGCGACCCGCCGCGGCCTGCTGCTGGCATCCGGCGCGGGCGTGCTGGCTGCACCCGCCCTGCATGCCCAGGCCGCCCCCATCAAGGTGGGTGTTGTCGCGGTGCAGACCGGCCCCCAGGCGGCGCTCGGCACACAGCTGCGCGACGGCTGGACCATGGGGCTGCGCCACCTGAACAACCAGCTGGGCGGCCGCGCGGTCGAGACCATCGTCATTGACGACGAACTCCGCCCCGATGTCGCCGTCACCAAGGTCCGCGCCGCGCTGGAGCGCGACCGGGTGGATTTCGTGGTGGGCGTCGTCTTCTCGAACATCCTCCAGGCCATCATGCGGCCGGTGACCGAGAGCGGGACCTTCCTGATCTCGTCCAATGCCGGCCCCTCCACCTTCGCCGGGCGCGGCTGCAACCCCTTCTTCTTCAACACCAGCTACAACAATGACCAGGTCCATTCCGTGATGGGCCAGGCGGCGCAGGACCTCGGCTATCGCCGCGTGTTCCTGATGACGCCCAACTACCAGGCCGGGCGCGACGCCATGGCGGGCTTCAAGTCGCGCTTCCAGGGCGAGGTGCTGGACGAGGTCTATGTGCCGCTGACGCAGCTCGATTTCTCGGCGGAACTGGCGCGCATCGCCTCGCTGCGGCCGGATGCCATCTTCACCTTCATGCCCGGTGGGCTGGGGGTGAACCTGGTGCGGCAGTACCGCCAGGCGGGGCTGGCCAACATCCCCTTCCTCTCCACCTTCACCGTGGACGAAGCCACCCTTCCCGCGCAGGGCGAGGCGGCGCTGGGCTTCTACAGCGGCGCCAATTGGGCGCCCAACATGGACAACGCCCAGAACACCCGCTTCGTGCGGGACTTCGAGGCCGCCTTCAACTACGTCCCTGCCACCTATGCGGCGCAGAGCTATGACACGGCCATGCTGCTGGACAGCGCGGTCCGGAAGGTGGGCGGCAACCTCACCGACAAGAACGCCCTGCGCGCGGCCATCGCGGCGGCGGACTTCACCTCGGTGCGCGGCGGCTTCCGCTTCGGCGCGAACCAGTATCCCGTGCAGGATTTCTGGCTGTGCCAGGTGGTGCGCCGGCCCGATGGGAAATTCCAGACGCAGACGGTGCGCCGCGTGCTCGAAGCCAATGTGGACCCCTGGGCGGCGCAGTGCCGGATGCCGGCGCGTATTTGATCCCCACGAAATCGCTTCGCAATTTCGCGGGGGCCCCGGTTTGGCGCTTTATCCTGTCGTGATGGTCCTGCCTTCGCGGGCACAGCCCGCGAAGGTTTGCGGGGGGTGGAGGGACGCGCCGTGCGGCGCGTCGGGAAAGGTGGTTTCTTGAATACGACGCTGCTGCTGGTGCAGGGGCTGAACGGGTTGCAGTTCGGCGTGCTGCTGTTTCTCGTGGCGGCCGGGCTCACCCTCGTCTTCGGGGTGATGGACTTCATCAACCTCGCGCATGGCGTGCAGTACATGGTGGGCGCCTATCTCGGCGCCTCGCTCGCGGCGCTGACGGGCAGCTTCTGGCTGGGGCTGCTGCTGGCGCTGCCGGCCGCGCTGGTCTTCGGGCTGGTGCTGGAATTCCTGGTGTTCCGCCACCTCTATGACCGCGACCATCTCTCGCAAGTGCTGGCCACCTTCGGCGTGATCCTCTTCCTGAACGAGGGCGTGAAGGTGGTCTTCGGCGCGGCCCCCATGCAGATGCCGGTGCCCGAACTTCTGTCGGGCGGCGTGCCGCTTATGGACGGGCTGCTCTACCCCACCTATCGCCTCGCCATCCTGGCCGCGGGGCTCGCCACCGCCGCTCTGCTCTGGTTCCTGGTGGAGCGGACGCGGGCGGGCATGCTGGTGCGGGCCGGCGCCACCAACGCCCCGATGGTCACGGCGCTGGGCGTGGATATCCGGCGGCTGTTCATGCTGGTCTTCGGCTTCGGCGCGATGCTGGCGGGCTTCGCGGGTGTCATGGCCGCACCCATCCTGTCCGTGGAGCCGGGGATGGGCGACAACTTGCTCATCCTCGCCTTCGTGGTCATCGTCATCGGCGGCATCGGCTCGGTGCGGGGCGCCTTCGTGGCGGCGCTGCTGGTGGGGTTGGTCGAGACCATCGGGCGCGGGCTGATGCCGGACCTGATGCGGCTGTTCATGGACGCCTCCTCCGCGCGGCAGACCGGCGCCGCGCTGGCCTCCATGCTGGTCTACATCGTGATGGCTGCCATCCTCGCCTTCCGCCCGGCCGGGCTGTTCCCGGCCCGCGCATGAGCAACCCGCGGCTCTGGCTGCCGCTGCTGGTCTTCGCGGGGCTGGCGGCGGCGCCCTTCCTGGGGTTGGGCCAGGGCCATTCCCTGACGCTGCTGGCGCGTGGCATGATCTTCGGGCTCGCCGCCGTCTCGCTGATGCTGCTGGTGGGCGGGGCCGGGCTGGTCAGCCTGGGCCACGCGGCCATGATGGGCATGGGCGCGTATGCGGTGGTGGTGCTGGACCATGCCGGCATCACCGAGGCCTGGATGGTCTTTCCCGCGGGCATCCTGGCGGCCGCGCTCTTCGCCCTGCTGACGGGCGCCATCGCCATCCGCACCTCCGGCGTGCACTTCATCATGATCACGCTGGCCTTCGGGCAGATGGCCTTCTTCACCACCTCCTCGCTGGCGGTGTATGGCGGGGATGACGGCTATACCCTGTTCAGCCGCACCGAGGTCTTCGGCGCGCGCTGGCTGGAGAACCGGCTGATCTTCCATTTCGTCTGCCTCGGCCTGCTGGTCGCCTGCTGGGCGCTGGTGCAGGTCCTGCTGGAGAGCCGCTTCGGCCGCGTGCTGCGCGCGGCGCGCGAGAACGAGACGCGCGCCCGCGCGCTGGGCTTTTCCCCCACCCCCTACCGGCTGCTGGCCTATGTGATCGCGGGCGCCATGGGCGGGCTGGCCGGCGTGCTGCTGGCCAATTCCGCCGAATTCGTCGCCCCCGCCTATCTCGCCTGGCAGCGCAGCGGCGACCTGCTGTTCATGGTGATCCTGGGCGGGCTCGCCGGGCCGCATGGCGCGCTGGTGGGCGCGCTCGCCTTCGTGCTGGTGGAGGAATGGCTCTCCCACGCCATGGAGCATTGGCGCCTGGTCTTCGGCCCGCTTCTGATCCTGTGCGTGTTTTTCCTGCGCGGCGGCATCGTGGGGCTGCTGCGCCGTGGCTGAGACGCTCCTTGCCCTGCACAGCCTGCGAAAGAGCTTCGGCGGGCTGCTGGTGACGGACGACGTGACGCTCGACGTCCGCCAGGGCGAGATCCATGCGCTGATCGGCCCCAATGGCGCGGGCAAGACCACGCTGATCCATCAGATCAGCGGCACGCTGGCGCCGGACGCCGGCCGCATCCGCTTCCTGGGCGAGGACATCACGTCCCTTTCCATGCCCGCGCGCGCGCGGCGCGGCCTGGCCCGCAGCTTCCAGATCACGAGCGTGATCCCCTCCTTCTCGGCGCTGGAGAACGCGGCGCTGGCGGTGCAGGCGCGCCAAGGTTCCTCTTTCCGCTTCTTCCGCGCGGCGTCGCGCGAGGCGGCCCTGAATGCCGAGGCCATGGAAGCCCTGGCCGAAGTGGGGCTGGATGCCCGCGCCGGAACACCCGCCGCCGCGCTGAGCCATGGCGAGCGGCGGCAGCTCGAAATCGCCATCGCGCTCGCCATGCGGCCGCGCGCCCTGCTGCTGGACGAACCGCTGGCCGGCACCGGGCCGGAGGAGGCCGAGCGCCTGATCCGCCTGCTCTCCGGCCTGCGCGCGCGCTACGCCGTGCTGCTGGTGGAGCACGACATGCAGGCCGTCTTCGCCCTGGCCGACCGCATCTCGGTGCTGGCCCAGGGGCGCGTCATCGCCACCGGCACGCCTGCGCAAATCCGCGCCGATGCCGCGGTGCGCGACGCCTATCTGGGCGAGGAAGAGGCCCTCTGATGCTACGCGTGGAGAAGCTCGCCGCCGCCTATGGCGCCTCGCAGACCCTGTTCGACGTGTCCTTCCAGCTGGGCGCGGGCGAGGTGGTGACGCTGCTCGGCCGCAACGGCATGGGCAAGACCACCACCATCCGCGCCATCATGGGCCTGCTGCCCAGCCAGGGCGGGCGCATCACGGGCGGCGCCATCAGCTTCGACGGCACGGCCCTGCCCCCCCTGGCCGCCCATCGCATCGCGCGGCTGGGCCTCGGGCTGGTGCCGGAGGGGCGGCAGGTGTTTCCGACGCTGACGGTAGAGGAGAACCTCATCGCCACCGCCCGCCCAGGCCGCTGGACGCTGGACGGCGCCTATGCCCTCTTCCCGCGCCTGCGCGAGCGGCGGCGCAACCTCGGCCGCAACCTCTCGGGCGGCGAGCAGCAGATGTTGGCCATCGGCCGCGCGCTGATGACCAATCCGCGACTGCTCATTCTCGACGAAGCCACGGAGGGCCTGGCCCCCCTGATCCGCGCCGAGATCTGGGCCGTGCTGGCGCGCCTCAAATCCGAGGGCCAGTCCATCCTGCTGATTGATAAGAACCTCTCGGCCGTGCTGAAGCTGGCCGACCGGCATGTCATCATCGAGCGCGGGCGCAGCGTGTGGGAAGGCACCTCCGCGGCACTGGCCGCGGCGCCCGAACTGCGCGAACAATATCTCCATGTCTGAACAGACCAAGGAAGGCCCGGAACACATGCAGGAAACCGCAGGAATCACGCCCGCCGGCGAAGGGATCGGGGGCGTCGTCTGGAACATCCTCGGCCAGACCTACAAGCCCCGGCAGCTCTCGGCGAACAGCTTCGCCTTCGACACGCTCTTCCCGCCCGGCACCTTCGTGCCGCCGCACATCCACACCACCCAGGACGAGTATATCCACATCCTGGAGGGGAATTTCGAATTCCTGCTGGATGGCCAGGTGGCGCATGGCGGCCCGGGTGACCTGATCCGCCTGCCCATGGGTCTGCCGCACGGCATCTTCAACAAGTCCAGCGCGCCGGTGCGGGCGCTGTTCTGGGTGGCGCCCTCGCGCAAGCTCTATGAGCTGTTCAGCCGCATCCACAACCTGACGGACCCCGAGCAGGTGGTCCGCATCTCGGCCGAATGCGAGGTGGACTTCCTGCCGCCGCCGGCGTGATCCGTCTCCGGGCCGTCATCGCCATCCTGGCGCTGCTGGCGGCCTTCGCGCCGCTGTCCATCGACATGTACCTGCCCGCCCTGCCGGCCATCGCGGCCGAGCTGGGCGGGGGCATGGAGGGCGCACAGCTCACGCTCGCCGTCTTCTTCCTGGGCATGGCGGCGGGGCAGCTGCTGCACGGGCCGCTCGCGGACCGCTACGGGCGACGACGGCCGCTCTTCGCCGCGCTGGGGGTGTATGTCCTGGCCTCGGTGCTGTGTGCCCTGGCCTGGGGCATGGGCTGGCTGATCGCCTTCCGGCTGATGCAGGCGCTGGGCGGCTGCGCGGGCATGGTGATCTCGCGCGCCGTGGTGCGCGACCTGGCCGACCGGATGGACCCGGTGCGGATGATGGCGCGGCTGTTCCTTATCATGGGCGTGGCGCCCATGCTGGCGCCTTTGCTGGGCGGCTGGATCGCGGCCTGGCTCGGCTGGCGGGCCATCTTCGGCTTCCTTGCCCTGGTGGGGGTGACGGCATTGCTCCTCGCTTGGCGCTTCCTGCCCGAGACATTGCCGCACGACCGCCGCCGCCGCGTCTCCGCGCCCCAGATCGCGCGGGATTTCGGCGGGCTGCTGGCAACCGCGCCCTTCATGGCGGCGGCCCTGGGCTCGGGCTGCGCCATCGCGGGGATGTTCGCCTATATCGCGGGCTCGCCCTTCGTCTTCATCGAGCTGCACGGCGTAGCGCCCGAGAATTTCGGCTGGCTCTTCGGCGCGGGGGCGGCGGGGGTGATCGGCTGCGGGCAGTTGGCCGGGCCGCTCGCGCAGCGCTTCGGCCGGGCGCGGGTCTATGGGCTAGCGCTGCTGGGGCTGTCCTGCGCGGGGCTGGCCGCGGCGCTGTCGGTGGCGCTGGGGCTCGGGTTCTGGGCGCTCTACGCGGCGCTGCTGGCCTATCTCTGCCTGATGGGGCTGGCGCTGCCGCTGGGCGGCATCATCGCCATCACCCCCTTTCCGCACATGGCGGGCACGGCCTCCGCCTTGATCGGCACGCTGCAGTTCGCCCTGGGCGCCGTGGCGGGGCTGGCGCTGGCGCTGCTGCATGACGGCACGGCGCTGCCCATGGCGGCGGTGATGGCGGGCGGTGGGCTGTGCGGCCTCATCGCCTGGCGGGCGCTGGGGGCGTCGCTGCGCCGGGCCTGACCGGCCCGGCCGGCAGGTCGCGCATGGCCGGGCAGGAGCACACCACGCGCCCATCGGGCAGGCGGTTGGCCATGGTCACCTCCTCGCAATGAGGGCAGTCGCGCGGGCCTTCGCGGGTCATTGCGCGGCGTCCCGGTCGGGCAGGGCCGCCATGGCACGCAGCCGGGCCGCCAGCGCCGCCTGCCCCGCATGTTCGGCGAGCCGCGCCGCCTCCTCGCGCGCCGCCTCGAAGCCCAGGCGGTAGCCTTCATAGGTGGCGCGGTCGAGCAGGCGCGCGATGGCCTGGGGCGGGTTCTGCATGAGGCGGATGTGGCGGCGAAACCGGGAGGCGCCAGGGTTGCGGGGCGGCCGCGGTTTCGCTACAGGGTGCCACCGGCTTCGGCCCGGGCGCTTAGCTCAGCGGGAGAGCACTACCTTGACACGGTAGGGGTCACTGGTTCAATCCCAGTAGCGCCCACCATTCAAATCAAGCACTTAGCAGCGCTTGCAGGGGATCAGCCCATCCCTTCCAGAGCGGCCGCATCGAGGGGGCGCAGGGTCAGCCCGAAGCGCGCACCCATGCCATCCACCGCCTCCCAGCCCTCCTCCGAGACATGGAAGCCAGCCACGCTGCCCAGCCTGAGATGCAGGTGAAAGCCGGGCTCGATCAGGTTCACATATCCCATGACCAGGCGCGGTTCCGGCGGCACCCCCTCCCATGCCTGCCAGGCCGGGCCCGTCCGCAGCGCCACCCGCACCGGCCCGCCCGCTTCATGCAGGCGGCGCAGCAGGGCGGTGGCGGCGCAATCCTCGGGGGCGACCTCGGGGCCTGCCTCGGCGGCGGGGGTGGGCGCGACTTCCTCCGGAAAGCGCGCCGGGCCCAACAGATGCGCCAGGTTCGTCTCGAAGGGCGCCTCGCCCTCCATGCCCACCACCCGCATCAGCACCGCCCCCGCGCCATCCTGGAATTCCAGGCGCGGATAGACCTGCCCCCGCATGACCGAGCCGCGGTCCAGCACGACACGTCGCACGGCGTCGAGATCAAGCTCCGTGTCCTCGCCGAGGCAGAGGGTGCCGCCCCGCCGGGCCACATGCGCGATGCGACCGATGCGCTCATGCGCGGCACTTCCCACGGCGAGCGCCACCATGACGCGCCCCAGCCCGGGCAGCAGCAGCCCGATCTCGGCCGGGCTGGCGGTGAGTTCCTGGCGGGTCGGCAGGTCGGTTCCGGTCATGCGGCGTGTTCCTCGGGCAAGGGCGTGGGCGCACCGAGCGCCAGCACGTCATGCGCCAGCGCCGCGACCACGCGGGGATCATGGGTGATGAGCAGGGCGGCGAAGCCATGCCGGGCCTGCAACGCGGCCAGCAGCCGCAGCACCTCCGCCTCCACATGGCGGTCGAGGGCGGAGGTGGGTTCGTCCAGCACCAGCACCTCGGGCCGGGTGATGAGGGCGCGGGCCAGCGCCACGCGCTGCCGCTGCCCGCCGGAGAGCTGGTGCGGGCGCCGGTCGGCCAGGGTCGCGGGCAGGCCCACCTCGGCCAGGGCGGCGACGAGGCGCGCCTCGCCCGGCCGCCGCTCGCCCGCCAGCAGCAAGGGTTCCAGCACAATGTCGCGCACGGACAGTCGCGGCGAGAGGCTGGTGGCAGGGTTCTGGAAGACGATCTGCACGCGGCGACGCCAGCCGGGGTTCTCGGCCAGCGGCCGCCCATGCAGCCGCACCTCGCCCCGCACCGTGCCGGGAAACAGGCCCAGCAACGCCAGCGCCAGGCTCGTCTTGCCGCAGCCCGATGGGCCGGTGACGGCCAGCGTGCGCCCGGCATGGAGCCGCAGGTCCAGGCCCTCGATCAGCGGCGCGGCACTCGGAAAAGCGATGGTCAGTCCCCGCGCCTCCAGCACCGGGTCGGCCGCCGGGGCGCCGGCATGGGCGGGCACGGGCGGGCGCGGCATGAGGCGGTGCAGCGCGGGCGGGGGCGCGCGCAGCGCCACCTCCCAGGGCAGGTCGGCCAGGATGCGGCCCTCGCCCATTACAGCCACCCGGGTGGTGACGCGGCGCGCGGCCTCGAGGTCATGGGTGATGAGCAGCAGGGCCATGCCCCGCTCCCGCACCAGCCCGGCCAGCAGGTCGAGCAGCCCCGTCCGCAGCGGCGCGTCGAGCGAGGCGGTGGGCTCATCCGCCACCAGCAGGGCCGGCCGGCGGGCGATGGCCATGGCGATGACGGCGCGCTGCTGTTGCCCGCCCGAGAATTGATGCGGCAGGGCGCGAGGGCGGCGGCTGGCCTCGGGCAGGCCCACGCGGCGCAGCAGCGCGTCCGTTTCGGCGCGGGCGGCGGCGCCGTGCAGCCCGCCCGCCTCCACCGCCTCGCGCACCTGGCGGTGGAGGGCGTGCAGCGGGTTGAGGGCGGCACCCGGCTCCTGGAAGACCAGGCCCAGATGCCGGCGCAGCGCGGCGCGGCGGCGGGGTTCGGGCGCGCCCAGCATCTCCGCGCCCATCAGCCGCACGGAACCGCTGATGAAGCCGAGTTGCGGCGGCGCGAGGCCCGCCGCGATCAACCCCGTCAGCGTCTTGCCCGAGCCGGATTCGCCGAGCAGCGCCACCGCCTCGCCCGGGCGCAGCGCCAGGGTGACGCCATGCAGCACGGGCGCCGCGCTGAAGCCCGCGCACAGGTCAGTGATGGCCAGCACCGTGCCCTGCGGCACCATCGCGGCCCCCGGCGTGATGGCGGTGCGGCGCGCGGGCAGGCGCGGGTCCATGGCGTCGCGCAGGGCCTGGCCCAGCAGCGTCAGCAGCAGCAGCAGCCCGCCGAGGGCCGCGATGGCACCGAGCGCGAGCCAGGGCGCCTGGAGGTTGTTGCGCGCCTGGGCCAGCGCCTCGCCCAGCGAGGGCGTGCCCGGCGGCAGGCCGAGCCCCAGCAGATCGAGCCCCGCCAGCATGGTCATGGCCCCCGCCATCAGGAAGGGCAGCATGGCCAGCACCGGCCCCATGGCGTTAGGCAGGATATGGACGCGCATGATGCGCGCGGGCCCCGCCCCGGCCGCCAGCGCCGCCCGCACGAAATCCTGCGCGCGCAGCCGCAGGAATTCCGCGCGCGTGATGTTGGCGATGCCCATCCAGAAGAACAGCGACATGGTGGCCGCCAGCACCCAGACCGAGGGGGCCAGCGCGGCCACCACGATCATCAGCAGGAACATGAGCGGCACGCCGGACCAAATCTCGGTCAGGCGTTGCAGCACCAGGTCGGTGCGCCCCGCCGCATAGCCCTTCCAGGCGCCCAGCGGCAGGCCGATGAGCAGGGAGGCCGCCGTCACGATCACGGCGAAGACCAGCGACAGCCGCGCCCCCCAGATCAGCCGCGCCAGCACGTCGCGCGACTGGTCATCGGTGCCGAGCCAATGCAGCGCCGAGGGCGGCGCGGGCGCGGCCGCCGGCAGGCCGGGCGGGATGCTGGCCGGCCCGTGCGGGATGGGCGGCCAGAGGCTGACGGCACCCCGCGCCTCCAGCAGCGCGGCCACGGCGGGGTCGTGGAAATCGGCCGGGATGGGCAGCGCTCCGCCCAGCATGGCCTCGGTGACGGGTTGCAGCGCGGGCACCAGCAGCCGGCCGTCCAGCCAGAGCAGGATGGGCCGATCATTCGCCACGAACTCCGCCGGCAGCACCAGCAGCAGCACGAGGCCCAGCGCCCAGAGGCTGCGGCGGCGCAGCAGCTCAGCGCCGGGCCGCATCGAAGCCGATCCGCGGGTCCACCGCCACATAGAGAAGGTCGGAAGCGAGGTGCAGCACCAGCCCCGCGAGGGTCGTCAGCCAGAGCGTGCCGAAGATCACGGGGAAGTCCCGGCTGAGCGCGGCCTCGATGCCGAGCAGCCCGAGGCCCTGGAGTCCGAACAGCGCCTCGACCAGCACGCCGCCGCCGAAGACCACGCCCAGCAGCGCGCCGGGCAGGCCGGCCACCACCAGCAGCATGGCGTTGCGGAACACGTGGCCCAGCAGCACCCGGCGCGGCGCGAGCCCCTTGGCGCGGGCCAGCAGCACGTAGTGCTTGCCGATCTCCTCCAGGAAGAGGTTGCGCGTGAGCAGCGCGAGCGAGGAGAAGCCCGAGATCACCAGCGCCGCCACCGGCAGGGCCAGGTGCCAGGCGAGGTCCAGCACACGCCAGGGCCAGGCCCAGCCGGCGGCCTCGGCCGAGGCGAGGCCGCCCGAGGGAAACCAGGCCAGGAACCGCCCTCCACCGAAGACCACCAGCAGCGCCACCGCCACCACCATGGCCGGCACCGCATGGGCCAGCACCGTCAGCGCGGTCGCCGTGCGATCGAAGCCCGTGCCGCGCCGCGTGGCCAGCGCGATGCCGAGCGGAATGGCCAGCGCATAGGTCAGCACGGCTGAAGCGAGGCCCAGCGACAGGGAGACGGGCAGCCTCTCCCACAGCAGCTGCGTCACCGGCTGGTCGAGGAAGAAGGAGCGCCCGAGGTCGAACACCAGCAGCCGCGTCAGCATGTGCCAGAAGCGCTCCAGCGGCGGGCGGTCGAAGCCGAACTGCGCCTCGATCTCGGCGAGCAGGCGCGGGTCCAGCCCCTCGGCGCCGCGGTGGCGGAAGGCGGGGTCGGGCGCCGCGGTGCTGTCCTGGCCGCCCAGCGCGCGCTCGGCGGCGTCCTGCACATCGCCTTGCAGCGTGGCCAGCAGGTGCTCGACCGGGCCCCCAGGGGCGAGCTGCGCCACCGCGAAGTTCAGCGCGAGGATGGCGAGCAGCGTGGGCGGCACCAGCAGCAGGCGGCGCAGGGTGTAGCGGACCAGGGGGCGCATGTTGCCGGCGGGCTCCTTTCGCGCCTTTATATGCGAATGACTCGCACTTGCATATGGGGCTTGGCCCTGCTTCCCCTGCTGCTGAACCCCGCCGCGGCGCGCACGGACGCGCTGGCCGTCCACGGCACCCCTGCCCTGCCGCCGGGCTTCAGCCATTGGCCGCATGTGCGCCCCGACGCGCCGCGCGGCTGCACCCTCCGCATGGCGCAGGCGGGCACCTTCGACACGCTGAACCCCTTCACCCTGCGCGGCCGCTTCGTCATGGGCGTGTGGTCCTGGGTGTATGAAACCCTGCTGCTGCCCGCGCCGGACGAGGTGCTGGTGGGCTACGCGAACCTGGCCGAGGCGGTGGTGCTGGACGAGGCCACGCGCACCCTGCGCTTCACCCTGCGCGCGGGTGCCCGCTGGCATGATGGCCAACCCGTGACGGCCGAGGATGTCGTCTTCAGCTTCGCGACCCTGGGCCGCCACGGCCGCCCCTTCCACCGCGCCCTGCTGGAACACCTCGACTCCGTGGCCGAGGATGCGCGCACCATCCGCATCACCCTTCCGCCCGGCGATGCGCGGCGCCTCGCCTTGCAAATCGGCGGCGCGCACATCCTGCCACGCCACATCTGGCAGGGGCGCGACTTCGGCGCGCTGACGCTGGAACACCCCATCGGCTCCGGCCCCTATCGCGTGGTGGAGGTGGAGGCCGGCCAGCGCGTCGCCTTCGCGCGCAACGCCGATTGGTGGGGCGACCGCACCCCCGCCGGCCGCGGTCGCCACAACATGGACCGCATCGAGCTGCGCTACTTCCGCGACCGCATCGCCGTCTTCGAGGCGCTGGCCGCCGGCCGCGTGGACTGGATGGTGGAGAACGATGCCCGGCGCTGGGCCACCGGCTATGACCTGCCCGCGGTGCGTGAGGGGCGCCTTATCCGCCACACCCAGCGCCACGGCCACATTACCGGCATGAACGGCTTCGCTTTCAACCTCCGCCGCGACCGCTTCGCCGATGCGCGGGTGCGCGAGGCGCTGGCGCTGATGATGGATTTCGAATGGGCCAATGCCGCCCTCTTCCAGGGGGCGAGCGAACGCGCCGGAAGCTTCTTCCTGAACTCGGATCTGGCGGCCACCGAGGCGCCGGACGCCGCCGAACGCGCGCTGATGGACGAGGTGCGGGGCCTCTTTCCGCCCGAGGCCTGGCACAGTCCCTGGCAGCCCCCCGTCAGCGACGGAACGGGCCGCGACCGCGCCCTGCTGGAACGTGCGCTGGCCCTGCTGGAGGAGGCTGGCTGGGTGCCGCGCGCCGCGGACGGGCGGCTCGCGCACCGCGAGACGGGTGAGCTGTTCCACCTCTCGGTGCTGGCGCAGAGCAACGCGCAGCAGGCGCTGGTGGGCGTGTGGTTCCGCGGGCTGAGGCGCCTGGGCCTGGCACCGCGCTTCGAGGTGCTGGACGCCCCGAGCTTCACCGCGCGGCTGCGCGCCAACGATTTCGACCTGGCCTATCGCTTCACCATCCCGCCCGAATGGCCCGGCCCTGAGCAGCGGGCGCTCTGGGGCTCGGCGGGCGCCAACAACACCACGGGCTTCGCACGGCCGGAGATGGACCTGCTGCTGGACCGGCTGGAGGCCGCGCCCGACCGCGCCGGCCTCGTCACCGCGGCCCGTGTGCTGGACCGCGCCCTGCAATGGCAATGGCTGGTGGTGCCGGGGCGCTACGACCCGGTGCGGCGCCTGGCCGTCTCCGCACGCTTCGCCCCGCCGCCGCGCCAGCCGCGCTTCGGCTATGGTGACGACGCTTGGTGGTGCCGGGAGGCGGAATGAGGCGCTTCCACTGCCAGGGCTACGCCATCCTGCCGCCCCTGCCCGCGGCGCTGCGCCGGCGCCTGGGTGCGGCGCTGGATGCGCTGCTGGCCCGCGCGGCCACGCTGCCGGCTGACATGGTGACCTGGGAGCGGGACCTCTCTCCCCGCCAACGCCAGGGGCTCCCGGCGCCCGGCGATGCGGTCTTCCTGCTGGGCGACCCCTGCCGGGCCGATCCCGTCTTCGCGAAGGGCTTCGCGCATCCGGCCCTGGTCGCGGCGGCGACCGAATTGCTCGGCACCCCGGAACTGCGCTGCCACTTCACCAACGCCACCATCAAGGCCGCGCGATGCGGCAACGGCATCGCCTGGCACCGCGACGCGCTGAACCGCTACATGCCGACCGCGCGCGGCGCCTTCCTGCGCGCCATGATCTGCCTGGACGGCATGGAGGCGGCCAATGGCGGCACCGCCTTCCGCCCCGGCACCCAGCATGGCGCGGAGGGTGCCACGGAGGTGGTGGCGCGCTGCCCGCCGGGCGGCATCGTGCTGATCCATCCGCGGGTGCTGCATGGCGGCGCGCCCAACCTTTCGGCCCGTTCGCGCCGCAACCTGATCGTGCAATGGGGCCGCGCCGACGACCCGCCGCTCAGCGAGGCGCGGGAGAGCCTGACGGGCCTCTCCCCCGCCGAGGTGCTGGCCCTCGGCGGGGGGTGATGGTGCCGTCAGAAGGTGTAGCGCGCGCCCACGCGGAAGCTGGTGCCCGGCGCCACCTGCAGCTCGATGGGGTTGGTGCGCTTCGTGTCATCCGTCGTGAAGCGCGATTGGTTGTAGGCAGTCCCGCCCGGGGCCAGCGGCACGTAGCGGGCGTTCAGCAGGTTGAAGACGCCCGCGTTCAGCTCCAGCCGCTCGATGGGCCGCCAGGAGGCCGTGAGGTCGAACACCGTATAGGCGGGCGGACGGTAGCGCTGCGGGTCGCTCACCTGCGTCACCCCGGCCGAGGTGATGTTGTTCAGCGAGACGCGCAGCCCGAGGTCCGGGTCCTCATAGGTGACGCCGCTGCTGATCAGGAAGGGGCGCGCGCCGTCGAAATTGGTGCGCGCCGCGCCGCGTGTGGCGCGCTGCGTCCCTTCCTGCCAGGACGCGGAAGCCTGCAAGAGCCAGCGCGGATGCGCCCGCCAGGCGCCCGCCACCTCGATGCCCTGCAACGTCACCTCGCTGAGGTTCTGGTAGGTGATGTCGATGCTGTTCGGGATGCTGACGAAGCTCTGGATGAAGTCCGTGTATTCGGCGCGGAAGGCGCCCAGGCTGAGCCAGGCGTTCTGGAGCTGCATCCGCACGCCGGCCTCGTAGCTGCGAACCTGCTCGGGCCGCAGGTTCGGGTTGGGGATCAGGTTGAAGGTGGTGCTGGGCAGCGAGGTGAAGAGCTGCTCGGCGGTGGGCATCTTGAAGCCCTCGCCATAGTTTCCGTAGAGCGAGAAGCGCTCATCCAGCCGCAGGATGGCGCCAACGCCGAAGGCGAGGTTCGTCTGGTCGAGCGTGCGCGGCTCGCGCCCAGCCACCAGACGGTAATCGGCATCGGGGCGCGGGCTGATGTTGGTGTTGGAGAGGCGCATCCCGGGCGTCAGCGTCAGCCGACCGCCAAGCACCGCGATCTCGTCCTGCAGGAAGCCCTCCAGCCGGCGCGTGTCGGCATTGGCGAAGTTGAAGCCGCCGGCGCGGGTGGTGGTGGTGACGCCGGTGGCGAGGTTGGTGGTCACGTCCTGCCGCGCATAGTCGGTGGCGGTGACGCTGCCCGCGAAGCCATAGGTCAGCACATGGCGCGCACCCAGCAGGTCGAAGCTGGAGCGGAACTGCGCCTCGCCCTGGATCAGGTCCTCCGAATAGGTCAGCGCGTCACGCACCGTCTGCTCCTGGCCATTGGCCAGGCGGCGCAGCCGCGTGCCCGTGCGCTCGATGGTCTGGGGCGAGTAGCCCAGCATGACGCGCACCTCGTCCAGCCAGTCGAGACCCGGGCGATACTGCCCGTCCACCGCGAAGAGCCCGCGCCTTATGGTCTGGTTGCGGAGATAGGAGAGGTTGGTGATGCCCCCTGTGGCCGGCCCCAGGTCGAAACGCTGGTCCACATCCGTGCTGCGGTCCAGCCATTCGCCCGTCACGCGCAGGCGCACATCCGGGTTGGGGTCCCAGACGATGCGGCCGAAGACGTTGTTGCTGCTGATGTCCAGCGGGTCGAAGCGGTCGCAGGGCGTGGCCTGGGGGTTGCGGGGGCAGTTCCAGATGCCGCCCACGGAGCGCGAGCGCGTGCGCCGCGGCTCATTCGCATCGCGCCGCTGGTAGGAGAGCATGGCCGAGACATCGCCCGCCCGCACCGCATAGGTGCCGCGGGTGATCAGGCTGTTGTCCAGCGAATCCCAGCTGGTGCCGACCTCACCGCCCCAGGTCCGGCCGGCGCGGATCAGGTCGTTGGGGTTGCGGGTGATGTAGTTCACCACGCCGCCCAGCGCGTCCGAGCCATAGAGGACCGAGCCGGGGCCGCGCAGGATTTCCACGCGGCTGAGGTTCCAGGGGTCCACCACGTCGCGCGTGTTGTCGGTGATGCGCTCCAGCGTGCGGAAGCCGTCCACCAGCGTCAGCACGCGGTTGGCGCCGACGCCGCGAATGGTGATGCCGCCCAGGCTGCGGAAAGGGTCGGTGCCGCTGGTCTGGCGGTTCACGAAGACGCCGGGGGTGTAGCGGAACACGTCCTCGGCGTTGCGGACCATGCGCTCGTCCAGTTCGCGGCCCGGGATCACGTCCACGGTGGCGGGCGTGTCGAAGAGGCGGCGCTCGTTGCGCAGCGCCGTGGTGTTGACGGGAGGCAGCAGCATGCCGGCGTCGAG
This sequence comes from Roseococcus thiosulfatophilus, assembly GCF_017311575.1. GTDB lineage: Bacteria > Pseudomonadota > Alphaproteobacteria > Acetobacterales > Acetobacteraceae > Roseococcus > Roseococcus thiosulfatophilus. Next base: position 72,435 of record NZ_JAFFQY010000001.1, read on the forward strand.
GCGGACATCGGCCGGGTCCGGCGCTGGGGATTGGGCGCGGGCGGCGCCCCAGGGCGGGGCGGCGATGGGCGCAAGGCCGCCCGCGATCAGCGCGATCGCAAGCGGGGTCCGCCGCCGGCGGCGGGATGGGTGGGGCATGGTGTGGCTCTCCCAGGGTTGAGAGCCATACTGCAACTGAGAATCATTCTCATTGTCAAGAGGCTGTCCGAGTGGGAGGGCTGGTCGAGAACCGCGCGGCAAGGCCGCCAGAACATTTACACCTGTCCATCTTTCAGGAATAAATCAGGGAAAGCACAAGCGCGGCCATTGCAGGACGCGCACCCCGGAGAGAAACCCAAGATGACCCCGCACCTGTCCGGGCGCCGCGCCTTGCTGGCCGGCGCCGCCGCCATGGTCCCGCTCCAGGCCCGCGCCGCCCTGCCCGACCGGCCGGTGCGCATCGTCGTGGGCTTCGGTGCGGGCACCGGCCCCGACCTTCTGGCCCGCATGGTGGCCGACGCGCTGAAGGATTCGCTGCCGGCCGGCGTCATCGTGGACAACCGCACCGGCGCGGGCGGCGTCATCGCGGCGCAGGAGGTGGCGCGCCTGCGGGGCGAGGAGGGCACCACCCTCATGCTGGGCGGCGTGGGGCCGCTGACCATGGGGCCCAGCATCTTCGCCTCCCTGCCCTATGATCCGGGGCGGGACTTCGCCTCCATCGCCTTCCTAGCCGCGCTGGACTTCGCGCTGGTGGTGCCGAACTCCGTGCCCGCCGAGGATTTCGCGGGCTACCTGCGCTGGGCCGCCACCCAGCCGCAACTGCCCATGGGCACCTTCGGCGCCGGCACCCCGGGCCATTTCGGCGCGGCCATCATGGGCGTCACCTCGCGCCTGCCGGTCGAGGCCGTGCACTTCCGCACCACGGGCGATGCGATGACGGCGCTGCTCAACGGCACCACCAAGGGGCTGTTCGGCACCATCGCGCTGGTGGCACCGCATGTGCAGGCGGGGCGCCTGCGGGCGCTCGCGGTCACCGGGCCCGAACGCTCCAGGGTGCTGCCCGAGGTCCCCACCATGGGCGAGCTGGGCCGGCAGGACCTCGTCTTCAATTCCTGGTTCGGGCTGGTGGCCCCGAGCGGCACGCCGCCCGAGACGCTGGCCGCGCTGGAGGCGGCGGTGCTGCGCGTGATGGACACGCCCGAGATGGCGGCGCGCCTGGAACAGCGGGGTTTCCGCCCCTCGCCCCTCGGCCGCGCGCGGTTCGACGCTCTGCGCGCGGAGGAAACGGCGCGCTGGGCGGAAGTGGTGCGGTTGACCCGCTTCCAGGCTCTGGATTGAGGCCGCGCCCCATGTCCATCTCTCCCAGCCTCGAATTCGTCGGCCAGCTTGAAGTCCAGGTCGCCGCACCCATCACGGTGGGCCAGGGCCCGATGGGCCTGCGGCGCGTCATTCCCATCCTGGGCGGGCGGCTCTCCGGCCCCCGCCTGTCGGGCGAGGTGATGCCCGGCGGCGCCGACCACCAGGTGATCCGCCACGACGGGGTGGTGGAGCTGGTGGCGCGCTACACGCTGCGCCTGGACGATGGCGCGCTGGTCTATGTGGTCAACAGCGGCCTGCGCGACGCCTCGCCGGAGGACGCCGCGAAGCTCCTGCGGGGCGAGCCCGTGCCGCCCGAGCGCGTCTATTTCCGCACCGCCCCGGTCTTCGAGACCGGCGCCGTCGCCCATGAATGGCTGCACCGCCGCCTGTTCCTGGGATATGGCGAGCGCGATCCGGCGGCCGTCCGCATCCGCATCTTCATGGCCTGAAAGGGGGAACCCGCGGGCGCTATCCACCGCTCTCAGGCGGGACCGACAGCGCCTCCGCCACCGCGTTCTTCCCCCGCCGCGGCAGCAGCTTCATCACCAGGATGAAGCCCGACAGCAGCAGGCAGATGCCATTGGTGACGATCAGCGGCCATTGGCCCAGCAGCCAGCCATAGGTCAGCCAGAGCGCGAAACCCACCACCGTCACGGCATACATGGCGGCGGAAATGCTGGCGGTGTCGCGCGTGCGGATCACCTTCCACGCCTGGGGCGTGAAACTGGTCACCGAGGCGAGGGTGGCGAGCCCCCCGATGATCGGCGCCGCTTCCATGTCCATGCGGCGATGAACGCGCGGCCACGCCCCGGGTTGGCCCGGATGGCGCCCTCCTGTTTCATGGCCCGAACCACGCGAGGACACGCCCATGCCCACCGTCGAGACCGAAACCCACGGCCAGGTTCTCATCATCCGCATGAACCGGCCGGAGCGGCTGAACGCCCTGAACCACGAGATGCGGACCGAGCTTGCCCGCACCTGGACCGACTTCCGCCACGACCCGACCCTGGAGGTGGCCATCCTCACCGGCACGGGTCGCGGCTTCTGCGCCGGCGAGGACATGAAGGAATCGCTCGCTGATGGTGCGCCGGGCGGCCGCCCGCTGGAACTCGAAGACCCGTTCCGGGCGGGCACGCTGGAAAAGCCCGTCATCGGCGCCATCAACGGCTTCGCCATGGGCGGCGGCTTCATGCTGGTGGAGCGCACGGATCTGCGGGTGGCCAGCATCAACGCCATCTTCGAGGTCTCGGAGGCGAAGCGCTGGCTGCTGGGCGGCTACAACCACGGGCACCTGGCCAACATGCCCTATCCCATCGCGATGGAGATGGCGCTCGGCTACCGCTTCACCGCCGAGCGGTTTTTCCAGTTGGGTTTCCTCAACCGCCTCGTGGCGCCGGAAGAACTGATCCCGACCGCGCTGGAGATGGCCCGCCACCTGCTCACCCTGCCGCCCGCCGCACGGGTGAACACGGTCCACATGATGCGCCGCATGCGCCCCGCGCCCAGCCCCGCCCAGCAGAAGCTGGCCGCCGCGCTGCACGAGCATGGCGCGAAGAGCGACCTGATCGAAAGCCGCGCCGCCTTCGCCGAGAAGCGTCCGCCCCGTTTCCTGGGCTGGGACGACCCCCAGGACCGCTATCGCCTGCCGGACCTGATGGAATGATGGCGCAGTCCCGTTGACAGCCAGCCCGTGCGCGAGCTTCGCTTTCCCTCCATGACCGAAGAGAAGACCAAGGGTCCAGCCTCCTACTTCCCGGCGATCGAGAAGAAATACGGCCGTCCGGTCGCCGAATGGCAGGCCCTCATCCGCGCCGCCTTGCCCGCAAGGCACATGGAGCTTGTGGCCATGCTGAAGGAACGGCACGGCATGGGGCATGGCCATGCCAACGCGCTGGTCGCGCACACGCTGGCCAAGGGCGAAGGCTGACCGGCAGGGCGCGGCACCTATCCCTCGCGTCCGTCCAGCCAGGCGCGCAAGGCCGCAAGGCTGGGGGCGAGTTCGCTTCGCAGTTCGTCCAGCGCCTCGGCCGGGTCATCCTCCGGCCGCGCCTTGAGCTGCGCCTCCAGCCGGGCGGCGGCCTCCGCCAGCAGGGGTGCGCCCACCATGCCGGCCAGGCCCTTCAGCGTGTGCGCGGTGCGGCGCGCATCGGCATGGGCGCCGGCCTGCCACTGCGCCGCCACCTCGGCGGGAGTGGCCTCCATCATGGGCAGGGCCTCGCGCAGCGTTTCGGCGAAGAGGTCCGGGTTGTCGCCCAGGCGCGCGATGGCGGCGGGAATGTCGAGCAGCGGCGCATCCAGCGCCACGGGCTCGCCTGGCGGCATGGCGGCGGGCGCGGCCCCCCAGCAGGAGAGCAGGGTCTGCACCAGCGTCTCCAGGTCGAAGGGCTTGCCGACATGCGCGTTCATGCCCGCGGCCAGGCAGGCATCGCGGTCGCTCCGCATGGCGTTGGCGGTGATGGCGATGATGGGCAGTTGCCTGAGGCCCAGCCGGCCGCGGATCAGCGCCGTCGCCTCGAGCCCGTCCATCTCGGGCATCTGCAGGTCCATCAGCACGGCCTCGAAGCGGCCGGGCATCTCCGTCAGCAGCTGCACCGCGATGCCGCCATGTCCGGCGACGGTGACGAGCGCGCCCTCGGCCTCCAGCAACTCCCGCGCGACCTGCTGGTTGATGACATTGTCCTCCACCAGCAGCAGGCGCCGGCCGGCCAGGCGTCGCGTGCCTGCGCGGGCCTCTGCGCGGGGGGGAAGCGCGCCAGCACCCTCCACCAGCTCCCGCAGCTGCGCCGGCGTGAAGGGCTTCACCAGGAAGCGGCCGGGCGGGCCGCCGGCGGCGATATAGCCCTCACTGCCATGAACCGTGCCCATGCCCAGCACGCCCTCCCATTCAGCCTCGGGCGTGTCCGGCCGCAGGCCTTCCACCAGCACCGCGTCATAGCGCTGGGCCTCGCGCCGCGCGCGGGCAGCGGCGACGTCGGCGACGGCCTCGGCCCGCCAGCCCAGCCGGGCCGCCAGCCGGGGCAGGATGTCGCGCGCCGCCGGGTGCGGGTCCACGAAGAGAAGGCGCTTCGCCGGGCCTGGCAGCCGGGCAGGCGCCTCGGGCAGGTCGAGCTCCAGCGCGAAATGGAAGCGGCTGCCCTGCCCGGGCGTGCTCTCCACCCGCAACTCCCCGCCCAGCAGCGCCACGAGGCGCTGCGAGATGCCAAGCCCGAGGCCCGTGCCGCCGAATTTCCGCGTGGTCGAGGCTTCGGCCTGAAGGAAGCCCTCGAAGATGCGCGGCATGTTGTCGGCGGCGATGCCGATGCCCGTGTCGCGCACCGCGAATTCCAGGCGCGCCCGGCCCGCCTCCCGCGCCAGCACCCGCGCCGAGACCACCACCTCCCCCGCCTCGGTGAACTTGATGGCTTTGCCGGCCAGGTTCAGCAGCACCTGGGCGAGGCGCAGGTCATCCACCAGCACCTGCGTCGGCAGGCACGGGTCCAGGTCGAAGAGCAGCTCGATGGGCTTGGCCCCCAGGTTGGCCGCCAGGATCACCCCCAGTTCGCGCAGCATGGCGTCGAGCGAAACGGGGCGCGGGTCGAGCGCGATCTTGCCCGCCTCGACCTTCGAGAAGTCCAGGATGTCGTTCAGCAGCCCAAGCAGGGCGCGCGCCGCCCCCTCGGTCTTGCCCACATAGTCCGCCTGTCGCGCATCCAGGCTGGTGCGGCGCAGCAAGGCCAGCAGCCCAAGGATGGCGTTCATGGGCGTGCGGATCTCGTGGCTCATATTGGCCAGGAAACGGCTCTTGGCGATGGAGGCGGCCTCGGCCTCCTGGCGCGCGGCGACCAGGGCCGCCTGGCCCTCCCATTGCGCGGTGATGTCGGTCAGTGAGAGCACGACGCGGCCCGGCGTCAGCGCTGTCGCATGCATGGGCGCCGCGTTGACCGAGAGGATGCGCCGCCGCCCGTCCGGACCCTCCACCCCCAGGCGAAGGTCGCGCACGGGCCGGCCGGTCCGCATCACCACGGGAAACGGAAGGTCCTCCTGCGCCATGGGCCCGCCTTCGGGCGTGGTGTAGTGCCATTCCGGGTCATTGATGCGGGTGGCGAGCAGCGCGGCCCGGTCCATCTCCAGCAGGCGCTCGGCCTCGGCATTGGCAAAGACGATCTGCTTGTCATCATCCACCGCGAGAATGGCCGAGACGGAGGTCGCCATGAGGCGCGAGAGGAAGTCGCGCTCGCTCTGCAGCGCCTCCTGCAGGGCCCGGGTCTCGGTCAGATCCGTCAGGATGGTCCAGTAGAGCCCGGCGCCGGCGGCCACGGCCTGCAGCTCCGCCATGACGAAGCCGCCATCGCGGCGACGGATCTCGGTCACGACCGGCCCCACGCGCCCGCCCTCGGGGAGGGTCGCCGCCTCGGCCAGCGCGGCCCGGCCGGGGATGGAGAGCAGGTCGGACAGCTTCCCGCCCGGCGTGGCCGCATGGGCCGTCATGCCCGCGAAGGTGGGATTGACCTCGCGCAGCCGTCCGGTCGCCGTCTCGACCAGCGTGATGCCGAAGGGAGCGAGGTCGAAGAGGTTCCGCAGCAGGCGCCGCTGGTTCTCGATCTCGTGCAGGCGCAGCTGGCTGATCTCGAGCGCGGTCTCCAGCTGGCGGGCATTGCGCCGCAACTCCGTCGTGTCGTTCAGCATGATGACGGCGCCGATCAGGCCGCGACCCTGGCCCAGCGGCTTGTGGATGGGCGTGGTCGTCACGTCGAAGAAGCGGCCGTCGAAGCCCAGGCTGGCGGGGGCATCCATCCCCTCCGCCGCCGCGCCGAAGCCCTGCATGTGGGGCCATTGCCAGATGGGCTGGCCCACGCGGCCACCGGGGAAGAGGCGCATGGCCTCCGGATTGGCCCCCGTCACGGTGCCGGCCACGTCCAGCACCAGCACGGGCGAGCCGAGCTGGTAGTAGAGCACGTCCCGGGCGATGGCCGTCAGGTCGAACATGCGGTTGGTGAAGATGAGGCCGGTGTAGAGCACCAGCACCGCCGCGAAGGCGAAGGGCGTCGGGTCGAACCCCGCGACCGTGGCGCCATGGGTGATGTAGGCGAAATTCGCCGCCAGCGGGATGGCGGTGATGAAGAGCAGCAGCAGGAAATAGGGACGGTGAGCCACCGGGGCCCGGAAGGCGCCGGCGAGGACGACGCCCAGCGCCGTCAGCAGCGGGACGTAGAGCCAGGCCGCGGCGATGTAGAAGAGCGGGCCGTGGTCGAACACGCCCGACAACCTTCCATCCGTCCATGCCAGCGCGGTGCCGGGGCCGTAGAACAGCCCATGCCAGGGGTTGGTCCAGGCCATGAGGGAGACAGCCAGCACCGTGCCCCACAGCAGCACGGCCTCCGTCCCGCGGTGGCGAATGGGCATGTGAAAACAATAATGCAGCAGGAACAGCGCCCAGGCCGTGGGCAGCAGCGCGATGGCCGGCCAGGCGGCCGCCGCGAAGAACATCTTGCAGCCCATGACGGGCGTCGCGAGCTCGCCCAGCACCATGGCCAGCCACCACAGCATGGCGAAGTTGCACAGGATGAAATGCGGCCGACCGAAGAAGGGGTGTTGGCGCAGCACCCAGCTCGTGACGGTGGCCACGCCCAGCCACACCGCCACAACCGTGAGTTCCGCGGCACCGGGCGTGGTAAAGGCGCAGCCGGTCAGCATGGCCCGTCCACCGCGGAACACACGACAGGCAGGCGGAACGGGACGACGGGCAAACCCTTCGAACTCCTGGTACGGGGCGCGCGTGGCGGCGGGTCCGCAAATTTACGATATTTCCAAGGGCCTTGCCATTCGGCCGCCGCGCAAGGGCGGAAACTCTACCACAGATGGACATTCGCGATTGCAGCATTTGCACATGACGAAATGGGGCCGGGACGGGCGGCCCCTTCCGCCCGCCGTCCCGGTGACTAAAGTTCTGCCAAAGGCGCGCCCCCTGGCGTGCCGTGGAGGAGACCCATGCGGCAGGCCGGGGCCACGCGCCCAGCGGCGCCACCACCCCGCTCGCCCTTCAGCCAGCGCAGCTTCCGCTTCCAATGGCCGTCCGACCTCGCCACCTCCTGGGCCTTCGAGATGGAGACCCTTCTGCTGGCCTGGTTCGTGCTGGTGGAGACGGGTTCCGTCGTGGCCCTCACCCTCTTTGGCGCGCTGCAGTTCCTGGGCACCCTGATCTCACCCCTCTATGGCGTGGCGGGTGACCGGGTGGGGCAGCGGCGGGTGCTGCTGGCCATGCGCGGCTTCTACGTGGTGCAGGCGGCGGTGCTGGCGACGCTGGCGCTGACCGGGAACCTCGGCGTGGTGGCCGTCTTCGTGATGGCCTTCCTGATGGGGCTGGTGCGGCCCTCCGACATCGGTGTGCGCAATGCGCTGATCGGCGCCACCATGCCGCCCGCGCTGCTGCCGCGCGCGCTCGGTGTGGAGCGCGTCAGCATGGATGGCGCGCGGGTCGTGGGGGCGCTGACGGGCGCGGGCCTGGTGGCATGGCTTGGCATGGGCCCCGCCTACCTGGCGGTGACCTGCCTTTATGCGGTGAGCCTGTTGCTGGCGCTCGGCATCCGCGAGGTGCCGCCCGACGCCGCGGGCCGCGTGGCTGCTTCGGCGCGCGCCATCTGGGGGGAACTCGCCGCCGGCATGGGCCACGCGCGGGACCACCCCGCGCTGATCGCCCTGCTGGCCTTGGCCTGCCTGACAAATTTCGCGGCCTATCCGCTGACGGGCGGGCTGCTGCCCCATGTGGCGCGCGACATCTACGGGCTGGAACAGACGGGGCTCGGCACGCTCTTCGCCTGCTTCTCGGGCGGAGCGTTGCTGGGGTCGCTGCTGATCGGGTTCGGCGGGGTGGGGCCCTGGCCCGCGCGGCTGATGCTGGCCTCGGCCGCGCTGTGGTTCGCGCTGCTGCTGGTCTATGCCTGGATCGAGGTGGCAATGCTCGGCATGGTGCTGCTGCTGCTGACCGGGTTTTTGCAGAGCCTGTGCATGGTGCCGCTCTCGGTGCTGATCCTGCGCATCACGGCACCCGCCTTCCGCGGGCGCGTCATGGGCCTGCGGATGCTGGCCATCTACGGCCTGCCCATGGGGCTGCTGCTGGCCGGAATCGGCGTCGCCTGGATGGGCTTCGCACCAACGGCCACGCTCTTCGCCTGCTTCGGCCTGGCGGCGACACTATGGATCGGCTGGCGATGGCGGGCGGCGCTGCGGGCGGCGGAGGCGCTGGGCTAGGCCCCCTCCCCCGCCGCCTCGCGCAGCTGGGCGTCGAGCTGGGCGCGCAACTCGGGCGGCAGGCGGAGCGCGCTGGCCAGCGCGCCCAGATAGGCGCGTTCCGAGGCGTTGTGCGTCGTGCCCATGGCCATGGCGGAGGCGAGGTAAAGCTCCGCCCCCTGTGCCGGCGTCGCGGCCAGCGCCGCCACCGCGCGCGGATCGGCCGGGGTTTCGAGAATGCCGAAGATCTCGCCCTTCTCCTCATCCGAAAGGTCGAGCCGCTCAGCCTCGGCGAAGATGCGCTCACGTTCCCCGGCATCGAGCGAGCCATCGGCGCGTGCGGCGGCGACCATGGCGCGGATGAGGGAGAGGCCGAAGGGCTTGCCGGCGCTGTCGGCCGCGTCGGGCTGCGCGAAATCGGCCTCGGCGGGGGTCTGGACCGCGCCAGCCTGCTGCGCCTGCCACTGGGAATAGGCGCGGTGGGCGAGGAGCCCGAGCAACGCCATGCCCCCGGTGCGCGCGAGGCCGCCGCCCAGCACCGCGCCCAGCAACCCACCGGCGGCGGCGGCCTGGCCGCCCGTGGCGGGCGGGCGGATGCGACCCAGCATGTCGCCCAGGGACCCGCCGAACATGTTGCCCATCGGGCCTGTGCCCGGCGGCGCCTCGCCCGGACGCGCGCCAGGGGTCGGCCCCGCCGCGCCGGGGCCCATCATCTGCTCCAGGATGTTGCGCAGGTTGATCGCCATGGCCGTCTTCCCCTAGAAATGCCTGGGGAGAACGCCGTGGCGGGTGCCGGGATGCCGCCCCCGTCAGCGATGCGCGAGATAATGCGCGATGGCGCGGATGTCCGCGTTGGTCATGCCGTGCATCACGCCGTTCATCTGCGTGTCCATGCCCACGCGCAAATTGTCGCGGTATTCGGCGAGGGTGTGCACCAGGAAATCCTCGCGCTGGTGGTTGATGCGCGGCACCTGGGCCTGGCCCGAATAGTCCGGGCGGTGGCACGTGGCGCAATTGCGGGCGGCCGAAAGTTCGGCGCCGCGCGCGGCCAGCGCCTCGTTGCGCGGATCGGTGGCGGCGGGCCCCGAGGGCAGCGCGGCATAGAAGGCCGCGAGGTCCTCGATCTCGGCATCCGTCAGGCCGCGGGCGGGCTCCATCATGGCGGGCACCGGGCGCAGCCCCTCGCGGAACATGATGATCTGGACCAGGAGGAACTCCGCCTGCTGCCCGGCCAGGGAGGGCATCAGCGGCACGGCGCTGATGCCGTTCGCCCCGTGGCAGGCGGCGCAGTTGCGCGCCTCGGCCAGGGCGGCGCCGCGTGTGGCATCCCCGGCCCAGGCAGGGGTCGCGGCGGCCAGCAGGGCCGCCGCGAGGTAGGTCAGCGCCCGCATCAGCGCCGGTAGGTGATGCGGAAGATGGCGCCGTTCTGCTCATCGGAGACGAGCAGCGAACCATCGGGCATGGTCATCACGCCGGCCGGACGGCCGCGGAAGCGCTGGTTCTTGTCATCGCGGAAGCCGGTCAGGAAGGGTTCCTGCACCAGGCGGCCGCCTTCTTCCTCGCGCACCACCACCACCTCGTAGCCCGCCAGGCGCTCACGGTTCCAGGAGCCGCGGTTGGCGATGAAGAGCGCGTTGCGATACCGCTCGGGGAAGGCGGTGCCCGTGTAGAAATGCGTGCCGATGGGCGCCACATGCGGCCCCAGGATCAGCGCGGGCGGCGGGAACTCGCTGCACAGACGGCCGCTCACCGCCGGGTCCTGCCAGCCGCTGGCGCACCAGGGGAAGCCGTGATGCTCGCCGCGCCGCAGGTTCACGTGCAGCGTGTCGGAGGGGTTGTCATTGCCCGCCCAGTCGCGCCCGTGGTTGGAGAACCAGAGCTGGCCGGTGCGGGAGTGGAAGTCGAAGCCCACGGAGTTGCGCACGCCCCGCGCCTCGATGCGCCGATCCGTACCGTCGGGGTTGAAGCTCGCGATCAGGGCGTAGCGCTCGCCATCCGTGTCGCAGATGTTGCAGGGCACGCCGCGCGGCAGGTAGAGGCGCCCATCGGGCCCGAAGGCGATGTGCGTCCAGCCATGGTGCGGCGCCTCGGGCAGGTTGAAGGCGGCCGTCAGGTCCACCGGCTGCGGGTTGGACAGGTTCTGCTCGACATTGTCCACGCGCAGCATGCGGTTGATGGCCGAGATGTAGAGCGCGCCCTCGCGGATGGCGAGGCCGGAGGGCTGCTGGAGCCCCTGCATGAAGGTGCTGACCCGGCGCTCGCCCCCCTCCTCGCGCACCGCATAGACGCGGCCGATGCCGCGGGTGCCCACGAAGATGGTGCCGTTGGGGCCACGCACCATGACGCGCGCGCCGGGCAGGCCATGCGCCCAGAGCTCCACCTGGAAGCCCTCCGGCACGCGAAGCTGCGCGGTGGGAAGCTGGTCGGGCGGCGTCACGGTCAGGCGCCCGGCATGGGGGGCCAGGGTGGAGTTGGCCATCTCGGGCGAGCGGCCCTGCGCCCAGGCCGGCGGCGGCGCGCCCTGCGCGAGAGCCAAGCCCGGCGCCAGCAGGAGTGCCGCGCCGGCCAGCGCGGGGATGATCTTCGTGGTCATGGGTCCCTCCGGTTTATTGGCGGTTGCCATGACTAGAAGGGCGGCAGGCGGTGCCCCGCAAGGGGCGTGAACGGTCAGCGCGCCCGGCCATATTGCCGATAGCGGAACGCCTCACCCTCCGCGTGCGTCACCGCCGCCTGCAACAACCCGTGATGGGGCGAAAGGGCGCAGGCGGGGTCCGTCGCCGCCGCATCGCCGGTGAGGGCGAAGGCCTGGCAGCGGCAGCCGCCCCAATCCACCTCGCGCCGGTCGCAGCTTTGGCAGGGCTCGGGCATCCAGGCGGTGCCGCGGAAAGCGTTGAAGGCGGGGCTGTCGGCCCAGGCGGCGGCGAGGCTCGTCTCGCGCGCATTGGGGAAGGTGAGGCCTGTCAGGCTTTCCGCGGCATGGCAGGGCAGGATGTTGCCGGCGGGCGAGACGCCGAGGAAGCGCCGCCCCCAGCCGCCCATGCAGGCCTTGGGCCGCGTCGCGTGGTAATCCGGCACCACATAGTCGATGACCAGGCGCCCCTTGTGTGCCACGCGCGCGGCATCCACCACGCGCGTCGCCTCGTCCAGCTGCGCGCGCGTGGGCAGCAGCGCGTCGCGATTGGCCAGCGCCCAGCCGTAATACTGCACATGCGCGACCTCGAGCCGCGCGGCACCCCATTCCAGCGCGCGCTCCACCAAAGCGGGCAGGTTGTGCAGGTTCTGGCGGTGGACCACGGCATTGAGCGTCAGCGGCAGGCCCGCCGCGCGCACGAGCGCCGCCGCACGGGCCTTGGCCGCATGCGCGCCCTTGAGGCCGCCGATGCGCTCGGCGCCGGCCTCGTCCGCGTCCTGCACCGAGAGCTGCACATGGTCGAGGCCCGCCGCGACCAGCCGCTCCATCAGCCCCGCATCGAGCAGGACGCCGGCCGTGATGAGATTGGTGTAAAGGCCCGCCGCGCGGGCGGCGGCCGTGATCTCCACGATGTCCCGCCGCGCGGTCGGCTCCCCGCCCGAGAGATGCACCTGCAGGCAGCCCAATGCGGCCGCCTCCTCGACGACGCGCGCCCATTCGGCAGTGGTGAGTTCGGCGGCCGCCCGCGCCAGCTCCATTGGGTTGGAGCAGTAGGGGCAGCGCAGCGGGCAGCGATGGGTCAGCTCCGCCAGCAGGGCGAGCGGGGCGTCTACCACGTCACCGCCCCCCGGGCGCGGAGGTCCTCCAGCAGCGCGCGCACATCGGCGGCGATGACCTCGGCGGGTGCCGCGTATTGCTCGGCCAGCGCGGCCACGATGGCGGCCTCGTCCCGCGCGCCATCCACCAAGCGCAGCACGGCCAGCGCCGTCTCGTCCGGCAGGAACATGCGCTCCGGCGCCATGACCATCCAGCGGTTGCGGGCGCGGTCCTCCTGTAGGCGGACGCCAGGGGCGAAGCGGGGGGTCATGCCGCCTCCGATCGCCGGAGGGCATCAGCCCGGAGGCGGGAATCGGTGGCGCTCATGCCGCCCCCGATCGCCGGAGGGCACAAGCCCGGAGGCGTGAATCGGTGGCGCTCATGCCAACCGCGCGGACCGCTGCGCCACATGCCCCTCCGGCACGAAGGCGCCGGGCGGGATCAGCCCAGGCTCCACATAAGCCAGATGCAGCGCGTCGAGCTGCGCCCAGAGCAGGTCGCATTTGAAGCGCAGCGCATCGAGGCAGGCTTCCTGCTTCCCGGCCGTGTCGGCGTAGCGCTTCACATAGTCGAGAGCGAAGGCCACATCCTGCGGCGCCTGGGTCAGGCGCGGCTTGAAATAGGCCAGCGTTTCCTCGCTCACGAAATCATAGTTCCGGAGCATGCCGGCCACGCGCAGCCGGATGATGTTGGTGGAGAACATCTCGGTCAGCGAGGAGGCGATGGCCTCCAGCACCGAACGCTCGCGCACGAAGCGCACATAGGCGTCCACGGCGAAGCGCGTGCCGGGCAGAAGGCCGCGCAGCGACACGACGTAGTCGCGGTCGAGCCCCAGCCCGTCGGTGAGCGCCAGCCAGCGCTCGACGCCGCCTGGCGCGCTGCCGTCGCCGTCATGGTCCTCGAGGCGGCGGCGCCATTCGCGGCGCAGGTCGGTGGTGGGGAGGCGCGCCAACAGCGAGGCGTCCTTCGCCGGGATGGAGGCCTGGTAGTAGTAGCGGTTCAGCGCCCAGGCCTGGACCTGCGCCTTGGACAGCTTCCCGTCATGCAGCAGGTGATGGAACGGATGGTGGATGTGGTAGCGCTCGTCTCCGATGGCGCGGAGCGCGGCCTCGAATTCCTCCGGCGAGAGCATCAGACAAAAATCTCCATCCCGTCCTCCGCCACTTCCCAGCCGGCGGCGGCGAGGTGCGCGCGCTCCGGGCTGTCGGCCAGCAGGGCGGGGTTGGTGTTGTTGATGTGCAGGAAGATGCGCCGGCGCACGCCCAGCCCCTCGAAGGCCTGAAGCGTGCCGCCCGGCCCGGTCATGGGCATGTGGCCCATGCGGCGGCCGGTCTTGGGGCCGGCGCCGGTGCGGATCATCTCGTCATCGGTGAAAAGGGTGCCGTCGAACAGCACGCAATCCGCGCCCGCCAGCCGCTGGCGCAGGGCGGGCGTCATCATGGCGCAGCCGGGAATGACGTGCAGCGTGCCACCACCGGCCGAAAGCGCCAGGCCCAGCGCTTCGCCATCCTCGGCCACGGGGGCCATGGCCGCGTCGTCCGCGAGGCCCGCCTCCTCCGCGAAGAGAGGCACCTTGCCGGGGACCGCATAGGCGGTGACGCGCAAGCCCATGACCTCAAATTCCTGCCCGAGGGGCAGGGGGCGACGGGGGACGACAGCGGCGTTCACGGCGCGAAAGATGGGGTTGGCCTCCAGGACGGAGAGGGCGGGCGGCGCGCCCCAGATCTCGAAGGCATGCCGTTCGCGCAGATGCAGCAGGCCCATGATCGCATCCACCTCCCCCCCTGTCAGGAGAACGGCGGAGATGGGGGAATGGCGCAGATGCCCAGGCCGGGGGTGCAGTGCGGGAGTGGCCGCGATCTGGGAACGCAGATCCGGGCTGGCATTCACCAGCACCCACCGCTCCCCATCGGCCGAGGCGGCGATGGAAGCCTGAGTTCGCGGCAAGGCGGCGGGATCGCCCGCCCGGGCGCGCAGACAGCCAGGACCGGCGGAGTTCCACTGGGGAAATCCGCCACCCGCCCCCGCGCCCAGCACGATCATGCGCAGCATGGGCGCGGCACCTTCTCCTGGCCTGATTCAGTCCCGCGGGGCGACAAGCCCGCGGCGGGGCTCAACCGATCTCGGCGCAGGCGTAGCTGTTGATTTCCAGCGCCAGGGACACTTCGACGATCTTGGGGGTCTTCCAGGCCATGTTTCGCTCCTGTGCGTTGTGTGGGATGGACAGAATTCCATCCCTTTCGACTATGGGGTCGGTTCCGGCGCCCATCAAGGCGCGTGGCGACATCCCCGGACCCTGCCAACGCCGGCCCGGGCGGAGGGTTGCCCGCCCCGGTGTCCAAGGCATGCGAAGGTGACTATCCTGACCGGCCCACGTCAGGTTGTTGCGCCAGAATGTCTCCCGGCCTTGTCATGAACGCGCTGTTCTACGTGTCGCTGGCAGGCGCCCTTCTGGTGGCCTGGCGGCTGACGCGCCCCATGCCTGGCCCGATGGAGTGGGCCACCGCGGCCATCCTCTTCGCCTTCGCCTTCGGCCAGCTCTCGGCGGGCCTCGATCAGCTGGCGCCCATTCCCCGCGTCATCAACTCCACGCTGTGGCTGACGGGGGGCATCCTGCTGCTGAACGGGCTGCGCCGCTTCTTCGGGCGCCCGACGCAGTGGAAGGCCTCGGCCCTGCTCCTCGTCGTGGCGGGCGCCGGCGCCGCCTGGGCGGTGCTGGTGGCCCAGGACAATTCGCTGCGGATCGTGGTGACGAGCCTCGGCGGCCTCATCCTCCTGGCGGCGATCCTGTTCAATCTGGCGGTGCATCGTGACAGGGCCTCGGGGATGGGCCTGGGCTTCGCGGCGCTCGGCTTCACGGCGCTGGCCGGGTTGCTCGTGATCCGCATCCACCACAACCTTCTGCTGGGGCCCGCGGACTTCGCCAATCTCGGCTTCCTCGTGGCGGTGGCGGCCATGCCCACCACCATGGCCGTGGGCCTGCTCGGCCTGCTGCTCATGACCATCGAGCGCCTGCTGGAGCAGCTCCGTGAGGCCCAGGCGAGGCTGGAGGAAGCGAGCCGCGCCAAGACCGACTTCCTGCTGGGCATGGGGCATGAGCTGCGAACCCCGCTCAACGCCATCATGGGCTTCAACCAGCTTCTCGCGACCGACCCCGACCACCCGCTGACGCCCCTGCAACACGACTATGTCCGCGAGATCGAACAGGGCGGCCAGCGGCTCCTGCGGCTGATCGAGGACGCGCAGGACGTGAAGCGCATCGAGGACCGCGGCGTGTCCCTCCGGATCGAGGCGCTGGACCTGCCCGCGCTGATGCGCGATGCCGCCGCCGTCGCCTTGCCCGCCAGCCGCAAGGCCGGGGTGACGCTGACCGTGACCCCGGGCCAGGGCCGCATCCTGGCCGACCGGGGGCGGCTGCAGCAGGTGCTGGGCAACCTCCTCTCCAACGCCATCAAGTATAACCGGAAGGGCGGCGAGGTGCATCTGCGCGCCGCGCGGCCGGAGACGGGCTGGACACGCCTTGAGGTGACGGATACCGGAATCGGCATCCCGGCCGGGCGCCAGGACGAGGTGTTCCAGCGTTTCAACCGCCTGGGCGCCGAGCACAGCGCGGTGGAAGGGACGGGTATCGGCCTCGCCATCGCCCGCGAGCTGACCGAGGCGATGGGGGGGCGCATGGGTTTCGACAGCACCGAGGGGCAGGGCAGCCGCTTCTGGATCGACCTTCCCGCGGCGCGGGGCTGATGGCGCCCTTCCGCCTCGCCGCGGTGGACGCGGCGCGGGGGGCGGCCATCGCCGCCATGGTGGTCTATCATTTCGCCTGGGACCTCTCGCTGTTCGGGCTGATCGCGACGGATGTGACGCGGCATCCGGGCTGGGTCGCCTTCGCGCGGGGCATCACGGGCGCCTTCCTGGGGCTGGTGGGGGTGGGGCTGGTGCTGGCCGCCCATGCCGGGAAGGGCTGGCAGCCGTATCTGCGGCGGCTTGGCCTGATCGCGGGTGCGGCGCTGCTGGTCAGCCTGGGCAGCTGGTGGTTCAACCCGCAGGCCTTCATCTTCTTCGGCATCCTGCACATGATCGCGGTGGCGAGCCTGCTGGCCCTGCCCTTCCTGCGCGCGCCGTTCTGGCTGCTGGGGCTGGCCATGGCGGTGCTGCTGGCCGGGCCGCACCTGCTGGCGCACCCGGTCTTCAATGGCTTCGGCTGGTATTGGCTGGGGCTTTCCACCGTCACACCCCCTTCGCCGGACCTGGTGCCGGTCTTTCCCTGGCTCGCCCTGGTGCTGGGCGGCGTGGCGCTGGGCCGCGCCTGGGTGGCGGCGGGGCCGAAGCCCTGGTGGGGCTGGCGGCCGGGCGGCTGGCTGGGGCGAGGGATGGTGTTCGCCGGGCGCTGGAGCCTGCTGATCTACCTGGTGCACCAGCCCCTGCTGATCGGGGCGCTGATGCTGGTGGCGCCCGCGCCCTCCACCAGCGGCCTGGCCGAGGGCTGGCAGGAGCAGTTCGTCGCGGCCTGCATGGCCGATGCCCGGCCCCGCGCCGCCTGCGAGGCCTATGCCGCCTGCCTGGAACGCAACCTGGCCCGCGGCGCCCGCTGGGAGGCGGTGGACCCCGCCTGCCGCGCCGAGACGGGGTTCTGATGCTGGCTGCCCCGCGCCGCGTGGGTCTCGCGGTCTTCGCGGCCGGGCTTTCGACCACCCTGCCCCTGCCGCTCTATGCCGAGTACGCGGCGGGCGCCGGCGCCGGGCCGCTCGCGGCCGCCTTCGCCTGCTACGCGGCCGTGCTGATCCTGACCGCGCCGCTGCTCGGCCCCCTGCCCGACCGCATCGGCCGGCGGCGCTGCATGATGGCGGGGCTGGCGCTGACCGGCGGCTCCACCCTGCTGCTGGCGCTCTGGCCCGGCCTGCTGCCGCTGGCGGCCGCGCGGGTGTTGCAGGGGCTGGGCATGGGCTGCGTGGCCAATGCCGCCGGCGCCTGGGCCGCGGAACTGGCGGAGCGTGAGGGCAGCGGCCCTGAGGCTGCCAGCCGGCTGGGGGCGGGCGTCGTCACCACCGGCACGGCGCTGAGCTTCGGCACCGGCTCGCTGCTCACGCTGCTCGCCCTGCTGGTGGCGCCGGACTGGCGGCCGCCCGTGGTCTTCTGGGCCCATCTGGCGCTGATCGGCACGGTGCTGGCCTTGCTGGCCCCTCTGCCGGAGACGCTTCCCGCCCCGCGGGGCGGCTGGCTGCGGCTGCCCTTCTTCCCGCGCGGCACCCTGGCCGGGAGCCTTGGCATGCTGCCGGCCTGGGGACTGACGGGGGTGGTGCTGACCACCATCCCGGCCAGCCTCGCCGCCGCCGGCCAGGGGCAGGCCGGCGCCTGGGCGGTGGCGCTGATGATCCTGGTGGGGGCCGCCACGCAACAGGCGTTGCGGCGCATGGCGCCGCGGCCCGCGCTGCTGGTGGGCCTGCCGGTGCTGGTGCTGGGCTCCGGCCTCGCCATCGCGGGGACCCTTGGCGGCATGCTGTGGCTGCTGTTGCTGGGCGGCGCCGTGTTGGGCACGGCCGCCTATGGCTTCGTCTACCTGGGCGGCCTGGCCTTGGCGGCGGCGGGGGCGCCACAGGAGAGGCCGCGCGCCATCGCGGGCTTCTTCGTCATCGCGCATCTCGGCTTTTCGGCGGTGCCGCTGGCGGTGGGTTTCCTGGCCGACGCCGTGGGCACCGCCCCGGCCCTGCTGGGGCTTTGGGGGGCGGTGGCCCTGTTCTGTGCCGCGCTGTGGTTCAGGCTGCGCTGACGGTCAGATGCCCGCCTTCTCGCCCTGGGCGCGGAGGGCGGCGTATTTGCGCGTGATGCCTTCCAGGCTGTCCTCGCACCACTGCGCCATGCGCTGCTCCTCCTGGAGCGAGACCTTCAGCAGGCCGGCGCCCTTCGTGTCGCCCGCCAGGTCCGCCAGCGTGAGAAGCGACTTGTAGGACGCGATCTCGAAATGCTCGAAGGCGTAGTTCGCGAACGAGTTCTTGATGATCTCGTCCTGCATCGGCACATGGCCCATCGCGGCCATGTTGCCCACCAGCCCCGTGACGAAATCCTTCACCGAGGAGTGCGACGTGCCGTGCGCCTCCAGCAGGGCATCCAGCCGGTCCCGCTGCTGCTCGGTCTCGGTGAGATGCCGGCGCAGCGCCTCCTCCACCTCCGGGTAGCTCTTCACCCGGTCAATCTGGCGGGAGAGAAGCTGTGTGGCCTCGACCTCCAGCGCGCGGGCGTTGATGAGACCCGTGATGTAGGTGTCGCGATAGCTTTCCTGCATGGGTTGTCTCCGTGCTTTGTGTTGGCCTGTCCTCCCTTTCGGAACGCCCCCTGCCCCTCCTCGTTGCCAGGTTTCGGGCCGGGCACCATTGGCCCCGCCACGAATGTGACCCTATGCTTTCGCCCCGGCGAATAGGGATGCTGGAATGGACATCGGTCCGGCGGAGCGATCCGGGCGCGAGGTGGTGACAGAACGGCGCGCGGGCCAGCGCCGGCGCTGGGTTCGCCGGGTGGCGCTGATGGTGGTGGCCGTTGTGGTGCTGGGCCTCGGGCTGCGCTGGCTGCACTGGCAATTCACCCATGTGGTGCTGGACGATGCCCGCGTGGGCTCGGACATGACCGTACTCTCCAGCCGCGCGCCGGGCTGGGTGCGCGAGATCGCCGTCTCGCCCGGCGACCGCGTGCCGCGGGGAGCGCTGCTGGCACGGATGGATGCGCGGGATGCGGCGCTGGCCGTCGAACAGTATGACGCACGTCTGGCCGGGATGGCCGCGCGACGGGCGGAGCTGGAGGCGCGGCTCGCGCTGGTGGACCAGACCAGCCGCAGCCAGCACGAGGCCGCGCGCGCCCGCCTCGACGCCGCCCGCGCCGCCCTGCCCTCGGCCGAGGCCGAGCGCGTCTTCGCCGAAGCCGAGCTGGACCGCGCGGAACGGCTGAGCGCCACGGGCGCCGCCACGCGCCAACGCCTGGAGCAATTGCGCCTTGGTGCGGAATCCGCCCGGCAGCGTGTGCTTTCCGCCGGCGCCGACATCCGCAACGCGGAGGCGATGATGGCCGTGGCCCTGGCGGCGCGCGAGGAGATGGGCGTCATCACCGCGCAGATCGAGGCGCTGGGCCCGCAGGCGCGCGAATTGGAGGTGCAGCGCGACCGCGCCGCGCTGGAGGTCGAGGACCGCACGCTGCGGATGCCCTTCGACGGCGTGGTGAACCGCGTCTTCCTCGAACCCGGCGAGCATGTGCAGGCCGGCCAGCGCATGATCCTGGTGCACAACCCCGCCAATGTCTGGGTGGACGCCAATGTGAAGGAGACGGAGGTGCGGCATTTCCGCCTGGGCACCCGCGTCACCGTCACCGTGGACGCCTGGCCCGGAGAGCGCTTCGAGGGGGAGGTGGAACGGCTGATCGAGGCCGCGACCAGCCAGTTCGCCCTGCTGCCCAGCGCCAACCCCTCGGGCAATTTCACGCGCATCACCCAGCGCCTGCCGCTGCGCGTGCGGCTCGACCCGCCGCCGCCGCCCGGCATGCTGCGGCCGGGGATGCTGGCGCGCGTCACGGCGCGGGCGGATGGCGAGGGGATTCCCGCGCGACCATGAGCGCCACGGCCGCCGCCCCCGCACCACGCCGCGGCGGTCCGACTGTCGAGGAGATGTTTGCCCGCTTCGGCCCCTCCTACCGCTGGTGGGTGACGCTGGCGGCGCTGACGGGCACCATCTCCTGCATCCTGTCCTCCACCATCGTCGTCGTGGCGCTGCCCGACATCATGGGCGCGCTCGGCATGGGGCAGGAACAGGGGCAGCTGCTTGCCACCGGCTTCCTCGCGGCCAACACGGGCTTCATGCTGCTGAACGCCTGGGCGGTGGAGCGCTTCGGCTTTCGCCTGACCTATGTGGTCTCCATCAGCGTCTTCATCCTGGCCTCCGTGGTGGCGGGGGTGGCGGAGGATGCGAACCTGATGATTGTCAGCCGCGTGGCGCAGGGGGCGTCGGCGGGGCTGCTGCAGCCGCTTTCCATGCAGATCATCTTCCTGGTCTTCCCGCCCGAGCGGCGCGGCACGGCCATGGGGCTGTTCAGCTTCGGGGTGGTGATGGCGCCCGCGAACGGCCCCGCATTGGGCGGCGTGCTGGTGGACAGCTTCGGCTGGCACGCGCTGTTCTTCCTGAGCCTGCCCACCGCGGGCCTCGGCCTGCTGCTGGGCTTGATCTTCATGCCCGGGCGGCTCGCCACCGGCGCCGCGCGGCCGCTGGACTGGTTCGGCTGCCTGCTGCTGGCGGTGGCGATCGGCGGGCTGCTCTCGGGCCTGACGGATGGGCAGCGCCATGGCTGGAACTCGGACATCGTGGTGGGCAAGCTGGTGGCGGCGGGCGTGGCGACCATCGGATTCGTCGCGTGGCAGCGGGTGAACCCGTCACCGCTGCTGAACCTGCGCGTCTTCTCGCACATGGGCTTCGCCATGGCGGCGCTGGTGGCCTTCATCTATGGCGGCGCCATCTTCGGCTCGACCTATCTGCTGCCGCTGCTGGTGCAGATCGTGCAGGGCTACACGCCCACGCGCTCGGGGCTGATCCTCATGCCCGCTGGCTTCGCGGTGGCCTTCGTGTTTCTCGCGGCCGGGCGCATGTCGGACTTCGTGCCGCCCTGGCTGCCGATCTGCGCGGGGCTGGCGCTGTTCGCCCTCTCCTGCTGGCTCATCAGCTTCGTGGGCACGGACACCGGCTTCTGGGAGCTGGCCTTCTGGATCCTGGTGGGTCGGGTGGGCCTCGGCCTGACCATGCCCAACATGAACGTCGGCGCCATGCGCGCCCTGCCGCCGCATCTGCTGGGCCAGGGCGCGGGCGGCATCAACTTCTTCCGGATGCTGGGCGGCGCGCTGGGCACGAACCTGATCTCCGTCCTGACGGAGCGGCGCACGCAGTTCCACGCGGAGACCCTCTCCGCCACGACCGAGGGCGGCGACACGCTGCTGGAGGCACGCCGCCTGCTGGAAGGCCTCTACGCGAAGGAGGGCCTGCCCGAGGTGATCCGCCGCGACGCCGCGCAGGATTTTCTGCTGCGGATGGTCGAGGCGCAGGCCGCGCTGGAAGGTTTCCGCGACGCCTTCCTGGTGGTGGGCCTGGTGTGCCTCCTGGCCGTGATCCCCGGGCTGACGCTGCGGCAGAAGCCGCCCGGGGCGCGATAGAACTTTCCCCCTAGGCAGGCCCGGGCCGGCATGCCAGCCTCCCCGCAAATAAATATGGGGAGGGATCAGGATGAAGGTGACGAAAGTCACGTGTCATGTCCTGCAGTCCAAGGTCGAGAAGCCGTTCGTTTCCGCGCGCGGCTGGCGCTACACCACGCGTTCTTCCTGCGTGGTGGAGATCGAGACCGATGCGGGCATCACCGGCTGGGGCGAATGCTACGGCCCGGCCGCCGTCAACAAGGCGCTGATCGAGACGCAATACGCCCCGCGCGTGGTGGGCCGCGACCCCTTCGACGTGGAGGTGGTCTGGGAGGACCTCTACAACCGCATCAAGGACTATGGCGCGCAGGGCTTCTCCATCACGGCGCTCTCGGGCCTCGACATCGCGCTGTGGGACATCATGGGCCGCGCCACGGGCCAGCCCATCCACAAGCTGATCGGCGGCGCCTACCGCACCGAGATCATGGCCTATGCCACCGGCCTCTACTTCATCGACATGGACCGGCTGGTCGAGGAGGCGGTGGAGGAGGCGCAGGGCTATGTCGCCGACGGCTTCCGCGCCATCAAGATGAAGATCGGCCTGGGCGACCCGGCGCTGGACCTGCGGCGCGTGCGCGCGGTGCGCGAGGCGATCGGGCCCGATGTGAAGCTCGCCGTGGATGCGAACCATTGCTTCACCGTGCCCCAGGCCATCCAGCTCGGCCGGGCCATGGAAAGCCTCGACCTGCTGTGGTTCGAGGAGCCGATCAGCCCCGAGGACCATGACGGCTACGCGCTCGTCTCGCAGGCGCTGGACATGGCGGTGGCGGGCGGGGAGAACGACTTCACCCGCTGGGGCTTCCGCGACATCATCGCGAAGAAGGCCATGGACATCGTGCAGCCCGATGTGTGCGCGGCGGGCGGCATCAGCGAGATGCGCAAGATCGCGACGCTGGCCTCCGCCTTCGGGGTGGAATGCGTGCCGCATGCCTGGGGCAGCGCCATCGGGCTCGCGGCCACCATCCAGTTCATCGCTTCCCTGCCCGACCAGCCGCCGGCCTTCCGCCCCATGCCGCCCATGCTGGAGTTCGAGCAGACGCCCAACCCGCTGCGCGACGAGCTGGCGCGCGAACCCATCCGCCAGGTGCGGGGCATGGTGAAGGTTCCCGATGGGCCCGGCCTCGGCATCGAGGTGGACCGTGACGTCCTCATGAAATGGAAAACCGCGTGATGAAGATCGTCGAGATCCAGGCCTTCCCGACCTCCTTCCCCCTGCCGCCCGGCGGGCCCAAGCTCGGCATCGGCCAGGCGGTGAAGCGCGACGCCGTGATGGTGAAGGTGACGACCGAGGACGGCATCGTGGGCTGGGGCGAGAGCCATCACGGCCGCGCGCACACCGCCATCGCGAAGCTGATCGAGACGACGCTGCGCCAGCTCGTGCTCGGCATGGACGCCTTCGACACCACGGGCATCTGGGCGCGCATCTACAAGTACCAGTTGGCGAGCCACGGCATGGGCGCGGGCTGCGCCATGGCGATGTCGGGTCTGGACATGGCCATCTGGGACGCCAAGGCCAAGGCGCTGAAGCTGCCGCTCTATCGCCTGCTGGGCGGCGCGCGGCGGCCCATCCCGGCCTATGCGGGCGGCGTGGCGCTGGGCTACCAGCCGCCGGCGGAACTGGTGGACGAAGCGGCACCTCACATGGCGGCCGGCTACAAGGCCGTGAAGCTGCGGGTGGGCGACACGGTGCGCGACGATGTGGCGCGCATGGAGGCCATCCGCGCCGAGTTCGGCGATGACCTCACCATCCTGACCGACGCCAATATCGGCTATTCCATCATCCAGGCGCGGCAGGTGATGCCGGAGATGGACCGCCTCGGCATCGGCTGGCTGGAGGAGCCCTTCCCCGCCCATGACCACCGCGCCTATGCCGAGGCCAGCGCCTTCGGCCAGGTGCCGCTCGCGGTGGGCGAGAACCACTTCACCCGCTTCGAGTTCACCCGCGTGCTGGAGGACAACGTCATCCGCATCTGGCAGCCGGACCTGTCCAAGTGCGGCGGCATCACGGAGACGCTGCGGATCGCGGCGATGGCATCGGCGTTCAAGATTCCCGTCCACCCGCATTCCTCCATGACGGGGGTGAACCAGGCGGCGTCCATCCATCTCCTCGCCGCCATCGACAATGGCGGATACTTCGAGGCCGATGTCTCGCGCGCCAACAAGTTCCGCGACGAGATGGGCAGCGAGCCCTGGCGCATCGGCGCCGATGGCTGCGTGCTGCCGCTGGAGGCGCCGGGCATCGGCGTCGAGATCGACGAGGCGTTCCTGCGCGCCCACCCCGCCATTGAAGGGCCCGGCTATGTCTGAGGGCTGATACGCCAACAAGAAAGGGAGGACACGATCATGGTGCTTGCACGACGGCTTCTGTTCGCCTGCCTCATCGCCTGCGTCGCCGCCATTCCGGCGCGCGCGCAGGAATTCCCTTCGCGTGACATCCGCTTCCTCTGTGGCTTCTCGCCCGGCGGCACCTGCGACCTGTTGAGCCGCATGCTCGCCGACGAGCTGACGCGACAATTCGGCCAGCGCGTGATCGTCGAGAATCGCACCGGCGCCTCGGGCATGCTGGCGGTGGACCAGGTGGCGAAGTCGCCGCCCGACGGGCACACGGTGGTGCTGGCCACCATGGCGATGCACGCCATCCTGCCGGTGATGCCGGGCATCACGATGCCCTTCCACATTGATCGCGACCTGACGCCCATCGCGAATGTGGCCAATGTCTACAACATCCTGGTCGCGAGCCCGAACGCGCCCTTCTCCAACATCCCGGAACTCATCGCCTATGGGCGGGCCAATCCGGGCACGCTGACCTATGCCAGCGCGGGCAATGGCACCAGCCAGCACCTGTCAGGCGAGTTCCTGGCCCGCCTCGCGCGGATCGAGATGCTGCATGTCTCCTATCGCGGTGGCGCGCCGGCCATCGTGGACATCGCCGCTGGTCGCACGCACATGATGCTGGGCAACATGCCCGAATTCCTGGGCCAGATCCGCGCGGGCGCGCTGCGGCCCATCGCCTTCGGCGCGCCGCGGCCAAGCCCGCTCTTCCCCGACCTGCCGCTGATCAGCGCCACCCTGCCCGACTTCACGGTGAGCAACTGGTTCGGGATCGCGGGCGCGCCCAACCTGCCGCCGGCGGTGGTGGCCCGCTGGCACACGGCCTTGCAGGCGGTCACGGCCAGCCCCGACTTCCAGCGCCGCATGACCGAGAACGGGCTGGAGATCATCTATGGCCCGCAGGCGGAGTTCCTGGAAACCATCCGGCGCGACCGCGCCCGTTGGGGCGAGGTGATCCGCGAGGCCGGCATCCGGGCGAACTGACGCCCGAAGGGCGCCGCGGGCCATGACGAGCGGCTGATTCACGCCTTCGGTGTTCCACCGGAGGCGATCAGACGCTCACCAGGCCGCGGCCCAGCCATCCCGCCGCGGGTCGGACGCCGCCATCCGCACGCCATTTTCCAGCAGGCGGATGGCGGCCACGCTGCATGGGCCTTCCAGCGGCGGCACGACCTTCACCTCATGCCCACGCGCGCGCAGCCCGGCGATGACGTCCTCGCCAAGTCCCGCCTCCACCGTCAGGACCTCGCTGCCTGCATGGGGGTAGTTGCTCTCCTGCCCGGGCTGGGAGGATGTCCAGCGCGGGGCCTCCAGCGCCTGCTGCGGGTCCAGCCCGAAGACGGCGATGGCGACCAGGACCTGCGCGTTGATCTGCACCTGGTTGTCCGCCCCCGGCGTGCCGAAGAGCAGCCAGGGCCGCCCATCCTTCATGGCCATGGGCGCGTTCATGGTGTGGCGCACGAGGCGCCCAGGCGCGAGGCGGTTGGGGTGGCCCTCATCCAGGTGCCAATAGGCCATGCGGTTGTTGAACAGCACGCCCGTGCGCCGCCCCACCACGCCCGCGCCGAAGGCCGAGTTCAAGGACTGGATGGCCGAGACCGCGTTGCCCTCGGCATCCATCACGCAGAAATAGGTGGTGTCGGCTTCCGGGGCGGGGCGCACCGGCAGATGCGCGGCGCGGGGGCCGATGGCGGCGGCGTGCGCGGCCGCGCGGGCGGGGGAAAGCAACTCCGCGAAGGGCGGCACCTCCATCCCGGCATGGGCCTCACGGTCCAGGAAGGCGCGCTTCTTGGCCTCGACCATCAGATGCACCAGCGCCTCCGAACCCCAGCCCATCGCCGCGATGTCGTGGTGCTCCAGCATGGCCAGCATCTGCAACATGGCGAAGCCCATCGAGGGCGCGGGCGTCTGCCGCAGTTCGAAGCCGCGCCAGGCCATGGCGATGGGGGGCGCCTCGCGCGGCCGCACGGCGGCGAGGTCGGCGGCGGCGACCAGCGTGCCGGCCTCGGCCAGGTCGGCCGCCAAGTCGCGCGCGAGGGTGCCCTGGAAGAAATCCTCCGCGCCGCCTTGGGCCAGGCGTTGCAGCGTGGCGGCCAGGGCCGGCTGCACGTCTCGGCCCGACCCGAGGCGGCGGACCAGTGGTGGTAGAAGCCATCCCCGCCCAGGCCCGACATGTGCGGCTCCACCACCCCGAGCGTGAGGGAGACGGCCACCGCCGCATCGGCCGCGCTGCCGCCGGCGCGCAGCACTTCCATGCCGGCGGCGGTGGCCACCGGGTGGTTGGACGCCACGGCGCCGCGTCGCCCCATCAACAGGGGCCGGTGGGTGCGGGTCTGGATCATGGCGGCTTTCCTCTGCGGTGGCCGCAGGTTACGCCTGCCAGCCCCCACCGCAACGCCCCGCGCAACGGCATGGGTCCATCGGGCGTTGTTCGACAGCGGAAGCCCGCAACCACCAAGACCGGGACCGATCATGCCGTCACGCTTCCACACGCCGCGCCAGGCATTGGCCGAAACCTGGGCGGTGCTGACCTCGGACCAGATCTCCCTCGTCTCGGCCGGCTGCGCCTTCTATGCGCTGTTCGCGCTGTTCCCCGCGCTGTCGCTCACCATTTCCTTCTACGGGCTGTGGTTCGACCTCTACACCATCGAACCGCAGCTCGAACTTCTCCAGCGCGTGCTGCCCGAGGATGTGATGGAACTGATCGCGGAGCGCGTGCGGCAATTGGTCACGGCGCCGCGCGGGCAGCTCGGCTTCTCGGCCGCCATCAGCCTGGGCATCGCGCTCTGGAGCGCCTCGGCCGGCGTGCGCGCGCTGCTGGGCGCCCTGCCGCTGGCCCGCGCCGATACGGAGCAGCGTGGCTTCGTGGCCTTCTACCTGACCGCGCTGATGCTGACGCTGGGCGCCATCCTGGCCGTCGTGGTGGGGCTGGGCGTGCTGGTGGCGCTGCCGACCGTGCTGGGCATCCTGGGCGTGCCGGAGGAGGAGGCCTGGTTCCCGCGCCTGCTTTCCCAGGTCTTTCTCTTCGTCTCGGTGTTGCTGTCCATCTCGACGCTCTACCGCTTCGGCCCGCCCAAGCCGCCGCCCAATTGGCACCTGTTCTCGCCGGGCGCGGTGCTGGCCACGCTGCTCTGGACCGGGGCCTCGGTGCTGTTCTCCTTCTATCTGAGCCGCTTCGTCAGCTATGACGCATTCTATGGGACGCTGGGCGCGGTGGTGGTGCTGCTGACCTGGTTCTACCTGGGCGTCTATTTCATCCTGATCGGGGCCGCGCTGAACGCCGCGCGCTACCGTGCCCGCAACCTGGGCAAGGGCGACATCGAGCAGGCAATACCCACCCCGGAGGAGAAGACCGGCCCCATCCCGCGCGTCGAAGTGAGCTGAACGCGGCGCTTCCATCGGCCCACGGCGGCCGATAAGCTGAACGCTCCGGTTGGGGCAGGGCGGGGTTGGCCAACCTCCCACCCCCGGCCCGCGTCATCAGGGAGAGTTCCGAATGCGTCGTCTCTTGCTCGTCGCGGCCGCGGCCGTGGCGCTGCTCGGCCTGGGGGCCCCGTCGGAGGCCCGGACCATCCGATGGTCCGCCAGCGGTGATCCAAACACCATGGACCCGCACAGCCAGAACCTCGGCACCGTCACCATGATCCTGCAGCAGATCTATGATCCGCTGATCACGCGCGACCGGCAGCTGGGCCTGGCGCCCGGCCTCGCCACCGAATGGGTGCAGGCCGAGCCGAACCGCTGGCGCTTCACGCTGCGCCAGGGCGTGCGCTTCCATGGCGGCGAGCCCTTCACCGCCGAGGACGTGGTGTTCAGCATCACCCGCGCGCTGCAGCCCACGTCGAACTACGGCATCTTCGTGGACACGATCGAGCGCGCCGAGGCGGTGGATGCGCATACGGTGGACATCTTCACGCGCGTTCCGGACCCGATCCTGCCCAACAAGATCGCCTCGGTCTTCATGATGTCGAAGTCCTGGTCGGAGGCGAACAACGCCACGCGGCCGCAGAACACGCGCCAGCGCGAGGAGATGCACACGGTCCGCAACACCAACGGCACCGGCGCCTTCCGCCTTTCCGTGCGCGAGGCCGATGTCCGCACCGTGCTGGTCCGCAACGACGACTGGTGGGGCTGGCGCGTCCCCGAGATGGGCTCCGGCAACGTGACCGAGATCGTCTACCGGCCCATCGCCTCGGATGCCACGCGCGTGGCCGCGCTGCTGTCAGGCGAGATCGACTTCGTGCTGGACCCGCCCTTGCAGGACCTCAACCGCCTGCGCGCCGCGCAGAACATGCGCGTGCTGGAAGGCCCGGAGGTGCGGACCATCTTCTTCGCGATGGACACCCACCGGCCGGAGCTGCAGTACAGCAACGTGACGGGCCGCAACCCCTTCCAGGACCTGCGGGTGCGCCAGGCGCTCTACCACGCGATCGACATCAACGCGATCAACCGCGCGGTGATGCGCGGGCAGTCCGTCGTCACCGGCACGCTCTTCCCCGAGCAGGTCAACGGCTATGTGCGCGAGGAGGATGTCCGCCTGCCCTTCGACGCCGCGCGCGCCCGTACCCTGCTGACGGAGGCGGGCTTCCCCAACGGCTTCGAGGTCACGCTCGACTGCCCCAACAACCGCTACATCAATGACGAGGCCATCTGCCAGGCGGTGGCGGCGATGTGGACGCGGGTCGCCGTGCGGACGCGGCTGAACGCCATGCCGCTCGGGCCCTTCTTCCAGAAGATCCAGCGCGACGACAGCAGCGTCTACCTGCTGGGCTGGGGCGTGCCGACGCTCGATGCGCTCTATTCCTTCCAGTCGCTGCTGCGCACACGCGATGGCCAGCCGGGCAACGGCATCTGGAACCATGGCCGCTATTCCAACCCGCGCATGGACGCGCTGATCGACCGCATGGTGACCGAGAGCGGCGAGGCGCGCGCGGCCACGATCCGCGAGGCGCTGCGCCTCTACCGCGAGGACGTGCCGCACATCCCGCTGCACCACCAGATGATCCCCTGGGCTATGCGCGGCAACGTCACCATCCCGCACATGGCCAACAACCAGCCCTATTTCCGCTGGATGACCGTGAACTGACACCGTAACCCGCGCCGGCGCACCTGCTGCGCCGGCGCGCCGGACACACCCCACATGCTCGCCTTCATCATCTCGCGCCTGCTTCAGGCGCTGCCCGTCATGTTCACCGTCTCGCTCATCAGCTTCGCCATGTTCGCCTATGTGGGCGACCCGGTGGCGATCATGCTCGGGCAGGACTACACCGTGGCGCAGCGTGACGCGCTGGTGCGGGAGCTGGGACTGGACCAGCCCTTCTTCGTGCAGTTCGGCACCTTCCTGGGCAATGCGGTGCAGGGCGAGTTCGGACTGTCCTATCGCCTCTCGCGGCCCGTCTCCGACCTCATCCTGGAACGCGCGCCGGCCACGCTGGAACTGGCCTTCACCGCGGCCATCCTGGCGCTGGCGGTGGGCGTGCCGATGGGCGTCTACACCGGCCTCTATCGGAATTCCTGGCTGAGCCGCTTCTTCCTGACCTTCTCGCTGATCGGCGTGTCGCTGCCCACCTTCCTCATCGGCATCCTGCTTATCCTCACCTTCAGCGTCTGGCTGGGCTGGCTGCCGAGCTTCGGGCGCGGCGACGTGGTGCAACTGGGTTGGTGGAGCACGGGTTTCCTGACCTGGAGCGGGCTGAAGGCGCTGATCCTGCCCTCCATCACGCTGGGGCTGTTCCAGCTGACGCTCATCATGCGCCTCGTGCGGTCCGAGATGATGGAGGTGCTGCGGACGGACTACATCAAGTTCGCGCGCGCCCGCGGCCTGCCCAACCGCGCCATCCATTTCGGCCATGCGCTGAAGAACACGCTGGTGCCCGTCATCACCATCGCGGGGCTGCAATTGGGCGGCATCATCGCCTTTGCCATCGTCACCGAGACGGTGTTCCAGTGGCCGGGCATGGGGCTTCTCTTCATCCAGAGCGTGGGCGCGGCCGACATCCCGATCATGGCTGCCTACCTGATGCTGATCGCGCTGGTCTTCGTGACCATCAACCTGGTCGTGGACCTGCTGTATTACGCGGTGGACCCCAGGCTGCGTATCGGGCGCGGGGGGCATTGACGCCATGCGCGCCTTCTTCGACTCCGACCTGTGGTGGAGCTTCACGCGCTCGCCCGTGACGGTCATCTCGGCCGTGGTCGCCTTTATCTGCATCGCGGGCGCGGTCTTCGCCACCTGGCTCGCGCCGCACAACCCCTTCGACCTCGCCTCGCTGCAATTGATGGACGCCTTCAAGCCGCCGGCCTGGGAGGCGGAGGGCGATGGGACCTACCTGCTCGGCACCGACGACCAGGGGCGGGACGTGCTGTCGGCCATCATGTATGGGGCGCGCGTCTCGCTGCTGGTGGGGTTCGCGGCGGTGGCCTTCTCCACCATCCTGGGCGTCTCGCTGGGCCTGCTCGCGGGCTATCTGGGCGGGACGGTGGATGCGGTGCTGATGCGCATCGCGGACATCCAGCTGACCTTCCCCGGCATCCTGGTGGCGCTGCTGGTGGATGGCATCGTGCGCGCCGCCCTGCCGCGCGACATGCACGAGAACATCGCGCTCTTCGTGGTCATCTTCGCGATCGGCATTTCCAACTGGCCGCAATTCGCGCGCACGGTGCGCGGTTCCACCATGGTGGAGCGTAACAAGGAGTACGTGCAGGCCGCGCGCGTCATCGGCCGCTCGCCGCTCAGCATCATGCTCAGCCACGTGCTGCCCAACGTCATGTCGCCGGTGCTGGTCATCGCCACCCTCTCGCTCGGCTTCGCCATCCTGGCCGAGGCCACCCTCTCCTTCCTGGGCGTGGGCGTGCCGCCCACCCAGCCCAGCCTCGGCACCCTCATCCGCATCGGCAATGACTTCCTGTTTTCGGGCGAGTGGTGGATCACCATCTTCCCCGGCGTCGCGCTGATCGTGATGGTCCTCTCCGTCAACCTGCTGGGCGATTGGCTGCGCGACGCCCTCAATCCGAAGCTGCGCTGATGTCCCTCCTTGACGTGAAGAATTTGCGCGTGGAATTCCCCACGCGGCGCGGCACGCTGGTGGCGCTGGACGATGTCTCCTTCTCCATCGCGCCTGGCGAAATCCTGGGCGTGGTGGGCGAGAGCGGGGCGGGCAAGTCCATGACCGGCGCCGCCATCATCGGCCTGCTGGAGCCGCCGGGCCGCATCGCCGGCGGCGAAATCCGACTGGACGGCAAGCGCATCGACAACCTGCCCTATGAGGAAATGCGCCGCATCCGCGGCCGCCAGATCGGCGCCATCTTCCAGGACCCGCTGACCACGCTGAACCCGCTCTACACCATCGGCCGGCAATTGGCCGAGACCATGACGACCCACCTGCCCATCGGCCCCGGCGAGGCGCGGGAACGCGCGATCGGCTGGCTGGAACTCGTGGGAATCCCGGCCGCCCGCGAACGCATAGACAGCTACCCGCATGAGTTCTCCGGCGGCATGCGGCAGCGCGTCGTCATCGCGCTGGCATTGTGCGCCGAGCCGCGGCTGATCGTGGCAGACGAGCCCACCACCGCGCTCGACGTCTCCATCCAGGCGCAGGTCATCGCCCTGCTGAAATCGCTGGCGCGCGAGAAGGGCACGGCCATGATGCTCGTCACCCATGACATGGGCGTGATCGCGGAGACGGCCGACCGCGTGGCCGTGATGTACGCCGGCCGCATCGTCGAGATCGGGCCGGTGCGCGAGGTGGTGAAGCACGCGAACCACCCCTATGCGCAAGGGCTGATGGGCTCCATCCCGCCGCTCGACCGCCGGGTGGACCGGCTGCAGCAGATTGACGGCGCCATGCCGCGCCTCTCCGCCATCCCGCCCGGCTGCGCCTACAACCCGCGCTGCCCGCAGGCCTTCGACCGCTGCCGGGTGCAGCGCCCCGAACTCATGCCGGCCGGCGCCACCGACGCCGCCTGCTGGCTGCACGCGCCATGAGCGCCGCCGCCGAAGCGCGCCTCGCGGAGGCCCGCCGCGCCGACCTCACCCCCATGCTGGAGGTGGAGGAGGTCGCGCGGTATTTCGACGTCTCCCGCCCGCTGCTGCAACGCCTGATGGCGCGAGAGGGGCGGCGCATCCTGCGCGCGGTGGATGGCATCTCCTTCGCCATCCCCAAGGGCACCACCCTCTCCCTGGTGGGCGAGAGCGGCTGCGGCAAGTCCACCGTGGCGCGGCTGGCGGTCGGCCTCTACCCCACCACGCGCGGCCGCGTGCTGTTCGACGGGCAGGACCTCGCGCGCGCGCGCGCCGACAGCGCGCAGCGCAGCCGCATGCAGATGATCTTCCAGGACCCCTATGCCAGCCTTAACCCGCGCTGGCGCGTGGCCGACATCATCGCCGAACCCATCCGCGCCTTCGGCCTCGCGCCCTCCCGCGTGCAGGAGGCCGCGCGCGTGGCGGAGTTGCTGACGCAGGTGGGGCTCTCGCCGCTCGACGGCGCGAAGTTCCCGCATGAATTCTCGGGCGGGCAGCGGCAGCGCATCTCCATCGCGCGCGCCCTCTCCTCCAACCCGGAATTCCTGGTCTGCGACGAACCGACCAGCGCGCTGGACGTGTCGGTGCAGGCGCAGATCTTGAACCTGATGAAGAAACTCCAGGCACGGCTGGGGCTGACCTTCCTCTTCATCAGCCACAACCTCGCCGTGGTGCGGCAGGTGAGCGACCGCATCGGCGTGATGTATCTGGGCAAGCTGGTGGAACTGGCCCCCGCCGAAACCCTCTTCACCACGCCGCGCCACCCCTACACGCGGGCGCTGATGGAGGCGATCCCGGACCTGGGCATGACCGGCCGCGTGCGCACGCCGGTGGGGGGTGAGGTGCCCTCGCCCATCAGCCCGCCCAGCGGCTGCGCCTTCCACCCGCGCTGCCCTCTGGCCAATGACCGCTGCCGGGCCGAGGCGCCTGTCATGCGCGCGGCCGGCGACGCGCAGGTGGCCTGCCACGCGGTGGACGAAGGACGGGGTTAGGCGCCCCGTCCCTCGGCCCCCGGCGTCAGGCGCCCATCGCCGCGCCAGGGCGGGTCAATGGTGATGACACCGCCCGCGACGCGCGAGACGCAGGCGCAGATCCGGCGGTTCTCCTGGTGCTGGCGCTCCGAGAAGAATACGTCGCGGTGGTCCACGCGCCCTTCCACGGCCAGCACGTCGAGGGCGCAAAGCCCGCATTCCCCGCGCCGGCAACCGGACAGCACGCCGACCCCCGCGGCCTCCAGCGCCTCCAGCATGCTGGCCCCGGCGGGCACCGTCACCTCGCGCCCGAAGCGCGGAATGCGGACGAGGAAATCGCTGGCCGCGGCCTGGCCAGAGGAGCCGAAGGTCTCGAACACCAGGCTGGCCGCGGGCCGGCCCGCCGCGGCCCAGGCGCGGCGCGCCGCCGTCAGCAGGCCCATCGGTCCGCAGACATAGGCCTCCGCATCCGGGGCGAGGCCCGCGAGGATCGCATCCAGATCCGGGCGCCCCTCCTCATCCTCTGCCTGCACCGCAAGCGCGGGACCGAGCAACGCGGAGAGTTCGTCGAGATAGGCCATCAGCGGCCGCGACCGCCCGGCATAGACCATGCGGAAGCGGGCGCCGCGACGCGCCAGCACCTCCGCCATGCCGACCAGCGGGGTGATGCCGATGCCGCCCGCGAGCAACAGCACCTCCGACGCGCCGGCCGCCAGTTCGAAATGGCTGCGCGGGTGGGAGATGGCGAGGCGCCCGCCGGGCTCCAGCGCCCACATCGCGCGCGAGCCGCCACGGCCCTGCGCCGCGTGCTGCACCGCGATCCGCCAGGCGCCGTCCCGGGGCCCCGCGCCGACCAGCGAGTAGTGACGCAGCGCCGGCCGCCCGCCGATGTCGAGACGCACGCAGAGATGCGCCCCCGTGGCATAGGCCGTGGCGCCGTCCTCCGGCAACAGGGTGAACTCCCGGATGAAGGGCGCGACCAGGCGCGTGCCGCGCAAGGTCGCCATGGTCCAGCGGTCGTCGCGCTCCATCGCGGTCAGGCCCAGCCGCGACGGCGGATCAGCACGCCGCCCCGCACCAGCCGCAGCGAATCCTGGTCATGCAGGACCAGTTCGAGGTTGCGGCGGGCAAGGCGGGCATGTTCGCGCATCAGCGCCTC
Source organism: Roseococcus thiosulfatophilus (assembly GCF_017311575.1). Lineage (GTDB taxonomy): Bacteria > Pseudomonadota > Alphaproteobacteria > Acetobacterales > Acetobacteraceae > Roseococcus > Roseococcus thiosulfatophilus. Next base: position 106,401 of record NZ_JAFFQY010000001.1, read on the forward strand.
CGCGCGCGCGGCCTCACGGTGCTCGATGGCCTCCACCACGGCGCGGTGATGCTCCTGCGCCACCACCAGAACGCACTGGGAGGCGGGCAGCGCCGCCTGGGCGAGCACGAAGCCCGAGGGCGAGGCGAAGGGCAGCGCCACCACCCGCCCGATCTGCCGCGCCACGACCGCGCTGCCCGCCGCCTCGACCAGCAATTCGTGGAAATGGGCGTTGAGGGCGACATAGTCGGTGAAGCCGTCCTCGCTGATGGGGGGCGTGGTGGCCTCGTCCATCCGCACCAGCAGGCGCCGCATCTCGGCCAGGGTGCCGCCGGGGGCGCCACGCTCGGCGGCGAGGCGCGCGGCATGGCCTTCCAGCGTCCCGCGCAATTCGATCGCGTCATGGATCTCCTCCTCGGCGAAGGAGTTCACGGCGAAGCCGCCGGAGGGGATGGGTTTTACCAGCCCCTCCTCGGCCAGGCGCACCAGGGCGGCCCGCACCGGCGTGCGCGAGGCGCCGAGGCGCTCGGCGACCGAGGGCTCGGACAGGCGCTCGCCGGGCTGCAATTCGCCGCTGAGGATCAGGTCGCGCAGGCGGAGCTGGGCGGAGAGGGTCTGGGACATGTCACTCGGCCGCCATGCCGTGGGGCGCGAGTTCCGCGGCCACCATGCGGTCAATGATGCGGCGCGCCCACATGGAGCCGGCGTCGATGTTCAGGTTGTAGAAGACATGGCCTGGGTTCTCCTCGATGGCGCGCTGCTGCGCTTCCACGATGGCCTCGTCCTGGGCGAAGATGCGCGCCACGCCCTGCTTGATCTGCGTGGTGACCAGCTGCTCATGCAGGCGGTAGTCGCGGGCATTGGCCCAGAAATAGTGGCAGGTGCTGTCGGTCGCAGGGGTGATGGTGTTGATCACCACCATACTGACGCCCTGCCCGCGGTCGCCCTGCGGCGCGCCGGTGCCGGTGGCGGCGACGCCCACATCGATGGCGACCGTGCAGGGCGCCTCGAAGCGGATGATCTGCCAGCGATCCACGCGACCTGGCCGGCCATACTGCGCGCGCCAGAAAGGCGGCGGCTCGATGTCGATCATCCAGCGCGTCACGGTCGCGGTGCGCTCGCCATGCGTCACCTCGAAGGGGGCCTGGGCCACGTGGTCATCGCCGATGCTGTCGGCATGGATGAAGGTCTCGTGCGTCAGGTCCATCAGATTGTCGACCAGCAGGCGGTAGTCGCACTTGGCGTGGATGAGCCCACCATCGCCCGCCCAGGCGGGGTCGTCATTCCAGTGCAGGTCGGGCACCAGCGCGGGGTCAGCCAGGGCGGGATCGCCGGGCCAGACCCAGATGAAGCGATGCCGCTCCACCACCGGGAAGCTGCGCACGCGCGCGGCGGGGTTGATGGTCTCCTGGGACGGCATATGGGTGCAGCGGCCGCGCGCGTCGAAGCGCAGTCCGTGATAGGCGCATTGCACCTCATCCCCGCGCAGGCGCCCCATGGAGAGGGGCAGCAGCCGATGCCAGCAGGCATCGAGCAGCGCCACCGCGGCGCCTCCCGTCGTCCGGTAGAGCACCAGCTTGCGACCGCAGATGGTGCGCGGGAGCAATTCCCGCCCGACCTCATGGTCCCAGGCGGCCGCATACCAGGCGTTCAGCGGGAAGGAGGGTGATGAGGCCATCACTGACATCCATCATGTGATACAACCTGTATACAGGCTGGTCTGATTCCGGGCAAGCGGTCATGCATACCCATGCACGGTCAGTGGAAAATCCAAGTTTCTTGTTGATTGGTGCATCGACCCGGCGGCGCGGCCTGTGCAGATGTAGACTGTCCAAGAAAGTGAGGCCAAGCGTGCATACAAGCACCCTGTCCACATCCCCCGCGCGCGGGCGTGCGCGGTGCTGGCGCCATGACGCGAAGGCCGCCCAGCCTTGAGCGCGCCGTCAACCACTGCCCCCCGCGGCGAAGCCCGGCCCGTCGCCGCGATCTCCCGCCGGGCCAGACTCGCGCTGCTGGCGCTGCCGGCCCTCGCCCTTCGCCCGGCCAAGGCCCAGACCGACACCTTTCCCAGCCGCCCGATGCGCTTCTTCGTGCCCGTCTCGGCCGGCGGCTCGGCCGATGCGCAGGCGCGCCTCGTGGCCCAGCGACTTTCCGAGCGTTGGGGCCAAGGGGTGGTCGTGGAAAACCGCCCTGGCGCCAACGGCATCGTCGCCGCCCAGGCCTTCCTCCAGGCGCCGGCCGATGGCCACACGGTCTATGCGACGCCCTCGGGGCCCATTGCGATCAACCCGCACCTCTATCGCCGCCTGCCCTACGACCCATTCAGGGACTTCGCCTTCGCCTCGCTGCTCAGCGTCATTCCGCTGGTGCTGGTGGCGCACCCCTCGCTGCCCGCCAACACCCTGCAGGAATTCCTCGCCCTGTCGCGCCGGCAGGGCGATGCGCTGGCGCATGCCTCGGCCGGCATCGGCACGCCCTCCCACCTGACGATCGCGATGACGCGCGCGATGGGACAGGGCGGCAACCCGACCCATGTGCCCTTCGGCGGCTCGGCCCCCGCGCTGACCTCGCTGGTCTCGGGCCACACCGTGGCGATGTGGGATGCCGCGGTCTCGGCCGCACCCTTCGTGCGCGACAACCGGCTGAAGGCCATCGCGGTCGCCCACCCCACGCGCCTCGCGCTGCTGCCCGACGTGCCGACCACGGCCGAGCAGGGCGTGCCCGAACTGCTCTCCGCCACCTGGATGAGCCTGTGCACCCATGCGGCCACGCCGCCCGACCGCGTGCGGCGCCTTTCGGCCGAGGTGGACCGCATCCTGAGCCAGCCTGATCTGCGCGAGCTGCTGGCCAGCCAGGGCGCCATCGTGCGCGGCGGCACGCCGGAGGAGTTCGCCGCCTTCGCCCGCGCCGAGAGCGAGAAGTGGGGCCGGCTGGTGCGCGAGACCGGCGCCTCCATCGAATAACGCCACCCGCCAACCCGAGACAGGCAGAGGAAGCCGTTCATGATCCCGCTCCATGTCAACGCGCGCGCGGTCACGGTCGAAGCCGCCCCCGACACCCCGCTGCTGTGGGTGCTGCGGGAGCATCTGGGCCTGACCGGTACGAAGTATGGCTGCGGCGTCGCGGCCTGCGGTGCCTGCACGGTGCACCTGGATGGCGAAGCGGTACGCGCCTGCGCCATCGCGGTGGGCGATGTGGGTGGCCGCGCCGTCACCACCATCGAGGGTCTGCCCGGCGGCGCCGAGAACCCGCTGGTGCGCGCCTGGGTCGCGGTGCAGACGCCGCAATGCGGCTACTGCCAGACCGGGCAGATCATGCAGGCCGCCACACTCCTGGCGCGCAGCCCGCGGCCCAGCCGCGAGGAAATCCTGGACCATATGCAAGGCAATCTCTGCCGCTGCGCCACCTACAACCAGGTGGTGGACGCCATCCAGCACGCGGCGCGGGAGGCGTGAGATGAGCATGGGCACCACCCTCACCCGCCGCGGCGTGCTGGCCGGCGGCCTGGCCTTCACCTTCGCCTTCACGGCCGGCGAGAACGTCGCGGCGCAGGCCGATGCGGGGCCGCTCAACGCCTATGTGGGCATCGCGCCCGACGGCACCATCACCATCCAGGCCCCGGCGCCCGAGATGGGCCAGGGCACAAACACCGCCCTGCCCCTCATCGTCGCGGAGGAACTCGACGCCGACTGGGAGAAGGTCCGCATCGAGACGGCCCCGGTGCGCGCGGCCTATGACAGCCCCATCTTCCGCAGCCAGTTCGTGGTGGCGAGCCTCTCCGTGCGCGGCTACTGGATGCCGCTGCGCATGGCCGGTGCCCAGGCGCGCCGCGTGCTGCTGGACGCGGTGGCGGCGCGCTGGGGCGTGCCGGTGGAGCAGCTCTCGACCGAGCCCAGCACCGTGGTGCACGCCGCTTCGGGTCGCCGCATGAGCTATGGCGAGGTGGCCTCCTTCGCGCGCGCGCCCGCCACCCTGCCCGAGATCACGCCCGCCGCGCTGAAGCCCGTCTCCGCCTTTCGCCTGATCGGGCGCGACGTGGCGCGCTTCGACGTGCCGGCCAAGGCACGGGGGCAGACGCTCTTCGCGATTGACGTGCGCCGGCCCGGAATGCTGCACGCGACCGTGGCGCGATCGCCAGGGCTGGGCGCGCGCCCGCTGTCGCACAATGGCGCCGCGCTGCTCCAACGGCCCGGCATCACCCATGTGCTGCCGCTCGACCAGGGTGTCGCCATCGTGGGCGAGCGGGTGGAGGCGGTGTTGGCCGCGCGGCGGGAGCTGACCGTGCAGTGGTCACCCGGCGAGGGGGCCGCGCATGATTCCGAGGCGGCGCTGGCCTCCTACCTCGAGGATGTGCGCGACGCCACGAAGGCCGGCGTGCAGGTCGTCCGCACCGGTGAGCCGGAGCAGGCCCTGGCCGGCGCTGCGCACGTCCACAGCGCGGAGTTCACCTCAGACTATGTGTATCACGGCCAGATGGAGCCGCTGACCTGCGTGGCTTCGGTGACGGAGGGCGGCGCCGAGATCTGGGCCGGCACACAATGGCCGAGCTTGGTGCGCGACGAGGCGGCGCGCATCCTCGGCATCCCGGCGGAGCGGGTGACGGTCCATATGCTGACCATGGGCGGCGGCTTCGGCCGGCGTGCCACCATTGATTACGCGGTGGAGGCGGTGCAGGTCGCGCGTGCCGTGGGCCGGCCGGTGAAGGTGATGGCCACGCGCGAGGACGACATGGCCAACGCCCATGTCCGGCCGATGACGGCGCACCGCATCGAGGTGGGGCTGGATGCGGCGGGGCGCATCACCGCCTGGCGCCACCGCCTGGCCTCGGACCTCGTGGTGCCCCAGCTCTATGGCCGCGCGCGGCTGGAGGCGCAGCGCGGCGTGGACCACATCGTCACCTACCACGCCAATGTCGCGCAATACGACGTGCCGGCGACGCTGACGCTGCACCTCTACCGCGAGCACGGGGTGCGGACGGCGCCCTGGCGCGGCATCGGCGCGGGCCCCAACGCCTTCGCGGTGGAGGCCGTGGTGGACGACCTGGCCCGGCAGTCGCAGACGGACCCGCTGGCCTATCGCCTCGCGCTGCTGCGCGACGCGCGGGCGCGCGCGGTGGTGGAGGCCGTGGGCGCCATGGCAGAATGGAGCCGCGCGCGCGAGGGCACGCATCTCGGCATCGGCTTCGCCAAGCTCGGCCTGCCGCAACTGGGCGAGGCGCTGGCGGCGACCGTGGCCGAGGTGGCGGTGGACGCCGCTTCCGGCAGGCTGCGCGTGCTGCGCCTGTGGTGCGCGGCGGATGTGGGCCTCGCGGTGCAGCCGCGCAACGCCATGCGGCAGATCGAATCCTCGCTGCTCTGGGGCGTCTCGAGCGCCTTGACCGAGCGGCTGACCCTCCGCGACGGCGCCGTGCAGCAGAGCAATTTCACCGATTACGAGATGCTGCGCGCGCCTGAGACGCCCGAGGTGCAGCTGCGCCTTGTGGGCGGGGGCGAGGTGCCGCTTCCCGTGGCGGAGCTTGGCCTGGGCACCGTAGCGCCGGCCATCTCCAACGCGGTGCTGGCCGCGACCGGCAAGCGGCTGTCGGCGCTTCCCTTCACGCCGGAGCGGGTGCGCGCCGCGCTGGCCGGCTGACCTGTCCCCTTCAGAGCATCTGGAATCGAGCATGACCGCCCTTCGCCCCTTCCGCGCCGACCATGTCGGCAGCCTGCTCCGCACCGGCACGCTCAAGGCCGCGCGCGAGGCGACCCTCGCCGGGCGCATGTCGGTCGCCGAGTTGCAGGAGGTGGAGGACCAGGAGATCGCGGCGCTCGTCGCGAAGCAGGAAGCGATCGGCCTTCACAGCGTCACTGATGGCGAGTTCCGCCGCGCCTATTGGCATTTCGACTTCCTGGAGCGCCTGCCCGGGGTTTCCTCCGAGGAGGGCGACAGCGGCATGAACTTCAAGGGCGGCGTGGGCGTGCCCAAGACCCTGCGCATCAATGACCGCGTGGGCTATGCGGCGCACCCCATGGTGGGGCATTTCCACTACCTCGCCACGCGCGCGCGGCAGACGCCCAAGATGACCATCCCGGGCCCCTCCATGCTGCACTACCGGGGCGGTCGGAAGATGATGGCCCCTGGCCTCTACCCGGACATGGCCGAATTCTACGCCGATGTGGGCCGTGCCTATGCCGGCGCGGTGGCGGACATGTATGCGGCGGGTTGCCGCTATCTCCAGCTCGACGACATCTCCTTCGCCTATCTCTGCGACCCGGCGCAGCGCGAGATGCTGCGCGAGCGTGGCGACGACCCGGAGCGCCAGCCCGACATCTATGCCGGCATGGTGGCCACCGCCCTGGCGGAGAAGCCCGCGGACCTGCTGATCACGATGCATCTCTGCCGGGGCAATTTCCGCTCCACTTTCATCGCCTCCGGTGGCTACGAGCCGGTGGCGGAGGTGCTGTTCAACGCCATGCCGGTGGATGGCTACTTCATGGAATGGGACACCGACCGCGCGGGCGGCTTCGAGCCGCTGCGCTTCCTGCCCAAGGGCAAGACGGTGGTGCTGGGCCTCGTCACCTCCAAGACGGGCACGCTGGAAAGCAAGGACGACATCAAGCGCCGCATCGAGGAGGCCGCGAAATTCGCGCCGCTCCATCAGCTCTGCCTCAGCCCGCAATGCGGCTTCGCCTCCACCCAGGAGGGCAACACCCTCGCGGAGGAGGAGCAGTGGCGGAAGCTTGAACTGATCGTCGAGGTGGCCCGGGAGGTCTGGGGCACCGCGGCCTGAACACCCGACAAGCAACAATCAAGGGAGACAGGGACATGACAAGGATCGGACGGCGGGGCGCCATGGCGCTCGGAACCACGGCGCTGGCCATGATGGCGCCGGGCGCGCGGGCGCAGACCGTGCCGCGCAATGCGCGAATGCTGGTGGGCTTCGCCGCCGGCGGCCCCACCGACCTGGTGGCCCGGCTCTATGCCGAGCGGCTGCGCCCCAACTACGCGCCGGCCACGCTGGTCGAGAACCGGCCGGGCGCCACGGGCCGCCTGGCGCTGGAGGCGGTCCGCACCGCCGAGCCCGACGGCGCCACCATGCTCATGTCGCCAGCAAGCGTGATGACGCTGCAGCCGCACATCTTCCCGCGCGAGGCGCGGCACGACGCGCTGACCGATTTCGTGCCGGTCTGCACCCTCTGCGAATTCGCCTTCGCCATCGCGGTGCCGGCCAGCCATCCGGCGCAGAGCTTCGCCGAACTCACCACCTGGCTGCGCGCCCAGACGGGGCCCGATGTCGCCTTCGGCTCGCCCGGCGCGGGCTCGGGCGGGCATTTCGTGGGGGACATGGTGGGCCGCGCGCTGGGCGTCACCATGAACCATGTGCCCTATCGCGGCGCCGCGCCGGCGGTGACGGATGCCGTCGCGGGCAACATCCCCATCGTGGTCACGGTGCTGTCGGACGTCATGCCGCACCATGGCCGCGGGCTGCGCATCCTGGCCATTTCCGGCCGCGAGCGCGTGTCGCGCCTGCCCGATGTGCCGACCATCGCCGAAAGCGGCTTCCGGGACCTGATCGTCACGGACTGGATGGGCCTGTTCCTGCCGGCCCGCACGCCCAACGCCATCGCGCTGTCGCTCTACAACACCGTCGCGGCGGCGGCGGCGACCCCCGAGGTCCGAAGCGCGCTGGACCGGCTGGAATTCCTGCCCATCATCACGCGCCCCGATGACTTCGCCGCGCGCATCGGGCGCGAACGGGAGAACTGGGCGCGCATCGTGCGCGAGAGCGGCTTCAGGCCGGAGACCTGACGCCGCTTGGGCTAGGCGAAGGCGGCCAGCACCTCCTCCGGAATGGGTGCGGAGCGGATGCGGCCCCCTTCGGCCTCGCGCACCGTCCAGACGCGGGTCTCGAAGCCTTCGACCCCCAGCGCCCCATCGGCCTTCAGCAGCCGGTGCGCCACGTCGAAGGAGGAACGGCGGAAGGCGGCGATGCGGCTTTCGATCACCACCTCGTCGCCATAGACGCCCGGGATGTGGAACTTGGCCCGCGTGTCCACCATCGGGATGCCCAATATGCCGAACTTCGCGATCCAGGCGATCTTGGGCATGCCCAGCGCGGCGTGGAACAGCGCCGCCGTCGAGGCATCGAACATGGCGAAGTAGCGCGGGTAGAAGACGATGCCGGCGGGGTCGCAATCACCCCACTCGATCGTCAGCGCGCGGCGGTTGACGAGGCGCGGTTCAGCCATGTCCATCGGGATTCTCCAGCAGCAGCGCGATGCCCTGCCCGCCGCCAATGCAGGCGGAGGCGATGCCATAGCGGGCACCGCGCCGCCGCATCTCGCGCGCCACGGTCACGCAGAGACGCACGCCCGTCGCGGCGAGCGGATGGCCGATGGCGATGACGCCGCCATTCACGTTCAGCCGCGCCTCATCCAGCTCCAGCTCCCGCGCGCAGGCCATGACCTGGGCGCCGAAGGCCTCGTTGATCTCCACCAGCGCGATCTTGTCGAGCGTGAGCCCCGTGCGCTCCAGCAGCGCGCGGATGGCGGGCACGGGGCCGATGCCCATGATCTCGGGCGGGCAGCCCACCGCGGTCGCCGCCACCAGCCGGGCGAGCGGCGCGCGGCCCTTGGCCTCCGCGCCCGAGGCGATGACGGCCGCCGCCGCCCCATCCACCACGGCCGAGGAATTGCCGCCCGTCTGCAGCCCGCCGAAGGCCGGGCGGATCTTCGCCAGCTGCTCCACCGGCGAGGGGCGCGGATGGGTGTCGGCCGCGACGCTCTCCACCTTGCGCGGCAGGTGGATGCCCCGGTCCTTCACGCCAGCGCGGGTGAAGGCCTCGTTCACCACGGGCACGACCTCGTCCTCGAAGAAGCCCGCCGCGCGCGCGGCCAGCGCACGCTCGAAGCTGCGGGCGGCATAGGCATCCACTTCCGCGCGGGTGAAGCCATGGCGCCGCGCCAGCTCCTCCGCCGTGCCGCCCATGGTCAGGCCGCAGGCGGGGTCCAGCAAGGCCTCCCACAGGAAGTCCTTGAACTCGACCGGCGCGCCGAGGCCGAAGCCGCCGCGATGGGTGAAGGCGGCAATGGGGTTGCGGCTCATGCTCTCCGCCCCGGCGGCGAGGGCGAAGCGCACGCCATGCCGTTCCACCGCCGTGGCCGCCTGGGTGATGGCCTCGATGCCGGTGCCGCAGACCCGCTGCACCAGCAGCGCCGGCACCTCGACCGGCACGCCGGCGTAGAGGCCGATGTGCCGCGGCAGCATGTAGGCGTCGAAGCTCGCCTGCGCGACGGAGCCTGCGACGACATAGCCGATCTCCGACCCGTCCAGCCCCGCCCTGGCCAGCGCCGCGCGCGCCGCCTTGATGCCGAGGTCAATGGGCGAGACGAGGCCGAGCGGCCCGCCCAGATCGGCGAAGGGGGTGCGGGCGCCGGCGAGCAGCCAGGCGTCCTCCCAGCTCGTGTGCAGGGCGGTCATGCGGGGTCTCCAACGATGATGACATGGGCGGGCGGGGTCTCGGCATAGAGATCCGCGACCAGCGCGGCGCGGCGCGCCAGCACCGCGCGCTGGTTGACCGAGGCCTTGTCGGTGATCTCGCCGGCCTCGATCGAAAGGGGGTCCATGAGCAGGGTGGCGCGGGCGATGCGCTGGCTGCTGGCGCTCGCCTCGGCCGCCAACGCCCGCAGCCGCTCCGAGAGGATGGCGCGCAGGGCGGGGTGGGTGCTCGGATGCTGGCCCTCGGGCACGAGCGACAGGATGGCTTCGGGCGCGGGCAGCAGGATGGCCGTGAGCATGTCGCGGTCGGGGGCGGCGATCACGGCATCCTTCACGAAGGGCGCCAGCGCCGCGATCAGGCGCTGGCGCAGCGGGCCAACACTGACCCAGGTGCCGGTTGAGAGCTTGAAATCCTCGTTGATGCGGCCGTCGAAGCGGAACCCCTTGTGCAGGTCATGCGGGTCGAGGGGCACCAGCGCATCGCCGAAGCGGTACCAGCCCTCCTCGTCGAAGGCCGCCTCCGTCGCCGCGGGGTTGCGCCAGTAGCCGGGCGTGATGGAGGGGCCGCGCACCCGCGCCTCCATCTTGTCGCCCACGGGCGCGAGCTTGAGCTCCACCCCCGGCACGGGCAGGCCGACCGCGCCGGATTCCGAGAATTCCTCGCGCACGCAGATGGCGAAGGGCGCCGTCTCGGTCGCGCCGAGGCCCGTGATCATGGGGATGCGTTCGCCGCGCGTGGCGAGCGCCAGCGCGTCCAGCTCATCCCAGATGTGCTGCGGCAGGCCGGCCGAGGAGTAGAACATCATCCGCAGGCGGGAGAAGAAGGTCTCGCGCAGCGTCGCATCCTCCTTCAACGCCTGCACCAGCTCGCTGAAGCCGAGCGGCACGTTGAAGTGGATGTGCGTCGCGATCTCGCGCAGGTTCCGCAGGGATTCGGCGTAGCGCCCGGGCGTGGGCCGCCCGTCATCCATGTAGAGCGAACCGCCATTGTAGAGCACGAGGCCCAGATTGTGGTTGCCGCCGAAGGTGTGGTGCCAGGGCAGCCAGTCCAGCAGCACCGGCGGCTCCTCAGCGAGGAAGGGAAAGGCCTCGCGCAGCATCTGCTGGTTGGAGCAGATCATGCGCTGGGTGTTGATGACACCCTTGGGCATGCCGGTGGAGCCGGAGGTGAAGAGGATCTTGGCCGGTGCGTCCGGGTCCATCGCCGCGGCCGCCGCCTCCACCGCGGGGGCGGGCGTCGTCGAGAGCAGCTCCGCGAAGAGGGTGGCGGGGCGCCCCTCGGGCGGGTTGCGCGAGACGATGAGGCCCGCTTCGGCCGGGCACGCGGCGGCGATGGCGTCCGCGAAGCGCCGCCCGTCCTCGGCGAAGACGATGGCGGGCCCGACCAGCTCCAGGCAGTGGCGCAGCTTGGCGAAATCCTTGGCCACGAGGGCGTAGGAGGGCGAGATGGGCGCGACCAGCACGCCCACATGCAGCGCGGCCAAGGTCAGCACCGCCTGGTCCAGGCAGTTCGCCGACAGGATCGCGACGGGCCGCTCCACCGAGGCGCCGCGGTCGAGCAACGCCTGCCCCACCGCCCGCACGGCCTGGAGCATCTGCCCATAGGTGATGCGCCGCCAGGCACCGCCCGCGGTCGGGTCGCGCCGGGCGATCAAGGTGCGCGGTCAGGGTCTTTCGCCGCCCATTGCTCCAGGCTTTCGGTGAGGCGGCGCGGGTAGGCGCCGAGGGCGCGCCGGGGCGTCACCATGAGGGCGCCATCCGGGCGCCGCTCGATCGAGACCGGCCCTGGCCCCAGCCGTGGCCGGTGCGGCGCTGTGAACGGGTCCCCTGCCCCCTGAACGTCGGACATCGCTTCCCTCCGGCAGCCTGACGGTGCCTGTGTGTTATATTCTATAATTATATCTCATAACACCATTGCCAAGGGGAGAGGCGCGCTGCATATCGAGGTCATGTCACGAACGCCGAACCAGGACCCGACCGCGCCCTCCGCCGCCGTCGAGGAGGATGACGCACCGGTCGCGGGGGGTGCCGCGAAGGGCCCCCTCGATGACCGGCTGGGCTTCTGGCTGCGCCTCGCGCAGATGACCGCCTTCGACATGTTCAACCAGGCCATGTCGCCACTCAGCCTGACACCGGGCCGCCTCGGCGCCCTGCTGCTGATCGAAGCCGGGACGGCGCGGCGGCAGACCGACCTGGCGGAGGCGCTGCGGGTGAAGCCGCCGAACATGGCGGTGCTGCTGGGCGGGCTGGAGCAGGAGGGCCTCATTCGTCGCGTGGAGGATGCCCGCAACAGGCGCGCCAACATCCTGCGCCTGACGCCGGCGGGCCGGGCCCTGCTGCGCAAGGCGCGTGAGCGCGAGGTCGCCATGGAGGCGGAACTCGCCTCCGGCCTGGACGCGACGGAACGCGCCGCGCTGATCCAGGCGCTGCGCCGCATTGCGGAGAGACGATGACGCAGGAGCTTGTCACCCTCGAAATGGCGGGGAATGTGGCGCTGCTCGGGCTGAACCGGCCCGCGAAGCGCAACGCCATCAGCGATGCGCTGCTGGCGGCCCTCGAAATGCGCCTGGCCGAGGCGCAGCGGGCCGCGCGGGCCATCATCCTGCACGGGCACGGCCCGTGCTTCTGCGCAGGGCTCGATTTGTCGGAGCATCGCGCCCGCACGGCGGAGGAGGTGTTCCACCACTCCCGGGGCTGGCACCGCGTGTTCCGCACCCTGCGCGAAGGTCCCATCCCCGTCATCGCGGCCGTGCATGGGGCCTGCGTGGGCGGCGGGCTGGAACTCGCGGCCGCCTGCCATATCCGCGTGGCCGACGCGACCGCGGTCTTCGCCCTGCCCGAGGGCACGCGCGGCATCTTCGTGGGCGGCGGTGCCACGGTGCATGTCGCGCGCCTCATCGGCGCGGCGCGGATGACGGACATGATGCTGACAGGCCGCACGCTGGACGCCGCCGCGGCCGAACGCGCGGGCCTCATCACCTATCTGGAGCCGGCCGGCGAGGCCCTGGCTCGCGCGCGCGCGGTGGCGACCCAGGTGGCGCAGGCGGCGCCGCTGACCGTCGCCGGCGTGCTGCACGCCCTGCCCCGCATCCAGGACATGTCGGAATCCGACGGCCTCTTCGTGGAGAGCCTCATGGCCGCGCTGGCGCAGACCGCGCCCGAGGCCGAGCGCCGCCTGGCCGCCTTCCTGGACAAGCGGGCCCCCAAGGCCATCCAACCCTTGCCTTCCGGAGACTGAGCATGGAGATTTCGGGCGCATCGGCCATCGTCAGCGGCGGGGGCTCCGGCCTGGGCGCGGCCACCGCCGAGGCCTTGGCGCAGGCGGGGGCGAAGGTGGTGGTGCTGGACATTGACGCGGCCAAGGCCGAGGCGGTGGCCGCGCGCATCGGCGGCGTCGCCATTGCGGGTGATGTCGCGGAGGAAGCCATCGTGGCCGCCGCGGTGGAGACCGCATCGCTGCTCGCACCGCTGCGCGTCGTGGTGGCCTGCGCCGGCATCGCGCCGGCCGCGCGCATCGCGGGCCGTGGCGGTCCCCATGACCTGGCGCTGTTCGAGCGCGTGATTCGCGTGAACCTCATCGGCACCTTCAACCTGATGCGTGTGGCGGCCTCCCGCATGACCGCCAATGAACCACTGGCCGATGGCGAACGCGGGCTGATCATCTGCACGGCCTCGGTCGCCGCCTATGAGGGCCAAGTGGGCCAGGCGGCCTATGCGGCGTCAAAGGGCGGCATCGTGGCGCTGACCCTGCCGGCGGCGCGGGAGTTGGCGCGCTTCGGCGTCCGCGTCGTCACCATCGCGCCGGGCCTGATCCATACACCGTTGATGGACACGCTGACGCCCGAGGCACGCGAGGCCCTCTCACGGCAGCCGCTGTTTCCGCAGCGCCTGGGCAAGCCCGCCGAGTTCGGCGCGCTGGTGCTGACCATCGCGGCCAACCCGCTGCTGAACGGGGAGACCATCCGCCTGGACGGCGCGCTGCGGCTGCCGCCCGCGTGACCTAGTCCGCCCCCAGCGCCTTGCGCCGGGCCTTGCGGAAGGCGCTGGGCGACATGCCCGCATGCTTGGTGAAGAAGCGGCTGAAATAGGCCTCGTCGGAAAAGCCCAGCTCATAGGCGATCTGCGCGATGGGCTGGGTGGAATAGGTAAGTTCGCGCTTGCACTCGATGATGCGGCGGTCATGCAGGATGCGCAGCGGCGACTTGCCGACGGCCCGCATCGTCACCGCATAAAGCTGGCCACGGCTCATGCCGAGCTGGCTGGCGATCTCGTCGATGCTCTCCTGCCGGCGGAAGTTGCGTTCCACATGCTCGCGGAAGCGGCGGAAGCCCGTGGCCCCCTGGTTGCCGAGCGTCTCGGCCAGTTCCGACAAGGTGCGCGTGCGGAGGATGGCGACGAGAAGCAGCACCAGATGCGCCTGCAGCGCGGCGGTGACGCCGGTGCGCGGCAGGTCATGCTCGCGCGCGATGGCGCGCATGGTGGCGGGCATGGAGATGGCGATCTCCTCCTCACCCCGTGCCGCGCCGAGGACGGGCCGCAGCAGCAACTGCGCGAGGCGCTCGCCTTCCGGCACGCCCGCGATGCTGCCCGCCACCACGTCATCCGAGACGGTCAGCACATGGCCCTCCGTGCCCGTGTCGAAGCGGAAGCCATGCACGGCGGCCGACGGCATCCAGACGAACCAGGGGGCCGTGAAATCCACCTTCTCGCCCTCGACCTCCAGCGTGCCGCCGCCCTCCTGCACCAGCACGCATTGCGCCAGGTTCTCGTGGCGATGGACCAGGATCTCCCAGTCATGGGCGGGCGCGCGGGAGGAGATGGTCTCGATGTGGACATAGCCGCCCGAAGCCTGCCCCGCCGCCGCGCCGTAGAGACCGAAAACAGGGATGCGGTAGAGGCGCCCGGCCGGGGAAGGCCTCTCGGTTCTGGGCATGGATCGCTCGCAAATGTCCAAGTCTTGCGTCGTTTCAAGCCTACATCCGCGGCCGGGCTTCCACTAGTGAAAATCAAGGCGCGGCAAGGGCCAGGGCGATCCCTGACCGGGGCGCGAAGGGGGAGGGCAGGACGCGGATGCGGCACCAGGTGATCATCATTGGCGCCGGCCCTTCCGGCCTTCTGCTGGGTGCGCTGCTGCACCAGGCCGGGATCGACACGCTGATCCTGGAACGCCAGTCCCGCGACCATGTGCTGGGCCGCATCCGCGCCGGCGTGCTGGAGGACGGGACCGTCGGCCTGCTGCGAAGGGCGGGCATCGCCGGGCGGCTCGAACGCGAGGGGCTGGTGCATGACGGCTTCGCGCTGAACTTCGCGGGCCGCCACCTGCGGATCGACATCCGTGAACTCACCAATGGCCGCAGCGTCACGGTGTATGGGCAGACGGAGGTGACGCGGGACCTGATGGACCACCGCGCCGCCCTCGGCGCGCCCATCATCTTCGGCGCGCGCGATGTGGCACTGCACGGCTTCGACGGACCCAGCCCCCACGTCAGCTGGACCGAGGACGGCCAGGCGCGACAGGCCGCCTGCGACTTCATCGCGGGCTGCGACGGCTATCATGGCGCGAGCCGCGCGAGCGTGCCCGCCGGCGCGATCGAGACCTTCGAGCGCGTCTATCCCTTCGGCTGGCTGGGTGTGCTGGCCGATGTGCCGCCCTGCTCACATGAATTGATCTATGCGGGGCATGAACGCGGCTTCGCGCTCTGCTCCATGCGCTCCGCCACGCGCAGCCGCTACTACGTGCAGTGCCGCGCCGATGACGACCCCGCCCGCTGGACCGACGACATGTTCTGGGACGAGCTGCGCCGGCGCCTCGACCCCGCCGCGGCCGCGCAGGTGGTGACCGGCCCGCCCATCGAGAAATCCATCGCCCCGCTCCGCAGCTTCGTGGCCGAGCCGATGCGCTTCGGCCGCCTCTTCCTGGCGGGCGATGCCGCGCACATCGTTCCGCCCACCGGCGCCAAGGGGCTGAACCTCGCCGCCGGCGACGTGCATTATCTGTCCGAGGCGCTGGTCGAGTACTATCAGGACCGGTCGGAGGCCGGCATCAATGCCTATTCCGCCAGGGCGCTGGAGCGCGTGTGGAAGGCCGAGCGTTTCTCCTGGTCCCTGACCACGCTGCTGCACCGCTTCGACACCAGCACCCCCTTCGAGCGCCGCATGCAGGATGCCGAATTCGCGCTGCTCGCCTCGTCCGAGTCGGCGCGGCGCGTGCTGGCCGAGAACTATGTGGGCCTGCCCTACTGAAGCCAGAGGAGGAAACGACGCCATGCCCCCGGAACAGATGCCACCGCCGCCACTCGGCGGCTTCATGGCCCGCAACCGCGCGGCCCAGCCCGCGGCCCTCCACCCGCCCTACAAGACCAGCGTGTGGCGTTCGCCGCGCGCGCCGCTGCTCTCCTTCCCCTCCTCGCTCAGCGAGGAGACGGGGCCGGTCTTCGGCCAATCCCTGCTGGGACCGCTGGACGCGGACCTGCTCAGCAATTTCGCCGCCCCCGGCGAAACCGCCATCGGCCCGCGCATCATCGTGCATGGCCGCGTGGTGGATGAGGGCGGGCGCGGCGTGCCCGGCGCGCTGGTGGAGGTGTGGCAGGCCAATGCCGGCGGGCGCTATCGGCACGCGAAGGAAGGCTACCTGGCGCCGCTCGACCCGAATTTCGGCGGCTGCGGCCGCTGCCTGACCGATGCGGAAGGCCATTACAGCTTCCGCACCGTCATGCCCGGCCCCTATCCCTGGCCCAATGGCGGCAATGACTGGCGGCCGGCGCATATCCATCTGTCGCTGTTCGGCCCTTCCTTCGCGCAGCGCCTCATCACGCAGATGTATTTCGAGGGCGACCCGCTGATTCCACTCTGCCCCATCCTGGGCGCCGTGACGGACGCGGCGGCGCTGCAACGCCTCGTCGCCACGCTCGACATGCAGGCGACGATCCCGATGGACAGCCGCGCCTTCCGCTTCGACATCGTGCTGCGCGGCCGCCGCCAATCCGTCTTCGAGAACCGCAAGGAGGGGCTGTGATGCCGCCTTTCATCGAGACCGCCTCGCAGACGGCGGGGCCCTATGTGCATATCGGCTGCACGCCCAATGTGTGCGGCATCGCGATGTATGGCGGGGACCTGGGCGCCGTGATGAAGACCGGGCCGGTGCGCGGCGAGGAGATCACCCTCACCGGCGCGGTGCATGACGGCATGGGGGCCGTGCTGAAGGATGCCCTGGTGGAAATCTGGCAGGCCGATGCGGCCGGCCTGTTCAACACGCCCCACGAGCGCCGCGGCCAGGCGGACCCGAACTTCACCGGCTTCGGCCGCTCGGCCGGCGACATGAACACGGGGGAATTCACCTTCCACACCGTGAAGCCCGGCCGCGTGCCCTGGCCCGATGGGCGGCTCCAAGCGCCGCATGTCAGCGTCTGGGTGGTGGCGCGTGGCATCAATATCGGCCTGCAAACCCGCCTTTATTTCGCCGATGAGGAGGCCGCGAACGCCGAGGACCCCATCCTGTCACGCATCGAGCACCGCGCCCGGGCGGAGACGCTGATCGCGCGGCGCTCGGGGCCGAGGGCCTACCGCTTCGACATCCACCTCCAGGGCCCGAAGGAGACCGTCTTCCTGGACATTTGAAGGCGTTCAGGTCGCGCTCAACACCGCCAGGAGCAGGGTGGCCGCCCAGCGGGCCAGGGCGGCATGGAATGGCGGGCCGGCGTAGCGCGCGGCGCTACGCCAGACGCCGACCAGCGTCAGCAAATTGTAGGGCAGCGACATTCCGTACCCGACCAGGTAGGCCGCCAGTATCTGGCCTTCCTTGAACAGCAGAAAGAAGCCGATGGTGGTGGTGATGTTCACCACCAGCGCGCCGATCACGGCCCAGTTCCAGAAGGCGACATCGAGCGGCGCTTCGCCGCGCCAGAGGCGCAGGGCGGCGCGCACCCTCAGCCCTTCCCGCGCTTCGCCAGCTCCTCGATGAGGATGGAGACGAGGCCCGTCCAGCCCGTCTGGTGCGAGGCGCCGATGCCCGCGCCATTGTCGCCGTGGAAATACTCGTAGAACAGGATGTTGTCGCGCCAGTGCGGATCGGACTGGAAGCGCTCGGTGCCGCCGTAGAGGGGGCGGCGGCCATCGGGGCCGGGCTCGAAGATGGAGACCAGGCGGCGGCTGATCTCATCCGCCACCTCGGCCAGCGTCATCATCACGCCGGAGCCGGTGGGGCATTCCACCTGGAAGCGATCGCCGTAATGTTCGTGGAAGCGGCGCAGGCTCTGCACCGCCAGCATGTTCACCGGCATCCAGATCGGGCCGCGCCAATTGGAGTTGCCGCCGAACATGCCGCTGCTGGATTCCGCGGGCTCGTAGGCATCCACCAGCGTCTCGCCATCCACCTGCAGCGCATAGGGGTGGTCGCGGTGGCGCTGCGAGATGGAGCGGATGCCGTGGGGGGAGAGGAATTCCTCCTCGTCCAGCATGACGGAGAGGATGCGCCGCAGCCGGTCCTCGCTGAGGAAGGAGAGCAGGATGGTCTGGTCGAGCCCGTCATGCGTCTCGCTCGCCTGCTCCAGCAATTCGGGCTGGCGGCGGAGGAACCAGCGCAGCCGGTCGCGGAACACATCCTCGAAATCATCCTCCAGCGCCGGGATATCAATGGAGGAGACGGGCAGCAGCGGCGTAAGCCCGACCAGCGAGCGCACCTTCAGCTTCTGGTACTGCCCGTGCCGCAGCGCCACGTCGAAGTAGAACCCCTCCTCCTCATCCCAGAGATCCAGCGCGCCATCGGTCTGGCGCGTCAGGTGGTTCATGGCGTCGGCGATGTAGAGGTAGTGCTGGAGGAACTTCACCCCGATCTCGATATAGACCTTGTCGTGCTTGGCGAGCTCGATCGCCATCTCCATCAGGATGAGGGCGCAGAACCCCATCCAGGACGTCGCATCGGCCTGGTAGAGGCGGAAGCCCTGGCGTTCGGCCGCGGTGCGGTCAATGACGCCGATATTGTCCATCCCCAGGAAGCCGCCCTGGAAGAGGTTGTTGTTGTCCGCGTCCTTGCGGTTCACCCACCAGGTGAAGTTCATCAGCGAGCGCTGGAAGATGCGCTCCAGGAAGGGCACGTCGCCCATGCCGGTCTGGGCGAGTTCGCGCTTGTAGATCTCCCAGGCGGCCCAGGGGCCGACGGGCGGGTTCACATCCTCGAAGGCCCATTCATAGGCGGGCACCTGGCCGGTGGGCGACATGTAGAATTCGCGCGTCAGCAGGCGCAGTTGCCCCTTGGCGAAACCCGGGTCCACCTGGGCCAGCACGACGCAGTGGAAGGCCATGTCCCAGCTCGCGAACCAGGGATATTCCCACTTGTCGGGCATGGAGAGCACGTCTTCGGCGTAGAAGTGCCGCCATTGCGCGTTGCGGCCGGTGGCGCGCTCGGGCGGAGGCGGGTAGCGGTCGCCCTTCAGCCATTCCTCGACGACGTAGTGGTAGAACTGCTTGCTCCAGAGCATGCCGGCCTGGGCCTGGCGCATGATGGCGCGGCGTTCGGGCGAGACGTTCGTGGGCAGCACCTCGTCATAGAAGGCATCGGCCTCGGCGGCACGGGCGGCGAAGGTGGCGTCGAAATCCGCCCCCAGCGTGGTCGCGGCGGCGTCATGGGTGAGGCGCAGGCGCAGGGTCCAGCTTTCGCCGGGGGCGAGGGTGCGGCGGTGCAGGGAGGCGGCCTTGGTGCCCTCGCCCGCGGGGTTCACCGCGCCGGCATCGCCATGCACCACGAAGTCGTGGAAGGCGTCCTTGGGGTGGGCCGGCCCGCCCTCGGCGCCGAAGAGGCGATGGATGTTGGTTTCGTTGTCGCAGAACAACAGGCGCTCGGCGCCTTCCGCGACCAGGCGCATGAGGCCGAGCGCGGGGTGGCTGGCCTCCACCACGCCCTCCGCTACGGCGCGCAGCACCGGCTTCTCGCTGCCTTCCGCCCAGCTCCAGGTGTTGCGGAACCACAGCGTGGGCAGCAGCGTGATCTCGTGCGGATCAGGCCCGCGGTTGGTGACGGTGATGCGGGCGAGGATGTCGGCCACCCCGCGCTTGGCATAGGCGATCTCGACGTCGAAATACCGGTCCTCGTCGAAGAGGCCGGTATCAATCAGCTCGTATTCGGGGGCCTTCGGGTCGGTGGCCTTGCGGCGGGCGTTCTCGGCCACCAGGTCGCCATAGGGGAAGGCACGGTGCGGATACTTGTAGAGCATCCGCATATGGCTGTGGGTCGGCGTGTTGTCCTGGTAAAAGTAGTATTCCTTCACGTCCTCGCCGTGGTTGCCTTCGCTGTTGGTCAGGCCGAACAGGCGTTCCTTCAGGATGGGGTCGGCGCCGTTCCACAGCGCCAGGGCAAAGCACAGCCGCTGCTTGCTGTCCGAGATGCCGCCCAGCCCGTCCTCGCCCCAGCGATAGGTGCGGGAGCGCGCGTGGTCATGCGGGAAATACTCCCAGGCATTGCCATAGGGGCTGAAATCCTCACGGACCGTCCCCCATTGGCGTTCGCTGAGATAGGGGCCCCAGAGGGCCCAATCCTCCTGGCCCGAATCGCGGCTCTTGATGCGCTCGGCTTCGCTCATGGCCTGGCCTTCCCTGTCTCGTCTTGGGCTTCCACCAGCGCCCAGGCGCGCAGCGCCTCGGCCACGGACCAGGCCTGAGCGATGCAGCCGCGCGGGGCGTGGGGTGGGTCGCCTTCATAGATCTCGTTCAGCGTGCCGAGGCCCTGGCGTCGTGTCTCACGCCCCATGGCTTCCAGCCGCAGCCGCGCCACCTCCACGCTGCCGCCAGCGGCCAGGTGCGCCTCGATGAAGGGGCCGGCCAGCCAGCCCCAGACCGGCCCCTGGTGGTAGCCGCCATCGCGCGAGGCCGAATCCCCGCCATAGCTGCCGCGATAATCCGGGTGCGCGGGGTCGAGGCTGCGCAACCCGCAGGGGCCCAACAGCGCGCGCTCACAGACGGCAAGCACCGCCAGCCGCCGGTCCAGCGGCAGCAGTTCGGGCCGCAGGCTCGCGGCGAGGATCTGGTTGGGCCGCAGCGTGGCGTCATGGCCGTCGGGCCCGTCCAGCACGTCGAAGCAATGGCCGGCCGCGGGGTTCCAGAAGCGCGCGAAGCCCTCTCGCGCCGTGTGGGCGAGGCCGGCGTAGAGGCTGGCATCGCGCCCCAGCCGCGCCAGGCTCTCGGCCATCACGCGGAGCGCGTTGTACCACAGCGCATTCACCTCGACGGGCTTGCCGATGCGCGGCGTGATCTCGCGGCCATTCACCCGCGCGTCCATCCAGGTGAGCTGCACGCCCGGCTCCCCCGCGCGCAGCAGGCCATCGGCCGGGTCCACCGCGATGCCGTAGCGCGTGCCGCGGCGGTGCCAGGCGATGATCTCTTCCATCACCGGCAGCAGGGCCAGCAGGGTGGCGTCGTCGCGCGTGGCGGCGTGGTATTTGCGGATGGCGTCGAAGAACCAGAGCGTCGCGTCCACCGTGTTGTATTCGGGCGTCTCGCCGCCATCGGGGAAGCGGTTGGGCAGCATGCCCTGGTCCACGAAGCCCGCGAAGGTGAGCAGGACGGAGCGCGCGATCTCCGGCCTTCCGGTCGCGAGGGTCAGCCCGGGCAGGCTGATCATGGTGTCGCGGCCCCAGTCGGCGAACCAATGGTAGCCCGCGATGACGGAATGCCCCGCCCGCCCCTCGGCATCCTGGCGCGCGATGATGAATTGGTCGGCCGCCAGCACCAGTTGCCGCACCCAGTCGGGCGCCGTGGGATGGAGGCTGGCGAAACGGGCGAGCAGCCCCGCCTCGCGCGCGCGGGCGCGGTCGAGCGCGGTGGCATCGGGCGCGGCCGGCGCGCTGGCGGAGAGCACCACCTGCGCGCGGCCACCCGGCGTCAGCGTCAGCGTGAAGCTGGCCGCGTGGTGATGGTCCTGGCGGTCCTGCAGGCCGCGCTCGCGCTCGCGCGGCAGGTCGAAGCCGCGGAACCAGCCGGTGCCGGGATGGGCCTCGGCGCCCTCGGCCGCGATGTGCAGCGGCGTGGCGCCGGGGAAGGCCAGCACGCGCGCCGTGCCGTCGCCCAGCGAAACGTCGGGCTGCCAGGAATCGGCCGATGTGCGGGAATGGTGGTCGCGGTGGTCCACCAGGGCCTTCAGCGTCAGCCGCACCGGCCCGGCGCCTCGCACCAGGCGGTACTCCACGCGGGTGATGTTGCGGCCGGCCTCCATCCACACGCGCTTTTCCAGCACCTCGCCGCCACAGGCGAAGCGCCAGCACGGGATGGTGCCCTCCAGCCGGAAGCTGTCGAGGAAGCGGTATCCCTGGGGTGAGGTCGCGCCGCCGGACCAGTTCAGCGTGGCGAGCTCGTGGCGGCCCGACGCGCCCTCCATTTCCTCCAGCAGGGCGGCGGCGAGCAGGGTGCGGGCGGGGTGGGGTTCGAGTGCGGCCACCAGCAGCCCGTGATAGCCGCGCGTAGGAGCGCCGGAGACCGTGCCCGAGGCATAGCCGCCGATGCCATTGGTGACGAGCCATTCGCGCGACAGCGCAGCACCTTGATCACCGCAGATGTCACGCCCGAGGATCATCGCCGTCACATCCGCCTCCCGCGTCAGGGCACCAGCACGAGCATGAGGTAGATGCCGAAAAGGGCCAGGTGCACCGCCCCCTTCAGCATGTCGGTCTTGGCGGTGCCGAAGGTGAGGCCCGCCGTGACCAGCGTCAGCACCAGCATGATCATGTGCGCCTCATCCAGGCCCAGCACGATGTCATGCCCGATGAAATGCCCCACCAGCAGCACCGCCGGCACCGTCATGCCGATGGTGGACAGCGAGGAGCCGAGCAGGATGTTCACCGAACGCTGCAGGTGGTTGGCCCAGGCGGCGCGCAGCGCGGCCATGCCCTCGGGTGCGAGGATCAGCACCGCGATGATGACGCCCGTCATCTGCACCGGCACGCCCAGCGCGCGGTCCACGCGGTCCAGCGCCTCGGCCATGTCATGCGCGAGCAGGGCCACGGGGATGATGGTCAGAACCAGGAAGAGGGCATGGCGCGCCACCTTCACGCGGCTGGCGCGAGGTGTGGCCGCCTCTTCCGGCGCGGGGCCGCGATGGCCGCCCGTCACCTCCGCCGCCGCCTCCGCGAAGAAGGAGCGGTGGCGGCTGGTCTGCAAGGCGAGGAACACGCCGTAGAGGAACAGCGTGATGACGCCCAGCGTTGCCGCCTGCGCGAAGGAGAGCGTGGCGTCCGGCGTGGAGGTGGTGAAGTTGGGCAGCACCATCGCGCAGATGGCCAGCGGCGTGAGCACCACGAGGAAGGAGCGCGCGCCTTCCAGGTTGTAGATCTGCTGCCGGTGGCGGAACCCGCCCAGCAGCAGCGCGGCGCCCAGCAGCCCGTTCACGATGATCATGACCACGGCGAACATGGTGTCGCGCGCGAGCGTGGGCTCGCTGTCGCCCACCAGCATGACGGAGAGGATCAGCGCCACCTCGACCGTGACGGCCGAGAGCGTCAGCACCAGCGTGCCCAGCGGCTCGCCCAGTTCATGCGCCACCGCCTCCGCGTGGCGCATCACGCCGATGGCGCCCCAGAGGATGGTGGTGAAGAGCACCACGACGATGATGAAGGACTGGCCCAGCCCCGTATGGCTGTGCGCGTCATGGCCCATCAGCGTCATCGCCAGGAACACCGCCCAGGCGACGCCCATCGGGCCGAATTGCTGCATACCGGTGAAATGGGGGGCGCCATGCGCCACCCCATGGGCTTCCGGGGAGGTGAGGCTCAAAACCCGATGATCCCGCGCAGATATTCCCGCGCCTTGCGCGCGTGGTCGAGCGGGTTGGCGCGGGCCGGGTCCTGTTCGGCCTCCACCACCAGCCAGCCGGAGAAATCGGCGTCGGCCAGGGTTTGCAGGATGGGGCGGAAATCAATGGCGCCATCGCCGGGCACGGTGAAGGCACCCTCCATGATAGATTCCTGGAAGCTGAGGCTGCCCGCGGTCCCGCGCGCGATCACGTCGGGGCGGATGTCCTTCAGGTGCGCGTGGCGAATGCGCTTCGCATGGGCGCGGGCCATCTCCAGCGGGTCATCGCCCGACCAGGCCAGGTGGCCGGTGTCCAGCAGCAGGTGGACGCAGGAAGGGTCGGTGGCCGCCATCAGCCGGTCCACCTCGGCCCGCGTCTGCACGCCCGTGCCCATGTGGTGGTGGTAGCAGAGTTGCATGCCCCGCGCCTTGGCCATGGCGCCGAGCTTGTTCAGCCCCGCCACCAGGGAATCCCATTGCGCGTCGGTGAAGATGGGCTTGTTCGCCAGCGGCGTGACGGGCTGCTGGTGCACCGCGCCGCCGAGTTCGGCCACCACCACATCGGTGCCGCCCATCTCCTGCATGAAGTCCATCTGGGCGATGAAATTGTCCACCGTCCGCTGTTCCATGTTGCGGGCGGTGAAGAGGGTGCTGACCCAGGGCTCGCTGACGCGCAGGCCGCGGCGGGCGAGTTCGGCCTTCAGCACCGCGCGGTCCTTGGGGAAGTTGTGGCCGATGGAGCAGCCCTCATAGCCCGCCAGCGCCATCTCGCTCATGACCTGGCCCCAGCTCGTGTCATGGCCGAGCAGCGGGAAATCATCATTGGTCCAGCAGGTGGGCGTGATGCCCAGCATCACCTTGTCACGTTGGAACATCTTTTCGCTTCCCCCCCGGGACATCCGCCCGCACGTTTCCGCCAGCCCTGTGGCGTGGGTTGGAACAGGAAACAAGTCTCGCACGCAAGAATTGACGACAGATTGATGCTGACCCGCGCCATGCCATCATCCCGCCCGCGAAACCAAGGATTCCTGACGCCCCGCCAGGGGCAGGATGCACGCGGCCAAGTTGCGTCGCAAGAAGCTTGCGCGCCTTCCGACCCCGCTTTCGCTTGACACCTGAGGGTGAGGGCCATGACCATCCGGCCACCAGGGAAAGCGGACGGCGCGCGCACGCGAATCACCTTCCGTTAAAGACCTTTGCGTCAAGAAGCACCGTAGTTCACGAGACAGGGAATCGTCCTTTGAGCATCGTCAAACGCAGCATAGACGCGGCCCTCGCCCAACGGCTGGTGGATGCCGCCATCGAGGTCGCCCGCGCGGGCGGCAAGCCCATGTGCATCGCCATCATGAACGAGGCGCGGCAGCTCAAGGCCTATCACGCCATGGACGGCGCGCCCTTCGTCTCGGAGGACATCGCAATCAACAAGGCCTGGACCGTCGCCTCCTTCGGCATCCCCACCCATGCCTGGTGGGATTTCATCAAGGAGGACGGGCCCCTGCTGCACGGCGTGGTGCACACGCCGCGCGTGGTTGTCTATGGCGGCGGCTATCCCATCATGGAGGACGGCCAGATGATCGGCGCCATCGGCGTGTCGGGCGGGCACTACACGGACGACATGGGGGTGGCGCGCGGCGCGCTCGAAGCCCTCGGCCTGCCGGTCGGCTGACCCCCTTCCCTCTCGCGCGGAAAGCACCCCCATGGGCTCCAACATCACCCTGCCCAAGTTCGAACAGGTCGTCGTCGAGGACGGGCTGAAGGACGGCTATTGGATCGACGCCGTGGACATCAACGGCGACGGCAAGCCCGATTTGATCGTCTCCGGCCTCGCGATCGGCGAGGTGGCCTGGTACGAAAATCCCGGCTGGCAAAAGCGCATCATCGGTCAGTTCCAGAAGCCCGTGGCGCTCGACCACGCGGACCTGACGGGCAATGGCAAGCCCGATTTCATCATCTGCCACGACTACGGCGAGTGCATGTTCCATTGCCGCGATGGCGACGGGAAGATCTCCTGGCTGCAGAACCCGGCCGACCCCTCGGCCGAGGGCCATTGGGCCACGCACCCCATCGCACCTCTGATGGCCACGCACCGCCTGCGCCTCGGCCATTTCACCCGAACCGACCGGCTGGAACTCATGGCCCTGCCCGTGGTGGGGCCGCAGGGCGGGCTGACGGGCGTCCACGCGCCGGTGCGCGTGATGCTCTACCCCGTGCCCGAGCAGCCGGCCCAGCCCGAAGGCTGGGAGGGCACGCTGGTGGACGAGGTCTCCTTCCGCATCATCCATGACGTGCAGGTGGGCAAGTTCCGCCCGGGCTCGGACCTCGACAGCGTGATCCTCTCCAGCGAGGAGGGCGTCACCTGGTTCTATTACGACGGCGCCGCCTGGCAGAAGCGCCACATCGGCACCGGCGAGACGGAGGAGGTGGGGCTGACCGGCTTCCTCGGCACCGGCAATGCCGCGACGGGCCGCATCGGGAACGACCCCCAGGCCTATGTCGCGACCATGGAGCCGTTCCACGGCAACGTCGTGGCCGTCTATGTGAAGGAGCCCGGCTCCACGCTCGAATCCGGCCCCTGGACGCGGCATGTGCTGGACGTCTTCGGCGACCCGAACGAGGTGGGCGAAGGCGCGGGCCACCATGTCGTCTGCGCCGATTTCGACGGCGATGGAGATGACGAATTCCTGGTGGCGCTGCGCGGGCCGCGGCCGTGGCAGGGCGTGTTCTACTACAAATGCGTGGACCTGCAGAAGGCGCTCTTCGTGAAGCAGCGCGTCTCCTGGTCCTCCGCCGCCCGCATCACCGTGGCCGACTTCGACGGCGATGGGCGGCCGGATTTCGCGACCACCGGCTACTACACGCCGGGCTACTTCCTGGCGGAAAATCCCCAGGTGCTGGTCTTCCTGAACCGGACGGGGGACGCCTGAGGCGTCCCCACCCACAGGCCCGGCTCAGCCAGGCGCGATGCGCGGCGGCATGGCCCACATGCCATAGCCCGCCGGTTTCGCGCCCGCCGGGTTGGCGCCGATGGCGGGCCAGAGCAGCCCCTCCGTGTAGGAGATGGGCGAAACCACATGGTCATGGTCGCGCGGGGATTGCCCATGCGCCTCGCGCCAGGGCTTCGGCAGCTGGTACCAGCTGCCGACATACCACATGCGGATGATGTTGCGCGCGACAGGCCCCAGGCGGTCGTCGCTCATGATGAGGCGGCGCAGCTCCGCCTCGTGCTTCGCCGCATCACCGCCGGCCGAGGCGCGCGCCTCATCGGCCGCCAGCAGCAGGTCGCGCATCACGCCCTCCCCCACGATGCCGGTCGCGGTGGCGAGATAGGCCTCCGCCTGGCCCGTGCCGCGCAGGCGGTGGCCGGTGAAGCCGGTCAGCGCCGCGGAGAGCGCCAGGAAGCCATCGAGCATGTCAGCCATGGGGGATCTCATAGGTGGGGGCCGCGTGGGTGCCATCGCCGAGCGGCTGGCGCATGATCTGGTAGTAAAGCTCCTTGAGCTGGAACATGCCGCCCACCGCCTCGACGAACAGCGCCGGTTCGCCCTGGAAGGCGCGGGTCAGCAGAGAGAGGAAGTCGCCATAGGCGCGGTTGAACTCCTCCGCGCCCTGGCGCAGCGCGGAGCCTTCCGGGAAATCCGCGATCCGCGCATTGGCCTTGATGGGGAACACCGCGTCCCAGTCCACCGCCACCTCGCGCCCGGTGGGCCGGCCACGCGCATCGCCCTTCTGGTAGTAGCGGCCGAGCAGGAGCTGCTCGAAGCGGTAGTAATGCGCGATCTCGCCCTCATAGTCGAAGATGTTGTCGGTAACGCCCTCGCCCTGCTCCGAGATGAGCCGGATGGCGGCCTTGGCGGAAGCCAGGTCCGTCACCGCCATCAGCCCGCCGCCTGCGGAATAGTAGTATTCGGGCCCGATCTGCCGCGCGGGGTCGCCGCTGAACAGCGCATCGCCCATCTCGGCATGCAGGCGCTCGAGGCCTTCCTCGATGGCCTGGTAGAATTCACCGATGCTGTAGAAATGCTCTTCCTCGTTGCCGGGGACGTGGCGGGCGCGGAGCGCCGTGCCGTGGCGCTTGTGGCCATTGTGGTGGGCGCGCTTGCGCCCCTTGTGGATGGTGTCCACGCCAGGCGTCGCGCCCTGGGCGGGGCGTTCGATCTTCAGGAAGGTCTCGATGGCGGCACGGCTGAAGGCCTGGCAATCCACCTGGAAGTCCGTCTCCCCATCAGGCAGGTAGGCCGGGTAGAGGGGCACGAAGCCCGGCACCGTCATGTCGGGCGTGCCGCCCACCGCGTTCAGGATGTTCCCGGCCAAGGTCAGGTGCAGCATCTCCTCCACCGCCACCGCGCGGAGGATGTGGAAGGCCTCCGTGTTGGTGCCGGGCTTGATGGAATAGAGCGCGTTCAGATAGGGCGGAATCGTCGCATGCTCGAGCTGCATGGCGGCTTCGAGGTGCCGGTGCAGCCCGGCCTTGTCGGTGATCTTCGTCAGGCTCACGCGCGGGCTCCCGTGGTCGCGGCGGCGGGCGCGTGCGTGCCGAGCCCGGCCAGGATGGCCTCGGCCGTGCGGAAACACAGCGCCGCCAGCGTCAAGGTGGTGTTGGCGGTGCCGATGCTGGCCATGGAGCCGGCGCCGGCGAGGTAGAGATTCGGGTGGTCCCAGCTGCGTTGCGTGGAATCCACCACGCTGTCCCGCGCGCTGGTGCCCATGATGTGCGTGCCGGCCCAATGGTTGCCGCCGCGCAGCACATAGCCCTCGCCACCATGGCTGACATAGCCGGGCGCGAGCGGGTCGTAATGCGTGTGGTCCTCGGCACCGAGGCGCTGGAAGATGCGGCGTGACAGCCGGCGGGAGAAGGCGGCCGTCTCCAGCGTGTAGGGCGTGGCGCCAAAGGAGATGACGGGGCGCGGATTGCCCATCTGGTCCACCCAGCGCGGGTCCACCGAGACGCGGTTGCTCTCGTCCGGCAGCACCTCGATCATGCAATCGAGCAGGAATTGCCGCGAGACGCGGTCAATCAGCCCCTGGCGCAACGCGGCGCCGAAGCGGTTCTCGTGCTCGACCAGATGTTCCAGATCCGAATAGGGCGAGCCGGTGGCCCAGCCCCAGCCATCATTGTGGATGGAATAGCGCACCGCGGCCTGGTGGCGGCGATAGGCGCCGGTGCGGATGTCCTCGATGCCGGCCGTGCAGATGGGCCCGCGCAGCGCCCCCGCGGGCTTGGGCATCAGCGCCCAGGTCAGCAGGTACATGTGGTCCATCAGGTTGCGGCCCACGCGGTTGCTGCTGCCCGGCAGGTCGGAGGCCAGCATCAGCCGGGCGTTCTCGACCGCGTTCGCCGCGAGTACGAAGACCTTGGCGCGCACATGGCCGACGCGGTGGCCGGGCGCGTCGGGGTCGTCATAGGTCTTGAATTCGAGCTGCGACACCTGGCCCGTCGCGCCATCCACCTCCAGCCGCGAGGCGACGGTCCAGGCAAGGAGCTGGACATTGTCTGTCTCCAGCGCGGCGTAGAGGGTGCGGCGGGCGTCGTATTTCGCCTGCACCGGGCAGATGGGCACGCAGTTGGTGTTGCCCTGGCAGCGCTCGCCCTTGTCTTCCTGGTGGGTGCTGACGGCGCCCACGGGCTTGTAGCCCCGCCCCTCGTCATAGGCGGGGTTGGGCACGCCGTTGCGCGCCTGCGGCGTGGAACGGACCTTCAGCGGGAAGGTCTCGCCCGCCAGCGTCACCTCCATGCCATCGAGGTCCCGCGCGATCATGCGGTCGAGGTAGGAGAGCGGCATCTTCCGCATGGGCAGCACATAGCCCGGCCCGAAATCGAGCCCGCCATATTGCTGGTCCTCGACATCGCCGGCGACACCCAGTTCGCGCTCGGCCGCGCGGTAATGGGCATCGAGGTCATTATAGGCCAGCGGCCAGTCGCGCCCCTGGCCGAAGAGGGAACGCATGCGGAAGTCATCGGGCAGCATCCTGAGCGCCTTGCCCTCCCAGTGGCGGGTCGTGCCGCCCAGGACGCGGGTGTAGGTGCTGTCAATCTCGAGCGGCCCCATCTGCACCAGGTAGCCATCCGTGTTGGAGGCGCCCGGCGGCAGCTTGCGCGTCTCGTAGTCGCGCGGCATGGGCGCGTTGCGCGGATTGGCATAGGCCGAGTTGTTGTCCTTGCGCTGCGACCCGTAGAAGCGCTGCACGCTCTCCTCGTAGTCGGCGACGGTGATCTCGTTGCCGGAACCGGCTTCCAGCACCAGCACCCGGCAACCCCGCGCGCCCAGCTGCTTCGCGATCACCGCGCCGCTGACGCCGGAGCCCACGATGACCACGTCGAATTCCTGCCCCGCCACCGCTTCGAAGCTGGTCAGCGCGGGGTCCTTGCCTGATGTCGTCATCGTGATCCTTCAGGGGCTGGGCCCGCCGGAAGGGCGGGCCTGGCGGTGAGCGATGGGCAGGCGCGCGGCGTGGCCGCCACAGGCACCAAGCTGGGGCCAGGGAGGTTAATGTCCAGTATCGGCCAGCGCGTCACGGTTTTTGCGGGGAGATTGCGTCGCGTTTCCTCAAGCGTGCCGATGGCACGAGAAAATGCTCGCCGTAGCACCCGGGCGCTGTCAACCGGAACTTGAACTTCAGGTCGGCACTTCCGCTGGCGGCTTGAGCGTGGCCAGCACGAAGGCCGAGCGCGTCTCCTTCACCCCCGGCATCCGCAGCAGGGCGCGCGTGGCGAAGTCGCCGAAGGCCTCCATGTCGGGCGCCAGCACGTGGAGCAGGTAGTCCATCTCGCCGGACATGGTGTAGGCGGCCAGCACCTCGGGCCGGGCGGCCAGCGCGGTGTGGAAGCGCTCCACCACCTCCTCCGCATGGCTTTGCAGCGCGACCTGCACGAAGGCCTGCAAGGGCAGCCCCACCCGCGCCGCGTCCACGCGGGCGGCATAGCCCTGGATGACGCCCGCCTCCTCCAGCCGCCGGACCCGCCGCTGGCAGGGCGTGGGCGAGAGCCCGACCCGTTCGGCCAGCTCCACGATGCTGGCCCGCCCGTCGCGCTGGAGGGCCGCCAGGATGCGCCGGTCGGTGGCGTCCAGCGGAATGGTGGGGTTTTTCGCCATGCGAAGGCCCTTTCGTGGCGAATCTCCGCCATCAGCACCGCAATATGGCATGGAGAAAGGCGAAAAACCCTCCCCCCGCTTCGCTAGACAGGGCGGGAAACCCCAAGGAAATGCCCATGGACATCCCCCCCGACCGCACCGCCCTCGCCGGCGTCGTCAGCGCCGAGAACCCGATGGGCACGGATGGCTTCGAATTCGTGGAATTCACGGGGCCGGACACCGAGCATCTGCGCCAGGTCTTCACCCGCATGGGCTTCACCGCCGTCGCGCGCCACCGCAGCAAGGACGTGACTCTGTGGCGCCAGGGCGACGTGAACTTCCTGCTCAACGCCGAGCCCGCGAGCTTCGCGCAATCCTTCGGCCGCGTGCATGGGCCCTCCGCCTGCGCCATGGCCTTCCGCGTGGCCGATGCGGCAGCCGCCTGGGACCGCGCCCTGACCCTGGGCGCCCGCCCCTTCCACGGCCGGGTGGGACCGATGGAGCTGAACATCCCGGCCATCGAGGGCATCGGCGGCTCGCTGATCTATTTCGTGGACCGCTACGGGCCGCGCGGCTCCATTTACGAGGTGGATTTCCGACCCATCGAAGGCGTGGACCCCAACCCCGCGGGCCAGGGTCTAACGGTGATTGATCACCTCACCCACAACGTCCATCGCGGGCGGATGGACGCCTGGGCCGGCTTCTATGAGCGCCTCTTCAACTTCCGCGAGATCCGCTACTTCGACATCGAGGGCAAGCTGACAGGCCTCAAGTCCAAGGCGATGACCAGCCCCTGCGGCCAGATCCGAATCCCGATCAATGAGAGCGCGGACGACAAGTCGCAGATCGAGGAATATCTCCGCGCCTATGGCGGCGAGGGCATCCAGCACATCGCCATGGGCACCACCGACATCCATGCGAGCGTGGAGGGGCTGCGCGCCCAGGGCGTGGGCTTCCTCGACACGCCCGACACCTATTACGAATTGCTGCCCCAGCGCCTGCCGGACACGGGCGAGGACATCGCGCGGCTGGCCGCCAACCGCATCCTGATGGATGGCTCGCCCTCCGGCGGGCGGCTGCTGCAGATCTTCACCCACACCGTCATTGGGCCGATCTTCTTCGAGATCATCCAGCGCAAGGGCGACCAGGGCTTCGGCGAGGGCAATTTCCGCGCCCTGTTCGAGAGCATCGAGCTGGACCAGGTGCGGCGCGGCGTGCTGGCGGGTTAAAAAGAACGTAAGGTTGCGGCGCCGGCCGCGAAGTTAATTCTCTTTTTATTGTGGGGGATGAGGTTCCCCGCGCGGCCACGGCCGCGCGGCCGAACCCCCATGGTTCCACCGCGCGGCCAGGGCCCTCCATCAGGGAACCTGCCCATGAATCTTCTGAACCGGCTCGGCAACCCCTCCATCAGCCGCAAGCTTGGCATTGCCTTCTCCGTCGTCATACTCGCCGCCACCGTCGCGGGCGCGGTGACCTGGTTTCGCCTCGCGGATATCGAATCCGCGACGAATTGGAACCGCCACACCTACCGTGTGCTCGCCCAGGCCGATCGCCTGGTGGGTGCCATGGTGGACCAGGAGACGGGGGTGCGCGGGCACTTGCTGAACGGCGACCGCGCCTTCCTCGAACCCTTCGAGGCGGGGCGGCGGGGCTATGCCGACGCGATGGCCACCCTCCGCCGCCTCACCGCCGACAACCCGGCTCAGCAGGCGCGGCTCGACGAACTCGACCGCGCGGCGCGCAGCTGGACCGAGGGTCATGCCGGCCGACAGATCGCCCTGATGGCACGTGGGGACGAGGCCTCACGCCGCGAGGCGCGCCGCATGGAGGAAGAGGGCGCGGGCAAGGCCGCGATGGACGCGGTGCGCGCCAAGGCCGAGGAAATCGCCTCGCTGGAACGCCGGCTGCTGGATGAGCGCAGCACCGCCGCCACCGCCTCCTTTGGCGAGGCACGCCTCGCCCTGATGCTGGGCACGGGTCTCGCGGCGCTCTTCGCGCTGCTGGCCGGCCTCTCGCTGGCGCGCGGCATTGCCCGGCCGGTGTCGCAACTGTCCGGCCAGGTGGCTCGCATTGCGGAGGGCGACCTCGCGGTGGAAGTGACCGGCACGGCCACGCGCGACGAGATCGGCACGCTGGCCCGCGCCGTGGCGGTGCTGAAGGAAAATTCGGCGCGAGCCCGCGCGCTGGAGGCCGAGGCCGAAGCCACGCGCCTTCGCAGCGAGGAGGAGCGTCGCGCCGCGCAGCGCGCCATGGCGGTCGAGCTGGAGCGCACCGTGGGCGGCGTGAGCACGACGCTGGCCGGCGCCGCGACCGAGTTGCAGGCCACGGTGGACAGCCTGGCGGGCCTCGCGAACCGCACCTCCGAGCAGGCCAGCGCCTCGGCCGAGGGCGCCACCCAGGCCAGCACCAACGTCCAGGCGGTGGCCACGGCGGCCGAGCAGATGGCCTCCTCCGTCGCGGAGATCACGCGACAGGTGGCCGAGGCGGCCTCGGTGGCACAGCAGGCCTCGGACGAGGCACGGGCCACGGACGGCACCATGCGCACGCTGGCCGAGGCGGCGAGCCGCATCGGCGAGGTGGTGCGGCTGATCGGGGACATCGCGGGCCAGACGAACCTGCTGGCGCTCAATGCCACCATCGAGGCGGCCCGTGCCGGCGAGGCCGGCAAGGGCTTCGCCGTGGTCGCCAGCGAAGTGAAGAGCCTGGCCGGCCAGACCGCCAAGGCGACCGAGGAGATCGCGCGCCAGATCGCGGAAATGCAGGGCGCGACGGGCCACGCGGTGGAAGCGATCAAGACCATCGGCGTCACCATCGAACGCTCCAGCGAGATCGCGGCCGCCATCGCCGCGGCGGTGGAGGAACAAGGCGCGGCCACGCGCGAGATCGCGCGCAATGTGGGCGAGGCCGCGGCGGGCACGGGCGCGGTGTCCCAGCAGGTCGAGCGGGTGAACGAGGGCATCAGCGAGACGACGGGCGCCCTGCAGGAACTTCGCACGGGTGCCGAGGGCGTGGCCCGCCAGGGCGAGATGCTCCAGGCCGAGGTTGGTCGGTTGGTGGCGCGCCTGCAAGCGGCGTAGCGGGGTCAGCCGGGCAGGCGCACCGCCTCGCCCAGCGCCGGCACCAGGGCGAGCCAGCCGCGCACCGGCTGGCCCGCGAGCCGCCCGCGCAAGGCGGCCACCGGCCCGCCATGGGTGACGGCCAGCACGCCCTCCCGCGGGGGCAGCGCGTCGAACCAGGCCTCGATCCGCGCGGCAAGTTCCATGGTGGTCTCGCCGCCGCCGGGACGGAAGCTGTCGGGGGCTTCGATCATGCCCATCATCGCGTCGCCATGGGCGTCATAAATCGCGTCCCAAGACTGGCCTTCCCAGTCGCCAAAGTGGCGCTCGGCGAGGGCGGGGACGATGTCCAGCGGCAGGCCGAGGCGTCGGGCCAGCAGCCCCCCCAGGAAGCGCGCGCGCCGCAGCGGCGAAGCCTGCACCCGTGTGATGCCCGTGCCCTCCAGCGTCGCGGCCAGATGGCGCGCCGCCGCCCGGCCCTCGGCCGAAAGCCCCGCATCGCTCGCGCCATAACAGCGCCCGCGCCAATGCGCCGCCACCTCCGTGTGGCGCAGCATGATCACCACGCGGCGAAACCCAGCGGCACCAGCACCAGCCCGGCGCAGGCGGCGGCCCCCATGGCATCGCCATTGGCCCCGCCCAGCCGGCGCAGCAGCAGGGCGCGATACCAGAGGAAGAAGGCGCCAGCGCCCAGCAGGGCCAGTCCCATCCCGGCGGGCGAGAGCCAGGCCCCCACCGCCAGCACCGGCAACGCCAGCAGCAGGGCCAGGGCAAAGCGCCGCCCGTCCATGGCACCGGCCACGCTGCCACCCAGCCCCGGCAGGGCGGGCACGCGCCAGATCACCGCCAGCATCAGCAGCCGCGCCACGGCGCCGGCCACCACCAGCACCAGCCCGGCGCGCCAGGGGTCGTCCTGCGCCACCAGGGCCGCCACGCGCAGCGCCACGGCGAAAACCAGCGCCAGCGCCCCGAAGGCGCCGATGGCGCTGTCCTTCATGATGCGGAGCACCTCCTCGGGCGTGCGGCCACCGCCCAGCCCGTCGCAGAGATCGGCCAGCGCGTCCTCGTGCAGGCCGCGCCCCAGCCAGGCGTCGAAAGCCAGCGCCAGCAGCACCGCGAGATAGAGCGGAAAGACCTGCGCCGCGCCCAGCAGCACCAGCGCGGTCAGGCCCGCCAACAGCGCGCCCGCCAGCGGGAAGAACATCAGCGCGCGCGGGAGGTCGCGGCCAAAGCGGGCCATGTCCTCGCCCGGCAGGGAGAGGCGGCTCAGGAAGCGCAGCGCCAGCGCCGCGGGCTGCACCCAGTCGCGCATCAGCCGCCCGTGACTTCCGCCAGCGTCGCCACCTCGGTCAGCAGCGCCGCGGCGGCGTCCAGCAGCGGCAGCAGCAGGGCGGCCCCGCTGCCCTCGCCCAGGCGCAACTCCCAGTCGAGGAAGGGTTCGAGGCCCAGCGTTGCCAACATGCGCGCATGGCCGGGCTCGGCGCCGACATGCGCGGCGATGGCGCCCTCCAGTGCGCCGGGCGCGAGGCGCTGCGCCACCAGGGCGGCCGCGCCCACGATCAGCCCGTCCAGCACCACGGTCAGGCGCCGCCGGCTGCCCTCCGTGATGCAGCCCGCGAGTGCCGCGATCTCATAACCGCACAGCCCGGCAATGGCGGCGCGGAGGTCATGTTCGGCCCGCGCCCGCACCACGGCGGCGGCGACCACGGCGCGCTTGCGGGACAGGCTTTCCGGGCTGGCGCCCGCGCCGGGGCCGACCATGGCCTCCGGCGCCTCTCCCGTCAGCAGCGCGCCCAGGGCGGCGGCGGCGGTGGTGTTGCCGATGCCCATCTCGCCCAACGCCAGCACGGCGATGTCCTGCGCGGCGGCCTGCTCCGCCACCCGCGCGCCGAGCGCCCAGGCGGCGTCGAATTCGGCCACCGACATGGCGGGCCCATGCGCCAGGCTCGCCGTCCCGCGCCCCACCCGCGCGTCCAGGAAGCCCGGCCCCGGCGCGATGCCCTCGGCGAGCGAGCCCGCATCCACCAGCAGGAACTCCGCGCCGGCGGCGCGGGCCAGCGCGCTGGCCGAGGAACGGCCCTCGCGCATCAGCCGCATCATCGCGCCCGTGACGGTGGAGGGCCAGAGCCCGACCCCATCGGCCACCACGCCATGATCACCCGCGAAGATGACCAGGCGACGCGGGCGCGTGCGGGGGTCGAGCCGCCCCTGCGTTGCCGCGAGGCGCAGCGCCAGGCGCTCCAGCTTGCCCAGGCTGCCGGGCGGCTTGGCGAGCGCGTCCAGGCGGGCCTGGGCTTCGGGGAAGGACATCAGCGCGTCTCCAGCACGGCGGCGAGGCCCTGGCGCTGCTCCCAGCCCGCCACGGCCAGCTCGGGCTCCTCGCCCGCCGCCTCGGGCCAGCCCAGCACCAGGTAGGCCACAAGCTCGGCGCCCGACGGCACGTCCAGGATGGCCTCGGCCACCGCCGGCCGCAGGATGGAAATCCAGCCCAGGCCCAGCCCCTCCACCCGCGCCGCCAGCCAGAGGGTGTGGATGGCGCAGACCACCGAATCGCGCAGCGTCGCCGGCTGGGTCTGGCGGCCGAGACCGTGGCCCGCCACGGGGTCGCGCGCGGCACAGACAGCCAGATGGATGGGAGCCTCGCGCAGCCCCTCCAGCTTCAGCGCGGCATAGCGGGACGCCTGCTCGCCGGCATAGATCCGTGCGGCCTCGGCGTTGCTGGCCTCGAACTCGCGACGGATGGCGGCGCGACGGTCAGGGCTTTCCACCAGCAGGAAACGCCAGGGCTGGGACAGGCCCACCGAGGGGGCCAGGGTCGCCATCTCCAGCAGCCGCGTGACCAGGGCGGGCGGCACGGGGTCGGGCCGGAAGCGCCGCACGTCGCGCCGCCAGCGCAGCAGTTCCGCGAAGCCGTCCCGGAAGGCGGGGGTCTCGAAGGCGCGCGTCAGCATGGGGGCGCCTCCTCCGCGATCATGTGGAAGAAGCTGCCCGAGACGTGGCCGCGCCGCCCGCCGGCCGGGCCGAGGTCGCGGCCCTCGCCATCCTGGAGCGTGGCGAAAGGGGCGTCGGTGCCGGGGTTGGCCTCGGTCGCGTAGTGGAATTCATGGCCGCGCAGATGCTGCCCGGCCGCGCCCAGCGCCCCATCCGCCAGCAGCCGCGCGCGCCGGTAGCCCAGGTGGAGCTTCCGCGTGGCAAAGCTGGTGGCGTGGCCGAGCAGCCCTGTCATGGCATGGGTGGTGCCGGCCGCGTCGGTCAGCGCCTGGCCGAGCACCATGTAGCCGCCGCACTCGCCATGCACCGGCCGCGTCGCGGCGAAAGCGGCGAGGCCCGCGCGGAAACGGGCGGCGGCGGCCAGCCGGCCGGCATGCAGTTCCGGGTAGCCGCCGGGCAGCCAGCAGGCATCGCAATCGGCGGGCGGCGCCTCGTCCGCCAGGGGCGAAAAAGGAAAAACCTCCGCCCCCGCCGCGCGCCACCCCGCCAGCACATGCCCATAGACGAAAGTGAAGGCTGCATCCCGCGCGAGCGCGATGCGCTGGCCGGGCGGGCGTAGCGCCACAGCCCGGCCGGGGTGCAGCCGCACCGGCTGCGCGGCGGCCAGGATGCCGTCCAGGTCGAGATGCGCCTCGGCCATGGCGGCCAGCCGCGACAGCGCCTCGGCCAGGGCCGGGTGTTCCTCGGCCTGGACGAGGCCCAGATGGCGCTCCGGCAAACCGGGCGGCGCGTCCTTGGGAATGCCCCCCAGCACGGGAATGCCGAGCGGCGCCATCGCCTCCTCCACCAGGCGCCGGTGGCGCGGGCTACCCAGGCGGTTCAGCACCACGCCCGCGATCCGCACGGCGGGGTCATGGGTGGCGAAGCCGCGCAGCAGGGCGGCAGCGGTCTGCGCCTGCCCGCCCACATCCAGCACCAGCAGCACGGGCAGCCCGTGCCGCGCGCAGAGGTCGGCGGCGGAACCGCGCTGTCCCTCCGGCCCCGGGATGCCGTCGAACAGGCCCATGGCGCCCTCGGCCAGCAGCAGGTCGGCGCCTTGGGCGGCCTCGGCCAGCAGGGCATCGCGCAGCGCCTCCGGCATGGCCCAGCTGTCGAGGTTCATCCCCGGACGGCCGGTGGCGGCGGCGTGGAAGCCCGTGTCGATGTAGTCCGGCCCGATCTTGGCCGCGCGCACTGCCACGCCCCGCGCGGCCAGGGCCGCCAGCAGCCCCAGCGTCACCGTGGTCTTGCCCGCGCCGGAGCGCGGGGCGGCGATGACCAGGCCGCGCATTCAGGCGAGCAACCTGCCGGCATGCGCCAGCAGGCGCTCGCGCACCGCCACGATGGCGCCGATGCCGATGATGGCGGGCGAGGGAATGTCCATCTCCGCCAGCGCATCCAGCCGCGTGACGATCACGGACTGGTCGGGCGTGGTCGCGCCCACCACCACGGCGGCGGGCGTGGCGGGCGGCAGTCCGCCCTCCAGCAGCGCCGCCACGATGGCGGGCAGCGTGCGGGTGGCCATGTAGAGCAGGATGGGCTGGCCCGTGCGCGCCAGCGCCGCCCAGTCCGGCGCCTGGGAGGTGTCGGCCGCGTGGCCGGTGGCGAGGATGATGGCCTGGTTGGTCTCGCGCATCGTGGCCGGGATGCTGGCCGCCGTCATGGCGGCGAGGCCCGAGGTCAGGCCCGGCAGCACGCGGAAGGGGATGCCGGCCTCGGCCAGCGCCACCGCCTCCTCGCCGCCCCGGCCGAAGACGAAGGGGTCGCCGCCCTTGAGGCGCAGCACGCGGCGGCCGGCGCGGGCCTCGGCCACCAGCATGGACGTGATCTCGGCTTGGCGGGCCGAGGGGCGGCCGCCGCGCTTGCCCACGAAGACGAGATCGGCGCCGGGGCGGGCGAGCGCCAGCACCTCGGGCTCGATCAGCGCGTCATGGATGATGACATCGGCCTGGCCCAGCGCGCCCAGCACCTCCAGCGTCAGCAGGTTCGGGTCGCCGGGGCCGGCGCCGGCCAGCCAGACCTCGCCCGGCGCCATGACGGGGCCGCGGGCGAGCAGCGCGGCAAGGGCGTCGGCGCTCACGGCGGGCCTATCGCGGGGCAGGGCGCCGCGCTACCGAAGCCGCCATGGATGAGGGCAAGACGCTGCGCCGCGGCTGGACCACGGGCGCCTGTGCCACGGCCGCGGCCAAGGCCGCCTATGCCGCGCTGCTGCATGGCGAATTCCCCGACCCCGTGACCATCCGCCTGCCCGGCGGCGAGACCCCCGCCTTCGCCTTGGCCCGCGCCGAGCGCGTGGAGGGCGGCGCGCTGGCCGCCGTGGTGAAGGATGCGGGGGATGACCCCGACGTGACCCATGGCGCGCTGATCCTGGTGACGGTGCGGCCATTGGCGCAGGGCGCGGGGCTGCGCTTCAAGGCGGGCCCCGGCGTGGGCACCATCACCCGCCCTGGCCTGCCGCTGCCGCCCGGGGAGCCCGCCATCAACCCGGGCCCCCGCGCCATGATCCGCGCGGCGCTGGAGGAGGTCTCGCCCGACCCTGACGCCGAGGTGGAAATCTCCATCGCCGATGGCGAGAGGCTGGCCGAACGCACGCTGAACGGAAGGCTCGGCATCCTGGGCGGGCTGTCGGTGCTGGGCACCACGGGCATCGTCATCCCTTATTCCTGCGCTGCCTGGATCGATTCCATCCATCGCGGCGTGGATGTGGCCCGGGCCATGGGCATCGGGCATGTGGCGGGCAGCACGGGCAGCGCGTCGGAGGCGGCGGTGCAGAAGCTGCACGGCCTGCCGGATGTGGCGCTGATCGAGATGGGCGATTTCGTGGGCGGCATGCTGAAATACCTCCGCCGCCACCCCATCCCGCGCGTCACCGTGGCGGGCGGGGTCGCCAAGATGACCAAGCTGGCGCAAGGGCGGCTCGACC
The DNA here is from genome assembly GCF_017311575.1 of Roseococcus thiosulfatophilus. GTDB lineage: Bacteria > Pseudomonadota > Alphaproteobacteria > Acetobacterales > Acetobacteraceae > Roseococcus > Roseococcus thiosulfatophilus. The sequence goes on from NZ_JAFFQY010000001.1 coordinate 145,649, forward strand.
TGCATTCCAAGCGGGGCGAGGCGGATCTGGCCGCACTCGGCGCTCTGCTGCCCGGTGCGGACCTGGCCGCGCGCATCGCCGCCGCGAACACCGTGGCCGAGGCCTTCCAGATCGCGGAGCAAGCCGGCCAGCCGCTGGGCGACGCCATCGCCGCCCGCGCCTGGGCGGTGGCCGCGGAGGCGTTGCATCCCGCGCCGACTGAGCTGGAAATCGTGGTCTTCGACCGCACCGGCCGGATGGTGGGGCGGGCGGATTTCGCGACAGTGGCTCACAGCCCCTCCCTGCCCCTGAAGCGGCGCTGATAGTCAGGCGCGTAGAGGGCGCTCTCGCGAAAATCCTCGGGCGCGAGCGCCGGCCCCACCAGGATCAGCGCGGTGCGCTCCACCCCCGCCGCCGCGACCTGGGGCGCGATGTCCGCGAGGGTTCCGCGAAACACCTGCTCATCAGGCCAGGAGGCACGGACCACCACGGCGGCGGGGCAATCCGCGCCATAGAAGGGCAGCAACTCCTCCACGATACGCGCCAGTTGCGGCACGGCCAGATGGATGGCGAGCGTGGCCCCGGTGGCCGCGAAGGCGGCGAGCTTCTCGCCCTCCGGCATGGGCGAGGCCCGGCCCGGCATCCGCGTCAGCACCACCGATTGCGCCAGCGCCGGCACCGTCAGCTCCCGCCCCAATACCGCCGCGGCGGCGGCGAAGGCCGGCACGCCGGGGGTGAGGCTGACGGGAATGCCCCGCGCCTCCAGCCGCCGCTTCTGCTCGGCGATGGCGGAATAGATCGAGAGGTCCCCGGAATGCAGCCGCGCCACGTCCTGCCCCGCTTCGTGGGCGGTCACGCATTCAGCCTCGATCTCGTCGAGGCTGAGGGGCGCCGTGTCCACCAGCCGCGCATCGGGCGGGCAATGGACCAGCATCTCGCGCGGGATGATCGAGCCCGCGTAGAGGCAGACGGGGCAAGTGGCCAGGATGTCGCGCCCACGCAGCGTCAGCAGGTCGGCGGCCCCAGGGCCGGCGCCGATGAAGTGGACGGTCATGGCCGGGCCTCCGCCAAGGCGCAGGTGGCGGCGCGGCCGGCGGCGACGCGGGGGCCGAGCAGCCGGGCCCCCTCCCCCGCCCCGGCCAGCGCCGCCGCCTCGGCCAAGGAGGGCAGGCCTGTCGCGTCCAGCGCGCGGGCCGATCGGGTCAGGCAGCGGGGCGCGGCGGCGTGCAGCGCGGCCTCGGGCAGGGCGCGCAGTTCCAGGCCGAGGGTCGCGGCCGCCTCCCGCAGCCCGGCTTCTCCTGCCTTGGCCACACTGGTGGCGAGCGCGGCCAGCGCCGCGCGCTCCCGCCCCGCCACGGCCAGGGCGGCCGCGATGGCGGCCAGCACATCCTCTGCCGCCGCCCCACGCCGGCAGCCAAGCCCCGCCACCATCATGGCTTGCGCCAGACCCATTGGGTCACGGGCATCGCCGCGCGCCAGCCCGTCATGGACCCCACCGCCTCGGCGCGGGCCAGGTTGATCCGCAGCATCTCGCCGCCCAGCGCGGCGTGACGGGCCAGGAGAAGGGCCTCGGTCTCCAGCGTCACGGCATGGGCCGCGAAGACGCCACCGGGCTTGAGGGCGGCCAACGCCGCATCGAACACGCCGGGGTCATTGGCGCCACCGCCCAGGAAGATGGCGTCCGGGGCGGGCAAGCCGGTGAAGGCGGTGGGCGCCTCGCCCACCACCAGGCGCAGGCCGGGCACGCCCAGCGCCGCGGCGTTGGCGGCGGCGCGGGCCGCGCGGTCTTCCCGCGCCTCGATGCCGATGGCGCGGCAGGCGGGGTGGGCCAGCATCCATTCGATGCCGATGGAGCCGGCCCCCGCGCCCACATCCCAAAGCAGCCCGCCCGGGAAGGGCCGCAGGGCGGAGAGGGCCAGCGCCCGCGCCTCCCGCTTCGTGAGTTGCCCGTCATGCGCGAACAGGGCATCCGGCAGGCCAGGCGCACGCGGCAGCCAAGTGGCATCCGGCGCCGCCACCACCTCCACGGCCAGGGTGTTGAGCGGATGCAGCGCCGCCAGGGCGAAGCCCGCCGCGCTGGCGGTGCGGAGGCGCTCCTCCGGTCCGCCCAGCGCCTCCAGCAGCGTGAGGCGGCTGTCGCCGAAGCCCGAACCCGCCAGCAGGGCGGCGATGGCGGCGGGCGCCTCGGCACCGCTGGTCAGCAGGATCAGCCGCGCGCCCGGGTGCAGATGCGGGCGCAGCAGAGCGATGTCGCGCCCGTGCAGGGAAAGCGTCGTCGCCTCCGCCAGCGGCCAGCCCAGCCGCGCGGCGGCGAGGCTGGCGGCGGAGGCCTGCGGGAACACCCGCGCCTCATGGGCCGGGATCTCGCGCAGCAGGCTGGCGCCGGCGCCGTGCCACATGGGGTCGCCCGAGGCCAGCACGGCCACGCGCTGCCCGCGCAGGGCCAGCACGGGGGCGATGCTGAAGGGCGAGGGCCAGGGCCGCGCCTCACCCGTGATCCCTCCGGACGCGAGGCGCAGATGCCGCGCGCCGCCAAAGACGGTCTCCGCCCCGGCGAGCGCCGCGAGCGCCGCCGTGCCCAGCCCGGCCAGCCCGTCCTCGCCGATGCCGATGATGGACAACCAGGGCGCGGCGCGCGAAGCCTCATCCATGCGACCCCACCTCCTGCTGCTGGGCGGCACCACCGAGGCGCGGCTCCTGGCCGAACGCCTCTCCGCGCGCGGCGATCTCGACGTGACCCTCTCGCTGGCCGGGCGCACCCAAAGCCCGCTGGCCATGCCAGTGCCGGTGCGCGTGGGCGGCTTCGGCGGGGCGGAGGGGCTGGAGGCCTGGCTGCGCGAACACCGCGTGGCGGCGCTGCTGGACGCGACGCACCCCTATGCCGCGCGCATTTCGGCCAACGCGGCGCTGGCCGCGCGGCGGGCGGGCGTGCCCCTGCTGTGCCTGGCGCGCCCCGCCTGGGTGCCGGAGCGCGGCGATGACTGGCGCCCGGTGGCCGATGTGGCCGCCGCCTGCGAGGCACTTGGCACGGCACCCCGCCGCGTCTTCCTGGCGCTGGGGCGGCAGGAGGTGGCGGGCTTCGCCACGGCACCCCAGCACCGCTACCTGATCCGCAGCGTGGACCCCATCACGCCGCCCCCGCCCATGCCGCATGTCACCGCCATTACCGCGCGCGGCCCCTTCACGCTGGAGGAGGAGGCGCTTCTGCTGGACGCGCACCGCATCGAGGTCATCGTCTGCAAGAACAGCGGCGGCACGGCGAGCCACGCCAAGCTGCTGGCCGCCCGGGCGCGCGGCCTGCCCGTGCTGATGCTGCAACGCCCCGCGCCGCCCGATGTGCCACGGGTGACGAATGTGGCGGCCGCGCTGGACTGGCTGTCTCATGCGCTGAAGCTGCGCGGCGTATAGGCCAGCGGCGGCAGGCCGGGGCGCGGCACCACCCGCGTCTGCCGCGTGCCGATGAGGATGCAGCTCGCCATGCTGGCGGGCTGGGCCGCGGCCTCCGCGAGCGGCGTGATCACCACCTGCTCCGCCGCGCGCGCCACGGCGTGGCCGAAGATGACCGGCACCTCGGGCGGCAGATGGCGCGCCACACAGGCGAAGGCGGCGCTGAGCTGCCAAGGCCGCGCCCGGCTGATGGGGTTGTAGAGCGCGATGGCGAAGCCCGCCCCGGCGGCGGCGGCCAGGCGCTGCTCCACCACCTCCCAGGGCTTGAGGTTGTCCGAGAGCGAGATGGCACAGAAATCATGCCCGAGCGGCGCGCCGGCCCGCGCCGCCAGGGCCAGCATGGCGGTGATGCCGGGATGGACCCGCACCTCCAACGTGCGCCACTCCGGCTTGCCATGCTCGATGGCCTCGCACACGGCGGCCGCCATGGCGAAGACGCCGGGGTCGCCGCCCGTCACCATGGCCACGTGCGCGCCTGCGCTGGCCGCGTCGAGCGCGGCGACGGCGCGGTCCATCTCCTCGCGGTTGTCGCTGGCGTGCCGGGCCTGGCCGGGCTGCGGCGGCACGCGGTCGAGATAGGGGCCATAGCCGTAGAGCGCCTGCGCCGCCTCCAGCACGGCGCTGACGGCGGGCGTCACCAGCGCGGCATCACCGGGACCGATGCCCACCACGTCCAGCCGCCCGCTCATCGCGCCCAGCCGGGCACGAGGATGAGCGAAAAATAGGGCGCGGGCGCCTCGTCGCGTTCCGCGAGGCGCAGCACGCGCTGCGCGGGCGTGCCCACGCGCTCGGCATAGAAGGCCGCGTCCAGCCGCCCGGCGCGGCCAAGTGCGGCCCGCACACGCGGCAGGTTGCGGCCGAGCTTCATGATGATGGCGGCCTCGGTGCCCCGCAGGCGCTGGGTCAGCGCATCCTCGTCCAGCGTGCCTTGCAGAACCGTGAGTACGTCATCGCCCTGCGCGATGGGAAGCCCGGCCAGCGCCCAGGCGCCGGACATGGCGGTGATGCCGGGCACCACCTCGGTCGGGAAGCGGTGCGCCAGCCGCACATGGAGGTGCATGTAGGAGCCGTAGAACAGCGCATCCCCCTCGCTTGCCACCGCCACGTCGCGCCCGGCTTCGAGATAGGCCGCGATGTCGGCGGCGGCCGCATCGTGGAAGGCGTCGAGTGCCGCGCGATAGCCCGGATCGCTGCGCGGGATTTCCGTCGTCACCGGATAGAGCAAGGGCAGTTCCACCACCCCCGGCCGCAGCCGGTCCGCGATGATGGCGCGCGCGTTGCTCGGACTGCCCTGCTTCGCGAAATAGGCCACGACCGGCACGGCATCGAGCAGCCGCGCGGCCTTCAGCGTGAGCAATTCCGGGTCGCCGGGGCCGAGGCCCAGCCCATAGAGGCGCCCCGTCACAGCCCGGGCCTCGCCAGCGCGTTCAGCGCCGCCGCCGCCATGGCGCTGCCGCCCATGCGCCCGCGCACCACGGCCCAGGGGATGCCGTGCGGCGCGGCCATCAGCGCTTCCTTGGATTCGGCCGCGCCCACGAAGCCCACCGGCATGCCGATGATGGCGGCGGGGCGCGGCGCGCCGGCCTCCAGCATGTCCAGCAGGTGGAACAGCGCGGTGGGCGCATTGCCGATGACGACGACGCTGCCCGCCAGGTGCGGCTCCCACAGCGCCATGGCGGCGACGGAGCGCGTGTTGCCGATGCGCGCCGCCATCTCCGGCACGCGCGGGTCACGCAGGGTGCAGATCACCTCATTGTCGGCGGGCAGGCGCGCGCGGGTGACGCCGCGCGCCACCATCTCGGCATCGCAGAGGATGGCGGCACCGGCCTGCAACGCGGCACGCCCGGCGGCGACGAAGCCGGGCGCGAAGGCGAAATGCGCCGCGGCCTCGACCAGCCCGCAGGCATGGATCATGCGGACCGCGATGTCCTCCTCCTCCGCCGCGAAGCGCGAGAGGTCCGCCTCGGCGCGGATGATGGCGAAGGATCGCTCGTAAATCGCGGCACCGTCGCGGATGTAGTCATGCATGGGCGGCGAACTCCCGCGCCAGCACGGCGCGCGCATCCTGAGGGTCGAGCATCTCGGCCACTGTGTCGCCCGCCCGCCCACGCCGGATCAAGCCCAGCCCCCGCGACGTGCCGACCAGCGCGCGGGTGGCGGCGCGGGGGTGCGCGCAGCCCTTGGCGCAGCCCGAGACGTGCAGCAGCGCGCCCGGCGGCACCAGCGGCGCCAGCGTCGCGGCCAGGCCGCGGGTTTCCGTCAACGCCGCGGCACAGCCAGGCGCGCCGGGGCAGGCGGCGACGCGGCGGCGCGGGTCGGCCGGGTCGGTGATGAAGCCCAGCGTGGCGGCGTGGCGGCGCAGGGCGTCGGCGTCGGGCACGCCGATGGCGAGCAGGGCGCGGCCGGGCGCGCCGCGCAGGGCCCGGGCGCCGCTGGCCCGCGCGAAGGCGATGAGGGTCTCGGCGTCCACCCGCCCGAAGGGCAGGCCCAGGCCCAGTGCCACACCGTCCCGCAGCCTGTGCAGGCCGATGGGTTCTGGCGGCGGCCCGGCCGTGCCGGCCATCGGCTGGCGCCTGGGCTCGCGCGCCATCACGCGCAGCAGGTCCAGCGCGGCGGCGAAGGCGGTGTCATCCTCGCCCGCATCCCGCCATTCGCCGCCACGGCCCAGCCGCCAGCCCTCCGGCCGCGCGACAAGGCGCAGGTCGGCCGTCTCGGCCGCCAAATGCAGGGCGCCGCCGCCATCCACCAGAACCGTGGCCTTGGGCGGCAGGCCTGGCGGCGCGGCGGCGGCGAGCCCCGTGGCGAGCGGGCGGGGGTCGCGGGTTTCGTCGAGCGCCTCGCCCGCCAGCGGCGAAGTCATCACCAGCGCGCCGCGCGGCCACTCCGCCGGCACGAGTTGCGCGGCCAGGTCCAGCGTCTCGGCGCGCAGTCCGCGCAGCTGCACGCTGCCGCGCGCGGTGATGTCCAGCAGCCCGTTGCCCGCGCGCTGGGCCGCCTCGGCCAGCGCCACCCAGGCCTCGGGCGGCATGGCGGCGGGCGGCAGGCGGGCGAGCAGACCATCGCCCGTCTCCATGGGTGCCGCGAGGCTCGGGCAGGCACCGCGGCGCATCAGCCAGGCTCCGTCAGCAGGGCGAGTTCGGCCGGCGTGGCGTTGCGGCGCGGGTGCCAGAGGCCGCGCCGCAGCGCATCGGAGAGGCGCAGCGCGATGGCGCGCGCGGCGGCCGGGTTTTCGCGGCGCAGGAAATCGCGCACCGCCGCATCCCGCACATAGGCGGCGTGGATGCGGTCCAGCAGGGTGCCGTCCACGGCGTTCGTGGTCTCGGCGAAGGCCACCAGCCGGTCCACCGTCTCGGCCAGTTCGGAGGCGCCGCGCGGGCCGTGGCGCATCTGGCCCGCGATGAAACGCGGATCCACCGCGCGGCCCATCACCAGCCGGCGCAGCGCCGCCTCCAGCGGGCGGGCGCGCGGGCGGGCGGGGTCGGTCGTGTCCAGCGTGATCAGCGCGGGAGTGGCTCCCAATGCCGCCGCCGCGGCCGCGAAGCCGCCGAGGTGCGCGACATCGGCGCCGCCCTGCAACAGGTCCCGCCCCGGATCGTCGCCCGCGTGCAGCAGCGCGTCCGCCTGTGCCACGCGCGCGGCGAAGCCAGCATCGGGTTCCGCCTCGCCGCCCGCGCCGCCATAGCGGTGCGAGGCGGCGGCGAGGTAGGCGCGGCCCAGCTCCTCGCGCGCGGTCCAGTCGCCGGAAGAAAGCGCCTCCTCCACCCCCGCGCCATAGGCGCCGGGCGCCGCGCCGAAGATGCGGGCGAGCGGTTCGCCCGCGCGGCGCGCAGCGGCCAGCGGGTTTTCCTCGGCACTCTCGTCGCGCGCGGCGACCGCCCGCACGGCGGCGTCCAGCAGCGCGATCTGCGCCGGAAACAGGTCACGGAACAGGCCGGAGATGCGCCAAGTCACGTCCACCCGCGCGCGGCCCAGTGCGGCGGGGGGCTGCACCTCGATGCCGGTGACGCGGCCGGTGGCGGCCTCCCAGACCGGGGTGCAGCCCAGCAGGGCCAGTCCCTGGGCGATCTCCTCGCCGCCGGTGCGAAGCGTGGCGCTGCCCCAGAGGTCCAGCACCAGGCGGCGTGGCATCTCGCCATGTTCCTGCGCGTAGAGACGCAGCGCCTCGGCGGCCGCGAGGCGCCCGAGTTCCATGGCCGTCGGCGTGGGCAGGCCGCGCGGATCGGTGGTGGCGAGGTTGCGGCCCGTGGGCATCACATCGCGCCGTCCGCGCGCGGGGGCGCCAGCGGGGCCGGGCGGAATGTGCCGGGCGTCAAGGGCAGCCAGCAGCCCCGCGCGCTCGGCCTCTGCGCAGGCGGCGCGTTCGGCATCGGCGCCGGGGGCGGCGCGGCCATAGACATGCAGCCCGTCCTGCAATGCCAGTTCCTTCACATCGCACATCCAGGCGTCCAGCGCGCGCAGGCGTTCATCGGCATCGTCCGGCAGGGCGGGCAGCGTCGGCACCGAAGCGGCCTTCTGCTGGATGAGCTGTGCGAGGCGTTCGCGGCGGCGGCGGTCCATGCCATCGGCGGCCGCGAATTCGTCGAGCAGCCGGTCGAGGTCGTGCAGTTCCGGTGCGAGGCCAGGCGTGGTGAGCGGCGGCGGCAGATGGCCCAGCGTGACGGCGGCGATGCGCCGCTTGGCCTGGGCGGCCTCGCCCGGATTGCTGACGAGGAAGGGATAGACCACGGGCAGCGCGCCCAGCACGCGCTCGGGGAAGCAATCGGCGGTCAGCGCCACGGCCTTGCCTGGCAGCCATTCCAGCGTGCCATGGGCGCCCATGTGGATGACGGCGTGCACGTCGCGCGCCTGGCGCAGCCAGAGGCCGAAGGCGCGCAGCGCGTGGCGCGGCGGCAGGGCGGCGTCGTGATAGGTGGCTCGGCGGTCGCTAGCGCGTCCGCGATCGGGCGCCACGGCCAGCAGCATGTTGCCGCATTCGAGCGTGCGGAAGCGGAAGGCACCGTCGGCCACGTCGGCGTCGTCGGCGGGGGCGCCCCAGGCCTCGTCTGGCGCACTGGCGTATTCGGCGACGGGCCAGGCGGCGCGCGGCTCGGCCAGGGCGTCGAGCAGGGCGCGCGGCGTGGCCGGCGCGGTGCCCGTGTCGTAGCCGGCGGCGCGCAAATCCTCCAGCAGCGCCAGCACGCTGGACGGCACATCGAGCCCCACCGCATAGCCCGTGCGCCCGCCCGCGCCGGGGTAGTCGGGCAGCAGCACCGCCAGGCGCCGTTGCGCGGGCGGCGTTTCGCGCAGCCGCAGCAGCGCCGTGATGCGCGCGGCGAGTTGCGCCACGCGGTCGGGCTCGGCGCGGTTGATCTGGCGCGTGAAGCCCAGCTCCGGCGCGCTGGGTGCCACGTCCTTGAAGCCGATGGCGCCGCCCAGCACGCGTCCGTCCAGCTCCGGCAGCACGACATGCATGGCGAGGTCGGCGGCACCCAGCCCACGCGCGCCACCCTCCCAGGCCGCGCGCGCGGTGGTGGCGATGACGGCCTGGATCACCGGCACGCCGCTGGCGGCCAGCAAAGGCTGGCCCTGCCCCTCGGCGAAGGCCGTGCAGGAGACGATCAGCGCCGGGTTCAGCCGGGGCAGTTCGGCCCGCAGGAAGGCCACCGAATGCGGCTCCTTCAGGCTCGCCACGAAGATCGGCACCGGGGCCACGCCCTGCGCGGCCAGCGCCTCCGCCAGGGCGGTGACGGGCGCCATGTCCTCCGCCAGCCGCATGGAGCGGTAGAAGATGATAGGCACCACGGGGCGCGTGCCGTCGGGCGCGGGCCATTCCGCGCAGAAGCCGGCGGGCGGCAGGGCTTGGGCAGGCGCGGCCTCCAGCACCACCCCGCAATGTCCCGCCATGCGCCGCAGCACGCCGCGCAGCGCGGCCACCCCGCCCGCGCGGAACCCCTCCAGCAAGGCCGCGCATTCCTCGGCCGGCAGGGTGGACAGGGCGGGCAGGCGCGGGTCGGCGCGGTCCTCGCCCGGCAGCACGGCCAGCGCGATGCCGCGTGCGCGGCAGAACGCCGCCAGCTGCTCGGCGCCATAGCGCCACCAGTCGAGCCCCCCCAACAGCCGCAGCACGATGATGCGCGCCCCCGCCGCCGTGCGGTCCAGCCAGAGATCCACCGACATGGGGTGGCGCAACTCGCGCAACGGTACCAGGCGCAGCGCGGGCAGCACGTCCCGCTCCGCCTCCCATGCCGCGGCGAGGCCCGCCAGGTCGCTGTCGGTGAAGCTGAGCACCGCCATGGGCGCGGGCGGCTGGCGGAGATCGACAGGCTCCGCCTGCTCGTCCAGCGTCGCGGTGGAGGTGTTCAGCAGGTGCATGGCATCAGGGCGCGGCGAGCGCCTCGGCCACCGCGGCCGCGTCGAAGCCGTGCAGGCCGAGCACGACCAGCTGGCCAGAACGCGTCTCGCCTGGCGCCCAGGCGCGGTCGAAATGATGGCCGACACGCTGGCCCACGGCCTGCACCAGCAGCCGCATGGGCTTGCCGACAACGGCGGCGAAGCCCTTGGCGCGCAGCACGCCGGGCACGGCGCAGGCGGCGGCGACGCGCTGTGCCAGGGCGTTGGCATCGGTCACTTCGGGCAGCGGCAGGACCACGGAATCGAAATCCTCGTGGTCGTGGTCCTCCTCATTGTCGTGATGGGTGCGGCGGGCCTCGATCTCGGCCTCGGTGGCGAGGCCCAGGCCCAACAGCAGCGCGGGCGAGATGCGGCCCGACTGCGCCTCCAGCACGCCGATGGGCCGCGGCAGGGCGGCGCCCAGCGCCGCACGGGCGCGGGCCAGCCCGACCTCGTCCAGCAGGTCGGCCTTGGTCAGCACGATCAGGTCGGCGCAGGCCACCTGGTCCTCGAAGACCTCCTCCACCGGGTCATCATGGTCGAGCGAAGGGTCGGCGGCGCGTCGCGCGGCCAGCGCCGCCTCGTCATGCGCCACACGGCCTTCCGCAAGCGCGGCGCCATCCACCACCGCCACCACCCCATCCACCGTCACGCGCCCCTTGATGGCGGGCCAATGGAAGGCCTGCACCAGCGGCTTTGGGAGAGCGAGGCCCGAGGTCTCGATCAGGATGTGGTCCGGCCGCGGCTCGCGCGCCAGCAGCGCGTCCAGCGTGGGCACGAAGTCATCGGCCACGGTGCAGCAGATGCAGCCATTGGCGAGTTCCACGATATCGGCTTCCGCGCAGGCCTCCACGCCGCAGCCGCGCAGGATTTCGGCGTCCATGCCGATGTCGCCGAACTCGTTCACGATGACGGCGATGCGCCGCCCGCCCGGGTTCTCCAGCAGATGCCGGATCAGCGTGGTCTTTCCCGCGCCGAGGAAGCCCGTGACGATGGTGCAGGGGGTTTTGTCGAGGCTCTGGCCGCTCATGGCGCGCTCTCCGCGGGGGTGAAGTCGAAGGGGGGGATGCGCGCGATCATCTGGCGCTTCAGGATGTCGGGGCGGCCCTTCCAGGGCATGGTGCCGTCCTCGGAGGCGCCGAGCAGCGTGGCGCCCTCGTGCAGCGCCTCGGGCGAGGCGTCCACTTCCAGCTTCCCGAAGACGTAGCTCCAGCCGCCAGGCCGGACGAGCGCCGCCGAAGGGCCACGCGAACAATTGGACAGGCACTTCACGAATTGCACGCGGTGCGGGCCGGCCGCGGCCACGGCCTCGCCCAGGGCGGCGCCGGCGCGGGGGGCGTCGGGCGCATCGCCCTCGCGCTTGCAGCTCGTGCAGACGAAGATCACGACATCGGAGGACACGCGCGGATGCTCCGGCCCCAGATCAGGGCGAAAGGGTGCATCCGGGGCGCGCGCGTCACCGCACGCCCCTGCCAACATGGCCCTGCCCCGAGGCACCCCGCCCGGCGCATTCTGTGTTCGCGGGCAGGTCTCCTGGCTCACGGATCACCGCGGGGCATCGTCTTCCCGGGCCCCATCTCGCGATGGGTTCGCCCAGTGACATGTGATGCCCGCTCACCGTTCACAGTTGCGGGGGCAGCTCCGGCCTCGGGCCGCGTGGCCCGCTCCGGATTCCCTTTTCATCCCCGTCCCCGGGGAACCTTCGAACCGGCCTATCAAGCGGGGTGACGCGGGGCGTGTCAATCAGCCTTTCCTGGGGCATGATCGCGGCGTGAACAGCCTGACATTGATCCTGGGGGGCGCGCGTTCGGGCAAGAGCCGCCGCGCCGAAGCCCTCGTCACCGCCCTGCCCCCGCCCTGGACCTATATCGCCACCGCCGAGGCCTTCGACGCCGAGATGGCGGCGCGAATCGCCGCGCACCGCGCGCGGCGCGAGGCGGGGTGGGAGACGCTGGACGCCCCGCGCGACCTGCCGGACATCCTGTCCCGCGCCCGCCCGCCCGTGCTGGTGGATTGCCTGACGCTGTGGCTGTCCAACCTGATGCTGGCGGAAAACGACATCAGCGCGGCGACGGAGGCGCTGGAGGGCGCGCTGCGCGCCCGCATGGGGCCGGTGGTGCTGGTCTCGAACGAGGTGGGCCAGGGCATCGTGCCCGCCACCCCGCTCGGCCGGCGTTTCCGCGACGCGCAAGGCGTGCTGAACCAACGCATCGCGGCGCTGGCGGATCATGTGGAGTTGGTGGTGGCCGGCATCCCGCTGAAGGTGAAGCCATGAGCGAGGAGGAAGCGCGCCACCGCGCCAAGATGGCCGCCCGCAAGGCCGTGCAGGACGCCGAGGTGGCGTCCAAGACCATCACGGAAAAAGGCCTGCTGATCGTCCACACGGGGCCGGGCAAGGGCAAGTCCACCGCGGCTTTCGGCCTCGCGCTGCGGATGCTGGGCGCGGGCGGGCGCGTGGGCGTGGTGCAGTTCATCAAGGGCGCCTGGGAGACGGGCGAGCGGGCCGCGCTGACGCAATTCGGCGAGCGTGTGCGCTGGCATTCCATGGGCGAGGGCTTCACCTGGGAAACCCAGGACCGCGCCCGCGACGTGGCCGCCGCGACACGCGCATGGGAGATGGCGCGGAAGATGCTGGCGGACCCGTCGCTGGACCTGGTGCTGCTCGACGAGCTCAACATCGCCCTGCGCTATGACTACCTGCCGCTGGAGGGCGTGCTGGCGGACCTGGCCGCGCGGCGGCCATTGCTGCACGTGGTCGTCACCGGCCGCAACGCGAAGCCCGCGCTGATCGAGGCGGCGGATCTCGTCACCGAGATGGGGGTGGTGAAGCACCACTTCGCCGCGGGCGTGAAGGCGCAGAAGGGCATCGAGTTCTGATGTCGCTCGCGCTGATGTTCCAGGGCACGGGCTCCGATGTCGGCAAGTCGCTGATCGTGGCGGGGCTGGCGCGCGCCTTCACCCGGCGCGGCCTGCGCGTGCGCCCCTTCAAGCCGCAGAACATGAGCAACAACGCCGCCGTCACGGCTGATGGTGGCGAGATCGGGCGCGCGCAGGCGCTGCAGGCGCGCGCCGCTGGCGTGGCGCCCTCGGTGCACATGAACCCCGTGCTGCTCAAGCCGCAAAGCCAGGTGGGCGCGCAGATCATCGTGCAGGGGCGCGTGGTGGGCCAGGCGCGAGCCGCGGAATACCAGCGCCTCAAGCCCGGCTTCATGGCGGCCGTGCTGAACAGTTTCGCGCGCATGCGGGCCGAGGCGGACATCGTGCTGGTCGAGGGCGCCGGCAGCGCGGCGGAGGTGAACCTCCGCGCCAACGACATCGCCAACATGGGCTTCGCGCGCGCGGCGGATGTGCCTGTGGTGCTGATCGGCGACATTGACCGTGGCGGCGTCATCGCCTCCCTGGTCGGCACCCATGCGGTGCTGGACCCGGCCGATGCGGCCATGATCGGCGGCTTCCTCGTCAACCGCTTCCGGGGCGATCCGGCGCTCTTCGCCGATGGCATGGCGCTGATCGCGGCGCGCACGGGCTGGGCGGCGTTGGGCCTCGTGCCGCACCTGCCCGAGGCCGCGAAGCTGCCGGCCGAGGATGCGCTGGCGCTGGATCATCCGCTCGCGCGCAAGCCTGGGGCGAAGCTGCGCGTGGCCGTGCCCGTGCTGCCCGCCATCGCCAATTTCGATGATCTCGATCCGCTGATCGCGGAGCCGGAGGTGGAGGTGGTGCGCGTCCGGCCCAGCCAGGCGCTTCCGGGCGACGCGCATCTGGTCATCCTCCCCGGATCGAAGTCCACCCTGTCCGACCTACGCGCGCTGCGCGCGGCGGGCTTCGATGTGGACATCGCCGCCCATCTGCGGCGCGGCGGGCATGTGCTGGGGCTGTGCGGGGGCTACCAGATGCTGGGCCGGACCGTGGCCGACCCCGACGGCGTGGAGGGCCCGCCCGGCACCCTGCCTGGCCTCGGGCTGCTGGCGGTGGACACGGTGCTCTCCGGCGAGAAGCGCCTCGTGCCCGTGCGCGGCCACAGCCATGACGGCGCGGCGCTGTCGGGCTACGAAATGCATATGGGCCGCACCGATGGCCCCGCACGCGCCCGCGCCTTCGCCACTCTGGAGGATGGTGGCGCGGAAGGCGCCGTCTCGCCCGATGGGCGCGTCACCGGCACCTACATCCATGGCCTCTTCGGCGCGACGGCGCAGCGGGCTTCCTGGCTCGCCCGCTTCAACGCCGGCGCCCCGCGCCTGGACCATGAGGCGGAGGTGGAGGCAGCGCTCGATGCGCTGGCCGCGCACCTGGAAGCGCATCTCGACCTCGACGCGCTGCTCAGCCTTGCAGCGCGAGGAAGGCCAGCGCCAGCAGCGTGATGAGCAGGGCGTCGGCCGTGCGGTAGAGGCGCAGCGCGGCGCGGATGTCGGCGGCACTGGCCTCGCGCCGCCCGTCGCCCATGAAGGCATCCTCCAACAGCACGCCGCCATAGCGGCGCGGGCCGGCCAGCGCGAGGCCCAGCGCGCCCGCCATCGCGGCCTCCGGCCAGCCGGCATTGGGCGAGCGGTGGCGCTTCGCGTCGCGCCACATGGCACGCCAGGCGCCGCGCGCATCCATCCCCGGCAGCAGCGCAGCGGCGGCGATGAGGGCGAGCCCCGTCAGGCGCGAGGCCGGCAGGTTCAGCACGTCGTCGCAGCGCGCCGAGGCCCAGCCGAAGGCCTCGTGCCGGGCGGTGCGATGGCCGATCATGCTGTCGGCGGTGTTCACGGCCTTGTAGATGGCCGCCCCCGGCAGCCCGCCAACGGCCAGCCAGAAGCCCGGCGCGGTGACGCCGTCGGAGAAATTCTCCGCGAGGCTCTCGATCGCCGCGCGAGCCACGCCCGCCTCGTCCAGCGAAAGCGGGTCGCGGCCCACGATGTGGGAGACGGCCTCCCGCCCCGCCTCCAGCCCGCCCTGTTCCAGCGCGGCGGCCACGCGGGCCACATGCTCATGCAGGCTGCGCTGCGCCAGCAGGCTGCTGGCCAGCACCGCCAGGACCACCAACCCGAAGGGTAGCGCCAGCAGCGCCGATTGCAGCGCGAAGCCCACGCCGCCAGCCACCAGCACCAGCACAAGCAGCGCGGCCACCCCGGCCGCGCGCCGCGCGGCGAAGCTGCGCGCCGCCTGGTTCCAGCCGCGATCCATGGCCCCGATCAGCCGCCCGATCCAGATGACGGGATGGCCAATGCGGTCCACCAGGCGCTGCGGATAACCGATGGCCGCCTCGATCAACAGCGCGAGAAGGGCGAGCCCGGTCACGCCAGGGCCGCCGCCAGCCGCGCGAAACCGGCCTCGTCGCGTGGCAGGCCGAGGCGCAGCCGGTCCGGCCAATGGGGGAACTCGCGCACCAGGACGCCGGCGCGACCCAGGCGCTCCCCGGTGCCGGGGGGTGCCGCCACGAAACGGAACAGCGGCGTTCCGCCCAGCACGGTGAGCCCTGCGGCCGCCACCACCGCATCAAGGCGCCCCGTCGCCGCGCGCAGATGTTCGCGCTGCGCCGCCGCCCAGCCCTCATCGGCCAGTGCCGCCAGCCCCGCATGTAAAGCCGGCCCCGCGACACACCACGGACCCAGCAGCGCCTCCAGCCTCGCGGCGATGTCCTCAGCCGCCACGGCAAAGCCCAGCCGCACCCCCGCCAGCCCATGAAACTTGCCGAAGGAGCGCAGCACCATCACCCCACCCCCCGGCACCAGGGGCAGCGCACTGGGCAGACTAGGGTCGGCGTCGAGGAAGGCCTCGTCCACCACCAGCAATCCGCCCGCCGCGCGCTGGGCGGCGGCGAGGGCCTCCAGCACGGCGAAGGGCAGCACGCGGCCGGTAGGATTGTCCGGGTTCACCACCGTCACGACCGTGGCCGGCGTCAGCGCCTCCAGCGCCGGCACCTCGCGCACCGCATGTCCGGCCAAGGCAGCGGCCCGGGCGTGCTCGGCATAGGTGGGGCCCAGGATGCGCGCCTCGCCTGGCTGCTGCAGTGCCGCGATCATGGGCAGCAGGATCTGCGTGCCAGGGGCCGCCACCACCCGCGCCCCGGCCGGCACGCCCCAGCGCCGCGCGGCCAGGGCACAGAGGGCGGCATGGTCGGCGGGTTCCGGCAGGCGGGTGAAGACCTCCGGTGGCAGGCTCGGCAGCGGATAGGCGCCCGGCGCGATGCCGGTAGAGAGATCGAGGAACGGCTCCGGCGCCCCCGGGAAGCGCCGCCGCGCGGCGGCGAGGTTGCCCCCATGCGGCAAGGGCGGGCCGCCCATGTTATTGAATACCATCACAGCCGGGCGCGCGGTCAGGCCTCCGCCGCGGCCCGGGCGCAGTCGGGGCAGGTGCCCACCAGCTCCACCACGCGGCGCTCCACCGCATAGCCGCTGCCATCGGCGGCCACACCCAGCACCGCCGCCAGCGCCGCATCCTCCAGGTCATTCACCGCGCCGCAGCCGCGGCAGACCGCGAAGGCGCTGGGGTGGGCATGGTCGTCATAGGGCGCCGGCGTGCAGCCGCAGCTCGGCCGCGCGCTGACGGCGGAAGTGTAGGCGTTCAGGCTTTCGATGCGATGGATCAGCCCAGCCTCGCGCAGCGCGTCCAGGGCGCGATACACCGTCTGCGGCCCCCGGATTCCCTCCGGGCGCAGGCGTTCCAGCACCTCATAGGCGGTCAGCGCCCGGCCCGTCTCGGCGCGCAGGACGCCCATCACCAGCGCCTGGTTGCGCGACAGCGGCGGCGCGGCGGCGCTGGCGAGAAATTCGCCCCGCGCCGAGGCGGAGAGCGAACGCGGAAAGGGGATGCTCTTGCACATGATGTGATCTTATCACAGGATCGGCCGGATGGCACCGCAGTCTAACCCCGATCCGCGCCCAGAGGGCAGCCTCTCCCCGAATGCGGGCCGGGGTTCCGTCTGGCCCGACCGCGCCGCGCGGTTCTACGCCCAGGCGCTGGACCGTTCGGACTATGGCGCGGCCATCGCGGGCGCCCTGCGCGGGGAGGCGCCCGAGAGCCTGCTCGACATCGGCGCCGGCGCCGGCCACCCGGTCCTGCCCTGGCTGCCGGAGACCGCGGGCTGGACCGCGCTGGAGCCCAATCGCTATCTGCGCGCCAGGCTGGGACGGCTGCGGCGCATGGACAGGACCGGCCTGCGCCCGCTGAACGCCTGCTGGGAATCCCTGCCCGCGCTCGGCCTCGCCCCGCACCATTGGGCCTTCGCCGCCAATATCGGCGGCACGCTCCAGGCGCCGCGGACCTTGCTCGGCCACATGCGGGCGCTCGCGCGGGCGCGGGTGGCCTGGGTGGTGCCGGCCCAGCACGGCCCGCGCCGCTGGTGCCTGGCCGGCGCCCTGCCCGCCGCCCTGCATGGCGAGGATGAGACACCCGCCCTGCGCGGCGTGCTGGCCGCCCTCGGACCGGACCAGCCGCACGACATCCGCCTCGCCCCCTGGACCTTCCGCGCGCGCTTCGACGGGCTCGACGCCGCCACCGCCTATTGCGCCGCCCAACTCGCCCAGCCGCCGGCCGCCTGCCGCGCGGCGGTGGAGGCGGCGGCGCGCCCCCTGCCCTGCGGCGGGGTCGAACTCGCCGCCCCCAAGGTCTCCGCCCTTCTCTTCTGGAATCTCTGAACCGATGCGACAGCTTCTTCTGGTCGGCTCGGCGCTGGCCGTGCTGGCCCTGCCCGCTGCCCCCCTTCGCGCGCAGGGCACGGCCCCGGAGGTGCGGCTGCCCCCCACGGCCAGCCTGGACGAGGTGGTGGTGACCGCCACGCGCCGGCCGGAGCCGCGCTCCTCGCTTGCGGGCACCGTGCAGGTGATTGACGAAGCCACCATCCGCAACAGCACCGCACAGAACCTGACCGATTTGCTGGCCGAGAATGCGGTCGGCTTCTTCAGCGAATGGACGCCGGCGCAGACCAGCATCAACATCCGCGGCGGCGCCACTGATGGCCAGGGGCGCGACTTCCGCAGCCAGGTGCTGGTGCTGGTGAACGGGCGGCGCGCGGGCACGGCCAACCTGTCGAAGCTCAGCCCCTCCGAGGTCGCACGCATCGAGGTGATCCGTGGCCCGGCCAGCGTGGTCTATGGCAGCCAGGCGCTCGGCGGCGTCATCAACCTGATCCTGCGCGACGGGGTGAACTCGCCGGGCGGGCGGGCCGAGATCCGTGGCGGCTCCTGGGGCCTGGTCGAGGGGCGCGCGGGCTATGGCGGCGCGCTGGAGAGTGCCGGCGTGGACTATTACCTGGGCTTCGCGGGCGGCCGGCGCGACTCCTACCGCGCGGGCGGCGGAGGCGAGCAGGCGGGCACGCAGTGGAACCGGCTGGGCGCGCTGGGCGCGCTCGGCGTGCAGACGGGGCTGGGACGCCTGGGCGTCACGTTGCGGACCGATGGCACCTATGATGCGGGCTTCCGCGGCTCGGCCTGGAACCCCACCAATAGCGAGGACCGCACCAACGCCTCCGCCGACGTGACGCTGGACGGCGGCACGGCGGACGGCCGCTATCGCTGGTTCGGCCAGTTCTACGCGGTGCGCGACGTGGACCATTTCCGCTGGCGCTCGCCCGTGCAGCGGGGCGGCACCGGCCTGCCGGTGATCGGCACCGATGCGGACCGCAACCGCCGCACGCTGGATATCCTGGGGCTGCGCCTGCAGCCCTCCATGCGGCTGTGGCAGGGGGCGGAGCTGGTGACGGGGCTCGACCTCGAACATTCCACGCTGCGCTCGACGCGCTGGCGCGTGGGGCTGCCGGGAAGTGGCATCACCACCCAGGTGCCCCCCTTCGACAATGACCAGACCGAGCGGACACTCGGCCTCTTCGCCGAATTGTCGCAGCGCCTGTGGGATGACCGGCTGACGCTGCGCGGCGGCGTGCGCCGGACCTGGGGCGAGACCCAGGTGGACGCGACCCCCAACCAGCCGGCCCTGCGCCTCCGCAGCGCGGAGTACGAGGCCACCACCTGGTCGGCCGGCGCCAGCCTGCGCGTGGCGGAAGGCGCCGTGCTGCGCGCCAATGCGGCCACAGGCTTCCGCGCGCCCACGGCCACCGACCTCGCGGCGGATTTCACGGCGCTGGGCGGCGGGCGCGTCTTCGGCAACCCGAACCTGCGCCCCGAGACCAGCACGCAATACGAGGTGGGCGCGGCGCTGTTCCGCCCCGGATGGCGGGCCGATGTGGCGCTGTTCCAGAACACCATCCATGACCGCATCACCACCCGCGCGCGGCCCGGCGTGGCCAATACCTCGGACTATGTGAACAACCCCGGCGACATCCTGGTGCGGGGGCTGGAGGTGCAGCTCCAGGCCGACATGGCGCGCGCCTTCGGCATTGAGGGCTGGCGCTGGACCGCCTTCGCCAATGCGTCCTGGAATTTCGACATGATCGACGAGGGCGCGCGGCTCGGCCCCACGGTGAACACGCGCACGGCGCAGCGCATGTATCGCTACCAGGCGGCCATCGGCACCACGGTGGGGCAGGCGCGCTGGGATGTCTCGGTGCTGGGCATCCTGCGCGGCCCCATCCACTACGACACCGAGGAGAACCTGCTGATCCCGGCGGCCGAGCCCTTCCGCGAATACATCCACCGCAAGGGAGCCTTCTGGGTGTGGAATTTGCGCGGCAGCTTCCAGCCCCTGCCCGAGCAGGCGCCGGGCTTGCGGATCTTCGGCGCGATCAACAACCTGTTCGACGTGAACAACCACGCGCTCTTCATCGCGACGGCGGGGCAGCCCTTCCTGGGGGATGCACGCTTCTCCAATGGCGGGCTGGGCAATTCGATGCCGGGGCGGGAGTTCACGGCCGGGATGCGCGTCACATTCTGACGCTGCCTCGCCGCGCCCTGCTGGCCGCGCCACTGCTCGCGCCGGCGGCCGCGCGCGCTTCCTCCTGGCCGCGCGTACTGACGGACGGGCTGGGGCGGCGCGTCGTCATCGGACGGCCGCCGCGGCGGATCGTGGCCATCTTCGCCTCCAACACCGAGATGCTGGCCGCCATCGGCGCGCTGGACCGCGTGGTGGGCATCGAGGCCTACACCCGCTTCCCGCCCGAGGTGCAGGGGCTGCCGCTGGTGGGCGGGCGGCTCGGCTTCTCGGCCGAGGCCATCGCGCGGCTGGACGCCGACCTGGTGGTGATGACGCCCGCCCGCAACGCCGCCCATGCGCTGACCGAGCCCATGGCGCGCATCGGCGTGCCCACTCTGGTGGTGACGCATCGCGACCTGCCGCAGATCTTCTCCAACCTCCGCCTGCTGGGAATGGCCACGGGGCAGGAGGCGGTGGCGGAGGCGCTGGTGACGCGGCTGGAAGCGCGGCTCGACGCCGTGCGGGTGCGGCTGGTAGGCCGCGCGCCGGTGCGGGTCTTTATGGAGACCTCCAGCACCGGGCGCGGCGTCTATGGCACCATCCGCCCTGGCAGCTATTCCTTCGACGCGGTGCGGTTGGCGGGCGGCGAGAGCGTGTTTCCGGAGCTTTCGCCCAGCGGGCCGCCGTTCGTCTCGGGCGAAGCCATCCTGCGCGCCGATCCGGATGTCTACCTGGTCGCCGGCCGGCCCGACCAGGCGGCGGAGGTGCCGCACCGCACCGGCTTCGCGGCGCTCTCGGCGCTGCGCGCCGGCCGCGTGCATGTGGTCAGCCGCGCGCCATTCCTCATCCCCGGGCCGCGCGTGGTGGATGGGGTGGAGAGCCTGGCGCGGCTGCTGCACGGGGAAGCGGCATGATCGCCTGGCTGTTGCCGCCGCTGGGGCTCCTGGCGGGGCTGATGCTGGGGGCGGTGACGCTGACGCCGGCCGAGGCGCTCTCCCTGCTGGCCGACCCGGCGCAGCCCCTGGGGCAACTCCTGTGGCAATGGCGCCTGCCGCGCGTGCTGGCGGCGGGGTGCGTGGGCGCGCTGCTGGCGCTGGGTGGCGCGGTGTTCCAGGGCGTGTTCCGCAACCCGCTGGCGGAGCCCTATCTGCTGGGCAGCGCGGGCGGGGCGGCGGTGGGCGCCACGGTGGCGCTGCTGGTGGCGTTGCCGCTGCCGCAATGGCTGGCCCTGCCGCTTTTCGCCTTCTGTGGCGCCTGGGGGGCGACCTGGCTGGTGCTGGCGCTGGCGCGGCTGGCGGATGGGACCTCCATCGCCGCGCTGCTGCTGGCGGGGGTCGCGGTGGCGGCGCTGCTGGGGGCGGTGCGCTCCTTCCTGATGCTGGCGCTGTCCGACGAGACGGTCAGCCTGCAGGCCGTGCTGGCCTGGGCGCTGGGGGGCGTGCAAACGCCCTCTTGGCCGGAACTGGCCGTGCTGGCGGCGCTGACGGTGGCGGCTCTGGCGCTGTGCCTTGCCCTGGCGCGAGGGCTTGATCTGCTGGGGCTGGGCGAGGCCGTGGCGGAATCCTTCGGCCTGCCGGTGCGGCGCTTCGTGGCGCTGGCCGTGCTGGCCGGCGCCTTCGTGGTGGCGGTCAGCGTGGTGTGGGGCGGGCTGGTGGGCTTCGTGGGGCTGATGGCGCCGCATCTGGCGCGCTGGACCTCGGGGCCGCTGCACCGGGGGCTGCTGCCGCGCGCGGCGGCCATCGGCGCGGGGCTGGCCATGCTGTGCGACGGCGCGGCGCGGGCCCTTCTGCCGCCGGCGGAAATCCCGCTCGGCCTCGTCACGGCGGCGATCGGCGCGCCCTTCTTCCTGCTGGTCCTGGCGCGGGAGGCGCGGCGTGGCTGAGGCGGCGCTCAGCCTGCGGGGCCTGGGCTACCGCGCCGGCGCGGCGGCACTGGTGGAAGACGTCACCTTCGACCTGCATCCTGGCAAGGTGCTGGGCCTCATCGGCCCCAATGGCGCGGGCAAGACCACGCTGCTGCGCCTGATGGCCGGGCTGCTGCGCCCCGCCACGGGCGAGGTCCGGCTGCATGGCCGCCCCCTGCCCGCCTGGCCGGCGCGGGAGCGCGCCCGGCGCATGGGCTACCTGCCGCAGCATTTCGCGCCACACTGGGACTACACGGCGCGCGAACTGCTGCGCCTGGGACTCGAGCGGGGCGGCAGCGCCGAGGGGCTGGAGGAGGTGGCCACCCTGCATGGCGTGGCGGGGATGCTGGCGCGGCGCTGGTCCAGCCTCTCCGGCGGGGAGCGGGCGCGTGTGCTGGCCGCCTCGGTGCTGGCCACGCGGCCGGGCGTGGTGCTGGCCGATGAGGCGACGGCGGCGCTGGATGTGGGGCAGTCCCTCGCCCTCATGCGGCGGCTGCGCGCGGCGGCGCGGGAGGGTGCGGCCGTGGCCGTGGTGGTGCATGACCTCAACCTGGCGCTGGCCGGCTGCGACCGCCTGGCGCTGCTGCACCAGGGACGCCTGCACGCGCTGGAAGCGGCGGCGGCGCTGGCCGAGGATGCGCGGCTGGACGCGGCCTTCGGCGTGGCTTTCGTCCGAGTGCGAACGGCGGCGGGGCTGTTGCTGTCGGCGCGCGATGGCGGTTGAGGCGCCCTCGCCTATCTCGCCGCCACGTGGTCGGCCATTTCGGCATGGCGCGTGCCCATCGGCTTGTCCGGCGCGTCGGTCGTGTCGCGGGCCGTCTGGTGTTCCATCTCGGCGTTCAGCTCGCCCCCCAGCAGGATGACCAGGGCCGAGAGCCAGATCCAGGTCATGAAGCCCACCACGGCGCCGAGCGAGCCATAGGTCTCGTTGAAGGTGCCGAAATTCGAGACATACCAGGAGAAGGCCGCCGAACCGCCCAGCCACGCCACGGAGGCGAAGGCACTGCCCCAGCTCACCCAGCGCCATTTCGCGCTCGCCCGGCTCGGCCCCCAGCGATAGAGGCAGGCCAGCACCAGCCCCACCAGGATCAGCAGCACCGGCCAGCGGCCATAGCGCAGCAGGGTCTCCGCCGTGCCGCCCATCCCCACCATGCCCAGCACCACCGGCACCGCGACCACGCCCATCATGGTCAGGATGGCGAAGAGGATGAGGCAGAGGGTGAAGGCCAGCGTCACGGCCGTGAAGTGGACGAAGCTGCGCTTCTCGCGCTCCTCGTAGACGATGTTCAGCGCGTCGAACATCGCCTTCGCCGCCTGGTTGGACGACCACAGCGAGATGAGCAGGCCCAGCACCGCGCCGAAGCCCAGCGTGCCGCCGGCGGTTTCGGTCACGCGCGTCACCTGTTCCTCGATGATCTGCATGCCGCCTTCGGGGACGAAGCCGGCCAGCGCGGAGAGATGCCCCTGGATGGTCGCGGGGTCCGCCCATAGCGCGTAAAGCGAGGCCAGCGCCGCCAGCGCCGGGAACAGCGCCAGCAGGGTGTAGAAGGTGATGGCCGCGGCCTCCATCATCAGCCGGTCCTCATTGGCCTGCTGGGCGGTGCGCTTCAGGATCTGCCACCAGCCTCGGGGGGGGATTTCGGCCGGCTTGCGCGCCGCGACGCCGGCGCCGGCCCTCGAGGGGGCGGCTTCCATCCCCTGCCCCGGGTGTGGCGAAGGGGCGGGCTGGCGCGGGGTTGAAGTGAGGGAAGCTTTTGCGCCCAGCGCCAGAATCGCCGCCAGGGCGGCGCCGCCCAGGAGCCAGTCGCCCCGTCGTGCGCCACGCTCATCCTCATATCTCTCCCAGCGCGCCATGCCGAACCCCTGCCTTGCCTGCCAAGCCAACGCCGCAGGACGGCCCGGGTGGCGCGTGGAGGTCGAATTACCGGGTTGAGGTGACATTTCTGGGAGCGAGCCCGGGCTCCAGCCCCATTCGGCGCCGGCTGGTGGGGCCGGCACCCGCCCCTCACCCGCCCCCCTGGGCCACCTGCTCCAGAAACTCGGCATAGCCGCCGACCACCGCCCCCTCCGCCTCGACATGGCGCGACAGGACGCGCAGCGCCGTGAGGTAGCGACTTTCCAGGCTGAGGGAGAGGAATTCCCGGTCACCGACCGTGAGCCGCGCCAGCTCGACCTTCACGCCGAGGATGGCGCGGTACTGGCGCCGGGTCTTGCGGACCTCGATCACCCCCGGGTGGTAGCCGGCTGCCACCAGGGCCGCCAGCAGTTCCTCCCGGCCGCGCAGCTTCGCGTGGACGTCGTTGAACCGGGCGAAGATGCCCGACAGGCGCTGGGTGCGCGCGGGGAAGTCCAGCCGGAGGCTCGGCCCGAAGGCACAGAATTCGTCGAAGGCCTCGATGACGGGCTTCACCTTCAGCCCCCCGCCGCGGAGCTTGATGTTGTCCCGCTTGCCATGGACGAAGAGGTAGGTGTCCACATTCGTCTCCTCGTCGCCCGGACGGGCCTCGCCGGCGAGGTCGAGCGCGGGCGGCAGGCGGGGCCGCGCGCCGGACGGCCAGAAGGCCCGCCATTCCCAGCGCGCGCCAGGACGCAGCGCCGTCTTCGGGCCACCCTCGGGCCGCAGGACATAGGCGCGCAGCCGATCCCGCACGCGGGTCAGCGTGGCCGAGACGCCGCGGCCCAGAAGCTCCATCCGGTGAATTGCCTCGATCCGCGCCGCATGCCGGGCCTGCCAGGTCTCGGGCGAAGGCAGGGCCAGCAGGTCGCCCATCCTCCCGGAGGCGTGCAGAACGGAGACGAGCGTGGCCTGCTCGGGCGAGGGCAGCTCCTCACCCTCCACCAGCGCGCGGATCGCGGCGCGCAGCGCCACCGCCTCGCCCAGGTCGCGCAGCCGGGGCCGGGCCTGGGAGAAGCCCCAGGACAGCGGCGCCGGCCCGGCCTCCAGGCGCCCGCGGGCGTGCAGCGCCGCCAGGATCTCCGCCCGCACATGCCCGATGCGGCCCAGGATGGCCTCGATCACCGGCTCGATCGGGGCCGGCCGGTCCAGCAGCGCGGCGAGGGAGGGGGGCAGATGCGCGCGCCCCATGCGGGTGACGCTGTGCAGGTCCGTTTCCACCACTCCCCGCAGCGAGAGGTCCATCAACTGCGCGCCGGCCAAGGGATAATCCATGTCCGACCACCAGGCGACGTCGCGCGGGGCGGGCGGCAGCGACAAGCGAAGGATTTCGAGCGCCTCGGACGTGGAAAGCCCCGCAGGCCCCAGCAATGCGTCCATGATCCGGCGTGCCTCCCCCAAGGGGAATGGAACACCGGCGCGCGCGCAACCGGAAGTCCCTTTTGCCGCAGATGGAGAAGCGGGGAGTTTTGACGATCTGTTGAAGGTGGCGTCCCGTACGGGATTCGAACCCGTGCTGCCAACGTGAAAGGCTGGTGTCCTAGGCCTCTAGACGAACGGGACAAGCGCTGGGCCGTCGCATAGAGGCCCCCCCGCCGCAGGTCAAGCCGGGGTGGCCCTCGGTTGTGGAATACGGTGCCGGGTGCCAGCATCCGCCCCGGCCAAGGCAGGGAGAGATGAGGCAAGGATGCAACCGTCCCGGGACGGCGCGCTGCGGCGCGCGGAGGAATGCTTCGACAGCGGCGCCTATCTGGAGGCGCTGCGGCGGCTGGTCGCCGTACCCACCGAGAGCCAGATGGCCGGCAGTCAGCCCGCCCTCGCCCGCTATTGCGAGGAGACCATCCCGGCGCTGATGGAGGGCATGGGCTTCGAGGGCCGGGTCATTCCCAACCCGAACCCGAGCTTCGGCCCGGTCTATGTCGGCACCCGCATCGAGGACCCCGCCCTGCCCACCATCCTGGTCTATGGCCATGGCGACGTGGTGCGCGGCTTGGCCGGCAAATGGACCGACGGGCTCGACCCCTTCGCCGTCACCGTGAAGGGCGACAAGTGGTATGGCCGCGGCACGGTGGACAACAAGGGCCAGCACCTCATCGCCATCGAGGCGCTGCGCGCCGTGATCGCGGAACGCGGGCGGCTCGGCTTCAACGCCAAGGTGCTGGTCGAGACGGGGGAGGAACAGGGCTCGCCCGGGCTGCGCGACATGATCGTGCAGCACCGCGAGGCGCTGGCGGCCGATGTCTTCATCGGGCTGGACGGCCCGCGGCAGACCACCTTCATGCCCGAGCTGAAGCTCGGCGCGCGCGGCGGCATCGCCTTCGACCTGGTGGTGCATCTACGGAATGAGGCGCATCATTCCGGCCATTGGGGCGGCGTGCTGCGTGACCCGGGCTTCGTGCTGGCGCATGCGCTGACCAGCATCATGGACCAGGACGGCAAGATCCTGGTGGAGGGCTGGACGCCGAAATCCGTCCCGCCCGGCGTGCGCCAGGCCATCGCGGGCCTGGTCTTCGAGGACATTCCAGGCCTGCCGGAGGCCGACCCGAAGTGGGGCGAGCCAGGCCTGACCAAGGCGGAAAAAATCTTCGGCTGGACCAGCGTCATCGTGCTCGCGCAGATCACGGGCCACCCGGACGCGCCCACCAATGCCGTGCAGGGCGAGGCCCGCGCCCGGCTGCAAATCCGCCACACCGCCGATGTGCCGGCCAAGGACTTCCTGCCGGCGCTCCGCGCGCACCTGGACGCGCGCGGTTTCGAGGGCGTGCAGATCGTCCCCGTGGCCGAGCGCGACGTCTTCGGCGCCGCGCGCACCGACCCCTACAACCCCTGGGTCGGCGTGGTGGCGGAGAGCATGACGCTGACCGCCGGCCGGGCGCCCAACATCGTGCCCAACTCCTCGGGCTCCAACCCCTCGGACATGTTCATCGAGGAACTCGGCCTGCCCGTGCTCTGGATTCCCAACTCCTATGCCGGCTGCAACCAGCACGGGCCGGACGAGCACGCCCTCGCGCCGCTGCTGCGCGAAGGGCTGCGTCTGATGGCGGGCATCTGGTGGGATATCGGCGAAGGAAAGCGCGGCTGATGGACAAGAAACTTCCCCTCCTGCCCACCACGGTCGTGGGCAGCTACCCCCAGCCGGCCTGGCTCGTGGACCAGGCGAAGCTGCGCGGGCGCCTGGTGCCGCGCGTGCGCACGCCCGAGGTGTGGCGCGTGGCCGAACCGCTGCTGGAGGAGGCGCAGGACGACGCCACGCTGATCGCGATCCGCGACCAGGAACGCGCGGGGATCGACATCATCACCGATGGCGAAATCCGGCGCGAGAGCTACAGCAACCACTTCTCCTCCACGCTGGAGGGCATTGACCATGGCAATCCCGGCGAGGTGATTGGCCGCACCGGCAAGCCCACCATCGTGCCGCGCGTGACGGGCCGCATCGCCCGCACACGCGCGGTCGAGGTGCGCGACGTGGAATTCGCCCGCGCCAACACCGACCGCGCCATCAAGATCACCCTGCCCGGCCCCTTCACCATGACGGCGCAGGCGAAGAACGAGTTCTATGCCGACGAGGCCGAGCTCGCGATGGATTTCGCCGTGGCGCTGAACGCCGAAATCCGCGAGCTGAAGGCCGCCGGCGCGGACGTCATCCAGCTCGACGAGCCCTGGATGCAGGCCTTCCCCGAACGCGCGCGCCGCTTCGCCATCCCCGCCATCAACCGCGCGCTGGAAGGCATCGAGGGCGCCACGGTCGTGCACATGTGCTTCGGCTATGCGGCGATGGTGAGCGAGAAGCCCTCCGGCTACTCCTTCCTGCCGGAGCTGTCCGGCACCACGGCCGCGCAAATTTCCATCGAGGCCGCGCAGCCCCGGCTCGACCTCGGCATCCTGCGGGAGCTGGAGGGCAAGGCGGTGATGCTCGGCGTGATCGACCTCGGCACGCGGGAGGTCGAGACGCCCGAGACCGTGGCGGGCCGCATCCGCGCGGGGCTGGAGGTGCTGCCGCCCGAACGCCTCATCCCCGCGCCCGATTGCGGCATGAAGTATTTGCCGCGCGATGTGGCCTTCGCCAAACTCCGCGCGCTGTCC
>NZ_JAFFQY010000002.1 GCF_017311575.1 Roseococcus thiosulfatophilus
AAAGCTGACGCCTCTTCGCCGCGCACCAGCGCAGGAAGGCGTGGGTATGTTGCCCTCATATTTCCCTGCCGAAAAGCAAGAACCCATGGCTGGCCACCCGGCCCCCAGGCGCTACCCTCCCCCCATGAACCTCTCCCGCCTCCTCGCCGCCCGTGCCGCGGCGCAAAAGCCCATCACCGTCGGCGTCATCGGCGCCGGCAAGTTCGGCGCCATGTTCCTCGCCATGGCGGCGCAGTCGCCGGGCATCCATGTGGCCGTCATCGCCGATCTCTCGCCCGCCCGCGCGCGGGAGAACCTGGCCCGCATCGGCTGGAGCGCCGAGCAATCCGCCGCCCCCAACCTCGATGACGCGCTGCGCACCCGCGCCACCCACCTCACCGAGAACGCCGCCCTGGTGAACGATCCGCGCATCGAGGTGGTGGTGGAGAGCACCGGCAACCCCGCCGCCGGCATCGCGCACGCGCTGGCCGCCATCGCCGCCCGCCAGCACATCGTCATGGTGAATGTCGAGGCCGATGTGCTGGCCGGCCCCTTGCTCGCGCGCAAGGCGGCGGCCGCCGGCTGCGTCTATTCCATGGCCTATGGCGACCAGCCCGCCCTGGTCTGCGAGATGGTGGACACGCTGCGCGCCATGGGCATGCCCGTCATCGCCGCCGGCAAGGGCACCAAGTACCTGCCCGCCTTCCACGAATCCACGCCCGAGACCGTCTGGGGCTATTACGGCCTGACGCCGGAACAGGCGGCCGCGGGGGGGATGAACCCGCAGATGTTCAACTCCTTCCTGGACGGCACCAAGAGCGGCATCGAGATGGCGGCCATCGCCAATGCCACCGGCCTGACCCCGCCGGAGGATGGCCTGGCCTTCCCGCCCGTGGGCGTGCAGGACCTGCCGCATGTGTTCCGCCCGCGCGGGGTGGGCGGGCACTTGGCCCGAAAGGGCGTGGTGGAGGTGATCTCCAGCCTGGAGCGCGACGCGCGGCCGGTGGTGGGGGATTTGCGCTGGGGCGTCTATGCGGTGTTCGAGGGCGAGACGGACTATATCCGCCGCTGCTTCTCCGAATATGGCGTGCACACCGACAGCACGGGCCACTACGCGGCGCTGTGGCGGCCCTACCACCTGATCGGCCTGGAACTGGGCGTGAGCGTCGCCTCCGCCGCCCTGCGGCGCGAACCCACCGGCTGCGGCGATGCCTGGCGCGGCGATGTGGCCGCCACCGCCAAGCGCGACCTGCGCGCGGGCGAAATCCTGGATGGCGAGGGCGGGTCCATGGCCTGGGGCAAATGCGTCCCCGCCGCGCGCAGCCTGGCCGAGGGGCTGCTGCCCATCGGCCTCGCCCATGGGGTGAAGCTGCTGCGCGACGTGCCGTGCGGGGCCATGCTGCGGCAGGCCGACGTGGCGCTGGAGGATGGCGCGCTGGCGGTGCGGGTTCGGCGGGAAATGGAAACGACCTTCACGGATTCTTGAGGCACTTCCGGTTGAGTGGGGGGCATGCGACGCCTCACCGCCCCCCTCGCCCGCCTCAGCCTCGCCGCCCGTGTCACGGTCGTGGGGCTCCTTGCCATCACCGTCTCCGTCCTGGCCGTCGAAGGCTGGTCGGCGTGGCGCCACCACCGCGCGGACCACGCCGCGCTGGACGCGCAGCTCGAGCGGGACCTGGTCCTGCTGGACAGCCTCACCGCCCGGGTGGCCGGCGGCGGCGCCTGGCGGCTGACCGAGGCGGGGCGGCTCGCCAGGGGCGATGTCGTGTTGGAAGGCGCCAATGACCTGGTGGACATGGTGCGCGCCGCGACCGGCGCGCGCACCGCGATCTTCCGCGGCGACGAGGTGGTGGCGGGCACGGGCCGGCCCGATGGCTCGCGCCTCACGGGCCAGCGCACGGCCACCGGCCCGCACCGCGACACCGCCCTGGGCGAGGGGCGCGTCTATCGCGGCCCCACGCGGATCGAGGGTGCGCCGCATATCGCGATCTACAGCCCCATCCGTGACGCGGGCGGCAAGGTGATCGGGATGCTCTTCGTGGGCCAATCCCGCGCCACGATGGACGCGGCGCTGATGGACAGGCTGTGGCACGCGCTGGTGGCCAAGCTGCTGCTGGTGGCCCTGGCGGGCGGGCTGCTCTGGGTGGGGCTGCGCCGGTCGCTGCGCCCGCTGGAGGAGCTGCGGCAATGGGTCGCGGCCGGGGTGGCGGAACAGCCCGTGCCGCATCTCGCCCGGCGGGATGAGCTGGGCTCCCTGGCCCGCGCCCTGGAGGAGAACCGCACCGCCGCGCAGGAGAAGGCCCGGCTGGAAGCCGCCCTGCGCGCGGCCGAGGAAGGGCGTAAGCGCCGCAGCGCCGCCATGGAGCGCAGCGCGGAGGAGTTCGGCAGCAATGTCGGCTCGGTCATGGCGGGCTTCGAGGATTCCGCCAGCACCATGCTGACCGCCACGACGCGGCTGTCGGACGCGATGGGCCGCACCTCCGCCCAGGTGACCGAGACGGCGGGGCATTCGGCCGAAAGCAACGCGAACCTGCAGGCCGTGGCCTCCGCCGTGGAGGAGCTGGCCGCGAGCGTGAGCGAGATCAGCAACCAGGTCAGCCGCGCCGCCGTCGTCGCGGCCGAGGCGGTGACCGAGGCGCAGCGCGGCGATACGCGCATAGAGGCCCTGACCAGGAGCGCGGACCGCATCGGCGACATCCTGAACGTGATCTCCGACGTGGCCTCGCGCACCAACCTGCTGGCGCTCAACGCGACCATCGAGGCGGCGCGGGCGGGCGAGGCGGGCAAGGGCTTCGCGGTGGTGGCGTCGGAGGTAAAGAACCTCGCCACCCAGACCGCCGGCGCCACCCAGGACGTGGCGGCGCAGATCGCGGCCATCCGCCAGGCGACGGCCGAGGCCGCGCAGGGCATGCGCGCCATCTCCGCCGCCATCGGCCGGATGGACGAGGTGGCGGGCGGCATCGCGGCCGCCGTCGAGGAACAGGGGGCCGCCACGCGCGAGATCACGGGTCGGCTGCAACTGGTGGCGCGCGGCAATGCCCAGGTGGCCGACACCATGGCCGAGGTGGCGCGCATGGCCGAGGCCGCGGCCGACGCCACGCTGGAGGTGGAGAGCAGCGCCGCCACCGTGCAGGGCGAGGCCGGGGTGCTGCGCGCCGAGGTGGATGGCTTCCTCGCCACCCTGCACGAGCAGATGGAGGAACGCCGCCGCTTCGACCGCCTGGCGGTGGAGGGCCGCGACGCCACGCTGGTGGTGGAGGGTGCGACGGAGCGGCTGCGCCTGCTCGACATCTCGCTGGGCGGGGCGGCTCTGCGCCGGGGTGAACCCCTGCCCCCGGACGCGGCGCTGTCCATCGCCCTGCCTGGCGCCGGCGGGCCTGTCACGGGGCGCGTGGTGCGCTGGGAGGAGGGCGTGCTGGCCATCAGCTTCGACCAGCCCATCGGCACCGCGGTGATGGAGGCCGTGACGCGCGAACTGGGCATCGCGGCCTGAGGCGTTCCCAAACGCGCCGCTTTCTGTAGGCTTCCCCCAACCCATTGAGGAGGAAGCCGATGCCCACATTGTTCGACCTGACCGGAAAGGTCGCCATCGTCACCGGCGGCAGCCGCGGCATCGGGCGCGCCATCTGCGAGCGCCTGGCGGAACATGGCGCCAAGGTCGTCGTCTCCTCGCGCAAGCTCGATGCCTGCCAGGAGGTGGTGGACGCCATCACGGCCAAGGGCGGCACGGCCATGGCGGTGGCCTGCAACATCGGCCGCAAGGAGGAATTGCAGAAGCTGGTGGACGCCACGCGCGCGGCCTATGGCCCGGTGGATGTGCTGGTCTGCAACGCCGCGGTGAACCCCTATTTCGGCCCGTCCCAGGACATTCCGGACGAGGCCTATGACCGCATCATGAACTCCAATGTCCGCTCCAACCTCTGGCTCTGCCAGATGGCGATTCCGGAGATGGCGGCGCGGGGTTCGGGCTCGGTCATCATCGTCTCCTCCATCGGCGGGTTCCGGGGGTCGCCGCGGCTGGGCATCTACGGCGTCAGCAAGGCGGCCGACATGCAGCTGGCCCGCGCGCTGGCCACCGAGTGGGGGCCTTCAGGCGTGCGTGTGAACGCCATCGCGCCCGGCCTGGTCCGCACCGATTTCGCCCGCGCGCTGTGGGAGGACCCGGTAAACCTGAAGAAGCGCACGCGCGACACGCCCCTGCTGCGCATCGGCGAGCCGGACGAGATCGCCGGCGCCGCGGTGTTCCTGGCCTCCCCCGCCTCGGGCTTCATGACGGGGCAGAGCATGGTGATCGATGGCGGCGTGCTGGCCGGCCCGCCGCTGGTGAGCGAGGACTGAGGGCGCGGGGGGCGCCCTGGCGCCCCCTTTCGCCGCGCGGCCGATTCACGCCCCCGGCTGCGCCGGGGACGATCGGACGCGGCTACCCCTTCTTCACATTCCAGAACAGCGGCATGCCGCTCAGCATGTCGGTCACGTTGCGGCGGTGCGCCGTGGCCAGGAAGTACTGGCCGAGCGGGATCATCGGCACATCCTGCATGGCCTGCGCCTGGATGCGCCGGCCGATGGCCTGCTGCGCGGCCAGGTCGGGCGCCGTGAACCATTCCTGCCGCAGCGCCTCCAGCGCCGGGCTGTCGGGCCAGCCGATCCAGCCATTGGTGCCATTGCCGCGCAGGCCGAGATGCCCGGCGGGCGAAGCGAAGTCCAACCCCCCGCCAAAGGTGAAAAAGGCGCTCCAGCCCCCGCGCTCCACCGGCTCGCGGCTGGTGCGGCGTTGCAGCACCGTGCCCCAGTCCAGCGCCTGGTAATCGAGGTTCAGGCCGATGCGGCGGAAGACGTCGGCGCCCACCTCGCTCATCGCGCGCAGGAAGGGCAGGTCGCTGGGGACGATCAGGGCCACGCGCTCATTGTTGTAGCCCGCGGCGGCCAGCGCGCGGCGCACCGCGTCGAGATCACGCGGGCCGGTCAGCGGCGCCAGCCCCTCATTGGAGGCCAGCGGCGTGCCGGGCGTGAAGACGCCCACATCGCCGCGCCAGAGGTCGGGGTTGTTGCCCACGATGGCCTGCATGAAGTCCGACTGGTTGATGGCGCCCAGCACCGCCCGCCGCACGGCCGGGTTGTTGAAGGGCGGCTGGAGGTGGTTGAAGCGCAGGAAGCCGATGAAGCCCGTGGTCTCCAGCGTCTTCACCTCCACCTGGCGGTGGCGGCGCAGCACGGGCAGCAGGTCGGTTACCGCCTGTTCCCACCAA
This sequence comes from Roseococcus thiosulfatophilus, assembly GCF_017311575.1. Taxonomy (GTDB): domain Bacteria; phylum Pseudomonadota; class Alphaproteobacteria; order Acetobacterales; family Acetobacteraceae; genus Roseococcus; species Roseococcus thiosulfatophilus. Next base: position 5,226 of record NZ_JAFFQY010000002.1, read on the forward strand.
TCCACCTCGCCCGCCTGGAGTGCGGCGGCCGCCGTCGCGCCATCGGGCATCACCACCCATTCCACGCGGTCCAGATGCGCCACCTTGGGGCCGGCGGTGAAGGAGGGGGTGCCGCCCTCGCGCGGCACATAGCCGTCGAACTTCGCATAGACGGTGCGCGCGCCCGCCACCCGCTCATTCGCCACGAAGCGGTAGGGGCCGGAGCCCACCATCTCGCTCACCTGCGTCGCCGCATCGGTGCGGGCCAGCCGCTCGGGCATGATGAAGGGGACGGTGACCGTGGTCTTGCCGAGGGCCGCCGGCAGCAGCGGGAAAGGCGCCTTCAGGCGGAAGCGCAGGCGCCGGTCGTCCAGCGCCGCGAGTTCATCCGTCACGGCGAAGAGCGCCTGGCCGAAGGGGTCGCGCGCGCCCCAGCGGCGCAGGCTCGCCACCGCGTCGGCCGCGCGCACCGGTTCGCCATCATGGAAGCGCAGGCCCGGGCGGAGGGTGATGGTCCAGCTGCGGCCGTCATCCTCGACCACATGGCCCTCGGCCATCTGCGGCTGGGCGCGGAATTCGGCGTCGGTGGCGTAGAGCGTGTCAAAGACCAGATAGGCGTGGTTGCGGCTGACGAAGGCGGTGGACCAGAGCGGGTCCAGCACCGTCACGTCGGATTGCGGCACGAAGCGCATCACGCGCGCGGCCTGGGCGGTGGCGGGCGCGGCGAGCGCCCCGGCGAGGGGCGTGGCAAGAAGCGCGCGGCGCGGCAGGCGGGGCATCCGGATCATCCCAAGGTTGGCGGGACGCATCCTGGGGGTGCGGCGCGGCGCGGCGCAACAGCTTTGACAGGGGGGGAAACCGGCCGCTGTCGGCGGCGACGTGAGCGGGCCCATGGACCCCCTTGCGGGGGGTCGGTCCAGGCGAGGAACCGTCCGCACGCCCGCTGTTGGGCGGGACGCCCTCCGCCACGGCCCGCGAGCCGGAACGGAGGTGGCGGGACCGGCGCCCCCCTATTCGAGGAAGGGCACCGGACAAGGCTCTCGCCGCGAAACACGCGCGCGGCACCGGCAGCGGCCGGAAAGACGGCGGAGATAGGGTGCCCATCCCCGCTTTTGAAGTGCGATGCGCGCGGGTGGCCCCGCGCGCACCGCATGGCGTCAGCGCGCCAGGTTTTCCGCGATATAGGGCGGCAGGGCGAAGGCGCCGGCGTGGATCTCGGGCGTCCAGTAGCGCGTCTGGCCCAGGATGCCCGCGGCCTCGGCGCGCGCGCGGAGGGTGGCCACGTCCACTTCGCGCAGGCTGGCGTCCTTGGCCGCCCAGCCCAGCGTCATGAAGCCGCCCACATAGGTCGGCACCGCGGCCACATAGGCCCAGGTGTCGGGGAAGGATTTGGCGCGGCGGAGGTTCGTCTCGCGCAGTTCGTCGGCCTGCATGAAGGGCACGCCGCACTGGTTCACGATCAGCCCGCGGTCGCTCAGCAGGCGGGCGGCGTTGGCGTAGAACTCGTCGGTGAAGAGCACCTCGCCCACGCCGATGGGGTCCGTGCTGTCCACGATCACCACGTCGAAGCTGCCGGAAGCCGCCTGGCGGACGTAGTCAATGCCGTCGCCCACGATGACCTCGGCGCGGGGGTCGTTCCACGCATCACCCGCGATGCCGGGCATGAATTCCTTGGCAAGGCGGATCACCTCGCCGTCGATCTCGACCATCACGGCGCGCTCGACGTTGCGGTGCTGCAGCACGCGCCGCAGCACGCCGCCATCGCCCGCGCCGATGATGAGCACGCGCTTCGCCGCGCCATGCGCCAGCAGGGGCACATGGGTCAGCATTTCCTGATAGACGAACTCATCGCGCTCGGTGATCTGCACCACCCCGTCCAGCAGCATGACGCGGCCATGGCTGGTGCTCTCGAACACCATGATGTCCTGGAAATCGCTCTGCACGCGGGCGAGCTCGCGCTTCACCAGGAAGCGCTGGCCCCAATCGGGGTAGAGGGTCTCGTTCACCCAGGAATCGGTCGCCATCGTCATCGTCTCCTGCACGTAAGAAGGGCCGGGTGTCGCCACCCGGCCCCGATCAGTCACCACATGCGGCCGGCGTTCAGCCGATCAGGCCGCGCTTGTGCTCGGCGAGCTGCACGCGCTCGGCCAGGAAGCCGCGCTTCAGGAACGGGATCGCCTTGTAGGGGTCGCAATCGCCGCACACGAAGATGTCCAGCGCCGCGTAGTCGCGCTCCGGCCAGGTGTGGATGGACACATGGCTCTCGGCCAGCACCAGCACGCCCGACACCCCGCCATTGGGCGAGAAGTGGTGGAAATGCCCGTGCAGGATGGTGGCCCCCGTGGCGATCGCGGCCTCGCGCAGCACGGCGTCGATGTGGCCGGGGTCGTCGAGGTTGGTCGCGCCCCACAGATCAATGATCAGGTGCGTGCCGGCGTAGCGCACGCCGTTGCGCTCAACGAAGTAATCCTTCGCCTCGCTGACCGAGCCGTGACCGGCGTCACCGTGAGAGACAGTCTGGGCGTTGCTCGGGAGCGTGTCCGAGTTCATCCCCAGTCGGACGAGAGAGTCCATGGCGGTTCCCTTTCCTACCAGCAGATGACCAGGTGTATCGGCTGTGCGGCCACCGTGGCCGTCGGTTCGATCATGGTCAGTGGGGGCGCGTTCTGGGGCATGGGGGCCCGGGGGTCAAATGAAATCGGGACCTTGCGCCGTGATCCCTGTGCAAGGCGGCACGCCCTCAGCGCAAGGCTCCTTTTCAACCGCGTCCCTCGGGCAGGCTGCGGAAGAGATCGAGTTCGCGGGCAAGACGCGGCAGGTCCGCGAGGCCCCGCACGGGGTCGCTCGTCAGCGCGTCGAAACCGGCCTTGAACGGCGCTTCCGTCATGCGCGCGGCATAGCGGGCGCGCAGCGCGGGCAGCTGGTCCTCCTCGCCGGCCAGGATGCGGAGGGCCGCAAGCCGCAGCACCTCGCGCTGCGCCTCGGCGGGCAGCGGCGCCGTATCGTCGGTGCGGTCCAGGTGGCGGGCCAGGGCGATGGCTGCCCCCGCATGGTCGCGCGCGGCGGCGAGAATGCCCGAGAGCGGCAAGTCGCCCTCGGCGCCCAGCGCGGTGAGCGATTCGATGGCACGCTCCGTCTGGCCGCGCAGCGCCTCGGCGCGGGCGGCGAGGATGGCGCGGCGGCGGGCCAGGGCGACGGGCAGGTTGCGCGCGGAGGTGGCGGTGAGCGCCTCCAGCGCCGCATCGGCATCACGCGCATCGAGGCGCAGCTCCGCCAGGCGCGCGCCCAGCGCCGCCCGCCCCTCGCCCGCCGGCGTGCGTTCCAGCGCGCGGGTCAGCAGCGCCGCGGCGCGGTCGTTCAGGTCCAGCGCGGCGAGGCGCCCGGCCAGCCCCTCCAGCACCGCGGCCGCCGCATCGCCGGTGGGCATGAGGTCCGGCTGGGCGTCATGCATCGCGACGGCGGAGAGCGGCGCGTCCGTCTCCAGCGCCTGGAGGAAGGCCTGTTGCAGGCGCGGACGGATCGCGGCCGCCTGCTCGGGGAAGAGCGAGGCCGTCTCGCGCAGCAGGGCCATGGCGGCGCGCGCATCGCCCGCCTCGCGCCGGAGGTCGGCGATGCGCAGCCGCGTCACCACCTCCTGCGCGTCGCCGCGCCAGGCGAAGAGCGTCTGTTCCAGCCCCCGCGCCGCCTCGGCCGGCGTGACGCGGCCGAGTTCCAGGCGCCGTTCCAGCGCGTGGCGCAGCGCGCGGGCGCGCATCAGCCGGTCGCGCGAACGGGCGGCGGCGTCGAAGAGTTCGAGCGCCTCCTCCGTGCGGCCCCGCGCGTTCTCGGTGAGCGCGCGGGCCAAGGCGAGGCTCGGGTCGGGGCCCGCCTGTTCCAGCACACGGGCCGCGGCGGCACCCTCGCCGCCGGCGGCCAGCGTTTCGGCCAGCACGGGCAGCAGCCGGCGGCGCAGCCCCTCGGGATAGGACATCAGCAGCGGCGCGGTGGCGGCGAGTGCCGCCGCGGCGGTGCGCGTCTCGCCACGGGCGGCGTCGCGCAGGGCGCGCCACAGCATCACCTCGTCGCTGGGCGGGACCTCGGCCTCCAATGCGCCGGCGGGCGGGGCGCGGCCGGCCAGCAGCGCGGCGGCGCCGGAGAGGAAGCGGTGGCGGGGGTCGCGCGCGGCGGCGGGCGTCTCCTCGGCCGCCATGCGGAGCATGGCCTGCGCCTCCTGCGGCAGGCCGAGCGAGAGCAGCGTCTCGGCCACCGCGAAGCGCAGCGGCGCGCGCTGCAAGGGGGCGGCGCTGGCCACGGCCGCCTGCTGCGCGCGCAGCCTTTCCATCAGCGCGGGCACGGGCGCGGCGGGAAAGTCGAAGCTGCGGGTCATGGCGCCCGCGCCCTCCGTGAGCGGGCTGACCTCGGGCGCCGGCGCGGCACCGGTCAGCACGAAGCGCCCCGCGCCCGCGCGCAGGGCGATGCGGTCGGAACGCGCGAGGATGGCCGCGCCGTGGAAGGTCTCGGGCAGCTCCATCTCGGGCAGGCGGCGCGTGACGGGCTGGCGCGCGAGCGGTTCGCGCAGGGTGCCCACCAGCAGGGGCAGGCCCGTCTCGGCATCGGTCAGCGCGACCACCTGCGCGGCGCCGGGCGCGGCGAGGAGCAGGGATTCCGCCTCCGGCACCGCGCGCAGATGCGCCACATCGGGCCCGCCCGGCGCGCGGGGGCCGGGGATGAGCAGCCAGTCGGCGCCATCGCGCTCCACCACCAGGCGCTGGTCGGGGGCGAGCGGGAAGGTCAGCACACTGGCGCCGGGCAGGCGCTGCACCTGCGCGGCGGCGAAGGCGCGATCGGCCCGGACGGCGCCGAGTTCGAGGGGCCGTTCGGAGGCCAGCACCACCAGCGCCACATCCCCCCGGCGCAGCGCGGCCAGGCCGAGGCCCGCGGCCTGGGGCAGGCGCAGGGCGCTGGGCTGGTTGGCGCGCAGCACGGCGCGCGCGCGGATGGGCGGCGGGCCGGCCAGGCTGTTCAGCGGCGGGTTGGCGGTGGGCGCGGGCTCGGCCACCGGCGGGACCAGGGGCGTGGGGCGCGGGGCCGGAGCGGCGGGCACGGCTGCGGCCGGGCTTGCGGGCGCGGGCGCGACGGGGGCCGCGGGCGCGGGGCGCGTCGGCGCGGGCGGCGGCGCGGCCGCCACCGGCGCGGACGGCTCGACGGCGGGCGGCGGAGGCTGAACGAAGGCGCCGCTGGGAATGGTGGAGGTGGGCTCGGCCGGAGCGGCTGCGACAGGGGCGGCCGGAGCGACTGCGACAGGGGTGGCGGGCGCGGCTGCGACAGGGGCGGCGGGCGCGGCCGCGACAGGGGCGGCGGGCGCGGGCACGGCAGTGGGCGCGGGCGCAGGCGCGTCGGGGCCCGGCGCGGCGGCGTTCGGCACGAGCCGGGGCGCTGGCGGCGCCGTGGCGACGGGCGTGGCCGCTCTCGGCGCGGCGGGACGCGGGGCGGCGGACGGGACCGCGGCGGGCGTCGGCGCGGCCTCGGGCGCAACCGCGTCCATCACATCCACCGCCACCTTGGGGCCGTTGCGGAAATGCCGCACGCGGCTGCCCTCGGCGACCAGCAGCTCGATGCCGCCTTCGACGCGGTTCGCGGCGGTGATGTTGCGTGGCAGGCGGCCGCGCCCGGGCAGGACCACGGCATCGGGGTTGGGAAAACGCAGCAGCACGCGGCCCGGCGTGGTTTCGACCGTGTAGGCGGGTGGCGCCGTCCAGTCGAAGACGATGCGCCCGAAGCCGGGATGGTTCCCGGTGCGGACGCCCACACGCTCCTGCGCCGCCGCCAGCGGGGCGAACCCCACCAGCAGCAGCGCCAGCAGCGCGACAAGCCGGGCCATGCGGCGCATCAGTCGAAGCTCGCCAACAGGCGGTCAATGTCGGCCTGGCTGCTGGCGGCGGTGGGCAGCTGCGGGCCATTGGCCAGCGCGCGGCCCTCGGTCTCGGGCGTGATGGCCACCTCGGGCTCCGGCGCGGGCTGGCTTTCGGTCGTGCCGAAGCGGCGCGTCACATCGGAGACGCGCTGCTCGATCACCTTCAGCGCGCTCACCACCTTGGTGATGCGCTGGCCGGTGATGTCCTGGAAGCTGCACGCCTCGTAGATGCGCGTGACGGCGACACCCAGCGCATCGGCGTGCTCGGCCGGCAGCTTGGTCTGCAGCTTCTCCAGCCCCTCGCACACGTCCAGGATCTCGTTGGTGGCGGTGGCGGTGTGTTCCACCACCGCGTCCAGCTCATCCGTCGCGGTCGGGATGTGGCGGTCGTTGATGTCGTCCACCCGCAGCGCCGCGATCTCGGACTTGGCGCGCGCGACCTCGCGGCCCAGCGCCTCCAGCTCCCCCAGCAGGGAGATCTCGGTCGTCGTCAGGTCGCCGGAGAGGCTGCCCAGCACCTCCCGCACGGCACGCTCGATCTGTTCGGGGTTTTGATCAGGCATGGACCAGCACCTTCTCGATCTTCTCCTTCAGCGTCTCGGCATTGAAGGGCTTGACGATGTAGTTGGAGACGCCGGCCTGCTTGGCGGCGACCACGTTCTCGGTCTTGCTCTCGGCCGTGATCATGATGAAGGGGAGGTTCTTCAGCCGGCTGTCGGCGCGCACCTCCTTCAGCAGGTCCAGGCCCGTCATCGGCTCCATGTTCCAGTCGCTGATGACCAGGCCGAAATTGCCGGCGCGCAGCTTGGCCAGCGCCTCGGCGCCGTCCGTCGCCTCCTCCACATTGTCGAATTCGAGCTGCTTGAGCAGGTTGCGGATGATGCGCAGCATGGTCTTGTAGTCATCCACGATGAGCACGTTCATGTTCTTGTCGATGGCCATCGGCGGGGTCTTCTCCGGGGTTCAGGGTGACGGGGCGAGGCGGGCGCGCAGCCGCGCCAGCTCGGTGGTGGCCTGCCGCGCGCGGTCAGGCTGCATGGCGGCAAGGATGGGGGCTGCGCGGGCTTCGCGCATGCGGGCGAGGACGGGCAGCAGCACCTCCATGTCCAGGTCGTTGAAGATCGCGGAGGCGTCGCGCGGGCGCATCGCCTCATAGAGGCGCACCAATTGGCGCAGACGCTGTTCGGTGCGTTCGTCCTGGGCGGCGGTCTCGCTTTCCAGGCGCTGCTGGAGCGTGCCGAGCTGCTCGATGCGCTGCGCGAGGCGCCGCTCGGCGGCGGCCAGCAGCATCTCGCGCTGCGCGGCCTCGGCCTCCCGCGCCTCGATCGCCAGGCGGCGTTCGCGCAGGGATTCGAGCAGGGCGCGCTCGGCGGCCTGGATTTCGTCGGGCGGGGCTTCCGCCGCGGGGGCTTCGGCCGCCGGCGCCTCGGGCGCGGGGGCGGCCGGCGCCGCGGGGGCCTGGGCGGCGGCGGGCGTGCCGAAACCCTCGTGCAGCATCAGGCCGCGCGTCAGCAGCAGCCCCGCCATGGCGAGGATGGCCAGCGGCAGCAGTCGGGGGCGCCAAAGCCTCATGCCACGCGCCCCAGGGCACGGAGCAATTCCCGTTCGGCCTCGCTGCGGGGCGCGGGCGTGCCGGGCGCGGCGGGGGTTGCGGCCAGCGGGCGGCCGGCCTGCACCGCGGCCTCCAGCCGGTCGGCGATGGTCTCGGCGCGTTCCAGCAGATAGCGCAGGTCATCCTGCGCGAGGCCCGCCGCCTTCAGCCTTTCGCCGAATTGGCGGTCGGCCTGCTCGGTCGCGGCGCGCAGCCGGGTCAGCACGGCATCGGCCTCGCGCGTCGCGTCGGCCAGCCCGTCGGCGCCGCTGGCCAGCGCCTCGCGGTCCGCGCGGAGCGCGCGCAGCATGCGGTCCAGCCGCCAGGCCATGGGTAGGGTCAGCGCCAGCAGCAGGATCACCGCGATGTCGAGGAGGAAGGCAAGCTGACTCATGTGCCGAGCACCTCCGAGGGGGCGCGCAGCACCTGCGAAATCCGCACCGCCCGCCGCGTCTCGCGCCGGCCGTATTCCGCCTCGAACAGGGCGACGGGGCCGCATTGCAGCTTCACCGGCGCCTGTGGCTGGGCGTTGAGGGTGATGCGGTCCCCGGGCTTGAGCGCGATGATGGCGGAGAGCGGCATCACCTGCTGGTCCAGCACCACGTCCAGCGAGACGGCGGTGTCGCGCAATTCACGCGCCAGGTGGGTTTCCCAGATGCTGTCGCGGCCGAACTTCTCGCCCATGAATTGCTGCAGCAGCAGCTCACGCACCGGCTCCAGCGTGGCATAGGGCAGCAGCAGGTCCAGCGCCCCGCCGCGATCCTCCATGTCAATGCGCAGCTTGGTCAGCACGCAGGCATTGGACAGGCGCGAGATGGTGGCGAAGCGCGGGTTCACCTCCAGCCGCTCGAAGCGGAATTCCACCTCGGTCAGCGGGCCGAAGGCGTCGCACAGATCCTTCAGCACCACGCAGATCAGCCGTTCGACCAGGGTGCGCTCGATGGTGGTGTAGGGGCGGCCTTCCACGCGCATGGCGGCCGTGCCGCGCCGCCCGCCCAGCAGCACGTCCACCACCGAGTAGATCATGGCGCTGTCCACCACGATCAGCCCGTAATTGTCCCATTCCTCGACCTTGAACACCGCGATCATCGCCGGCAGCGGCACGCTGTTCAGGTAGTCGCCGAAACGCTGGCTCGCGATGCTGTCAATGCTCACCTCGACGTTGTCGGAGGTGAAGTTGCGCAAGGACGTGGAGAGGATGCGCACGAGACGGTCGAAGATGATCTCGAGCATGGGCAGGCGCTCATACGAGACCAGCCCGGAATGGATCATCCGCTCGATGCCGGACTTGCCGACCTCGCCCTCGCCCGCCTGTTCGAAGCCCAGAAGGCTGTCGATCTCGGCCTGGTTCAGGACGCGCGTGGCGTCGGGCGTGGGGGCGGGCGCGGGCGTGCCGCTGTCCTCCTCCGCGTCCAGCGCCGCACCCCAGGCCGCGGCGAGATCGTCTTCCTCCGTGCTCATTGCACGAGGATCTCGGTGAAGAGCACGTCGGTCACGCGCACGGGGGTGGCGGCGATGTTGGCGCGCGCGATCAGTTCCTCGCGCAGGCGGTGGGTGCCCGCGCTGCCGCGCAGCTCCTCCGGGCGCACCTCGCGCAGGTAGGTGGTGAAGAGGTCCAGCAGGCGGGGCATGGCGGCTTGCAAGGCGGCGGCATCGGCCTGGCCCCGCACCTCGATCTGGCTGCGGAGCCGGATGAAGACGGGCCGGCGGTTGCCGACATTGAGGTTGGCGACGATGTCCGGCATGGCCACGAAGACGGCGGGTTCGGGTGGGCGGGGGCCGGTGTCCACCTCCTCGGCGGCGACCTCCTCGACGGGCGGGGCCGCATTCATGCCGAGCAGCCCGGGCAGCACGCCCGAGAACCACAGCCCCGCGCCCGCGCCCAGCAGCAGAAGCGGCAGGGCGAGCAGGACGAGTTTCTTCTTCGAGCGGCGCGGGGCATCACCCTCGCCCCCCGCCTCGCCAACCGTCTCGGCCTTCGCTGCCGCGGCCATCGGGCCCACCCTTGTTGCGTGAGGCGGCAGGATGGGGGGAAGGGCGTTAAGGAAGCGTTGCGCGGCGCACCGCCCTCTTCATGCCGCCACCCGGCAGGGCTTGCCGCCGCCATGCGGCAAAGCCTGCCCCGGACCCTGGCCGCGGGCTGGCACGCGGCTTGCCCCCAGGGCGGCACCTGGCCCCATCGGCCGGGGCCCGAGGACCGCGCCATGGACAGCCCGAGCTACATCATCCTCTCCCGCCTCACCTCGCAACTCCGCGCGAGCCAGGTGACGGCGCACAACCTCGCCAATGCCGACACGCCGGGCTTTCGCGCCGCGCGGCCCATCTTCGCCGAGCACCTGGCCCGGCAGGGCCGGGTGGAGGGCCCGCGCGAGGGGCGCGAGGTGGCCTATGCCTGGGACCGCGCGACCTGGCGCGACAACCAGGCCGGCGCCATCACCCGCACCGGCAATTCACTTGATGTCGCCATCCAGGGCGAGGGATTCTTCACCGTGGAGACCTCGCGCGGCGAGCGCTTCACCCGCGCCGGCCGCTTCGCCATGGGCGCCAATGGGCAGCTGGTGGACCATCACGGCCATGCCGTGCTGAACGCGAATGGCCAGCCGATTGCCATCGCGCCGAACGACACGCAGATCGAGATCTCGGGCGATGGCACCATCCGCAGCGAGAACGGCGTGCTGGGCCGCATCCGCCTGGTGCGCTTCGACAATGAGCAGGGTTTGCAGGCCGAAGGCGACCGCCTCTTCGCCGCCGCGGGCCAGGAGCCGCAGGAGGTGCCCCAGCCCCGCATGGTCCAGGGGGCGGTGGAGGGCAGCAACGTCGTCTCCGTGCTGGAAATGACGCGGATGATGGCCGAGCTGCGCGAATTCCAGATGGCCACGCAATTCCTCGAACGCGAATCCGACCGCCAGCAGAGCGCGATTGACCGCCTGCTCCGCCGCCGCGCCTAAGGAGAACTTCCATGCGCTCATTGCACATCGCCGCGACCGGAATGCTGGCCCAGCAGACCAATGTGGAGGTCATCTCCAACAACCTCGCGAACATGAACACCACCGGCTACAAGCGCCGGCGGGCCGAGTTCCAGGACCTGATCTACCAGAACCTGCGCCGCGTGGGCTCGCAGAGCTCGGATGCCGGCACGGTGCTGCCCTCGGGCGCGCAGGTGGGCCTCGGTGTGCGCACCGCGGCCATCTACCGCATCAGCGAGCAGGGGAACCTGCAGCAGACCGAGAACCGCTTCGACCTGGCCATCCGCGGCAATGGCTACTTCCAGGTGCAGCTTCCCACCGGCGAGGTGGCCTATACCCGTGACGGCACCTTCAGCCTGAGCCCCGAGGGCGTGATCGTCACCGCCGAGGGCTTCGTGGTGAACCCCGGCATCAACGTCCCCGCCGCCGCGCGCGACGTCACCATCAACGCCTCGGGCGAGGTGCTGGTCTCGCTCGACGGGCAGGTCGCGCCGCAGAATGTGGGGCAGATCCAGACGGCCATCTTCGCCAATGAGGGCGGGTTGGTCGCCATGGGCGACAACCTCTTCCTCGCCACCCCCGCCTCGGGCGAGGCCCAGGCCGCCGCCCCCGGCCAGCCAGGCCATGGCTCCCTGATGCAGGGCTTCATCGAGACCTCCAACGTGAACACGGTGCAGGAGATCACGTCGCTCATCACCGCCCAGCGGGCCTATGAGATGAACAGCCGCATCATCACCGCCTCCGACGAGATGCTCTCCACGCTGACGAGGCTGCGCTGATGTCGCGCCGGGCCTTCCTCGCGGCGCTTCTCGCCGCCCCGGCCGTGGCGCGCGCCGAGGCGCCGCCCGCTTTGCTGCGCCCGCATGTGCTGCTGGAGGGGGACACGCTGCGCGTCTCCGACCTCTTCGACCAGGCCGGGCCGCGCGGCGCCACGCCGCTCGCCGCCGCCCCCCTGCCCGGAAGGCGCATGGTGCTGGAGGCGCAGAATCTGTGGAACATCGCCCGCGCCCATGGCGTGCCCTGGCGGCCGCTGACGGGGCAGGAGCGCGCGGTGATCGAACGCCCCGGCCGCCCCGTCCCCCGCGCCGAGATCGAGGCGCTGCTGCGCGCCGAACTGGTCCGCCACGGCATGGAAGAGGAGATGGAGATGGACCTGCCCGGCCTGATCCCGCCTATGATCCCGGGTGCGGCCTTCTACGAAATGGCGCTGGAGGGGGTGGTGCTGGAACAGCCGTCCTTGCGCTTCGCCGCCACCCTGCTGGTGCTGGCCGATGGCATGCCCGCCCAGCGCATGCGCCTGGTGGGCCGCGCGGCCCCCACGACGCCCGTGGTCGTGGCCACCCGGCGCCTCGCCCTGAACGAGATCATCGCGCCCGAGGATGCGCGCCTCATCCGCCTGCGCGCCGAGCGTGTGCGGCCAGGCCAGGCGCAGCAGCTCGAACAGGTCGTGGGGCAGGAGCTGCGCCGCCCCATGGCGGTGGAACAGAGCTTCGCGCTGGTGGATCTGGGCCCGCCCTCCGTCGTGCAGCGCAACGCCCTCGTCACCCTTCTGCTGGAGGCGCCGGGCCTGCAACTCGCTGTGCAGGGCCGCGCCATGCGCGCCGCCGCCCGTGGCGAGGCCGTGACGGTGATGAACCTCACCAGCCGCAACGTGGTGGAGGGCATCGCCATCGCCCCCGGCCGCGTGCGCGTCGCCATGGGCAGCGTGCCCGTTTCCACTGCCGCCCGATGAGGAAGCCCGCCATGAAGCGCGCCGCCCCTGCCCTTCTTGCCCTCCTGATGCTGGCCGGCTGCGGCCAGGCCGAGCGCCTCTCGCGCGTCGGCCGCGCGCCGGACTTCACACCGGTGACGGACCCCACTTCCGACCCACGCTGGCGCCCCGTCTCCATGCCCATGCCCGCGCCGCAGGAGGCGCCGGCCATGGCCAATTCGCTCTGGCGCCCGGGCAGCCGCACCTTCCTGCGCGACCAGCGCGCGGCGCAGGTGGGGGATCTCATCACCATCCTCGTCTCCATCCAGGACCAGGCGCAGCTGCAGAACCGCACCCAGGCGACGCGCGGCGGCACGCAGGAAATGGGCATGCCCGCCCTCTTCGGCCTGGAGAGCGCGGTGCCGCGCGTGCTGCCCAACACGGTGGACCCCGCGCGCCTCGTCGGCACCAACAGCACCGGCACCGCCGATGGCACGGGCAGCGTGCGCCGCACCGAGCAGATCACGCTGCGGCTGGCGGGCGTGATTACCCAGTCCCTGCCCAACGGCAACATGGTGGTGATGGGCCGGCAGGAGGTGCGGGTGAACAATGAGATGCGCGAGCTGACGGTGCAGGGCATCGTCCGCCCGCAGGATATCGGCAGCGACAACACGGTGCGGCATGACCGGCTGGCGGAGGCGCGCATCGCCTATGGGGGGCGGGGTTCGCTCAGCGACATCCAGCAGCCCAGGCTGGGGCAGCAGCTGCTCGACATCCTGCTGCCGTTCTGAGTTCCCCACGAAATCGCTTCGCGCTTTCGCGGGGGCCCCAGACGACACCCCACGAAATCGCTTCGCGCTTTCGCGGGGGCCCCGTCTTGGCGCACATCCTTCGCGGACTGCCCAGTTGCCGCGGCGAAGCCGCGGCGCCGACCGGGGGCCACGCCTCCTATTCGGGGCGCACCACATGGCGCGCCAGGTCGAAGGCGATGGCGGCCGCATCCACCGCCTCCGGCACCGAGAACACCGCGCACCGGCCCATGGTCGAGGCAGGCGCCAAATGCCGCTCCACGACATGATAGTCGTGGGGACGATCCATGTAGTCGTCGAAGAGGATCAGCGTGCCCGGCACCGCCTTCAGCAGGCAGGCCAGGAAGCAGGCCACCCGGAAACGGCCGTCAATCAGGATCAGGTCCGGCGCGTGCGCGCGCCGCTCGATCTCGTGCCAGATCTGCAGCGGGTAGCCCGGCCATTGGCGGCACGCCTGGGTGTTGGCCGGACGCCCCCATTCGGCGGTCTCGCCCAAATGGGCCAGCATCAGCCAGAAGCCTGTGCCCGGCCGGCGCACCTGCGCGGCGGCACGCTGGACGCGCTCCGCGAAGGGCCGGTCGGATTCGACGGAATAGACCCGAGGCACGCCAAGCCGCAGCGCCAGCAGCGTGCTGCCCCCCGTGCCATATTCGAGATAGCAGCTGGCGGCCTTCATCCGCCCCTCCAGGAAGGCGCGCGCCTCGGGCGGCATCTGCGGTTCGTCCGGCACGTCGTGCATGGGGGCGGTCCTCCTGGGCCATGGCGTCGCGGCCGGGTGCGCGGCACCCCGGTCCGGCCGCGAGGGGCGCGGCAGCCGGGCCGAGCAAGCCCCGGGCCAGGCGCCCCCCGCACAGGGCGAAGCCAAGCCCGCCACGAATCCGACGCAGCGCCGCCTTCCCCCGCCCGCCCCGGCGGGATTAGGCTCATGCCCGCGAAGCAATCCCGGGGAAGCGCCATGGATGACGAATTCGACTATGTGATCGTGGGCTGTGGCGCCGCGGGCTCGCTCCTCGCCGCGCGGCTTTCCGAGGACAGCGCCGTGCGCGTCTGCGTGCTGGAAGCGGGGCCCAAGGACCGCAACCCCTTCATCCATATCCCCGCCGGCTTCATCAAGACGCTGAAGGACCCTTCCGTCACTTGGCAGTTCCGCACGGCGCCGACCGAGCGCACGGGCGGGCGGCCCATCGCCACGGTGCAGGGGCGGACGCTCGGCGGCTCCTCCTCCGTGAACGGGATGATCTACAATCGCGGCCAGCCCGGCGACCTCGATTCCTGGGCGCAGCGCGGCAATCGCGGCTGGGGCTATGCCGACAGCCTGCCCTATTACCGCCGCACCGAACGCCGCCTCGGTTATGGCGAGGCGGACAAGCGCGGGCGCGAACAGGGCATCCCCGTCACCGACATGGACTGGATCAACCCGCTCAGCGAGGCCTTCATCAAGGCCTGCGAGGGGGCGGGCATTCCGCGCAACCCCGACTACAATTCCGGTGACCAGGCGGGGGTGGGCTATTTCCAGCGGGCCATCCTGAACGGCAAGCGCGTCTCGGCCTACCGCGCCTTCCTGCACGGGGCGCTGGCGCGGCCCAACCTGGACCTGCGGACCGAGGCGCGGGCCAATGCCATCCTGATGGAGGGCAAGCGCGCCGTCGGTGTCAGCTACCAGCGCAAGCAGGGCGGGCCTTCGACCACGGTGCGCGCGCGGCGCGAGGTGATCCTCTGCGGCGGCACGGTCAACACCGCGCGGCTGCTGCAGGTCAGCGGCATCGGCCCCGCGCCGCTGCTGCAATCATTGGGCGTGGAGGTGCGGCACGAACTCCGCGGCGTGGGCGAGAATTTCCGCGACCACTATGCGTCCCGCGTGGTCTGGCGCGCCAAGCCGGGCGTCACCACGCTGAACGAACTCGCGCGCGGCCTGCGCCTGGGTGGGCAGGTGGCGCGCTGGGGCATGGGGCAGCCCAGCATCCTCGCGACCGCGCCCAGCCATGTCTATGTCTTCTGGAAGAGCTTCGAGGGGCTGGACCAGCCGGACCTGCAATGCGTCTTCACCCCCGGCAGCTACAAGGAGGGCCAGGTCTATGTGCTGGACGACTACCCCGGCGTGACCGCCGGCGCCTGGCAGCACCGGCCGGAGAGCACCGGCTGGGTGCGCGCGAAAAGCCGCGACGTGTTCGAGGACCCCGAGATCCAGCCCAACTACCTGAAGGACGAGAATGACCGCCGGGTGCATCTGGGCGGCATCCGCCTCATCCGCCGCCTGCTGAACCGGCCGGAGATGGCGCCCTTCCTGGAGACGGAGACCCTGCCCGGCCTCGACGCGCAGTCGGATGACGAGCTGCTGGACTTCGCCTACCGCAATGGCAGCACGACCTACCACCTCATCGGCACGGCGCGGATGGGCCCGGCCACCGACCCGACGGCGGTGGTGGATGACCGACTGCGCGTGCACGGGATGGAGGGGCTCAGGGTGGTGGACGCCTCGATCATGCCCAGCATGACCAGCGCGAACACCTATGCGACCACGCTGATGATCGCGGAGAAGGCCAGCGACTTTATCCGCGGGCGGGCGCTGGAGAGCGAGGCGGCCTAGCGTCTGATCCGCGGAGGCGGAGCCGAGGCGGTGAATCAGCCGCGCGTAAAGCGTCCGACCCGCCTCATCCCACCTGTCCGGACGTGACCGCGACGTTCAGTCGTCGCGGTGGACCTTCTCCATCCGCTCATGCCGCTCCTGCGCTTCGATGGAGAGGGTGGCGATGGGGCGGGCTTCGAGGCGGCGCAGCCCGATGGGCTCGTCGGTTTCCTCGCAATAGCCGTAGGTGCCGTTGGCGATGCGCTCCAGCGCCTGATCTATCTTGGAGATCAGCTTGCGGGCGCGGTCGCGGGTGCGAAGTTCCAGGGCGCGGTCGGTCTCGACACTGGCCCGGTCGGTCAAATCGGCCTCGGCGATGCCGCCGGCGGAGAGGGAATTCAGCGTGACCCCCGCCTCACGCAGCAACTCGTGGCGCCATCTGAGCAACTTCTGTCGGAAATACTCCTGCTGGAGGGCGTTCATGAATTCTTCGTCCTCTGAAGGACGATAGTCGGGCGGCAGCGTCACGACCATTCTTCTTGCCTCCCCTACACGGTGCGGCAAGCCCGGCGCCTGCCGCCCTCCCAGGGCGGGCGGACCATAGGCGGGAGCATTCGTCACAACAAGGGGTCAATCGCGACAAGTGCATGACCCTGTTCGGCTTCGACCGGACAAATCCGGTGTCAGCGGCCCAGCCGGGCCAATGTGACGCGCGCGCGCAGGGCGATTCCCTCCACCAATTCGCGCAGGGCGGGGTCGTGGCCGGCCTCGCCCTCGGCCAGGGCGGCCATGCGCCGCAGGGCCGATTCGGGCAGCCGGCCGGCGAGCAGCCCGGCCTGCAGCCCCGCCAGTTCCTGCAACAGGGCCTGGCCGCGGCGGGCGGCGGTGGCGTCCCGCTCCTCGGGCGTCAGGGCGGGGGGCGCGACGCCCACGCCCAGCCCCACCATGGGGGCGATGGCGGCCGCATGGGTGGGCGCCTCGCTCTCGGCCAGGCGAAAGCCGGCCGGCCCGCGCGCGGCGCGCCGCGCCGTCACCCCATAGCCCCGGATCGGCTCGACCATGCTGGCCCTCTCCTTTCGCCCGCTGCTGCCGCCCCCCGGCAAGGTTTCACGCGCCCCGGCAGGCTTTGCCGGCCGAGAAGGGCCCCAGGGCTGGCATGCCGGTTGCGAAGCGCCTGGGGCCCCACACCGGGGCGCCTGGAAGGTGGAGGTATTGTGTTGCCAGCGGATGAACGCGCCGCCCGCAAGGGAGCATGGTCGGCCATGCGGCGGATGGGGGGGCTGCTCGCGCTGCTCCTGCTGCTGCCGGGCCTGGCGCTGGCCCAGCCCGTCCGCATCAAGGACATCGCGGACATCGAGGGCGTGCGCGACAACCAGCTGGTGGGCTATGGCCTGGTGGTGGGCCTGCCCGGCACCGGCGACAGGCTCCGCACCGCCATCTTCACCCGGCAATCCCTGGTGGGGATGCTGGAACGGCTGGGCGTGAACACCCGCGACAATGAGGCGCGCCTCGACACGCGCAACATCGCGGCCGTGATGGTGACGGCCAACCTGCCCGCCTTCGCCCAGCCGGGTTCGCGGATTGACGTCGCCATCTCCTCGCTGGGCGACGCGCAGAACCTCACGGGCGGCATGCTCGTGGTCACCCCCCTGCTGGGCGCGGATGGCGAGGTCTATGCGGTGGCGCAGGGCGCCGTGGCGACGGGCGCCATCGCGGCGCGGGGTGCCGGCGGCAGCGTGCAGCGCGGCGTGCCGACCTCGGCGCGGATTTCGGCGGGCGCGATCGTGGAGCGCGCGGTGCCCTTCACCCTGGCCAACCGGCCCACCCTGCGGCTGGCGCTGCGCAACCCCGACTTCACCACGGCGCGGCGCATCGCGGCCGCCATCAACCGCGCCCAAGGCCAGGGCGTGGCGCGGGCCACCGACCCGCGCACCGTGCTGCTGAACATTAATGGCCGCGACCCGGTGGCCTTCATCACCGACATCGAGCAGCTGCGGATCACGCCCGACCAGGTGGCCCGCGTCGTCATCGAGGAGGCGTCGGGCACCATCGTCATGGGCGCCAATGTGCGCGTCTCCACGGTGGCGATCGCGCAGGGCAACCTCACCATCCGCATCACGGAGACGCCGCAGGTGGTGCAGCCCAACCCGCTGGCGGGCGGCGAGACGGCGGTGGTGCCGCGCACCCAGATCGAGGTGGATGACCAGCGCGAACGCCGCGTGGGCGTGCTGGATGGCGGCGTCACGCTGGAGGAGCTGGTGCGCGGGCTGAACAGCCTGGGCGTCGGGCCCCGCGACCTGATCACCATCCTGCAGACCATCCGCGCGGCGGGTGCGCTGCAGGCGGAATTGGAGGTGCGCTGATGATCACGCCCATTCCCGCCGGAGCCGCCGCCCAGGTGCCCCCACGCATGCGGCAGGCCGCCCAGGCCTTCGAGGCGCAGGTGCTGGCCCAGCTGCTGCAACCCGCCTTCGCCGCCGCCAGCAACCCGCGCTCCGCCTTCGGCGGCGGGTCGGCCGAGGCGCAGTGGCGGCCCATGCTCGTCGAGGCCTTCGCCACCTCCGCCGCGCGCGGCGGGCGGGGCATCGGGCTCGCCGACATGGTCCTCGCCCACATGATCCGCACCCAAGCCCAATCACAGGAGAACCGCCCATGATGGATGCCGTCATCGCCGCCGGGGAGCGCCTCGCCGAGGCCCTTCGCGCCGAGAACGAGGCGCTGGCCGCGCTCGACCTCACCCGCGCCGCCGCCATGGCCACGCGCAAGGTGCAGGCCACCGATGCCTTCGCCGCCGCCACCGCCGCCGCGACGCGCGTGGGCGCCCGCGCCGAGGGCACGCTGCGCCAGGCGGCGGAGCGGCTGGCGACCGACCTCGGCTCGCTCGGCCAGCAGAACCGGAAGTTGCTGGAGGAGGCGATCGCGCTGCAATCCCGCGTGATCGAGACCATCGCCCATGCCTCGCGCCCCGCTTCCCACGCGCCGGGCTATGGCCGCCAGGGCCGCCACCGGCCAGGTGCCCAGGCCGCGGCCCTTGCGGTGGTGACGCGGGCCTGACAGAACCGGGCCGCATGGATGGCCCGGGGCATGAAGCAGAATGGCAGGCGCTGCTGGCCGGTGAACCCGGCCGCGCGGGCGCCATGGCGGGGCTGTTCGGGCCCCTCTTCCGCCCGACCGCACCCGATGGCTGCGTCGTGGTGGGGCGGCTCGCGCAGACGCTCGACGGGCGCATCGCCACCCGCAGCGGCCACAGCCAATGGATCGGCGGCGAGGGCGATCTGCGCCACACCCACCGGCTGCGCGCCCTGTGCCACGCCGTGCTGGTGGGCGCGGCCACGGTGCGCGAGGATGACCCGCGCCTGACCACGCGGCGGGTGGAAGGCCCCTCGCCCGTGCGGGTGGTGCTGGATGCATCCCGCCGGCTATCCACTGATTACGGCGTGTTCCGCGAAGGCCCGCCCACCCTGCTGGTCGCGGCCGAGGACGGGCCGGCGACCCACGGCACGGCCGAGGTGCTGCGCGTGGCGCGCGGCGCGGATGGCGGCCTCGATCTGCCCGCCTTGCTGCGGGCGCTGGCCGCGCGGGGGCTGACGCGCATCTTCGTGGAGGGCGGCGGGCAGACCGTCTCGCGCTTCCTGGCGGCGGGGTGCCTGGACCGGCTGCATGTGACGGTGGCGCCCATGATCCTGGGCTCCGGCCGCCCGGCCTTCGCCCTGCCGGAGGTGAACCGCATCGAACAGGGGATGCGCTTCGGCTGGACGGTGCATGACATCGCGCCCGACGTGCTGTTCGACATCGCGCTGGATCGGCGCGCACCCCCCTGGCAGGCGCCATGAGCCAGGCGCTGTGGCATGTGGCGCCGGGCCGGGCCGAGCTGCGCCCCGCCCCCTGCCCCGAGCCCGGGCCGGACGAAAACCTGGTCCGCGCCCTCGCCTCGGGCCTTTCGCGCGGGACCGAGCGCCTGGTGCATTTCGGCCGCGTCCCGCCCGAGGCCGCCACCCAGATGCGCGGCCCCATGCAGGAGGGCGATTTCCCCTTCCCGGTAAAATACGGCTACTGCCTGGTGGGCGAGGTCGAGGCCGGGCCGCACGCGGGACAGCGCGTCTTCTGCCTGCACCCGCACCAGTCGCGCCTCGTCATTCCCGCCGGCCTCTGCGCGCCGCTGCCGGAGGCACTGCCAACCCGCCGCGCCGTGCTGGGCGCCAACATGGAAACCGCGCTGAACGCCATCTGGGACGCGGCCCCGCTGCCAGGGGAACGCGTCATGGTGATCGGCGCGGGGGTGGTGGGGCTGCTCATCGCCTCGCTGCTGGCGCGCATCCCTGGCGTGGACGTGACGGTGGTGGACCGTGACCCGGCGCGCGCCGCCCTGGCCGAGAGCCTGGGCGCCCGCTTCGCCCTGCCCGAGGACGCACCGGCCGAGCAGGAACTGATCTTCCACGCGACGGCCAGCGAGGCGGGCCTCTGCCTCGCGCTCAACCGCGCGGGCTTCGAGGCGCGCATCATCGAGGCCTCCTGGTTCGGCGCCGCCACGCCGGCCCTGCCGCTGGGCGCGGATTTCCACCACAAGCGGCTGCGGCTGGTCTCCACCCAGGTCGGCCATGTCAGCCCCGCCATGCGCGGCCGGCGCAGCCATGGGCAGCGCATGGCGCTGGCGCTGGACCTGCTGGCGGCGGATGCGCGGCTGGACGCGCTGCTCGGCCCCGAGACACCCTTCGCCGAATTGCCCGCCCGCATCACCGCCTTGCTTGACCCCACACCGGGCGCGCCACAGCCGCTCTGCCCCCTCGTCATCTACTGAAAGGCCTGCCGATGTTCAGCCTGACCGTCGTGGACCACATCATGATCGCGCACAGCTTCCGCGGCGCGGAGTTCGGCCCCGCGCAACGCCTGCACGGCGCCACCTTCGTGGTGGAGGCGGAATTCCGCGCGCCGAAGCTCGACCACCTGCACCTGCTGATCGACATCGGCCTGGCGAAAGATGAGCTGCGAAAGATCCTCTCCGCGCTGGACTACCGCAACCTCGATGAGGAGCAGGTCTTCGCCGGCAAGAACACCACCACGGAATATCTCTGCCTGCACATCCACGGGCTGCTGGCGGCCGCCTGCCGCGACGGGCGGATGGGGCCGGGCGGGGATGGGGTCACGGGCATCAAGGTGCTGCTGCGCGAGAGCCACATCGCCTGGGCCGCCTTCGAGGGTCCGGTGGAAGGCTGACCCCCCATGGACATCGCGCTGATCGTCCCCGCCCCCTTCGACACCATCTCGGGCGGCTATCTCTATGACCGCCGCATGGTGGCGGGGCTGCGCGCGCGGGGCCATGCCGTGCGGGTGGTCGAACTGGCCGGCACGCACCCGATGGCCGATGCCGCCGCGCGGGACGCCGCCGGCGTGGCGCTAGCCGGGCTGCGCGCGGGCGAGGTCGCGCTGGTGGACGGCCTCGGCCTGCCCGCCTTCGCGCCGCACCGCGAGGCGCTGGCGGCGCGCGGCGCGGTGGGGCTGATCCATCACCCCGTCAGCCTGGAGCAGGGGCTGGACCGCGCGGCGCTGGAACCCCTCGAACGCGACCTCTTCGCCGCCTGCGCGCGGCTGGTCGTGACCTCGCCCATGACGGCCACCACCCTCGGGCAATTCGGCGCCGACCCCGCGCGCGTTTCGGTGGTGGAGCCGGGGACGGACCCGGCGCTGCGCAGCAAGGGTTCGGGCGGGCCGGGCTGCCGGATTCTCGCGGTCGGCTCCATCATTCCGCGCAAGGGGCATGACGTGCTGCTGCGCGCGCTGGAGCGGCTGACGGACCTCGACTGGACCCTTCGCATCGTGGGCGCGGCCCATGACCCCGTGCATCTGCACAGCCTGCAGGCGCTGGTGGAGGAGCTGGGCCTCGGCGCGCGGGTGGCATTCCTGGGCGGGCTCGACACCGCCAGCCTGGAGGCGGAATACGCCGCCGCCGACTTCTTCGCGCTCGCCACCCATTACGAGGGCTATGGCATGGTGGTGGCCGAGGCCCAGGCGCGCGGCCTGCCCATGGCGCTCTGCACCGGGGGCGCGGTGGCGGACCTGGTCGCCCCCGGCTCGGCCATCCTGGCGCCGCCGGGGGATTTCAACTCCCTCTCGCGGGGCATGCGCCGGCCCATCCTGGACACCACGCTGCGGGCACAGATGGCGGACGCCGCCTGGCGCGCCGGGCAGGCCCTGCCGCGTTGGGAGGACCAGGCGGCCCGCCTCGCCGCCATTCTGGAGAACGCCCATGGCTGAGAGCTTCGACGGCGACTGGCTCTCCCTGCGCGAGGGCTTCGACGCCGAATCGCGCAGCATGGAACTGGCGGAAGCCCTGCTGGAGCACCTGGACGAGGTGGCCCGCCCGCGCTTCCTCGACCTCGGCGCCGGCACCGGCAGCCTGACGCGCTGGCTGGGCCATGTGCCGCAGCGCCCCCATGCCTGGGTGCTGGCGGATGCCGATGCGGAACTCATGTCCCGCGCCTTCGACACCATGATGGAGGCCGCCCATGAATGGGGCTGGCGCGCCACCTGGCCGCAGAAGAAGGCGCTGCTGCTGCATTCGCCCCAGGGCGCCTGGCGGATCGAGGGCATCCT
The DNA here is from genome assembly GCF_017311575.1 of Roseococcus thiosulfatophilus. Taxonomy (GTDB): domain Bacteria; phylum Pseudomonadota; class Alphaproteobacteria; order Acetobacterales; family Acetobacteraceae; genus Roseococcus; species Roseococcus thiosulfatophilus. The sequence continues at coordinate 27,311 of NZ_JAFFQY010000002.1, forward strand.
GACGGACCTCGCCCGCGCGCCGGAGGGGCTGCCGCTGGACCGCGTGGACGCCGTGACCTGTTCCGCCCTGTGCGACCTGGTGTCGGAGCGCTGGGTGGAGGCGCTGGCCGCCGCCCTGGCCCGCCACCGCCTGCCCTTCTACGCCGCGCTGAACGTCTCGGGGCGGGAGAGATTCATGCCCCCCCATCCGGATGATGCCTGGGTGGCGCGCGGCTTCGGCCGCGACCAGCGGCGGGTGAAGGGCTTCGGCGGGCCGGCGCTGGGGGTGGAGGCGCCGGCCGCCCTCGCCCGCGCCTTCGCGCGCCACGGCTATGAGGTGCTGACGGCGCCGACCGACTGGCGCATTCCGCGCCAGGCCGGGGCCATGGCGCGCGAATTGGCGCTGGGCCATGCCGAGGCCGCCATGCGCCACGAAACCCGCGAGGCCGCGCGCATCGAGGCCTGGGCCGAAACCCGCGCCACCCAGGCCGAGGCGGGGCGGCTTTCCGTGCGGGTGCCGCACCGCGACGTGCTGTGCCTCCCGCCCGCCTGAAGCCTGACCCCGTCTGATGCCTTGCATCCGCCGGTCCGACATGGGTTGATGGGCCCGCCCCCACCGGACCGGAGACCCCCCATGTCGAGCGTCAAGGACCCCGCGGCCGAGGTCCATGTCGAGCAGCGCCGCCAGGCCCGCATCGACATGGCCGCCGCCCATCGCCTGGCCGTGCTGCATGACTTCCACGAGGCCATCGACAACCACTTCACCCTGATGGTGCCGGGCCGGCCGGGTCGGTTCTACCTCAACGCCTATGGGCTGCACTGGTCGGAGGTGACGGCCAGCAACCTGATCGAGGTGGCGTTCGACGGCACGGTGCTGGAAGGCACGGGGCCGGCCGACCGCAGCGCCATCTGCATCCATGCGCCCATCCATGAAGCCACGGGCGCGGCCTGCGTGCTGCACACCCACATGCCCTATTGCACCGCCATCTCGCAGCTGGAGGACATGACCATCGAGATGACGGGGCAGAGCGCCCTGCAGTTCCACAACCGCATCGCCTATGACTATGACTACAACGGCTTCGCCCATGAGCATGAGGAAGGGGCGCGCATGGCCGCCCTCATGGACGGCAAGCCCATCCTGATGCTGGCCAACCACGGCGTGGTGGTGACGGGAAATTCCGTCGCCCAGGCCTATCACCGCCTCTATTACCTGGAACGCGCCTGCCGGACGCAGCTGTTCTCCATGTGGACCGGCCACCGCCGCCGCTTCGTCAAGGAGGAGGTGCTGGAGAAGATGCGCGCCCAGGCCGCCTGGAAGGACCCGACGATGGCGATGAGCGGCCCCGAATACCACTTCGCGGCGCTGAAGCGGCTGCTGGACCGCAGCGACCCGAGCTACGCGGATTGATGAGAGGCACAGGACAGGAGAGGTTGCGCGTTGCAAGCGCCGCCACCACTCCCAACTTCCCGTAGGCGACCGCACAGGGGCACATGAAGCCATGCCGCAGCCAAATTGGATCATTTCGTGTCACGGTTACTCGGACGTGAAGTCAGGCTCCAGGTTCGCCATCACGAAGCGGCAGAGCTACGAGAATTTCAGCATCCCGCGCGGCGTGGAACTGGTCACCTATACCGAGCAGGGGGTGAACCTGAGCATGGCCCAAGGCTGGGACCTGTGGAACAAGCTGACGGGCAACCAGGAGGGCGCGGCCTACGCCCAGCGGCACAAGGGCAAGACATGGCCGACATCCGTCATCGACTACGGGCTGAGCGGACCGCACGACGCCGCGGATTTCGCGGACTGGATCAGCCCCGCGGGGCATAACGCGTGCGGGCTGTTCGAAGTGGGGAACCCTGTCTCCTTCCACCCCTTTCCCATCGCGACGCAGGTGACGACCCTGAAAGCCGTCGTGATGGCGGCGAAGAAGCAGAACGTTGCGCGTGTGTACTATCTGGCCTGCCAGGAACTCGGTTAGGCCCCTTGCGCAATCCGCCCATGCCAGCTTGCCACATGCCGTGCCCGGCGGGATGGTCGGCGGGGAGGGAGGCGTGTTCCCGGTGACCCACGCCACGCCCGGCGCCATCCCGCGCTGCCGCGCCGCCGCCGCCCCATGACCGACGACAAGGAGGCCCGGCTGGCCGCCGCCCTGCGGGCCAACCTGCGCCGGCGGAAGGCGCAAGCCCGGGCGCGCGAGGCGCTGGCGCATACGCCCCCCGCACCCCCGGCGGATGGACGCGACCCGCCCGAAGCGGGTAATCCACCGCCTCCGGGGAGTGACGCGCCGCCCCGGGAGTAACCTTCGGGGATCCCCAGCCATGTCCATCATGCCCGACCACTGGATCCGCCGCATGGCGGCCGAACACGGCATGATCGAGCCCTTCGTCGAGGCGCAGAAGCGCGAGGGCGTGATCAGCTACGGGCTTTCCTCCTTCGGCTATGACGCGCGGGCGGCCGATGAGTTCAAGGTGTTCACCAATGTGGACAATGCGGTGGTGGACCCGAAATCCTTCAACGAGACGGGCTTCGTCACCCGCACCGGGCCGGTCTGCATCATCCCGCCCAATTCCTTCGTGCTGACGCATACTGTGGAATACTTCCGCATCCCGCGCGACGTGCTGGTGATCTGCCTCGGCAAATCCACCTATGCGCGCTGCGGGCTGATCGTGAACGTGACGCCGCTGGAACCCGAATGGGAAGGCCAGGTGACCATCGAGATCAGCAACACCACGCCCCTGCCGGCCAAGGTCTATGCCCATGAGGGCATCTGCCAGTTTCTCTTCCTGAAGGGCGAGAGCGCGCCCGAGGTCAGCTATGCCGACCGCAAGGGCAAATACATGGGGCAGCGCGGCGTCGCGCTTCCGCGGTTGTAAGGGGCGCTGACCATGGACCGCATTCGCATCCGCGGGGGCCGGGCGCTCAACGGCGCCGTCCCCATTTCCGGCGCCAAGAACGCCACCCTGCCGCTGATGGCCGCCGCCCTGCTGGCCGATGGGCCGCTGACGCTGACCAACGCGCCGGACCTGGCCGACATCGCCACCATGCGCGCCCTGCTGGTGCAGCACGGGCTGACGGTGGAGCATGACAAGGCGGCGCGCACGCTGACCCTGTCGGGTTCGGCAAGCAACCTCGAAGCGCCTTACGACATCGTGCGGAAGATGCGCGCCTCGGTGCTGGTGCTGGGGCCGCTGGTGGCGCGGCATGGGCGCGCGCGTGTCTCGTTGCCCGGGGGCTGCGCCATCGGCACGCGGCCCGTGGACCTGCACATCAAGGGCCTGCAGGAGATGGGCGCCGAGATCGAGATCACGGCCGGCTACATTGAGGCCAAGGCCCCGCCAGGCGGCTTGCGCGGCGCGCGCATCCTCTTCCCGCAGGTGAGCGTGGGGGCGACCGAGAACCTGCTCATGGCCGCCTGCCTCGCCCAGGGCGAGACGGAGCTGGTGAACGCGGCGCGCGAGCCCGAGATCACGGACCTCGCCATGTGCCTCATGCGGATGGGCGCGCGGATCGAGGGCATCGGCACCGACCGGCTGCGGGTGGAAGGGGGTGCGACGCTGCTCCCCGCCACGCACCCCATCGTGCCCGACCGCATCGAGGCCGGCACCTATGCCTGCGCCGCTGCCATCACTGGCGGCACGCTGCACCTGGAGGGCGCGCGCCTCGAACATCTGGGCTCCGTGGCGCGCGTGCTGCGCGAGGCGGGCGTGGACGTGGCCGAGACGCATACGGGCCTGACCGTCTCCCGCATGAACGGGCTGCGCGGGGCGGATGTGATGACCGAGCCCTTCCCCGGCTTCGCCACCGACATGCAGGCGCAGTTCATGGCGCTGATGTGCGTGGCCGAGGGGGCCTCCATGATCACGGAGACCATCTTCGAGAACCGCTTCATGCATGTGCCGGAACTCACGCGCATGGGCGCGCGCATCAACTTCCATGGCAGCAGCGCCATCGTGCGCGGGGTGCCGAAGCTCTCCGGCGCGCCGGTGATGGCGACCGACCTGCGCGCCTCGGTCAGCCTCGTGCTGGCGGGCCTGGCCGCCGAGGGCGAGACCATCGTCAACCGCGTCTATCACCTCGACCGCGGCTATGAGCGGGTGGAAGCCAAGCTCGCCGCCGTGGGTGCCGAGATCGAAAGGCTGCCCAATTGATGGACATGCCCATGACCACGAACTTCGCCGACAGCGCCACGGGCCTGGTGCTGGCGCTGCCCAAGGGGCGCATCCTGAAGGAACTGGCGCCCTTCCTGGCGCGGGCCGGCATCATCCCCGCGCCCGACTTCACGGACGAGGACAGCCGGCGCCTGCGCTTCCCCACGAACGACGCCGCGCTCGACGTGGTGCGGGTGCGGCCCTTCGACGTCGCCACCTTCGTCGCGCATGGCGCGGCCCAGATCGGCGTCTGCGGCGCCGATGTGCTGATGGAATACGACACGGACCAGATCTACGCGCCGCTCGACCTCGGCATCGGGCGCTGCCGCGTCTCGGTAGCGGAACAGGTGGTCACGGCGGGGCGCGAGGATTGGCGCGCCTGGTCGCGCATCGCGGTGGCGACGAAGTACCCGAACATCGCCCGCCGCCACTTCGCCGCGCGCGGCATCCAGGCCGAGGTGGTGCATCTGAACGGGGCGATGGAACTCGCACCTTCGCTGGGGCTTTCGCGCGTGATCGTGGACCTGGTGCAGACGGGCTCCACGCTGAAGGCCAATGGGCTGGTGGAGACGGAGGTGATCGCGCATGTCACCTCGCGCCTCATCGTCAACCGCACCGCGCTGAAGACGCGGCCGGAAGAGATCACCGCCTTCGTGGACCGTTTCCGGGCCGCCATGGACCAGAGCGCATGATGGCCACCGATTCACGCCTCCCGGCCGAGACCCTCCGGCGATCGGAGGCGGCATGAAGCGCCTCTCCACCACGGAAGCCGGCTTCGAGGCCGCCTTCACCGCCATCCTGGAAGATGGCCGGGACACCACCACGCGGGTGGATGCGGCGGTCTCCACCATCATCGCCGCCGTGCGCGAAGAGGGCGATGCGGCGCTGCTGCGCTACACCGCGCGCTGGGATGGCTGGGCGCCTGCAACGGCCGAAGACCTGCGCGTGAGCGCGGCCGAGGTGGAAGCAGCCCTCGCCTCCATCCCGCCCGACCTGCTGGCCGCGCTGGACCTGGCCGCCGCGCGCATCGAGGCCTTCCACCGCGCGCAGCTTCCCACGGACCTCGACCTGCCGGGCGCCGATGGCGTGGCGGTCGGCATGCGCTGGGGCGCGCTGGACGCCGTGGGGCTCTATGTGCCGGGGGGGAAGGCGGCCTACCCCTCCTCGGTGCTGATGAACGCGCTGCCGGCGCGCGTCGCGGGTGTCGCGCGCATCGCCATCGCCGTGCCGGCGACCGAGGGCGCCATCAACCCGCTGGTGCTGGCCGCCGCCCATCGCGCGGGTGTTTCGGAAATCTGGCGGGTGGGCGGGGCGCAGGCGGTGGCGGCGCTGGCCTGGGGCACGCAGAGCATCGCGCCCGTGGACCGCATCGTGGGGCCAGGCAATGCCTATGTGGCCGAGGCGAAGCGCCAGGTCTTCGGCCGGGTGGGCATCGATTCCATCGCCGGCCCCTCCGAGGTGGTCATCCTCGCCGATGGCGACAACAACCCGGACCATGTGGCGCTCGACCTGCTGGCCCAGGCCGAGCATGACGAGGCGGCGCAATCCATCCTCATCACCGACAGCGCGGCCCTGGCCGATGCGGTGGCCGCTTCCGTGGCGCGCGAACTCCGGACCCTGCCGCGCGCGGGCATCGCGGGCGAATCCTGGCGCGACCACGGCGCCGTGATCCTGGTGCGCGACATGGAGGAGGCGGCGGCCCTGACCAACCGCCTGGCCCCCGAACATTTGCAGATCATGGTGGCCAACCCCCGCGCGCTGTTCGGAAAGATCCGCCACGCGGGCGCGGCCTTCCTGGGCCGTCACACGCCCGAGGCCATCGGCGACTATGTGGCGGGCCCCAACCATGTGCTGCCCACCGGGCGCACGAGCCGCTTCGCCTCGGGGCTTTCCGTCTTCGACTTCCTGAAGCGCACCACCTGGGTGGAGTGCAGCGAGGCGGGGCTGGCCGCCATCGGGCCGGCCGCGGTGGCGCTGGCCCAGGCCGAGGGGCTGGGCGCGCATGGCCTCAGCGTCTCGACCCGGCTGGGTGGCAACGCGCCCCGAATGGTGGCCAAAACTTGACCATCGCTCGTTCCGGGCGCATCTAGGCCCCGCCGGCGCCGGGGGCTGACCGCGGCGCGATCATCCGCGCCCACCCCGAGATGCCCAAGGAAGCGTATGTCGAAAGAGGATATGATCGAGTTCAGCGGCCAGGTCGTTGAACTTCTCCCCAACGCCATGTTCCGCGTGAAGCTGGACAATGAGCACATGGTCCTGGCCCACACCTCGGGGAAGATGCGGAAGAACCGCATCCGGGTGCTGGCGGGCGACCGTGTGAATGTCGAGATGACGCCCTATGACCTGACGAAGGGAAGAATCACTTTCAGGTTCAAGTGAGCGAAAGCTCACTTGAACCTGAAAGTTTTTTTGTGCCCTCAAATGCCGGGCGCGCGCTCCGCGCGCTTGGCTTCGCGCCCTTACGGGCGCGCCGGCCGCCTTGCGGCCGGAGCGTGGGCATGGCGCGCGTGATGCCGGTTGTAGCGCTGGCTGGATGTGCTGATGCCTGACACCCCCCTCCTCCTCGCCTCCGCCAGCCCCCGCCGCCTGGAGCTGCTGGCGCGCATCGGCGTGGTGCCGGACCGCGTGGCCCCGGCCGATGTGGACGAGACGCCGCTGAAGGCCGAGCTGCCCCGCCTGCTCGCCCGCCGCCTGGCCGAAATGAAGGCCCGCGCCGTGGAGGCCCCCGGCGCCATGATCCTCGCCGCCGACACGGTGGTGGGCGTGGGCCGCCGCATCCTGGGCAAGCCCGCCGATGCCGAGGAAGCCCGGCGCTTCCTCACCCTCCTCTCCGGGCGGCGGCACCAGGTGCACACGGGGGTCGCGCTGCGCCTGCCCGATGGCGCGCTGCGGCAGCGCCTGGTCAGCACCACCCTCGCCTTCCAGCGCCTGACCGACCAGCAGATCAACGCCTATGTCGAGACCAGCGAATGGCAGGGCAAGGCCGGCGGCTATGCGATCCAGGGCCGGGCCGAGATGTTCGTGCGCTTCCTCTCGGGCAGCCATTCCAACGTGGTGGGTCTGCCCCTGTTCGAGACCGCCCAGCTCCTGCGCGGCTGCGGATGGCTGCGCCCCTGATCGAAATTCGCGTCAGCCGCGCGCCCGGCGAACGCCGGGTGGCGCTGCTGCGGGACGGCCGGCTGGAGGGCTTCCGCCTGGAACGCCCGGCCCGCCCCGATGGCGTGGGCGATGTGGTGCGCGGGCGCGTCGTGGCGGTGATGCCCGCGCTTTCCGGCGCCTTCGTGGAGTTGCCGGGCGGCGACACGGGCTTCCTGCCGGCCAATGAGACCGAGGGGCGCCGCCTGCCGCCCGAGGGCACGCGCCTCGCGCTTCGCATCCTCCGCGCCGCCCAGGGCGGCAAGGGGGCGCGCGTCTCGGCCCGCGTGCCGGACCTGCCCGGCGAGGGCGTCCTGGCGCGCGGCCCCGACCAGGCGCTGCGCTGGGCCGCGCAATTCCCGGAAGCCCGCGTGCTGGCGGACAGCCCCGCCGAGCTGGCCCGGCTGCGCCCGCTGCTGGGCGCGCGTGCCGCCCTCGCGCCCCCCTTCGACGATGCGCTGGAAGCGGAGATCGAGGCGCTGCACGGCCCGGAGGTGGTGCTGGACGGCGGCGGGCGGCTCATCATCTCGCCCCTGCCGGCGCTGACGGCGGTGGATGTGGATTCGGGTGGCGCGGACCCCGCCGCGGTGAATGCCCGGGCCATCCCGGAATTCGCCCGGCAGATGCGGCTGCGCGACCTGGCGGGGCCCATCCTGCTCGACGTGGCGGGGCTGACGGCACGGCAGCGGGCGGGGCTGGAGCCAGCCCTGCGCGCGGCGCTGGGGGCTGACCCGCTGGTGCAATACCTGGGCCTCGGGCCGCTCGGCCTGTTCGAGATGCGGCGGACACGAATCCACCCGCCCTTGCACGAGGTGCTGGCCGACCGTGCGCTCGCCCACGGCCTCGCCCTGCTGCGCCAGGCGGCGCGGGAGGCCGCCGCCGCCCCCGCGCGGCGGATGGCGCTGCACGCCCCCGCCCCGGTGCTGGCCGCCCTGCGCGCCCTGCCGGGCGCGTTGGAGGAATATGCCGAAGCCGCCCGCCATGCGCTGACGCTGCGCGAGGCCGCCACAGCCGAGGTGACCGATGCCTGACCCCCGCCCCTGCCCCATCTGCCGCCGCCCCATCCCGGCTCCGCGCGAGGCCGGGCAACGGCGCGCCAGCTTCTGCTCGGAACGGTGCCGCCAGGTGGATCTGGGGCGGTGGTTCACCGGCGGCTACGCCATTCCCGCCATCGAGGCCGATGAGGACGAAAACCCGCGCGGGTGAGGGTGGACAGCCCCTCGGCACTTGGCTATCACCCCGCGACCAACGGCGCCCAGGTAGCTCAGTTGGTAGAGCATGCGACTGAAAATCGCAGTGTCGCTGGTTCGATTCCGGCCCTGGGCACCATTTCCTTCCGCGCGATGCCGCCCGCCAACCCATCGCGCCGGTTCGGCTGCGCCCCGCTCAGCCGCACCACTTCCTTCCGCGCGATGCCGCCCGCCAACCCATCGCGCCGGTTCGGCTGCGCTCCGCCCAGCCGCACCACTTCCTTCCGCGCGATGCCGCCCGCCAACCCATCGCGCCGGTGCGGCCGCGCTCCGCTCAGCCGAACCGTTTTCCTCCGCCACGCTTTCCTTCGCGGCCATGGCTGGGCTGGGCAGTCAGTCCGCCCTGCCTGATCGCCCTGGCCAGCGTCAGAGCGCCCCGGCCAAGGCTTCGAGCTGGTCGAGGCAGGTGCCCCAGCCGTCGAAGAAGCCCATCTCCTCATGCTTCCGGCGGTCCGCGCTGGATTTGTGACGCACCAGCGCCTGGTACCGCGTGCCGCCCCTCACCGCCTCCATGGTGATATCGGCGGTGATGAAGGTCTCGGCATTCGGCCGGAAGTCGGGGCCGAGGGCATCGGTCCAGACGAGGCGCCGCTGGGGCTCCGCCAGGAGGACGCAGCCAGGCGTCTCGTCCATCTCCGCGCCTTCCGGCGAGGCCATCACGACCGAGAAGATTCCGCCGGCGCGCGGCTCTATCGAAACGCGCGCCACCGTCCAGGGCTTGGGCGCGAACCATTGCTTCAGCAAATGGGGCTCCGTCCACGCCCGCCAGAGCTGGGCGGGGCTGGCGGCGACCACTCGCTCGAGCACGAGGTCAAGTTCGGGGTCAGGCATCATCATTCTGTCCTTTGTCATTCAGGGTGGCGAGAAAGGCATCGAGGCGGTCGAGACGCGCCTCCCAGAGCAGCCGCTGCTGGCCCAGCCAGCCTTCGGCGGCCCTCGCCGCTTCCGGCTTGAGGCGACATGTGCGGATGCGCCCGGCCTTCGCGGATTCGATCCAGCCGCCCGCCTCCAGCACCTTGAGGTGCTTGAGGAAACTCGGCAGCGCCATGCCGTGCGGCGCGGCCAGTTCGGAGACGGGCGCCGGACCCGCCGCCAGGCGCGCGATCACCGCGCGGCGCGTGGGATCGGCGAGCCCGTGGAAAATCGAATCAAGGTTATCCATTCGGCTATCTATTGCCGCCGCATCCCCCGCGTCAAGATAGCTAGCTGAATGGAAAACTATCCGCGGGGGCGCGAGCCAGGAGCGCCGGCGTCGCCGCCCGCGGGAGGGCTTTCGTCACTGGCGTCGAGCGACGTGGCGAGACGCGGGGGAGAAGATCATCCCCCTCGCCGCCATCGGGGCGGCGGACGCGCCGCATTCGTGGAACCCGCCGCCTCCTGGGGCCGATCACCCCCTCCGCCCGAGGGCGGCTCGGCTCACGCCTCGCCGTCGCCGCGCGGGGTCGGCCAATAGGTGCCGAAGGACCAGAGATTGCCCTCCGGGTCGCGGCAGGCGAATTCGCGGCTGCCATAGTTCGTGTCGCGCAGGGGCGTTTCGATGGTCGCGCCCGCCGCCCGCAGCCTGGCATGCAGCGCATCCGGGTCGGCGATGGCGACGTAGAGCGCATCGGTGCGCCGGCCGGACCGCTCGCCGACCAGCCGGCCATAGGCATCGTCGCGGTCCTGCCCCAGCATGAGGATGGACGCGCCGAGGGCGAGCTCGGCATGCGCGACGATCCCGTTGTCGCGGTGCACGGCGTGCTCGGTGAAGCCGATGTGCTGCTTCAGCCAGGCGATCATGGCCTCGGCGTCCCCGCAACGCAGGGTGGGGAAGATGCAGGGCGGTTCATGGCTGCGCGACGGCATGGGTGGTTCCTTTCCAGGGGTGTCGCGCGCAGCATCGCCACCGCCGGGCCGGCCGGCTTGAAGATTTGTCAGCCGAAGGCGAGATCGGCGGGCCGCGCGAGGCGCGGGTCGCGCAGGGCGACGCGCCGCGCCCAGGCACCTGGCGCCTCGCCGGCCAGCTCGACGAAATCCCGGATCAGGTGGGCCTGGTCGGCATAGGCGCAGGCCACGGCGATCTCGGCCCAGCTTCCGCACCGCGCCGCGCCGCCCTCCCCCTGGGCCAGGGCACAGGCGTGCTGGAAGCGCATCATGCGCGCCACCCGCTTGGGCCCCAGCCCGATCTCGGCGCGGAACCGGCCGGCGAAATGGGTGCGGCTCCAGCCGATCTCCGCGGCCAGCGCGCCGATGCCGAGGCTGCCGGCGCTTTCGGCCAGGCGACGATAGGCGAAGGCGATCCCGGGCGAAGGGGCGAAGGCGTCGCGCGCGGCGACGAAGCCCTCCACCAGGTCGAACCTGTCGCGCCAGGACGGCGTCGCGCGAAGGCGCTCCAGCAGGCGCCGCCCCGGCGCGCCGAACACGTCGCCGAGATCCACCATGCGCTGGGACAGCTGGGGGATCGCGCCGCCGAGGCAGCGATAGGCGCCGAGCGGCGTGAAATCCACCTGCACGCATTCGGCCCCGCCGTCCGAGCGGATGTCCACCGGGCCCGCATAGAGGCCCGCCACGAAGCTGCCCATGCCATCCCCTTCGCCGGCTTCCCGGCCGAGGGCGATGCGGAAGGGCGTGCCCAGGCTGAAGATGAGCGGCACGACGAGCCCCGCCGTCTCGCGCTGCCGGTGGCTGGCCGGGCGCGTCTCCCGGTAGCCGGTGATGGCGGCGAGGAGATGGCGGGTCCGCCCGGAGGGCCTGTGGCGGATCAGCGCGAAGGCGTCGGGCGTCTCCATGGAGGTCATCCTGGCCCCCGGGTGAGCCGGGATGCAATCACGAAGCGGCCGGGCGGGCCGTCACAGCCGGGCCAGCCCCTGCCGCAGCGCCTCCGCCGCGGGCTGGCCGAGCGCCTCGTCCAGCGCGGCGTGGGCGGCGCCCCAGGCCGGGATCGCCCTTTGCAGCAGCGCCACCCCTTCGGCCGTGATCCGCACGCGGCGTGAGCGCCGGTCCTGGGCGTCCGGGACCAACTGGAGCAGGCCGCGGCGTTCGAGCGGCTTCACCGCGGCCGTGAGCGTCGAGGGGTCCATGGCCAGGAAGGGCGCGAGCCGCCCGATCGGCGGCGGCTCCGGGCGGTTCAGCGCCACCAGCAGCGAAAATTGTCCGTTGGTCAGCCCGAACGGCCGGAGCGCCGCGTCGAACCGCCGGGCCAGGGCCCGCGCGGCGCGCTGCGTGGCCAGGCAGAGGCAGGTGTCGCGGATGTGATGGACGGTCGCGGGGGGGAGCATCTCGGTGTTTGCCATGGGCGCATTGTTTTGATATCAAAGTTTATCGCGGAAGGCCAGAGCGCCCCCAGCCGCCACCAGACACCGGAGGAACCCATGACCGACGCCCCCGTCCGCCCCGATGCCAGGCTCATGCAAGGCGTCATCCCCTATCTCGCCATGGCCGGCCGCGCGGCGGAGGCGTGCGAGTTCTACGCCCGCGCCTTCGCGGCCGACCGCATCGAGCGCTTGCCGATGCCCGATGGGGCGCCGGGCCTGATGCACGCCCAGCTCGTCATCAATGGCGGGACGCTGATGATGACCGACCATGGCGGCGGCACCGCGCCCTCCTACGGCTTCGGCCACCTGCAGCTCGTCGTGGCCGATGGCCGTGCCTGGTGGGACCGGGCGGTGGCGGCGGGCTGCGCCGTCCTCGCCCCCTATGAGCAGCAGTTCTGGGGCGATGACTGGGGGCTGCTGGAAGACCCCTTCGGGATCAAGTGGGCGGTCCTCGAGACGGGTTCGCCGGCATGACGGCCAAGAACACCATCTGCCTCTGGTTCAACGGCGATGCCGAGGAGGCCGCCCGCTTCTACGCCGCCACCTTCCCCGACAGCGCGGTCGGCGCGGTGTTTCGCGCGCCGGCCGACTTCCCGTCCGGCAAGGCGGGTGACGCGCTGGTGGTGGCGTTCACGGTCTGCGGCGTTGCCTGCATCGGGCTGAATGGCGGGCCCGCCTTCCGGCACAGCGAGGCCTTCTCCTTCCAGATCGCGACCGACGACCAAGCGGAGACCGACCGGTACTGGGACGCCATCGTCGGGAATGGCGGCCAGGAGAGCGACTGCGGCTGGTGCAAAGACCGCTGGGGGCTCTCCTGGCAGATCACCCCGCGCGTGCTGACCGAGGCGCTCGCCGCCGGCGGCGCCGAGGCGGGCCGCGCCTTCGCCGCCATGATGACCATGCGGAAGATAGACGTGGCCAGGATCGAAGCGGCGCGGCGGGGCTGAAGGAAGGGGCGCCGCGATCGGTGTCCGGCATCGGCCGGAGGCCGCCACGCCGGAGTGGACCGGCAGCGCGCTCCGGGGGAAACTGGTGGGCGATACCGCGCCCCTCGCCTTCGGCCGGGCCTGCCTGCGCCAACCGTCCAGCGGTGGCGGAAGCAGCCCGCGGGGCATGATCCCTCGAAGTTCCACAGGTGCACGATGATCCCGGCAATCAACTGGCAACGGGCCGAGGGCGGCCTTGTCCTGCTCTGTGGCTTGGCGATCCATCTGCACCAGGCCGAGGCTTTGCCGTGGTGGGCGGCCCTGCTCATCTTCTTCGCACCGGATCTGAGCATCGTTGGATACGCCTGGGGGGCCAGGGTCGGTGCCTTTCTCTACAACGCCGTCCACATCTATGCGTTCGGCGCGGCCTTCCTCGCCCTCGGGCTGGTCGCCGCGACGCCGATACTGGTGACCGTGGGGGCGCTGTGCATGGCGCATGCGGGCTTCGACCGGCTGCTCGGCTACGGCCTCAAGTCACCGGAAGGCTTTTCGTTCACGCATCTCGGTCGGATCGGGAAGGCGGGACAGCGGAGGCCACCCCAGGCTTAGGCCGGGTCGTCGCCGTGCTGGAGGATGCCGCCGGGCTCGCGACGTCCTCCCGTGCCGGGCGGGGCGCTGGGCCGGCATGTGGGCCCCCAGGGTCGGGCGGCCACGAGGGGGGAGGCCGTGATGTCAACCGGCGCTTCACCGCGCGACGCGACAGGGTGTCGGGCGTGCCCGCGCTAGCCGCATGTCCAACGCGCACCATACCATCAGACAATTGTTCCGCCCCGCACCGCTTCTTCACTGTCCGGCCCATGCGGAAGGGACCCTGGCGAAGGCGCCTGCGTCCCGCTTCGCGAATGTTGGCAACAAAGGACAGTGTCATGGCATTTCGCAACGGCCTTGCTTCGCTTCTTCGCCCGGAAGATTCCGTTCTGGTGATGATCGACCACCAGCCCTACCAGCTGTCGAACCTGGGCAGCCACGACAAGCACATGGTCGTGAACAACGCGGCGGGCCTGACGAAGGCGGCGAAGGTCTTCGGCGTCCCCACCATCCTGACCAGCGTGGTCGAGGACCGCGGCGGCCGCATCTTCCCCCAGATCACCGACGTCTTTCCCGAACAGAAGGTCATTGACCGGACCTTCATCAACACCTGGCAGGACCCGGCGGTGGTGGATGTGGTCAAGGCGACCGGGCGCAAGCAGCTGGTCATCGCCGGGCTCTGGACCGAGATCTGCGTGGCGATGCCGGCCATCCAGGCCGCGGGCGAGGGCTGGGACGTGACGGTGATCACCGACGCCTCCGGCGGCATCACCAAGGAGGGGCATGAGGTGGCCATCCAGCGGATGATCGGCGCGGGCATCAACATGATGACCTGGGTGGCGCTCGCCTCGGAATGGCAGCGCGACTGGGCGCGGGCCGAGACCGCCACGGCGCTGAACGATGTCGTCCTCCAGCACCTGGCCGGCAGCGGCATCGCCTATCTGTGGGAGCAGCAGCTGCTCAACACGCCGGTGCCGAGCGCGGCCGGCTGATCCGCACGGGGATGACGGGCCGCTCCACGCCTCGTCATCCCCATCCGGCGGCGCCCCGCCGCGCGGCACCCCACTCCAGAACCCAGAAGGTGCGCGATGTCCCTGGATCAATTCCCTGTCGGGCTGGAGATGGACGTCTCCTACCCGGAATTCGCCGTCAGCCTGGCGCTGCTCTCGGCCACGCGGCTGCGGTTTGAGATCAAGGAAGGGCCCTTCGCCCGGACGGAAACGGTTGAGATTCAGGTCATCCCGCTCGGCAATGGCATCTTCGCCGTCAGCTGGCGGGAGAAGGACGGTGCGACGGTCACGAATGTCCAGGACCATGATCGTGGCCTGGTCCATTCCTTCGCGACCCTGCCCGATGGATCATTCCTGCGGATGAGCGGAAGCTTCGTGGTCACGCGGCCCGCGGATCGCGTTTCGGATGATCGTCCGCGGCGCAACAAGGCGCTGGTGCTGGACGCGATGACCTCCCTGTTCCAGCGGCATGACGCATCGGCCGTCGAGCGCCTCTACGCCGCGGACTATATCCAGCACAATCCGGGCATTCCGCAGGGCCGCGACGCCTTGCGGGCGCTCGTCGCCGGCCTGTCCGAGGATGTCCACTACGAGCCTGGCCTGATGTTGGCCGAAGGCGATCTCGTCGCCATCCACGGCCGCATTCGCGGCTGGGCGGAGGCGCCGCAGATCGTGGTGGACATCTTCCGGGTCCAGGATGGCCGGCTGGCCGAGCATTGGGACGTGCTGCAGGACGAGGTGCCGGCGGCGGAGGCCCATGGCGGCATCACGATGTTCGATCCCGGGGAGCACCATCCGCGCAAGGCGGGCTCGTAGACCTCAGGCGAAAACCTGTTCGTCCTCTTGCCCGTCCTCGCTCCAACCTCCCGTGGGCTGGAGCTCCGACAAACCGGGGGCGGTTCCGTTCAGCTCGGCGATGCGGGGCGGATATGCAGCGTTTCCCGTCCCGACATGTCACCCCCCTGCGCCTGCGCGGCCAGGCGCGCCTGGTCCCGCCGCCGTATGTCATCGACGGCTTCCTCGACGTCGAGGTGGCCGAAACCCAGTGCGCGCAAGCTTTCCGCGCCCATCCGATAGGCGGATTCCACGGTCTCCCGTATCTGGTAATCGACGCCCGCCTGGATCAGAACCCGGGCGTTGCCCCGATCACGGCTGCGAACAAGCAGTTTCGCCTGCGGGAACTCGTGCTGCGCCAGCTCCACGATCCGCAGGGCCGCCTTCGGATCGTCCACGCAGATCATGATCGCGTCGGCCTCGCCCGCGCCTGAGTGGCGCAAGGTGTCGAGCCGCGAGCCGTCGCCGAAGAAGACCTTGAACCCATACTGGTCCGCCTCGCGGATGCGATCGGGGTTGGTGTCGATGACGGCGAGTTCGATCCCCCTGGACAGCGGCGCCTGCGACGCCATCTGGCTGAACGGCCCGAAGCCGATGAGCAGGATGCGCCCCTTCAGGTCGCGGGCGGGATCGATCCCGTCCATCGAGGTTTCGGTGCGCAGCAGCCGATCGGTCGCCAGCATCAGCAGCGGGGTCAGGCCCATGGACAGGATCACGACGGTGGCGAACAGGGCGTTCTCGCGCGCATCGATCACCCCGCCCGAAGCCGCCGCCGCATAGAGGACGAACGCGAACTCTCCGCCCTGCAGGAACATGGTCGTGCGGCGCAGCGCGGCCTGGTTGGCGCTGCGGAACAGCCGGGCGACCGCGTAGATGACGCCGCCCTTCGCCGCCATGAACACGACCAGAATGGACAGCAGGAGCGGCCACTCGGCCGCGACGATGGAGAGATCGAGCGACATGCCCACGGCGAGGAAGAACAGGCCCATCAGCAGGCCGCGGAACGGTTCGATGTCGCTTTCGATCTGGTGGCGATAACTCGAACCGGACAGCATCACGCCGGCCACGAAGGCGCCCATCGCCATGGACAGGCCCGCGGCTTCCATGAGAAGGGCCGAACCCAGAACCACGAGCAGCGCCCCGGCGGTGAGAACCTCGCGCGTGCGGGACCGCGCCAGCAGCGAGAAGAACGGGTTCAGCCCCCAGCGCCCCACGGCCAGCAGCGCCAGCAGCGCGGCGAGCGCCACGAGGATGCCGATCCATCCCGACTGCCCCTGAGCCAGCGGGGACATGAAGGCGACGACCGCCAGGAGCGGCACGATCATCAGATCCTCGAAGAGGAGGATCGCGACCGACTTTTGCCCCTCGGCGGTCGACATCTCACCTCGGTCCTGCAGCACCGACATGATGACGGCCGTCGATGACAGGACGAAGCCGGCGCCGGCGATGAAGGCGACCGTGGCGGGCAGGTTGAAGAGCATCAGGCCCGCCAGGGTGAGCACGGCGGAGGCGGTGAAGACCTGGACGAGGGCCAGTCCGAAGATCTGGCCTCGCATCGCCCATAGCTTGAGCGGGCGAAGTTCCAGTCCGATCACGAACAGGAACATCACCACGCCGAGTTCGGAGAAATGCAGGATGGACTGCGCGCCGGTGATCAGCCCCAGCACCGAGGGGCCGACCAGCAACCCGGCGGCGAAGTAGCCCAGCACCGAACCAAGGCCCAGGCGCTGGAACAGCGGAACGGCGATGACGGCCGCCCCCATGAGAACGACCGCAGGACCGATCATGTGTCCCAGGCTGGCATCAGCCATTGGGTTCTGCCTCCGAAAGGCTCCGCCGGAGCCATCGTGCCGCCTCCTCGACATCGGCGGCGGTCGGTTCATGGCCGGCCGGAAGCATCACGGCGTCCACCGTGGCGCCACGCGCGGCCAGGTCGCCCGCGAGCGTGGGCGTGGCCGGGACGAAGGGGTCGTCGCGCCCATCCAGCATGAGCAACCGCACCCCTGAGAGGTCCGCGGCCGGGGGCGCTTCCAGGGGCTGGATGGCACGCATCAGGACCGCGCGGCGCAGGATGGCGGGATGAAGCTGCATCACGGCGGCCAGGAAATTGGCGCCGTTGGAATAGCCGACGAAGACGAGCCGGTCCGGGTCGAGCCCGTAGCCGGTCACGGCGCCCTCCATGAAGGCGGCGAAGGCTTCGGCCTCGGCGCGGATGTCGGCCTGGTCGAAGCGCGCGGCGTCGAACCGGCGGAACCAGCGATGGCTGCCCTCCTCGGTCGCGCGGCCGCGCACGCCCAGCAGCGTCGCATGCGGCGCCGCGCGGCGCGCCAAAGGCATCATGTCCGTTTCATTGCCGCCGGTGCCATGCAGCAGGACCAGGGTCGTGCCGTCCGGGTCCGGCGGCCGGTTGAAGCGGTGAATGAAAGGAAGATCGCGGACGGGCCACCGCTCCTCGCCGGGCAGGGCGAACTGGGGGAGCATGGCCTTCAGATCCTCGGCGCGGGCCGCTTCGCCCGGCGGCAGGAAGAGCGTCCGGCCCAGCGCGTCAGGCTCTTCGTCCACGGTCATGCCGGGCCCATCGGTCGCATGCTCGATGAGGATGCCGGCCGGGTCGCGCACATAGAGGGACAGGAAATACTTGCGGTCATGCACCTCGGTCGGCCCGTGCGCCTGGAGCGAGCGCCGCATGGACCGGAGCTCCCCGGCATCGGCCGCCCGGAACGCCACGTGGTCCGGCACTCCGGCGCCGGCAACGGAGGGCACGAATCCCGACACTTCCCGGACATCCACGGCATCCGTGTCGGAGACCATGCGCTGCGTCCGCCCTTCGCGCGGCCCGGCGGTGTAGCCGAACCGTGCCACGAACCCCGCGGTGGCGTCCGCCTTGTCCGTCAGCAGGGTGACGCCCCGCAACCGGGTGGGGGCGTCCGGAAGCGGCGCGGGCGTCGGCAGGTCGGCGCCGACGAGCTTCACGATCAGGCCGTCGGGATCCTTCAGCCGTAGAACGGGCTCGCCGAATTCGCGGGACGGCCCCTCCACCGGAATGCCGGCGGCGAGGGCCCTGGTCAGCCAGTCCCCAAGCGCCCCCGGCGGGATGGCGAGTGCCACTTCCGACACCTGCCCGATGCCGGTGCGCCCGCGGCCGGCGGCCTCCCACACCAGGAAGGTCAGCAGCGATCCGGGACTGCCCAGGGCGTCCCCGTAGACCAGGTGCAGCTGCTCGGCATCGGCGTAGCCGCCTGTCCGCTTCACGAGGCGGAGGCCCAGGAAGCCCGCGTAGAAATCCACATTCGCCTGCACGCCGGCGGTGATTCCCGTGACGTGATGAATGCCGCTGGCCGTCACTTGCCCGCCTCGCGGGCAAGCACCGCCCGCACGGCGGGGTCGTCCGCCAGCCGGTCATGCAGCGCCTGCACGTGCGGGTATGGCGCCAGCCCTCCGGGCAGCATCTTCCGGGCCCAGCGGATCATCGGGAAGGCGTAGGCGTCGATCACCGAGAGGCCCCCGTCGAGGATATGCTCGCGCCCGTCGAGGTGTCGGTTCAACAGGTCGAAGGGCTTCGCGACCAGCTTGTGCCCCGCCTCGACGACGGCGCGCCGGGCCGCCTCGCTCTCATTCGTCGTGTAGCGGAAGGGCATGAAGACCGGCCAGAAGGCCGCGTGAACATCCGAGGTGAGGAAAGCCGACCAGCGATGCGCCTCGGCCCTGGCGCGCGGCGTGTCGCCCCCGGACAGCCTGGCCTCCGGGTGCTTGTTCGCCAGGTAATCGAGGATCGCGGCGCACTGCGTCAGCAGCCAGCCGTCATCCTCGCGAAGCGTCGGCACCGCGCCGGCCGGATTGACGGCGAGCAGTTCCTCAGACCCATGCCGGACCCTGACGGCCTCATAGGGCGCGCCGATCCATTCGAGGACGATGTGCGGCGCCAGGGAGCAGGCGCCGGGGGCGTAGTAGAGCGTGGGCATGGTGTCGTGTTCCCATCATATCCAGGGTAGAGACTGATCAGCGGAACCCGCCCCTCCGGCTTCGCGCGCCTTGCCGGCGGGCCGGCCTCGTGGAGCGCCTCAGAGCGGCTTCAGGCCGCGCTCGATCGCGGCGCGCCGCGGTTCCAGGAAGGGCGGGAGGGAGAGGCGTTCGCCCAGCGCCTCCAGCGGTTCGTCGGTGGCGAAGCCCGGGCCGTCGGTGGCGATCTCGTAGAGGATGCCGTTGGGTTCGCGCGTGTAGAGGCTGCGGAAGTAGAAGCGGTCCACCGGCCCGCTCGAGGGGATGCGCAGCCGTTGCAGACGCTCGACCCAGCCATCGTATTCCTCGTCGCGCACGCGGAAGGCGACGTGATGGACGCCCCCTGCCCCAGGTGCCGCCTGGGGCAGGCCCGGCTCCACCCGCACATGCAGTTCCGCCGCCGGGCCGCCCTCGCCCATCTCATAGACATGGACCGGGACGGCGGGCGCATCCGCCGCCGCGTAGCGCCGCGCCGGGCGCATGGCCATGACATGGGTGAGGAAGGCATCGGAGGGGGCGAGGTCGGGCACGCTGAGGGTGATCGGCCCGAGGCCACGGACCTGGTGCGCCTGGGGCACGGGGCTGCGCGCCCAGGGGTGGAAGGGGCCGGCGCCGCCATCGTCGAGCAGCGTCAGCCGCTGGCCCTCGGGGTCCTCGAATTCGAGCTGGAGCCGGCCGTCCACCTCGCGCAGCGGCTGCTGCGTGACGTCGTGCTCGGCGAGGCGCGCGGCCCAGTATTCCAGCGCGGGCCGCCCAGCCACGCGCAGCGCCGTCCGCACGATGGCGTGGGTGCCGCGACGCTCCCGCCCCACCGGCCAGTCGAAGAAGGTGAGGTCGGTGCCGGGGCTGGCCGCGCCATCCGCGTAGAACAGGTGGTAGGCGCTGGTGTCGTCCTGGTTCACGGTCTTCTTCACCAGCCGCATGCCGAGCACGCGGGTGTAGAAGTCGTGGTTGCCGCGCGCATCGGCGGACACGGCGGTGAGGTGGTGGATTCCGTGAAGCTGCATCGTGGTTTCCTTCGTCATGTTCGTCACCCTCGCGCAGCTATAGCGCGATCAGGTGCGTGACGCGGGGCGGTTCCGTGCCCTCATGCAGCGCCGTCACCGTCGCCTGCAGCGCCTGGTCGGCGACGGTGACCCGGTGATGCTGGCGCAGATGCTCCGCCCAGCTCGCGACGACGAACCATTCCACGACGCGATCGGGTGCCTCGGTATCGGCGAAGACCGCCCAGGCCAGCGCGCCATCCCGCCGGCGCGTGGCGCCCAGCGGCGCGATCGCGGCCCGGAAGGCGGCCTGGCGCTCCGGCGCCACCTGATAGACGATCTGCACGGCGACCGGGCCTCGCTCCGGCGCCATGGGCATCAGGGCCTCCGGCGCCGCCCAGTGGTGGGACGGATCGAGGCTCTCGGTTCCTGCGGGCAGCGGCAGGCGCCGCATGGCGAACGCCGCCGCGGTGCCAAGGGCCGCGGCCAGCAGCAGGGCCGTGGGGACGCTGGTGAAGCTCGCCACCTGCCCCCAGGCGAGGCTGCCGAGCGTCATCCCGCCGGCGAAGACCGTGAGATACAGCGCAAGCCCGCGCGCGCGCACCCAGTTGGGCAGGACGGCCTGGGCCGTGGTGTTGACGGTGGTCAGCACCGCGATCCAGGCGGCGCCGGCCAGCAGACACAGCAGCACGGCGGCGGCTTCGGAGGGAATCACCGCGAGACCCGCCTGGGCCGCGGCGCTGCCCAGCGCGCCGGCCAGCAGCAGGCCTTCCGCACCGCCCAGGCGCTGTCGCAGCCAGGGCAGCGCCAGCGCGCCGCCCACGGCGCCGGCGCCGATCGCGGCCAGCATCACGCCATAGAGCGCGGGCCCGCCGCCCAGCACATGGCGCGCCAGCAGCGGCAGCAGCGCCCAATGCGCGGCGCCGAAGAGGAAGAACACGGCCGAGCGCAGCAGCACGCGGCGCAGCGGCGCGGAGTTCGCCGCGTAGCGCAGCCCCGCGCGCATGGCGCCCGGCAGCGTCTCGCGCGGACCCTCGACCACCGGCGCCTGCCGACGCCACCAGAGCAGTGCCGCGATGACGATGACGTAGCTCAGCGCATCCACCGCATAGGTCGCGGCCACGCCGAGCGTCGCGAGGATCAGCCCGCCCAGGACCGGACCGATGGCGCGGCTGACATTGATGCCCATGGAGTTCAGCGCCACCGCCGCGCCGAGATCGGCGCGCGGCACCATCTCGGGCACCGAGGATTGCCAGGCCGGCGCCGCCAGCGCCGCGCCGACCCCGCCCATGAGCACGAGCATGATCAGCAGCCACGGCGTCATGACGCCGAGCAGCGTGAAGACGGCCAGGGCCAGCGACACGAAACCAAGCAGCATCTGCACCCCGATCAGCAGCCGCCGCCGATCCAGCAGGTCCGCCAGGGCGCCGGCCGGCAGGGCCAGCAGGAAGACCGGCAGCGTGCCCGCGGCCTGCACCAGCGCCACCATCACCGGCGAGGGCGCCAGCGAGGTCATCAGCCAGCCCGAGGCGACATCGCGCATCCAGGTGCCGACATTGCCGATGACCGTGGCGGTCCACAGCACGGCGAAGACGCGGTGGCGCAGCGGCGCCAGCGCGCTCCCGGACGGGTTGGGGAGGCGTGCGCTCATCTCACACCGCCCAGCAGGCGCAGCCCAGCGCCCCCCAGAACCCCTGCTGGTCGCGCACCGGGGCCTCCAGCCGTGCCCAGGCATGGGCGTGGCCGTGGACACCGCAGGCGCTGCCGCAGCCGCAGGCCGCATCGGCGTTGACGCGCTCGGCCACGAAGCTCCGCCGCATGCCCTCGGCGCGGCGCTGATAGCCGCCGAAGGTGCGAACGGGCGACCAGTCGGGCAGCACGGGCGGCGGGGGCGGCGCCAGCGGCGCGAAGCCGCCGGCGCCATACACCACCTTGCCGCCGAGGATCGTCAGCACCGCCTCGAGGTGGGTGATCTCGTCCTCGGGCACGCTGAAATAGTCATCCGAGAGCACGGCGAGGTCGGCCAGTTGCCCGGGCGCGATCCGGCCCTTCTTGCCGTCCTCGGTCGAGAACCAGGTGTTGGCCTCGGTCCAGAGGCGCAGCGCCTCCTCCCGGTCCAGCCGGTTGGCGGGCGGGCGCGTCCGCAGCCCGCCCACCGTGCGGCCGGTGACCAGCCAGGCGAGGCTCACCCACGGGTTGTAGGTGGCGACGCGCGTGGCATCCGTCCCCGCCCCGACCGGCACGCCGGCGGCCATCATGCGCCGGATCGGCGGCGCGCGCTCGGCCGCTTCGGTGCCATAGCGGGCGGCGAAGTCCTCGCCCTGAAAGGCCAGGCGGTGCTGCACGGCGATGCCGCCGCCGAGTGCCGCCACGCGGTCTATGTTGCGGTCGCTGATCGTCTCCGCGTGGTCGAAGATCCAGTGCAGGCCACCGATGGGCTGGTCGCGGTTGACCTTCTCGAACACGTCGAGCGCGCGGGTGATCGTCTCGTCATAGGTGGCGTGCAGGCGCCAGGGCCAGCGGTTCTCCACCAGCTTGCGCACCACGGCTTCGAGCTGGCCTTCCATGCTCTCCGGCAGGTCGGGGCGGGGCTGGCGGAAATCCTCGAAGTCGGCGGCGGAGAAGACTAGCATCTCACCGGCGCCATTGTGGCGGAGGCTGTCGTCGCCCTGGCCCGGGCTGACCATCCGGCCCCAACGGGAGAAATCCTCCAGCTCCTCGCCGGCCTTCTGGGTGAAGAGGTTGTAGGCGATGCGCAGCGTCAGCTCGCCATCGGCGTGCAGCGCGCGGATGATGGCGTAGTCGTCCGGATAGTTCTGGAAGCCGCCGCCGGCATCGATGACGCTGGTGACGCCGAGGCGGTTCAACTCCCGCATGAAGTGGCGCGTCGAGTTGCGCTGCGCGTCGGGATCGAGCTTCGGGCCGCGGGCCAGCGTCGCGTAGAGGATCATCGCGTTGGGCTTGGCGAGCAGCAGGCCGGTCGGATTGCCGGCCGCGTCGCGCTGGATTTCCCCGCCGGGTGGGTTCGGCGTGTCCTTCGTGTAGCCGACCGCGCGCAGGGCGGCCTGGTTGAGCAGGGCGCGGTCATAGAGGTGCAGGATGAACACGGGCGTGTCGGGCGCCGCGGCGTTCAGCTCGTCGAGCGTGGGCAGGCGTTTCTCGGCGAACTGGTGCTCGGTGAAGCCGCCCACGACGCGCACCCAATGCGGCGGCGGCGTCGCCTGCGCCTGGCGGCGCAGCATCGCCATGCCGTCGGACAGCGAGGGCACGCCGTCCCATCGCAGTTCCAGGTTGTAGTTGAGGCCGCCGCGGATCAGGTGCGTGTGGCTGTCAATCAGGCCAGGAATGACCCGCCGCCCGCCGAGGTCCACCCGCCGCGTGCGCGGCCCGGCCAGCGCCATCGCCTCGGCCTCGTCGCCCGCGAGAAGGATCTTCCCTTCGCCGATCGCGACGGCCTGGGCCTGCGGGTTCGAGGGGTCGAGCGTCGTGATCCGGCCGTTGAACAGGACAAGATCGGGTTCGGAAGTCTCCGGCACGGTCTAAGCCTCCAGGGGATGGCGGAATGATCCGGTCGCGACGGCCGCGCCGGGGCCGGTGATGAGGTGGCGGCGGAGGAACACGGCGCATCTCGCTCGCACCCGCGCATCGGAGATTCCGCGCGCCACCTCGGCACCGGTCCCCAAGGCGCGGCCGTCCATCATGCCTTCGTCTTGAGCGCCTCGAGAGCCAGCCGGGCGGCGCCGGCCGAGGAGGCCGGGTTCTGGCCGGTGATCAGCAGGCCGTCCTGCACGACATGCGGGGCCCAATCCGGGCCGCTGGAATAGAGGCCGCCCTTCGCCTTCAGATCATCTTCGAGAAGGAACGGCACTACCCTGGTCAGGCCGACGGCTTCTTCCTCGGCATTGGTGAAGCCGGCCACCTTCCTGCCTTCGATCAGCAGGCGGCCCTCCGGGGTCTTCACATGGCGCAGCGCCGCCGGCGCGTGGCAGACCAGCGCGACCGGCTTCTTCGCCGCCAGGAAGCCCTCGATCAAGGCGGCCGAAACCGGGCTTTCGGCCAAGTCCCACATCGGGCCATGGCCACCCGGATAGAAGACCGTGTCGAAGCCCCCCTGGTCCACCTCCGCCAGCTTCACGGTGTTCGCCAGCGCCTTGCCTGCCTCCGGATCCGCCTCGAAGCGGCGAGTGTCCTCGGTCTGGAAGCCGGGCTCGTTGCTCTTCGGGTCGAGCGGCGGCTGGCCGCCCTTGGGCGACGCCAGCACGATCTCGAAGCCGGCATCCTTGAAGACGTAGTAGGGGGCCGCGAGCTCCTCGAGCCAGAAGCCCGTCTTGCGGCCCGTGTCGCCGAGTTCGTCATGCGACGTCAGAACCATCAGGACCTTCATGGTCACTCTCCTTCGGTGGAAGTCCGGCGGGGGGTGCGCGACCGCCTGCTCCGATCAATCCAGGGGCGCGTGCCGCGGGGGCACGTCCGGCCGCGCATGGCGTCCCGGGAGCTGCCCGAGCACGTGGTGCGAGCACTCGGCCAGGCCGATGGCGGCACGCAGCGACTCGCCCTTCATCAGGTTGCGCGCGACCGGGACGATCTGCTCGCCGATCAGGATGCCCAGCAGGCCGACCAGGGCCACCACGGGCGGCGCCGGTGAGCGCACGTTGAGCAGGCTGTAGACCACGCCGACGAGCAGCCCGGCGGCGAGTGAGGCGATATGGAGTGTCATGCACGCGCTCCTCGAACATCAGGGGATCCGCGGAACGCGGCCGAGGATCTTGTCGTCCTCGACATGGCGATGGCCGGCGGCGGCCTCGGAGAGGCGGAACCGCCTCTCGATCGGGAGGTGGAGACGCTTCGGCGCCGCGGATGGGTACGGCGCCGATGATCCCGCTCCCTGTCGGGTCAGGCCGCATCGCGCACGAAGGCGAGCAGGTCGCGGTTCAGCACCTCGGCGTTCACCGTCAGCATCCCGTGCGAGAAGCCCGGATAGGCCTTCAGCGTGCCGTTCTTCAGCAGCTTGACCGCGATCCGGGCCGAGCTGTCGATCGGCACGATCTGGTCGTCCTCGCCGTGCATCACCAGCGTCGGCACGGTGATGGCCTTCAAATCCGCGGTCTGGTCCGTCTCCGAGAAGGCCTTGATGCCCTCGTAATGGGCCTTGGCGCTGCCCATCATGCCCTGGCGCCACCAGTTCTGGATCATGCCCTCATGCACCGTGGCGCCGGGGCGATTGAAGCCGAAGAACGGCCCCGCGGGCACGTCCCGGAAGAACTGCGCGCGATTGGCCGCCAGCCCGTTGCGGAGGCCGTCGAACACCTCCATCGGCAGCCCGCCGGGATAGGCATCGGTCTTGAGCATGATCGGCGGGATGGCCGCCACCAGCACGGCCTTGGCGACGCGCCCGGCCGGCTCGCCATGCTTCGCCACATAGCGCGCGACCTCGCCGCCGCCGGTGGAGTGGCCGACATGCACCGCGTTGCGCAGGTCGAGATGCTCCGCCACGGCGAAGGCATCCGCCGCGTAGTGGTCCATGTCGTGGCCGTCGGAGACCTGCGCCGAGCGGCCATGGCCGCGCCGGTCATGCGCGACGACGCGATAGCCATTGTGCAGGAAGAACAGCAGCTGCGCGTCCCAGTCGTCGGACGACAGCGGCCAGCCGTGATGGAACATGATGGGCTGCGCGTCGCGCGGGCCCCAGTCCTTGTAGAAGATCTCGACGCCGTCGCGGGTGGTCACGGTGGGCATGGTGGGGGCTCCTTGGGGGTTGGTGCGGCTGAAGGCCGCGGCGGGCGCGGCCTTCTGGGCGGCGCACACCGGGTCTATCAGGGCCGGTCCTCGGTCGGCGTCGCGCCGGGCCTCAATGCCCCTCGGACGCGTTGAACATCGTCTTGGCGTAGGTGATGCCGAGGCCGTAGGCCCCGCCGAGCTCGCGCGCGATGCCCGTCGTCATGTCGTAGGTTTCGCCGCGCGCCCAGTCGCGCTGCAGCTCCAGCAGGTATTGCAGGGACGTCATGGGCTGCGCGCCCGCCTGCACCATGCGGTCCATGGCGCGGTCATGCGCCTCGTCGGAGACGTCGCCGCAGGCATCGGCGATGACGAGCACCTCGAAGCCTTGGTCGAGCGCGGAGAGCGCCGGGCCCACGATGCACACCGAGGTCCACAGCCCCGCGAGCACGACGCGCGCCTTGCCCAGCCGGTTGACCTCCGCGATCACCGCCTCGTCCTCCCAGGTGTTCATGCTGGTGCGGTCCAGCAGCGCCTGGCCTGGGAAGGCCGCGGTGATCTCGTCGAACATCGGGCCGGAGAAGCTGGCCGCCGCGACGGTGGTCAGGATCGTGGACACCCCGAAGCCCTTGGCGGCGCGGCTGATGAGCGCCGCGTTGCCGCGCAGCGTCATGGCGTCAATGGACTTCGTGGCGAAGGCCATCTGCGATTGGAAGTCGATCATGATCAGCGTGTGGTCGCGCGGCGTCAGCAGCAGCTTTCCAGGGGTCGCGCTGGCCTTGGGCATCGCCTGCATAGAATCGCTCCATCGTCGGAAGGGCGGGCGGCCGGATTGCGGGTGCACCCGGCCGGGACGCCTCTGATGGGCGGAGATTGGAAAAGCCGGCCGGGTGGAAACAATTGTCTGATGGTATGGGCCGCATTGAACCTGTGGCTACCGGGGGCAAGGCGCCTTCCCGCGGAACGAGCCCAGGCGCGGTCAGGCCCGATGCGCCATCGCTGAACGGATGCACGCGAGCAGCGCGTCAGGCCGCACCGGCTTGGGCAGGTAGCAACGGACCCCCGCCTCGAGCGCGCTGGTGCGGGACGCCTCGGTGGCGTGCGCGGTCATGATGATGGTCGGCACCGGCGTGCCGCCGCCGCGCAGATGCCGATAGAGGTCCAGCCCCGTCATGCCAGGCATCCGCATGTCCACGATCAGGCAGGCGGTCCGGGCCAGGCTGCCGGATCGCAGGAAGGCCGAGGCGCTGTGGAACTCCGCCACCCTGTAGCCGAACGACCGGACCAGTGCGGCAACCGCCTCGCAGGCCGCCTCGTCGTCGTCCACGATCGCCACGAGAGGTGTGCTGTCCATCCTGTCCTTTGCCGATGGCGCCGATCTTTGATCCCTTCGCGCATCGGCGCCTGGCCCGGCATGCGACGGGGCGCGGGCGTCGCTGCCCCGCGGGACGATCCCGCCGGCACATCCTCGGGCGGCGGATCGGGTCGCGGCAACTATACCAAGGTATGCGGCCTAGCCGCCCCGGCCATCTGCGGACAACCGGTCGGCCATGCGGACCAGCTCCGGCAGTGACCTCGCCTGCATCTTGGCCATGACCTGGGCGCGGTGGACCTTCACCGTCACCTCCGCAAGCTCCAGCTCCGCGGCGATCTGCTTGTTCAGCTGCCCGGCGGCGACGAGCGCCATGACCTCGCGCTCCCTGGCCGTCAGCGAGTCGAAGCGGGCCTGCAGGGCGGCAAGCGCGGTGGCGGCGGCGCGGCGGCCCGTGTCGAGCTCCAGGGCGCGATGGACGGCGTCGAGCAGATCCTGGTCCCGGAACGGCTTGGTGAGGAACTCGATCGCCCCGGCCTTCATCGCGGCCACCGACATGGGCACGTCGCCATGCCCCGTGATGAAGACGATCGGCAGCAGGATCCCGTCCGCCGCGAGCTGCCGTTGCAGATCAAGCCCGCTTTGCCCCGGCAGCCGCACGTCGAGCACGAGGCATCCCGCCAGCTCTGCCATGCGCTGCCGGTGCTCGAGCAGGTCGCGTGTGCACTCGAACGCCTCCACCACATGGCCCACCGACCGCAGCAGGCTTTGCAGCGCCTCGCGCACCGCCTGGTCGTCATCCACGATGAAGACGACGGATGTCATCGGGCCCGCTCCTCGGCGAAGGGGGCGGGGCGCGCGGCGCAGGGCAGCGCGAAGTGGAAGATCGCGCCCGCCGGGGCGTTGTCGGAGGCCCAGAGCCGGCCGCCATGCGCCTCAAGGATCAGGCGGGAGACGGTCAGCCCCACGCCCAGGCCGTTGGGCTTCGTCGTGAAGAAGGGCTGGAAGAGACGGTCGGCATGCGCTGGCGGCAGGCCGATGCCAGAGTCTGCCACCGAGACGACCACCTCACCGGCCGACATGGCGGTGGAAGTGACGCGAAGGACCCGCTCGCCATCCGTCACCGTCCTCATGGCGTCAATGGCATTGGTGACGAGGTTCGCGATGATCTGCTCGATCTGCACCCGGTTCCCCGACACCAACGGCAGGTCCGGGTCCAGCTCGGTCTGCATGACGACATGGGCCGCCCGGCATTCGTCCCTGTAGCAGTCCAGCACGTCGCGGATGAGCTGGTTGATGTTGAGCTGCCCGCGGTCTTCGTCGCGCTTGCTGAACGTGGTGCGGATGCCCTCGACCACCTTCCCGGCACGGTGGCCGTCCCTCGCGATGCGCGTGAGCGCGGCGCGCGCCTCCTCCACATCGGGTCGCTCCCGCGCCAGCCAGCGCAGGCCGGCATCGGCGTTGGTGACCATGCTGGCCAGCGGCTGGTTGATCTCGTGCGCGACGGCGGCGGAGAAGGCCTGCAGCGTCACCATCCTGTCCTCGTGCGCACGGCGTTCGGCCGCGGCGGACCGGGCGAGCCTGGCCGAAAGGGAGGCGGCCTCGGCCAGCAGCACGATCAGGACCACGCTCGCGGCGGCGAGGCTGTAGAGCCGGCCCGCCCACCAGCCGACGCTGAACTGCAGGCCGGCACTGACGAATGACAGCAAGACGAGATCGATCGTCAGCGCGCAGATGACCACCAGCAGGCAGAGGTCCAGGACCGATCGTCCGAACAGCCCGAGCAGCACGATCAGCACCGCGTACAGGGCCAGGGCGACGATCGGCACGTACATCCAGACATGGGTGATCCGCCGGCCTTCATCCACGAAGACCGGCAGCAGGTCCTGGTTCCCGAGGATGGTCCAGGTGACGCCGGCGACCACGACCGCGACCGCCGCGACGGAGCCCACGATCATGGCTGGAACCATCCTGCCCGCAGGCACCTCCCCGCTCCGCCGCAGCATGGCGTATGCCAGAAGGAAAAGCGGGCAGCCGATGCGTCGCATCGCCGCGATGGAAGCCGTCGTCTGCTGCCCTGCCTCGGCAAGGCCCAGCGAAGCGACCACGGTGGGAAAGGAGAGCGCCCAGGGAACGGCCATGAAGCCCGAGTAGAGGTAGGCGATGGCGAGCACCAGGATCGCCGGGGACCGCTGGACGGCGAACAGCGACAGGAGGAGCGCCGCGGTGATCATCTCGGTGGTGAAGACCGCGGCGGTATAGGCCAGCACCATGGGCTCGCTGCCTTCGAGCCTGTTCCGCGCGAAGGGCGCCACCAGCAGCATTGCGCCCAGGAGAACGGCGACCACACCGAGGGCGAAGAGCTTCTGCTCCCTGTTCGGTGGGGAATTGGACACCAGCAACGCCTGCTCGTTCCGCCCCCCTGGGCTGGCTGCTTCCACCTGTGTCCCCGGCCTTATGATCCCGATCCCGCTGTTTGCCAGCGAGGCGGCGCAATACGCGCCTCCTATACACCACGGTCATGTTCGCCGACCAACCGATCCATGGCGCGCGCCGCTGGCCGTGAACCGCAAGTAGATGTCTCTCCCCCTGGTTAGCCATCATGGGTGCGCAGGCGGAGGGCGCCGTTGCCACAGCTGTCCCGATCGCCCTCATCGCCATGGTGTCGCGGGGGAGCGGACGCTCAACCTCCCGCACCTTGATTCTCCGCCGCGGGATCATCCATCCACAAAGCGGCACCCGGTCGTCGCGCGGACCGCGCGCCGCGATCTTTTTCTTCGCGGGGGTCCGGCCGGAAGGCTATCGTGCGGCACGACGCGGCCCCGTGGTCGCGGTCAAGGCGCCTGGCGGGCGCGCGGTCGCGAGGACGCGCGGATCGGCCGCCGGGGAGAGCCACCCACCGGAAGGCGGAGACATCATGGCCCTGAAGCTGCTCGTCCTCTACGGCTCCTATCGCTCGGACCGGGCCGGCATCCGGCTCGCCCGATTCCTGGTCGAGGCGTTCACGGCGCAAGGGGCCGAGGCCGAGCTGGTGGATGCCAAGGCGCTCGGCCTGCCCATGCTGGACCGGATGTACAAGGAGCATCCGGCCGGAGAGGCACCCGAGGTGCTGGAGACCCTGGCCAGGAAGATCCGGGGGGCCGATGGCTTCGTGCTGGTCGCCGGCGAGTACAACTGGGGCGTCCAGCCGGGGCTCAAGAACCTCACGGACCATTTCCTCGAGGAATGGTTCTGGCGGCCCGCGGCCATCGCCAGCTACTCGGCCGGCCGGCTGGGCGGCGCGCGGGCCAACCTGGCCTGGCACGGGACGCTCTCCGAGATGGGCATGGTCGTCATCTCGAGCACCTTGACGGTCGGCGCCATCACCGCGTCGCTCGACGAGGAAGGCAGACCCACCGGCGAGGGCGGCGCGGCGCTGGCACGGGCATTTCCGCGCTTCGCCGATGACCTGGCCTGGTGGGCCGAGGCGGCGCGCCGTCAGCGCGAACACCGGGCGCCGCCCTACTGACGGGGCCGGGGCCTCGGCGCCGCGTCCGTCGCCGGGGGCGATGCCCCGCCCCCGCGGATCCTACCCTTGCCCGCCCTGGAGCACGGAGGCGCGGAAGAAGGCGAAGCGCCGCTCCTCCGCCAGGCGCAGGGCGGGGCACCAGCGCAGGGCGGCATGGATGCGGCGCGAAAGCCTGGTGTCGGCGTCCCAGCCCGAGAAATCATGGTTGGCGACCAGCAGCAGGCCACCCGGCATCAGCAGCCGCGCGAGCCGCGCCACCAGCGCCTTGAGGCCCGCATCGGTCAGTTCGGCGGGCGGCAGGTAGTAGATCACGTCGGCCGCCAGGACGAGGTCGAACCCCCCGTCGAAGGCGGCCGGCAGGCGCGTGGCATCGCCCTCCTCGAAGCGCAGATGCGGCAGGGATGCGCCGAGCCGTTCCCGCGCACGCCCGAGCGCGGTGGCCGAGACATCCATCCCCAGCATGTCCCGGCAGCGGGGCGCCACGCGCTCGGCCAGCAGGCCCAGGCCGCACCCCAGGTCGAGCGCCCGCGCGAAGTTGCGGCCAGGCGGCAGCAGGGAGAGGATGCGTTCATACTTGCGCCGCTGGTACAGGTAGCGGCTGTCGGCGGAGGCCCAGGGGTCGTTGCCCGGCGCCTCGGCATAGAGGCGTTCGAAAGCCTCCGCGCCGCGCATCCCGCCCAGGCGCGCGTCGCTGCGCGCGCTGCGGCGGAACAGGTTGATGTCGCGCAGGCGCAGCGGCATTCCGTGCGGCGCCACGCGGGCGCCGGTCCGTGGCTCGATCATGCCGGCAGCACCACCGTGGCGCGCAGCCCGCGCGCGGCGAGGTTCTCGAGGCTCGCCGACCCGCCATGGGAAATGGCGATGGAGCGCACCAGCGCCAGGCCGAGGCCGATGCCGCCCGTGGCCCGGTTGCGGGATTTCTCCGCGCGGTAGAAGGGTTCGAAGACGCGCTCCAGCTCCTCGGGCGGCAGGCCGGGACCGTCATCCTCGATCTGCACGATGGCGGAGCCCGGCTCCCGCGACAGGCGGATCCGCGCCGCGCCGCCATAGACCACGGCGTTGTGGATCAGGTTGGTGAAGAGGCTTCGCAGCGCCACGTCATCGCCGTTCAGGATGACGTCGGGCCCCTCCTCCAGGCTGACGGTCGCACGGGTCGTGAGCGCCAGGTCGTCGGCGATGCTCGACAGCAGGGAGCGCAGCTCCTGCGGCTGCCGCTCGCGCTGCGCGTGCGTCGCATGGACGAAGGACAGCACGGCGCCCAGCATGTCCTGCATCTCCGCGATGTCGGCCGCCGCCTTCTCGCGCAGCGCGGCGGGCGCGTGTTCCAGCCGGAAGGCGAGGCGCGTGAGCGGGATGCGCAGGTCATGCGCGATCGCGCTCATCATGTTCAGCCGGTCGTCCACGTAGCGGCCCAGGCGCCGCTTCATCTCGTTGAAGGCCACGGCCGCGCCGCGCAGCTCGCGCGGGCCGTCGGGTTCCAGGTCCGCCGCGCGCGGGTTGCGGCCCAGCCGCTCGGCGGCCTCGGCGAAGCGCCGCACCGGCCGCGCCGACCAGCGCGCGACGAGGTAGGCGCAGGGCACGGCAAAGAGCACCGTGCCCACGAGCCAGATCCCCGCCATGGTCAGCCAGCCGCGGAAATAGGAGCCTGCCGGGTTCACGACGCGCCAGCTCCCGTCGGGCAGCAGGCGCGCCAGCGTGATGCCGCCGGCGAAGTCCAGCGCGGCACGCTCGACGTCGCCCTGGTGATGGCCGCCGTCCGCAAGCTCGCGCAGGGCATAGCTCGTGCCCTTCATCGCCTGCAGGACGGACACGAACTGGACCCGCAGCTGCTCCGCCGGCAGCGCCAGCCGCTCGGCCATCACGTCGCGCATCTGCAGCAGCATCGGGTCCTGGGGCGGGATTTCCAGGGCGGAAATTTCCCGCGTCTCCACGCCGCGCATCCCGCCCCCGTTCATCAGCGCGCGCTGCATGGTGTCGAAGCCCACCGGGCCGAGCGGCAGTGGCGGGCAGACCAGGAAGACCACGAGGTTCAGCAGCTGCACCAGCAGCACGCCGGTGATCAGGATGGCCGCGCTGCGGGCCACCAGCGGAAGGGCGCGGAGCTTCACGGGTCGTGTCCTACAGGCGCTTGGTGGGGGGGACGAACATGTAGCCCTCGCTGCGGATGGTGCGGATCAGTTCATCGCCCCCCGCGCGCAGCTTGCGCCGCAGGCGGCTGACCTGCACGTCCACCGCCCGGTCGAAGGCCTCGCTGTTGGGGCCGCGCGCCGCGTCCAGCAGCTGGTCGCGCGTCAGCACGCGGCGCGGCCGCTCGACGAAGGCCTTCAGCATGAACAGCTCGCCATCGGTCAGGTGGACCAGCACGCCGGCCTGGTCGCGCAGCTCATGCGCGGTGAAGTCCACGGTCCAGCCGAGGAAGCGGACGCGATAGGGCTGGAAGTGCTGGCCCGCGACGTGCTTCCCGCGCCGCAGGGTGGCCTGCACCACCGCCAGCAGCTCGGCCGGGTTGCTGGGCTTGCCGAGGTAGTAGTCCGCGCCGGCATTCAGCCCCGCGATGCGGTCCGGCGGCGTGTCGAGCGCCGAGAGCATCACGACCGGGGGATGCGCGCCGGAGGCGAGCCGCTGGCAGGCGGTCAGCCCGTTCTCGCCCGGCATCAGCACGTCCAGCAGGATGAGGTCCACGCTTTCCGAGGCCAGCAGCCGCCCCATGCCACGCGCATCGGCGGCATCGAGGGTACGGTAGCCATGGCCGCGCAGGCTTTCGGAGATCACCTCGCGGATGCCGGCATCGTCATCCACGATCAGCACCGTGTGCCTTCCGTCGTCCATCGCGCCATCCTCTGTGCTGCCCCGGCTTGCTCGCGCCCGAATGTTTCCGCCGAATGTCCGGGCCGGGCACGCGCCACCTGTATAGCCGGGCCGGCGCCCGGCCGGAGAAATACGGCAGACATCAAGCGTCACGAAGCTTCGCCCCGCTCACAACAGAATGCGAGGGTGCCCGATGCTGGCCGAGACCACCGCCCGACTGCCGGAAGAGATGACTTCCGACGCCCATGACAACCGCCTCTTCTTCCGCTCCTGGATGCAGGACCCCCTGCGCGCCGGCGCCTTCAAGCCGAGCGGCACCGACCTGGCCCGCGCCATGGCCGCGCAGGTGGACCCCTCCATGCCGGGGCCCATCGTGGAGCTCGGCCCCGGCACCGGCGCCATCACCCGCGCCCTGGTGGAGCGGGGCGTGGACCCCGCGCGGCTGATCCTGGTCGAGGCCGACCCCAATTTCTACGCCCTGCTGCGGCGGCGCTGGCCCATGGCGCGGGTGCTGCAGACGGATGCCTGGGCGGTGCCCGCCCTGCTGCGGCGCCTCGACGAACCCGCGGCGGCGATCGTGGCGGGCCTTCCGCTGCTCGTCCGGCCGCGCCATGAGCGGTTGCGGCTGGTGGCGAACGCCCTGCGCGCGGCCGCACCCGGCGCGCCCTTCGTGCAGTTCACCTACTTCATCCGCTCCCCCGTGCCGGCGCCGCGCCCCGGGCTGCGCGCGCATGGCTCGGACATGATCTGGTGGAACCTCTGGCCCGCCCGCGTCTGGACCTACCGCCTGCCCCGCCGCCAGCCGGAGCCGATGTGGTGAGCCTGTGGGATTCGCTCCTGCGCGCCACGACGCTGGAGACGGTCTTCCTCGCCGCCCTGGTCGAGAAGTTCCTCCCGGTGCTGCCCTCCTACGTCCTCTACCCCGCCATCGGCATCGGGGCGGAGGATGGGTGGGACCTCGCCCTGCGCTGCGCGGTGGGGGTCGCGGGCTCGCTGGGCGGCGCGCTGGGCTGGTACGGCCTCGGCGCCTGGCTGGGCGAGGGGCGGACGCAGGCGCTCGTCGCGCGCCACGGCCGCTGGCTGTTCCTCTCCACCGCGCTCTACACCCGGCTCGCGGAGGGCTATCGCCGCCACCCGGCGGGGGCGACCATCCTGGGCCAGTTCGTGCCCACGGTGCGGATCTTCCAGGCCCTCCCGGCGGGGGTCCTGCGCCTGCCGCTTCCGGGCTTCCTGGCGGCGACGGCGCTGGGCTCGGCCGGCTGGATCTTCCTGCTGGCCGGCGCGGGCCACCTGCTGCACCGCCAGGGCTGGGCGGCCGCCGAGGCCGGGCTGGCCGTGCTGGCCGGGCTGGTGGCGCTGGAACTGGGGGCGGTGCTGGTGCTGCGCCTCCTCCGGCGCCCCGCCGCGGCCACGGCGGTGTGACGTCCGGGCCGGAGGGTCGCACCCGCTTACCGGGCGCGGCCATCCGGCGCGGCCTCAGGCCTGGCGTCGTCGCGGCGCCAGGCCGGGATAGCGTGCCACCGGGGCCGTGAGGCTTTCCCCCGGGGACACGCCGGTCAGGGCGGACGACACTTCCCAGAGGCGGCTGGCGGCCTCCGCATCCAGGGCCGCCGGGGGGGCCATCGCCCTGGCGGGATGGCCGCGCGTTTCGCTCAGCCGGTCGGGCCCATAGTAGCCACCCTTCAAGGCATCGGGCGAAGTCGCCGCGAAGAGGCTGGGCCACGCGCCCTGGGCGGCGGGCTGGAACAGGAACCACAGCCAGGACCGAGTGAGCCCCGCGAGGCTGCGCCGGCCGGGCCCCTTGTGCAGCAGCTGCGTGCGCGCGATGCCCGGATGCGCGGCCAGGCTGGCGACGCCCCAGCCATGCCGGTCGCTGCGGCGCTGCAATTCGAAGGCGAACATCAGGCAGGCGAGCTTGGACCGCGCATAGGCGGGCATGGGCCTGTAGGCGTGCTCCGCCTGGAGGTCCTCGAAGTCCATCGCCCCCTGCCGCGCGGCGATGCTGGACAGCGCGACGACGCGCGGGTCGCGGCCACGGGCCAGCAGCGGCATCAGGTGCGCGGTCAGCGCGAAATGGCCGAGGTGATTGACGCCGAGCTGCAGCTCGAAGCCATCCCGCGTCGTCTCGCGCCGGGGCGGCGTCATCACGCCCGCATTGTTGATGAGCAGGTCGATGCTCTCGCGGCGTGCCGCCATGCGGGCGCCAAAGGCGGCGATGGAGGCGAGGCTCGCCAGATCCAGCGCCTCGAAGGCCACGGCCGCGTCGGGCACCGCGTGACGGATGCGGCCCACGGCCTCGGCGCCGTTCGCCGGGTTGCGGCCGGCGATGATGACGTCGCCGCCCGCGCGCGCCAGGGCGAGGGCGCATTCGAAGCCCAAGCCGCCCGTGCCGGTCACGATGAGGGTTCGTCCATGCTGGGAGGGGATGTCCCGGCTGGTCCACTTGCTGGTCATGAGGGTCTCCATGAATTCGGGAAGGCGCGGGCCTTGGTGCGGGTCAGCCGCGCGCCTGGGTGGCGGGCGGCAGGAAGGTGCGGAGACGGCCGTCACGGTCCGGCTCCAGCACGGCGAAGGGCATGGCGCGCAGGCGCCGCCCGGTCGCCGCATGGATGGCATTCGCCACCGCGGCGGCGACGGGGACGATCCCAGGCTCGCCCGCGCCGCCGGGCGGCAGCTCGCTGCGAAGGATCTCGACCACCACCTCGGGCGCATCGGCCAGCCGCTGCATGGGGAAGTCGTGGAAGTTCGTCTCCCGCACCTCGCCCGCGTCCAGCGTGATGCGGCTCATCAGCGCCGTGGTGACGCCGAACTGGATGCCGCCTTCCATCTGCGCGGCGACGCTGTCCGGATTGACCACGATGCCGGCGTCCAGGGCGCAGAAGACGCGGTCCACGGTCAGCTCGCCATCGGGCGCCACCGTCACCTCGGCCACCTGCGCCACGACGCTTTCGTAGCATTCCTCGATGGCGATGCCGCGCCCGCGCCCGGGCGCCATGGGCGCACCCCAGCCGGCCATCGCCGCCACGCGGTCCAGCACGGCCAGGTGGCGCGGGCTGTCGCGCAGCAGCCTGCGCCGATAGGCGAGCGCGTCTTCCCCGACCGTGGCCGCGCATTCGTCGAGGAAGGATTCGGTGAAGAAGGTGCCGAAGGAGAAGCCGTTCGATCGCCAGGCGCCGATGGGCAGATGGCTCGGCACATGGCGGCTGCGGACGCGGCGGCTGGCGAAGCGGTAGTGACGCTTGTCCAGCCCCTCCACCGAGAAGCGGTCGCCATGCGGGCTCGCCCCCAGGCCATAGGGCAGGTTGCGGCGGGACGCCGAGTGCATCATCGCCTGCGCGGCCACCATCGCGTCATAGGCGATGGGCAGCCCATCCGACCCCAGCGCCGCGCGCAGCCTTGCCGCGGCTTGGCTGCGGAAGATGCCGCGCGCGATGTCCTCCTGCCGGGACCACAGCAGCTTGACGGGGCGGCCTGGATGGCGGGCGGCCAGGAAGGCCGCCTGCACCACCACATCCACCTCGCTGCGGCGCCCGAAGGCGCCTCCATTCATGGTGACGTGGCAGGTCACGGATGTCGGCTCCACGCCGGCCAGGCGCGCGCCCCGGCCGACGCCCCAGCGCATGGTCAGCGGGGACTGGGTGGGGCACCAGGCCTCGGCCGTGCCATCGGCGTGGATCAGCACCGTGGCGTTCATCGGCTCCATGCAGGCATGGGCGAGGAAGGGCGCGGCGTAGTCGGCGGTGACGATCCGCGCCGCGGGCGCGGCGAAGGCGGCGTCCACATCGCCCTCGCGCAGATGCAGGTGGGGGTCGCGGGCATCGAGCGCCTGCCGGCAGTCGCGGGCCAGCTTGGCGGTGGTGACTTGGTCGGCCTCCGTCCGGCTCCAGGCGATCTCGGCCCGCCAGGCGGCCGCCTCGGCCTGCCACCAGGATTGCGCGACCACCGCCACGCTGCGCCCGTCAATGACGGCCACGTCCACCACGCCGGGCAGCGCCCTGATCGTGGCCTCATTGGCCAGCCGCGCCACGCTCGCGCCGGAGACGGGCGCTTGGCGGATGGCGGCGTGCAGCATGTCCGGCAGGACGACGTCCATGCCGAAGACGGGCGCGCCCCGCACCTTCGCGGGCAGGTCCACCCGCTTCTGCGGCGTGCCGATCAGCCGCCAGGCGGAGGCGGGCTTCAGCGGCGGGTCGCGCGGCGGCGGCACCAGCGCGGCGTCGCGCACCAGCTCGCCATAGGCGATGCCGCGGCCCGAGGGCGCGTGCGTCACATATCCATCGGCGGTGGTGAGTTCCCCCACCGGCACGCCCAGCCTGGCCGCGCCCGCCGCCACCAGCATGTGGCGCGCGGCGGCGCCGGCGACCCGCATCGGCACCCACAGCCCGATGATGGAGCGGGAGCCCGCGGTGTTCATCATCGGCAGCGCGCCCAGCACGCGCTTCGCGGCCCAGAGCACGGGGCCGGTCGGGTCCTCCGGCCGGATGTTGAGCGGGGCGAAATTCGCGTAGACGGGCAGCTGCTCGACGGGATGCTCGACGCGGATGCGCGCGTCGAAGGGGATGTCCAGCTCCTCCGCCACCAGCATGGCGAGGCCGGTGTGGATGCCCTGGCCCATCTCGGTGCGCGGCGCCTGGATCACCACGCCGCCGTCGCGATGGATGGCGAGGAAGGCGTTGAACGCCACGCGCTCTCCGTCCACGACGGCGCCGGGCCCGTCCATGTCCACGGAGGCGAGGTAGCCGGTGCCGGCGACGGCGGCGACGAGCGCGGTGCCGCCCAGCGCGCCGCCCGTGAGAAGAAGGGCGCGGCGGGAGAGGAGGCGGGGCATGGCCTTCTCCTCAACCCTGCGCCGCGGCGGCGCGATGGATGGCGCGGCGGATGCGCGGATAGGTGCCGCAGCGGCAGATGTTGGTGATGACCGCGTTGATCTCGGCATCGGACGGGTTGGGGTTGCGGTCGAGCAGCGCCGTGACGGCCACGAGGAAGCCCGGCTGGCAGAAGCCGCATTGCGGCACCTGCTCGTCAATCCAGGCCTGCTGCACGGGGGAGAGGGTGCCGTCGGGCTCGGCAAGGCCCTCGACCGTGACGATCCTGGCACCCGCGACGGCGCCCACGGGCGTCACGCAGGAGGGCGTGGACTCGCCATCCACGAGAACGCGGCACGCGCCGCATTGCGCGATGCCGCAGCCATACTTGGCGCCGAGCAGGCCCAGATCCTCGCGCAGCACCCAGAGCAGCGGCTTGTCGTCGCTGCCGCTGAAGGTGACGACGCGGTTGTTGACGGTGAAGGACACCATGCCGGGCGCCCGGACTAGGCCGCCGCGCGGGCGCGGTGGCGTTGCGAGGGGTGTATCATCGGGGGGTCTCCGTTGCTTCGGTTCGCCCCAGATGCAGCGCGATCAATTCTCCCATGTGTCCGGCGGCCGCGGCGCCAGAGCTTCGTCACGCGGGAACGCTCGGCCTTCGCGGCGGAGGGAAGGCGGCGTTCGCCTGGCGTGGTCCATGCGCGCGCCGCGCCGTGGCGCGCGCGGCCTTGCCTCAGGGCCTGGCCAGCGCGTCCCGGATCAGCGCGGCGCCGCAATGGCGCAGCGAGGCCGCCGCGCGCGGTTCGCCCAGATAGCTGCGCGCGGCGATGGCGCCCTCGACCAGCACCGAGACATGGTCCGCCAGGGCGGCCGGGTCCTTCGCCCCCGCCTCCTCGGCCAGGGCCTGGATCTTCGCATGGCCCTCGCGCTTGAAGCGGGCGACGACCTGGTAGGTCGGGTGCTCCGGGTCCCGGAACTCCGCCTGCGCCAGCAGCATGGGGCAGCCGCAGACGCCGGGCGTCTCCACCTCGACCGCCATCGCCTCGATATAGGCCAGCAGCCGCCCCGCGGCGTCCGGCGCCTGCGCGACGGATTCCTCCACCCAGGCCTGATGCTCGGCCGCGTCCTCGGCCAGGATGGCCGCGACCAGCGCATCCTTGCTGGGATAGGTGCGGTAGAGGCTCATCTTCGTGGCACCGGCCACGCGGCACACCTCCTCGACGCCGGTGGCACGGATGCCCTGGCGTTCAAACAAGACCCTGGCCGCGTCCTGGATGCGGTCTGCGGCGGAAGGCTTGGCGGCGGCGGTGGCGCCGGTCATGGCGGAACACTCCTTGCTGAAACTTCATGTGGCGACGCACAAAGGTCACTTGCTGATACTGACCGGTAACTCTATCTGATACGAACCGGTCGGTATCATCAGGAGATAGGCCATGACCCCCCCTTCGCGCAAGGCCTCCCCGCCACAGGACAACCTCTGGATGTCGTGGCTGGCGCGCTTCAACGGCGCCGCGGTCGGTGCCGCCATGATGGCGGCGACGCCCGTGGCCCTGGCCCAGCCCGCTTCACCCAGCGTCACCGTCGCGGCGCCGCTTTCGCGCCACGTCACCGAATGGCAGGAACACACGGCGCGCATCGAACCCTCCGCCCGCGTGGAGATCAGGCCTCGCGTGTCCGGCCAGGTGGCCGAGGTGCACTTCACCGATGGCGCCATCGTCCGCGCCGGCGACCTGTTGTTCACGCTGGACCAGCGCCCCTTCCGCATCGCCCTCGACAACGCGCGGGCCGAGGTGGCCTGCAACGAGGCGCGGCTGCTGCTCGCGCGGCAGCAGGTGGCGCGATATGAGCCCCTGGCCGCGAGCCGCATCGCCCCCCAGGCGGAAATCGACTCCCGCCGCGCCGCGCTGCGGGAGGCCCAGGCGGGGCTGGCCGCCGCCCAGGCCGCGGAGCAGCAGGCGGCGCTCGACCTCGAGTTCACCGAGATCCGCGCCCCCCGCCCCGGCCGCGTCAGCGACCGCCGCGTGGACGCGGGCAACCTCGTGCAGCAGGGCACGACCGCGATGACGACGCTGCTGGCCCTCGACCCCGTCTATGTCACCTTCGACGCGAGCGAGGCCGAATACCTCCGCCAGGCGCGCTCCGCCCAGGCCGGCCTGCGCGGCGCGAGCCTGCCCATCCAGCTGCGCCTGCTGGACGAGGCGGAGTTCAGCCGCGAGGGCCGCGTGGACTTCGTGGACAGCGCCTTCGACCCGCGCAGCGGCACCATCCGCGTCCGCGCGGTGATGCCCAACCCGGACCTCTTCCTCACCCCCGGCGGCTTCGCGCGTGTCCGTCTCTCGACGGGCGACGAACCGGCGCTGCTGGTGCCCGA
Source organism: Roseococcus thiosulfatophilus (assembly GCF_017311575.1). GTDB lineage: Bacteria > Pseudomonadota > Alphaproteobacteria > Acetobacterales > Acetobacteraceae > Roseococcus > Roseococcus thiosulfatophilus. Next base: position 67,973 of record NZ_JAFFQY010000002.1, read on the forward strand.
TGCCTCCGTGATGGCGGACCAGACGGGGCGGCTCGTGCTGACCGTGGCGCCCGACGGCACCGTGACGCCGCGACAGGTGCGCCTCGGCCCGCTCAGCGACGGGCTGCGGGTGGTCCGCAGCGGGCTCGGCCCCGAGGACCGCGTCATCATCGGCGGGCTGCATCGCGCGCGGCCGGGCATGCGGGTGACGGCGGAGCCGGGGCATATCGGCCCCGGCCCCTTCGCCGCCGCCACGCGCTAGCGCCCGGCCACCCCGCCCCTTCCCTGACCCGTTTCCCGCGGCCGCGCACGGCGGCCGTCCCCAAAGGCACGCCCCATGCGCTTCGCCCGCTTCTTCATTGACCGCCCGGTCTTCGCGGCCGTCATCTCCATCGCCATCACGCTGATCGGCGCCATCGCGGCCTTCCGCCTGCCGGTCTCCGAATATCCGGAGATCGCGCCGCCCAGCGTCACCATCACCGCGATGTATCCCGGCGCCACGGCGGAGACGATCGCCGAGACGGTGGCCGGACCCATCGAGCAGGAGGTGAACGGCGTGGATGGGCTGCTCTACATCTCCTCGCAGGCGACGGGCGACGGGCGGCTCACCGTCACCGTCGTCTTCCGCCAGGGGGTGGATGGCGACCAGGCGCAGGTGCTGGTGCAGAACCGCGTGGCCGTGGCCGAGCCGCGCCTGCCCGAGGAGGTGCGGCGCCTGGGCATCACCGTGCGCAAGGCCAGCCCGGACTTCCTGATGGTGATCCATGTCACCTCGCCCGATGGCAGCCGCGACCATGAATACGTGTCGAACTACGCCACGCTGAACATCCGCGACCGGCTGGCCCGCATCGAGGGCGTGGGCGACACGCAGATGTTCGGCGCGCGCGACTACGCCATGCGCGTCTGGCTCGACCCCGACCGCATCGCGGCGCGCGGGCTGACGGCGGGCGAGGTGGTGCAGGCGCTGCGCGCCACCAACGCGCAGGTCGCGGCCGGCGCGCTGGGCCAGGCGCCGCGCGCCGGGACGGCGGGCGCCTTCGAGTTCGCCGTGCTGACCCAGGGCCGCCTGGCCACCCCCGAGGAATTCGGCGAACAGGTCATCGCCACCGGCGAGAATGGCGCGCCGCTGCGCCTGCGCGACGTGGCGCGCGTCGAGATCGGCGCGGCCGACTACACGGTGAATGCGCTGCTGGACAACCGCCTGGCCACCGCCATCGCGCTGTTCCAGCGCCCGGGCAGCAATGCGCTGGACACCGCGGCCGCCGTGCGCGCCACCATGGAGGAGGCGGCGCGGAGCTTCCCCGCGGGCATCGGCTACAGCATCGTCTACGACCCCACGCGCTTCATCGCGCAGAGCATGCAGGCGGTGCTGGTCACCTTCGCGGAGGCGGTGCTGCTGGTGGTGCTGGTGGTGATCCTGTTCCTGCAGAATTGGCGCGCGGCGGTGATCCCGCTGCTGGCCATCCCGGTCTCCATCATCGGCACCTTCGCGGTGCTGCTGGCCATGGGCTTCACGCTGAACACGCTGACCATGTTCGGCCTGATCCTCGCCATCGGCATCGTGGTGGATGACGCGATCGTGGTGGTCGAGAATGTCGAGCGCCACATGGCCGGCGGGCTTTCACCGCTGGACGCCGCCCGCCGCACCATGGACGAGGTGGGCTTCGCGCTCATCGCCATCGCGCTGGTGCTGACGGCGGTGTTCGTGCCCACGGCCTTCATCCCGGGCATCGCCGGCGCCTTCTACCAGCAATTCGCCGTGACCATCGCGGTGGCGACGCTGTTCTCGGCCGTCGTCTCGCTCACGCTCTCGCCGGCGCTGGCGGCCATCCTGCTCAAGCCGCATGGGCAGCATGACCGGCCCCGCGCCTGGTGGATGCGGCCCTTCGGCGCCTTCGCGCGCGGCTTCAACTGGCTGTTCGACCGCATGTCCATCGGCTACGGCGGGCTGACGCGGCGGCTGGTGCGGATCCCGGTGCTGCTGATGCTCATCTATGGCGGGCTGCTGGCGGCGACGGGCTGGACGGTGACGACGACGCCCACCGGCCTGATCCCGCCGCTGGACCGGGGCTATGTCATCGCCGCCTTCCAGCTGCCGCCCGGCGCCAACCTGGAGCGCACCGACGCGGTGATCCGCCGCGCATCGGACGCCATCACGGCCACGCCCGGGGTGGAGAGCGCGGTGGCCTTCGCGGGCTTCGACGGCGCCACCTTCACCAACGCGCCCAATGCCGGCGTGATCTTCGCCACGCTTGCCCCCTTCGAGGCGCGCGCGGCGCAGGGCCTGACCGCGGGCGGCATCCTGGCCGACCTTCAGGGCCGGCTGATGGGCGACCCGGACGCGCTGGTCTTCGTGCTGGCGCCCCCCTCGGTGCCCGGCATCGGCACCGGCGGCGGCTTCAAGCTGATGATCCAGGACCGCGCGGGCCGTGGCCCGCAGGCCATGGAGGCCGCCATGCACGCCGTGATGGGCGCGGCCAACCAGACGCCGGGCATCGCCTTCGCCTTCAGCCTGTTCAACACCGCCACGCCGCAGGTCCGCACCCACATAGACCGCACGCGCGCCGAAATGCTGGGCGTGCCGGTCAGCCGCGTGCATGAGGCGATGAGCGTCTATCTCGGCTCGGCCTTCGTGAATGACTTCAACCTGCTGGGGCGCACCTGGCGCGTCACCGCCCAGGCCGACGCGCCCTACCGCACGGGCGCCGAGGACATCGCGCGGCTGCGCACCCGCAGCGACAATGGCACCATGGTGCCGCTGGGCAGCCTCGCCACCTTCCAGGAGACGTCGGGCCCCTACCGCATGCCGCGCTACAACCTCTACCCCGCGGTGGAATTGCAGGGCGCGGCGCTGCCGGGCGTCTCGACCGGCCAGGCCATCGCGTTGATGGAGCGCGTGCTGGCGGAACACCTGCCGGAGGGCTTCACCTATGAGTGGACCGAGATCGCGCTGCAGGAAAAGCTGGTGGGCAACACCGCGCCCATCGCCTTCGGTCTCGCCGTGGTCTTCGTCTTCCTCGTGCTGGCCGCCATGTATGAAAGCTGGCTGCTCCCGCTCGCCATCGTCCTGATCGCGCCGATGTCGGTGCTGGCCGCCCTGATGGGCGTGCGCTATGCGGGCCTCGACAACAACGTGCTGGTGCAGGTGGGCCTGGTGGTGCTCGTGGGGCTCGCCGCCAAGAACGCCATCCTGATCGTCGAGTTCGCGCGCCAGGCGGAGCAGGAGGGGGCCAGCCGCTGGGATGCCGCGGTGGCCGCCGCCCGCACGCGGCTGCGGCCCATCCTGATGACGAGCCTCGCCTTCATCCTGGGCGTGCTGCCGCTGACCATCGCCACCGGCGCCGGCGCCGAGATGCGGCAAAGCCTGGGTGTCGCGGTGTTCTATGGCATGCTGGGCGTGACCTTGTTCGGCCTGCTGTTCACGCCCGTCTTCTACGTCGTCGCGCGGGCCCTCGCGCGGCGGCGTGGCGCGGAGGCCCCCGCCCCTTCCGAGGCGATGAGCCATCACCGCGTGTGAGGCCACGACCGGCGGCGGCCACCACGCGCCGCCGCCGGCACACCCTGACCACCACCCGGAAGGAACCACGACATGACCCGACGCCAAGCCTTCTTCCCCTCGGCCGATCGCAAGGCCCTCTATGACAAGCACCGCTATTCCGCCGCCATCCGCTCCGGGGACCTGCTGTTCGTCTCCGGCCAGGTCGGCAGCCGCGAGGATGGCAGCGCCGAGCCCGATTTCGAACGCCAGGTGGAACGCGCCTTCGACAATCTGAAGGCCACGCTCGCGGCCGCGGGGTGCGGGCTGGATGACGTGCTGGACGTCACCACATTCCACACCGACCCGCCGGCGCAGTTCGAGACGGTGCTGAAGGTGAAGGACCGTCACTTCCCGGAAGCGCCCTTCCCCAGCTGGACCGCCGTGGGCGTCACCTGGCTCGCGGGGTTCGACTTCGAGATCAAGGTGATCGCGCGCGTGCCGGGCGGCGTCTAGCCAGCGCCAGGCCAGCCTGGAAAGACACCCCTGTTCTGGGGGAAGATGCGGCGGACGCCAGGCCACGTCAGGCAACCCGCCGAGGAGGATGACGCGCATGAGTTGGAACCCAGCCCTCGAGCCAGGCTGCCCCGATGACGTCGGGGTGGACGCGATCGAGACCCTGATCGTCCCCCGTGCCCGCGACCTTGGCGGATTCGAGGTGCGGCGCGCCCTGCCCGCGCCCAAGCGGCAGATGGTCGGCCCCTTCATCTTCTTCGACCAGGCGGGACCGGCCGAGCTGCTGACGGGACAGGGGGTGGATGTGCGGCCGCACCCGCATATCGGCCTCGGCACCGTGACCTACCTGTTCAAGGGCGACTTCCATCACCGCGACAGCACCGGCGCCGACCAGGTGATCCGCCCCGGGGCGCTGAACTGGATGGTCGCCGGGCGCGGGGTCACGCATTCGGAACGCACCTCCGCCGCCGCGCGGCAGGGCCCGAACAGCCTCTTCGGCATCCAGACCTGGCTCGCCTTGCCGGAGAGCCACGAGGATGTGGCGCCCAGCTTCGAGCATCACGGCCAGGAGACGCTGCCCGTCATCGAGGACCGTGGCGTCTCCGTCCGGCTCATCCTGGGCCAGGCCTATGGCCAGTCGGCGCCCGCCACGATGCTGTCCGAGACCTTCTACGCCGATGTGAAGCTCGAACCCGGCGCCCGGCTGCCCATGCCCGACAACCACGAGGACCGCGGCATCTACATCGTGGACGGCGCCATCTCCGTGGCCGGGCAGGTGTTCGAGGCGGGACGGATGATGGTCTTCCGCCCCGGCGACCGCATCACCGTCGCGGCCGGGGCGCAGGGCGCGCGTATCATGATCCTGGGCGGCGCGACGTTGAACGGCCCGCGCTACATCTGGTGGAACTTCGTCGCCTCCTCGCGCGAGCGCATCGAGCGCGCGAAGGAGGAATGGCGCGCGGCGAACTGGGGCCAGGGCCGCTTCGACCTGCCCGCGGATGACCGCGACGAACACATTCCCCTGCCGGGCTGACCGCGGGCCGCCAAGGGTTTCCGCGCGCACCCGCCATGCCCATATGCAGGGCATGATCCCGTTATCCGTCCTCGACCTCGCCCCCGTGCCCGAGGGCAGCGACCCCGGCCAGGCGCTGCACAACGCGCTCGACCTCGCCCGGCACGCGGAGGCGGCCGGCTACCACCGCTACTGGATGGCCGAGCACCACAACATGCCCGGCATCGCGAGCGCCGCCACGTCCGTGGCCCTCGCCCATGTCGCGGCGGGGACACGGCGCATCCGCATCGGCGCGGGCGGCATCATGCTGCCCAACCATGCGCCCCTGCTCATCGCCGAGCAGTTCGGCACGCTGGCCGCGCTGCATCCCGGCCGGGTGGATCTGGGCCTGGGCCGCGCGCCCGGCACCGACCAGGTGGCCGCGCGCGCCATGCGCCGCAACCTCACGGCCGATGTGGACCAGTTCCCGCAGGATGTGATGGAGCTGCTGGCCTATTTCCGCCCCGCCGCCCCAGGCCAGGTGCTGCAGGCGGTGCCCGGCGCGGGCGAGGAGGTCGCGGTCTGGATCCTGGGGTCCAGCACCTTCGGCGCGCAACTCGCCGCGCATCTGGGGCTGCCCTATGCCTTCGCCTCGCACTTCGCGCCGGGGCAGATGATGGACGCCATCGCGATCTACCGCGAGCGCTTCCGCCCTTCGGAATACCTCGCCGCGCCGCGCGTGATGCTGGGCCTGAATGTCTTCGCGGCCGAGACGGACGCGGAGGCGCGGCTGTTGTTCTCCTCCCTTCAGCAGGCCTTCGTGAACCTCCGCAGCGGCCGGCCGGGCAAGCTGCCGCGGCCGGTGGAGGGATTCGAGGCGAGCCTCGACTTGCGGGCGCGCACCATGTTGGACCACGCCCTCTCCTGCTCGGTCGTGGGCGGGCCGGAGACGGTGCGCCGCGGCATCGCGGAGTTCGTGGCGCGCACCGGCGCGGATGAGCTGATGGTCACCGCGCAGATCCATGACCATGCGGCCCGCCTGCGCTCCTTCGAGATGCTGGCCGGGGTTCATGCCTCGATGGACGCCGTGGCATAGCGAAGTTCAGCGCAGCCCCGCCCAATCGCCGGGCCGGATCTGGCCCAGCAGGGTGAAGCCCCCTGGCCCGCCCGGGCGCACCACCCAGGCGACGCCCATCGGCTCGGGGTAGATGCCCGTCGCGGCCTCGAAGGGGTCGTCATGGCCGACCAGCACGGTGTTGCGCCCGGCGGGCGGCGCGGCCGAGAGCAGCGGGCGCAGCCGGTCGCGCATGGCGGCGGTCTGGGCCGCGCTGTACTCCTCGGCCGGTTCGAAGTTCAGCGCGGCATCCTGGCGGTGGCGGCCGAAGGCCAGGTCGGCGGTCTGCCAGGCGCGGCAATACTGGCTGCTCACCACCTCCCCCACCGGGATGGCCAGGCGCTGGGAGGCGGCGCCCAGGGCGCGGGCCTGTTGCCAGCCCTCCTCGCCCAGCACGCGCTGGGTGCTGCATTGGCCCATGACGGCGCTGACCTGGTCGGCGCCCTCGCGCTCGGTCGGGGCGTGGCGGATGTAGATGACGTGGCCGCCGCGGCGCAGCGCCTCCAGCAGGCGCGCGGGCGGAAGGGGGTTCGCGATGTCGGTGGGCGGGTCGGCGGCCAGGGCGGCGTGGGGAAGCAGGCCGGTCAGGGCCAGGAGGGCGCGGCGTTGCATGGCGGGGTCTCCGGGTGCGGAAAGGGCACCGGGGGCAGCCTAACGCTATTGCGAGTCATTCGCAATTATCACGGCCCGTGCTTTCCGCTTCCCCGCCGCCGCCACGCGGCGCAAGCTGCGCCGCCCGCGCCGGAGACCGCCATGACCGCCCGCCAGCCCCGCCCTGCCCTCGGCGCACGGCCATGAGCACCACCGCGCTGGAGGATGTGCGGGCCTGCGTCTTCGACGCCTATGGCACGCTGTTCGACTTCGCCTCGGCCGCCGCCGCCTGCGCCGACACGCTCGGCCCGCGCGGCCCGGCCCTGACCGCGCTGTGGCGCGACAAGCAGCTGCAATATTCCTGGCTGCGCGGCATGCAGGGCCTCTACGCCCCCTTCTGGCAGGTGACGGGCGAGGCGCTGGACCACGCGCTGGATGCGATGGACCTGGCCGAAACCCCCGGGCTGCGGGACCGGCTGATGGGCCTCTACCTGAAGCTCGCCCCCTTCCCGGAAGTGCCGGCCCTGCTCACCACGCTGCGCGGGCGCGGGCAGCGCATGGCCATCCTCTCGAACGGCTCGCCGGACATGCTGGGGGCGGTGGTGGAGAATGCGGGGCTGGCGGCGATGTTCGACGCCGTGCTGTCGGTGGACGCGGTGCGGACCTACAAGACCGATCCGCGCGTCTACCGGCTGGCGGAGGAGCGCCTCGGCCTGCCGGCGGCGCGAATCGCCTTCCTCTCCTCCAATGCCTGGGACGCGCATGCGGCCGCCGCCTTCGGCATGCAGGTGGTGTGGTGCAACCGCCAGGGCCAGCGGCCGGAGCGGCTGCCGGGCGTGATCGCGCGCGAAATCCGGGATCTGTCGGGGTTGCCGGCGCTGTTGGGGTGAGGGGCGGCGTGGTCGGAGCGGCGGGATTCGAACCCACGACCCCCAGTCCCCCAGACTGATGCGCTACCAGGCTGCGCTACGCTCCGACGGCGCTTCCCTTATCACCCGTGGCGGGGATGTCAAAGAGGGGCGGGGTGGTCCAGCGCATGGTCCTGGCGCATGCCCGCCTCGCTCGCGCGCGCGGCCAGCAGCTTGAGCGCGCCCGGCGGCATGGGCGCGCCGGTCAGGTAGCCCTGCACCAGGTCGCAGCCCAGGCGGCGCAATTCCGCCAGCTGCGCCGGCGCCTCGACGCCCTCGGCCACCACCTCCAGCCCCAGGCCGTGGCCGAGGTTGATGACGCTCGACACCACCGCGGCCGCCTCGGCCTCCTGGCCCAGGTCGCGGATGAAGCTGCGGTCAATCTTGAGGCGGTCGAAGCGGAACAGGCGCAGATAGGCCAGCGCCGAGAAGCCCGTGCCGAAATCATCCAGCGCCAGCGCGAAGCCCGCGGCGCGCAACGCGTCCAGCCGGTGCTTCACCGCCACCGTGTCCTCGACCAGCACGCCCTCGGTCACCTCGAACTCGATGCGCGCGGGCGGGACGCCGGCCTCGGCCAGCACGGACAGCGCCTGGTCCAGGAAGCCGTCGCGCCGCAGCTGCATGACCGAGAGATTCACCGACAGGCGCGGAATCGCGGGGTCGCGCAGCAGGGAAACCGCCTGGCGCAGCACCAGCAGCGCCACGTCGGAGATCACGCCCATCTCCTCGGCCAGCGGGATGAACTCGGCGGGCGAGATGGCGCCCAGCCGCGGGTCGTCCCAGCGCACCAGGGCCTCCGCGCCCCGCAGCGCGCCCGTGCGTGCGTCGAATTGCGGCTGGTAATGGACGTGCAGCAGCCCTTCGCGCAGGGCGCGCAGCAGGGCGGATTCGAGCGCCAGCCGGTGCTCGTGCTGGCGGTCGAGGCGCGGCTCGAACATCAGGGCGCGGCCGCGGCCCTCGCGCTTGGCGGCCTGGGTGGCGGCATCGGCGTGGCGCAGCAGCGCGTCCAGCGTGGTGCCATGGGCGGGGGACAGCACCATGCCGGCCGAGACGTCGAGCCGGATCTCGCCCCCCTCCAGCAGCACCGCCTGGCGGATGGCGCGGCGCAGCCGCGCGAAGAGGCGCAGCGCCGGCCCGCGGGCCTGGGCCGGCAGCTCCGAGGGCGCGGGCACCAGCAGGACGAACTGGTCGCCCTCCAGCCGGAACAGCCGCGCATCCTCCTGGGTGTCGCGCAGCCATTCGCCGAGGCGCTGGGCGGTGCCGGCGAGAAGACGGTCCCCGGCGGCATGGCCCAAGCCCATGTTCACGCGCTTGAAGCGGTCGAAATCCAGCACCATCAGCAGCATGGGCTGCGCGGCGAGCAGGGCGGGCGCCTGGGCCAGCAGGGCGCGGCGGTTGGGCAGGCCGGTCAGCGCGTCGGTGTGGGCGGCGATGGCCGCGTCGCGCTCCCGCTCGGCGAGCGCCCGGACGGTGCGGCGCAGCCGCCAGGCGGACCAGAAGGCCATGAGTCCCACCAGCACCACCCCGGCCCAGACGAAGGGCAGCACGTCCTGGCGCAGGGCGGCGCCGGGGCGCTGCGCGTCCCAGGCGAGGCGCAGCACCGGGGCGCCGGTGGCGTCGGGCAGGGTGAGGGTGGCGAGGCCTTCCTCGGCCAGCACGGGGGCCACGCGCAGCCCGGCCAGCATCTGCGCGCTGGAGACGCCGCGCAGGAAGCCCGGACTGTCCAGCCAGCGCAGCATGACCACGATGGGCGGCGGCGGCGGCGGCAGGTTCGCGACCTGGGTGGCGGGGATGATGGTGGCGAGCGCCACCTGCGCCGGCCGGCCCGAAAGCCGCGTGGTCAGCAACAGCCGCAACCCCTGCCCCTGCGTGGTGCCGAGCGTGGTGGCCTGGGGCCGATGGGCGTTGCGTTGCCCGCGCAGCGCCGCGATGGCCGGCGCCAGCTGCGCCAGCAGCGGCGCGGCCTGGGCGGGCGGCAGCACCTCCCGCCCCGCCAGCGCCAGTTCCAGGAAGCCGTCGGGCCGGACCAGCAGCGCCACATCCTGCTGCAGCAAGGCCATGTGCCGCGCCAGCTCGCGCTGGGCCCAGCGCGGATCTGGCTCGGCATGGAGGTTGAGGGCGGCCTCGTCCGAGACGGCGAAGGGTTCCAGCATGCGGAGCGTGTCCTGCCCCTGCTGCTGGATGGCCTGGGCGAGGCGCCGCCCCTCCTCCTCACGCGCCAGGGAATCGGCCTGCCAGCCGGCCATCGTCAATGCCCCGAGGCCAAGCAGTGCGGCGGCCAGCGCGGCCAATAGGGGCCTGAGCAGAAGGTCGGCCCAGGATGCCGGCACGACGGGGACCGGGAACGGCAGTGGGGGCCTCCTGGCCGCTTTTGCGGCCGATGCTGACGTGTTCCAACATACCGGGCACCAAGGATTGCGCGCAATCACCGCGGCGCCACCGAATGTTCCCCGACCGCAAAAACAACTTGGAATTCCGCAACCTATGCGGGCATGGCGCGGCGCAAAAAAAGCCCGCCACCCCGGGGGGCGGCGGGCCAGTTGATACAGGGAGGCTTCACGTCTGGGAGACGAAGGATCGAAAACGACCCTATCGGCGTCAATCAACCGATACCGGCAATGTAATCACTCCCGGGTCATGCGGATGCGTCAAATCTTCGGGCCAGTCATGCGCCTGACGAAGGGATTTGCCGCAGAAAAGTCACGCGAGGCACACAAAGACATGCAACTCTGACGGGTAGTGTGCGGTGCCCCCGCGTGTTGTCGTGCGCGATGGGCCCTCGGCCTTGGGCCCCCTCAGCCTTGTGCCCCCTCAGCCTTGTGCCTGGGTGAGTTCCGTCACGAGGAAATCCCGGAACACGGAAACCCGCTTCGACGCCCGCATCTCCTCCGGATAGACGAAATAGGCGTTGATCTTGGGCGCCTTCAGCTCGGGCAGCACGGCCACCAGCCCGTCCAGCTCCGGCCCCATGTAGTCGGGCATGGCGGCGATGCCGAGGCCCGACTGCACGGCGCGCAACATGCCATTGAGGCTGTTCACCTCCACCGAGCCACGCCGCCCCTGCCCCGTCTTGCGGCCGATCTCGGCCAGCCAGTTGATCTCCTCGACCGGCGGACGGTAGTCGCCCCAGACGATGAGGCGGTGCGCGTCGAGATCCTCGGGGCGCTGGGGCATGCCCATGCGCTTCAGGTAGTCGGGGCTGCCCACCACCTTCCAGCCGAAGGTGGCCAGGTGCCGCTGGATCAGGTCGGGCTGGCGGGGGGCGTGCATGCGGATGGCCACATCCGCCTCGCGCATGGCCAGATCGAGGTCGGCATCATCCAGCACCACCGAGACGTTGATCTCGGGATAGGCCTCCAGGAAGCGGTGCAGCCGGGGGGCGAGCCAGGAACCGCCGAAGCCCGTGGTGGTCGTGATCTTGAGGCGGCCGGCGGGCCGTTCCCGCCCCTCGGTCAGCAGCGCCTCGGTCATGGCGAGCTTGGCGAAGACCTCGCGCACGGTGCGGTTCAGCGTCTCGCCCGCCTCGGTCAGGATCAGCCCCCGCGCGTGGCGGTGGAAGAGCGGCACCGAGAGTGCCTCCTCCAGCGCCTGGATCTGCCGCGAAACGGCCGATTGGCTCAGCGCCAGGGTCTCGCCCGCATGGGTGAAGGAGCCGGCTTCGGCCACCGCGTGGAAGACGCGCAGCTTGTCCCAGTCGAGCGGCATCACGCGGCCGCCTTCTCGGCCGCGGTCTCGATGCCGGCCAGGAACTTCTCCGCGTCCAGCGCGGCCATGCAGCCGGTGCCGGCGGCCGTCACCGCCTGGCGATAGACCTTGTCCGCCACGTCGCCGGCCGCGAAGACGCCGGGGATGCTGGTGCGGGTGCCGCCGGGCGTCACCGTCAGGTAGCCGCCCTCGTCCATGTCGAGCTGGCCGCGGAACAGGGCGGTGGCGGGGTCATGGCCGATGGCCACGAAGACCCCGTCCACGGCCAGTTCCCGCCGCTCGCCCGTCTTGGCGTGGCGCAGGGCCAGCGCGCGGGCCACGGGGCGGGCGGCCTCCGTGCCCAGGATCTCTTCCGTCACCATGTCCCAGAGCACGGTCACGTTCTCCTTCGCGAAGAGGCGCTGTTGCAGGATGCGCTCGGCCCGCAGCGAATCGCGGCGGTGTACCAGCGTCACATGGCGCGCCAGGTTCGACAGATAGAGCGCCTCCTCCACCGCGGAATTGCCGCCGCCCACCACGGCCACCTCCTTGCCGCGGAAGAAGAAGCCGTCGCACGTGGCGCAGGCCGAGACGCCGAAGCCCGACAGCGCGGCCTCGCCCGGGATGCCGAGCCAGCGCGCCTGGGCGCCGGTCGCGATGATGAGCGAATCGGCCAGGACCACGTCGCCCCCATCCAGCTCGCAGCGGAAGGGGCGCTGGGCCAGGTCCACGCGGGTGACGAGGTCATATTGGATCTCGGTGCCCACATGCTCCGCCTGGGCGCGCATCTGCTCCATCAGCCAGGGGCCCTGGATGGCCTCGGCGAAGCCCGGATAATTCTCGACATCGGTGGTGATGGTGAGCTGGCCGCCCGGCTGCAGCCCGGCCACCAGCATCGGCTTGAGGCCCGCGCGGGCGGCGTAGATGGCGGCGGTGTAACCGGCGGGCCCTGCGCCGATGATCAGGAGGCGGCGAGAATGAGTTGCGGGCACCTTGGGGCTCCGGCTGCTGGCGTGTCCAAAACGCATATCTGCCCATCTTGGCGCGCGCCACAAGCGGGACGCTTGCAACCGCGCACATCCGCAAGGATATTGCGCGCCATGTCGCCCCAAAGCAACGAAACTCCGACCTCCGCCGCGCTGGACGCGATGGATCTCCGCATCCTGGCCGAGCTTCAGGCGGATGGGCGAATCACCAATGTGGAGCTGGCGCAGCGGGTGGGGCTGTCCGCGCCGCCCTGCCTGCGCCGCGTGCGCCGGCTGGAGGAGGCCGGCGTGCTGCGCGGCTATCACGCCGAGCTGGACCCGCAGGCGCTGGGCTTCGAGGTGACCTTCTTCGCCATCGTGGGACTCGAAAGCCAGAAGCAGGCCGTGCTGGACGCCTTCGAGGCCGAGGTCACCGCCTGGCCCGAGGTGCGCGAATGCCACATGATCCGCGGCGGCGGCGACTTCCTGCTGCGCCTGGTGGCGCGCGACACCGCCCATGAGAATGAGCTGACCGGGCGGCTGACCGGGGCGCAGACCGTGCTGCGGGTGCAGACCCTGCAGACCATCCGCACCGCCAAGAACGCGCCGGGCGTGCCGCTCTCTCCCGTGGCCGAAAAGGGGTGAGCCGAACGCTGATTTTCGCAAAGGTTGCACGGCCTGCGCGAAATTCATCGGCTGTGGCCCGGGAATGACATTGTGTGCTTGCGGCAACACATCGCGGGAAACCTCCCCGAAAGCGGGGCGGGAGGCTTGGAATGCCATACGTATTTGTCGCATAGGAAACTTGACATTCGAAGAACGGAGAGCGGGTAGATGAAGAATACGATCCTCGGTGCCGCGACCTTTGGCGCGATGGCCCTGGCCGTGACCGGCGCCTCCGCGCAGACGCAGCCGGCCACGGGCTTCTATGTGGGCCTGGGCGCGGGCGCCAATTTCCATTCGCATGAAAACGGCAACTTCGGCCCCGTCGGCGGCCGCATCAACTTCAGCACCGGTCACATCATCGTGCTGAACGCCGGCTATGCCTTCGGCAACGGCATCCGCGCCGAGGTCGAGGCGTCCTACCGCCACAACGGCGTGCACAACATCACCGCCGGCGGCGTGCGGGCGAACCGTTCGCAGGGCTGGCTCGCCCAGTACGGCGTGATGGGCAACGCCTATTACGACATCCCGGTGGGGCTGAGCTTCGGCGGCTTCTCGATCAACCCCTATGTCGGCGCCGGCCTCGGCTACATGTGGAGCGACTACGACGACGTGCGTGGCGACTTCGCCGGCTCCTCCGTCGCGGTCATCAAGGGCTCGGGCCGCCTGGCCTTCCAGGGCATCGCGGGCATCGCGGTCGGGCTGGACGCGGTCGTTCCCGGCCTGTCGCTGACCACCGAGTACCGCTACCTGAACACGCGCGAGCGCGACGCCCGTTCGGCCCGCTTCACCGCGGTCGAGACGCGCGGCAGCTTCCGCGGCGAGAACCACAACCACGCCGTGCTGATGGGCCTGCGCTATGCCTTCGGCACGCCGGCGCCCGCGCCGGTCGTGGCCCCGGCGCCCGCCCCGGCCCCTGCCCCGGCCCGCACTTTCCTGGTGTTCTTCGACTGGGATCGCGCTGACCTGACCGACCGCGCCCGCCAGATCATCGCGGAGGCCGCCACCAACGCCCGCACCGTCGCCTCGACCCGCATCGAGGTCTCGGGCCACGCGGACCGCACCGGTGCCGCCGCCTACAACCAACGTCTGTCGGTGCGTCGCGCCGAGGCGGTGGCCGCCGAGCTGGTGCGCCGTGGCATCAACCGGAACGAGATCACGATCCAGGGCTTCGGCTTCGATCGTCCGCTCGTCCCGACCGCCCAGGGCGTGCGCGAGCCTCAGAACCGCCGCGTGGAAATCGTCCTGCGCTGACGCGGCGTCCGATCGGCTTCGATGGTTTCACCGAAGCCTTGAATCGGCCGCACAGACAGGGCCTTCAAGGCTGGACTTGGGAAGGGGCGCCGAAAGGCGCCCCTTTTCGTTTGGCGTGCGAGGACATGGTTGCAGGCCCGCCGAACACCACCAAAGGTTGACAGCCCCCATCATTCTCCGAAAACTGGGAACTGTTACATTCAGGGAGAGAAGCGTTGCGACGTCGCGTCATCCTGCCCTTGGCAGCCTTTACCCTGCTCGCCGCCTGCACCGGCGGCGGTGGCGGCGGAAGATCGCGCCCCGTCACGCGCGCCCCCACGCGCGGGCAGGATGATGCCTGGTGGGCGCGGCAACGGGCCCGCACGGAATGCCTGCAACGGCAGAGGCGCTCGATCAACGCACAGACGCGCGGGCAGCAAAGCTGGCGCTACACGGGAAGCTGCTGAGGCGGCTCAGCCTCGGCGCCAACTCTTCCCGCGTGCGGCGACCCGGCCTTCAGCCGCGCCGCCAACGCGTCTCGCGTGCGGCGACCCGGCCTTCAGCCGCGCCGCCAACGCGTCTCGCGTGCGGCGACCCGGCCTTCAGCCGCGCCGCACGACGTAGCCCCCCGCCTCACTGGCGGCGATGATGGCATCGCCCTGGGCGGCGTCGCGCACCTCCACCATCAGGTGAAGCTCCGTGCTCTGCACGGTGGGGGCGCCGAAAAGCTGCTGGTGCTTCACCTCGATGACGTTGCCGCCCACGTCGGAAATGCGCTTCGAGATGTCGGCCAGCACGCCCGGTCGGTCCGGAATGTCGAAATGCAGGCGCAGGATGCGCCCGTCCCGCAGCAATTGCCGCAACAGCACGTTGGAGAGCGCGCGTGCGTCAATATTGCCGCCGCAGACGGTGGTGCCCACCACCCTTCCCTTGAAGCGGTCCGGATGGGTCAGCACGGCGGCCAGGCCCACGGCGCCGGCGCCCTCGGCCACCACCTTGGCGCCCTCGGCCAACAGGGCGACCGCCTGTTCCACCGCGCGCTCGGGCACCAGCAGCACCTCCACGCCCAGGTTGCGCAGGATGGCCACGGCCTTCTCGCCCACATCGCGCACCGCGATGCCTTCCGCGATGGTGGGGCCGCCGACCGAGACGGGCTGGCCCGCCAGGCGCTGCGCCATGGCGGGGTAGCCTTCGACCTCGACGCCGAAGACCGGCATGCCGGGGCGCAGCTCCGCCAAGGCGGTGGCGACGCCGGAACACAGGCCGCCCCCGCCGACCGGGATGGCCAGCACCTCGATCTGCGGCGCATCTTCCAGCATTTCCAGCGCCATGGTCCCCTGCCCCGCGATCACGGCCGGGTCGTCATAGGGGTGGATGAAGGTCAGCCCCTCGCGCAGCGCCAGCTCATGGGCGTGGGAGGCGGCCTCGGCCAGGCTCTCGCCGAACAGCACCACGCGCGCGCCCCAGAACTCCGTGCGGACCACCTTGGTGGCCGGGGTGAAGCGCGGCATGACGATGGTGGCCGCCACACCTGCCAGCTGGGCGTGCCGCGCCACCGCCTGGGCGTGGTTGCCGGCCGACATGGCGATGACGCCCGCCGCCTTCTCCCGCGCCGTCAGCAGCGCGAGGCGGTTGGCCGCGCCCCTTTCCTTGAAGGCGCCGGTGGCCTGGAGGTTGTCCAGCTTGAGCATCACCCGCGTGCCGGCGGCGCGGCTGACGGCCGGGTTCTCCAGCGTGGGCGTGCGGATGACGGCGCCCTTGATGCGCTCGGCGGCCGCGCGGATGTCGGCGAGGGTGACGGCGGGCTTGGTGCCCAGCGCCACCGCGGCGTCTGCGGACATGTGGCGCGCCTTCAGCTGTAGGCGACGGCCGTGATCTCCACGGCCCGCGCGCCCCCGGGGGCCGGGACCTCGACGCTGTCGCCCACCGTCTTGCCCATCAGCGCCTTGGCGAGCGGGGAGGAGAGCGAGATGGAGCCCGTCTTCATGTCCGCCTCATACTGGCCGACGATGCGATAGGTGGTCTCCTTCTCCGTCTCCTCGTCCACGATGGTGACGCGGGCGCCGAAGCGCACCTGGTTGCCGGTGAGCTTGGAGACGTCAATGACCTCGACGGAGGGGATGATGGATTCGAGTTCGCCGATGCGGCCCTCGATGAAGGACTGGCGTTCCCGCGCGGCGTGATACTCGGCATTCTCCGACAGGTCGCCATGCGCCCGCGCCTCCGCGATCGCGCGGATGATCGCCGGGCGCTCCTCGGATTTCAGATGCCGCAGTTCCTCTTCCAGCTTGGCCAGCCCCTCGGCGGTCATCGGGAACTTCTGCACGGGCAGTCTTCCTTCAAAGATGCCCTTCTCGCCGGCAAAACCCGTTGCACATCGCCGGCGACGAAGGGGGGAGGGGTGGGTGCCTGATCGCCCCCACCCGTGAGGTCAGAATGACGTGGTAGAGTAGGATTGGAGGGGCGCCACATCAAGACTCTGCGTGCGCAGCGCCGTGATCGCCCCCACCGCCGCGCGGGCACCCGCCATGGTTGTGTAGTGCGGCACCCCCTGGGTCAAGGCTGAGCGGCGGATGTCGAAGCTGTCCGACACGCTGCGCCCGCCGCCCGAGGTGTTGATGACCAGCTGGATCTCGCCGGACTTGATGGCATCCACGCAATGCGGCCGGCCCTCCAGCACCTTGTTCACCAGCGCGACCTCAAGCCCCGCCTCGCGCAGGCGGGACGCCGTGCCGCGGGTGGCCATGATGCGGAAGCCGAGGTCCGACAGGCGCCGCGCCAGGCCCACGGCGGCGGCCTTGTCGCCCTCGCGCACGCTGATGAAGGCGGTGCCGGATTCGGGCAGCTTCACCCCCGCCCCCATCTGCGACTTGAGGAAGGCGCGCTCGAAGCTGGTGTCGAGGCCCATGACCTCGCCGGTGGACTTCATCTCGGGGCCGAGCAGCACGTCCACGCCGGGGAAGCGGTTGAAGGGGAAGACCGCCTCCTTCACCGCGACATGGCCGGACACCGCGTCGTCATCCAGCTTGAACTCCGCGAGCTTCGCGCCGGCCATGACGCGCGCGCCGATCTTGGCGACGGCCACGCCCGTGGCCTTGGCCACGAAGGGCACGGTGCGGCTGGCGCGGGGGTTCACCTCCAGCACGTAGATTTCGCCATCCTTCACCGCGTATTGCACGTTCATCAGGCCACGCACCTTGAGCGCGCGGGCCATGGCCTCCGTCTCGGCCTTGAGTTCCGTCACGATGGAGGGCGGGAGCGAATAGGGCGGAAGCGAGCAGGCGCTGTCACCCGAATGGATGCCGGCCTCCTCGATATGCTCCATGACGCCCGCCACATAGACCTGGCCATCGGCGTCGGCGATGCAGTCCACATCCACCTCGATCGCGTCCTGGAGATACTGGTCGATCAGGATGGGGTTCTCACCGGAGACGCGCACCGCCTCCACGCCGAAGCGGCGCAGTTGCTCGGCATTGTGGGCGATCTCCATGGCCCGCCCGCCCAGCACGTAGCTCGGGCGGACCACCACCGGGTAGCCGATGCGCGCGGCCTCGGCCTCCGCCTCGTCCAGCGTGCGGGCGGTGCCGTTCTGCGGCTGCTTGAGGCCCAGGCCGCGCAGCAGAAGCTGGAAGCGTTCGCGGTCCTCGGCGATGTCAATCGCCTCGGCGCTGGTGCCCAGGATGGGAATGCCGGCCTTGTCGAGCGCCTGGGAGAGCTTCAGCGGCGTCTGCCCGCCGTACTGCACGATGCAGCCCATCACCTCGCCGCTCTCCTGCTCGCGGCGGATCAGGGCGATCACGTCCTCGGGCGTCAGCGGTTCGAAGTAGAGGCGGTCGGAGGTGTCGTAGTCGGTGCTGACCGTCTCGGGGTTGCAGTTGACCATGATGGTCTCGAAGCCTGCCCCGCCATGCTTGGCGGACAGCGCATAGCAGGCATGGACGCAGCAATAGTCGAACTCGATGCCCTGGCCGATGCGGTTGGGCCCGCCGCCCAGGATGACCACCTTCTTCGCGTTCGTGGGGCGGGATTCGCAGACGGGGTCGCCATAGCCGCCCTCATAGGTCGAATACATGTAGGGCGTGTCGGAGGCGAATTCCGCCGCGCAGGTGTCGATGCGCTTGTAGACGGGGCGCACGCCCAAGCCTTCGCGCGCCGCGGCCACCGCCTCCTCCTTCTGGCCCGTGATGCGGGCGAGCTGCTTGTCGGAGAAGCCCAGCGCCTTCACCGCGCGCAGCGCCTGGGCGGTGCGGGGCAGGCCGTTTTCGCGGACCACCTTCTCGGCGTCCACGATGCGCGCGATCTCGCGGATGAACCACGGGTCGAACTTGCAGGCGGCGTGGATGGCATCCACCGACATGCCGGCCCGCAGCGCCTGGGCCACGGTCAGGATGCGGTCGGGGCGGGGCGAGGCGAGGCTGGCGTGGAAGGCCTCGAAGCTGCCATCGCCCGGGGGGGCTTCCTCGTCGAGGCCCGAAAGCCCCGTCTCCAGGCTCCGCAGCCCCTTCTGCAGGGCTTCCGCGAAGGAACGCCCGATGGCCATGGCCTCGCCCACGCTCTTCATGGAGGTGGTGAGTGTGGCCGGCGTGCCGGGGAATTTTTCAAACGTGAAGCGCGGGATCTTCACCACCACATAGTCGATCGTCGGCTCGAAGCTGGCCGGCGTCACCATGGTGATGTCGTTCTTCAGCTCGTCCAGCGTGTAGCCGACGGCGAGCTTGGCCGCGATCTTGGCGATGGGAAAACCCGTGGCCTTGGACGCCAGCGCGGAGGAACGCGACACGCGCGGGTTCATCTCGATGATGACCATGCGGCCATCGGCCGGGTTGATGCCGAACTGCACGTTCGACCCGCCCGTGTCGACGCCGATCTCGCGCAGGCAGGCGATGGAGGCGTCGCGCATGCGCTGGTATTCGCGGTCGGTCAGCGTCAGGGCGGGGGCGATGGTCACGCTGTCGCCGGTGTGCACGCCCATCGGGTCCAGATTCTCGATGGAGCAGATGATGATGCAGTTGTCCGCGCGGTCGCGGACCACCTCCATCTCGAACTCCTTCCAGCCGAGCACGCTTTCCTCGACCAGCACTTCGTTGGTCATGGAGGCGTCGAGGCCGGCGGCGATGATCTGCTCGAACTCCTCGCGGTTGTAGGCGATGCCGCCGCCCGTGCCGCCCAGCGTGAAGGAAGGCCGGATCACGCAGGGCAGGCCCACCTGTTCGAGGGCCGCGCGGGCTTCGTCCATGCTGTGCGCGATGGCGCTGCGGGGGCTCTCGATGCCGATCTTGCTCATGGCATCGCGGAACTTCTGGCGGTCCTCGGCCTTGTCGATGACCTCGGCCTTGGCGCCGATCAGCTCGCAGCCGTATTTCGTGAGAACGCCCGCCGCGTCCAGCTTCAGCGCGGTGTTGAGCGCGGTCTGGCCGCCCATGGTGGGCAGCAGCGCGTCGGGGCGTTCCTTGGCGATGATCTTCTCGACCACCTCGGGCGTGATGGGCTCGATATAGGTCGCGTCCGCCAGGCCGGGGTCGGTCATGATGGTGGCGGGGTTGGAGTTCACCAGGATGACGCGATAGCCCTCGGCGCGCAGCGCCTTGCAGGCCTGGGCGCCCGAATAGTCGAACTCGCAGGCCTGGCCGATGACGATCGGCCCGGCGCCGATGATGAGGATGGATTGGATGTCGGTGCGCTTGGGCATGGTCAGCCGCCTGTGTTGCGCCGCGCCAGGAAGACCAGCAGCGCGGGGGTGAGGATGTGGCCCGGGATCACGAACACCCACCAGGTGACGTGCCAGGGCGCGGGGATGAGAAGGGTCAGCAGCAGGTGGGCGGCGAGCGAGGCCGCGGCCGCCGCCAGGATGCCCGGCGTGCCGGGCCAGCGCCGCTGCGTGACGCGCGAGAGCATGGTCACGACCAGCCCCGTGTAGAGCAGCCCCTGCAGGATGATGAGAATCTGGGTCACGCTTGCCCCCCCTTTTCCTGTTTCCAGGCCGACCACAGCAGGGCCGGCAGCAGCAGCAGATGCGGCACGCCCCAGAGGGCGAAGGCGGTGGGCACGTGCTCGGGCTCCAGCATCAGCAGGGTGACGCTGTGGACGATGCAGGACAGGGCGAAGGCGCCGATGGCCGCGCGCAGCGGGCGCATCAGCTTCTTCAGCGAATGCGCCATCCAGAACAGCACCAGGCCCGAATAGCCCAGCGCCATGAGGCCGAGGAGGAAGCCGGTCATCGCGCCACCCTGCCCTTCCACCACAGCACCAGCGCCGCGATGCCGTGCGACACGCCGACCAGGATCACCACGGGCCACGGGTTGCCCGGCGGCGCGAAGCCGATGGCGTGCAGCAGCAGGCCCAGCATGAGCATGGAGGTGCCGAAGGCCACGCTGCGCCGGCGGATGAAGCCGCCGAGCGCGATGACCGTGACCAGCGCCACCAGCGTCGTGCCCGCCAGCAGCGCGCCGAGCGCGAAGAGGGTGAGAAGGGTATCAGCCATCAGCCGCTCCGCCCATCGGTCAGTGCCAGCTTCACCGCGATCAGCGCCAGCGCGCCGCCCAGCAGCCAGCGCTGCACCGCCATCCAGCCCGGGTTGCTGCCCAGGAAGCGCGCGGTGGCCGCCGCACCCCGCACCAGCACCGCGTCGAAGGCGGTGCAAAGGCCAATCTGCACCGCGCCCAATATCGCCGCCTGCACGAAGACATTGCCCCGCGCGGGGTCGAGGAAGGGCGGCAGCACCGCCACATAGAACAGCGCCACCTTGGGGTTCAGCGCGGCGGTGGCGAAGCCCACGGCGAACAACCGCCCATCCGGCTCGGCCGGCAGGGCGCGGGGCGCGAAGAGCGGCTCGCCCCCCGGCCGCACGCATTGCCAGGCCAGCCACATGAGATAGGCCGCGCCGCCAAGCCGCAGCGCATCCCAGGCATAGGGGATGGCGAGCAACGCCGCGGTGATGCCCGCCGCCGCGCAGAGCATGATGGCGAGCGACCCCGCCTGGCAGCCGATCAGCGAAACCATTCCCGCCCGCGTCCCCTGCGCGAGCGAGCGCGACACCAGGTAGAGCATGTTCGGGCCCGGCGTGATGGCGAGCCCCAGCGAAAGGGCGGCGAAGACCAGCAGCGTGTCCAGCGAAGGCATGCGCTCAGCCCTCCAGCAGCCGGCGCAGCATCGGCTCCACATCGCGCTTGCCCTGACCCATGGCGCGTTCGATCTCGTCCACGGCGCGCAGCGCGGGGGTGAGGCCGTGTTCGCCCAGCTCGATCAGCCCGGCGGTGCTGAGGCGTTCCAGCGCCGTCTCCAGCACGTTGCGGCCGAATTGCAGGTTCTGCTCGCGCCGGGGGTAAGGGGAGAGACGGCTGCGGAGCTTGTCCAGCGCCGCGCCATCAATGGGCGAGACATCCTCGCGCCACAGCTTGTAGCTGGCCAGCAGCAGGAACTGCTCGGTGGCGCGCAGCGAGAGCACGCGCGGATGCGCGGCCGACAGCTCCTCGAAGCGCATCCAGGCGGGCAGTTCCATGGTCAGCCCTGAATCGAGTAGCCGCCATCCACCGCGATGGATGTGCCCGTGATGTAGGCGGCGGCGTCGGAGGCGTAGAAGGCCGCAATCCCCTCGAAATCCTCGGGCGTGCCCCAGCGGCCGGCGGGGGCGCGGGCGCGCACATTCTCGTCCAGGCCCGGAATGTCGCGGCGGGCGCCGCGCGTCAGGTCGGTGTCGATCCAGCCCGGCAGCACGCAGTTCACCGTGATGCCGTCCTTGGCCCAGGCCGTGGCGAGGGACTTGGTCAACTGCACCACCGCCCCCTTGGAGGAGGCATAGGCCGCGTGCAGCGGCATGCCGAAGATGGAGAGCATGGAGCCGTTGTTGATCACGCGCCCCACGCCCCCGGCCTTGAGGTAGGGGTGCGCCGCCTGGGCCGCGAACATCGCGCTCGTCAGGTTGGTGTTCAGCACCGTGTGCCAGTCCTGCAGCATCACCTGCTCGGGCGGGCGGCGGATATTGGTGCCGGCATTGTTCACCAGGATGTCGAGGCGCCCCAGCACCTCCACGCAGCGGGCCACCATGGCCTTCAGCGAGTCCGGGTCGGTGACGTCCACCTCCACGCTGGCGGCGGTGGCGCCGAGTTCCTCCAGCGCCGTGACGGCCGCCGCGTTCTTGGCCGGGTCGCGCCCGGCCACCATCACGGCGGCGCCATTGCGTGCCAGCCCCCGCGCGAAGCCGAGCCCGATGCCGCCATTGCCCCCGGTGACGAGGGCCACGCGCCCTGACAGGTCGAACATCGCAAACCCCTCCCTTTGTGGTTCAGGCCGCCTTGGCCTCCGCCATCATCGCCACGAAGCGGTGGAAGAGGTAGTGGCTGTCGCTGGGGCCGGGGCTGGCCTCGGGGTGGTATTGCACGCTGAAGGCCGGGCGGTCGGTGGCCGCGATGCCCTCATTGCTGCCGTCGAAGAGGCTGATGTGGGTCACCTTGGCCGTGGAAGGCAGGGTGGAGGCATCCACCGCGAAGCCATGGTTCTGGCTGGTGATTTCCACCTTGCCGGTGGCGAGGTCCTGCACGGGCTGGTTGGCGCCCCGATGCCCGCGGTCCAGCTTGTAGGTGCGCGCGCCCAGCGCCAGCGCCAGCAATTGATGGCCCAGGCAGATGCCGAAGGTGGGAATGCGCGCATCCAGCACCGCCTGGATGGCGGGCACGGCATAGGCGCCGGTCGCCGCCGGGTCGCCGGGGCCGTTGGAGAGAAACACGCCGTCGGGCTTTTCGCGGAGAATATCCTCGGCGGTGGCGGTGGCGGGCAGCACGGTCACGGCACAGCCGGCATCGGCCAGGCAGCGCAGGATGTTGCGCTTGGCGCCATAATCCAGCGCCACCACGCGGAAGCGCGGGGCCTCCTGCTTGCCGAAGCCCGTGCCCCAGGACCAGCGTGTCTCCTCCCAGGCATAGGATTGGCGGGCGGTGACGTCCTTCGCCAGGTCCATCCCCTCCAGGCCGGGCCAGGACTTCGCCTGCGCGACCAGGGCCGGGATGTCGAAGCGGCCATCGGCCGGGAAGGCCAGCACGCCATTGGGCGCGCCGCCATCGCGGATGCGGATGGTCAGCGCCCGCGTGTCCACGCCCGCGATGCCGGGAATGTTGTGGCGCTTCAGCCAATCCTGCAGGTGCGCCGTGGCGCGGTAGTTGGCGGGTTCGGTCACGTCCTGCTTCACCACCAGGCCGCGGCAGACGGGGTTGGCCGCCTCCATGTCCTCGGGGTTGGTGCCGACATTGCCGATATGCGGGAAGGTGAAGGCGATGATCTGCGCGGCGTAGGAGGGGTCCGTCAGCGTCTCCTGGTAGCCCGTCATGCCGGTGTTGAAGCAGATCTCGGCCACCGCGGTGCCATGCGCGCCGAAGCCGCGGCCCCAGAAGACGCTCCCATCATCCAGCACCAGGGCGGCGGTGGCACCTTCGGGGGCGGTCTCGGTCATCGGCGTTTCCTTTTGTGGGCGCGGCGTGGAGGAGGGTGCCCCGGGCAGGGCGTCCAGCGGAAGGCCGGTGGCCTGCATCACGGCGGCCCAATGACGGGCGGGGATGGCGCGGGCCTGGCGCCATTTCCGGATAGCCTCGGTTCCCACCTGACAGGTGGCGGCGGCCGCTTCGGCCCCGCCCATGAGGGCGAGGATGTCTTCCACACTGCGCATGGGCTAGACTATGTGGGAAATCACTTCCCACTTCAAGGCGAGATCACACGCCCTGGGAAAAACCCTCCACGCATAGGAAGCCCGCCATGAGCCTGCGCGACCGATTCACCGCCGAACTCAAGACCTCCATGCTCGCCAAGGACGCGCCGCGCACCGCCGCCCTGCGCATGATCACGGCCAAGCTCAAGGACACCGACATCGCCGCCCGCCCCGGTCCGCCGGTGGATGACGCCGCCATCATCGCCATGCTGCGCGGCATGGCGAAGTCGCGGCGCGAATCCGTGGAGCTCTACCGCCAGGGCAACCGGCCGGAACTGGCCGAGAAGGAAGAGGCCGAGATCGCCGTCATCGAATCCTTCCTCCCCCAGCAGATGGACGAGGCCGCCATGGCCGCCGCCGTCCAGCAGGCCGTGGCGGAGGCCGGCGCCACCTCCATCAAGGACATGGGCAAGGTCATGGCCGCCCTGAAAGCCAAGCACGCCGCCAGCCTGGACATGGCCAAGGCCGGCCCGCTGGTGAAGGCGGCTCTAGGCGGGTAAGGGCGCGCCTGGGCCCGCTGGCAGGGGCTGCCGCCCCCGCCAGACCACCCCCGCCAGGGGCCGTGGGCCCCTGACCCCATATGTGATGGCCATTTGCAGGGAGGGGCGTCACAGGCGCGCCTGTGGTCACGAACGCACCATGCCCCTCCCTGCAAATGGCCATGAGACGGGTTCCGAGGGCCAAGGCCCTCGGCGGGAGGGGCCCGGGGAGGGCAGCGCCCTCCCCGGCGGCACCGGGCGCCCCCTACCCCGCCCGGTCGCCCGCCTTGTGTTCCGTGGTGCCCAGGGCGTCGGCCAGGCGGGTGGTGGCGCTGCCGGGGCGGGCGGGCTTTTGCTGGCTGTCATGGGGCGCCCAGCCGGTCATCACCAGCAGGGGCGCATCGTGGCGCAGCGGCAGCCCGGCGAAGGCCCGGGGGAACAGGGCGCGCGGGGGCGTGCGCGGGTCACGGGCGCGGATGGCGTTGGTTTCGCCCGCGGCCCGCAGGTCGGCCACCAGGGCCATGGGGTGGCGCCATTCCAGCGACAACCGGTCCTGGTCCGCCACCGGCAGGGCGAAGCCCGCGCGTTGCAGCAGGGAAGCGAGGTCCCGCAGTTCCGGGAAGGGCGAGACGCGGGGCGAGATGCCGCCGCGGGTTTCGCTCTCGGCGGCGGCCAGGGCTTCGCGCAGCGGTTGCAGCGTGCCGAGGCCGGGCAGGCTGGCCAGGAACAGCCCATCCGGCGCCAGCGCCTGGCGCAGCTGGACCAGCGCGCCGGGCAGGTCATTCACCATGTGCAGGCTGAGGCTGGCCACGATCAGGTCGAAGCTGTGCGGTGCGAAGGGGAGCCATTCCTCATCGGCGGCGAGCGGCATGCCGCCCGCGCGCGCGGCCATGGGGGCGGCGAGGTCCATGGACACGATGAAGGGGATGCCGCGCGCGGCGAGGCGCGGGGCGACGGCGCCGCGCCCGCCGAGATCCAGCGCCCGGGTGAAGCGGCGCGTGGTGTCGTCCAGCCGGTCGAGCAGGATTTCGGCGGCGGCGTCCAGGATGGGCGCCACCTCGTGCACGCGCGGGGCCGCGCGGGCGCGGCGGCGGGCGAGCAGGGTGCGGTCGAAGATCTCGGGTGCGGCTTCCACCGAGTTCATGTGCGGCCCGTGGCGCCCCGGCGCAAGCGGGGGTAGCATCGGGGCCGCATCGAGGAGGAACCGAGCCATGAACACCATGGATGTGAAGGCGGCCCGCACCGCCGCCGTCGCCGCCGCCGTCGGCCGCGTGCGCGAGATCGAGAGCCGCATGGGTGTGACGCGCGAGGCGCTGGAGGCCATCAAGGCCGAGCTGCTGCAACTGGCGGCCCAGGAGCACCTCTTCCCCTCCAGCGAATTCCCGCCCCCGCCCAATGGCGAGAAGGGCAGCAACCGCTATCTGCTGCGCGAGGAGGACAACAACCGCTTCGCCCTCTATCTGAACGCGCTGAACCCCGGCAATTCCACCAAGCCGCATGACCACACCACCTGGGCCGTGGTCGTCGCCGTGGACGGGCAGGAGCTGAACAAGGTCTATGACCGGGTGGATGACGGGTCCGACCCCGCGCGCTGCGAGATGCGCGTGCGCGAGGAGATCATGGTGGAGCCCGGCCGCGGCATCGCGCTGATGCCGGAGGACATCCACTCCATCCACACCACCGGCGAGCGCCCGACGCGCCACCTGCACATGTATGGGCTGGCGCTGGAGAAGCTGGATGGCCGCCGCGCCTTCGACGACAAGACCGGCGAGGTCAGCTTCTACAACAAGAGCTTCATGAAGCCGACCGCCGGCACCGACCGCTGATGCGCCTGGTGGATGCGGCCACGCTGAAGGCGTGGATCGGCGCGGGGCGCGAACTGGCCATCCTCGACGCGCGCGAGGAGGGCGAGTTCGGCCACGGGCACCTGTTCTGGGCTGTCCCCTGCCCGCTCTCCAAGCGGGAACTGCGGGCGCGGGCGCTGCTGCCGCGGCTGGATGCGACGGTGGTCTGCGTGGATGGCGGCGAGGGTTACGCGGAGAAGCTCGCGGCCTTCCTGGAGGGAATCGGCGCAACCGATGTCCATGTGCTGCAAGGCGGCACCCCGGCCTGGGAGGCGGCGGGCTTCGTGGTCTTCACGGGCGTGCATGTGCCCTCCAAGGCCTTCGGCGAATGGGTGGAGCACCACTACGGCACCGAGAGCCTGGACGCGGCGGAGCTGGACGCGCTGGTGAAGGCGGGGACGGACCTCGTCATCCTCGACAGCCGGCCGATGGATGAGTTCCACCGCATGTCCATCCCCGGCGGGGTGAACGTGCCGGGGGGTGAGCTGGCCTATCGCATCGCCGACCTGGTGCCCAACCCCGAGACGACCATCGTCGTGAATTGCGCGGGGCGCACCCGCAGCATCATGGGCGCGGAGAGCCTGCGGCAGGCGGGCGTGCGCAACAAGGTCGTGGCGCTGCGCAACGGCACCATGGGGTGGGAGCTGGCCGGGTTGCAGGTGGCGCGCGGGCAGAGCGCGAGCTATCCGCCCGGCACGCCCGCCTCCGCCGGCCTGGCGCTGGAACGCGCCACGGCCTTCGCGTCCCGCACTGGCGTGCGTGAATGCAGCCGCGCCGAGGCCGAGGCGATGCGCGCCGACCCCTCCCGCACCACCTATACGCTGGATGTCCGCGCGCTGGACGAATACGCGGCCGGGCACATTCCGGGCTTCCGCCACGCGCCCGGCGGGCAGCTGGTGCAGGCCACCGACCAATGGATCGCGGTGCGCGGCGCGCGCGTGATCCTGGCCGACAATGACACGGTGCGCGCGCGGATGAGCGCCTCCTGGCTGCGGCTGATGGGGGGGTGGGAGGTGTTCGTCGTCACCGACCCGCTCTCGGGCCAGCTGGAGACGGGGCCCTGGGTGCCGTCGCTGACGCACACGCCCTCGGCGCCCGTCGTGACGCCGGAGGCGCTGGCCAAGGAGACGGGCGTCACGGTGGTGGATCTCGCGCGGTCCATTGATTTCCGGGCCGGGCATATCCCGGGCAGCGTCTGGGCGGTGCGCGGGCGGCTGCCGGAGATTACGGGGCCGGTCGTCATCACGGCGCCGGACCCGCTGCTGGCGCATCTGGCCGCGGCGGAGACCCTGGGCGCGCGGGTGCTGGAAGGCGGGGTCGCCGCCTGGCGCGCCGCCGGCCTGCCCATCGCCACCGACCGGCAGAACCCCCCAGACGAGGCTTGCGTGGACTGGTATCTGCGCCCCTATGACCGCAACAGCGGCATCGAGGAGGCCATGCACGCCTATCTCTCCTGGGAGATTGACCTGGTGCATGAGGTGGCGCGGGACGGTGACGCGCCCTTCGGGGCTTGGTAGCGGGGGCGTTAAGGCGTCTGGGCCTCGGCGCGCTGGACGCGCTGCTGCCCCCCCATTGCCTGACCTGCGACGCCCCGGTGGACGCGCAGGGCGGGCTCTGCGCCACCTGCTTCGGCAAGCTGGCCTTCGTCTCGGCGCCCTATTGCGCGCGCTGCGGGGTGCCCTTCCCCCATGCGGGCATGGGCACGCCCATGGCCGATGGCGCCTGGTGCGACGCCTGCGTGGAAGCGCCCCCCGCCTTCACCGCTGCCCGCGCGGCGCTGCGCTATGACGCGGGCGCCAAGGCGCTGATCCTGCCCTTCAAGCACCGTGACGCGGTGGAGATGGCCCGCCCCCTCGCCCGCCACATGGCCCGCGCGGGACGCGAATTGCTGGCCGAGGCCGACATGCTGCTGCCCGTGCCGCTGCACCGCTGGCGGCTGTTTGCGCGCCGGCACAACCAGGCGGCGCTGCTGGCGGCGGCGCTGTCGCGCCTGTCGGGCGTGCCGCACCGGCCCCTGCTGCTGCGACGGCTGCGGCGGACGCGGCCCCTGGGCGAGATGGGCGCGCGCGACCGCGCGATGGAGCTGGAAGGCGCCTTCGGCCTGGCACCGGGTGCGGCGCGGTTGCTGGCCGGGCGGCGGGTGGTGCTGGTGGATGACGTGCTGACCAGCGGCGCCACGGCCGATGCCTGCGCCCGCGCCCTGCTGGCGGGCGGCGCGGCGCGCGTGGATGTGCTGGCGGCGGCCAGGGTGCCGGACCCGCGGATGGAGGGCGCCTGATCGGCGCCGACGGCGCGAAGCAGCCGCACCGATCCAGGCTTACAGTTTGCCCTGTTCCTTCAGCACCTGCTCCGCCATCCGCAGCGCATCAATGGCGGCCGGGAAGCCGCAATAGGCGACGGCGTGGGTGAAGACCTCGCTGATCTCCTCCGCCGTGCAGCCATTGTTCAGCGCGGCCACCAGATGGATGCGGAGTTCGTGCGGGTGGTTCAGCGCGCAGAGCATGCCCAGCGTGATCAGGCTGCGCTGCTTGCGGTCCAGATGCGGGCGCGTCCAGAGGGTGGCGTAGGCCATTTCCTCGGACAGGGCGCGGACGGCCTGGTTGAAGGGGGTGGTGCTGGCGTCGCGGGCGTCGGTGTAGGCGGCGCCCAGGATTTCGCGCATCTCCTGCCGCCCGCGGGCGCGCAGGGCGTCGTGGGCTTCCTGTTCGTTCATCTTCGTTCCTCCCGGCTTTGGCCGCGCCAGGTCATTTCGCCACGGCTGGGCGGACGACGCAAACGCCCAAGGGGGAACGTCGCGCTACAGCTTCCCCTCTTCCTTCAGCACCGTCTCCGCCATCCGCAACGCGTCAATGGCGGAGGGAAAGCCGCAATAGGCGACGGCGTGGGTGAAGACCTCGCGGATTTCCTCCGCCGTGCAGCCATTGTTCAGCGCGGCGACGAGATGGATGCGCAACTCCTCCGGATGGTTCAGCGCGCAGAGCATGGCCAGCGTGATGAGGCTGCGCTGCCTGCGGTCCAGATGCGGGCGCGTCCAGAGGCTGGCATAGGCCATCTCCTCCACCAGCGCGGCGACCGGCGCGGTGAAGGGCGTGGTCGCGGCGTCATGCGCCTCGGTGAAGGGGGTGCCCAGGATTTCGCGCATCTCCTGCCGGCCGCGGGCGCGCAACGTGGCGTGGGCCTCGTCTTCAGTCATCATCGGGGGTCCTTGGGGCGTCGGGTTCGGGGCGGCCATGGCGCATGCGGCCGCGCGAGAGCTCGGCCACCACGCCGTGCAGCGTGCGCAGCTCCTGCTCCGTCACTTCGCCACGGGTGAACCAATGGCGCAAATTCCGCACCATGCCGGGGCGCTTCGCCTCGTTGCGGAGAAAGCCGCAGGCGTCCAGCTCCGCGATCAGGTGGCCCATGAAGTTTTCGAGGGAGTCGCGCGTGGCGACGCCGGTCTTGTGGGTCTGCAGCCGCACGGGCAGGGTTTCGTCGGCCGCCACCCACCATTCATAGGCCAGCACCATGACGGCCTGGGCCAGGTTCAATGACGGGAATTCCGGGTTCAGCGGGTAGCGCACCAGCGTGTCGGCACGGGCCAGGTCCTCGGCCTCCAGCCCCGCGCGCTCGGGGCCGAAGAGGATGGCGGTGCGGAGGTTGCGGGCGCGCAGGCTGCGCAGTTCGGTGGCGGCGGCGCGGGCGGTCATGACGGGCATGATGACGTGGCGCGGGCGCGGGCAGGTCGCGAAGACGCGGTGGCAATCGGCGATGGCGTCGTCCACCGTGGGGTGCACGGTGGCGGCGTCCAGGATCCGGTCGGCGCCCGAGGCGGCGGCCCAGGCGCGTTCCTTGGGCCAGCCCTCGCGCGGCGCCACGAGGCGCAGGTGGAACAGCCCGCCATTGGCCATGGCGCGGGCGGTGGTGCCGATGTTCTCGGGCAGTTGCGGGCGGACGAGGACGATGATGGGCGTCTCGCCCTCCGGTACCACGAGGGGGGCGGCGCCTTCCTCGCGCATCAGGCCCGCGTCCGATCGGCCTTGGCGCAGCCAAGGGCGTGAATCGGCCGCGCGGATAGCGTCCGATCGGCCTTGGCGCAGCCAAGGACGTGAATCGGCCGCGAAAGGGGCGGAGTGGCGCCGGTCACGGCGTCACGCCCGCCGCCAGGTCGTGCCGCCGGCGCCATCCTCCAGGATGATGCCCTGGGCCTTGAGGTCGTCGCGGATACGGTCGGCCTCGGCCCAGTTCTTCGCGGCGCGGGCGGCGAGGCGGGCGGCGATGGCGGCTTCGACCTCGGCATCGCCGCCGCCCTGGCGCCAGAGGGCGGCATCGTGCAGGGGCAGGCCCAGGATTTGCGCGGCTTCGAGAATGGCGGCGCGCGCCTCGCCCGGTGCCGGGTCCCAGGCGCTGGGCGTGCGGGCATGCACGGCGGCGGGGGAGCCGCCGACGGAGGCGACGTTCTCCAGCGTGCGGAGGTCGCGCAGGCGGGCCAGCGACAGCGGCGTGTTCAAATCGTCATGCAGGGGTTCCAGCACCCAGTCCACCATGGCGGCGGGTGCTTCGGCCTCGGGCGCGGGGCGGGCCAGCATGGCGTAGAAGTCGTCCAGTTCCGCCTTGCACTCGTCCAGCGCGGCCAGGGTGAAATCCAGCGCGGAGCGGTAATGCGTGCGCAGCAGCAACAGGCGAAAGGCCTCGCCCGCCCAGGACCCGCGCGCTAGCACGTCCTGCACGGTCATGAAGTTGCCGAGGCTCTTCGACATCTTCTCGCCATCCACCAGCAACATGCCGTTGTGCAGCCAGGTGTGGGCCATGAAGGGGGTGCCGAAGGCGGCGCGGGATTGGGCCACCTCGTTCTCATGGTGGGGGAAGAGCAGGTCATGCCCGCCGCCATGGATGTCGAAGGTCTCGCCCAGATGCCGCCAGGACATGGCGGAGCATTCGATATGCCAGCCCGGACGCCCGCGGCCCCAGGGGCTGTCCCAGCCGGGGGTGTCGGCGTCGGAGGGCTTCCACAGCACGAAATCGCCGGGGTCGCGCTTGTAGGGGGCCACGTCCACGCGGGCGCCGGCCAGCAGCTCATCCTGGTTGCGGCCGGAGAGCTTCCCGTAATCCGCGAAGCTGCCCACGCTGAACAGCACATGGCCTTCCGCCGCATAGGCGTGGCCGCGGGCGATCAGCTTTTCCGTAAGCTGGATCATCTCCGCGATGTGGCCGGTGGCCGTCGGCTCCACATCGGGGGGCAGGCAGTTCAGGGCGGCCATGTCGCGGTGGAAATCGGCCGTGGTGCGGCTGGTGATGGCGCTGATGGGCTGGCCGGTCTCGCGCGCGCGGGCGTTGATCTTGTCGTCCACGTCCGTGATGTTCCGCGCATAGGTCACGCGCGGATAGAGGCGCCGCAGCAGGCGGGCCAGCACGTCGAAGACCACCACGGGGCGGGCGTTGCCCAGATGCGCCAGGTCATAGACGGTGGGGCCGCAGACATAGAGGCGCACATGGCCGGCATCGAGCGGCGTGAACGCCTCCTCGCGCCGGGTCAGGCTGTTGTGGAAGCGAAGCTGGGGCATCTGGGAAATCCGTGAGGGCATGGGCTGGCGGGCGCGCGGCAGGTGGCGCGATGTCGTCAGCGACAGGTCTTGCTCTGGCCCATGCGGGGGTTATGCGCCCGCTTGGGCCCTTGTTTCAAGGCTGGAGCGAGGCCGCCAGCCGCGCCTCGGTCCGCGCGCGGCCGATCAGCGGCAGAAGCTGCTTCATGTCGGGGCCCTGGTCCTCGCCCGTCAAGGCGCGGCGCAGCGGCAGGAACAGCCCCTTCCCCTTGCGGCCGCTGATGGCCTTGAGCGCGTTGGTCCAGGCGGTCCAGGTCGCGTCGTCCCAGGGTTCGGCGGGCAGGTTCTCGCTTGCATGGGCCAGGTATTCGGCCTCATCGGGCTGCGAGATGGGGGCGATGTGGCCCTGCACCACCTCCCACCAGTGCTTGGCCTCGGGCAGCGTGTCGAGATTGCCGCGCACCGCGTCCCAGAAGGCCTCGGTGGCGCCCTCGGGCAGGCGGGGGGCGATCTCCGCGAAGGGCAGCGCGTGCAGCAGCTTGCGGTTCAGCCCCATCATCTGCCGCGGGTCGAAGCGCGGCGAGGAATGGGAGACGGCGCCAAGGTCGAAGCCGTTCAGCAGGTCACGCGGCGCCCCCGGCACGGGGTCGTGCGAGGTGCCCAGCCCCGCCAGGTAGCCCGTGATGGAGGCCGCCTCGATCCCGTCGCGGCGCAGCTGCCGCAGCGAGAGGGACCCGATGCGCTTGGACAGCGGCCCGCCATCGGCATCCGTCAGCAGCGGCAGGTGCGCGAAGGCCAGCTTGCGCGGATCACCGCCCAGCGCCGCGAAGAGGTCGAGCTGGATGCCCGTGTTGGTCACATGGTCCTCGCCCCGGATCACATGGGTGATGCCCATGTCCAAGTCGTCCACCACGGAGGTGAAGGTGTAGAGGGGCGAGCCATCGGCGCGCACCAGCACCGGGTCGCTGATGGCGGTGAGCTTCACCGCGCGGCGGCCCAGCACATGGTCCTGCCATTCGACCGTGGTGTTGGACAGCTTGAAGCGCCAATAGGGCACTTTGCCATTGGCCATGGCGCGGGAAAGCTGCTCCGGCGTCATCTTGAGGGCCGCGCGGTCATAGAGGGGCGGGCGGCCGGCGCGGCGCTGCTGCTCGCGCTTATAGGCGAGTTCCTCCTCGCTCTCGAGGCAGGGGTAGAGGCGGCCCGAGGCCTTCAGCGCCTCGGCGGCGGCGGCGTAGCGGTCCAGCCGGTCGGACTGCCGGACCAGCTCATCCCAGTCGAGGCCGAGCCAGCGGAGGTCCTCCTCGATCGCCTCGGCATAGTCCTGGCGGGAGCGCTGGGTGTCGGTGTCGTCCAGCCGCAGCAGCAGGTGGCCGCCGGATTTGCGGGCGAAGAGCCAGTTGGCGAGCGCGATGCGGGCATTGCCCACATGCAGATGCCCCGTGGGAGAGGGGGCGAAGCGGAGTTTCATCTGGGGCCTATTCCTCGCCGTCGTCTTCGGCGGCGTCGCCGCGCGGGTCGAGCATGCGCCAGTTGCGCTCCTCCCGGTCGCGGCAGGGGGTGGCGGTGAAATGGGCGAGTTCGGTGGCGCTTTTCCAGGCGCCGTCCTCCACGCCGCCCACCTCGGCATCCTCACCGAAGGCGAACCAGGCGTCGCGCACCTGCTCGGGCGTCATGCCGCGGGCGCGGCAGATTTCGACACTGTCGCGCACACGCCGGCGGGCGAAGGCATTGGCGTGGGCGAGCGAGGTAAAGCCGCGCACCACCTCCACCGGCTCCGTGCCATTGGCGCCGGAGAGGTCCAGGATGCGGACCTCCAGCCCCTCCGGCGGGGCGAGCAATTCCTCGCTCATGCGATCAGCCCCGTGAAGCCGTTGGTGATGGGGTAGCGGCGGTCGCGGCCGAAGGCGCGGCGGCCGATCTTCACGCCGGGGGGCGCCTGGCGGCGCTTGTATTCCGCGCGGTCCAGCATGCGCCAGACGCGCAAGACCAGGGCGCGGTCGAAGCCCTTGGCCACCATCTCATCCACGCCGCGCTCCTCCTCGACGAGGCCCATGAGGAGGGCGTCCAGCACGTCATAGGGCGGCAGGGTGTCCTGGTCCTTCTGGTCGGGCTTGAGCTCGGCGCTGGGGGGCTTGGTGATCACGCGGTCGGGCATCACGGGGCCGTGGGGGCCCAGCGCGTCGTGCGGGACATTCGCGTTGCGCCAGCGGCAGACGGCGAAGACGTCGGTCTTGTAGACATCCTTCAGCACGGAATAGCCGCCGCACATGTCGCCATAGATGGTGGCGTAGCCCGTGCTCATCTCGCTCTTGTTGCCGGTGGTCAGCAGCATGTCGCCGAACTTGTTGGACATGGCCATCAGCGTCACGCCACGGATGCGGGACTGGATGTTCTCCTCCGTGATGTCCGGCGGGCGGTTGCCGAAGGCCGGCGCCAGCATGGCGGCGAAGGCCTCCATGGCGGGGCCGATATTCACGCTCTCATAGCGGATGCCCAGCAGGCGGGCGCATTCCGCCGCATCCTCTAGGCTTTCCGCGCTGGTGTAGGGCGAGGGCAGCATGACCGCCCGCACCCGGTCCGGTCCCAGCGCATCGGCGGCCACGGCGGCGGAGAGGGCGCTGTCAATGCCGCCCGACAGCCCCAGCACGATGCCGGGAAAGCCGTTCTTCTCCACATAGTCGCGCAGGCCGAGCGTCATGGCCGCGTAGATCTGCGCCTCATGGCCCAGCGGCTTGGCCAGCGGCTGG
Organism: Roseococcus thiosulfatophilus; assembly: GCF_017311575.1. Classification (GTDB taxonomy): domain Bacteria; phylum Pseudomonadota; class Alphaproteobacteria; order Acetobacterales; family Acetobacteraceae; genus Roseococcus; species Roseococcus thiosulfatophilus. Next base: position 102,381 of record NZ_JAFFQY010000002.1, read on the forward strand.
GCTTCGCAGCGCCACCCCTCCCCTTCCCGCACCCAGTCGGTGACGACCATGGTCTCGGTGAAGGAGGGCAGGCGCACGGCCAGGCTGCGGTCGGCGTTCAGCACGAAGCTGGCGCCGTCGAAGACCAGCTCATCCTGCCCGCAATTCTGGTTGAGGAAGATGAAGGGCAACCCCGTCTCCACCACCCGCGACACCGCGAGGTCAATGCGCGCCTCGCTCTTGTCCACCTCGAAGGGGGAGCCGTTGATGGCGAGCAGCAGTTCCGCGCCGGATTCCACCAGGGTTTCCGAGACGGCGGGGAACCACCAATCCTCGCAGATCATCAGCCCAATGCGGGTGCCGCGGAACACCACGGGGCCGGGGGCCGGGCCCGCGTCGAAGACGCGCTTGTCGTCGAAGACGCCGTAATTGGGCAGTTCGTGCTTGGCGCGGCGGGCCACGACCTTGCCGCCATCCAGCAGGTAGGCGGCGTTGTAGAGTTTTCCCGAATCCCTCCAGGGGCCGCCCACGATCAGGCCGGGCCCGCCATCGGCGGTGTCCGCCGCCAAGGCTTCGATCTCGGCCAAGCACATGTCGTAGAAGGCGGGCTTCAGCACCAAATCCTCGGGCGGATAGCCCGCGATGCTGAATTCGGGCGTCACCAGCAGGTCCGCGCCCTGGGCGGCCGCCTCGGCGCGGAGCCGGCGGATCTTGGCGGCGTTGGTCCGCAGCGCGCCCTCATGGGGGTTCATCTGCGCGAGGGCGATGCGGAGGCGCTGGGTCATGGCGTGGAAGTAGGCAGGGTGCGGGGCGCGGTCAATTCAACTCCCACGCCTTTGCCCGTTCTTCCGCAGCAGGAATTCGCGGCCCACCTTCACCCGCGCCACCCCGTCATAGTCCACGATGTCGGCGGTGGCGTAGGTCTCGCTCCAGAGGTCAGGGATGAAGCTGCCGGTGCCGACCAGGTCGAGCGGCGCCCGCGCCTCGGCCATCACGCGGCACTTGCCCACCCCGAAGCCCGAGGAGCCCACGATGCGGACCTTGGGATAGCCCGCCGCGTCCAGCGCCTCGCGCACGCGCCAGATGGCGGCGGCGGAGACGCCGGTGCCGACCAGGTGGCGCAGCTCGGTTTCACTGCGATAGCGGCGGATGGCCGCCGGCGCGTGGCGTTCCAGCACCGCATAGCTCTCGGCCGGATCGAGCCCCTCCAGGAACCGCCCGCCATGGGTGTCCAGCCGCACGGCCATCCGGCCCGCCGCCGCCAGTTCGGGGAAGCGGGCGCAGACGGCCAGGCTGTCCGTCACCTCCTGGCCGAAATAATCCACCAGGACCGTCAGATCGTCCTCGGGGTAGGTGGCGTGGAACATCTCGGCGGCGCGCAGCGTGGAGCCCGCATAGCCGATCAGCGCATGCGGCATGGTGCCGCGCCCGGCCTTGGCGCCGAACCAATGCGCCGTCGCGTCATTGGCATTGCCGATGAAGCCGCGCGCGCCCTCGCGCCGGGCGGCCGCGCTGCCCACGCTGGCGGCATAGGCCATCATCTCCTGCATCTCCTGGCCGGCGCAGTGGCGCGCCTCCATGGCCAGGAAGGCGGTGCCGGGCAGTTCGAGGCACATCTGGTAGGCGTTGTGCGCGGCCACGCAGGCCGGGCCCAGCTTCTGGAGATAGAGCGTTTCCAGATCGGCCAGTGCGGCGAAGGAACCGGTGAGGTAGAGCAACGGATCACCCGCCCCCACCCAGGAGCCCTCGGGGTATTTCACCTCGATCTCGATGGGCGTGCCACGCCGCGCCGAGACGGCCTCCAGGAACTCCACCGCCAGCCGGGGGGCCGAAACCACCGGCCGGCGCAGGAACACCGCGTAGGTGACGCGCGCATCGCCGAATTTCTCGACGATGCGGCGGGTGCGGTTGAAATAGCTGTCGGTCCGCCCCGCGATCTCGTCATCCCGCATGGGCGCTACTGCGCGGCCCGGGCGGGGATGCGCTCGGGGCGGGCGCGGTGGGCCTTCAATTCCTCGGCGATGAGGAAGGCCAGTTCCAGCGACTGCTCGGCGTTCAGGCGCGGGTCGCAGAAGGTGGCGTAGTTGGCCGAGAGGTCGGCGGCCGTCAGCTTCTGGGCACCGCCCACGCATTCCGTCACGTCGCGGCCGGTCATTTCCACATGCACGCCGCCGGCATGGGCGCCCTCGGCCGCCATCACGTCGAAGAAGCGGCGCACCTCGTCCAGGATGGCGTCGAAGCTGCGGGTCTTGTAGCCGTTCTGGGTGGTGGTGTTGCCGTGCATGGGGTCGCACAGCCAGGCCACCTGGCGCCCGGCCTCGCGCACCGCGCGCACCAGCGGCGCCAGCTTCGTCTCGACCTTCTCCGCCCCCATCCGGGAGATGAGCGTGAGGCGCCCGGCCTCATTGCGCGGGTTCAGGATTTCCGTGAGCCGCACCAGCTCGCCCGCATCCATCGTGGGGCCCACCTTCATGCCGATGGGGTTGGCCACGCCGCGCAGGAATTCCACATGCGCGCCGTCCGGCTGGCGCGTGCGGTCGCCGATCCAGAGGAAATGCGCGCTGCACGCATAGGTGCGGTGGTGGGTGCTGCTCTGGCGGGTCAGCGCCTCCTCATAGGGAAGCAGCAGGCTTTCATGGCTGGTGTAGAAGGCCGTCTCGCGGATCTGGGGCGCGTTGTCGCTGTTCATGCCGCAGGCGGCCATGAAGCGCAGCGTCTCATCAATCCGGTTGGACAGGCCCTCATACTGGTCGGCGAGCGGCGAGCGCGCCACGAAGTCGAGGTTCCAGCGATGGACCTGGTGCAGGTCGGCGAAGCCGCCGGTGGCGAAGGCGCGCAGCAGGTTCAGCGTGCCGGCCGATTGCAGATAGGCGAATTCCATCCGCGCGGGGTCGGGCACCCGGGCCTCGGGCGTGAAGGCCGCGCCATTGATGATGTCGCCGCGGTAGGAGGGCAGCGTCACGCCGTCCTGGGTTTCGACATCGCTGCTGCGGGGCTTGGCGAACTGCCCCGCCATGCGGCCGAGCTTCACCACCGGCATGCCGGCGCCGAAGGTCAGCACGACCGCCATCTGCAACAGCACCTTGAAGCTGTCGCGGATGGCATCGGCATGGAAGTCGGCGAAGCTTTCGGCGCAGTCACCCCCCTGGAGGACGAAGGCCTGGCCTTGGGCAGCTTCGGCGAGCGCGGCCTTCAATCGCTCGCACTCGCCCGCAAAAACCAGCGGCGGAAAGGTCTTGACCTTGGCTTCCATGGCGGCGAGGGCCGCCGTGTCGGGATAGTCCGGCACTTGCCGGATAGGCATCTGCCGCCAGGAATCGGGGCGCCATTCACGCGCCATGGCCGTCACTCCAGTGAAGAAAGGTCCATGACACTAGGACAGGCCCGGGCGCGTGGCTACCTCTGGGCCTATTCCGCCGCGTCAGCGGTGACCCCCGCGACACGCGTGCGTGTGCGCAGCGTCACGAGTTCCTCGGCCGCCGTGGGGTGGATGCCGATGGTCCGGTCGAAATCCGCCTTGGTGGCGCCCATCCGGACGGCGATGCCGATGCCCTGCATGATCTCGGCCGCATCCTCGCCCACCATGTGCGCGCCCAGGATGCGCTGGCTTTGCTGGCAGACCACCAGCTTCATCATCACCCGCATGCCCTCGCGCTTCGTGATGGTGTGGCGCATGGGGGTGAAGCGGGTGAGGTAGATGTCCACGGGGCCCCGCCGCGCCGCCTCCTCCTCGCTCATCCCCACCGTGCCCACGGGGGGCGAGGTGAAGATGGCCGTCGGCACGTTCTCATAGCTGGCCCGGCGGGGGTTGCCGCCGTAAAGGCTGTCGGCCAGCGCGTGCCCAACGGCCGTCGCCATGGGGGTGAGGTTCAGCCGGTCCGTCACGTCGCCGATGGCGTGGATGTGGGGAATGTTGGTCGCGTGGTCCTCATCCACCGGGATGGCGCCGCCCTCGGCCACATTCACCCCGGCCCGCTCCAGCCCCAGCCCCTCGGTGTTGGGGGCGCGGCCGGTGCAGAAGAAGACCGCATCCACCTCGCGCATGCCGTTGTTGGAGAGGCCGAGCAGGATGCGCCCCTCCGGCAGGCGCTGCAGGCGGGTGGCGTTCACGCCCCCCTCCATGCGGATGCCCTGGGCCGTCATGGCCTCCGTCAGGCAGAGACGCACGTCATTGTCGAAGCCGCGCAGCACCTGGGGGGAGCGGTGGAAGACCTCCACCTCCGCCCCCAGCCCGTGCAGCAGGCAGGCGAATTCGAGCGCGATGTAGCCCGCGCCCAGGATGGCGACCTTCTTCGGCAAGGCCGGCAGGGTGAACAGGTCGTCGCTGATGAGGCCCAGTTCCGCGCCCGGAATGTCGAGCCGCGTGGCCCGCCCGCCGGTCGCGATCACGATGCGTTCGGCGGTGACGCGCTGGTCGCCGACGCGCAGCGTGTGCGCGTCCTCGAAGGTCGCGCGGGCGTCGAAGCTGGTGACGCCCGCCCCCTGCAGCAGGCGGCCATAGATGCCGGAAAGCCGCGTGACCTCCGCATCGCGCGCGGCGGCGAGCTTCGCCCAGTCATGCGCGCCCTTCGTGATGTCCCAGCCGAAGGCCGCGGCGTCCTCGGCCCAGCGGCCATATTCGGCGGCCTGGACCATCAGCTTCTTGGGCACGCAGCCGACATTGACGCAGGTGCCGCCCCAGAAGCGTTCCTCGGCCACGGCCACGCGGGCGCCATGGCCCGCCGCGATGCGCGCCAGCCGCACCCCGCCCGAGCCGCCGCCGATGACGAAGAGGTCGAAATCATAGGGCATGGGCGGGGTTCCTGGGCCGTTGCGTCACCCCGCCCATGTAGGCGCTCCCTTCCCGCAATGAAACCGGGGCTACCAGCCGATGGCGCGCGGCAGCCAGGTGGCCAGTGCGGGAAAGGCGAACACCGCCCCCACCGCCAGGATCTGCAAGGCCACGAAGGGGATGACGCCGCGGTAGATCTCGCCCGTGGTGATTTCGGGCGGGGCCGCGCCGCGCAGGAAGAACAGCGCCCAGCCGAAGGGCGGCGTCAGGAAGGAGGTCTGGAGCATCACGGCGATCAGCGCCGCCAGCCACACCGGGTCCACGCCGGAACTCGCGAAGATGGGCAGGAAGAGGGGGACCGCGATGTAGCTGATCTCGATCCATTCCAGGAAGAAGCCCAGCACGAAGATCAGCAGCAGCATGAACAGGATGTCGGTGTTCACGCCCCCGGGGAGGAAGGCGAAGAGGTCCTCCACCAGCTGTTCGCCCCGCAGGCCGCGGAAGGCCAGGGCGAAGACCTGCGCGCAGATGAGGACGAACATCATCATGGCCGTGATGCGCGCGGCGGCGGCGGCACTCTCCCACAGCAGGGTCGCGTTGAAGCGCCGGCCCAGCGCCGTCACCACCACCGCGCCCAAGGCGCCCATCGCCGCCGCTTCCGTGGGGGCCGCGATGCCGCCGATGATGGAGCCCAGCACGGCGATGATGAGGCCCACCGGCGGCAGCACCACCCGCAGCAGCCGCAGGATGAGCTGGCGCGTGTCGATCAGCGCGCGTTCCTCGGCCGGCACGGGCGGCGCCATGTCGGGCCGCACCATGCCGAGGATGATGACATAGGCCGCGAACATGCCGGCCAGCAGCAGGCCCGGGAACACCGCGGCGGCGAAGAGCGTGCCGACCGAGAGGTTCATGATGTCCGCCATCAGGATCAGGATGAGCGAGGGCGGGATGATCTGCCCGAGCGTGCCGGAGGCGCAGATGACGCCGCAGGCCAGGCCCCGGTCATAGCCGCGGCTCATCATGGCCGGCAGTGCCAGCAACGCGAGTGTGACGACCGTGGCGCCCACGATGCCCGTGGTCGCCCCCATCAGCACGCCCACAAAGACGACGCCGAGCGCCAACCCCCCCCGCAGATTGCCCGCGAGGCGGCCCACCACGGCCATGAGGTCCTCCGCCAGGCGGGACTTTTCCAGCATCACCCCCATGAAGACGAAGAGGGGAATGGCCAGCAGGGTGTAGTTCGTCACCACGCCGAAGATGCGCGCCGGCAGCAGGTTGAACAGCATGGGCCCGAAGCCCAGCCAGCCAAAGACGAAGCCCGAGATGGCGAGCGTCAGCGCCACCGGCACGCCAACCAGCAGCAGCGCGAAGAACGCAAGCAGCATGGCGATTGCGTAGATTTCCTGGATCGGCATGAAGGGGGTCCGGTGTCAGCGCCGCAATTGCGGCGCGAGGCGGAGGAGAAGGGCGGTGAACTGCAGCGCCAGCAGCGCGAAGCCCAAGGGAATGAACCCCTTCAGGATGTAGCGCGCATCAATGCCGCCCGGATTGGCCGAGCCCTCATTCTGCGCCCAGGACTGCATGACATAGCGCCAGGACAGCCAGATGACGGCCACGCACACCAGCAGCCCGGCGAGGCAGGAGAGGAACTCCACCCGCCGCTGCCACACCTCGCTCATGCGGGCATAGAGCACGTCCACCCGCACATGCTCGCCATGCTTGAGCGCCCAGGCGGCCCCCAGCAGCGCGATGGGTGACATCAGGTGCCATTCCAGCTCCTGTGCCCAGACGCTGCCGGTGGCGAAGCCGTAGCGCAGCAGCACATTGCCCGCCATGACCAGCACCAGCCCGATGAGGGCCACGGCGGAGAGGCGGCCGAGCCATTCGACCGCCCCCTCCAGCGTGTCGGCGAGGCGCGTCACGCTTCGCGGATCTTGTTGTGGTAGGGCACCTCGGAATAGCGCGACCAGGCGTCGAAGCGCGCCTTGTAGGCCATGTAGCTCTCATGCACGCGGCGGGTGACGGCGTCGCGCGCGATGGCGGCTTCTAGCACCTTCGCATTCTCCTCGCGCAGGCGGGCCACCACGGCGTCCGGCAGTTCCTTGGCCTCCACGCCGTGGTTGCGGATCAGGTCCTCCATCGCGTCGGCGTTGTTCTTCTGGCACCAGGCCTCGGAGATCACGTTGCAGGCGGCGACCGCGTTCTCGACGATGGCCTTGAGGTCATTGGGCAGGCGGGCCCAGGCGGCCTTGTTGATGGTGAGCTCCGACGCCGTCGCCGTCTCGTGCCAGCCCGTCGTGTAGTAGTGCTTGGCGACGCGGTGCAGGCCGAGCTGCCGGTCGAGATAGGGGCCCACGAATTCGGCGGCATCAATCACGCCGCGTTCCAGCGCGGGGAACAGCTCGCCCGGCGGCAGCAGGCGCACATCCACGCCCAGCGCCTGGTAGACGCGGCCCGCGAGGCCTGGGATGCGCATCTTGAGGCCGCGAAGGTCCTCGACCGTGTTGATGGGGCGGCGGAACCAGCCCGTCATCTGCACGCCCGTGTTGCCGCAGAGGAAGGGGACGAGGTTGAAGCGGTCATAGACCTCGCGCCAGAGGTCGAGGCCGCCGCCATCATACATCCAGCCGTTCAGCCCCTGGAAATTCAGGCCGAAGGGGACGGCGGTGAAGTACTGCGCGGCGAAGGTCTTGCCGGTCCAGAAATAGGCGTTGGCGTAGTTCATCTCGACGATGCCGGCGCTGACGGCGTCGAAGCCCTCGGCGGCGGGGATCAGTTCGCCCGCGCCGAAGAACTGGATGCGGATGCGGTTGTTGGACATGCGCTGGATGCGATCGATCAGGTCGCGCGCGGAGCCCGGGCCGGTGGAGTAGAAGGCCGCCTGGGGGCCGTAGAAGCTGGTCATGCGCCAGTTGAAGGTGGTCTGCGCGGTGACGACGGCGGGGGTGGCGAGGCTGCCCGCGATGCCGCCCGCGGCGGCGCCCAGCATCATGCGACGGTTCATGTGGTCTCTCCGGCCGGGACAGGATGTCCGTTCCGGGAAACCAATTGTTCAGGAGCGCGCCGCCGCCAAGGGCAATTTCCGGGCAATGCAGGGGGTTTCGCGCAGCCTCCTGCCCCATTCCTCGGCGTTCTGCCTATTCCACCGTCACGCTCTTGGCCAGGTTGCGGGGCTGGTCCACATCCGTGCCCTTCAGCACCGCCACGTGATAGGCCAGCAGCTGCACCGGGATGGCGTGCAGGATGGGCTGGCTGAAGGGGTCGGCGTCGGGCAGCACCACCACGCGCTCGGCGAAGCGGCGCAGCGCCGGGGCGCCGGCGGCATCGGTGAAGGCCATGATGCGCCCGCCGCGCGCCGCCGCCTCCTGCAGGTTGGACGCCGTCTTCTCATAGAGCGGGCCAGAGGGGCAGAGCGCGATGACCGGCACCGTGTTGTCGATCAGCGCGATGGGGCCGTGCTTCATCTCGCCCGCGGCATAGCCCTCGGCGTGGATGTAGCTGATCTCCTTCAGCTTCAAGGCACCTTCCAGCGCGATGGGATAGAGCGCGCCGCGGCCGATGAAGAGCACGTCGCGCGCCCCGGCCACCTCGGCGGCGAGCGCCCGGATCTCGGCATCCTGCGCCAGCACCGCCGCCGCGTGCTCGGGCACCTGCAGCAGGGCGGTGGAGAGGCGCGCGGCCTCCTCCGGCGAGAGGGTGCCGCGCGCGCGACCGAAGCCGATGGCGAGGCAGGCCAGCACCGAAAGTTGCGCCGTGATGGCCTTGGTGGAGGCGACCGAGATTTCGGGCCCCGCCACCGTCAGCACGGTCGCGTCGCTCTCGCGCGCCATGCTGCTCTCGGGCACGTTCACGATGGACAGGATCTTCTGGCCCCGCGCGCGCAGCATCTTCATGGCGGCCAGGTTGTCGGCCGTCTCGCCGCTCTGGCTGATGAGGAGTGCGGCACCGCCTTCCGGCAGCGGCGGGTCGCGGTAGCGCAGCTCGCTCGCCACATCGGCGTCCACCGGCAGGCGCGCCAGCTGCTCGATCCAGTAGCGGCCGACGAGGCCGGCCAGGAAGGCGCTGCCGCAGGCGGTGATGGTGAGGCGCGGCACCTCGCGGATGTCGAAGGGCAGGTTGGGCAGGTTCACGCCGAGCGTGGCGGGGTCGAGGTATTGCCGCAGCGTGTCGCCCAGCACCGCCGGGTGCTCATGGAGTTCCTTCTCCATGAAGTGGCGGTAGTTGCCCTTGCCCATGGCCGCGCCCGAGACGGCGCTGAGGCGGATGGCGCGTTCGGTGGGCGCGCCCTCGGCGTCGTAGAATTGCGCGCCGGTGGGCGTCAGCACCGCGTGGTCGCCTTCGTCCAGATAGGCGATGCGGCGAGTGAGCGGGGCCAGGGCAAGAGCATCGGAACCCACGAACATCTCGCCCTCGCCATAGCCCACGGCGAGCGGCGCGCCGTGGCGGCCCACCACCAGCATCTCGGGGTGGCCGGCGAACATGATGGCGACCGCGAAGGCGCCGTGCACGCGCGAGAGGGCGGCGGAAGCGGCCTCGCGCGGGGGCAGGCCCTGCACCAGGTGCCAGTCCACCAGCTTGCAGAAGGTCTCGGTGTCGGTCTCCGTCTCGAAGACGTAGCCCTTGCTCTCAAGCTCCGCGCGGAGTTCGGCGTAGTTCTCGAAGATGCCGTTGTGGACCACGGCCACGCGCAGCGTCGCATGGGGGTGCGCGTTGCGCTCCACCGGCGCGCCATGCGTCGCCCAGCGCGTGTGGCCGATGCCGGTGGTGCCTTCCAGCGGGGTGGCCTCCAGCACGGTGCCGAGGTTGTGCAGCTTGCCCTCGGCGCGGCGGCGCTCGATGCGGCCCTCGGTCAGGGTGGCGATGCCCGCGCTGTCATAGCCGCGGTATTCGAGGCGCCGCAGCGCGTCCAGCAGGCGGGGCGCGGCGGCCTCGCGGCCGACTACTCCGACAATTCCGCACATGGGATGGGCTCCTCAGCTCTTGCGGCGCGGCTTGACGCCGCGGCCGGGCTTGTTGGCCTGGCGGCCGCGCGCGATGGCCAGCGCATCCTCCGGCACATCCTCGGTGATGACGCTGCCGGCGGCGGTGATGGCGCGCGCGCCCACGCGCACCGGGGCGACGAGGGCGGTGTCGCTGCCGATGAAGGCACCCTCCCCGATCTCGGTGCGGTGCTTGTTCACGCCGTCATAATTGCAGGTGATGGTGCCCGCGCCGATATTGGCGCCCGCCCCCACCGTCACGTCGCCCAGATAGGTCAGGTGGTTGGCCTTGGCGCCGGGGCCGAGGGTGGCCGCCTTCAGCTCCACGAAATTGCCGACATGGGCGCCCTGCCCCACATCGGCGCCCGGCCGCAGCCGCGCATAGGGGCCGATGATGGCATTCGCGCGCACCACGCAGCCCTCGAGGTGCGAGAAGGCGCGGATGCGCGCGCCCTCCTCCACCATGACGCCGGGCGCGAAGACCACATGCGGCTCCACCACCACGTCGGGGGCGAGGCGGGTGTCCCAGGCCAGCGTCACGGAGCCGGGGTCGGTGAGGGTGGCGCCGCCCAGCATGGCGGCCTCGCGCAGGCGCGACTGGATCTCGGCCTCGGCGGCGGCGAGTTCGACGCGGGTGTTGATGCCGCGCAGTTCGGCCTCCGGCGCCTCGACGGCGGTGGTGCGAAGGCCTTCGGCGCGGGCGGCGGCGACCACGTCCGTCAGGTAGTATTCGCCCTGGCGGTTGTCGTTGCGCAGCGCGGAGAGCCAGCGGAACAGATGCGGCGCGGCGGCGCAGACCACGCCGGCATTGCAGAGAGGAATGGCGCGCTCCTCCTCCGTGGCGTCGGCGTGTTCGACGATGCGCGCCACCTGCCCGGCCCCGTCCAGCACCACGCGGCCATAGCGGCCGGGCTCGGCCGGGCGCATGGCCAGCAGCGCGAGGTCCGCCGCGTCGCGCGCCGCGACCAGTCGTTCCAGGGTGGCGGTGGTGATGAGCGGGTTGTCGCCATAGAGCACCGCGACGTCGCCGCCGAAGCCCTCCAGCAGGGGGGCGGCGATGCGGGCGGCGTGGCCGGTCCCCAGGCGTTCCTGCTGCACCACCGTGGCATGCGGGGCGACGGCCGCGGCCAGTTCCTCCATGCCCGGCCCCACCACCACGACGATGCGCTGGAACACCGGCGCGCAGGCGGCCAGCAGGTGCTGCACCATGGGCCGGCCGGCCAGGTGGTGCATCACCTTGGGCTGGCTCGACCGCATCCGGGTGCCCTGCCCCGCCGCGAGGATGATGGCTGCGCGCATTCGCTGGCCCCTGAACTGCAATGGGCTTGGGGTCTAGCCGGGCGGCGCGCGGCGCGGCAAGGGCGCGCCGCCCACGCTTTCTTGCGCTTCGTGTCAGCGCGAGAGGCGGCGGATCAGGTCTTCATTGCTGCGGCTGACCAGCCCCGGCATCAGCAGCGCGTCCAGCGCCCACCACACCAGGATGAAGCCGAGCCCGATATAGCCGATGAAGATCAGCGACAGGACCCAGGACATCACGAAGACGCCCAGCATGACGAGGCCCGAGACCCAGCGGCCCAGATACATGCGGTGGACGCCGCCATAGCCCAGGAAGAACCAGATGAGGTAGGCCACCAACAGCGACTTGGCGTTGGCGTGGTAGCGCATGGCGGCGTAATCGTCGTGGCGGCTGGGCATGGGTGGGCGAACCTTTGTGTTGACGTGGCGCTTGCGCCATATGGAACCTTGTCCCTTCCGGAACGAGGCCCCGCATGACGATCGAACTGCACACCTGGAACACCCCCAATGGCCGCAAGATCAGCGTGGCCCTCGAGGAGATGGGGTTGGACTACAGCGTGCACCCTGTGAACATCTCAAAGGGCGAACAGTTTAACCCCGAGTTCCTGAAATTCGCGCCCAACAACCGAATTCCCGCCATCCGCGACCCCAATGGCCCCGATGGCAAGCCGGCCACGGTGTTCGAGAGCGGCGCCATCCTGTGGTACCTGGCGGAGAAGACCGGCAAGTTCTGGCCGAAGGACCTCGCCGCGCGCGTGCCGGTAATGGAGTGGCTGATGTGGCAGATGGGCGGCTTCGGCCCCATGCCCGGCCAGGTGCACCACTTCCTGATGCAGCCCGAGGGCCCGGCGCGGGACTACGGCTTCACCCGCTACCACACCGAGACCAAGCGCCTCTATGGCGTGCTGGACCGGCGCCTGGCGGGGCGGGATTTCGTGGCGACGGAGGGCGAGCCCTCGATCGCCGACTTCGCCATCATCGGCTGGGCCTGGCGGCATGAGCGGCACCAGGTGCCCTTCGACGACCTGCCCAACGTGGCCGCCTGGTATGAGCGGATGATGGCCCGCCCGGCGACGGCGCGGGGCTTCGAGGTGTCGCTCGGCTGAAGGGCTGGCCGGGGGGGTCATGCCCCCCGGTTGCGGCATTTGACGGGGGCGGGTTGGGGCTGTATCACCCGCAACTGCATACGCCGTGTGACGTTCCACTCCTGCGGAGGGGTGGCCGAGTGGCCGAAGGCGGCGGTTTGCTAAACCGTTAAGCGGAGATAATCCGCTTCGTGGGTTCGAATCCCATCCCCTCCGCCACCTACCCCTTCTAAGCAGCTGATTCGATTGGGTTTTTGGCGAGAGTGGCGGTGATCGTCCCCACAATCCTCCCCACAGTTCTGCCGGCGTGTGGGGAACGGCCGCTGAAGATCGCTCGGCGGGCGTGGCACGGCGGACACACGGCACGGGGGCGGGCTGCCTGGACGGGCGCCCTTGGGACCCTGTCTTACCGCCACGTCCAAGCCGTGTGGCGAAGCCCTGCAATCTCCCCTCGCACCCGGATTCCGGCCTGGCTAGAATCCACCCCATGATCGCCACGCCCGACCCGATGAACTGGCAACATCGCCTCTACCAGCCCGCCGTGATCGGCGGATGGTCGGTAGAGGTGTGGAACCCGATGGCTCGCGCCTGGGATCGCAACCCCACGGCGCCCCATTGGCCGGCTGACTACGAAGCCGCGGCCCGCGAGTGGGTGGAACTGGCGAACGAAGACCAGCGCGAGCGCAACGCCGCCGTGGCCGCCGCGCTGGCCGCCTGACATGGAACGCGCCGCGCTCGAAACCCGATGGATCGTGCTCGGCACGGACGGCCGCCACGTCACGATGGGGCGGCACACGGACCCCACGCCCGAAGAGGTCGAAGCGGCCGAACGCGGCCTTGCGGCGCAGGGCTTGGCGGGATGGCTGGCGGTGATGAAGGGCGGCTACTACGTCCGCCGCAAGCCGTCCCTCATGATGGTCCGGCCGCTGGCGAACCCGGCCCGTCCGTTCGAGGAAGCCGCCGCCGAGTTCGAGGCGAAGCGCAAGGCGACGCTCGCCAGCGTCGCCAGCTAGGCCGCTGGCGTCCCCGGCGCCGGATCGGCGGTGAGGGTCGCCCCAAGCTCCGGCCACAGGGCGCTGATCCGGCTGCGCGCCAGCGTCAGCATGCCGGCTTCGCTCCCGATGCTCGCCAGTGAGTTCGCAGGCGCGACAGACAGGGCATAGTGCCCCATGGCGGGCGCGTCCGTGGCAATGATGTTCTTCGCCACAAGCGGGCTTGGCGTCGTCGCATCGTCGGCGTCCAGGCCGAAGACGTAAATCCAGGCGGGCACGTGCGCTGGCCGCGTGGTCCCCGGCGCGAACAGGTCGTCCGTGCCGTCGCCGTGCGCGGTCAAGGTCGGGTTGCCGAGATGCGGACCCCACGAGTTCCACACGCTCACGGGGATCGCCAGCACGCATCCCGCGCACCGCGGATGCTGCCCAAGCTGAAACTTGAACATCATCTGGTAAAAGGTGCGCTTGAACACGTTGGCGATGTTCGGCCCTTCCACGTGCTCAGACAGCCATTGCTGGTTTGCATGAAGCTGGTTCGGGAAGTCGGTCGGGAAGAGGCGCAGCCCGTCGCGTAGGTTCTGCACGGCATGCTTGTAGGAGCCGTGGAAGTCCATCGTCTGCACCTCGATCACGCCGAAGCGGTCAAGGTTCGGATGGCCGTCGCGCAGCACGATTTCAAACACCGTCACGTCAAAGCTGAACTCGGGGCTGGCATCCGTGCCGGGGATGCTCAGTTCGCCGCCGAGTGTCCTGTTGAAGTAGATGAAGACGCGCTCGCCTGCCGCCAGCCGCGTTGCCACGTCCGTTCGCGTCGCAGCTTCCGACAGGCGCAGGCCCGGGATGATGAAGGCCGGCGCACCAGCGGCGAAGCCGAACAGCCGCCCCACGAACGCATTGAGCATCGCAGGGCCGAGCACGCGCGTAGGACAGACAAGCCAATCCTGACGCGGTGCGCGCGGACCCGGCTTCGTGCTGATCGTGCACACGCCCTTGGCGTTGTCCGCCTTCGTGCACTCAGTCACCGTGCCCTTCGCCGCCGTGAGGAACGGGCAGCGTCGGTTGTGCTGGTCGTCAAGCGCCTGCGGCGAGGTGCGAACCTCGGGATAGACGCGATGCCCGAACCATTCCGAGACGTGATTGGAAGGCGGACGCGGCGCCCTTGGCCGTGCGGGAGCGCGCGCCACCGTCAGGCCGCGAAGGACAGGGCAAGCGGAAGCTGCTCAAGCCGGTAGCGGCTCTTCGGCGCGGCGAACTTCGGCGCCTTCTTCGCCTTGAGCACCTTGAGGATTTCCGCGCCGATGGCACGCGCCAGCAGTGGCGGCACCGCATTGCCTACTTGGTCGTAAAGCTCACTGTTCGAACCGCGGAACACGAACCAGTCGGGGAAGGACTGGATGCGCGCCGCCTCGCGGATGGAGATGGTGCGCGTCTGTTCCGGGTGGATGTATTCGCCCGACTTCGGATCGCGGAAGCGCGTGATGATCGAGCGCGCTACGCCCTCCCACGTCATGCGGCGATACCGCCGCGTGTGATCCTTGCGAAGCGCACGCTGCATGCCGGCGGGAAGCAGATGGTGCGGCAGGGCGCGCCAGTCCTGCCCCGGCTTGAGCGCGAGAATACGGCGGATGTTCTGCTCAGACAGCTTCGGCGCGTAGTGGTTTTCCACCCGGTCGCCGTTCGCCGCGCGCATCGCCGCCTGATACTCGGTCTGCGGCCCGCGCGTGTAGTGGTGCGACGTGCCGCCGGCCGCGACTTCCGGCAGGTCGCCGATTGCGTCAAAGATGCTCAGGAAGCCTTCGGCGTGCGCCGCATGCAGCGTGCGGTTCGGCACCAGGTCGCCGATGCCGGCCGTCCCGTGCGTCGGCTCAGGGAAGCCGCCACGCTTCCCAAGATCGCGGCGCCACGCGATGAACGCCAAGCGCCAGCGCAGTTGCGGCACGCCGTATTGAGCGGCGACAAGCTCGGCGCAGTCGGCGTCGTAACCCATCTCATCGAAGCGGCGCGAGATGGCGGACAGGATGCGCCCGCCGTCCAGCGTGGCGAGGCCGGGCACGTTCTCTATCAGGATCACCTTCGGGCGGATCGCAGCCGCCAAGTCCAGGAACGTGCCGAAGAGGCCGTTGCGAGGATCGTCCGGCGCCCGCTGCCCGAGAATGCTGAAACCCTGACACGGCGGGCCGCCGGCGAGCATGTCGAGTTCGCCCGGCCGCACGCCCGCCATGTCCAACAGGGCATCCGCCGACAGGTCGCGGATGTCGCCTTGGTAGAAGGGCACGCGCGGGAAGTTGACGCGGTGCGTCGCCGCGCAGGCCGGGTCCATGTCGGAGCCGAGCCGCACATCCCACCCCGCATTGGCCAGCCCGAGAGACAGCCCACCCGCGCCGCAGAACAGGTCAACCACGGTCGGGCGGCCCCGCCTGCCGGCGAAGGACTCTGGCCTTTCAATGGCGTAGAAGCTGCGAATCGGGACGGTCCTCTTCCTGGCACGTGTTCGGAATCACATCATCCTGTGCAACGCAAGGATCGCAAGCAGGATCGCCGGCCGGGCGGCGGGCCGCGCCTCCATGTGGCCGATGAACAAGTTAACCGCCCGTTGCCGCTATGGCCAAGCAGGGCGGGCCGCCGCGTGCCGGTCGGGCTACTTGGCCAGGGCGAGCGATGCCCGACGCGCCGTCAGTCTGGCGCCTTGGTCGGCTTGGATGAGTTGCCGCGTTGAATGAGCGCCACGGCGCGCGCCTTACCGGATCGCCAGCCTACTGCGATGGGCAGCAAGGCCGCGTCGGCGCGCAAATGCGGCGTGAGTATCGCTTCAAGGTCGCGCTGCGCCGCCCCCACTTTCTCCGCAATCAGATCGGGCCGAGACGATCCGGCCCATATCGTGTTTCGCCATTCACGCCGCATCGCCCGGTCCTCTGGCGATGTGACTTCGCTCTCTGGCGTCGTCGCGCCCATGTGCGCCGCAACCGTCACCTCATGCACGGCCTCGCGCAATTGGTCGAAGGCGCGCCCCGCGGCGTCGCCGAAGTGATACCGGCATAGGAGGTGCAGGCGGCGCAAGGCGGTGAACTTGTCCTGCTGTTCGCGATACCGGCGGAAGACCACCAGGAAGTCTTCGCCCGGCATGGGCTTCTGCGGGTCTTTGTCGCGCTCCTTGCGAAGCGCCTCCAACTCGTTCGACCATCGCATGGGCGCGCGCACATTGGCCAATGCGTCAACCGCCTGCGCGAACGCGAGCAAGGCTTCCTCCGCGAGTTCGGTGCGTCGCTTGGCGCGCAACTGATACCGCCACGCCCAAAAGCCCAGGGTCCACGTGAGCAGCGCCAACACGAAGGGCGTCAGGGTCGTGAACCAGGTAGGCATGTCCGCTCCGATACGTCCGCGGAAGGTGTAGCACGCGCGCGGATTGCCAGTCAGGCACGATGGCCGCGGGTTCTGGCGAGGTGCGCGCCTCGCACGGATCGGCGCCGCGGCGACGTGCCGGGGTGTCAGGCGGGGTATCAAACGCCTTCGCGTAGGGCGCAAAAATTTTTGCGGCTTGGACGTGGTGCCACGTGGCCATGATACAGGTCGCCACCTAGGGCAATTTGCGCGCGTGGGGTGGGTTGCAGCGTGGTGGGGGGTGTCGGCGGCCCCACCCCCCGCCCTGACGCCCGATCCGCAAAGCGAAGGGGGTGGGGGTGGAACCGCCCGGTGCCAGGTCGCCGCCCCGCAACGCCGCGCCGCCCCGGCACCGCTTCGAGGCGGACGGGCCGGCTTGGCGTGGGCAGCCTTCAAGGTTTCCAGCGTGCCGGAGTGGCGTGGAAGGTGCGGCCGGGTCCGCACTACCCGGCGGCGCCTCGCCCGCCTGTAGCGCCACCGTGGCGGCCCGGCGCGTGGCAGGCCGGGACGGCGCTACCGCCCGCGCCGCCGCGCCGCCTTCTCGACTGCCGCGATGAAGCGTGGCGAGTTGTCCAGGCCGAGCTTCTTCACCTCTGCCGCCACGGCGGGGTGCTTCCTCGCCACGTCACGCATGAGGGTTCGCGCACGGTTGAGCCGGGTGTCATAGTCGGCGCCCCAGGCGGCGCGTAGATCGTGCTCGGCGGCTTCGTAAGTCTGCGGCTCGTAGTCAGGCCGCGCCGCCTCAACGGCGATGCCCCACAACTCCGAAGTCTCGGCCGCCGACGCGCCGGACGCCAGGAACGCCGAGCGCACGACTTCACGCGCAGCCTTGCCTTCCTCGCCGGGATCGAAGCCGGCCGCCTCTGCGTCGCCTTCGGGCAGCGGCGTTGCAGCTACCACGTCCGCGAAGCTCTTCATCGGCTCGGCGTAGATCGCAGCGGCAGGCGACGCGGGCGGCTCGGCCGCCTTCATCTCGGGCCGTGCCGCGGTGCCAGGCGAAGCCGTCGCGGCTGCGTCAGGGGGCGCGGCGCCCGGTGCCTGCCACGTGCCCTTGCCGGGCTGCGCGGCTGGTGCCGGTGCGGCTGGCGCGGGCTTCTGCGCCGTGCTGGCAGGCGTCGCGGCGGGCGCGTCAGGCTTCGCGGCCGAAGGGTAGAGGATCGCAGCGGGCGAAGGCGTCTCGGGCGCGTCGGTCACGACAGCATCTCGGCGAGTTCGCGCGCGTCGCGCTCGGCGTCCGTCTCGGGCTGCGGTTCCGGCTCGGGCGGCGGCTCGGCATCCGCTCCGGCGCCAGCCGTGATGATGCCGAGCGCGGCGAGGAAGTGATCGGGGCAGCCCGAGCACACGGCGTTCACGCGCAGCCGCGCAAGCCCAAGACTGTCTTCCACGTGCGCGAGAAGCTGAGGCAGGAAGTCCGTGACTGTCGCCGGCAGGCCGATGGCCGGGCTGTCCGCCCATCGCGCAGCATCGGCCTTGAGTTCGCGGGCTGCGGCCTCAACCGCGCGAGCGCGCACTTCCGCGTCCCGGATCGCCCGCGCCAGCGCCGCGCGCCTGCCGTCATCGCGCTTCTTGGCGAGAAGGCCGCGTGCCAGTGTCATCCCGTGCGCGAGCACGTCGCTTGACGTGGCAAGCAGGTCGCACATGGCAGCGGCGAGTGCCGCCTCTCTGGCCTTCACGTGCGCGGACTTGGACCCCTTGGGACGCCCCGGCTTCCGCTTCTCTGGCAGCGCCACAATGACGGGCGGCGCATCGGGCGGCGCGTCCGGCGCGCGCACCACGGCGACGGGCTGCGGTGCCGATGCGCCGGGCATCGTCACATGCGCGAGGGGCGGGAGCTTGGCCGCGCTCATTGTGCCGCGCCCCGCGTCCACACACGGCCGCCGCGTCTTGGGGGCATGAACCCGAGACGGGCGAGCGCGCGCGCCACGCATCGTTGCCGCTGGCCTGGCAGGGAGATGCCCACGGCGCTCGCCACCTCTTCCGCCGTGACGGCGGTGCGCGTGGCGAGGAAGGCCGCAATCCGGTCCATGCGCCGTGCCACGGCAGGGTGCCAGCGCGACGCCTGCGAACGCCGCTCGGCGGGCACGTCGCCGGGCCGCGTCCAGAGTTCGCAGCCGCGCCCGGCGCTGCGCCAGCCTGCCGCCCGCAGGGCCGCCTTGACCGCGGCCTCTTGCCCCGGTGCGAGCCGCAGCCCCGGAACCCGAGACAGCACCTC
Organism: Roseococcus thiosulfatophilus; assembly: GCF_017311575.1. GTDB lineage: Bacteria > Pseudomonadota > Alphaproteobacteria > Acetobacterales > Acetobacteraceae > Roseococcus > Roseococcus thiosulfatophilus. The sequence goes on from NZ_JAFFQY010000002.1 coordinate 121,073, forward strand.
GCGCGCGGTCACGGCGGACCCGGCGGGCAGGCTGGCGAGGAAAGCGGCGACGGCTGCCACGCGCGCCTGGACGTGGCGGGACCGCCCGCGCTGGCCGCGCTCGGGGAGCAACAGGCTACGGCGACGCGGGAGGGCGGGGCCGAGGAGCAGGGACGGTCGCGCGCCCGTGGGCAGGGCAGCCGCCGGTTGAGGGTCAAGAACTGGCATGACGTGAGGATTGATTCAGAAAGAAACTGGATGTCAAGCAATAAAGCGTGGACAGGCATCCAACATTCATTGAACTCAGATCGTGCAATACACTACAAGACCGACGCTTCATCTCGCCAGAGTGCGTATTCGTTCGCGCGCGTTCAATATGTTTGTTGAGACTTGGACAGCATTGCACCGACGCTTCCGACGCAAACTGTATTATCGGCGTGACGCGCGCGTAGTCGTCTATAATGAGAGTTGTGTCGGAAGCGTCGGTCATGCCCCGCCCTCCCCGCCGACACGCATCTCGGGGGCCGGCCCCCGAGATGCGGGCTGTCGGATTTCGAGGCCGTGGAAACCGCGATCCGATGCGCCGCCCCATCGTCCGGGCCGGAAGCCGCGCCCCTGCAACGCCTGCGCGAAGCTGCGCCGTGTGCCCTGCGCCTCGCCGGCTGCCCGCGCCCATTCGCACCAGCTACGGAAGAGCGTTGCGGACAGGGCGAAGCGGTCCTTCGCCACGTCGCAACAGGCTTCCAGCCATTGGCCGAGCGCGTCTTCATCCGAGAGATACGCGGCCGTCGCGTCCAGGACCGCGGCAGGCGGCGCAAGCCCGATCCTCTGCCATTCGAGGCAGCCGCGCAGCGCCCATGCCAGGATGCCGCCCCACTCCCCGCGCAGCTTGTCGGCGAGCGCGTGGTCGCGCTCTTCCTTGGGGATCGTCACGGCGAACGGGATCATGTGCAGCCGCCGCCGCATCGCTTCGTCAACGGCGCGCAGGCCGGGCTTATGGTTGCCCGCGATGAAAAGCTTGAACTGCGGAACGTAGGTGAAGTGATCTTGCCTCATAAAATTCGCTGTCACCGGATCGCCGCCCGTCAATGCCTTGATGCGGCTTTCCGCCCATGCGCGTTCGGCTTCCGTCTCCTGCGACGTGACCATGCGCGCGCCGCGCAGCCGTGCCAGTTCCGTGAGGTGGCGCTCGGCCTTCGAAGCGGTGAACGTCTCCATGCCCGCCGTCATCGCGTAGTCGCCGAGCACCGCCGCCAGCGTGTTGAGGAACACGCCCTTGCCGTTACCGCCGGTCCCATAGATGAAAAAGAGGGCATGCTCCCGCGTGCTACCCGTGAGCGCGTAGCCTGCGATCCGTGCGAGGAAGCCCTGTAGCTCGGCGTCGCCGCCCGTGATCCTGTCCAGGAAGCGCAACCAGGTCGGGCACTCGCCGCCAGGCGCAGCGGCCGTCATCTTCGTCAGGCAGGCCGCGGGATCGTGCTGCGCCGTCTCGCCGGTGCACAGGTCCACGATGCCGGCAGGCGTGTTGAGCAACCAGGCGTCGGCGTCCCATTGTTCGACGGTCGCCGCGTGTGCCCTGTCGGCACGTGCCAGGCGTTCGACTGCCGACACGGTGCTCGCCCTCGCAAGCGCGTCCCGGTCGCCGCTGTCCGTGCATCGCGCAGCTTCGTCGCGGCAGATGGCGCGCGCGATATCGAAGGCGTGCAGGGTGTCTTCCTGCTTCCACCTCGCGCCGTCCCATCGGAACCACCTGGACCACGCGGCGACGTAGCGCATGCGGTCGCCTTCCTGCGCCGTGAAACGCTGCGCCAATGCCTCTTCGGTGACAGCGGGCGCGCGCACCTCAGGGGGCGGCGGCGCGACGGGAGGCGGCGGCGGAGCTTCCACCGTGACGCCAGCGAACGCGACAGCAGGATGCCGCGCGCCGGGCGCGTTCTGTCCGTGACGATAGGCATTCGTCACCACGGCCGCCCCGTCGCCCGGTTCCATCGGCGGGGAGCACCCGAAGGCCCACGGCGCCAACTCTTCCTGCGCCCTGCCTTCCGACACGCCGAAGTCGCGCACCGCGCAGGCGAGTTTGTAGAGCGCATTGCTTCGTCCCGGCTCCGATGCCGGCGGCGTCGCCGCGATCCTGTCGCGCGCCATCTGCAACGCGGCCGGCGTGTCGAGTTCCACCATCGGCACGCCTGCATCCGCGGGGCGCTCGCGCGCCACGGGCGGCGAAGCCTTCGCGGGATCGGCGCCTATCAGCGGCGCCACGTCTTCGGCGAGGAAGGCGGTAAGCTGATCTTCCGTGATCGCAGGCAGCGCGTGCACGGGCACCAGGTCCGGCCCGAGCGGTTCCCATTCGAGCACCGCGCCGGAGTGATGCACGCCGAAGGCGACGAATTGCTGTCCCTTGCCAAGCACCTCAACCGCGCCGCGCGCGCCTTGCAGGCTGCGCTTGCCGGGCATCGGCCCTGAGACAGCGGCGGCGCGATAGAGAAGTAGCACGCGCGCCGAGTTCGAACGGGTCCGCGTGAGCGGCACGCCGAGCCGGCGCTCGGCTGCATCGCGGATCGCGGCGACGATGCGGGCATGCTCGCAATCCACGTCCACGGCGCGCAGCCTGTCGCACAGGATACCCGTATTGAGGGCGTCGGCGCTCGGCGCCAGCGTCGCGGCCTCGGACGGATCGCGGCGCGCCCGTTCCTGCCAGGCGTGCCCTACTGGCCGCTTCCCAGGCGACGGGCCGGGATCGTCGGCGTTGCACACGGCGACGGGCCGGAACCCCTGCCGCCAGAGTTCGGCGCGCAGCGCATGCACGGCCTGAATGTCGAGTGTCACGGGCGAGGCCCCTCCATGCAGGGCCAGCCGCGCGTTGAAGCGGGGGCGAGGGCGCGCTATCTCTCGTTCCGGAAGAGACTACTGCCTTACCTCGCCGGTCCCGTTCGCAGCGGGCCGGCGTTTCTTTTCAGGCAGCGTCGGCGGCAGGCGGCGTGAGAAGCGCCTCAACGCTCGCCGCGGTGATGACGGTTCGGCCCGCCACCTTCACGGCAATGAGATTGCCTTCCTTGACCAGCTTCCATCCCGTGGTGTTGCCGATGCCGAGCATCGCGCAGACCTCGCGCATGGAGTAGCCGCGTCGCGGCAGGGTGCTCGCGTGCTTGAGCGTGGCGTGTTGTGCAGGGCGCATGTGCCGCCTCCATAAACAGGGCCGCACCTACGCGGCCGATGGCGGCAATCTGCGGCGGCCGGCGGCGCCGCGCGAGATGTGCAAAGTGTGCAGGATCAACTCTCCCGCACAGTTCCCGGCCGCACAGTTTCGCGCTTCGGTCGTCTAGGCGCCCGCTTCGCGCCGCCGGTCGGGATCGCGTTCCACGCCTCTCGCGCGGCTTCTTCCGAGCACCGAAGTTCGGCGCGACATTCGGCGCGGATGTCCTTCGCCGCGATCCGTTCGCCTGACTGCTCGGCACGTTGCAGGCGTTGACGGAACCACGCGATACGAAGCTCAAGGGCCACGTGCTTCGTCTGCCGAACCGGCTGCGGTTCGGCAGCCCACGTGTTGCGCACCTTGTCCGCGTCCAGGCGCACGTCACGAAGCCAAGGGAGGTGCGTCGGCACATTCGCAGCGCGGTGAAGGTGCTCGGCGTCAACGGCAGTCCATTTCGTCTTCGGCAGCACATCGCCCGCCGCGTCCGTGGCGACGATCCTTCCCGCGCGCAGCGCGGCTAGTAGCTCGCCGGTCGCGCCCTCATGCTTCATCTCGGGGGCGCCGCCGTGCGAGGTGTAGAGGGCGCGTGCGCCACGCTCCGTGTCGGATAGCGCCGCCCATTCGGCGTCGCGCGTGGCGATCCACGCGACGGCCTGCGAAGGGATGTATGTGTCCGTCATGCCGTCCGCCGTTCGGCGAGCTTCGCCACCTCGCCGGGGCCGCGCATAACGTGTTGCCCCCACGCCTCCATGAGCGCGGCGCGCTGCGCGAGGAAGTCGGTTCGCAGATAGGCCGCCACCACGGCATTGCGGATCGTGTGCGCGAGCGCGGCCTCAACCACCTCTGCCGGTTCCGACCGCGTGGCCGCTGCCCACACCCGGAAGGAACTGCGCATGCCGTGCACGGTGACAGGTTCATCCGTGTTGGGATCGCGCCAGCGCGGCGCTTCGCCTTCCTTCAAGCCGTCCAGGCTCATGCCGCGGACCAGCATGGACATGGCCATGTCAGTGAGCGGCGAGCGTCCGCGCGCACCGGGGAAGACCAGCGCCTTCGCATCGTCGCCGAAGGCGCTCATCTCTTGCAGGACTGCCAGCGCAGGAGCCGACAGGAAGACCCGGTGCGGCTTCTTGGCCTTCATGCGCTCGGCAGGAACGTGCCACACCATTGCATCGCGCCCGAGTTCATCGAGGTGCACCTTCCGCACCTCGCCCCATCGCATGCCGCGCACCTCGCCCGAACGCGCGCCCGTCAGGATCGCGAAGAGGATTGCGCGCGCGCTCACGCCTTCCTTCTGCCGCAGGGCATGGACGAAGGCCGGCATCTGCTGCCACGGCAGGGAAGGGAAGTGTCCAGCGGGCTGCCCCTTGCGCGGCGACGCCATGCCGAGCGCCTTGAGGTGCTTCCATGCGGCCGGATTGTCGCCCCGCCGAAGCCCCTTCGCCCGTGCTGCATCCAAGATGTTTTCCAGGCGCCCGCGCAGGCGCGAAGCCGTCTCGGGGATGGTGTGCCAGATGGGGTTGAGGATCGCCTGAATGTCGGCGTCCGTGATGTCCGCCACGTCCTTCGCGCCGATCTTTGGATAGGCGTAGGCGGAGAGCGTGGCACCCCATTGCAGCCCGTGCTTGCTGTCGGCGCCGTTCTTCCATCCGGCCGCCTTCGTCGCGATGAACGCTTCGGCGACGGCGCGGAAGCTCCGATCCCGAGCAGAGGGGGCCGCCGGGTCCGCGGCTGGCGCGGCGCTGGCCTGCTGCTTCGCTGCCCGCTCGGCCTTCCGCGCCGCAACAGGATCGGGGGCCGCTTTGTCCGCCAGTCTGGCGCGTTCCGCCATGGCGAGGGCGCGCGCCTGTAGGAGAGACAGCACGCGCGGCCCGTCGCTCCCGTTCTGCCCATTGGCTGCGCCACCCGCGGGCTTGATCCGGTTCTTCCCGTCCCTATCCGCAATCCCGAGCACCATGTCGCGGCGCTTGCCGTCGCGCATGTAGCGCAGGGTCCAATACGCCCGCCCGCTTTCCTTCACGTCCAGGATGAGGCCGCCGCCGTCACTGTGCCTGCCCGGCTTCGCCGCCTTCACTCCGGTAGCCGTCAGATTGCCCATGGAATCTCTCCGTCGAACCCGATTGTCCCCACAAACGTCCCCACACTCAGGGTTGGCTTGTGGCGAACGATGGCGGAGAGTCTCGAACGGATCGGTAGCTAAAGGCAAGGAAAAGCTTGTGCTTGGCGACAGGTTACGTGTGGGGACGAACGTGACTTATGACCCCATCCCCTCCGCCAGTTCCCCCTCCCTGAACCCATAAGCACTTCATGCGTGCCCAGGACGCGGTGCAGCACAGCATACAGGACCCAGGGGTCCAGCCGCGCAGTGCGCGACAAACTCCCGCGCGGAGGCGCTCCCGGCAGCACCAAGCTCCACAGTGATCCGTTGGCATGGATCACGCTCCGGCCTTTGCCGAGAGGGCGCGCCATCGCCCCGGCCATTCCCCCTTCGCGGATCGCGCTCTCTAATCGCGAAGGGCGCGCGGAGGCCCCTCCTCAGGCTCCGAAGCCGCGGGCCGCAACCGCCGCAGCATGGCAAAGAGTGCCTCGCGGTCCACCGGCTTCGCGATATGCGCGTCCATGCCGGCGGCGCGGCATTCCTCGATTTCCTCGGACATGGCCGAGGCTGTCACGGCGATCACCGGCGTCCTGTTCAAGGGCGGTGGCAGGGCGCGGATGCGGCGCGTGGCCTCCAGCCCGTCCATCCCGGGCATCCGCACATCCATCAGCACCGCGTCGAACTGGCCGGTCTGCACCTGCGCCAAAGCCTCCGCGCCATTCGTGGCAAGGCTCACCTGATGCCCCGCCGCGCACAGCAGCGCGCGCATGAGGATGCGGTTGGGCGCGATGTCATCGGCCACCAGCAGGCGCAGCGGCGGCAAGGCGGGGGCCCCGCCCGGTGCGCCGGCAACGTCCACGGGCAGGCGCGCCGGCCGCAGCGGCAATTCGAGCCAGAAGGTGGCGCCCTGCCCGGGCAGGCTGTCCACGCCGACGCGCCCCCGCATCAGTTCCGCGAGGCGCGCCGTGATGGCGAGGCCGAGACCCGTGCCGGAGCTTTCCGAATCGCCCGACCGGCCGAGCTGGGTGAAGTCCTGGAACAGCAGGTCACGCATTTCCTCGGGCACGCCCGGCCCAGTGTCCCGCACCTCGATGCGGACCATGCCCCCGGCTTCCGCCGCGGCGCGCATGGTGACGTGCCCGCCAGGCGGCGTGAACTTCACGGCGTTGGACAAAAGGTTCAGCAGCATCTGCCGCAGCCGCGTCGCGTCCGCCTCGACGGCCGTGGGCAGGCCCGGCGCGGTGTCCAGCCGCAGCGCGATGCCCTTGCGGTTGGCCTCCGGCCCCAGCAGGCCCATGCAGCCCTCCAGCAGGGGGCCGAGCGCGATGGGTGCCAGTTCCAGCTGCAGCTTGCCGGCATTGATCTTGGCGAGGTCCAGCAGCCGGTTCACCAGGTCGCGCAGATGCGTCCCGGCTTCGTGCAGCAGGCGAAGCTGCTCATGCTGCTCGGGCCTGGGCGCGTTGCCGGAGAGCAGCAGTTCCGCGAAGCCCAGGATGGCGTTCAACGGCGTCCGCAACTCGTGCGACATGCGGGCGAGGAACATGCTCTTCGCCTCGGCCGCCGCCTCCACCTCCGCCATGGCGTGCTTCAGCGGCGTGATGTCGGTGCGCAGGCTCACGATGTGGCCCGCACGCGTGCGCCGTTCCATCGCCTGGGCCCAGCGCCCGCCGGGCAGCGGGACCTCGCGGCTCGGGCTGTCGGGCCCGGCCGAGCGGATGCGCTGCAACAGGTCCGTGATCCAGCGTTCCGATTCCGGCGTATTCGGATCCATCCCGTGGGCATAGGAGCCGCTGGCCACCCCGGCCCTGATCAGCCCCTCGACCGTGGTGCCCGCCCGCAGCGCGGGCGCGAGGTGCGGGAACATGGCGAGGTAGGCGTCGTTCCACAGGAAGATGCGCTCCTGCGGGTCGCACACATAGAGGGCGGAGGGAAGCGAGTTGATGATCTCGCGCAGCAAGGTCTCCGCCGCGCCACGACGAGCGATCTCGGCCTGCGCCTCCTCCTCGGCGCGGCGGCGCGCCGTGATGTCGGTCTCGACCGCGATGAAGCCGCCCAGCGTGCCGTCCGCGGCCCGGATCGGGCTCGCCTCGATCTCGATCCAGAACGGGCTGCCATCCTTGCGGTGGTTCACGATCGAGACGTGGAAGCCCTCGCCCGCGCGCACGGCCTCGCGCATCACCGCCGCCGTGGCCGGATCGGTGCCCGGCCCGCGGAGCACGGAGCCGGGGCTGCGGCCCTGCAGGTCGGCCAGGCGGTAGCCCGTGGCGCGCACGAAGGCCTCGTTCACCCACTCGGTGTGCCCCGCCGCATCCGTGATGATGACGGGCGTCGTCATCTGCTGCACCACCAGCGCGAGGCGCGCATGTTCGGCGCGGCGCGCCGCGAGGTCCGTGATGTCCTCGATGATGCCGAAGAGCAGACGCCGGCCGGACGTGTCGCGCGCCGCGCGGCCCCGCAGGCGGACCGTGCGCGCGCGCCCGCGCGCCGTGACGAAGGGCAGGTCCAGATCCCAGGGCGAGCCATCCTGGAAGGACCGTTCCAGCGCCTCGCGCAGCACGCCCCGCGCGGATTCCGGATAGAAGCGCAACCCCGCATCGAGCATGGGGACGTAGCCTTCGTCCACCTCATGCAGTTCGCGCGTCCGCCGCGACCAGTGGAGGAGGCCATTCTCCAGGTTCGCGCGCCAGGCACCGATGCCGGCGAGGTCGAGCAGCTCGCTGTCGCCGAGGCCCGCCTCGGCCCATTCCGCGGGGGTGAAGGGGGTCGTCACCAGGCCGCTCCGTTCAGCTGGTTGTCGGCATGGCGGCGGGACATCTCTTGCAAGCTCGGCCCTGGGGCGACGATGGCGGTTCCGGGAAATCGTCGCAACACGTCCTCTCCGGGTGATGGACAGCCGCGTGGGTCCGCCCTGGCGCCTTCCGGACAGCGGCCGCGCAGGCGACGACGTCCTCTCGCGCAGCTGCCGAGGCGACGAGGGCCGCCTCAACCGCCGATTGGCCCATCTTATCCGGAAATCGCGTCGCCCGTCTACTTGGCCGCCGGTGGTGCGCCCCGGCGGAGCAGGACAAATCCCGAGGGCGGCGATGCCGCCGCCCCGTCATGGCGAAGGTGGGTGAAGCCGCGAGCGCCTCAGCTTCCCGCGCCCTCGATCACCTGGCCGAAGCGCTCCCAGCTGGCGCCATTCCAGCGCTGCAGCTGCATCTGGCGGATCACATTGTAGTTGTCGGGCTGGCTCTGCACCATGACACCCGGCAGCAGCGTCGCGAGCTGCATGGGGCGGATGTTGCGGGCCTGGTTCATCACGTTCTCGCGGCTGAAGTCGTTGCCGCATTGGCGCAGCACCTGGATCATGGTCGCGCCCACGCCATAGCCGTAGGTGTAGTTGTTGTCGCCCAGATCGCCGTCGGGGATGTAGCGCTGCATGAATTGGCGCCACTCGTTCATGCCCGGGTCGTTGGCCCAGGCGGAGTCGGACTGGTCCTTGCGGTAGTCCGAGGTGATGAGGCCAACCCCCTTCTCCACCCCGGCCGGCTGCATCACCACGCCCACCGAGACCGAGACATTGGTCATGAACATCATCGGCCGCCAGCCGATGTCGTGCACGCGCCGGATGGCCTGGGCGGCGAAGCGCGGGATGACGCCGCAGATCAGCACATCGGCGCCCGTGGCCTGGAGCTGGACGATCTGGCTGTCGATGGTGGGGTCCGTCGCCTCATTCGTGGCGGTGACGACCATGGAGCGGAAGCGGTCGCCCAGAACGTCCTGCACGCCGTGCAGGTAGTCCCGGCCGAAATCATCATTCTGGTAGAGCAGCGCGATCTTCGCGTTGGGTCGCTGTTCCAGCACATGCTTGGTGTAGATCTGCGCCTCGACGCGATAGCTGGGCTGCCAGCCCATGGTGTAGGGGAATTCACGCGGGTTGGCCCATTTGTCGGCGCCGGTGGCCAGGAACAGATGCGGCACGCGGCGCTGGTTCACATAGCGGTGCACGGCGTTGTTGGTGGGCGTGCCGAGCTGGTTGAACAGGAAGGCCACGCGGTCACGCTCGACCAGGCGGCGGGTCTGTTCCAGGGTGCGCGGCGGCTGGTAGCCGTCATCATAGACGGTGAAGCGCACCCGGCGGCCGCCCACGCCGCCCTCGTCGTTCAGGCGGCGGAACATGCCCTCGAGGCAGCGCGAGATGACCGAATAGGAGGAGGCCGGGCCCGACAGCGCATTGGTGCTGCCGATATGGATCTCGGTCGCCGTGACGCCGGGCGATTCCTGGGCGGCGGCGATCCGCGGGGCAGCCAGCGCGCCGGCACTGCCGGCGAGGAGAAGGCGGCGGGTGGTCGTCATGGATGTGTTCCTCTCGTCTCTTGTTGTTTTCAGTGGGAACGGCCGCCCAGCCGGGCGAGGACGCGGCGCACCAGCCCCGCGACGCCCTCCGGCAGGGCGAACAGAAACACGATGAGAATGATGCCGTAGATAACGCCGGGTGCAGCGCGGCTGATGCTCTCCGCGATGTTGGGGACGAACAGCACGAAGAGCCCGCCGAAGACGGAGCCCAGGATGGACGCCACACCCCCCACCACCATGCCCACGAAGAGCGAGATGGACAGCAGGAAGGTGAAGCTGTCCGGGGCCACGAACTCCACGGCGGCCGCGGAGAGCGCGCCCGCCACGCCCGTGATCATGGCGCTCACCGCGAAGGCGCGGGTCTTCAGCGCCGCGATGTCCATGCCCATGGCCTCGGCCGCCGTCGGGTGGTCCCGCGTGGCCATGAGCGCGCGGCCGATACGCCCGCGGATGAGGTTCCAGGCCAGCAGATAGCAGAGGGCCGCCACCACCAGCGCCACCAGGTACATGAACTGGTCGGGCGTGATGGCCACTCGCGCGGTGAGCCAGGCGGGCGGCTCGGGCTTCATCAGGAAGAGGCCCTGCACGCCGCCGGTCCAGTCCTCCAGCGCGCGGTGCTTGAGAAGCTGCGGCACGGCCACCGCCAGCGAGAAGGTGACGAGCGCGAGATACAGCCCGCCCAGCCGCAGCGCCGGCAGCCCCACCGCATAGCCCACCATGCCGCAGACGGCCGCCGCGAAGGGCAGCGTGGCGTAGAAGGACCAGTCGGCCTGCGCCATCAGGATGGCCGTGACATAGGCGCCGATGGCGAAGAAGGCGCCATGCCCAAGCGAGATCTGCCCGTTGTAACCAGTGACGATGTTCAACCCGAGCACGGCCAGCGACATGATCACGGCCATCGTCAGCTGGAACAGATGGAAGCTCTCCAGCAGCCAGAGCGGCGCCAGCGCCACGGCCAGCCCCAGCACCAGCCAGACACCGCGCCTTGCGGTGCTGACGCGGGGCGCCGCGGCGGCAAGGGGCGGGGCATCCTGGATCGCGCTCATCTCTCAGACCCTCGAGAAGACGACGCGGCCGAACAGCCCGGAGGGCTTCAGCACCAGCACGCCGATGATGATGACGAGGGCCACGGAAAGCTTCAGCTCCGTCCCCACGATGTAGGCGCCGGCCAGGTTCTCCAGCACGCCCACCAGGAAGCCGCCCACCACGGCCCCGGGCGGGTTGTCGATGCCGCCCAGCAGCGCGCCGGCGAAGGCATAGAGCAGGATGCCCAGCATCATGTTCGGGTCGAGGAAGACGATGGGCGCCACCATCATTCCCGCCACCGAGCCGATGGCCGCCGCCAGCCCCCAGCCCAGCGCCAGCATCACGTCCACACGGATGCCCACCAGGCGTGCGGAACGCGGGTTGTAGGCGGCCGCGCGCATGGCGAGGCCCAGCGAGGTCTTGGTGAAGAAGAGATAGACCAGCACCAGCACCGCCAGCGTCACGCCCACGCTGCCCAGCTGGTGCGCGGAGAGCAGCCCGCCGAACATCGGCCCCCCGCCCTCGAAGGGCGAGGGAAACACCTTCGTCGTGTAGCCGAAGACCCAGCCCGTCAGGTTCCCGATGATGAGCAGCATGCCGATATAGACGCCCACATGCGTCAGGATGGGCGCGTGCTGCACCGGCCGCATGATGAGGCGTTCCACCAGCGCCCCCATCACGAAGGAGACGGCGAGCGTGGCGCCGAAGGCCACCCAGTAGGGAAAGCCCGCCTGGATGAAGGTGAGCGCGATGAAGGTGGAGAGCGTCGCCATCTCGCCCTGGGCGAAATTCACATGGTGCGTCGCCTGGTAGATCATGACGATGGCGAGTGCGACGGAGGCATAGATGCCGCCCGTCGCGATGCCGGCGGCAAGCTGCAGGAGGAAGGCATCCATGGGTCAGTATCCCAGGTAGGAACGGCGGATGGCCTCGTCCTGCCGGATCTCGGCGGCGGGGCCGGACATGACGATGCGCCCCGTCTCCAGCAGATAGGCGCGGTCCGCGAGTTCGAGGGCCAGGTTCGCGTTCTGCTCCACCAGCAGGATGCCCACGCCGCTCTCGGCGCGGATGCGGCGGAGGATGGCGAAGATGTCCTGCACGATGAGCGGCGCGAGCCCGAAGCTGGGTTCGTCGAGCAACAGGAGTTTCGGCCGAAGCAGCAGGGCGCGGGCGATGGCGAGCATCTGCTGCTCCCCGCCCGACAGCGTGCCGGCCTGCTGCTTCCAGCGCTGCTTCAGGCGGGGAAACCACTCCCACATGCGCTCGAAGTCGCGCTGCACCTCATTGTCGCGGCGCACATAGGCGCCCAGGCGAAAATTCTCCTCGACCGTCAGCTCCATGAAGGTGCCGCGGCCATCGGGCACATGGGCCACACCGCGCCGCGCGATGTCCTCGGTGGCGAGGCCGGTGATGCGCTGGCCGGCCAGGTTCACCTCGCCCTCCATGCGGACCATGCCGCAAACGGCGCGCAGCGTGGTGGTCTTGCCCGCGCCATTGGCGCCGAGCAGGGTGGTGACACCCCCCTCCTCCACCGCGAAATCGAGGCCGTGCAGCACATGGGTGGGGCCATAGCCCGCGCGCAGCCCGCTGACTTCAAGCAGCATGCGCGGCCTCCGCATGGCCATCGCCGAGATAGGCGCGGATCACCTCGGGGCTGGAGCGCACCTCATCGGGCGTGCCGTCCGCGATCTTCTTGCCGAAGTCGAGCGCCACGACCTTGTCGGAGACGCGCATGACGAGGCTCATGTGATGCTCGACCAGCAGGATGGCCAGGTCGAAGCTGCGGCGAACATGCTGGAACAGCTCCGCCAGCTCATCCACCTCGCCATGGTTCAGCCCGCCGGCGGGTTCGTCGAGCAGGAGCAGCTTGGGCTGGCTGATGAGGGCGCGGGCCATCTCCACGCGCTTCTGCGTGCCGAAGGGCAGGTCCACCACGGGCTTGTCCGCCACGGCGTCGAGCTGCAGCAGGTGGATAAGTTCGCGCGCGCGCCGGTCGGCCGCCGCTTCCTCCGCCCGTGCGCGCGGCAGGCGCAGCGCATTGGCCAGGAAGCCCGCGCTTCCGGCCGAATGCGCGCCGGCCAGGATGTTCTCCCGCACCGTCATGGACTTGAACAGCGCCAGGTTCTGGAAGGTGCGCCCCAGCCCCAGCGGCGCCATGCGATGGCGCGGCATGCCCGTGGTGACGGTGCCCGCGAAGCGCACCTGGCCCTCCTGCGGGCGGTAGATGCCGCTGATCACGTTGAACAGCGTGGTCTTGCCCGCGCCATTGGGGCCGATGAGGCCGCAGATCTGCCGCTCCGCCACATCGAAGGAAACTCCGCCCACGGCGGTGACGCCGCCGAAGCGCACCATGATGTCCCGGACCTCAAGCAGCGCCACGCGCCACACCCTTCAGGCGCGCAGGCATTTGCCGCGCGGCCTCCCCCCTGGACCCCATCTTTCCTCCACGACCCGGCGCTTCTGGTGCCCCGATGCCGCGACCATTAGCGGCGAGGTTCGCGGTGCAAAGCAAGCATGAATTTCAGGGTGGTCGCGCGGTGCCGCGGGCGTGTCAAAATCGACCCTCTATCCCGCAGTAAAAGACTGTCCCACAGGCGCATTGAAGTGGCGGCGCGAAGCCCGATAGGCTCCCGCAAGAGGGAGAGAACCATGTCCAAAGTGACCCCGCCTTCGCGCCTTGACGTGCTCGTCGTGGGCGCCGGCTTCGGCGGCATGTACATGCTGCACCGGCTGCGCGGCCTCGGCCTCGCCGCGCATGTGGTCGAGGCCGGCGCGGGCGTGGGCGGCACCTGGTACTGGAACCGCTATCCCGGCGCGCGCTGCGACGTCGAGAGCATGCAATATTCCTACTCCTTCCACGACGAGTTGCAGCAGGGCTGGCGCTGGTCCGAACGCTTCGCCGCCCAGCCCGAAATCCTGCGCTATGCGAACCATGTGGCCGACGCGCTGGATTTGCGGCGGGACATCAGCTTCGAGACGCGCGTCACCGGCGCGCGCTGGGACGAGGCGGCGGGCGGATGGCGTGTGGCCACCGACCGCGCGCCGGAGATCACGGCGCGGCACCTGGTGCTGGCGACGGGCTGCCTTTCCTCCGCGCGCCTGCCAGACATCCCGGGCATCGAGCGCTTCGCCGGCCGCGTGCTGCACACCGGGCAATGGCCGCATGAGGGCGTGGACTTCACCGGGCAGCGCGTGGGCGTGATCGGCACCGGGTCCTCGGCCATCCAGGCCATTCCCGTGATCGCTGAGCAGGCGGCGCGGCTGACGGTGTTCCAGCGCACGCCCAATTTCTCCATCCCCTCGCGCAACGCGCCGATGGACGCGCCCTACGAACAATCCTGGAAGCAGGACTACGCGGCCCGGCGCGCGGCGGCGCGGAAGATGCGCACGGGCATCCTCTACGAACTCAACCCGAAATCCGCGCTGGAGGTGACGGAGGAGGAGCGCGAGGCGGAATACGAACGCCGCTGGCAGGCGGGCGGCACCGCCTTCATGGCGTCCTTCAGCGACCTGCTGCTGAACAAGGAGGCCAACGACACCGCCGCCGAATTCGTCCGCCGCAAGATCCGCGCGATGGTGCATGACCCCGCGGTGGCCGAGGCGCTGGCGCCCACCAACCACCCCATCGGCACCAAGCGCATCTGCGTGGACACGCGCTACTACGAGACCTTCAACCGCGCGAATGTGAAGCTCGTGAACCTGCGCCAGGACCCGCTCGAGGAGGTGACGGAAACCGGCATCCGCACGCGATCCGGCACGCATGAGCTGGACGCCCTGGTCTGCGCCACGGGCTTCGACGCGATGACGGGCACCATCCTGGCCATGGACCTGCGCGGCGTGGGCGGGCTGTCCTTGCGGCAGCTCTGGGCCGATGGGCCGCGCGCGCATCTGGGGCTGATGGCGGCGGGCTTCCCCAACATGTTCCTGATCACGGGGCCGGGCAGCCCGTCCGTGCTGTCCAACATGATCGTCTCCATCGAGCAGCATGTGGACTGGGTGACGGAGCTGCTGGCGCGGATGCAGGCGCGGGGCCTCACCCGCGTGGAACCCACCGCCGAGGCGCAGGATGCCTGGGTGGCGCATGTGAACGAGGTGGCGCACCGCACGCTCTATCCCCAGGCGAATTCATGGTACATGGGCGCCAATATCCCGGGCAAGCCGCAGCTCTTCATGCCCTATGTGGGCGGGGTGGGCACCTATCGCGAACGCTGCGACGCGATTGCCGCCGAGGGCTATCCGGGCTTCACGCTGACGGCGGGCGCGCGGGCGGTGGCGGCGGAGTAAAGCTCAGTTGGCCGTGTGGCCCCCATCGGCGGCCAGCGCCTCGCCGGTCACGAAGCCCGCGCGGTCGGACAGCAGCCACACCACGGCCTCCGCGATCTCCTCCACCGTGCCGATGCGGCGCAGCGGCACGCGCGCCAGGATCGCATCCCGCCGCCGCTCGATGCTGCGGCTGGCGAGCGGCGTCTCCACATAGCCGGGGCAGATGGCGTTCACCCGCACCCCCTGCCCCGCATGATCCAGCGCGGCGCTGCGCGTCAGCCCGATCACGCCATGCTTGGCGGCCACATAGGCGCCGGCCTTCGGCAGCGCGATGCGCCCGGCGATGGAGGCGGTGTTCACGATGGAACCACCCCCGCCCGCCGCCATGGCCGGGACCTGGTGGCGCAGGCAGAGGAACACGCCGGTCAGGTTCACGCCCAGAACGCGCGACCATTCCTCGGAGGTGATCTCCGCGAGCGGCTGCGCCTCGGCGGGCGCCACGCCCGCATTGTTGAAGGCGCAGTCGAGGCGCCCCCAGGCGTCGCGCGCCGCCTGGACCATGGCGGCGACCTCGGCCTCCATCGTCACGTCGCAGGGCTGGCCGCGCGCTTCGCCGCCGGCCTGGCGGATGGTCTCGGCCACGCGGTCGGCACCCGCGCCATCGCGGTCGGCGACCAGCACGCGCGCCCCCTCCTCCGCCATCCGCAGCGCCGTCGCGCGCCCGATGCCCGACGCCCCGCCCGTGACCAGCGCCACCTTGCCCTGCAGCAGCATTCCCCGCGCCCCTCCTTGCCTGGCCATCAGTGCAGCATGGCGGCGGGGCGCGGGGGAAGGCGTGACGGCCGCTATTCCACCCGGATGCCGGCGGCGCGGATCACCTCGCCCCAGTCGGCACGGTCGCGCGCGATGGTCCGCGCGAAGGTCGCGGGGTCCTCGAAATTCGGTGCCAGGCCGCTGTCGAGCAGGCGTTGCCGCAGCAGCGGCACCTCCAGACCGGCGCGGACCGCCGCGGCCCAGCGGGCGATCGCCTCCTCGGGCATGCCGCGGGGGCCGCAGATGCCGAACCAGCCGATCACCTCCAGGCCGGGCACGATGTCCGGCAGGCGCGGCGCGTCGGGGAAGTCGGGCCAGCCCTGGCGGTCGCCCATGGTCAGCAGGCGCAGTTGCCCGCCCTTGATCTGGCCCATGACGTCGCCGAGGTTGGTGATCAGCAGGTCCGCCCGGCCCGCGATCACGTCCACCGCCGCCAGCGCGGCACCCCGATAGGGCACGTGCAGCAGGTCAATGCCCGCCATGCGCTTCAGCCGCTCGCCCGAAAGGTGCTGCGCGGCGCCATAGCCCGCGCTGGCATAGGTCAGCGCGCCAGGCCGGGCGCGGGCGGCCGCGATCAGTTCCTCCAGCGTGCGATAGGGGCTGTTGGCGCCTGTGACGACCACATAGGAGGAGCGCGCCACATTCGCGATCGGCACGAGATCCGTCCCCACGTCAATCGGCAGGTTCATGCCCGGCAATTCGGGGCTGATGGTCATGGGCCCCATCGGGCAGAGCAGCACGGTGCCGCCATCGGCGCGGCTGCGGACCACGTATTCGGCCGCGATGAAGCCGCTGCCGCCTGTGCGGATGTCCACCACCGCGCGGTGGCCGAGCTCGGCGGCCGCACCCTCCGCCACCACGCGGGCCGTGATGTCGGTGGTGCCGCCGGCCGCGAAGCCCACCACGACGCGGGTGGGGCGGTCGAAGGGCGCCTGGGCCTGCGCGAGCCCCGCCCCTGCCAGCAGGGCGGCGACGCCGCCCAGGATGAGTCGTCGGATCATGGTCGTTGTCCTCCCATTCGGTTCATTCGACGCGGATGCCGCCGGCGCGGATCGTCTCGCCCCAGGCCGCGCGGTCGGCCGCGATGGTGCGGGCGAAGGTGGCGGGGTCCTCGAAGCGGGGCGTCAGGCCGTATTCCAGCAGGCGCTGGCGCAGGGCAGGCGCCTCGAAGCCCGCGCGCAACGCCTCGACCCAGCGGGCCAGCACCGGCTCGGGCAGGCCGCGCGGGGCGCAGAGTCCGAACCAGCCGCTGACCGCGTAGCCCGGCAGCGTCTCGGAGATCTGCGCGACGCCCGGGAAGCGGGGCGAGCCGATGCCGTCCGCGAAGGCCAGCAGCCGCAGCCCCTCGCCCAGCTGCGCGGCCACGTCGCCCAGGTTGGTGATGATGGTGGTCGCGCGCCCCGCCGCCACATCCACCACGCCCGGCGCCGCGCCGCGATACGGCACATGGGTGAGGTCGAGCCGCCCCGTCTGCGCGAAGCGCGCCCCCGAGAGGTGCGAGACGGAGCCGATGCCCGCGCTGGCATAGGTGATGCTGCCGGGACGGGCGCGGGCGGCGGCCACCACATCGGCCACGCTGCGGTATTCGGACCGCGCCGATACCACCATCACCTGGGTGGAATGCACCAGGTTCGCGATGGGCACGAGGTCACGCGCCGGGTCCATGGGCATCTGCGCGCCGGGCAGTTCCGGCGTGATGGTCAGCAGCCCGGTCGAGCACTGCACCACCGTGTGCCCGTCGGGCGCGCTGCGGGCGGCCTCCGCGGCGGCGATGAAGCCATTGGCGCCGGTGCGGATGTCCACCACCGGGCGCTGGCCGAAGGGGCCGCTCACGGCCTCGGCCGTCAGGCGGTTCACGATGTCGCTCGTGCCGCCGGCCGCGAAGCCGCCCAGGATGCGGATGGGGCGATCGGGAAAGGCCTGCGCGCCGGTCGCGGCGAGCATCCCCGCCGCGATGGCGATGAAGGTGATTTTTTTCATGTCGTTGTCCTCCCCTTGGCTGCGCCTCGTCAGGGACGCATCTGCAATCTCGACGGTGTGGGCTGGCGCAGCGGGTCGGCCATGCGGGCGAAGTCGCACAGCAGGGGCCGCGTCTCGCGCGGGTCTATGATCTCCTCGACCCAAAAGGTCTCGGCCGTGCGGAAGGGCGAGCGGAGGAGGTTCAGCCGGTCCTCGATCTCCGCGAGCTTGGCGGCCGGGTCTTCTGCGGCGTCGAGGTCGGCGCGGTAGGCGGCCTCGATGCCCCCCTCCAGCGGCAAGGAGCCCCAGCGCGCCGACAGCCAGGCATAGCGCAGCGACAGCCGCCCCGCCGGCTGATGCGCCGCCCCCGCCACCCCGAAGGCGTTGCGGATGACGATGGTGCACCAGGGGATCGTGGCCTGGTTCATCGCGGCCATGGCGCGCACGCCGTGGCGGATGGTGGCGCTGCGCTCCGCCTCCAGCCCCACCATGAAGCCCGGGCAGTCCATCAGGTAGACCACGGGCAGGTGGAAGGTCTCGGCCAGGTCAATGAAGCGCACCACCTTCTGGCAGGTGTCCGCGGTCCAGGAGCCGCCGTAGAAGAACGGGTCGCTCGCCATCACCGCGACCGCCCGCCCGTCCAGCCGCGCGAGGCCCGTGATGAGCGAACGGCCGAACATCTTGCCCATCTCGAAGAAGGAGCCCTTGTCCACCACGCACTCGATGATGGGGCGCATCTGGTAGACGCGCCGCCGCTCGCGCGGGATGGCGTTCATCAGCGCCTCGTCGCGCCGGCCGGGGTCGTCCTCGCAGGGGAGGATGGGCGAGACCTCGTGCACCGAGGAGGGCAGGTAGGAGAGGAAGCGGCGGGCGCAGGCGAAGGCCTCCTCCTCCGTGTCCACGGCGTGGTCCACGGCGCCCGCCTTGCACTGCGTCTCCCAGCCGCCCAGCTCCTCCTTGGTGACGGGGGCGCCGAGGCGGGAGACGACGGGCGGGCCGGCCACGAACATGGCCGAGCTCTTGGTCATCACCGAGTAATGGGTGGAGGCGAGGCGCGCCGCCCCCAGCCCCGCCACCGAACCCAAACCCAACCCCACCACCGGCACGGCCGAGAGGTTCAGCGTGGTGTAGAGGAACAGCCCCGTGCCGCCGACGCCGCCGGGCAGGTTGGCGCGCCCCGTGGTCTCGATCGTCTTGACCGAGCCGCCGCCGCCCGAGCCTTCGATGACGCGCACGATGGGCATGCGGAACTCATGCGCCATGCGCTCGGCCATCAGCGGCTTTTCGCGGATGGTGGCGTCGGCGCTGCCGCCGCGCACGGTGAAGTCGTCGCCCACCAGCACCACGCGCCGCCCGTCCATCGTCGCGCGGCCCCACACGCAGTTGGAGGGCGTCAGCTCCAGCAGGCGGCCCTGCGCGTCGTATTCCGCCTTGCCCGCGATGGCGCCGACCTCGTGGAAGGAGCCGGGGTCGGCCAGCTTCTCGATGCGCTCGCGCACGGTCAGCCGCCCGGCGTCGTGCTGGCGCCGCACCTTGTCGGCGCCGCCCATGCGTTTCGCGTGGGATTCGCGCAGGCGCAGCTCGTCCAGCTCGGGCTGCCAGAGGCCGGGCTTGGGCGTGGCGGGGGTCTCGGGCGGGGGCGATGCGGACATATGCGGTCTTCCCAGGGTCAGGCGGGGCTGGGCACGGCCAGGCCGCGCTGCCGGAAGGTTTCGAGGAAATGCGTGTCCACGCCGCCCTCCCGCATCTCCGGGCTTCGCAGCAGCCCGGCCAGGAAACCAGAGTTCAGGCGGATGCCCTCGGCGCGGCAGGCATCCAGCGCCTGGGCCAGCCGTGCCAGCGCCGCGGCGCGGCTGGGCGCGTGGACAATGAGCTTCGCGATCATCGGGTCATAGAAGGGCGTCAGCGTGTCGCCGGCGCGCACGCCCGCATCCACCCGCAGCCCCTCGCCCGGTGCCGGCAGGTCCAGCGCCGCGATGTGACCTGGCGAGGGCAGGAAGTTGCGCGCCGGGTCCTCGGCGCAAAGCCGCGCCTCGATGGCGTGGCCGGTGAGGCGCACCTCCTCCTGGCGCAGCGGCAGCGCCTCGCCGGCCGCGATGCGGAGCTGCCATTCCACGAGGTCCAGCCCCGTGATCATTTCCGTGACCGGGTGCTCCACCTGCAGCCGCGTGTTCATCTCGATGAACCAGATGCTGTCCGGCCCGAGCGGGCGCGAACCATCGGCCACGAACTCCACGGTGCCCGCGCCGACATAGCCCACCTCGCGCGCCAGGGCGGTGGCGCGCCGGCCCAGCTCCGCGCGGAGTGCGGCGTCCATGCCGGGGGCGGGCGCCTCCTCCACCAGCTTCTGGTTGCGGCGCTGGGGCGAGCAGTCGCGCTCGCCCAGATGGATTACATTGCCGTGCTGGTCGGCGAAGACCTGCATCTCGATGTGGCGCGCCTGGGGGATGGATTTCTCAAGCAGGACCGTGCTGTCGCCGAAGGCGGCGGCCTCGCGCCGGGCGGCGGCGAGTGCGGCGGGGAAGCCCGCCGCGTCCTCCGCGCGCCGCATCCCGCGCCCGCCGCCGCCCGCCACCGCCTTGATCATGACGGGGTAGCCGATGCGCGCGGCCGCCTGTTCGAGCTGGTCGTCAGTGGCCTCGCCCTCATGGCCGGGCAGCAGGGGAACGCCCGCGCGGCGGGCCACCGCCTTGGCCGCGGCCTTGCCGCCCATGGCGCGGATGGCCGAGGCGGGCGGGCCGATGAAGACGAGGCCCGCGGCCGTGCAGGCCTCGGCGAAATCGGCGTTCTCGCTCAGGAAGCCGTAGCCCGGATGGACGGCCCGCGCCCCCGCGCGTTTCGCGGCGTCCAGGATGGCCGGGATGTTCAGGTAGCTCTCGGCCGGCCGGGGCGGGCCGATGCGCTCCGCCCGGTCGGCGGCGGCGACGTGCATCGCATCGGCATCCGCGTCCGAGAAGACCGCGACCGTGGGCACGCCCAGCCGGCGACAGGTGGACGCGATGCGGCAGGCGATCTCCCCGCGATTGGCGATGAGGACGGGGCCGATCACCTCAGGCCTCCAGCTTGGCGACGGCCTGGCCCTCCGTGATCTGGTCGCCCTCGGCCACGAGGATGGCGGTGACCGTGCCATCGGACGGCGCCAGGACCGGGATCTCCATCTTCATGGATTCCAGGATGACGATCGTGTCGCCCGCGCTGACGCTTGTGCCGGGGCCGGCCTCGATCTTCCAAACCGCGCTGGTCAGTTCGGCGACGACGGTGATTTCAGCCATGACTTTCCTCCGGGCACCCTATTTTGTTATCACAAGTCCAGGCCCCGCCGCGCGTCAAGGGCGCAGGGGCGGTGAATCGGCATGAAAGGATGGCCATGGTGGATCTGGAGGCCCAGGCGCCGACCGCGGAAAGTGTCGCGGGTCGCGCGCACCAATGGCTGCGGCGGGAATTGATGCGAAGCCGCTTCCGCCCCGGCGAGAAGCTGAAGCTGCGCCAGCTCGCCGAGGAACTGGGCGTGAGCCTGACGCCCGTGCGCGAGGCCATCGCGCGCCTGGTCAGCGAGAATGCGCTGGAACAGCTGGACCACCGCTCCGCCCGCGTGCCTCCCTTCTCGGAGGAGCGGGTGCGCGAGGTGTGCGAGCTGCGGATGGAGCTGGAGGGCAAGGCCGCCGAACGCGCGGCCGAGCGTGCGACGCCGGCCGATGTGGCCCGCCTGGCCGCCATCCAGGCCCGCATGACCGAGGCGCGGCTGGCCGGCCGCGGCCTCGAGATGACGCAGGAGAATGAACGCTTCCACATGACCGTCTGCGCCCTGGCCGGCATGCCGGTGCTGCTGCAGATCGTGGAGAACCTCTGGCTGCGCTGCGGGCCGCTCAACTTCGCATTGCAGTCCATGCGCTTCCTGCACCGGCCCGAGGAACACCCGCACAATGACGTGATCCGTGGCCTGGCGGCGGGGGATGGGGCGCTGGCGCGGCTCGCCATCCAGCGGGACATCGCGGTCTATTCGGACGCCATCCGCCGCCGGCTGCCCGCCGTGAACGTCTCCGCCTCGGGTTGACAGGTCGGCGCTTCCGAAATTCCTTGATCACAAATTTGCGCCGCCCTGCCCCCGCGGCATGGCCAGGAGGAACGCGCCATGACGCCAGCCCCACACCCGCCCCTGCCGCTTCAGCATCTGCGCGTCCTGGAGGCGGGCGGCGGCGTCGCCCTGGCCTATGCCGGCAAGCTCTTCGCCGATTTCGGCGCGACCGTGGTGAAGCTGGAACCCCCTGGCGGCGACCCGCTGCGCGCCATGCCCCCTTGCGTCGAGACCGGGCAGGGGCCGCAATCCGCCCTCTTCGCCTGGCTCAACACCAACAAGCGCAGCGTGACCCGCCCGCCCGAGGCGGCGGAATTCGATCTGCTGCTGGACTCCCGCCCCGCCACCCAGCGCGGGGCCGAGGCGCCCATCACCCTTCTGCTCTCCTGGTTCGGCGAAAGCGGTCCCTATGCCGGCTTCGCCGCCACCGACGTGACGTGCCGGGCGCTCGCGGGCGTGCTGGCCGGCACCGGCCCGGCCGAGGGGCCGCCCGCCATGCTGGGCGGCATCGCGGGCGAGGTCTTCGCGGGCATCGCCACCTTCAACGCGGCGGCCGCGGCGCTCTTCGCGGGCCAGCCGCGGCGGCTGGAGGTCAGCATCCATGAGGCCAATGTGGCCATCGCCGAATACCAGGCCACGCAGGGCCTGACCCACCCGGAGGTGGACCGCCGCCACGGCGTGAACCGCTTCGCGCCCACCAGCCCTCTGGGCGTCTATCCGTGCCGCGAGGGCTGGCTTGGCATCACCATCGTGACCCCCGCGCAGTTCCGCGCCTTCTGCGAGATGATCGGCGCGCCGGAACTGGGCCGCGACCCGCGCTTCATCATCGGCCTCGACCGCCTGCGCCATGCGGATGAGCTGGAGGCGCTCTTCGCCCCCCGCCTGCGCGAGCGCACGGCCGATGAGTGGTTCGAGGAGGCGCTGGCGCGCCGGCTGCCCTTCGCCATCGTGCCCGGCATCGCGGAGCTTCTCCGCATGCCGGTCCACCGCGCGCGTGACGCCTTCGCCACCGTGCGTCTGGGCGAGGCCGCCTTCGAGGGGCCGACGCTGCCCCAGCGCCTGACGCGCACCCCGCCGCTCACGGAAGGCCGCGCGCCGCTGCCGGGCGAGCATGACGGGTTGCCCCTGCCCCCGCGCGCCGCGCCGGTCGCGACCCCGGCCGTCACCGGCAACGCTGGCCTGCCGCTGGCGGGGCTGCGCATCCTGGACCTCAGCATGGGCTGGGCCGGGCCGCTCTGCACGCGCCAGGCGGCCGATCTGGGCGCCGAGGTGGTGAAGGTCGAGGCGGTGCAATACCCCGACTGGTGGCGCGGCGTGGACCCGCGCGACGCCTTCTTCGCCGCCCGCGACTACGAAAAGGACCTGCGCTTCTGCGTGCTGAACCGCAACAAGCGGGGCATCACGCTGGACCTCGCCTCGGCCGAGGGGGCAGCGCTGCTGAAGCGCCTGGTGCGCGGGGTGGATGCGGTGGTGGAGAACTATGCGCGCGAGGTGCTGCCCAAGCTCGGCCTCGACTATCCGGTGCTGGCGCGGGAGCGGCCGGACCTGGTCATGGTCTCCATGCCGGCCTTTGGCGGCAGCGGGCCCTGGCGCGATGCGCGCGCCTATGGCTCCACGCTGGAACATGCCTCGGGCCTGCCCAGCGTCTCGGGCGAGGCGCATTGGCCACCCACCACCAACCAGCTGGCCTATGGCGACCCGGTGGGCGGGGTGAACGCGGCGGCGGCGCTGCTGGTGGCGCTGCTGCACCGCCAGCGCACGGGCGAGGGCCAGCATGTGGACCTGGCGCAGGTGGAGTGCATGTTCCCCCTCGTCGCACCCTGGATCGTGGCGCAATCCGCCACCGGCGCGGCCGGTCCGCGGCTGGGCAACCGCCACCCGGTCTTCGTGCCGCATGGCGCCTTTCCCTGCACGCGCGAGGGCTGGATCGCGGTGGCGGTGACCGATGACGCGGCCTGGCGGGGGCTGTGCCGCGCCATGGGCCGCGCGGACCTGGCCGCCGACGCGACGCTCGCCACCGCCGAGGGGCGCCGCGCGCGCGAGGCGGAGCTGGAAGCCGCGCTGGCCGCCTGGACCGCCGCGCGCGAGGCGGACGCCGCCATGGCGGCGCTCCAGGCCGAGGGCGTGGCGTCGGGCGTGGTGCGCTGGCCCACCGCCCTCTATGACGACCCGCATCTCCGCGCGCGCGGCTTCTGGCAGGCGGCGGACCGGGCCTGGCTCGGGCCGCACCGCCAGCCCTCGGCCCCCTTCCGCGAGGCCGGCGCCGCGCCGCTCTCCGTGCGCCACCCCGCGCCGACGCTGGGGGAGCACAATGGGGCGGTGCTGGGGGAAATGCTGGGCCTCGGCACAGGGGAACTCGCGCGGCTGGAGGCATCGCGGGTGATCGGCACGGAGGCCATCCCGACCTCGGCCCGGCGGCCGCGCGCGGGCGCGGCGTGATCCCGTCTCAGCCGGCGCGCGCCGCTTCGGCGGGGCCGGCCAGGTGCCAGCACACCACCCAGGCATAGAGGCCCGCGCGCTTCAGCGCGCCCTGGCGGTAGAGGCCGCAGCGCCGCAGGGCGGCCAGCTTGCCGAGGAAGCCGGCACGCGGCAGCGCCGACAGGTCATGCAGCAGGCTCCGCGCCTCGGGCGTAAGGTCTGGGTGGCGCAGGAGGGCCTCCACATGCGCCAGGAAGCGCCGGGTGAAGATGGCGGGCCCCCGGCGCGCCGCCCGCAGCGCCCGGGACATGCCGCCGGCCGCGGCGCCCACGGCATTGGCGCGGTGCTGCCGGTACAGGATCACGGGATGGTGGTCCACGATGACGCGGCCGCCCACCGCCGTGGTGACGAGGTAGGCCCACCAGTCGTGCAGGGTGATGGCGGGCGGGGGCGTCGCCAGCATCGCCTGACGCGCCGCCTCGTTGAGGACGACCGTGCAACCGGTCGCGATGTTCTGCACCAGCGCGTTGCGGAGCGAGGCCGGGCGCGGGAAGGCGGGTGAGAGGCCCCGCTCCACCAGCCCGCCATCCACCAGGCGCTGCCGGGCGCAGTAGAGCGCGGGCCGATCCTCCGCCTCCCCCGCCAAGGCCTGGCTGGCACGGAGGAGCTTGTCCGGAAGCCAGACATCGTCCTGGTCGCAGAAGGCGTAGCGCCGCCCAGGCGGCGCTTGGGCCAGCAGCGCGAGGAAGTTGCCGAGCGCCCCGAGCCGCGCCGGCCCATCGGGCAGGCGTACCACCTGGCCGGGGCGGCAGCTTGCCGCGAAGCCGTCCAGGATGGAGGACGTGCGGTCGGTGGAGAGGTCGTCGCGAACGACGAGCACCCAGTCCTCGTCGCGCTGTTCGCGCAGGCTGCGCAGCTGTTCCGCCAGGTAGGCTTCGCCATTGAAGGTGGCGAGCAGCACGACCGTGCCGGGCAGCTGGACGGGTGCCGCCGCCCCATCGCCGCCCTTCGCCATCGCTGCCGATCTGTCCACTCGCACCAGGCCCCTGCGCCGCGAAACCCTTCCCGTAACAGACGCGGCAGGGATCCGGTAGCGTGGCGCGGCAGCCGGCAGGCTGGAAAGGGGTTATGGAAAGGAGTAGTATCGAACCTTTGTTGCCGGGCCAGAGCCTTTCGAGGAACAATGACTTCTTCAGACAGTATCACGCCGACTTCGAACACAATATCGGCGTATGATGGACTTTCCGAAATTGATCGGATCGCCCCAGGCTCGGCCTCCGCAATCTTCCGGCAGCCCGCGCGGCAGGGCGCGATCAGCGCGTGGTGGGGCCATGTGCCCTTCGCGCAATGGCTGATGCATGTGGCGCGGCCCCGCCGTGTGGTGGAGCTCGGCACGCACAATGGCGTGTCCTACGCCGCCTTCTGTTCCTCGGTGCAGGTGGAACAGCTCGACTGCCGCTGCACCGCCGTGGACACCTGGGAGGGCGACCACCAGGCCGGCCGCTATGACAGCCGCGTCTTCGATGAGCTGCGTGCCTGGCACGACCCTGCCTATTCCGGCTTCTCGACCTTGATGCGCTGCACCTTCGACGAGGCCGCGCCCAGGGTCGAGGATGGCAGCGTGGACCTGCTCCACATCGATGGCCTGCACACCTATGAGGCGGTGCGCCACGACCTGGAGACCTGGCTGCCCAAGATGTCGCGGCGCGGCATCGTGCTGCTGCACGACACGGAGGTGCGACACGGCGATTTCGGCGTCTGGCGCCTGTGGGAGGAAGTGAAGGACCGCTACCCCTCCTTCGGTTTCCGCCACAGCCACGGGCTTGGCGTGCTCGCCGTCGGCGCCGAGGCCGCGCCCGCGATCCTGGCCCTGTGCGCGACGCGCGAGCCCGAGCGGATCGCGCGGGTGGAGGCGTTGTTCGCCATGATCGGCCGCCGCTGGTCGGCCGAGGGCGAACTGGTCTTCGAGTGGGCAAGGTCCGCGGAGCTGCGCGAGGCGGCCCGGCAGGCCGAGACCCGCGAGGCCGCGGCGGTGGCCGGGATGGATGCCACGATGGGCAGCACCACCTGGCGCGCCACCCGGCCGCTGCGCGCCGTCTTGGCCCGCGCGCCGTGGCTCCGCGCGGCGATCCGGTCGCCGCTGCGCTCCGCCGCGCGGCTGGCCCGCCACGCCCGGCGGCTGGCGCAGCAGCGGAGGATCGGCGCGCGCCTCGTGCAAAGCGGCCTGTTCGACCCGGCGTACTACCTGGCCGCCAACCCCGATGTGGAGGCGGCCGGCATCGACCCGCTCTCCCACTTCCTCTCCACCGGCTGGCGTGAGCGCCGGGACCCCTCGCCGGGCTTTTCCGTGCGAGGCTACCTCGCGCGGTACGAGGATGTGCGGGAGTCGGGCATGAACCCGCTGCTGCACTACCTGCTGCACGGGCGCCGCGAAGGCCGCCTCGCGGTGAGTGGCAGCGGTGAGCTCGTGCATTTCCCGCGGCGCCAGACCAAGGCCGGCAAGGTCCTGGATCTTCTCGGCGCCATGGCCAGGGATCCGGGCCTCATGGTCAGCATCGCGCGCAAGAGCCGACAGATCGGCCTGCGCCGCGCCGCGGCCCTGGCCTGGGCGGCGGCCGTGCCGCCGGACCCCGTGCCGCCCGACGCCACACGCGCGCCGGAGGGCCCCGAGGATGAGCTGATCGAAGCCTTCGGGATCGTGCCCTACTGCATCAACCCGCATCTGCAGCAGGATCCGGCGGTGCCGCCGCTGCGCCTGGCCGTGCACCTGCACCTCTACTACGAGGAGATGACCGAGCGGTGCATCGGCTACCTCCGCAACATCCCCGCCCGTTTCGACCTCTTCGTCTCCGTGCCCGAGGGGCGGGACACCGGGGCGCTGTCGCAACGGCTGGCCGAGGCGCTGCCGGAAGCGGGCGAGGTGGTGGTGGAAGCGGTGCCCAACCGCGGCCGTGACATCGCGCCCCTCATCGTGCAGTTCGGCCCGCGCCTGCTGCGCTACGACGCGGTGGCGCATTTCCACACCAAGAAGAGCCCGCACCGGACATCCTACGCGACCTGGTTCGAGCGGATCATGGACACGCTCTGCGGCTCGCGCAGCGGGGTCACGCAGATCCTCGACCTGCTCGCGCGGGATGCCAAGACGGTCTACCCGGCCGGCAACAAGACCCCCGTGGCCGACAACGGCTGGAGCGGGAACCAGGCCATGGCGGCGGAGCTTCTCGCGGCGCAGGGGCTGGAGGGCATCGAGGACCTGCCGCGGGTCGAGTTCCCGCAGGGCTCCATGTTCTGGGCCCGTGCCGCGAGCCTGTCGCGGCTGCTCAGCCTGAAGCTGCGCTTCGAGGATTTCCCGGAGGAACCGATCCCGCCCGACGGCACGCTGGCGCATGCGTTGGAACGCCTCATCCTGGTGCTGGGGCGGTCGGAGCCCGGGCGCAACTATCGCCTCGAAGCCCCTGGGCTGAGCCGCGAGGGCGGCCCGCTGTTCGAGGCGCAGCACGATTTCTCGGGCGAGATCGTGCACGACACGGTCAAGGTGCTGGCCTACTATCTGCCGCAATTCCACCCGACGCCCGAGAACAGCGCCTGGCACGGCGAGGGCTTCACCGAGTGGTACAAGGTCCGTGGCGCCTATCCACTGTTCCAGGGACATTACCAGCAACACGTCCCGCACCCCGACCTCGGCTACTACCACCTCGATTCCCCGGCGCAGCTCCAGCGCCAGGCCGAGATGATGCGCAAGGCCGGCGTGCACGGGATGATCTTCTACCACTATTGGTTCTCGGGCCGGCTGATCCTGGAGAAGCCGGCGGAGATGCTGCTCGGCGCGCCCGAGGTGGCGATGCCGTTCTGCTTCTGCTGGGCGAACGAGAACTGGACGCGCCGCTGGGATGGCAACGAGCAGGAGATCCTGCTGGGCCAGAACTACTCGCCGGAGGATGCCGCGGCCTTCATCCGCCACCTCATCCCCTTCTTCCGGGACGGGCGCTACATCAAGGTGGACGGCCGGCCGCTGCTGTTCGTCTACCGCCCCTCCTCCATCCCGGCCGGGCAGGATTATGTCGGCATCTGGCGGCGCGAATGCGAGGCGGCGGGCCTGCGCGCGCCCTATGTCGTCGCGGTGCTGACCCGTGGCGCCGCCTCGCCCGCGGATCACGGGATGGATGCGGGCGCCGAGCGGGTGCTGCATGACTGGCTGGGCGCCGCCGCGCGCGACATCCGCGGCGCGCTGCGCCCCTACTGGCCGGTGAATGGCAGCGTCCTGGACTACAGGGACGTCGCAAACCACTACATGCGCCAGACCCTGCCACGGGACGTGCCGCTGTTCCGCTCGCTGGTGCCGGCCTGGGACAACACGGCGCGCTATGGCTCCGAGGCGTTCATGCTGCATCACTTCAGCACGGAGGTGATGCAGCGCTGGATGGAACACCTGGTCGGCGACGCGGAACGCCATCTGCCCGTGGACCGGCGCTTCGTCATCGTGAACGCCTGGAACGAATGGGCCGAGGGCGCACATCTCGAACCCGACATGCGCTTCGGCTACGGATACCTGAACGCCATCGGGCGGGCGCTCAGCGGCAGGGCCTTCGGCGCGCTGGACGACATCGCGGTGCCGGCGGGGCTCGTCATCGCGCTGGCCTTCGGCGAGGCCGCGGCGGCACGGCTGGAGCACGATGCGGAGGCGCGCCGGAAGTTCGTCCGTTGCCTTGGCAATTCCGAAGGGTTGGACGGCGCCCGGCTGCTCGTGGCCGATGAGGGGCTGGCGGAGGCCTTGCGCGCGGAGGGCCTCACCTGTGAGGACCCGGCGCAGGCCGAGGCCGCCTTCACGCTCCACTTCGCGGACCTCTTCCTCTTCCCCGACCACAGCATCGAGCGCCTGCTGCAGATGGCGCTGCGCTTCCCCGGCCACAGCATCTGCGCGAGCCCTGTCAACGACCCCGGCTTCCTGCATGACCCCGCCGCGCCGGCGGGGCAGATCCCCTTCCCCTATGACGGCCGCACGGGCATGGAGCTGGAACCGGCGGCGCCGGTGCTGGGCTACAAGGTCTGCGCGCAGGCGCCCTGCTTCCGCATGGGCGAGCGCCATGACGGCGCGGGTGACCGCGTCTCGACCGTGATCCGCTACCACGGGCGGGGCGACCGCCGGCTTCTCGCGAATGCGCTGCTGAGCCTGCTGGCGCAGGCGGGTTGCCGCGTGCGGCCCTGCATCGGTGTCCAGGACATGCCGGAGGCCGAGAGGGACGCCTTCCTGCGCGAGTTGGACAGGCTGCCCTGGGCGGAGGCGTGCCGCCCCCTGGTGCGCTTCTTCCACGGCACCCCCGAGCAGCCCGACCGGCGTTCCGAAATGCTGAACGAGATGCTGCGCGCGGCCGGGCCGGACTATGTCGGCTTCCTGGACTATGACGACGTCCTGTTCCCGCATGCCTACGCGACGCTGCTGGCCCGTCTGCGGCTGACGGGCAAGAACGCCACCTTTGGCCGCGTCTATTCCACCGCCGTGGACGGCGCGAGCGGCCATATCCTTCGGCGCGAGCGCGTCTACGACCATGGCCGCACCTATGCGGACTTCCTCGCCACGAACCACGCGCCGGTGCACAGCTTCCTTCTCGACATGCGCCAGATTGATGCCACGGCGATCGCGTATTTCCCCGAGATGAAGTTCATGGAGGACTACTACCTGACCTTGCAGGTCTTTTCGGCCGATGGGGCCGACTGGGAGTCGCTCGCGCAGGACAATTTCGTCGGCGACTACATCTATATGCAGGGCCAGGATACGAACACGCTCGCGGTCTCGGACGCCGCGAAGCGACGCGAGCAGCTCATGAGCCCCGAGTTCAGCCTGTCGCTGGTGCGGATCACCGAGCTGCGCGAAAGGCTGGCGAAGCGGCGCTGAGGCCTACCCCTCCCCCGTCGTGCTGCGCGGCACCTCCGCGCTGCCCTCGCGCCGGTCGCGGTAGAGGGCGGCGCGGGCCAGCAGCATCAGCGTCACCGGCGTGGTCAGCACCATGAAGACCGCGATCAGCACCTCATGCAGCACGGGGCGCGACTGCAGCACGGTGAAGAACAGCATCGAGGCCAGCAGGATGCTGCCGATGCCAAGCGTGGTGCCGAGCGTGGGCGCATGGATGCGCTCATAGAAGTTCCGCAGCCTGAGCAGGCCGATGGCACCCACCAGCCCCAGCCCCGCCCCCAGCAGCAGCAGCAGCGAGACGAGGATGGCGGCCCAGGCGGGCAGGCTTTCGGCATGGGTCATTCGATCACCTCGCCGCGCATGAGGAACTTCGACAGGGCGGCGGTGGCCACGAAGCCCAGCAGGGCGATGACCAGCGCCGCCTCGAAATACACCACGCTGCCGGTGCGGATGCCGAAGACCAGCAGCAGCATGGCGGCCAGCACGTAGAAGGTGTCCAGCGCCAGCACGCGGTCCTGCGCGCGGGGCCCGACGGCCACGCGCCAGACCGCGCAGCCCATGGCCAGCGCCAGCATCACCTGCGCGAGGAACACCGACCAGGAGAGGATCATCGCCGTCATTCGAAGATCTCCATCAGCCGGGCCTCGTAGCGGTCCTTGATGATGCGCACCCATTCCGCCTCGTCGATGAGGTCGAGGACGTGCAGCAGCATGATGCCGCGGGCGGAATCATACTCGGCCCAGACGGTGCCGGGCGTGGCGGTCAGGATGCAGGCCAGCGCGGCCAGGCCCGCGGGGCTGCGCATGTCGAGCGGGATGCGCACGAAGCCCGAGCTGCGGCCCCGCGTGCGCGGCGCCAGGATGAGGCGCGCGACCGCGTTGTTGGAGCGGAAGACCTCCACCAGCACCACCCAGGCCAGGCGGAGCGCGGCCAGCGGCCGGCGCAGCCGGGTGCGGGGCGGGTCCAGCACGGCCAGGAGCCAGCCGCCCACCAGCGCCAGGGCGGCGCCCAGCAGCAGCGCGCCCGGCCCCATGCTGCCCACCAGCAGCAGCCACAGCAGCAGAAGCGCGGCCGAGACCCAGGGGAAGGGCAGCACGCGCCTCATGGCCGCATCACGCCGCCGACATAGCCCGCGGGCGCGTGCAGCCCCGCCGCCGTGTCGTGCATGTAGCGCATCACCGGCCCGGCCATGAGGGTGAGGCCGAGGCACAGCGCGAGCAGCCCGGCCACGGGCAGGATCTCGGCCATGGCGACACGCGGCGGCGGGCCCGGCGCGGCCCAGAAGGCGTCCATGCCCACCCGCGTCATGGCGATGAGGCAGGCGAGGCCCGAGAGGATCAGCGCGGCCAGCACGGCCCAGGTGGTGGCGGGGAGGCCGTCTGCCCCCGTGCCGATCAGCGGTGCCAGGATGGCGAATTTGGCGAGGAAGCCCGAGAGCGGCGGCAGCCCCGCCAGCAGCAGCGCGCAGGCCATGAAGCCCAGCCCCAGAAGCGCCATGATGGCGGGGATGGCGACGCCGATCTCCTCGTCATCGTCGAGGTATTCCTCCTCCGCGCCCTCGCCGAAGGCCTCGCGCGTCACGGCCAGCACGTCCGCGCCCACCTCGCGCCCGCGCTCGATCAGTTCGATCAGCAGGAAAAGCGCCGCGATCGCGAGCACGGAACTGGTCATGTAGAACAGCGCGCCGCCCGTCACCGCCACTTGCCCCGCGCCCAGCGCCGCCAGCAGCGTGCCGGAGGAGACGATGACGCAGGCACCGGCCAGCCGCGCCATGTTCTGCGTGGCCAGCACGGCGAGCGAGCCGAAGGCGATGGTGGCAAGCCCACCCAGCATCAGCCAGGTGCCGCCGAAGCCCGAAGACGCCCCGGCCTCGTCCCCGAACAGCAGCAGCCACAGCCGCAGCACGGCATAGATGCCCACCTTGCTCAGTAGGGAGAGGATGGCGGCCGCCGGCGCGCTGGCCGCGCCATAGGTGCCGGGCAGCCAGAACCCCACCGGCCACATGGCGGCCTTGATGAGGAAGGCGACGCCCAGGATGGCGCAGCCCGTCTCCAGCAAAGCGCGGTCCTCGGCCGCGATGTCGTGCATGCGGGCCGCGAGGTCCGCCATATTGAGCGTGCCCGCCACGCCATAGATGACGCTGACCCCCACCAGGAAAACCAGCGAGGCCGCGAGGTTGATCGCGATGTAGTGCAGCCCCGCCCGCACCCGCGCCGTGCCCGAGCCGTGCAGCGCGAGCCCGTAGGAGGCCGCCAGCATCACCTCGAAGAAGACGAAGAGGTTGAACAGGTCGCCCGCCAGGAAGGCGCCGTTGAGCCCCATGAGCTGGAACTGGAACAGCGGATGGAAATGCGCCCCCGCCCGGTCCCACCGGGCCAGCGCGAAGACATGGGCGGCCAGGCCCAGCACGGAAGCCAGCACCAGCATCAGCGCGGAGAGCCGGTCCAGCACCAGCACGATGCCGAAGCTGGAAGGCCAGTTGCCGAGGCGATAGAGCTGCACCTCGGCCGCCGACGCGCCGTCGGCGCGCAGCAACAACATGGCGGCCACCACCACCAGCGCGGCGGTGGCGGCGAGGCCCAGCGCCGTCTGCAGCACGCGCCGCCGCTCGCCCAGCAGCATCATCAGCGCGCCGGCGAAGAGCGGGATGATGATCGGCGCGATGACGAGATGTGTCATCGGTCCTGCTCCCGCCCATCCACATGGTCGGTGCCGGTCAGGCCGCGCGCGGCCAGCAGCACCACGAGGAACAGCGCCGTGGTGGCGAAGCTGATGACGATGGCCGTCAGCACCAGCGCCTGGGGCAGCGGGTCGGCATGGGTCGTGAGGTCGCCGACCCCGCCCGGCTCCAGCACCGGCGCCGCGCCCGTCCGCAGCCCGCCCGTGGAGAAGATGAAGAGATTCACCGCGTAGGAGAGCAGCGACAGCCCCATGATGACCTGGAAGGTGCGCGGCCGCAGCAGCAGCCACACGCCCGAGCCGGTCAGCACCCCGATGCCGATGGCGACGACCAGCTCCATCAATCCTCTCCCGGCACCAGGGCGCGGGGGGCCGTTTCGGCCCGGCGCTCCGCGCGGTGGCCGCGGACGGACTGGTGCGCCAGCGCGATCAGCATCAGCACCGTGGCCCCCACCACCAGGGCGAAGACGCCGATGTCGAAGAGGAGCGCGCTCGCCGTCGGCACGCGGCCTATCCAGGGCAGGTCGGCATAGGCGAAGTAGGTGGTCAGGAAGGGCATGCCGAAGAACAGCGAGGCCAGCCCCACGCCGCCCGCCAGCAGCAGCCCCGTCCCCATCCAGCGCAGCGGCAGCACGCGCAGCTTCTCCTCGGTCCAGGCCGCGCCGCCGATCATGTATTGCAGGATGATGGCGATGGAGGCCACCAGCCCCGCCGCGAAGCCGCCGCCGGGCTGGTCATGCCCGCGCAGCAGCAGGTGAACAGCCAGGATGCAGATGACGGGAAACAGCAGCCGCGTCAGCACCGAGGGCACCAGCAGCCAGTCCGCCACCGTGTCGCCGTCGCGCCGGTCGGGCCGCTCGGCGTCGCGGGCGGACTGGTCGCGCTGCTGCTCGGGCACCTCCACGCTCTCGGGCGCGGGGCGGAAGCGGCGCAGCAGGGCGAAGACCGTGAGCGCGACGGCGCCGAGCACGAAGATCTCGCCCAGCGTGTCGAAGGCGCGGAAATCCACCAGAATGACGTTCACCACATTGGTGCCGCCGCCCTCGGTATAGGCGCGGGCCAGGAAATGCTGGGCCAGCAGGTCGGGGGGCGTGCGCGTCATCACCGCGAAGGCGAGTGCCGCCATGCCCAAGCCCGCCGCGATGGCGATGGCGAGGTCGCGCAGGCGGCGGCTGATGGTGACCACCTCCACGCCCGTGGCCCCCGGCTTGTCCATGCGCTTCGGCAGCCAGCGCAGGCCCAGCACCAGCAGCACGGTCGTCACCACCTCCACCAGAAGCTGGGTCAGGGCGAGGTCGGGGGCGGAGAACCACACGAAGGTGATGCAGACCACGAGCCCCGCGCCGCCCAGCAGCATGATGGCCGCGAAGCGGTGGAACTTGGCCTGCCAGGCCGCGCCCAGCGCGCAGGCGGCCCCCACCACCCAGACGAGGGCGATGACCGGGTCCACCCCCTGCGGCACCAGGTTGCCCGGCCCCACGCCGCGATGCCAGGCCGCGAAGCCCCCCGCTGCCAGTGCCAGCAACAGCACCATGCGAAGCTGCTGCTGCAGCC
Organism: Roseococcus thiosulfatophilus; assembly: GCF_017311575.1. Classification (GTDB taxonomy): domain Bacteria; phylum Pseudomonadota; class Alphaproteobacteria; order Acetobacterales; family Acetobacteraceae; genus Roseococcus; species Roseococcus thiosulfatophilus. The sequence goes on from NZ_JAFFQY010000002.1 coordinate 155,376, forward strand.
GCCGCGTGCCGAGCACCCCCTCCAGCCGCCGCGCGAGGCGCCAGGAGAGGAAGACCAGCGCGCGTTCGAAGATGCGCCGGCCTTCCAGGCGGCGGATCAGCGGCGGGCCCTCGATGCCGCTGCGCAGGTGCTTCTGCAGGGCCATATAAAGCACCACGCCGCCGCCGAGGGCGATCATGCTCATCACCAGCGGCAGGTTCACGCCGTGCCAGACGGCGAGGCTGTAGTAAGGCGTCGCCTCGCCGAGCACGGAACGCGCGGCGAGGTCGAGGAAGGGCCCCACCGTCGCGGCCGGCAGCACGCCCACGAAGATGCAGCCCAGCACCAGGATCTCGACGGGGAAGCGCATCCAGGCCGGCGGTTCGTGCGGCTGGCGCGGCAGGTCCTGGGGGTCGGGGCCGAAGAAGGTGCCGTGGATGAAGCGCAGCGAGTAGGTCACGCTGAAGGCCGAGGCGAGCATCGCCACCAGCGGCAGCACGAGCAGCCCATCGGCCGAGAGCGCCTCCTCGAAGAACATCTCCTTCGAGATGAAACCGTTCAGCAGCGGCACGCCCGCCATGGCCGCCGCCGCCACGAGCGCGAGGCGCCCTGTGAAGGGCATGGTGCGGTTCAGCCCCGACAAGCGGCGGATGTCGCGCGTGCCGGACTCGTGGTCAATGATGCCCGCCGCCATGAAGAGCGAGGCCTTGAAGGTGGCGTGGTTCAGGATGTGGAAGATGGCCGCCACCAGCGCCAGATGGCTGTTCAGCCCGAGCAGCAGCGTGATCAGCCCGAGGTGGCTGATGGTGGAATAGGCCAGCAGCCCCTTCAGGTCATGCTGGAAGATGGCGACATAGGCGCCGACCAGCAGGGTGATCAGCCCCGCCGTGCCCACGATCCAGAACCAGGCATCGGTGCCGGCCATGACGGGCCAGAGCCGCACCATGAGGAACAGCCCCACCTTCACCAGCGTCGCCGAATGCAGATAGGCCGAGACGGGGGTGGGGGCCGCCATGGCGTGCGGCAGCCAGAAATGGAAGGGGAATTGAGCGCTCTTGGTCAGCGCGCCCAGCAGCACCAGCACCAGGGCCGGCAGATAGAGCGGGTGGTTCCGGATGGCATCGCCCGAGGCCAACACCACGTCGAGGTCATGGCTGCCGACGATGTGGCCGATCAGCAGCAGGCCCGCGAAGAGGCAGAGCCCGCCCGTGGCCGTCACCGTCAGCGCGATGCGCGCCCCGTCCCGCGCGGCCTGGGTGTGATGCCAATAGCCGATCAGCAGGAAGGAGAAGAGGGAGGTCATCTCCCAGAAGAAGGCGAGCTGGATGAGATTGCCCGACAGCACCAGCCCGCACATCGCGCCCATGAAGGCCAGCAGGAAGGCGAAGAAGCGCGGCACCGGGTCTTCGGTGGACATGTAGTAGCGCGCATAGACCACGACCAGCGCGCCGATGCCCGTGACCATCCCGGCGAACAGCCAGGCCAGCCCGTCCATCCGCAGCACGAAGTTCAGCCCGAGCTGCGGCACCCAGGCGAATTCCGCCCGCAACACGCCGCCCTGGGAGATGGTGGGATAGGCGGTCCAGACCAGCGCCAGCCCCGCCAGCGCCACGCCGCCCGCCAGGTAGGCGGCGGCATTGCGCGCATGGGTCGCGAGAAGCGAAGCGGCCAGCGCGCCCAGGAAGGGCAGCGCGACGAGGCTGAGGAGGAGGAGGCTGTCCGACACCCTCCCTCAGCCATCCTGGCCGGGGCTGGGGGTGAGCAGGGAAGCGACCTCCTCCGGCGTGGCGGCGGCGCGCAGGCGGCGCAGGGTCTGCGGTTCGCGCAGCGCGCGGCAGGTCTCGGCGAGCGAGGGCAGGAAGCCCTCCGGCTCCGCCGCGGGCCAGAGGACTAGGATGACGAGGTCCACCGGCTCCTCGTCCCGCGCCTCATAGTCCACGGGGCGGGCCAGGCGGGCGAAGAGCATGGTGGGGGGGATTTCGCCCTCCATCCGCGCATGGGGCAGGGCGACGCCGCGACCGAGTGCCGTGGAGCCCAGCGCCTCGCGCGCCTGCACGGCGTCCAGCACCTCGCGCTCGGGCAGGTTCAGGCGGCGGGCGGCCTCGGCGGCGAGGGATTGCAGCACGGCGCGCTTGCTGCCGCCGGCGAAGCCCAGCAGCACGTCGGTGGGCGCGATGCGGATGGCATTCTGATCGGGAGCCGGCATGCCTTGGAGATAGCCAACCCCTCCCCCCGCCGCAATGCCGGGCCGGCATCCGGGGTTTGCACCGGAACGCGGCGCGGCCATGCTGCCGGCATGACAAGGGCATTCGACATCGCGGTGGTCGGCGGCGGAATCGTGGGCCTGGCCGTGGCGCGGGGGCTGGCGGGCCGGGGCCTCGGCGTCGCCATACTGGATGAGGGCGACGTGGCGCGGCGTGCCAGCCGCGGCAACTTCGCCCTGGTCTGGGTGCAGTCCAAGGGGCTCGGCATGGCGCGCTATGGCGCCTGGACCACGGGCAGTGCCGCGCTCTGGCCCGGCTTCGCGGCGGCGCTGCGCGCGGAGACGGGGCAGGACGTGTCGCTGGCCCAGCCCGGGGGCTATTCGCTCTGCCTGTCGGAGGAGGAGCTGGACCGCCGCCGCGCCGCCATGATGCGCATGCACAACCAGCCCGGCTGGGAGCCCATCCCCTGGGAGGTGCAGGACCATGACCGCATCGCCCGCGCGATGCCGGGGCTGGGGCGCGACGTGGTGGGCGGCGTCTTCTGCCCGTTGGATGGGCATGTGAACTCGCTGCGGCTGTTCCGGGCGCTGCACGCCAGCGCGCTCGCGCGCGGCGCCACCTACCTGCCGGACCATCCGGTGCGGGACATCGCGCCGCTTCCGGGGGGCGGCTTTCGCATCACGACGGCGCAGGGCGAGATCGAGGCCGGGCGCATCGTGCTGGCGGCGGGGCTGGGCAATGCGGCGCTGGCGCCCATGGTGGGGCTTACCGCCCCGGTGCGGCCGCAGCGCGGCCAGGTGCTCGTGACCGAGCGCACCGCCCCCTTCCTGCCCCACCCCGTCGCCACCCTGCGGCAGACCGATGAGGGCAGCGTCATGATCGGCGACAGCAAGGAGGAGAACCCGGTGGATGAGGCCGTGGGGCCGGGCGTGCTGGCCGCCATGGCCCGGCGCGCGGCGCGCATGTTCCCGGTGCTGGGGGGCCTGAACATCGTCCGCAGCTGGGGCGCGCTGCGCGTCATGTCGCGGGATGGCTTCCCGGTCTATGACGAGAGCGAGACGGCGCCCGGCGCCTTCCTCGTCACCTGCCACAGCGGCGTGACCCTGGCGGCCGCGCATTCCGAGGTGCTGGCGCCCATGATCGCGGGCGGGGGGCTGGAGGACTCGGTCGCCGCCTTCAGCGCGCGGAGGTTCGATGTTCCGTCGGCTGCATGAGGGCGCCACCCCCCTGCCCTTCACCTTCGAGGGCGAGGCGGTGGAAGGGCGCGAGGGCGACAGCGTGGCCGCCGCCCTGCTGGCGCTGGGCCACGACGCGACGCGCGAGACGGGCGTCTCCGGCGCGCCCCGCGGGCCCTATTGCATGATGGGCGTCTGCTTCGACTGCCTGGTGATGATTGATGGCGTGGGCAACCGCCAGGCCTGCCTGGTGCCCCTGCGCGCGGGGATGGAGGTGCGCCGCCAGCGCGGCAGGCGGAAGGCGGGCGCATGAAGCGCCTGTCCGACGTCGCGTCGCTGCGCGAGGGCTATGACCTCGCCATCATCGGCGCGGGCCCGGCCGGGATGGCCGCGGCGGCGACGGCCGGAGGGCGCGGCCTCTCAGTGCTGCTGCTGGACGAGAACCCGGGGCTGGGCGGGCAGGTGCACCGGGGCGTGGAGGCCTCACCACTTGCCGCCGTGCCGGCGCTGGCCAATGTGCCGGGCGCCGGGCGCGCCCTGGCCCAGGCCGCCGCCCGCGCCGAGGTGGAATTCCTGCCCGGCGCCACCGTCTGGCACCTGGACGCGGCTCGGCGCATCGGTGTCTCGGCGGGCGGGGCGGCGCGCATGGTGGTGGCGCGGCGCGTCATCATCGCCACGGGCGCGCTGGAGCGGCCCATGCCCATCCCCGGCTGGACCCTGCCCGGCGTGATGAGCGTGGGGGCCGCGCAGACGCTGCTGAAGGCGCAGGGGCTGGTGCCGGAGGGGCGCGTGGTGATGGCGGGCAGCGGGCCGCTGCTGTGGCTCTACGCCGCGCAGCTTGTGGCGGCGGGCCACCCGCCCGCGCTGCTGCTGGACACGACGCCGCGGGCGAACTGGCGGGCGGCGCTGCCGCATCTCTGGGATTTCCTGCGCTCCCCTTACGCCGCCAAGGGCGCGGGGCTGCTGGCGCGGGTGCGGCGGGGGGTGCGGGTGGTGTCGGGCGTGGCGTCGCTTGCCATCCGCGCGGCGCCGGGCGGGCTGGAGGTGGCCTGGCCCGGCGGGACGGCGCGGGCGGACCGCGTGCTGCTGCACCAGGGCGTGGTGCCGCAGACGAACCTGGCCCAGGCCGCGGGCTGCGAACTGGCTTGGGACAAGGCCCAGGCCTGCTTCGTGCCGCGCACCGACGGCTGGGGCGAGACGAACCTCCCGGGCATCGCCATCGCGGGGGACACGGCCGGCATCGCGGGCGCGGAGGCGGCGGAGGCCTCGGGGCATGTCGCCGCGCTGGCGGCGCTGCACGCGCTGGGCGCGCTGGACGGCGCGGCGCGCGATGCCGCCGCCGCGCCGCACCAGGCCGCCCGCGCGCGCTGGCGGCGCGGACGCGCCTTCCTCGATGCGCTGTATCTGCCCGCGCCCGGCTTCCGTGTGGCGCCGGACGAGGCGATCGCCTGCCGCTGCGAGGAGGTGACGGGGGCGGCGCTGCGCGAGGCCGTGCGCCTCGGCGCCACGGGCCCGAACCAGGCCAAGGCCTTCCTGCGCTGCGGCATGGGTCCCTGCCAGGGGCGCATGTGCATGCTGACGGTGGTGGAGACCATCGTGGCCGCGCGGGGCGTGGCGCCTGGCACGATCAAGCCGCTGCGCATCCGCCCGCCGGTGAAGCCCGTGACCTTGGCCGAGATCGCGGCCATGGACAGCACGGAGGCCGAGCGCGCGGCGGTGGAGGGGCGTTAGCCTCAGATCGGCTTCGGTGGAAGCACCCAAGCCGCGAAGCCGCCGCTCGGCGGACGGACTCAGCGCGGCCGGCAGGTCGTCAGGCTGGCGGCGGCGAAGCCGGGCACGCCGCTGGGGCCCACCACCAGGCGCAACTCGGTGTTGCCCAGCATGAGGCTCGCCTCCGCGGGCAGGCCGGTCATGGTGGCGCTGCCGCCCTCCACGCCCAGCCCCGCGAAGGTGACGGTGGTGGCGGCGTTGAGGTCCGTGGCGGTGGCGGGGGCGACGGCGCGCACGGTGATCATGCCCTCCGCGAAGCTGGTGCTGTCATCCTCCGCGCCGCGCGGCCCGATGCCGATGCGGAAGCGGCGCGACACCACCGGCCCGTCGCAGCGGGACGCCGGTTCCGCGCGCGCGATGACGTCCGACATGCGCGCGGGCGTGAGACCCGCGTCCAGCCGCTCGCGCAGCCGTGCCACAAGCTGGGCCATGTCGCCCTGCGGCACCTCGCGGTCATAGCGCTGGCGCAGCGCGGCCAGCGCCGTGCGGGCGGTGTCGCGTTCGGCCTGGAGGTCGCGGTTGCGCTGCTCGAGGTCGCGTTGGGTCGCGAGGGAGCGTTGCAGGTTCGCCTCCAGCCGCTCCACCTCGAGCCGCGCGAGCTGGGAGCCGGCCTGGTGCGCCGCATAGCCGATCGCGACGAAGATGCCCGCCACGGTCAGCCATTTCACGAGGGGCCACCAGTTCTGCCGGCCCCTGCTGCCCCGTCTCCTGCGCACCGCCTACCTCATCCCGGCATGGCCCACCTTGGTGCGGCGGACCTGACGCTGGGGTTCTACAGGCAGCGGGGCTTGCGGGACAACCTCGCGCGGCGCCTCAGCCGCGTTCGGGGCCGGTGATCCCGGTATGGGCTGGCGGGTCGCTGGCCGGGAAGCTCTCCTCGCTGGCCTCGTCCACGGCCGTCTCGGCCTCCTGGATCTGGCGCAGCGCCTCCTCGCGGAAGGCGTCCGGTCCGCCGGCGGGCGAGCCGGCGGCGACCCACAGCGCATGGGCCTCGGCGTCGAGACGCTTTTCCTTCAGGGCGGTGCTTCCGGACATGTCTGCCTCCTTGCGGTATGGTGCCGCAGGAACGCAGACAGGCGCCTTGCGTTGCGCTCACCCCTTGTGGTCGCGCCGCGGCAGTTCGGAACGCTTGGCGTGGGCCATCCTCTTGAGCTCGGCCTCGTCCATGCTCTCGGCCATGGATTTCGACGCGCCCTTGAGGCGTGATTTCGGCATGTCGCCGCGCTTGGCGGCGAGCGCGGCGCCGGCGGCCTTCTGCTGCTGCTTGGACTTGGCGGGCATGGGTGGCCTCCTCGCCGGCATGAACCGGCGAGGAGGCGCGCGGTTCAGAATTCCCGCAGATTGTCCCGGAAATGCGCGTGGGCGTATTCGCGGCGCACCAGGCCGCGCGCCTGCAGCGCGGGCACCAGCCCATCCGCCACCTCGGCCACGGCGCGGCGGCTGACATCGTTCATGGAGAGCAGGAAGCCATCGCCGCCCGCCTCCTGCATGGCCTCTTCCATCTGCGACGCCACGGCATCGGGGGTGCCGACCAGGTCCACCGAGCCCGGGTTGCCGCGATAGGCCAGCATGGCCTCGCGCAGGCTGCGCTTGCCGGCGAAGCGCTTGAACTCGTCCAGCGATTGCTGGTGGCCGTTGGTGGTGAGCTCCATCTGGTCCACCGGCGTGTCGAGGTCCATCTGGCCGAAATCAATGTTCGTGATCTTGCCGAAGAAGGCCAGCATCTGCGGCACCTGGGCCTCGATGCGGGCACGGCGCTGGCGCAGGCGAAGCTGGGCTTCCTCCATCGTGTCGCCCAGCGTGGGCGTGACGAGGAACAGGATCTTCACATCGTCCGGGTTGCGGCCCTGGGCCACGGCGTGCGCGCGCACATCGTCGCGATAGACCTTCATGCCCGCCGCGCCCTTCACCTGCGCCACCACCGTGTCCGCATGGGTGGCCGCGAAGCGGCGGCCGCGCGGGCTGCCGCCCGCCTGCGCGATGACGGGCCGCCCCTGCGGGCAGGGGCCGGAATTGAGCGGCCCGCGCGTCTTGTACCACTGCCCGGCGAAGTTCGGCGCATGGACCTTGGTGTGGTCCACCAGCACGCCCGATTGCGTGTCGGCCAGGATTGCCCCCGGCTCCCAGCTGTCCCACAGCGCGTTCACGGCGGCCATGTATTCATCGGCCATGTCGTAGCGCAGATCGTGCGGCGGCATGCCGTCCATGCCGTAGTTCATCGCGGCGAAATCGCTGCTGCCAGTCACCATGTTCCAGCCGATGCGGCCCGAGGACACCTGGTCCAGCGAGGCCACCAGCCGCGCCAGCAGGTAGGGCGGATAGGCGAAGGTGGAGAGGGTGGGGACGATGCCGATATGCTTCGTGGCGGCGGCCATCAGGGTGGCGATCACGCTCGGGTCCTGGCGCGGCACGGAGAGGCCGTGGTGCAGGTAGATCTCGCGCGATCCCGCATAGCTCTCGCCGATATAGGAGCTGTCCTCGATCAGCACATAGTCGAAGCGGGCACGTTCCAGGGCGCGGGCCAGGTCGCAGAACAGCTCCGGCACCATCCAGTCGCGCCCGATGGCGCCGGTCCAGGGCTCGCCCCAGGCCTGGACGGAGGAGCCCTGGAGGAACCAGCCGAGGTGGAAGGGACGGGTCATCGCAAGCGGCCTTTCATGGGGAAGCGAGGTTCTGGCGCAGCGTGGCGCCGGCATAGTCGCGGCGGAACAGGCCGCGGCGCTGGAGTTCGGGCACGAGAAGGCGCGCGACCTCCTCGAACATCGCGGGGAAGACGGTGGGCCAGAAGATGAAGCCGTCGCAGGCCTCGGTGGTGAACCATTCCTCCAGCATGTCGGCCACGGTGGCGGCGGAACCGACCAGCAGGCCGCGGGGCTTCGCCGCCGCTTCCGCGAAGCCCAGACCTTCCGCGCGCGCCTGGGCCAGCACGCGGTCGGTGGAGCCGGCGATGCCCTGGTTGCCCTGGGCCTCGGCCACTTCCCGCGCCGTCTGGTGGCGCGTCAGGTCCACGCCGACCAGGGCGGAGTTCAGCATCATCTGCGCGTCGGGCGCGATGAGGGATTGCAGGTAGTCGTGCCTCTCGCGCGCGATGCTGTCCGTCTCGGCCAGGACCAGGGCGAAGCTGGGCAGGATCTTGCAATCCTCCGGGCGGCGGCCGGCGGCGACGAGGCGGGCATGCATGTCGGCGCGGAAGGCGATGGCGTCCTCGCGCAGATGGGGCGTCATGAAGATGATCTCGGCCCAGCGCGCGGCGAATTCACGGCCACGCTCCGAAGAGCCGGCCTGCATCAGCACCGGCCGCCCCTGCGGGCTGCGCGGGATGGAAAGCGGCCCGCGTGTGCGGACGAAGCGCCCCTCGTAGTTGGCGTAGCGAACGCGCGCGGGGTCCACGAAGACGCCGCCTGCGCGGTCCTTCACCAGCGCGCCCTCGTCCCAGCCATCCCAGAGCGCGCAGCAGGCCTCCAGCGCCTCATCGGCGCGATCGTAGCGTTCGTGCTTGGGCGGGATGCCGTCCATCCCGAAATTCCGCGCTTCCAGATCGGTCGCCGAGGTCACGACATTCCACGCCGCGCGCCCGCCACTCATGTGATCCAACGAGGCCAGGCTGCGCGCCAGCGCGTAGGGGTGCGCGAAGCTGGTGGAGAGGGTGGCGCCCAGCCCGAGATGCCGCGTGGCGCGCGCCATGATGGGCAGCACCATCATGGGGTCGAGGTAGCTGATCTGCCCGCCATGGCGCAGCGTGGCGTCGAAATTGCCGCCATGGATGTCCTGGAGGCCGAAGGTGTCGGCGTAGAAGCAGCCATCGAAGCGCGCGGCTTCCAGCACGCGCGCAATGTGCTCGTAGCGCGCAGGGTCGAAGATGTCGTCCAGCGCCGCGGCCGGGTGGCGCCAGGCGCCCGGGTGGTTCGCGGTGGGGCCCGTCTTGAGATAGGCCACGAGGTGCATCCGGCGCGCGGTCATGGCGCAACGCACCCCAATTCTGGCGGCGGGACGATGGGCAAGCGGCCTCCTGGTTCAGGCTGAAGGGCCGTGCGTTGTTCTGGCGTCGTTGGCGCGACTATGCGCCACGTGATGCCACGCGTCACCCCCCGTGCCGCACCACGCCGCCCACCACCGTGGCCGTCACGCGCGTGTCACGGATGGCGGTGGGGTCGCAGCCGAGGATGTCGGTGTCGAGCACGGCAAAATCGGCCAGCTTGCCGATCTCGAGACTGCCCTTGTCGCCCTCCTCCCGCTGCGCGAAGGCGCCAAGCGTGGTGTAGGCGGCCAGCGCCTCGCGTGGCGTGATGGCCTCGCTGGCGTCAAGGTCCGCGCCTGATTGCGTGCGGCGCGTGACCATCGCGCCCAGCGCGGTGAAGGGGTTCACGCGGCACACCGCGAAGTCCGAATGGCCAGGCGCCGGCACCCCCGCCGCGATCAGGCTGCGGTGGGGCCACATATGGCGCATGGCCGCCTGGCCGCGATTGGCCACATAGGCCTCGCCCAGCTCGTCCATGAAGCCCGTGGCGCTCGAATCGATGAAGCCGCCGCGCTTCAGCCGCGCCAGGATGGGGGGTGTCACGAAGCAGCAATGCTCCACGCGCATCCGGTGGTCCTGCACCGGGTGCGCGGCGAGTGCCGCCTCCATCACGTCCAGCGCGAAATCAATGCCGCGGTCACCCACGCCCTCGATCATCACCTGCAAGCCGGCCTTGTGGGCGGCGCTGACGCGCTCGGTCAGGTCCGCCTTGTCGTAGAGCAGCATGCCGGTGTTGGGCACGGGCTCGCCGGGCACGGGCGTGCCGAGATAGGGGTCCCAATAGGCGGCGGTGCGGCCGGAGGTGGAGCAATCCGGGCACCATTCCACGCCGATCAGCCGCAGCCATTCATCCCCGAAGCCCGAGCGGATGCCCGCCCCGATCAGATGCGGCACCAGCGGCACGTCCCGGCCGGAGGCCATGATGCCGAGGCGCATGCGGAACCTTCTCTTGCGCCGCATCGCCTGGAAGGCGCGGATGGCCTGGGTGGGCGTCAGCGCATTGCCCACCGAGGTGATGCCATGGGCCAGGCACTGGTCCTGCACCATCTCCATGCCATCCATGATGTCGGATTCGCTGTCGGTGGCGTGGATGGCGTCGAGGAAGATGTGCGCCGCCGTCTCCCGCACCAGCCCGGTCAGCGCGCCCGTCGCGGGGTCGCGGCCGAAGGCGCCGAAGGGTGGGTCGGCAACGTCGTCGGACAGCCCGCAGGCGGCGAAGGCGGCGCGGTTGGCGAGGCCCATATGCCCGTCCGTGCGCAGGATGAAGACCGGGCGGCCGGCGCCGGCGGCGTCCAGTTCCTCGCGCGTCGGGTAGCCGCCGCTGGCCCGCTCGTTCAGCCGGTAGAAGGCGCCCCAGCGGCCGGGCGGCAGCGAGGCGCAGACGCGGTGGATGGTGGCCAGAAGCGCCTCGCGATCGGCGACCCGGTCGGGCGAGACCAGCGTCCAGCCCTTGAGCCGCACCGCATAGGCGTCCGGGTGGCAATGGCTGTCCACGATGCCGGGGATGACGCGGGCGCCCGTGGCATCGAGCACCCGCGTGCTGGGCCCGATATGCTGGCGCATGGCGAAATCCTCGCCCATGGCGACGATGCGCCCGCCCATGGACGCCAGCCCGCCGGTGATGTCCCCCTGCCCCCCCATGGTCGCGATACGGGCGTTGAGCAGGACGAATTCGGCGTTCATTCGCATCTCCGGACAGGGTAGGGCAGCCTAGCCCCAAGGCGTCGCGCATCGCCATGATTGCGGCCGGCGCCGCGCCGTGGTCTGATCCGGCCCCGGGAGACTGACGCTGGCGCCACGGCAACCATCGAGTTGCGTCTGGGATGGCTGCGCCGTGCAATCATGCGGCCGCGCACCGACAGACACGGGCAGGAGAGACGGATGCAGAGCTTCCAGCAGGATTGCGTCGAGTTGGCGCTGGCGAAATTCCGGCGCGGGGAGATGGACCGCCGCACCCTGCTGGCGGGACTCACGGCCCTCGGCGTGGGGGCCGCCGTGGCCGGCAAGGCCGGTGCGCAGACGCCGCAGAACATCGTGATGGTGAACTGGGGCGGCATGGCCAACCAGGCCTTCGGCCGCTTCTATGGCGAGCCCTTCATGGCCGCCAACCCGGGCTTTCGCGTCGTGCAGGACAGCACGGGGCCGTCCGCCGGCCGCATCCGTTCCATGGTGGAGAGCGGGCGCGTCACCTGGGACCTTTGCGACAGTTCCGCCACCTCGGCCTTCCTGCTGGGCGGCATGAACCTGCTGACGCCGGTGGACTATAATGTGGTGAATCGGGACCATGTGCTGGGCCCGACCTTCGCGCTGGAGCACGGGGCCGCGCCCTACTCGTTCAGCAACGTGCTGGTCTATGACAGCCAGCGCTTCCCCACGCCGCCCACCGGCTGGGCGGATTTCTGGGACCTTCGCCGCTTCCCCGGCACGCGGCTGCTGCGGCGTGACGCGGCGGGCGCGCTGGACGCGGCGCAGATGTCGCTGGGGCGCCCCCTGCCGGAGCTTTATCCGCTGGACGTGCGGGCCTCGCTCGCTCGCGTGCGGGAAATCCGGCGCAACCTGGTCTTCTGGACCTCGGGCGCGGAGTCGGAGCAGTTCATCCGCACGGGCGAGGCGGTGATGGGCCAGATCTGGCACACCCGCGCCAAGGTGCTGGAGCAGGAGAGCAACGGGCGGTTCAAGTTCATCTGGAACCAGGGGATTCTCCAGCCCGGCATCTTCGTCAGCCCGCGCGGCAACCCGGCGGGGGCTGCGGCGCAGCGGCTGCTGGCCTCGATGCTGGCCAATGCCGAGCAGCAGGTGGAATTGCTGAAGTTCTTCGGCAATGGCCCGACCAACCCGGCAGCCGCGCCGCTGGTGCCGGAGGAATACAAGCGCTTCAACCCGACCGAGCCCGCCAACGCCGCCGTGCAGGTGGCGCAGAACGGGCGCTGGTGGGGTGAGAACTATGCCCGCGTGAACGCCGACTACATCGACATGGTGACTGGCTGACATAGGGTATTTCGCGTGATCCTGGTGGTGAAGTCGGGCGGCCCCGAGGCCGTCCTGGAATGGCGTCGCGGCTTCGGTGACCTGGTGCCGGGCCTGGAGGTCCGGGACTGGAATGACCCAGACGTGACGCCCGAGATGGTGGACTACGCGTTGGTCTGGGACCCCGAGCCAGGGCGCCTCGCCGCCATGCCCAGGCTGCGCGCCATCTTTGGCTCGGGCGCGGGCGTGGACCATATCGTGGCGGACCCGACGCTGCCGCCCGGCGTCCCCATCGTGCGCTGCGTGCCGGAGGAGGCCACGCAGCGCATGGGCGAATTCGTGGTGTGGGCCGTGCTGTCGCTGGCCAAGGAGGCGCGGCGCATGGCGCTGGCCCAGGCCGCGCGGGAATGGGCGGCGGTGGACCCGCCCTTCGCCGCCGCCGACCGCACCGTGGGCATCATGGGCCTCGGCGCCATGGGCCAGCGTTCGGCCGAGATGCTGCGCGCGCTGGGCATTCCGGTGCGCGGCTGGTCGCGCAGCCGCAAATCCATCCCCGGCGTCGAATGCTTCGCCGGTGCCGGGGAGCGCGACGCCTTCCTCTCCGGCTGCGACGTGCTGGTCTGCCTGCTGCCCGCCACCGCAGAAACCCAGGGCCTTCTCGCGGCGCCGCTGCTGGCGAAGCTGCCGCGCGGCGCGGGGCTGGTGCAGGTGGGGCGCGGGGCGCAGCAGGTGCTGCCCGACATCATCGCGGCCCTTGATTCCGGGCAGTTGTCCGGCGCGGTGCTGGACGTCTTCACGCCCGAGCCTTTGCCCGCGGACAGCCCGGCCTGGGCGCACCCTTCCATCATCGTCACGCCCCATGTGGCCAGCCTGCCCAGCCGCGCCGAGCGCGCGCGCTACGTGGCCCGCGCCATCGCCGCGCTGGAGCGTGGCGAGGCCATCCCCCATCTCTACGACCCCGCGCGAGGCTATTGATGTCCCTTCCCCCGCCGCCCGTCCGCCCCGACCCGAACCGCGTGCCGACCGAACAGGAGCTGCGCGAGGATCTGGCCGCGGCCTATCGCCTCATCGCGCATTTCGGCATGACGGACCTGGTGTTCACGCACCTGTCCGTGCGGCTGCCGGGGCCGGGGCATCGCTTCCTGGTGAACCCCTATGGGCTGCTGTTCGAGGAGATCACGGCCTCCTCCCTCGTCGCCGTGGATGCGGAGGGCGAGCCTTTGCAGGAGACCAGCTGGCCCGTGAACCCGGCGGGCTTCGTCATCCATTCGGCCGTGCACACGGGGCGCGAGGACGCGGCCTGCGTCATGCACACCCACACCATCGCCGGCATGGCCGTGGCGGCGCAGGAACAGGGGCTGCTGCCGCTGAACCAGATCAGCATCGAGTTCGCGGGGCGTGTCGCCATCCATGAATACGAGGGCATCGCGGCGGACGACAACCTGTCGGAACGGCAGCGCCTGGTGCGCGACCTGGGCAGCCATAACTGCATGATCCTGCGCAACCATGGCCTGCTGACGGTGGGCCGCACGGTCGCCGAAGCCTTCTACTACATGTACTACCTGGAGCAGTCCTGCCGCATCCAGCTTGCCGCGCAATCGGGCGGCAAGGCGGTGACCATGCCGCCGCCCGAGGTGGTGGAACGCACGCGCGACCAGTTCGGCAGCGGCCCCACCAAGGGCTGGCTGCCCTGGCAGGCGCTGCGCCGCAAGCTCGATCGCCAGCAGCCGGACTACAAGTCGTGAAGGGCCACGCCCTCTCGCTGCGGCGGCTGACCAAGCGCTATGGCGACTTCACGGCGGTGGAGGATGTCTCGCTGGAGGTGGAGCAGGGCCAGTTCCTGACGCTGCTGGGCCCGAGCGGCTCGGGCAAGACCACCATCCTGATGGCGGTGGCGGGCTTCGTGGAGCCGACCGACGGGCATGTGCTGCTGGACGGGCGCGACATCACGCCGCTGCCGCCCGAAAAGCGCGATTTCGGCATGGTCTTCCAGGGCTATGCGCTGTTCCCGCATATGAGCGTGGCCGACAACGTGGCCTTCCCGCTGCGCGTGCGCGGCCAGTCGCGCGCCGACAGGGACGCCAAGGTGCGCGCGGCGCTGGACCTGGTGCAGCTTTCGGCCTTCGCGGAGCGGCTGCCGAAGCAGCTTTCGGGCGGGCAGCAGCAGCGCGTGGCGCTGGCCCGCGCGCTGGTCTTCGACCCCAATCTGCTGCTGCTGGACGAACCCCTCTCCGCGCTCGACAAGAAGCTGCGCGCCGAACTCCAGGAGGAGCTGAAGGCGCTGCACCGGCGCATCGGCCGCACCTTCATCAACGTGACGCATGACCAGGAGGAGGCGCTGTCCCTGTCGGACCGCATCGCCATCCTGAACCATGGCAGGCTGGTGCAGTTCGGCGGCCCCGGCGAGTTGTATGAACGCCCGCGCACCCGCTTCGTGGCCGACTTCCTGGGCAAGTCGAACTTCCTGCACGGAATCGCGCGCGGGCCGGACGCGGCGGGGATGCTGCTGGAGACGCCGGGCCAGGGCATCCATGTGCGCTTCGTCGGGCCCGTCCACATGCCGCGCGATGGCGGGCCCGCCCTGCTCTCGCTGCGCCCCGAGAAGATCACGGTGCTGAACCCGGGCGAGACGGCCGAGAATGTGGTGGAGGGCACGGTGCGCGCCTTCGCCTATCTGGGGGCCGGCTTCTCGCTGGTGGTGCAGACCGCGCATCTGGGCGAAATCCGCGCCGTGCTGCCCGCCTGGCAATCCCCCGTGGCGCCAGCCGAAGGCTTGGCGGTCAGGCTCGGCTGGGCGGCCGACGCCGCCGTGCCGGTGGAGGAGGACGCGCCATGAACGCCTCCGGCCGCGCGAGCCTGGGCTGGTGGCTGCTGCTGCTGCCCGCCGTGGCGCTGGTGCTGTTCTTCTACGTGGCGCCCATCGTGCAAGTGCTCACCATCTCCTTCACCGAGCCGGAGCCGGGCTGGGGCAACTACGAACGGCTTCTGACGTCCGAAGGCATCCAGCGCGTCATCTTCACCACGCTGCGCATCTGCCTGCTGACCACCGCATTCGCGCTGCTGCTGGGCTATGCCATCGCCTATGCCATCACGCTGGCCTCACCGCGGGCGCGCAACTGGTGGATCCTGGCGGTGCTGGTGCCGCTGTGGATCTCGGTGCTGGTGCGGGCCTTCGCCTGGGTCACGCTGCTGCGCCGCCAGGGGCTGGTGAACAACACGCTGATGCAGGCGGGCGTGATCAGCGAACCGCTGCCGCTGGTGTGGAACGAATTCGGCATCCTGGTCGGCATGGTGCACTACATGGTGCCCTTCGCCGTGCTGCCCATGCTGGCCTCCATGCGTGAGATCGACATGCGGCTGCTGGCGGCCGCGCGGGGGCTCGGCGCCTCGCGCGGGCAGGTGTTCCGCCAGGTCTTCCTGCCGCTCTCCATGCCGGGGGTGATCGCGGCCGGCGTGCTGGTCTTTATCTTCTCGCTGGGCTTCTACATCACGCCCGCCATCCTGGGCGGCGGCCGCACGCTGATGGTGGCGGAGTGGATCGCGCTGCAGATCCTGGACCTGATCCGCTGGGGGCTGGGCACCATGATGGCGACGATGCTGGTGGTGGCCATCATGGTCACGCTGCTGGTCTTCTCGCGCATCGTGGATCTGCGCCGCATGTTCGGCGCGGGGGGGAGGTAGGCCATGCACGGCACCCATGGCGCGGGGCCCTTCGGGCGGGGGCTGGCCTGGATCACGGCGCTCTACCTCGTCCTGCCCATCCTGATCGTGCTGCCGGTGGCGCTGACGGACCAGCGCTTCCTCTCTCTGCCGCATGAGGGGCTGAGCCTGCAGCATTTCCGCACGGTGCTGACCTCGGAGGAATGGCTGGGCTCCATCTGGCAGTCCTTCACCATCGCGCTCGCCTCCACGGTGCTGTCGGTGGTGGCGGGGACGCTGTGCGCCATCGGCTGCTGGCGCATCTCGCGCCAGGCGACGGAGTTGGTGCGGCTGCTGATGCTGCTGCCGCTGATCATTCCCTCGATCGTCTATGCGATCGGGCTATATCGATATTTCGGGCCGCTCGACCTGCTAGACCGTTTCGTGGGCGTGGTCATCGCCCATGGGGTGACCGGCATCCCCTATGTGGTCATCACCGTCTCGACGGCGCTGGCGGCCTTCGACCCGCGGCTGGAGCAGGCGGCGCGGGGCATGGGGGCCTCGCTCATGCAGACGCTGCGCTGGGTGATCCTGCCGCGCATCATGCCGGGCATCGTCTCGGGGGCCATCTTCGCCTTCATCCATTCCTGGGATGAGCTGGTGATGGTGCTGTTCATCGCGAGCCGCGACGTCTTCACCCTGCCCCGCCGCATCTGGGACGGGATCAACGAGAACCTGGACCCCGCCATGGCGGCGGTGGCGGTGCTGCTGATCGTGTTCACCCTGCTGCTGCTGCTGGTGGACATGGCGCTGCGGCGGCGCGCGCAGTAGGCGGGGAGCGCGCGGCCGGTGCAGGCGCCTCGGCCTA
>NZ_JAFFQY010000003.1 GCF_017311575.1 Roseococcus thiosulfatophilus
ACCTGTTCCGCGAGCTGGGCGACAAGGTGGAGGTGTTCGACTTCGAGAAGTACAACTTCGTCACCCCCATCATGAAGCCCGACGCGATGGACCGCGCCACGCTGCTGGACCGCGTGATGCACAACTACCGCCGCTTCTACATGCGCAAATCCTTCCTCAGCTACCCCTGGGTGCGCGACAAGGTGCGGCGCAACTACCTGCTGGGCTGCCTGAAGGCCTTCCTGAAATCGGGCTTCGAGCGGAAGTTCTATGACCTTGGCCGCGTGGGCTACTGGGGCCCGCAGTCAAAGAAGAAGGTGGATTTCCACTTCGACGCCACCCGGCAGATGACCGAGGAGGCGCGCGACTGGAAGCAGGCGCCCAGCCGCCGGCGCGCGGCACCCGCGGACATCAAGGCCTGCGGTGGCGGCGCCGAGCAGATGACCGAAGCCCAGATGGAGGGCACGGCCCCGCCGCGCATGAAGCTGTGAACGGCCAGGTCGGGCCCAACGCGATCACGCGCGTCGCCGAGGCGCTGCGCGCGCACCGTGGCGAACGTGTCTGCCGTGAGGTCTTTGCCCGCGCCGGGCTGACACATCACCTGGAGCATCCGCCCTCGCGCATGGTGGACGAGGCGGATGTCGCGGCGCTGCAAGCCGCGCTGCGCGAGGCCCTGGGCGACGCCCACGCCGCCCGCATCGCGCGCGAGGCCGGCAGGCTGACCGGCGACTACCTGCTGGCGCATCGCATCCCCCGCCCGGTGCAATGGCTGAT
Source organism: Roseococcus thiosulfatophilus (assembly GCF_017311575.1). Taxonomy (GTDB): domain Bacteria; phylum Pseudomonadota; class Alphaproteobacteria; order Acetobacterales; family Acetobacteraceae; genus Roseococcus; species Roseococcus thiosulfatophilus. The sequence continues at coordinate 754 of NZ_JAFFQY010000003.1, forward strand.
CCGTGCCTTGCCCGCGCGCCTGGGCGCGCGGCTGCTGCTGGCCAGCATCGCGCGCCACGGCTGGACCTTCGCGGGCTCGGGACGGATGCGCGTCACGCCGGGCAATCCGGCGCGGCTGGAGATCGCGGGCTGCCCGCTCTGCCGCGGCGCGCGCAGCGCGCATCCGGTGTGCGACCTCTATGCCGTCACCCTCGAACGGCTGTTCCACCGCCTGGTGGACCCGGGCACGGTGGTGCGCGAAACCGAGTGCGAGGCCATGGGCGCCCCGGGCTGCCGCTTCATTATTGCCTGGACGGCGGAGCGCGCCGTCGCGAGCTACCACGGGCCAGGGCTGGAGGCAGGCTAGGGCGCCCGGCGCCGCCTCAGCTGTTCGGCCCGCGGCCCAGGTTCACCGGCTGCCAGCGTTGCAGCTTGGTGGTCTGCAGCACGGCGGGGTTCACGCAGCTCATCGGCCACTTGTTCTGCGCGACGAGGGCGAGTTCCGCGCCCACGCGGCGCTTGCGTGCCTCGTCGAAGCGGGCGCTGGCCGAGGCGGTGTGCGCCGAGAGAATGACGTTCTCCATCTTCAGCAGCGGGTTGTTGTGGCTGGGGGGCTCGACCTCCAGCACGTCGAGGCCGGCATAGGCGATCCAGCCCTGTTCCAGCGCCTTGATCAGCGCGGCCTCGTCCACGGTCGGCCCGCGGCCGACATTGAGGAAGATGGCGCTGGGCTTCATCTGCTTGAAATGGCGCTCCGTCAGCATGCCGGTGCATTCGGGGCGTGCCGGGGCGTGCATCGAGACGAAGTCCGAGCGCGACATCACCTCATCGAGCGTCGCGGGCACAACGCCGTTCTCGATCATCACCGTCTCGTCCAGGAACGGGTCATAGGCGATCATGTTCAGGCCGAAGGGCTTCGCGCGCTTGGCGACCGCACGTGCCACGCGGCCGAAGCTGACGAAGCCCAGCGTCTGGCCCATCAGGCGCGGGATCTGCAGCAGGGCCGGGCGCCCTTCCTTCCAGCGATGCTCGCGCACCATGCGATCCTGCTCGATGGTGCGGCGGAAGGTGGAGAGCAGCAGCATCATGCAATGGTCGGCCACCTCCTCGATGAAGGTGTCGGGCACGTTGGTGACCGGGATGCCGCGGGCGGTGGCGGCCTTCACGTCCACGCTGTCCACGCCGACCGAGCCCAGCGAGATCACCTTGCACTTGTCCAGCGCGTTGATGATCTCGGCGGTGAAGGGAATGCCCTTGGCGTAGATGGCGTCCGCGTCGCGGGCGGCGGCGATGAAGGCCGCGGTGTCGGTGGGGGCCTCCACGATCTCGGCGTCGATGTTGGCGAGGTTCAGCGCCTCCATCTCATAGTCGTAGCCGCCGCCGGCCACGGTGAAGCTGGCGCCGGCCGGCGTCACGATGCGGAACTTTGCCATGTCGTTTCCTCCTGATGGGCGAAGCGAAGCATGCGGCCGCACGGCTCACAAGCCGGGTTGCCGCGGCAGCCCGTTCCGTCAGACTGCCGCCCAAGGTTCCACAGCAAAGGGAGAGGAACGATGGCGCAGCTCAAGGGAAAGATCGCCTGGGTCACGGGTGCCGGCACCGGCATTGGCGAGGCGGGCGCGCATGCGCTGGCGGCCGAAGGGGCCGTGGTGGTGCTGACGGGGCGCACCGCCTCCAAGCTGGAAGCCGTGGCCAAGGCCATCGCGGCCAAGGGCGGCACGGCCGAGGTCAGGGCCTGTGACATGGCCGATGCGGCGGCCGTGCAGGCGGTGGCGGATGCCGTCCTGGCCGCGCATGGACGCATCGACATCCTGGTGAACAATGCCGGGCTGAACATCACGGAACGCGCCTGGTCGCGGCTGACGCCGGCGGGCGTGAAGGAGCTGGTGGACGGCAACCTGATGTCGGCCTTCCACGGCACGCTGGCCGTGCTGCCCGCCATGCGCAAGCAGCAGGATGGCTTGATCATCCACACCGCCTCCATGGCCGGCCGCTTCGTGAGCCCCTTGAGCGGCCCGGGCTACACCGCCTGCAAGCATGGTGTGGTGGCGATGAGCCACAGCATCAACATGGAGGAATGCGCCAACGGCATCCGCAGCACCGTGGTCTGCCCGGGCGAGGTGCGGACGCCCATCATGGACAAGCGCCCCAACAAGCTGTCGGAGCAGGAGCTGTCCGAGATGGTGCAGCCGGAGGATTGCGGACGCCTCATCGCCTTCATCGCCGCCACGCCCCCGCATGTCTGCCTGAACGAGATCCTGATCACGCCCACCCGCAACCGCGGCTACCTGGCGGCGATGCAGCGCAAGCTGTGATGGCACGGTCCATGCATTGACGCGCCCTGTCGGCAGGAGGGCCGGGTTTTCCGCCCCTCCTGCCCAGGCGCGCGGCAGCCACCGCCCATGCGGGCGGCAACGCCGCGCCAGAACAGGGAGAGTGGGCATGGACCGCAGACAATTCCTCCAGACCGGGGCCGCCTTGGCGGGCAGCGCCGGCTTCGCCGCGCCGGCACTCAGCCAGGGCGCCGCCGCGCGCACGCTGCGCTTCGTGCCGCAGGCGAACCTCGCGAATTTCGACCCGATCTGGGGCACGCAATATGTCGTGCGCAACGCCTCCGCCATGGTGTGGGACACGCTCTATGGCGTGGACGACACGCTGACGCCGCGGCCGCAGATGGTGGAGGGCCACACCACCTCGCAGGATGGGCTGACCTGGACCTTCACCCTGCGCCCCAACCTGCGCTTCCATGACAATGAGCCGGTGCTGGCGCGCGACGTGGTGGCCTCCATCACGCGCTGGATGCCGCGCGACCCGATGGGCCAGATGATCCGCGCCATCCAGAACGAGCTGGTGGCGGTGGATGACCGCACCTTCCGCTGGGTGCTGCGCAGCCCCTATCCGAAGCTGCTCTATGCGCTGGGCAAGACCAACACGCCCATCTGCTTCATCATGCCCGAGCGCATCGCGCGCACGGACCCCTTCCAGCAGATCGGCGAATATGTGGGCTCCGGCCCCATGCGCTTCATCCGCAATGAATGGGTGCCCGGCGCGCGCTCGGTGTTCCAGAAGTTCGACGGCTATGTGCCGCGCGACAATGGCGGCACCTGGCTCTCGGCGTCGAAGCGCATGATGGTGGACCGCGTCGAGTGGATCGTGATGCCCGACCCGGCGACGGCGGCCTCGGCGTTGCAGAACAACGAGATCGATTGGTGGGAAAACCCCATCACCGACCTGGTGCCGCTGCTGCGCCGCAACCGCCGCGTGCAGGTGGATATCGCGGACCCGCTGGGCAATATCGGCTCCTTCCGGATGAACCACCTGCACAAGCCCTTCAACTCGCAGAAGGTGCGCCAGGCCATCCTGATGGCGATGAGCCAGGAGGACTACATGACCGCGCTGGTCGGCAGTGACAGCGCCCTGTGGAAGCCGCTGCCCGGCTTCTTCACCCCCGGCACCCCCGGCTACACCGAGGCGGGCGGCGACATCCTGAAGGGTCGGCGCGACATTGACGCCGCCAAACGGCTGCTGGCCGAGGGCGGCTATGCCGGCGAGCCGGTCACCTGCATCGTGGCGCAGGACCAGCCCATCACGAAGGCGCAGGGCGACGTGACCGCCGACCTGCTGCGGCGCCTGGGCATGAACGTGGATTTCGTGGCAACCGACTGGGGCACCACCGGCCAGCGCCGCGCCATGCGCAACCCGCCCGGCCAGGGCGGCTGGAGCATGTTCCACACCTGGCATGCGGGCGCCGATTGCGTGAACCCCGCCGCCTACAACGCGCTGCGCGCCACGGGTGAGCGCGCCTGGTTCGGCTGGCCCGACTCGGCCGAGGTCGAGGCGGGTGTGGACGAGTGGTTCGCCGCCCCTGACGCGGCCGCCGAGAAGGCCGCGATGGACAAGGTGAACGCGGCCGCCATCCGTGACGTGGTCTATGCGCCGACCGGCTTCTTCCTGGGCTACACCGCCTGGCGGAGCAACGTCACCGGCATCCAGAAGGGCCCGCTGCCCTTCTTCTGGGGCGTGTCGAAGAGCTGATGGGGGAGGGGGAGGGGCCTCGGCTCCTCCCCGCGAACCTCAGCGCCCGACAGCGTAACCCTGCATCCCGCGCGGATTGGCGCCGGCGAAGATCTGGCCATCCGCCTCCAGCCGCGCGCCGGTGAGGCGCCCCTCGCTCCATTCGCCACCCATCTCAGCCGCGTGGCCGCGGGCCTTCAGCGCGTCCAGGACCTCCGGCGCGAAGCGGCCTTCCAGCACCAGCTTCCCGGGCTTGGCGCCGCGCGGCCAGAAGCTGCTGACCCAATGCTCGGAGTGGAAGGAGGGCAGATCAATGGCCTCCTGGATGTTGAAGCCATGCGCCAGCATCCGCGCCAGCATGATGGGCTGCCACTGGTCCTGCTGCTCGCCGCCCGGGGTGCCGAAGCTCATCCAGGGCTTGCCATCGCGCAGCACCATGGAGGGCGAGAGGGTGGTGCGCGGCCGCTTGCCGGGCTTGAGGCCGTTGGGCAGCTCCGCATCCAGCCAGAACATCTGGCAGCGCGTACCGAGGCAGAAACCGAGCTCCGGCACGGCCGGCGAGGATTGCAGCCAGCCGGCGGAGGGCGTGGCGCTCACGAAATTGCCCCAGCGGTCAATGATGTCCACATGGCAGGTGTCCCCGCCCGAGGCGCCGAGGCGGGAGACGGTGGGCTCGCCCGTGCCGGCGGCGGCGGTCATCTCCGCGGCGCGGCGGATGGCGGCGGCGTAGTCCACGCCCTGTGCGGCGCGGCCATCGGGCGTGCCGGGGCGGAACTCCATCGAGGCCTCGCGGCCGATCAGCTTGCGGCGCTCGGCGGCATAGGCGTCGGACAGCAGGGTGGCGAGCGGCACGTCCACGAAGGCCGGGTCGCCGTAGAAGCCTTCCCGGTCGGCGAAGGCGAGCTTCATGGCCTCGGTGACGGTGTGGACGAATTCCTCGCCCACCGGGTCCATGGCCGAAAGGTCATAGCCGTCCAGCAGGGCCAGCGTCTGGAGCATGGCCGGGCCCTGGCTCCAGGGGCCGCATTTCAGCACGGTGTGGCCGCGGAACTCGCGGGTGGTGGGGGCCTCCACGCCCGCGCGCCAGTTCGCCATGTCCTGCCCGGTCAGCACGCCGGCATGGCGCTCGCCCGAGGTGTCCATCATGGGCGTGCGGACGAAGCGGTCGATGGCCTCGGCGACGAAGCCGCCATACCAGGCGTCGCGGGCGGCCTCGATCTCCTGCTCGCGGGTGCGGCCGGGGGCCTCGGCCTCGCGCACCAGCCGGGCATAGGTCTCGGCCAGCACGGGGTTGGACCAGAGCTTGCCGGGCTGCGGCCCGCCATCGCGCAGCCACAGCGCGGCGGAGGTCTTCCATTCCGCCTCGAAGAGCGGCTTCACGGTGGCCAGCGTCTGGATCACGCGCGGGACCATATGCGCGCCGCGCGCGGCGTAGCCGATGGCATACTCCAGCACGTCGCGCAGGCGCCAGGTGCCGTGTTCCAGCAGCATGCGCGCCCAGGCGTCGAAGGCGCCGGGGACGGGGGCGGCGAGGAAGCCCGTGCCCGGCATGATGGGCTGGCCAAGCTGGTCGCGCATCAGCGCCACGTTCAGCCCGCCGGGGGCGGGGCCCTGGCCGCAGATCACCTGCTGCGCGCCCAGCTTCGCGCTGTGCAGGATGATGGGGCAGTCGCCGCCCGGCCCGTTCAGATGTGGCTCCACGATCTGCAAGGTGAAGCCGGCGGCGGCGGCGGCGTCGAAGGCGTTGCCGCCGCGTTCCAGCACGCTCATCCCCACCTGCGAGGCGATCCAGTGGGTGCTGGCCACCGCACCGAAGGTGGCGGCGATTTCCGGGCGGGTGGTGAACATGGCTGGCCTCCTTGGCGTTGTGGGGATAGGGACGCCTGCGGCGCAATTCGTCAATCCGGGGACGGTCTGATGTGGGTGGCGGTGGTGGGGCCCTCCGGGGCGGGCAAGGACACCTTGCTGGCGGCGGCGCGGGCGACGCTGGCGGGCGATACGCGGTTCCATTTCGCGCGCCGCGTCATCTCCCGCCCCGAGGGGCTGGGGGAGGAGGGGCATGAGGCGCTGGACGAGGCGGGCTTCGCCACGGCCGACCTCGCGGTGCGCTGGCGCGCGCACGGGCTGCACTACGGCATCCGCACCGAGGAGACCCGCCGCGCGCCGGTGACGGTGATGAGCCTCTCGCGTGCCGTGCTGGAGGAGGTGGCGTCCCGCGCGCCGCTCACCGTCATCGAGGTGACGGCGCCGGCCGCCGTGCTGGCCGCGCGCCTCGCGGCCCGGGGGCGGGAGGGCGAGGCCGAGATCGCGGCCCGCCTCGCGCGGGAGGTGCCGCTGCCGCCGGGGCTCAGGGTGGTGCGCGTGGTCAATGACGGCAGCGTGAAACAGGGCGCCGACAGGCTGGTTTCAGCCCTGGAGGCTTGCGTTCCGGCGGGAATTCGGCCATGAGCCCCGCGCCGGTGGAATGGTTCCGCCGGTAATCCACACGCGGCGCCCCTTCCGGAATGGTGTTCCCACCATGGCAGGGTCCGGTCCCGGAGCGATCCGGGGTTCGCGCCGCGGAGGCCCAACCGGACTGAACAGGAAGGAGATCGCCATGGCGATGCCCGAAGTTTCCCTGCGCCAACTGCTCGAAGCGGGCGTGCATTTCGGCCACCACACGCGGCGCTGGAACCCGCGGATGGCCCCCTACATCTTCGGCGTGCGCAACCAGGTCCATATCCTGGACCTTCAGCAGACCGTCCCGATGCTGGAGCGTGCGCTCCGCGTGGTGCGCGACACGGTGGCCGGCGGCGGCCGCGTGCTCTTCGTGGGTACCAAGAAGAGTGCGGCGGAATACGTGGCCGAGGCCGCGACGCGCTGCGGCCAGTACTACGTGAACCACCGCTGGCTGGGCGGCATGCTCACCAACTGGAAGACGATCACGGGCAGCATCAAGCGCCTGAAGGAATTGGACGGCCGCCTCTCCGGCGACATCCAGGGTCTCACCAAGAAGGAGATCCTGATGCTGACCCGCGACAAGGAGAAGCTGGACCGCGCACTGGGCGGCATCCGCGAGATGGGCGGCCTGCCGGACCTCATCTTCGTCATTGACGTGGTGAAGGAGAAGCTGGCCATCGAGGAAGCCAACACGCTTGGCATCCCGGTCGTCGGCGTGGTGGACAGCAACGCGGACCCCGTGGGCGTGACCTACCCCATTCCGGGCAATGACGACGCGATCCGCGCGATCAACCTCTATTGCGACCTGGTGGCGGGCGCGGTGTTCGACGGCATCTCGGCCGAGATGCAGGCCTCGGGCGCCGACCTGGGCGCCATGGCGGCCCCGATGCCCGAAGAGGTGGCGGTGCCGGCCGAGGAAGCCCCGGCGGCCCAGGCCTGATCCAGCAAGATCAAGGAACCTAATCATGGCTGAAATCACCGCCGCGATGGTGCGGGAACTGCGCGACGCCACCGGCGCCGGCATGATGGATTGCAAGAAGGCCCTGGTCGAGGCGGGCGGCGACATGGAAGCCGCCATCGACTGGCTGCGGAAGAAGGGTCTCTCGGCCGCCGCCAAGAAGTCCGGCCGCGTCGCCGCCGAAGGGCTGGTGGGCGTGGCCTCGGACGGCCAGGTGGCCGCCATGGTCGAGGTGAATGCCGAGACCGACTTCGTGGCGCGCAACGAGGCTTTCCAGGCCTTCGTGGAGAACGTGGCCAAGCTGGCGCTGACGGTCGGCGAGGATGTGGCGGCGCTGCAGGCGGCGCCCTATCCCGGCACCGGCCACACCACCCAGGACGAGCTGACCAAGATGATCGCCACCATCGGCGAGAACATGACCATCCGCCGCGCGCGGGTGCTCAAGGTCGGCCAGGGCGCGGTCGCGACCTATGTCCACAACGCAGTGAAGCCGGGTCTGGGCAAGATCGGCGTGCTGGTGGCGCTGGAGGGTGCCGGCGAGGCCGATGCCATCCTGACGCTGGGCCGCCAGATGGGCATGCATGTGGCCGCCACCCGGCCGGATGCGCTGGACATCTCCGCCGTGGACCCCGCCGCGCTGGAGCGCGAGAAGGCGGTGCTGACCGAGCAGGCCCAGGCCTCCGGCAAGCCCCCCGCTGTCATCGAGAAGATGGTCGAAGGCCGCATCCGCAAGTTCTACGAGGAAGTGGTGCTGCTCGAGCAGGTCTGGGTGCATGACGGCGAGAGCCGCGTGAAGGCCGTGGTCCAGAAGGCCGGCCTGACCTGCACGGGCTTCGCCCGCTTCCAGCTCGGCGAGGGCATCGAGAAGCAGGTGACGGACTTCGCGGCCGAGGTCGCGGCCCAGGCGGGCGTCTGACACCCGCCATATGGTGAGGGCGGGGCGCGCGGCTTGCCGCGCCCCTGACCCCTGCTAAACTCCGCCGGCCTGCACGGCCGGCGGGCCGTTCACGGCCGGCCCACCCGCGCCGCTTCCCACTGCGCCTTCAACAAGAGCGGAACACCCATGAGCGAAACGCCCGTCTACAAGCGTGTGCTGCTGAAGGTGTCCGGCGAGGCGCTGATGGGGGACCGCAACTACGGCCTCGACACCGGCACGCTGAAGGCCATCGCGAACGACATCAAGGGCGTGGTGGAGCTGGGCGTGCAGGTCGCGCTGGTCATCGGCGGCGGCAATATCTTCCGCGGCATCGCGGGTGCCGCGACGGGCATGGACCGCGCCCAGGCCGATTACATGGGCATGCTGGCGACGGTCATGAACGCGCTGGGCATGCAGTCGGCGCTGGAGCAGATCGGCGTGCAGACGCGGGTGCAGAGCGCCATCCCCATGGCCTCCATCTGCGAGCCCTATATCCGCCGGCGTGCCATCCGGCACATGGAGAAGGGAAGGGTGGTGATCTTCGCCGCCGGCACGGGCAACCCCTTCTTCACCACCGACACCGCGGCGGCCCTGCGCGCGGCCGAGATGGGCTGCAACGCCCTTCTGAAGGGCACGCAGGTGGACGGCGTCTATGACAGCGACCCGCGCCGCAACCCGGACGCCCAGCGCTTCACCACGCTGAGCTACCTGGAGATGCTCTCCCGCGACCTGGCCGTGATGGACGCGGCCGCGATTTCCGTGGCGCGGGAGAACCATCTTCCCATCGTCGTCTTCAACATCCATGAACCCGGTGCCTTCACCGAGGTGATGCTCGGCCACGGCCGCTTCACCACCGTGACCGACACCCCCTGACCGCGAGGCGAACCCATGGCGGCCCCACCCCCCGACCTCAAGACGCTCAAGGCTGATCTCGTCCGCCGCATGGACGGCGCGATGGAGACGCTCAAGAAGGAATTCACCGGGCTGCGCACCGGCCGTGCCTCGCCCTCGCTGCTGGAGCCCATCCGCATCGAGGCCTACGGCAGCAACCAGCCGCTGAGCCAGCTCGGCACCGTTTCGGTGGGCGGGCCCTCCATGCTGTCGGTCCAGGTCTGGGACCGTTCGGTGGTGAAGGCGGTCGAGATCGGCATCCGCGATTCGGGCCTGGGCCTGAACCCGCAGACCGAAGGCCAGACCATCCGCGTGAACCTGCCTCCGCTGACGGAACAGCGCCGCAACGAACTGGCCAAGACCGCGGCCAAGTATGCGGAAGGCGCGAAAGTGGCCGTGCGCGGCGTGCGCCGCGACGGCATGGAGCAGATCCAGGGCTGGAAGAAGAAGTCCGAGATCGGCGAGGATGACGCCAAGCGCTGGTCCGACGAGGTCCAGAAGCTGACCGACGAATATGTGAAGAAGATCGAGCAGGTCACCGCCGAGAAGGAAAAGGACATCAAGACCGTCTGATGTCCTCCTTGCCCGCCACCGCGGCGGGCGTGGGCGCCCCGCCGCCCCGCCACGTCGCCGTCATCATGGACGGCAACCGGCGCTGGGCCCAGGCACGGGGGCTGCCCGTCGCGCTCGGCCACCGGGCGGGCGCGGACGCGGCACGGCGCACCATCGAGGCGGCCATCCGCTCGGGCGTGTCCTGGCTGACCCTTTTCGCCTTCTCCTCCGAGAACTGGGCGCGGCCGGCCGATGAGGTGCAGGAACTGACCGGCCTGCTGCGCCACTATCTGCGGGCCGAGGTGGGGCACCTCACCAAGGAAGGCGTGCGCCTGCGCGTGATCGGCGACCGCGAGCGATTCGGTGCCGAGACCCGCGCCGCCATTCTCCAGGCCGAGGAACGCACGGCGGGCGGCGCGCGGCTGAACCTGACGGTGGCCCTTTCCTATGGCGCGCGGGCCGAGATCCTGGCCGCAGCGCGGGCGGTGGCGGCCGCCGCCCAAGCGGGCCAGCTGGACCCCGCCACGCTGGATGAGACGGGCTTCGGCGCCAGGCTCTTCACGGCGGGCATGCCCGACCCCGACCTCATCATCCGCACCTCGGGCGAGCAGCGCATCTCGAACTTCCTGCTGTGGCAGGCCGCCTATGCGGAACTGGTCTTCCTGCCCGTGCTCTGGCCCGATTTCGGCGCGGAGCATTTCGACGCGGCCCTGGCCGATTTCGCCGCCCGGGAGCGCCGGTTCGGCGCCAGGGTGGGCTGAGGCCATGGGCAAGGCGCACCGGCCAGGCTGACAGGAATGCAACGCTGGGGAGATCTGCGGAAGCGGGCGCTGACGGCGGCGCTGCTCGGGCCTGCCGCGCTGGCCTGCATGTGGCTGGGCGCCGAGTGGTGGGCCGGCCTCATGGCCATCTGCGTGGCCGGCATGGCCTGGGAGTGGGTGCGGCTCTGCGGGGGCTCCACCCGCGTCATGCCGGGCATGCTGGTGCCGGGCGTGGTTCTGCTGGCCGGGCTATTGGCCGTGCTGGGCCTTTCGCTCTGGGGGCTGCTGGTGCTGGCGGCCGGCGCCTATGGGGCGCAATGGGTTGCCCGGCACCCGCTCGGGCGCGTGCCGCCGCTCTGGCTCGGCTTCGGGGTGGTCTATATCGGTCTGGCGGGCATCGCGCTGATCGAGCTGCGGGCCGATGACCGGGTGGGCCGCGACAACGTCATCTTCCTCTTCCTGGTGGTCTGGGCCTCGGACATCTCGGCCTATCTGGCGGGGCGGGCCTTTGGCGGGCCGCGCCTTGTGCCGTCCATCTCGCCGAACAAGACCTGGTCCGGGGCGCTGGGGGGGCTCGGTGGCGCCATGCTGGTGGGGCTGCTGGCGGCCATGGTCTTCACCTCCGAGTTCTCGGTGGCGCATGTGCTTCTGGTGGCGGCGGTGCTGGGCCTCGCCGCCCAGGCGGGGGATCTTTTGGAAAGCTGGATCAAGCGCCGATTTGGGGTAAAGGATTCCTCGGGCCTGATCCCCGGCCATGGCGGGCTGCTGGACAGGCTGGACGGCGTGCTGGCCGCGGCCCCGGTGGGCGCCCTGATCGGGGTGCTGCTGGGCGCCGGCGTGCATCTTTGGAGGTAGTCTTGGGTCCATCGCGCCGCATCACCGTGCTGGGGAGCACCGGCTCCATCGGGCGCAGCACCATGGCCTTGCTGGAGGCCGCCCCCCCGGGCCGCTTCGCCGTGGAGGCGCTGGTCGCGGGCCGGGACGTGGCCACGCTCGCCGCCCAGGCGCGCCGGCATGGCGCGCGGCTGGCCGTGGTGGCGGACCCCGAGTGCGGCCCCGCCCTGGCCGAGGCGCTGGCCGGCAGTGGAATCGAGACCGTGTGCGGCCCGGAGGCGGTGATTGATGCCGCCGCCCGCCCGGCCGACTGGACCATGGCCGCCATCGTGGGCGCGGTGGGGCTGGGCAGCACCATGGCCGCGCTGGCCCGGGGCGGCACGCTGGCCCTGGCCAACAAGGAGAGCCTGGTCTGCGCCGGCCCCCTGGTGCTGGAGGCGGCGCGGGCCGGCGGCGCCACCCTGCTGCCCGTGGATTCCGAGCACAACGCCATCTTCCAGGCGCTGATGAGCCGTGGCGGGGATGGCTTTGCCGCCGTCGAGAAGATCATCCTGACCGCCTCGGGCGGCCCCTTCCGCCAGGCGAGCCTCGCGCAGATGGCCCAGGCCACGCCCGAGCAGGCGGTGCGCCACCCCGTCTGGTCCATGGGCGCCAAGATCAGCGTGGACAGCGCCACCATGTTCAACAAGGGGCTGGAGCTGATCGAGGCCGCGCGCCTGTTCCCGGTGCGCCCGGAGCAGCTGGAGGTGCTGGTCCACCCGCAATCGGCCGTGCATGGGCTGGTGCAATACGCCGATGGCTCGCTCATCGCGCAGCTCGGCACGCCCGACATGCGCACCCCCATCGCCCATTGCCTGGCCTGGCCCGACCGGATGGCAGTGGATGTGGGTCGGCTCGACCTCGCGGCGCTGTCCAGGCTGGAATTCGAGGCGCCGGACCCGGTGCGCTTTCCCGCCCTGCGCCTCGCCCGCGCGGCGCTGGCCGCCGGCGGGGGCGCGCCCTGCGTGCTGAACGCGGCCAATGAGGTGGGGGTGGCGCTGTTCCTGGCGCGACGCCTGGGCTTCCTCGACATCGCGGCCGTGGTGGAGGAGACGCTGTCCGCGCTGGGCGGGCAGCCCGTGGATGATTTGGCCTCCGTGCTGGAACTGGATGCGGCGGCGCGCGCCCGCGCGACCGACATCGCCGCCCACCGCGCGGCCGCCTGAGGAACCGAAATGTTGGATTTCCTGCCCGAGACGCTGCGGACCATCCTGGCCTTCCTGGTGGTGCTGGGCGTGCTGATCTTCTTCCACGAACTGGGCCATTACCTCGCCGCGCGCTGGCGGAAGGTGCATGTGGACGTGTTCAGCATCGGCTTCGGCCGGGCGCTGGCCCGCTGGACCGACCGGCAGGGGACCGAATGGCGCCTGGCCTGGATTCCGCTGGGTGGCTACGTGAAGCTGCATGGGCATATTCCCTCCGAGGAACTGCCGCCCGAGTCGCGCATTGCCGAGCGCCCGGGCCAGACCTTCCATGACAAGCCCGTTCGGGACCGCGCCATCATCGTCGCCGCCGGGCCGGTGGCGAACTTCGTGCTGGCCGCCGTGCTCTTCGCGGGGCTCTACGCCACCTTCGGGGCGCCGCGCGACATGACGACGGTGGCCGCGGTAGGCCCCGGCTCGCCCGCCGAAATCGCCGGCCTGCAGCCCGGCGACGCCATCATCGCCCTGGATGGCGAGCGGGTGGTCCGCTTCGACCAGGTGCAGCGCCACATCCAGCCGCGGGCGGGCCAGCAGGTCCGCGTGACGGTGCAGCGTGACGGGCGTGAGCTGGACCTCGTCGCCACGCCCGTGCCGCGACCCGGGAGCGAGGCCGAACCCGTGGGCATCTTGGGCGTGCAGGGCGGGCAGGGGCGCTTCGAGCGCCTGGACCCGCTGAGCGCCCTGGGCGCCGGGGTGGTCCAGACCTACGACATGAGTGTCGCGACGCTGACCGGCATCTGGGAGATGATCACCGGCACCCGCAGCGCGCGCGACATGGGCGGGCCCATCCGCATCGCGGAGGTTTCGGGCCAGGCGGCCACGCTCGGAATCGTGCCGTTGATCAACCTGATGGCGCTCCTGTCCATCAGCCTCGCGCTGCTGAACCTTTTCCCCATTCCGCTGCTGGATGGCGGGCACCTCATGTTCTATGCCGCCGAGGCCATCCGCGGCCGACCGCTGCCGGCCCGGGCCCAGGAATATGGCTTCCGGCTGGGCTTCGCCCTGCTCATCTCGCTGTTCGTCTTCGTCACCTTCAACGACATCGCCCACGGCTCCATCGGCCGCTGGATCGGTGGCCTGCTGGGGTGAGGGGGGCGGATTTCCCCCTGGGGTGGCGGCACGCCGCCGCCCCGTCTATGTTCGCGCCTGTTCCGTTCCAGAACGAAGGGATGGCTTTTCCTTGAGCCTCACGCTCCGCGTCCTGCTTCTCGCCAGCGCCACGCTCGTGGCCCTGCCGCAACCCTTCGCGGAGGCCCAGCCGCGCGCGGGCGCGCCGCGCGCCGCCCAGTCCGGGGATGTCGTCACCTCCGTGGTGGTCCGCGGCAACCAGCGCATCGAGGCGGACACCATCCGCAGCTACATGCTGGTCCAGCCCGGCGACGTCTATGAGGCCGACCGGGCGGACCGCAGCCTGCGGGCGCTGTTCGCCACGGGCCTGTTCCGAGACGTCCGCATCGGCCGCGACGGCGCGACGCTGGTGGTGGAGGTGGTCGAGAACCCCATCGTCAACCGCGTCGCCTTCGAGGGCAACCGCCGCATCTCCGACGACGTGCTGCGCCAGGCGACCCAGCTGCGTGAGCGCGCGGTGCTGACGCCCCAGCTGGTTCAGCTCGACCGCCAGGCGATCCTGGACACCTATGCCCGGCGCGGCCGCTTCGGCGCGGTGGTGGAGCCGAAGCTGATCGAGCTCGACCAGAACCGGGTGAACCTGGTCTTCGAGATCACGGAGGGCCCGACGGCGCTGGTCGCGCGTGTCAACTTCGTGGGGAACACGGGCTTCTCGGACGCGCGGCTGCGCGACGTGGTGGCAACGAAGGAGCAGGCCTTCTACCGCATCCTTTCCACCTCCGACAGCTTCGACCCTGAGCGCCTGGCCTTTGACCGGGAGCTGCTGCGCCGCTACTACCTGCGCAACGGCTACCCCGACGTGCAGATCGGCCCCGCGACGGCGGAGCTGGCACCGGACCGCAGCGGCTTCTTCATCACCTTCACCATCAATGAAGGGCCGCGCTACACCTTCGGCGACATCGACATCACCTCCGCCTTCCCGGACCTTGATCCGGCCACGCTGCGCCGCTTCCTGGAGGTGGCGCCCGGCGGCACCTATGACGGCGACGCGGTGGAACGGACCTCGCAGGCGCTGTCGGACGCGGCCAATCTGCGCGGCTTCCCCTTCGTCGAGGTCCAGCCGCAGATCACGCGCGACACCGAGGCACGGCGGGCGAACATCACCTTCGCGCTGACCGAAGGCCCGCGCGTCTACATCGAGCGCATCGACATCAGCGGCAACACCCGCACCCAGGACCGGGTGATCCGCCGCGAGTTCCGCCTGGCCGAGGGCGATGCCTTCAACGCCGCGCAGATCCGCCGCTCGCGCGACCGCATCCGCAACCTGGGCTATTTCGGCGACATCACGATCAACAACGCGCCGGGTTCCGCACCCGACCGGACGATCGTGGACACCCGCGTGGTCGAGCGTGCGACGGGCGAGATCAGCCTGGGCGGCGGCTTCTCGACCGATGCGGGCTTCCTGGCCGATTTCGGCATCCGCGAGCGGAACCTGGGCGGCACCGGCATTGACGCGCGCATCAACACCACCATCGCGCAGCGCCGCAGCCAGGTGGACCTGTCGGTCACCGACCCCTCCTTCCTCGACCGCAACCTCGCGGTCGGCGGCGATCTCTTCTACATCCAGCGCGACCTGCGAAGCGTCTCGGGCTTCGACGAGCGCCGGGCGGGTGTGTCGCTGCGCGCGGGCTATGAATTCAACGAACGTCTGCGGCAGTCCTGGTCCTACAGCGTGGTGCAGCGCCAGATCTCGAACATCCAGCCTGGCTCCTCGCGCTTCGTGCTCGAGCAGGCGGGGACGACGATCCTCAGTCAGGTGAGCCAGACGCTGACCTATGACGTGCGCGACAACCCCCTCGACACCCGGCGCGGATATGTAATCCGGCTGGGCAATGACGTGGCGGGTCTGGGGGGCGATGTGGCCTACCTCCGCACGCGGCTGGACGGGGCGCTCTTCCTGCCGCTGGAGCAGCTGCTGGGCGACCCGGACTTCGTGCTCAGCATCTCCGGCAGCTTCGGCATCCTGAACGGCTTCGACCGCGGCCGACGGGACCGCATCGTGGACCGCTTCTTCCTGGGTGGCGAGAACCTGCGCGGCTTTGCCGTGGCGGGCGCCGGCCCGCGCGACATCGCCTCGCGCGACGCGCTGGGCGGGCGCCTGATGTGGACGCAGTCCACGGAGCTGCGCTTCCCGCTGCCCGTGCCTTCGGAGATCGGCCTCGTCGGCCGGGCCTTCGTGGATGTGGGCTCGCTGTCGCGCACCGTGACCGGCCCTGGCATCGGCGACGATGCCACGCCCCGTGTGGGCGCGGGCGTGGGCGTGTCCTGGCGCAGCCCCTTCGGTCTGATCAACATTGACGTCGCCCAGGCGATCGCCAAGCAGAGCTACGACGAGACACAGGTTGTGCGTTTCGGCTTTGGCACCCGCTTCTGAGCGCGAGGATAGGCATTTGCGTATGAACCTGTTTCGCATTCACCCCGCCCCCGTGATGGGCGCGGTCGTCCTGGGTTTGGTCGCCGGGCTGGGCTCCGCCCCTGCGGTGGCGCAGCAGCAGCAGTGGTTCGTCCCGCAGCAGGGCCAGGCGCCCGCCCAGCAGCAGCGCCCCCCCGCGCAGCGCCCGGCCGCCCAGCCGGCCCGGCCCGCGGCCACGCAGCAGCCCACGGCCGTCATCGGGATCGTGGACATTCCCGAGGTGCAGCGCGTCTCCACCGCCTTCAACCAGGTGCGCGAGGAGATCGAGCGCCGCCGCAACCGCCTGAACGAGGACCTGCAGCGCGAGCAGACCAACTGGCGCGAGGCGCAGCAGCAGCTCGCCACCCAGCGCGCCCAGCTCAGCGCCGACCAGATTCGCGCCCGCGAGCGTGAGCTGCAGGAGCGCATCACCGACAGCCAGCGCATCTTCCGCAACCGCAGCCAGCACATCGAGGTGGCGGCCCAGCAGGCCCTGGTGCAGATCGAGGAATCGCTGGCCAACATCGTGCGGCAGGTGGCGCAGGCGCGGAATGTGAACATGGTCTTGCCGCGGCCGCTGGTCATCATGAACGACCCGGCCTTCGACCTGACGGACGAGGTGGCGCAGCAGTTCAACCGCGCCACCCGCGAGGTGCAGATTCCGCCCGAGAATGACGGCAGCAGCCCGCCGGCCACGCCCAGTGGCGCGGCGCCCGCGGCCCCGCCGGCGGCACCGGCCGCCCGCCCGGCGACGCCGCCGGCCCAGCCCCCCCGCCGCTGAGGGCGGCCCCGTGCGCCATGGCGGCTGACCCTCGCTTCTTCCCGCAGGCGGGGCCCCAGCGCCTCGAAGACCTCCTTGCGGCGCTGGACGAGCCTTGCAGTGCTTCCGGGGCGGCGGACCTCGTCCTCACGGGCGTGGCGCCGCTGGCCGAGGCCGAGCGCGGGCAGCTTTCCTATTGTGACGGGGCGCGGAACATCGCCGCCCTGCGGCGGACCGCCGCCGGCGCCGTCTTCGTCCAGGAAGCCCAGCGCGGCGCCGTGCCCGAGGGGTGCCTGGCCCTGGTGGTGCGACACCCGGCGCTGGCCTTCTCGCGCGCCGTCGCCCTGTTCCATCCGCCGCCACGGCCCCAGGCGGGCATCCATCCGACGGCCGTGATCGGGGCCGGGGCCGAGATCGGCGCGGGAACCCATGTCGGCCCTTATGCCGTGATCGGCGAGGGCGCGCGTCTCGGGCCGGATTGCGTCATCGGCCCTCATGCGGTGGTGGGCGAAGGCGTGGTGCTGGGGGAGGGCTGCCGGCTGCATGCCCACAGCAGCATCAGCCATGCCATCTGCGGGCGGGGGGTCGTGCTCCACCCCGGGGCGCGGGTGGGCCAGGAGGGGTTCGGCTTCGTGCCCACCCCGGAGGGCCGTTTCGTGACCATGCCCCAGCTTGGCCTCGTGCGGCTGGAGGATGGGGTCGAGATCGGCGCCAATGCCTGCGTGGACCGTGGCAGCCACGCCGACACGGTGATCGGCGCCGGAACCCGGCTGGATAACCTGGTGCAGGTGGGCCACAACGTCCGCATGGGGCCGGGCTGCGTGCTCGTCTCGCAATCGGGTGTTTCGGGCTCTACGACGCTGGGGCGGTATGTGACGCTGGCGGGGCAGGCGGGACTGACGGGGCATCTCACCATCGGCGACGGGGCGCGCATCGGCGCCCAGGCCGGGGTCATGCGGGATGTGCCGGCGGGCGCTGACATGCTGGGCAGCCCCGCCATGCCGGTGAAGGAGGCCATGCGGGCCATGATGATGATGAAGCGGCTTGCCGCGCAGCAGCGCGCCGCGGCCAGGGACGGGGAGAAGGATTAGGCGGATGGACCAACAGGACGCACCACCAGCCACCATCGGTGCCTATGGCATCATGGAGGTGATGCAGGCCATCCCGCATCGCTTCCCCTTCCTGATGATCGACCGGGTGGTGGACATCCGGCCCGACCACTCGGCCGTGGGCATCAAGAACGTCTCGATCAACGAACATCATTTCCAGGGACACTTCCCCAGCGAGCCGGTGATGCCGGGCGTGCTCATCATCGAGAGCATGGCGCAGACCGCGGCCGTTCTGGTGGTGGCCACCCTGGGCGAGGAGTTCAAGGGCAAGCTCGTCTACTTCATGTCGGTCGAGGGCGCGAAGTTCCGCCGCCCCGTCGTGCCGGGCGACCAACTCTTCATCCATGTCACGAAGGCGCAGCGCCGCATGAACGTCTGGAAGTTCGCCGCCCAGGCGAAGGTGGATGGCGTGGTCGTCGCCGAGGCCACCTACGCCGCCATGATCCGGGACCGGTGATCCGCGTGGATGGAATTTCCCCCACCGCGCTGATCCATGCCTCGGCCTTGGTGGCGCCCGGTGCCGTGATCGGCGCGGGGTGCCGCATCGGGCCCTTCTGCACCGTCGGGCCCGATGTCGTGCTCGAGGAGGGCGTGGAGCTTCTCTCCCATGTCGTGATCGAGGGCCGCACGCGCATCGGCGCGGGCACCCGCCTCTCGGCCTTCGCCTCGGTGGGCCTCGCGCCCCAGGACCTGAAGTACAAGAACGAGCCCACGGGCGTCGTGGTGGGCGCCCGCTGCCAGATCCGCGAGCATGTCACCATCCACCGCGGCAGCGTGGGCGGCGAGGGCATCACGCGCGTGGGCGATGACTGCATGCTCATGGCCTGCTCCCATGTCGGGCATGACTGCCAGGTGGCGGACCGCGTCATCCTCGCCAACAACGTCATGCTGGGCGGCCATGTGCGGCTGGGCGAGCAATGCTTCCTGGGCGGGGGGGCCGCCATCCACCAGATGGTCCGGGTGGGGCGCCACGCCATGGTGGGCGGTCTCGCGGGCGTCACCAATGACGTGCCGCCCTTCGCCAATGTCTTCGGCCTGCCCGCGCGGCTGGTGGGGCTGAACGCGGTCGGGCTGCGCCGCCGTGGTTTCTCGCGCGACAATCTGCACGCCCTTCGCGCCGCCTTCCGCATGCTGTTCCGCGAGCCCGGCATCTTCGCCGAGCGCATGGAGCTGGCGGCGCAGCGCTTCGCTGGCGATGCGCTGGTGGAGGAGGTGCTGTCCTTCCTTCAGGCGCGCGACCGTCGGCGCGAATTGATCCGTCCCGGCCGCATGGCCGCCGAAATCGCGCCGGAGGAAGAGGAGGCATGAAGCTCGGCATCATCGCGGGGGGCGGGCCCTATCCCCGTCGTGTGGCCGATGCCTGGGTGAAGAAGGGCGGCGAGGTCTTCATCGTCTGCATCCGCGACTTCGCGGACCCCAAGCTCTTCGATGGCTACCCCTTCATGGTCGAGCGCGTGGGCGCGGCCGGCAACATCATCAGCCGCCTGCGGGCCGAGGGGGTTACCAAGCTCTCCCTCAGCGGGCGTGCGCGCCGGCCCTCGATCCTGTCGCTGCTGCCCGATGCCTGGACGGCCAAGGCCATCGCACGCGTGGGCCGCAGCGCCTTCAGCGGCGATGACACCCTGCTGCGCGCCGCCATGAACGTGCTGCGCGAGGAGGGGTTCGAGATCATCGGCCCCATGCACATCCTGGGCGGCATCCTGGCCGAGGCAGGTCTCGTGGCGGGGCCGGAGCCCGATGCGATGGCGCGGCAGGACATCGCGCGCGGCATCGCCGTCCTTTCCGCCCTGTCCCCGCAGGATGTGGGACAGGCCGTGGTGGTGCAACAGGGGCTGGTGCTGGGCGTGGAGGCCATCGAGGGCACGGACGCCCTGCTGGCCCGCGCGGGCGAGCAGCGGCGCGATGGCCCCGGCGGCGTGCTGGTGAAGCTGCCCAAGATCGGACAGGAGATGCGCGTGGACGCGCCCGTGATCGGCCCCGTCACCGTGGCCGGCGCGGTGGCCGCCGGGCTGCGCGGCATCGCCATCGAGGCGCTGGGCACCGTCATCGCCGACAAGCCCGAGACCCTGCAGGCCGCCGCCGATGCGGGACTCTTCATCTACGCCGTCGAGTCCCAGCGTTTCACCCCCTGACCGGAGAACACCCCATGGCTGGCTTCAGCTACCTGCACACCATGCTGCGCGTGGGCGACCTCGACCGCAGCGTGGCCTTCTACACCACCCATCTCGGCATGAAGGAGCTGCGCCGGCGCGACGTGCCGGATGGGAAGTACACCCTCGTCTTCCTCGGCTATGAGGGCGGCGGCACCGAGCTGGAGCTGACCTACAACTACGGCGTGGACAGCTACGAGATGGGCAAGGCCTTCGGGCACCTCGCCATCGGCGTCCCTGACATCTACGCCACCTGCGAGAAGATGCGCGCGGCCGGCGTGACGATCGCGCGCGAGCCGGGGCCGGTGAAGTTCGGCACCACCCTCATCGCCTTCATCGACGACCCGGACGGCTACAAGATCGAGCTGATCCAGCGCGGCAGCCTCTGAGGCGCCAGGGCGGGATGCGTTGAGGTGGAATCACCGAAAACGCTGAATCCGTCCCTCAATATCGGCTGGAGCAGGCTGCGCGAACGCAGCATGCTCCGGGCGCGGGCCTAGGCCACGCCCGCGCCGCCCCGCCTCAGTCGAGGCGGACGTTGCCGGCGCGCGCCACCTCGCGCCATTTCACGATCTCGGCGCGCACGAAGGCCGCGAATTCCTCCGGCGTGCCTGGATCCGCCACCGTGCCGAGGTTGAGCAGCCGCTGAACCACATCGGGCTCGGCCAGTGCCGCGCGCACATCGGCCGAGATCTTGGCCACGATCTCGGGGGGCGTCCCGGCGGGCGCCACCAGCCCCGACCAGCCCGCCGCCTGGTAGCCGGGCGAGATGGTCTCCGCGATGGTGGGCGTCTCCGGCAATTGCGGCACCCGGCCCGCCACCGTCACCGCCAGCGGGATGGCGCGGCCGCCGCGGATATGCGGCAGGGCGGAGGCCACGCTGTCCATCATCAGCGGCACCACGCCCGCGATCAGGTCCGTGATGCCAGGGCCGGAGCCGCGGTAGTGGACGATGGAAAAGCGCAGGTCGGTCCGCATCTGCAGCAGCTCGATCGCCATGTGCTGGCTGGTGGCGGGGCCGGCGCTGGCGATGTTGATGTCGCCCGGGCGGGCGCGGACCATCTCGGCCATGGCGCGTACGTCGCGCGCGGCGAAGCTCGGATGCGCCACCAGCATCAGTGGCACCATGGCGATGTTGCTGATGGGGGCGAAGTCGCGCTCGGCGTCATAGGGCACGCGGGCCAGCACGGAGGGGTTCACCCCCAGCGTGCCCGAGGTGCCGGCCGTCAGCGTGTAGCCATCGGGCGCGGCGCGCGCGCCGGCCTCCAGCCCCGGCGCGCCGGCGCCGCCGGCACGGTTCTCCACCACCACGGGCTGTCCCCAGCGCGCGGAAAGCTTGTCGGCCACGAGGCGCGTCACGGTGTCGGCCGCCTGGCCGGGCGGGAAGGGGACGATGATGCGCACCGGCCGGGCGGGCCAGCCCGCGGCCGCACCTGGGGCCTGACTCTGGGCCTGGACATGCAGAGGCGCGAGGGCGGCGGGGACGGCCAGCAGGCCGCGTCGGGACAAGTTCATGTTTCCTCCTGAGAAGCCTCTTGGGCGCTTCGCCGGGAAAAGCTAGCCTGGAAGTCGGAGATTGGGGGAGGGGTGCATGCTGGCCAACAGCTACGACATCGCTGTATTGCCAGGCGATGGCATAGGCGTCGAAGTCATGGATGCGACGCTCGACCTGCTGCGCGTCGTGGACCAGCGCTATGGCGTGGGCCTCAGCTTCTCGATGCAGCGGGCCGGCGCCTTCGCGTACAAGGAAACCGGCACCGACCTCTCGGACGAAACCTTCGAACGCACGGCACGGGCGGATGCCATCCTGCTGGGGGCCATGGGCTGGCCTGGCATCCGTCACGCCGATGGCACCGAACTCTCGCCGCAGATCACGCTCCGGCAGCGGCTGAACCTCTATGGCGGGGTGCGGCCCATCCGCGCCATTCCGGGCGTGCCGCTTCCCCTCTCCGACCCGCGTGCGGCGAAGATCGACTTCGTGATCCTGCGCGAGAGCACGGAGGGCCTCTTCTTCTCCAAGGACCAGGGCATGGTCAGCAGCGACTGGGCGGAGGAGACGCTGCGGCTCACGCGCCCCACCACCGAGCGCCTGGCGCGCATGGCCTTCCGCCTGGCCGACCACCGCGCGGGGCAGTTGGGCCGTCCGGGACGTGTCACGCTGGTGGACAAGGCCAATGTGTTCCGCGCCTTCGCCTGGATGCGGACCGTCTTTGCCAAGGTGGCCGAGAGCTACCCGCATGTGGGGCATGACGCGCATTACGTGGATGCGATGGCGCTCGACCTCGTGCGCCGCCCCTGGGATTTCGACGTGCTGCCCATGGAGAACATGTTCGGCGATATCCTCTCCGACCTTGGCGCGGGGCTGGTGGGGGGCATGGGCTTCGCGCCCTCGGCCGATCTGGGCGATACCCATGGCCTGTTCCAGCCGAGCCACGGCACGGCGCCCGACATCGCGGGCAAGGGCATCGCGAACCCCACGGCCTGCTTCCTCTCCGCCGCCATGATGCTGGAGTGGCTGTCAGTGCGCGGCGGCGGCCAGCGGCTGTCCGATGCCGCGCTGGGCATCCGCGCCGCGGTGGACGCGGCCTTCGCGGAAGGGCTTCGCACCGCCGATGTCGGCGGCAGCGCGGGCACCGTGCAGGTGACCCGCGCGGTGATCACCGCGCTTCGCTCAGCCCCCTGATCACCATCTGGGCCACGGCCTCGCCCAGGCAGCCATTCAGCCGTTCCAGCGCCGCGGCCCGGTCGCCGCGGGCCACGCGCTCGAGGTCGAGCGCGCCGGTCTCCACCCAGTGGCGCATGAGGTCGTAGCGCGGGAAGAGCGCGGCGCCGGCGGAGGCGGCCAGCAGCCGCAGCTTTTCGCGATAGGGCTCGACATTGGCATTGGCCCGCAGGAAGCGGGAATATTGCTGGTCCATCACGATGAGGTCGGCACCGGCGCGGCGGATGGCCTCGAGCCCCTCGCGCATCACCTCCGTCATCTCGTGCGGGTCCATGCCGCGGGACAGTTCGACCGTGCCGGCCTGCCAGATGACCAGGGCGGGGGTCTCCTGGCGGAGCGCGTCCTTCAGGCGCTGGAGGTTGTCCGTCACCGAGGCGCCGCGCGACCCACGCACCAGCACGTTGATCCGCGCCTCGCTGTAGCGGCGGCCCAGCGCGGTCTCCAGGCGGGAAGGCCAGGTCGTGGCGGCCTCGGCCGTGCCGGCCTGCACCACCGACGCCGAGCCGATCACGAGGATGCGCAGCGCGCCGAGTTCCAGGGCACGCGATGCCGCCTGGAGGGGGCGCGCCTCCTCCACCATGTCGTGCGGCACGGCGCAGCCGCGCGGCACGGCGGCGGCCGGGGGGGCCAGCAGGGCGAGGGCGAGGCCGGCGAGCGCAACGGGCCGCGCCAGGAGGCGGAGGGCGGGTAGCACGAGGCGGATCATGCCTTTTCGGCTCCGGCAGGCAAGGGGGAAGTCGGGGCCTGGCGCGGCGCGCGCTCGACGGTGCGGTTCCACTCGGACACCACGGCGACGCCCAGCAGGGCCATGAAGCAGGCGACGTTGACGACGAGCTGCACCTCCCACCCATCCCAGGCCTCGATGGCGAGGCGCGCGAGGAAGGAGAGCAGGATGCCCACGCAGAAGACGGGCAGGCTATGCTGTCCCATCTTCTGAAAGGGGCGGGCGAGGCGGGAGCGCACCAGCGCCCCGTCCCGCCCCACGAATTGGCCGATGAGGTAGGCCAGCGCCAGGATGGAGGCGAGGCGCCAGGGGTGCAGCGACTGCTTGTCCACGCGCGAGAGCCATTCGGCCGCCCAGACGGGCAGGTGGCTGTAGAAGTGGTTGTAGCCAACCATGGCGGCCAGGCTCGCGCCCAGCACCAGCAGGGCGGCCGCGGTCAGCCAGGGGCTGCGCGGCGGCAGGCCCACGGTCGGCGCGCCGCGCACCGACTGGCCCAGCATGAAGCCGATGAAGAACAGGAGCTGCCAGGCCAGCGGGTTGAAGAACCAGGTGCCTTCCTCCCAGCGGGGCAGGTTGTAGCCCGCCGCGCGCACGCCCACCCACAGCACGACCGACAGCCCCAGCAGCAGCCATGGCCAGCCCCGCAGCAGCAGCACCGGGATGAAGAGCGCGAGGATGACGATGTAGAGCGGCAGGATGTCCAGGAAGTGCGGCTGGAAGCGCAGGAGCAGCGCCTCCAGCAGGGCGCGGTAGGGCTGCTCGGCGAAGGGGTCGAGCGCCAGTTCGTCCAGGAAGGCCGCGCGATCCAGCGCCGCGGCCGAGAAGCCCACCTGCGCCGCGAAGACCACCAGCAGGAAGATGTGCGCGACATAGAGCTTGCCCACCCGCTGCGCCACCGAAGCGGCCGCCGGCAGCCAGCCCTGGCGATCGGCCTTGCCGGCATAGGCGAAGGCGGCGGCATAGCCCGCCAGCAGCACGAAGGCCTCGGTCGCGTCGGCGAGCGCGAAGTTGCGCAGCGTCCAGTCGCCCGCCGCGTTGCCGGGGGTGTGGTTGACCATGATCATCCACAGCGCGAGGCCGCGGCAGATATCGGCCCGCGGGTCGCGCGGGACGGGCGTGCGAAGCTGCGTGGCGTCGGTCATGGAGTGCCGCTATAGTGGAGGAATGCTTCAGCGCCTGGTGCTGCCACTGATCCTGGCAGCCGGTTTCCTGGCGGGCCCGCCCGCCGCTCCGGCCCAAGCCGCGCCGCCCTCCGCGGTGCCGGCCGAGTGCCCGCGCCCGCGCCTCGCCTTGCCGCCGATGCCGGTGGATTTGCGCGACGGGACGCTGGTGATCGTGGCATTGGGCTCATCCTCCACCGAGGGCGCGGGGGCCTCGGGGCCGCACGCGGCCTATCCCTACCGGTTGGAGGCCATGCTGCGCCGCGCCCTGCCGGGCGTGGCGCTGCGCGTGATCAATGCCGGGCGCTCCGGCGAGACCTCGGAGGACATGCTGGCGCGGCTCGACCGGGATGTGCTGGCGCATGAACCTGATCTGGTGATCTGGCAGGCCGGGGGCAATGAGGTGTTGCGCGGCCGCACCGCGGAATCCTTCCTGGATGTCATGCGGACGGGCCTCGCCCGGCTGCGCGCCGCGGGGGTGGGCGTGGTACTGATGGACAACCAACGCGCGCCGCGCCTCGATTCCGTGCCGCTCAGCGCGCGTATTGACCGCGCCATGGAGATCCTGTCGGCCGAGACGGGCGTGCCGCTCTTCGCCCGTTCGCGCCTCATGCGCGCCTGGCGCGCGGAGGGGGTTGCGCCCGGCGATGTGCTCGCCCCCGACCAGCTGCACCACAATGACCGGGGCTATGCCTGCCTGGCCGAGGCCCTCGCCAAGGCCCTGGTGGACGCCGCCCTGCCCGCACCCAGCCGCGACTTCGCGGCCCGTTGAGGACCCTGCTTCGAACATGACCGCCCTTGCCCCTCTCGCCCGCATTCATTCCCCGCCGCGCAACGCCATGCAATCGGGCCGCGCCAATACCGGGGGCTGGCTGCTGGAATATGCGCCGACGCCCCAGGCGCTGGACCCGCTGATGGGCTGGGTGGGGCGCGGCGACACGCGCAACCAGGTGCGGCTGCGCTTCCCGACGCTGGAGGCCGCGGTGGCCTTCGCCGAGGCGCGAGGCATCAGTTACGAGGTGGCGCCGCCGCCGGCGGAGCGGCCCATCAAGCCCAAGGTCTATGCGGACAATTTCCGCTATGGCCGGACGGAGAACTGGTCGCACTGAGCGATTGCCTCGGGGGATTGCCCCGGCTTCGCGCCCTTAGCTCAGTTGGATAGAGCAGGAGCCTTCTAAGCTTCAGGCCGGTGGTTCGAATCCACCAGGGCGCGCCATTCCCTCGGGTCCGCGCGGCGTGCCAGAAGGCGCGCACGGCCCGCCGCCGTGGCGCGGACGCACAATTCCCCCGCCACCCGTTCCACGGCGACCAGCCCATACTCCGTCGCATCCTCCCACACGGTCAGCCGCGGGCAGGAGGTGCGCCAGGCCTCGATGACCTCCGCATAAGGGCGCGGTGACAGGACCGCCGCCACCAGGTCCAGGATCAAGGCCTCCTTCGGATCCTCCATCAGATCTCTCCTCACAGCCACGCATGCGGCTCCCCGCCAGCTTATCTCCAGGGCAACCGCACGGCACGAAGGTTCAGTTCTGGCCGCCGGATTAAATCCAGGTGCGGTGAAGTTGGCCCGGCATCCTTTCCCCCCACCACTGCGTTGATGCCTTGTGACGATTGAACACCGTCTCCTTCGGGAGATGCTCACCGGGGCGGCACTTACCCCCGGCAAACAGGCAACAACATCAGCAGGAAAGGGGCCGTCATGCCCGACAAGGATCGCATCAAGGGTGCCGCCAACCAGGCCAAGGGCGCCGTCAAGGAAGGCGTCGGCAAGCTGGTCGGCGACCCGAAGCTCCAGGCCGAGGGCAAGGCCGACAAGGCCACCGGCAAGGTGCAGAGCGCCGTGGGTGGCGCCAAGGACGCCGCGCGCGACGTCGTGAAGGACTGATCCCGCCCTCCGCCCCAATTTCAAGAGCGGAATAAATTGCAGCGGGCGGCACCTCCGCCCGCTGCACGCGCTTAACCTGTAGGCGCCGCCACACCCCCCTCCATCAATTCGCCACCTTTGCCCCGGCCAATGCGGTGCCCGGAGCATCGCGTGACCCCCACCCCCCAAAGCCCCGCCTACACCACCCTTGCCGGCGTGCTCGCCGCCCTGGCCGGGGCCGCCACCATCATCGTGCTGTTCGGCTGGCACGTGGTGCCGCCGTACAACCAGCACTGGATCCTGAGCGGCATGATCGGCCCCGATCCGGTGCAATACTGGCTGGGCTGGAACTTTTTCCGCGAGGCGCCCTGGTCCTGGCCGCCCGGGTTGAACCCGCGCTACGGCATGGAACTGGCCTCTTCCATCTTCTACGCGGATTCCATCCCGCTGCTGGCCTTCCTGTTCAAGGCGATCCAGCCGTTGTGGGAGGTGCCGCAATATTGGGGCATCTGGCTGCTGGCCTGCGGGGCATTGCAAGCCTGGCTCGGCTGGCGGCTGGTCGGGCTGGCGACCTCGGACCCCATCGCGCGGCTCGCGGGCGCGCTGCTCTTCGTTATCCAGCCCATGATGCTGAACCGGCTGGGCGGGCATTTCGCGCTGGGCGCGCATTGGCTGCTGCTCTGGGGGCTGCTGCTGGCGCTGACGCCGGGCGGGCGCTGGCGGGTGCCGGGCTGGGCGCTGCTGGTGCTGGCCGCCTCCCTCATCCATTCCTACCTGCTGCCCATGGTGCTCGCCTTCTGGACGGCCGACCTCTGGCGCCGTCGGGGCGCGGGGTGGCGGCTGGTGGCCGAGATCGTCCTGGTTCCGGGTGTGGGACTGGTGGGGCTCTGGGCCGCGGGCTTCTTCGTGCTCGACACGGGCTTCGCCGGCACGCGCGAACGCTTCGGCGAAATGCAGATGGACCTGCTCGCCCCCGTCAACGCCACCGTATGGGGCTGGCTGCTGCCCGCCCTGCCGGACACGGGACATGTCGAGGTCAATGGCAGCTATGCGGGGCTGGGCGCGCTGATCCTCTCAGGGTTCGCGCTCTTCGTGCGGCCGGTGCGGAAACATTGGCCGCTGGTGGTCGTGCTGGGTATGATGCTGGCCTTCGCCATCACGCACAGGCCGAGCTTCGCGGGCCACCAGGTCACGCTGCTTCCCCTGCCGGATCGGCTGGTGGAGATGGCCTCCGCCCTGCGCGCCTCCGAACGCTTCTACTGGCCCGTGGCCTATGCGCTGATGGTGGCGGGTGCCGTGGGGCTGGTGCGGCTGGCGGGACCTCCGCTCGCGGGGTTGATCATGGCGGCGCTGGTGGTGGTGCAGGTGGTGGACCTGCAGCCCGGCTTCCGGCGCCTGGCTTCCTATTTCCCGCCTGACGCGCCGCAGATGGCCGCCCAGCTCCAGCACCCCTTCTGGCTGGCGGCCGCCGGGGAGTATGGCGCCATCCGCGCCGTGCCGGCGGCGAACCAGGGGCCCTACTGGGAACCCATCGCCGTCTTCGCCGCCCAGCGCCGCATGGTGACCGACGCGGTCTATCTCGCCCGCAGCGACGAGGCGGTGAAGGAGCGGCTCCGGGCGGAGATCCTGTCGCGCCTGGCCGAGGGCCGGCCCGAGCCCGGCACCATCTATGTGCTGCGCGATGCGGAGAGCCTCGCCGCCGCCCGCGCCGGCCAGCGCGCTGGGCGCGACGCGCTGTTCTTCCTGGACGGCATCCATGTCCTGGCGCCCGACTGGGCCGACACCAGATAAGGGCGTAACCGGCGGGCGGTGCCGCGCGAAACCGTATCACCGTCGCCCTGAGCCAGGAGCCTTACCATGCTGATCCGACGCCGCCGCGGCTGGGAGCTGCCAGAGACCGCCGCCACCCCCGAGCATTGGGTGCTGAACCGCCGCGCCCTGATGGGGGCGGGGGCGGCGCTGATGCCCGGCGCGGCCCTGGCCCAGCGCGTCGCCGACCTGCCGGCCGGCCCGCCGCTGCCCGCCCACTCGCGCAATGAGCGCTATGTGGCCGGCCGTGACCTGAGCCCGGAGCGCGAGGTCACCAGCTACAACAATTTCTACGAATTCGGCACGAGCAAGAGCATCGCCCGCGCCGCCCAGCGCATGCAGACCCGCCCCTGGACCCTGAAGGTGGAAGGCTTGGTCGCCCGTCCGCGCGAATTCGACCTGGACGACCTGATCCGCCAGATGCCGATCGAGGAGCGCGTCTACCGGCTGCGCTGCGTCGAGGCCTGGGCGCTGACCGCCCCCTGGACCGG
Source organism: Roseococcus thiosulfatophilus (assembly GCF_017311575.1). GTDB lineage: Bacteria > Pseudomonadota > Alphaproteobacteria > Acetobacterales > Acetobacteraceae > Roseococcus > Roseococcus thiosulfatophilus. Next base: position 29,648 of record NZ_JAFFQY010000003.1, read on the forward strand.
CTTCGAGATGTCGCACCTGCTGCGCCTGGTCGAACCCCAGGCCGGCGCACGCTACGTCACCTTCGAGACGGCGAGCATCCCCAACGTCATGCCGGGGCTGCGGCAGAGCTGGTATCCCTGGCCGCATGTGGAGGCCTGCACCATCGAGGAAGCGGCCAATGAGCTGAGCTTCTTGCCCATCGGCCTCTTCGGCCGGCCGCTGCCGCAGCAGAATGGCGGGCCGCTGCGGGTGCTGTTTCCGTGGAAATACGGGTTCAAGTCCGGCAAGTCGCTCACGCGCATCACCTTCACGGCGGAACGGCCGCGCACCTTCTGGCCCACCATCCAGGGGTCGGAATACGGGTTCTGGGCCAATGTGAACCCTGAGGTGCCCCACCCCCGCTGGAGCCAGGCCACCGAGCGCCTGCTGGGCAGCGGCGAGCGCGTGCCCACGCAGCTCTTCAACGGCTATGGGGAGTTCGTGGCCGGGCTCTACACCAACCTCGGCCGCGAACGCCTCTGGGCCTGAGGCGCGTCAGACGGGGGCCGCGCCGCGGGCCACGCGCACCCGCTCGGCGAAGCGCGGCTTCACCTCGGGGTTGACGATGCGCGGCGGCATGCGGCCCGCCGCCAGTTCCCCGAAGGCCAGCGCCGCGATCTTCGTGATGTTGGCGCGGCTCTCATGCGTGACGCCTGCGGTGTGCTGGCTCGCCATCACGGCCGGGTGGTGCAGCAGGGGGTGGCTGGGCGGGGGCGGCTCCACCTCCCACACATCAAGGCCGGCCGAGGCCACATGCCCCGATTGCAGCGCCTCCAGCAGCGCATCCTCGTCATGGATGGAGCCGCGCGCGGTGGTCACGAACACCACGCCCTTCTTCATGGCCGCGAACTGCGCGCGGCCGATCAGCCCGCGGGTCGCGGGCGTCAGCGGGCAATGCAGGCTGACCACGTCGGCGCGGGCCAGGAGTTCGTCCATCTCCACCTTGGTGGCGCCCCGCGCGGCCAGGATCTCGGCGTCCACGAAGGGGTCGCAGGCCAGCACCTCGCAGCCGAAGGCGGCGCGCACGATCTCGGCCACGCGGCCGCCCACATGGCCGCAGCCCACCAGGCCCACCACGCGGCCGCGCAGCTCGCGCCCCATCAGCCGCGCACGGTCCTGCGCCTGGCCGGCCTTCATCGCGGCATGGGCCTCGGGCACGCGCTTGAGGCAGCCCAGCATGAGGCCCACCGCATGCTCGGCCACACCTTCCGCATTGCCGCCGGCCTGGTTCACCAGAGCCACGCCGGCCGCGGTGCAGGCGTCGGGGTCGCAGGTGTCGTAGCCCGCGCCGGTGCTCGCCACCATCAGCAGGTTCGGCAGCCGGGCCAGCAGCGCCTCGGTCACGTGCAGGTGGCGCGGCAACTCGTCGCGCGAGGCCATGGCGTAGTAGCCATGACAGGAGGAGAGGATCTGCACCGCCTCGCCGATATCCGCCTCCAGCGGCACCCGGACCACCTCCAGCGCCGGGTCGGCCGCGCAGGTGTCGAAGAAGTTCTGGTGCGGCACATAGCCGACATAGCCGATGCGAAAGGTCATGGTGCGGTGCGTCTCTCCCTCGTGGCGCAGACTGCCCAGGGGGGCGGCGCTTGCAAAGGGGGGCGGCTGCCATAGGCTGGACCCGCCACGGTGGGGAAGACAGATGACAGGGGGGAAGGGGCCGCTCGCGGGCATCCGCGTGCTGGACATGACGACGGTGCTGCTCGGCCCCTATGCCACGCAGCTCATGGCCGAGATGGGCGCCGAGGTCATCAAGCTCGAGGCCCCGGAGGGCGACGTGATCCGCCTGATCGGCCCCATGCGGAACCAGGGCATGGGCTGCATGTATCTGACGCTCAATCGCGGCAAGCGCTCGCTCTGCCTGGACCTGAAGCGCGAGGAGGCACGGCAGGCCGCGCGGGAGGTGGCGCGGGGCTGCGACGTGGTGGTGACGAACATCCGCCCCGCCGCCATGAAGCGTCTGGGCATGGACGCGGCCAGCCTGCGCGCGGCCGATCCGCGCCTGGTCTACGCCGCCATCGTGGGCTTCGGCCAGGCGGGGCCCTACGGCAAGCTGCCCGCCTATGACGATCTGATCCAGGGGCTGGCCGCGCTGCCGCACCTGACCCAGCGCCAGGGCTCGGACACGCCGCGCTATACCCCGCTGGCGCTGGCCGACCGTGTGACCGGGCTGCACACGCTGACCGCCGTGCTGGCCGCGCTGGTGGAACGCGGCCGCACCGGCGTGGGGCAGGAGGTGGAGGTGCCGATGTTCGAGGTGATGGCGAGCCTCGTCCTCGGCGACCACCTCACCGGGCTGACCTACGACCCGCCGCTGGACGCGGGCGGCTACCCGCGCCTGCTCAGCCGCGACCGCCGGCCTTACGCGACGAAGGACGGCTATCTCTGCGCCATGATCTACAATGACGCGCAGTGGCGCCGCTTCTTCGCGGCCATCGGCCAGCCCGAGCGCTTCGACAACGACCCGCGCATGGCCAGCCACACCACGCGCACCCACCACATTGACGCCATCTATGCCGAGCTGGGCGAGATCCTCGCCACCCGCACCACGGCGGAATGGCTGGAGGTGCTGGGCCAGGCCGACGTCCCCTGCGCGCCTGCCCACACGCTGGAGAGCCTGCGCGCCGACCCGCACCTCAATGCCGTGGGCTTCTTCCAGGAGGAGCAGCATCCGACGGAGGGCAGGCTGGTCCGTATGGCCGCGCCGGTGCGCTTCTCGGCGCATGGCGACATTCCCCGCGCGCCCACGCGCCGCCTGGGCGAGGATGGGCCGGACATCCTGCGCGAGGCGGGGCTCGATGCGGCGCGCATCGCGGCGCTGGCGGAGAGCGGGGCGATGGTGATGCCCCGCTGATCGGTCAAAGCCGCGCCAGCACCCGGTCCACGAAGGCGCGCGCGCTGCCGAGATAGTTTTTCCGGCTCGCACAGAGCGGCCACGGCGGCGGCGTCTAGCTGGCTGGCCACCGCCTCCTCCTGCATCAGCGCCTCGGCCAGCGGGATGCCATGCGCGATGGCCTGGTCGCAGGCACGGTTCACGACGTGGTGCGCCTCGCCACGGCCCAGCACGGGGGCGAGGCCCATCATCACCTGCTCGCCCGCGATCAGCCCGCCTGTGGAGGCGAGGTTCTGGCGCATGCGCGCGGGGTCCACGACCAGCCCTTCCGAGAGGAAGCGCGCCTGGGCCAGGGCGCCATGGGTCAGCACCATGGCCTGGCCCAGCACCAGCGGCTCGGTCTGCCAGGGGCCGGTGCCGCGCTCCAGGTCCTGCGCCATGGCGGAGAGCATCTGCCCCACCAGCGCATGCACCCCGCGCGACTGCGCCAGGATGTATTCGCAGCTTATCGGGTTGCGCTTCTGCGGCATGGTGCTGCTGCCGCCGCGGCCGGTGACGTGCGGCTCGTTCACCTCGGCCACCTCGGTCTGCATCATGAGCATGATGTCGGTCGCGATCTTGGACAGCGTGCCGCAGAGCAGGCCGCAGAAGGTGACGACTTCCGCCAGCCCGTCGCGCGCCACATGCCAGGTGATGTCGGCCGGGTGCAGCCCGAGTTCGCGCGCCAGCTCCTCATGCACGGCCAGCCCCTGCTCGCCCAGCGAGGCCAGCGTGCCGGCCGCACCGCCGAATTGCAGCCGCAGCGCGCGGGGTTCGAGCTGGTCCAGCCGCTCCTGCATCGTGATCAGCGGCGAAAGCCAGATGGCCACCTTGTAGCCGAAGGTGACGGGCAGGGCGTGCTGGAGATGGGTGCGCCCGGCCATCACCGTGCCGGCATGGGCGCGGGCCATGCGCGCGAAGCCCTGGATGGTGCCGGCGAGTTCCGTGCGGAGCAGCTTCAGCGCCTCACGCAATTGCAGCACCACGGCGCTGTCCATGATGTCCTGGGTGGTGGCGCCCCAATGGGTCCATCGCCCCGCTTCCGGCCCCGCCAGCGCCGAGAGCTGCTTGACCAGGCCCACCACCGGATAACCCGTGTTGCGCGTGGCGGCGGCGAGTGCCGGCAGGTCCAGGCTTTCCGCGCGCGCGGCGGCGGTGATGGCCGCGGCGGCCTCCGCCGGCACGATGCCCAGCCGCGCCTGGGCGCGGGCCAGCGCGGCCTCCACATCCAGCATGGATTGCAGGAAGCGCGTCTCGCTCATCACGGCGCGCATGGCGTCGGTGCCGTAGAGCGCGCCCAGGACGGGCGAATCGGCGGGGTTCACGGTCATGGCGGTGGTCCGGAAGGGCGGGTGGGAAGGGTCGGTTGAGCCTATGTCAAAAGCCGCACCAGCCAAAGGCTCAGCCCCGGAAAGGCGACGCACAGCAGCAGCCGCATCAGGTCCGCGCCTACATAGGGCAGCACGCCGCGATAGGTGTCGAGGATGGGCACGTTCCGCGCGATGGCGCTGATGACGAAGACGTTCAGCCCGATGGGCGGCGAGGTCAGCCCGATGCCCACCACCACCAGCACCAATATGCCGAACCAGATGGCCGTCTCCTCCGTGGTCAGGCCGAAGTCGAGCGCCGTCACCACGGGGAAGAAGATGGGGAGCGTGAGCAGGATCATCGCCAGCTCATCCATCACGGCACCCAGCACCAGGTAGGTCAGCAGGAGCACGGCGAGAACCGCATAGGGGGCGAAGCCCTGCTCGCTCACCCAGAGGCCCAGCAAATCCGGCGCCTGGGTGAGGGCGAGGAAGGCGTTGAAGATCTCGGCCCCCAGCAGGATCGCGAAGATCATGGCCGTGGTCTCGGCCGCGGCCAGGATGGCGGCGCGGATTTCGACCAGCGGCAATGAGCGGCGCGCGAGCCCCACCGCCAGCACGGCGATGCAGCCCACAGCGGCACTCTCGGTCGGCGTGAAGACGCCGCCATAGAGCCCGCCCACCACCAGCACCGCGATGCCCAGCACCGGCAGCACACGGCGGAAGGCGGCGCGGCGCTCGGCGGCATCGAGCGGCGGAGCGGGTGAGCCGAGGCCCGGGTTCAGCCGCATCCGCAGCCAGATCACGGCGAGGTAGGAGAGGGTGGCCAGCAGCCCGGGGACCAGCGCCGCCATGAAAAGCTTGGCCACGTTCTGCTCGGTGCTGATGGCATAGACCACCAGGATCACCGAGGGCGGGATCAATATGCCCAGCGTGCCGCCCGCCGCGATGGTGCCGGTGGCGAAGCCGGGTGCCGTGCCATGGCGCAGCAATTCGGGCAGGGCCGCGCGGCCGAAGGTGGCGGTGGTCGCGACGGAACTGCCGCAGACCGCGCCGAAGGCGGCACTCGCGCCGATGACGCTCATGGCGAGCCCGCCGGGCCTGCGCCCCAGCAGCGCGTTGGCGGCGGCGAAGAGGTCCCGCGCCAGCCCGCCGCGCTCGGCCAACGCGCCCATCAGGATGAACAGCGGGATGATCGAGAGGGTGTAGTTGGCAAACAGGTGATAGGGCGTTGTCTTGAGGTAGTTCAGCAGCGCCGCGGCATCGAGCACATGCACATAGCCCGCCGCCCCCACCAGCAGCAGCGCGAGCGCGATGGGGGCGCGCAGCACGATCAACCCCATCAGCGCCGCGAAGCCCGTCGCGGCCAGCACGAATTCCGGCGCCATTCAGCGCTCGCCCCGCAGCAGCCGCGGCAGCCAGACCAGCGCAACCAGCCCCGCCAGCGCGAAGCACAGCGCGCCCACGCCCACCGCCCACCAGAACGGCAGGGCCAGCAGGCCGATGGTGCGCATGTTGTTGGCCCAGGTCTCGTAGGCACCCTGGGCCATGCGCTCCGCGATCACCAGCAGCACCACGGCCCAGGCCAGCGTCCAGAAGGCGTCCAGCGCGCCGGTCGCGCGGCGGGGAAGCCATTGCGTGAAGGTGTCCACCAGGATGTTCGCCCGCGTGGCGCTGCCATGCGCCAGCGCGCAGAGCACCGCCAGCCCGCCACCGATGGACACCAGCTCGAAATCCCCGCGGATGGGCTGGCCGGTCAGCCAGCGCAGCAGCACCGAGATCACCGTCAGCAGGGCCGCGGCCAGCAGCACCAGGCCGCCCAGCAGGGCGACCCCGCCCGCAAGCCGCGCGACCACGCCCGGCAAGGCCTCAGGCGACCCCTTGGCCGTATTGCGCGATCAAGGCGCGGGCGCGTTCCAGCAGGGCGCCGCCCTGGATGTTGCGCTCGCTCATGGCGCGCACCCAGGCGTCAATGACGGGCTGGGTGGCGGCGGCCCAGCGGCGCGTCTCGGCCTCGTCGAGTTCCACGATGCTGTTGTTGGCGCGGCGGCGAACCATGGTCTCCACGCTCGGCCCCTGCTCGTCCCAGACGCGGGCGGCCATGGTGGCGGCGGCCTGGCCGGAATTGGCGTCCACCACGGCCTTCAGGTCGGCGGGCAGGGCGTCATACTTCGCGCGGTTCATCGCGAGCACGAAGCTCGCCGTGTAGAAGGTGGGGCTGCCGGCGAATTGCGTGTGGTTGCGCAGCGTCTCATGCAGGCGGATGGCGGGCACCACCTCCCAGGGCACCACGGCGCCATCAATCACGCCCTGGGCCAGGGCCTCGGGCACCTGCGGGATGGGCATGCCGATGGGGGCGGCGCCCAGCGCCCGCAGCGCCTCGCCGGCCTGGCGCGTGGGGAAGCGCAGCTTCAGGCCGGCCATGTCCTCCATGCGGTTCACCGCGCGGCGCGCATGGATCACCCCCGCGTCATGCGCCCAGGCGCAAAGGATGCGCGTGTCCCGGAACTCGCTGGCAAACACCTCGTCATGCAGCTGCTGCACCACGCGGGCATTCACGCTGGCGCGCTTGTGGGCGACGAAGGGCAGCTCGATCACCTCGATGGAGGGGAAGCGGCCGGGCGTGTTGCCGGGCAGGGTCCAGATGATGTCCGCCACCCCGTCGCGCGCCTGGTCGTAGAGCTGCGGCGGCGCGCCGCCCAGCTGCATGGCCGGGAAGATCTGGATGCGGAGGCGGTTGTTGCTCTCCTGCTGCACCTTCTGCGCCCAGGGCTGCAGGAAATGGCGGTGCACGTTGGAGACGGCGGGCAGGAAGTGATGCAGCCGCAACGTCACCTCCTGGGCGGAGGCGCGGCCCGCGGCGAGAACGGCGGGGGCGCCCAGCAACAGGGCGCGTCGGGGCGAGGACAGGCGCGGCAACGAGACCGTCATGACGTGTTCTTCCCTGGATAGTTTCTCTCGAAACTTTCTATCCGGCTTCACGGGCCGCTTCAACCGGCAACTGGACGCCGCCCCGCTTCGGGCGGAAGCTGGTCGGATGGGGATACGGGACGCCAAGGCCACGCCGCGCTGGCTGATGTTGGCACCCTTCCTGTTCGTGACCCTGTGGTCGGGCGGCTTCACCGCGATCGCGGTCAGCCTGCCGCATGTGGAGCCGCTGACCTTGCAGGTGCTGCGCTACGCCGCCGTGGTGGCGCTGCTGGCGCCGCTCTGGCTGGTGCTGCGCCCGCCGCTGCCGGGGCGCGCCACCTTCTGGCATCTGGCGCGGATGGGGCTGCTGGTGCAGTTCGCCTATTTCGCCTCCATGAACCTCGCCATGAAGGCGGGCATGGGGGCGGGGACCATCGCGCTGCTGATCGGGCTTCAGCCGGTGGCGGTGGCCGTGCTGGCGCCGCGCGTCACGGGCGACCCGCCGCCGGATGCGCGGGGCTGGGCGGGCCTGGGGCTTGGTGTCGTGGGGGCCGCGCTGGTGATCCTGTCTGGGTCCGGCCTCGCCGCCAGCGGCTGGGTGGGGCTGTTCTTCGCCATGCTGGCCCTGGCCACCATGACGGCGGGCGCGCTGCTGGAGCGACGGGGTGGGAAGGGGACGCATCTCGTCACCGCCAACCTGGTCATGTGCGCGGTGGCGCTGCTGGCCACCCTGCCGCTCGCCTTCCTGCTGGAGAGCATGCGGGTGGACTGGGCGCCGGGCCTCTTCGCGGGGCTGGCTTACCTGGTGCTGGTGAATTCCCTCATCTCGCTCTCGCTGCTCTTCGCCATGTTGCGTCATGGGGAGGCCGCGCGCGCCTCCTCCGTCTTCTTCCTGGTGCCGCCGCTCGCCGCGCTCATCGCCTGGGGGGTGATGGGCGAGGTGATGGCGCCCCAGGCGCTGCTGGGCACCGCCGTCGCGGTACTGGGTGTCGCCTTGGTCGTCAGGCGGCGTTGACCGCGCGTGGCCCCGGGGCCAGCCTTGCACGAAACCCCTCGGGAGTGCGTCCCATGCCCCATGCCGGCCTGAACTTCGGCATCTTCCTCGCCCCCTTCCACCGGCTGGGCGACAACCCCACCCTGGCGCTGGGCCGGGACCTCGACCTGCTCGTGGCCCTCGACCAGCTGGGTTACGACGAGGCCTGGATCGGCGAGCACCATTCCGCCGGCTGGGAGACGATCGCGAGCCCCGAGCTGATGATCGCGGCCGCGGCCGAGCGCACGAAGCACATCCGCCTCGGTTCCGGCGTCACCTCGCTGCCCTACCACCACCCCTTCCTGGTGGCGCAGCGCTTCGTCCAGCTCGACCACATGACGCGCGGCCGCACCATGCTGGGCTGCGGGCCGGGCGCGCTGGTCAGCGACGCCTACATGATGGGCATCGAGGCCAGGACGCAGCGGCCGCGCATGGAGGAATCGCTCGCCGCCATCATGGCGCTGCTGGCCTGCGAGGGGCCGGTCACCATGAAGACCGATTGGTTCGAGCTGCGCGAGGCCAGGCTGCACCTTGCACCCTACACAAACCCGCGCTTTCCCATCGCCGTCGCCTCCTCGACCACGCCCGCCGGCGCGCTGGCGGCGGCGAAGCATGGGCTGGGGTTGATCTCGCTGGGTGCCGGCCTGCCAGGTGGCCCGCAGAAGCTGGCCGAGCAGTGGCGCATGGCCGAGGCCGAGGCCGCGAAGCACGGACAGACCATGGACCGCCGCAACTGGCGCCTCGTCGTCAACATGCATTGCGCCGATGATGACGAACGCGCCTTCGCCGATGTCCGCGTGGGCGAGCGCCTGGAGACCGAGACCTATTTCGGCGAGACGCTCGGCCGCCCGCCCACGCGCAGCGAGGACCCTCTGCGCGATGGATTGAAGGCCGGAACGACGCTGGTGGGCTCGCCCGACACCGTGGCCCAGGGCATCCAGCGCCTGCTCGACTTTACCGAGGGCGGCGCGGGCGGGATCCTGTTCCGCGCCCATGAATGGGCCGACCGGCGCCAGACCCTGCACAGCTTCGAGCTGTTTGCCCGCTGGGTGATGCCGCGCTTCCAGGGCTCGCTGCGCATGCCGGCCGAGAGCCGCCAATGGTGCCACGACAACCGCGAGGGCATCTTCGCCCCCAACCTCCAGGCGCTGAAGCAGGCCTTCGTGGACGCCGGGCAGTCGGTGCCGGAGATGGATCGCCTCAAGCTGCGGGAGCGCACGCCGGGCTGAACGCCCGGCCGATCTATTCGTGCAGATCCTCGAGCGGCAGGGAGATGCGGCAGACCAGCCCCTCCGGGGCGAAATCCACCTCCGCCCCGCCGGAGGGCGTGTATTGCAGGCTGCGCGTGATCACGGTCTGGCCGAAGCCGCGGTGCTTGGGCGGCGTGACGGGCGGGCCGCCGCTTTCGCGCCATTCCACGATGAAGCGCTCCCCCTCCGCATGGCCGCGGACGGAGAGCTTGCCCCCAGGCACCGACAGGGCCCCATACTTCGTGGCATTGGTGGCGAGTTCGTGGATGACGAGGCCGAGCGCGATGGCCGCGCGCGGCGCCAGTGACTTGCCGAGGTCCTGGATGGTGAAGCGCCCCGCCGCCCCGGCCGTGTAGGGCGCCAGCTCGCTGCGGACCACGTCGGCGATGGTGAGGTTGGTCCAGGAATTCTCGGCCAGCAGGCTGTGCGTCGCGGCCAGCGCCTGGATGCGCCCGGTGAAGGCCTGCTGGAAGCCCTCCAGCGTGTCCTCGTGGTGCAGCGTCCGGCTGGCGATGGACAGCACAAGGGCGAGCGTGTTCTTCACCCGGTGGTCCAGCTCGCGCATCATCAGCAGTTGCTGCTTTTCCGCGGCCTTGCGCTGCGACAGGTCCACCATCGTGATGACGCAGCCATTGATCACGTCGTGGCCCACCTGCAGGGGGGCGGCGCTGACCAGGTAGTCCTTCACCTTGGGCGCTTTGGGTGCATGCGCCTCCACCCCCTGCACCGAGGCGCCGTCCACCACCATCCGCACGATGTCCTCGGCCTGCAGCAGGCCGGTGGCATCGGGGAAGATCAGCGGGATGGCGTCCGCGAACGGCAGGCCCAGAAGATCGCCCCCGAAGGAGAGCTCCGCCGCGGCGTTGGCATGGGTGATGAGGCCCTCGCGGTCGCACACCACGACGGCCTCGTTGGCGGAGGCGATGACGGCATGGGCCGCGCGCTCGCTCTGCTCGGCGGCTTCCGCGCGCACGCGCTCGGACACGTCGGTGAAGGTGATGGCGAAGCCGTGGGTGGTGGAGAGGCGCAAGGGCGTGGCGGTGAGGATGTAATGGACCTGCTCGCCCAGCCGGTCGAAGCTCACCTCCTCCGAGGCCACGCCGAGGGCGGCGCGCGGCATGATCCGCTCCACCGCCGAGGCCACCTCGTCGGGCGCGATGTCGGTGAAGCTGCTGCCCTGCACCGAATTCTGCGTGAAACCGAGGACGGCGGTCAGCCGCGCATTGGCGTAGAGGATGCGCCCCGTGCCATCGATGGCGGCGGCACCCACATGCATCGCTTCCATGAAGACGTGGTAGGCCTCGGCACCCCCACCGATGTCGAAGACCTGCGAGACGTTCTGCTGCTCCACCACCAGCGCGTCCACATCGCCATCGCGGATGGCGCGCAGCGTCTCCTCCGCCTCCGCGAGGCGCCGGCGAAGTTCGGCGACTTCGTCGAGGCTCATTCGCCCTGCACCTTCAGCGCCACCAGCACCTTCTCCACGTCGGAGAGGTCGCCGATCACCTTGCGGATGGGCACCGGCAGCTCCCGCACCAGGGTCGGGATGGCAACGATGCTGTGCTCCTTCGCGAGCTTCGGGTTCTGCCGCAGGTCAATGACCTCGATCTCGTATTGACCGGCCAGGGGGCCCGCCACCATCGCCTTGAGGTTGGCGATGGCCGCGATGGATTTCGGGGTCTGGCCGGCCACGTAGAGGGTCAGCTTCCTGGGGGGCGGCGTGTCGTTCATCTCGTCTTCCCGTCGCCGCGGCGACTCATCTGCATGACGGCGGCATCGTCCGCCGCCCGTCGCTGGTAATCGGTCTCGGCGGAGGCGGCGCTGGCCATCTCCGCCTCATATCCCGCGAGCTCGGCCTGCAGGGCCTCGATCTGCGCGGCCGCCTTGCGGCGGCGGATATCAATCTGGAGGCGCGCGCGCTCGACCTGCGCCAGGCGCTCGGCCTCCGCGCGGCGCACGCGTACCTCTTCGGCCCGCCGCGCCGAGCCGGTGACGGCGCCGCCCTCGCCCAGATAGGGGGGCAGCAACTGGATGCCCTGGTCGTTCATCACGAATTCGCGCACCTGGTTGGAATGCGCGGTTCCCCGCGCCTTGAGCAGATAGAGTTCCCGGTTGAACTCCCCACTGACCTCTCGGTTGAGCATCAGTACCCAGCCATCCATCAGCGAGGACAGCCCGACGTCGGTGGCGTAGTCGCCACTCTGCGTGTGCATCAGATGGGTGAAGACGCCTGTAATACCACTGCTCTTGAGGAAGTCCACCACCCGCAGCAGCATGGACTGCACCTCCAGCGGATCGCCGCTTTCCATGAAGGCGGAGATGGGGTCCAGCACCACCACCTGCGGCCGGAACTTCTGCACCTCCCGCAGCATGATCGCGAGGTGCATCTCCAGGCTGTAGAAGGTGGGCCGGGCGGAGATGAAGCGGATCAGCCCGTGTTCCAGGTAAGGCGTCAGATCGAGGCCGATGGAGCGCATGTTGCGGATGATCTGCCGCTCCGCCTCCTCGAAGGAGAAATAGATGGCGCGCTCCCCGCGCGCGGCGGCGGCATGCAGGAAGCTGGCCGCCAGGGAGGATTTCCCCGCCCCCGCGACGCCCGAGACCAGGATGGAGGAGCCGCGGTGGAAGCCCCCGCCCTGGATCATCGCGTCCAGGTCCACGACGCCCGAGGCGATGCGCTCTTCGAAGACCTGGTGGTTCAGGCCAAGCGAGCTGACGGGCAGCACCGAGAACCCGTCGCGGTCGATCAGGAAGGGGTATTCATTCGTGCCATGCGCCGTGCCGCGATATTTCACGATCCGCATGCGCCGCGTGGAAATCTGGTTGTGCACGCGATGATCCAGCAGGATCACGCAGTCGGAGACGTATTCCTCCAGCCCCTGCCGCGTCAGCGTGCCATCGCCACGCTCGGCGGTGATGACGGTGGTCAGCCCACGATCCTTCAGCCAGTCGAACAGCCGCCGCAGCTCGGCGCGCAGCACCGCCTGGTTGGTGAAGGCGGAGAAGAGGCTCTCGATGGTGTCGAGGACGACGCGCTTGGCCCCCACCGCGTCAATGGCCATTTCCAGGCGCAGGAAGAGGCCTTCCAGGTCATATTCGCCGATCTCCGCCAATTCGGCGGGGTTGATGGCGATGTGCTCCATCGCCAAGCGTCCCTCGGCGATGAGGCGATCCATGTCGAAGCCCAGCGAGGCCACGTTGGCGATGATGTCGGCCGGACGTTCCTCGAAGGTGACGAAGACGCCGGGTTCGTCGTAATCCCGCGCGCCATGCACCAGGAAGGTGGTGGCGAAGAGCGTCTTGCCGCAGCCGGCGGAGCCGCAAACCAGCGAGGGGCGTCCCTTCGGCAGCCCGCCCAGGGTCAGGTCGTCAAATCCCTCGATCCCCGTCAGGGATTTGGGAAGGCTAGGCAGGGCGTGCATCAAGAATCCCATCCGTGATGGAGCAGTGAACAAGGGATGTGCGGGCGCGGTCGGACCATCGCCAGGGTGGCCTGAGCGGGGCCATCGCCCCGCCGGCAGTCTCGCAGGGCGGCCTCTTGCCGCACACTCATGGCGGGATTGGGGCGAGCCCGGTATGGCAGGCCCGGCCGTTTCATGCCGGAAGGCGAATGGTCAGCTCCAGCAGGCGGAAGCTGTGTGTCTTGCCATGGCCGTCGAGGTTCAGGCTGCCGTTCACGCCGCCCTCCAGCACCTCGTCCACCACGAAGTTGAAGGCGTGCAGATTGGGCAGGTCATACCGGGTGCAGCCGGTGGCCCCGCGGTGGCGGAACAGGTCCAGCACGCGCGCCTCCGTCACCTGCGCCGCGATCAGCTCGTAATGGGCGGGGTCGTAGGGGATCAGCGACATGTTCAGTCGGTTGCCCTTGTCGCCCGCGCGGCTGTGCGCGATGGCGTGCAGCGGAACCTCCCTCATGCCGCGATCTCCTTTGCGGTCCGGGTGGTGACGCGCGTCGGCACACGCTCGCGCAGCACAAGATGGCTGCGGGTCAGGATGCGCGGCGTCACCCGCCACCGCGCGCCGCCCGTGCCGGCCGTGCCGCAGCAGAGCAGGGCCAGCACCTCGCGCGAGGCCTGGTCGGCGTCATCGCGGGTGCGCGCCTCGACGGCCAGGCGGATGCGGATGTCCTGTGGTTCCGGGCCGACATATCCGCGCCACAGGCTGCCCCCGTCATCATCATGCACGGACGCGACGCCGATCAGGTCCACCCGCGCCCGCACATCGAGGCCGCGGAGCTTCATCCGTCGCAGCAGCACATCGGCCGTGGCGCGGGCGCGGGCCAGCGCATTGGGGCCGGCGACGCTGACCTCGCCCTCGCCGAGCCAGCTTCCCTCGAAGCTCGCCGTCACCTTCAGCGTGTCGGGGCGGGGCGCGCCGCGCAGGCCGTGCACGGCCACGCGGTCCCGCCCCACCTGCTCCAGCCGGCATTGCGTGATGTCCAGCACCACGTCGGGGGTGATGTAATGGGCTGGGTCGTGCAGCTCATACAGAAGCTGTTCCTTCACCGTGCGCAGGTCCACGATGCCGCCGGTGCCCTCGGGCTTGGTGATGACGAGGCCGCCGGCCTCCGTCACCTCCGCGATGGGAAACCCGATATTGGCAGGGTCGGGAATGTCCTTGAAGCCCGGGTCCCAGAAGACGCCGCCCGTGACCTGGCTGCCGCATTCCAGCAGGTGGCCGGTGGCCGCGCCCAGCGCCAGGCGCTCCCAATCATCGAAGCGCCAGCCGAAATGATGGGCGAGGGGGGCGATGGCGAGTGCGGGGTCGCTGGTCCGGCCGGCCACCACCACGTCGGCGCCCTGGGCCAGCGCCTCCACCAGCGGCTCGGCGCCGATATAGGCGTTGGCGGCGATGAGCGACCACGCTCCCATGTCCAGCCCCGCGTCGGCCTCGTGCACGGGCAACTGCCCGCCGGCGACCGCCGGCGTCACCTCGTCGCCTTCCACCAGGCCGATCCGCAGGTCCGGCAGCCCCTTGGCCAAGGCGAGCCTTGCCACCGCCAGCGCGGCGGCGGGCGGGTTGGCCGCGCCCCAGTTGCCCAGCAGCGGGATGCGGTGGGCATGGGCATCCACCAGGATGGGGTCCAGCAGCCGCTCCAGCATGGGCTCGTAGCCGCGGGTGGGGTTGGCGCGCTTCTCCAGATGGGCCAGCGCGACCGTGCGCTCGCCGAGCGTTTCGAAGAACATCGCGGCCGGGCCGCCGCGCGCGATCAGGCTGCGCAGCACGGGGATGGGGGCGTCCACGCGGTCGCCCGAGAAGCCCGCGCCATTGCCGAGGTGAAAAGTATTCATCCCGCGCAGTTCGACACCGCGCGCGCGCCCGGTCAACCGGCCGAGCGCACCCGCCGCACGGCGTCCTGCCATTCGGCGTGGCGCTGCGCGGCCTCCTCGCGGGCCATGCCGGGCTGGAAGCGGCGGTCGAGCCGCCAATGGGTGGCGGCGCCGCCGGGCGGGGCCAGCAGCCCGGCCTGCACCCCGGCGAGGTAGGCCGCGCCCAGCGCGGTGGTTTCCTGCACCACCGGCCGGTCCACCGGGGCGCCGAGGATGTCGGCCAGGAACTGCATGGTCCAGTCGCTGGCCGCCATGCCGCCATCCACCCGCAGCACCGTCTGGCCCATTTCAGGCCAGTCGCGGCGCATGGCCTCCAGCAGATCGGCGGTCTGCAGTGCCACGGATTCCAGGGCGGCGCGGCAGATCTCGGCGCGGCCCGAGGCGCGGGTCAGGCCCAGGATGGCGCCGCGCGCCGCCGCATCCCACCAGGGCGCGCCGAGGCCCGTGAAGGCCGGCACCAGCGTGACCCGCTCGGCCGGGTTGGCCTGGGCGGCGAGTTCGCCCGCCTCGCGCGCCTCGCGGATGATGCCCAGCCCGTCGCGCAGCCATTGCACGGCGGCCCCGGCCACGAAGATGGAGCCCTCCAGCGCGTAGTGCCGCCGGCCGCCCATCTGCCAGGCGATGGTGGTCAGCAGGCGGTTCCGCGACGGCACGGGGGCTTCGCCCGTCACCAGCAGGGCGAAGCAGCCCGTGCCATAGGTGGACTTGATCATGCCAGGCGCGAAGCAGGCCTGGCCAAGGGTCGCCGCCTGCTGGTCGCCCGCCATGCCCAGGATGGGAATGGAGCCACCCAGCAGGGTGGTCTCGCCGAAGGGGGCGGCATTGTCGCGCACCTCCGGCAGCAGCGCCGCGGGGATGCGGAACAGGTCCAACAGTTCCGGGTCCCAGGCGCCGGTGTGGATGTCCAGCAGCAGGGTGCGCGCGGCGTTGCTCGCATCGGTGGCGTGGACGCGGCCCTCGGTCAGGCGGAACAGCAGCCAGGAATCGATGGTGCCGAAGCAGAGTTCGCCCCGCTCGGCAGCTGTCCGGGCGCCGGCGATATTGTCCAGCATCCAGCCGAGCTTGGTGGCCGCGAAATAGGGGTCCAGCAGCAGGCCGGTGCGGGCGGTGACCTGCGCCTCATGGTCCGCCGCGCGCAGCGCCTCGCAGGCGGGGGCGGTGCGCCGGTCCTGCCAGACGATGGCGCGGCCGACCGGCCGGCCCGTCCGCCGTTCCCACAGCACGGTGGTTTCGCGCTGGTTGGTGATGCCGATCCCCGCGACATCGGCGGGTGTGCCGCCCGCGCGCGCCAGCGCCTCGCGCAGCACGGTGAGGCTGTGGGCGAAGATCTCCTCCGCATCGTGCTCGACCCAGCCCGGGGTGGGGAAGTGCTGCGGCAGGGGAATTTGCGCCATGGCACGGGGCGCCAGCGCCGTGTCGAAGGCGATGGCGCGGGTGGAGGTGGTGCCCTGGTCGAGCGCGAGCAACAGCGTCATGGCGCCAAGTATGCCCCCGCCGCGCCCAGGTGGAAGCCCCGCGCCACCAGGTCACCTTGCCGTCTCATGGGATGGCACGCTATGGTTGCAGCCCCGGAAACACCAGACAGAAGGCTTTGCGCCAATGCGCGTTTCGAACATGGTCCTGGGCGCCGCCGCCCTCGGCGTCGCGGTCCTCGCGGCGCCCGTCCTGGCGCAGAACTTCAATCTGCCCCCCGCCTTCGGCACGCTGAACCTGAACGCCGGGTTCATGCCCGACCCGCAGAATGTGGAGCTTGTCGCCGGCGGCAACATTCCCGCCGACCGCCTGGGCCGCGACTGCGCCGGCACCATCGCGCAGGCCCCGGACGTGCGGCTCAACTACAACGCGGGCGGTTTCCCGCTCTACATCTTCGCGACGTCCAACCGCGACACGACGCTGGTGGTGAACCTGCCGGACGGGTCCTGGATCTGCAATGACGACTTCGACGGCCTGAACCCCGGCATCGTGCTGCAGCGCCCCGCCTCGGGCCAGTATGACATCTGGGTGGGCGTCTTCGAGGGCGGCACGGCGCCCGCGCGCCTGGGCATCTCGGAAATCCCGCCCCGGCGCTGAGCCCGGCAGGGGAGTGACGAAAGGGGGGCGCCGGGCGATGCTCGGCGCCTCTTTTCATTCTGAGGTGCCGCCCATGCCCATCATCAACCGCATCGCCGATTTCCACGCCGAGATGACCGCCTGGCGGCAGGACATCCATGCCCACCCGGAGCTGTGCTACGAGGAACACCGCACCAGCGAAATCGTGGCCACCAAGCTCGCGGAATGGGGCATCGAGGTGCATCGCGGGCTGGGTGCGACGGGTGTCGTGGGTGTGCTTCGCAACGGGTCGGGCGGGCGCGCCATTGGCCTGCGCGCCGACATGGACGCGCTGCCGATGCCGGAGGAGACAGGGCTGCCCTATGCCTCGACCGTGCCGGGCAAGATGCATGCCTGCGGCCATGACGGGCACACCACCATGCTGCTGGGTGCGGCCAAGTATCTCGCCGAGACGCGCAATTTCGACGGCACGGTCGTCTTCATTTTCCAGCCGGCCGAGGAGGGTGGCGCGGGCGCGAAGCGCATGCTGGAGGACGGCCTGCTCGACCGATTCCCCTTCGACACCGTCTATGGCGTCCACAACGCCTCCAACCTGCCGCTGGGCGAGGCGGCCGTGGTGGCGGGGCCCGTGCTGGCCGCGGCCGATGGCGTCACCATCCATGTGCGTGGGCGCGGCGGCCATGCGGCCCGGCCGCATATCGGCATCGACCCCGTGCTGGTGGGCGCGCAGATCGTGGTGAACCTGCAGGCGCTGGTGGCCCGCCGCGTGGATCCGCTGGACAGCGCCGTGCTGAGCCTCTGCCAGTTCCACGCCGGGACCGCGAGCAATGTGATCCCCGACACGGCCGAGATCCGCGGCACCGTGCGCACGCTGAAAGCCGAGACGCGGGCGGAGATGGAGCGCCTCATCACCCAGATCGCGACCGGGGTGGGGGCCATGCACGATGCCGAGGTGACGGTGACCTACCGCCGCGGCTACCCCCCCACCGTGAACCACGCGAACGAGGCCGAACGCGCGGCCAAGGCCGTGGGCCAGGTGCTGGGCGGCGACCGCGTGATCCGCAACCGCCCGCCCGCCATGGGTGCGGAGGACTTCGCCTATTTCCTGCTGGAGCGCCCCGGCTGCTTCGTCCATCTGGGCCAGCGCGACGGCGAGCGGGGCAAGAGCCCCGCCCACACCACGACCTACGACTTCAATGACGACCTGCTGCCGATCGGCGCCAGCTTCTTCTCGCGCATGGTGGAGCAGGAGCTGCCGCGGACTTAGGCCCGCGACACGCGCAGCACCTCGCCATCCTCGTGCTCGGTCAGCAGCCAGACCGAGCCGTCGCGATGGATGCGGACATCACGGATGCGGCGGTCGAGGTCCCGCAGCATCCATTCCTCCGCGACGACCCGTCCATTTGCCATCCGGGTGCGGACCAGGGCCCGGGCCTCCAGGCCGCCATGCAGCAGCGCGCCACGCCATTCGGGGAACATGTCGCCGCGATAGACCACGAGGCCCGACGGCGCGACGGTGCGCTCGAAGATGTGGAAGGCGCTCTCCATGCCCTCGCGCCGCGTGCCTTCTCCGACCGGCGCGCCGGAATAGTCGCGCCCGCCCGTCAGGTGCGGCCAGCCGTAGTTCCGGCCGGCCCGAATGAGATGGATCTCATCGCCGCGCTGCGGCCCATGGTCATTGACCCAGAGCTGGTGGGATTCGGGGTCGAAGGCCATGCCCTGCACGTTCCGCAGGCCCATGGCATAGATGTGGTCGTCCTTCTCGGAATCGTTCAGGAAGGGATTGCCCGGGGCCGGGTCGCCATCGGTGGTCATGCGGACGATGGAGCCCGCATGGTCCCTGCCATTCTGCGCACGACCCATGTTGCGGCGGTCACCGATGGACAGCAGCAGGCTGCCATCCCGCGGGTCGAAGGCGAGGCGCCCACCGAAATGCAGGCCGCTGCCATCGGGGTTGTTCATCATGAAGATGTTGCGGACATCCTCGAGGCGCGGGTTGTCGCCCTCGGTCAGCCGCGCGCGGGTCACGGCGGTGCCGGCGCCCTGTTCCGTCCAGCGGGAGTGGCTGAGGAAGATGGTGCGGTTCTCGGTGAAGTCCGGATGGAGGGCGATGTCGAACATGCCACCCTGGCTGCGGTTGGTGGGGCCCGGGTAGCGATAGACCTCGGGTGCTCCCTGCAGCGGTTCGGACAGCGAACCATTGCGGCGTCCCACGCGGACCGCGCCCTTGTTGCGCTCGGTCACCAGGAAGCGGTCACCCTCCAGGAAGGCGAGGCCCCAGGGGTGCTCTACGCGCGCGATACGTTCCACCTGCACCTCGCCGACCTCCGTGGTCAGGGTGCGGCGTTCGGCCCGGGCCGAGGGGGCGAGAAACGCGGCCATCAGCCCCCCTCCGAGCAGGGCGCGCCCCAGGGGGCGGCGGGCGATGGGCAAGGTCGTGCGGGCGTTCGAGTGGCGCATGCGGCGGCCTCCTTCGCGAAGGGTTAAGCCGTCGTAACGCCATCTTCAGAAAGGGGTTGCGCCCGGGAAGGAGCCGGGCGCCGGTTCTCAACCCAGGGCGCGCAGGCCCTGCGCCAGATCCGCCTTCAGGTCTTCCACATCCTCGAGGCCGATATGGATGCGCACCGTCTGCCCGCCGAAATCTCCGGTGCCGGCGCTGCGGGTGATGAAGCCCGTGGTGGGGATGGCCAGGCTTTCATACCCGCCCCAGCTGGCGCCGATCCCGAACAGGGATAGCCCGTCCACGAAGCGCAGCATGTCCTCATGGGAATAGCGCGCATCCAGCACGATGCCGAAGAGCGAGCAGGCGCCGGTGAAGTCGCGCTTGAAGATCGCGTGCTGCGGGTGGGAAGGGAGCGCCGGGTGCAGCACCTTCTGGATTTGCGGCTGCTGTTCCAGCCAGGCGGCGATCTCCAGCGCGGCCGCGGCCTGGGTCTTGAGGCGCACCGCCATGGTGCGGACGCCGCGCAGGGCCAGCCAGCAATCGTCGGGGCTCGCGTAATGGCCCATGGCGGAGGCGGCGGAGCGCACCGCGACATGGTCCTCCTCGGTGTTGACCGTGACGCTGCCCAGCAGGATGTCGCTGTGCCCGCCCACATACTTGGTCAGCGCCTGGATGGAGACATCCACCCCATGCGCGAAGGGCTGGAAGGTGTGGATGCCCCAGGTGTTGTCCATCATCACCTTCGCACCCGCCGCATGGGCGGCGCGGGCGATGGCCGGGATGTCCTGCACCTCAAAGGTGTGGCTGCCGGGGCTTTCCGTATAGACCACCTTGGTGTTGGGGCGGATCAGGGCGCGCATGCCCGCCTCGTCCACGCAGGGGTCGTAGAAGGTGGTCTCGATGCCCCAGCCCTGCATGAGGCCGGTGGCCAGGTTGCGCGCCGGGCCATAGACGCTGTCGGGCATCAGGCAGTGGTCGCCGGCCTTCAGGTAGGCCAGCAGCGGCACGGCCACGGCGGCCAGCCCGGTGCCCACGATGGTGCAGCGGCTGCCGCCCTCGATCTCCGCGATCACGTCCTCCAGCGCGTAGTGGGTGGGCCCCCCCTGCGTGCCATAGGTCATGTGCTGGTCGTAGCGCTTGGACGCGGCCGCCATGCGCGAGGCCGCATCCGGGAACAGCACCGTGGAGCCGCGATGCACCGCCGGGTTCACGAAGCCATGGATGCGCACGCCCGCGCGCCCGGCATGGCTCATGCGGGTGGAGAAGCCGTGGCGGCGGCGATGGTCGTCGGGCATCAGGAAGAGACCTTCTGTGTTTCGGGGCGGCTCGCCCATTCGGTCCAGGAGCCGTCATAGACGGCGGGTTCGGGCAGGCCCGCGCGCACGGCGCCGAGCGCCAGGACGCAGGCGGTGACGCCGGTGCCGCAGCTCGTCACCAGGGGCTTGCCGCCATCGGCGCCGGCGGCGGCGAAGCGGGCGCGGAGTGCGTCGGGCGGCAGCATGGTGCCATCGGCGGCCAGCAGCTCGTTGAAGGGCAGGTTGGCCGCACCCGGCATGTGGCCGGAGGGCAGGCCGGCGCGGGGCTCGGGCGCGGTGCCGGCGAAGCGGCCGGCGGCGCGGGCGTCCAGCACCAGCGCCGAGCCATCCTCCAGCAGGCGCTTCACATCGCCGATGCCGGCCACGCGGCGGGCCATGAAATCGGCCACATAGGTCGCGGGCGCGGGGGTGGCGGGCGCGCCGGAGGCGGTGGCCCGGCCCTCGCGCAGCCATTTGGGCAGGCCGCCATCCAGCACCGCCACCTTCTCATGGCCGAAGAGGCGCATCAGCCACCAGCCGCGCGGCGCGGACTGCATGCCTTTCTGGTCATAGAACACCACGCGGGAGGCGCGGGTCACGCCCATGGCGCCCAGCAGCTTCTCGAAGCGGGCGGCGGTCGGGATCATGTGCGGCAGCGGGTTCTCGGTGTCCGCCACCTCGTCCATGTCGAAGAAATGCGCGCCGGGGATATGCGCCTCGGCGAACTTGGTGCGGCCGTCGAAGGGCTCGTTCGGCAGGTATTTCGTGATGTCGAAGATCACCAGGTCCGGCTGGCCCAGATGGGCCGCCAGCCATTCGGTGTTGACGATCGCGTCCATGTCAGTTCTCCACCAGGGCGAGGCTGATCCGGCGGTTCTGCCGGCCCTTGTTTTCCAGTTTCAGGACTTCGAGGCGCCCGATCTCGGCGGTGCTGCGCACATGCGTGCCGCCGCAGGGCTGCAGGTCCACCGGGGCTGTTTGGGAGCCGATCCGCACGAGGCGGATGCGGCCCGCGCCGCGTGGCGGCTGCACGGAGAGGGTGCGAACGAGGCCGGGGTTCGCCTCCAATTCCGCCTCCGTGATCCATTCCTCCGTGATGGGATGGCCTTCTGTCACCAGCGCGTTCAGCCGTTCCGTCAGCCATTCCTTCGCGGGGGGCTCGGCCAGGTCGAAGTCGAGGCGGGATTTCTCGGCGCCGACCTGCCCGCCCGTCACACCGGCGCCCGGGATCAGGCTGCACAACAGATGCATGGCGCTGTGCATCCGCATGTGCCGGTGGCGGCGCGCCCAGTCGAGCACCAGCGTGACCTGGGTGCCCGGGGCGGGCAGGGGGGCGCCGTCCGCCAGCTTGTGCAGGATGGCGTCACCCTCGCCCTTCACGGCCTCGGTGATGGCGGCATCGCCGCCGTCCCAGCAGAGCTTGCCGCTATCCCCCGGCTGGCCGCCGGCGCGCGGGTAGAAGATGCTGCGGTCCAGCACCAGCCCTTCGGGCCCGGCGGAGACGACATGCGCCGCCGCCTCCTGGGCATAGGCGTTGTGGCGGAAGAGGGCCTCGGTCATGCGGTGGTCCAGTCCTGGCGCAGCCGCACGCGGTGCTGGCGCAGCCAGTGAAGGCACAGCGCGGCGGTGGCGTTGGTGATGGTGTTGGCGTCCAGCCGGGCCAGCGCCTCCTCGGCCGGCAGCACGAGCAGGCGAATATCCTCGCCCTCCGCCGCCAACCCGTGCGTGGCGCTCGCGCCGGGTGCGGGCAGGCGGGCGCGGCCGCAATAGAGGTGCATCATCTCGTCGCAGCCACCCTGCATCAGGAAGAAGCGGCCGATCTTCTCGATGCGGTCGGGGTCGAGGCCCGCCTCCTCCTGGGTTTCACGCCGCGCGGCCTCGGCGGGGTCCTCGCCCGCTTCCAGCAGGCCGGCCACGCATTCCGTCTCGATGGGCGGATAGCCCGCGGCCAGGATGGGCAGCCGGAATTGCTCGATCAGCGCGACACGGTCCGCCCAGGGGTCATAGGGCAGCAGGGCCACGCCCTGGCCACGCCGCCACAACTCCCAGGTCAATTCGCGCGAGGGCGTGCCGTCGAAGCGCGTGTAGGTGAACACCACCCGTTGCAGCGGAAAGCGCCCCGACCAGACGAGCTCATCCGCGCGGACGTCGAGGCCGGGATGGGCGGGAATGGGCGGGGCCTTGGGGTGTCGGGCGGTCATGCGGCGCGAAGCCTAGATCAGTTCGGCCAGCGCCGAAATCGGGGGCGGTGAATTGCGCGTCGCACCATCGCTTCGCCCGAATCGGGGCCTATCCAAACCATCCCGCCAGGTTCACACCAGACCACAATGATGCCCGATCCTTCCCTCGCGCTCCGTGCCGCGCGCCGCCGCGCCATCATGGCCATCCTGGCCGCGGCCCTGCTCTTCGCCGTGGCGGCGGCCTTCGTGAAGACGCTGGGCGGGGCCATTCCGCTGGCGCAACTCGTCCTCTTCCGCAGCCTTTTCGCCTTGCCGGTGTTGCTGCCCATGTTGCCGGCGGCGGGCGGGTGGAAGGTGCTGCGAACGCGCCACCCCCTCGGCCATGCCGCGCGTGTCTTCTGGGGGCTGCTGGGCATGATCACCGCCTTCTACGGCTACACCACCCTGCCGCTCGCCAACGTCACCGCGCTGGGCTTCACCATGCCGCTGTTCCTGACGCTTCTGGCCGTGCCGCTGCTGGGTGAGCGCGTGGGCTGGCGGCGGGGCCTGGCCGTTCTGGTCGGCTTCCTGGGGGTGCTGTTCATGGTCAGCCCCGGTGATACGGAGGCCGCCGACCTCTGGCCCAGCCTGGTCGTCCTCTTCGGTGCCTTCGCCTGGGCCATGGCCATGATCAGCATCCGCCGCCTGGGCGAGAAGGGGGAGCCGGGTGTGGCCATCGTGCTGTGGTTCGCCATCGGCTGCTCGATCCTGGCGCTGGCCGCCAGCATCCCGGTCTGGGTCTGGCCCAGCCCGACCCAATGGGCCTTCCTGCTGGGCATCGGCATCGCATCCGCCTTCGCGCAGCTGCTGATGACGGAAGCCTATCGCAAGGGCGAGCCCACCCTGGTGGCCCCCTTCGAATATTCCGGCATCGTCTGGACCACCCTGCTCGGCGCCGTCATCTGGGCCGAGGCGCCCGATGGCTGGGACGCGCTGGGCATCCTGATCCTGGTGGGGTCGGGCCTCTACATCTGGCGGCGCGAAGTCCAGCTGGGGATCAAGCGATGAGCCGCCGCCTCGCATGGGTGCTGGCGCTGCTGGCCATCCCGCCGCTGGTGCTGGGGCTGCGCTGGTTCTCCTTCCTGCCCTCCGTGATGGATTGGGATGAGAGCCTCTATCTGCTCCAGGCGCGGGAATGGGCGCGGGGCGTCTGGCCGCTTTCGGGCGTGTGGGACATGCACCCGGTGGGCGCGCCCGCCATGATCCTGATCGCCTTCACCCTCCTGGGCGAGAGCATCACCACCGTCCGCCTGCTGGGCGCGATCTGCGTCATGGCCACCTGCTACGCACTGATCGCGCTGGTGCGCGCGGCCGGGGGGCCACGGTCGCTCGGGCTGGGGGCGGCCCTTCTCTACGCGGGCCACAGCGTGGTGCTGGGCGGGCTGACGACCAACACCGAGATCCTCTTCGCGCCCATGGTGGTCGGCGCCTTCGCGCTGGCGCTGTGGCGGGGGCCGGAATGGCCGCGGCTGCTGGGCATGGGCGTGCTGATCGGCCTGGCGCTGACCATCAAGCCGGTGGTGACGCCCGAGGGCTGCCTCGCCTTCGCGCTGCTGGCCTGGCCCACCCTCCAGGCCCGGCGCTGGGGGCGGCTTTTCGCCATGGCGGGCGCCTATCTGGCCCTCTGCCTGCTGCCCACGCTGCTGGTGGCGGGCCTCTATGCCCTGCGCGGCGAATTCGCCGACTGGCTGGAAAGTTCCATCCTCGCGCCCTTCCAGTATGCGTCCGAAGGCGCCCCGGCCGAGGTGGTGCGGCACCGTGTCAGCCTGATCCTGCTCGAGATGCACTGGCTCTTCGTGCTGCCCATCCCGGCCCTGCTGCTGCTGCGCCATCTCTCGCTGGTGCTACGCCAACTGACCTGGTTCGGCTTCGCCTGGTTCGCGGTCGCGGTGCTGGCGGTGGCGGTGCCGGGCCACTATTTCGACCACTACTTCCTCATTCTTCTGCCGCCGCTCGTCCTGCTCTCGGCGGTGGGCATCTTCGGTGCCGCGACCTATGCGTCGCCGGTGCGGGGGCCGCTTCTGGCGGGCGGCGTGGTGGTGGCGATGATGCTGGACCCCTTCCTCTTCGACCTAAGGAAGCGGATCATGCCGGGTCTCCACCTGGGCCTGCCCGACACCCCCACCCGCATCGCGGACGCCATCCGCGCCGAGATGCGCCCCGGCGACGTGGTCTTCGTCGCCAACTCCCAGCCCGTGATCTACTTCCTCACCGGCTCGCCCCTGCCCACGCGCTTTCCCTTCCCGGCCCATCTGACGGGCGCCTTCGGGGATCTGGCGGGCGTGAACATGGATGCCGAGCTGGCCCGCGTGCTGGCCACCCGCCCGCGCTTCATCGTGCAGGACATCCAGCACTGGTATGGGGTGCGCCCCGAGGCGCGGGCCTTGATCGCGGCCTCGCTCGATGCGGAGTATGAGCCGATGGCCCCCTTCGGCAATCCGCACGGCCCGGTCATGATCCACCGCCTGCGGGAGGGCAATTGATGGAAGATTTCCTCTTCACCCTCTCGAAGCTGTTCTGGCTCTTCGCGCGGCCCAACACCTTCGCGCTCTTCCTGGTCTGCCTCGGCGTGGGCCTGCTCATCGCCCGGCGGCGCTTCGGGCGCTGGCCGGCCCTGCTGGGCCTCTCCTGGTATGTGGCGGTGCTGCTGACGCCGCTGGCCGCCTGGATCACCCTGCCGCTGGAAGACCGTTTCCCCCGCCCCGAGCTGCCCGCGCGGGTGGACGGCGTGGTCATCCTGGGCGGCGCGGTAGAACAGGCGCTGACCGAGGCGCGCGGCATCCCCGCGCTCAACGGCGCGGCCGAGCGCATGACCGAGGCGGTGGCGCTCGCCCGGCTGCGGCCCGAGGCGCGCATCGTCTTCACCGGCGGCTCGGCCGCCCTGGCTCCCGGCCAGATGAGCGAGGCCGATGTGGCGCGCGCCCTCTTCGCCTCGCTCGGCCTGGAGGGGGAGCGGGTGATCTTCGAGGAACGTTCGCGCAACACCTGGGAGAATGCGGAACTCACCTACGCCCAGGTGAACCCCGCCCCCGGCGAAACCTGGCTGCTGGTCACCTCGGCCAGCCACATGCCGCGCTCCATGGGCACCTTCCGCCGGGCGGGGTGGGACATCATCGCCTGGCCCGTGAACTACTCCACCCGTCCGGGCGGCGCGGGCTGGTTCGACCCGCCCTTCTCCTTCCGGCTGGGGCAGGCGGAATGGGCGGCGCGGGAATATGTGGGGCTGCTGGCCTATTGGCTGCTGGGGCGCACCAGCGCGCTGTTTCCGGCACCCTGAGCAACTCCAGGTGACGGCGGGCAGCCGAGCGTCCATGCTGACCACCGCGTCAGCATGAGGCCGGATTGATGTTCCATCCCTTCGTCACCGACTTCTTCAGCGATTTCGTCACGCTGCTGGTCGTGCTGAACCCGGTGGCGAAGCTGCCCATCTTCCTCGCCCAGACCGCGGCGCTGGACAGCAAGACACGCAACCGCGTGGCGATGTGGGCCATCGTCATCTCCTTCGGCGTGCTGATGTTCTTCCTGGTGGCGGGGCAGTTCCTGTTGCAGGGGCTTGGGGTGGGGCTGACCGCCTTCCGCATGGCGGGCTCGCTGGTGCTGCTGCTCTTCGCCCTGTCCATGATCTTCGACAGCGCGCCACCGCCCCCGCCGGGCGCGACCGACACGACGCCGCTGGAGCGTGCGATCTTCCCGATCGCCATGCCCGCCCTCGCGGGGCCCGGGACCATGCTGACGGTCGTGGTGCTGACGGACAATGACCGCTTCGACTGGGTCCACCAGCTCGACACCGCGATCGCCCTGGTCGTGGCGCTGGCGGTCTGCTTCGTCGTGATGCGCTTCGCCACGCTGCTGGTCCAGGTGCTGCGCCGCGCCGGCATCAGCATCCTCTCGCGCGTCATGGGGCTGATCCTGGCCGCGCTGGCGGTGGAAGGCATGCTGGCCTCGACGCGCAGTTTCATCCATAGCCTGTGATTGTGGGGCCCGCATCGCGACCGAATCGGTCCGGGCCATGTTCTATTCGTGAAATGTGCCCTGCTATGCAATTGATCCACGGTCGCGGATGACGACCAACTTCCTCACGGACTTCATCACCCTGCTGGTGGTGCTGAACCCCTTGGGCAAGCTGCCGATCTTCCTGGCCACGACGGTGGGGCTGGAGCGAGCGGTGCGAAACCGCGTGGCGTTTCACGCCGTGCTCATCTCCCTGGGCATCCTGATCTTCTTTTTGGTGGCGGGGCAGGTGCTGCTGCAGGCGCTGGGCGTGGGGCTCAACACCTTCCGGCTGGCGGGTTCGCTGGTGCTGCTGCTCTTCGCGCTCGCCATGATCTTCGACACGGTGCAGACGCCGCCCCCCACCCAGCCCGACGTCTCGCCGACCGAGCGCGCGGTGTTCCCGCTGGCCATGCCCTCCATCGCGGGGCCGGGCACGATGCTGACCGTGGTGGTGCTGACCGACAAGGACCGCTTCAACTGGGCCGAGCAGGGCAGCACGGCGCTGGCCCTCGTGCTGGTGCTGGTGCTGGTCTACCTGGTCATGCGCTTCGCCACGCCGCTGGTGCAGTTCCTGCGGCGAGCGGGCATCAGCATCCTCTCGCGCGTCATGGGGCTGATCCTGGCGGCGGTGGCGATGGAGGGGATGGTCGTCTCCGTCCTCGCCATCCTGAGGCAGCTATAGGTCCAGGATGCGCTCCGGCGCGGCGCGGCCGCGCAGCAGGTCCCAGAGGCCGATCATGTTGCCGCGGAAGCGTCCCCAACGGTCCACCTCGGGCTCCGGCCGGGCGCTGCGCAGCAGGTTGATCAGGCAATGCCGCGCCGCCGAGGGCAGGGCATGGTTCCAGGGAAAGCTGCCCTTCCGCGCGAGGTAGATGGGGTTCACCACCTGGCTGTAGCCCAGCCGCACCCCCGGCACGCGCCCCGACTTGGCGCCCAGATGCACGCCCCGTGCCCCGGCCAGGCGCAGGATATTGCCGTGCGGCAGCAGCCGGCGCGTGAGGTCTATGTCCTCATACCAGGCATAGAGGGGCAGGCGTTCGTCGAAGCGCAGCCCGTGTTCGCGCATGGGCGCGAGGCGCACGGCCATGTTGCAGCCATAGCCGTTGAAATGCGGCTGGACGGCCAGAGTGTCGGCGGGCGGCGTGTCGGCGGCCAGGAGTGCCCGGCCCTCCGCGACCGTGAGGCCCGGCCCCTTGGCGCCATCGGCGATGACGGTCCCGGTCGCGACCGCGCAGTCGGGATGCGCCGCCATCACCCCCTCCAGCACCGCGAGCCAGCCGGGGGCGGGCAGGAAGTCGTCGTCGAGATAAAGCAGCAGGTCGCAATCCGGCACCGCGTCCAGGATGCGGTTGCGCTGGCGCGGCAGGCCGCCAGGGTTCTGCGCCAGGAATTCCACGCCGGGGAAGCGGGCGGGCAGGTCGGCCACATCCTCGGGCGTGACGTGGCAGACCAGCACCCGGTCGGGCGCGCGGGTCTGGCGATCGAGTTCGGCCAGCACCTCGCCCAGGATGGCGGGGCGGCCGCGCGTCGCGATACCGATCGCGATCTTCATGGCGCGGGTTCCAGGGGCGCGGGCCAGGGCAGGGGGCTGGCCAGCATGCCCTGGGCGCGGCCGAGCAGGCTGGCCAGGTAATAGCGCGCGTGCAGCACCCGCCCACGCGCCAGTGAGACAAGCGCCCCACCCAGCGGCCGATAGAGGAAGGCCGCCCGCACCGAAAACGGCACAGGATGGCGCCGCAGCGCGAAGCCGAGGCCAAGCCCGTAACGCTGCGCCCGCGCCACCGCCTCTTGTGTCAGGCGCTTGTCGGGGTGGATCACGCGCAGGGCGGGGTCGTAGCGGGCCTCCATGCCCGCGGCCAGAGCGCGGCACACCAGGTCATTGCCTTCCGCGCTGCCGAAGCGGGCGCCGGGGCCCATGCCCTCGTCGAAGCCGCCGAGACGCAGCGCCGCACCGCGCCGGAGCCAGAGGTTGAACTCGATCACGCTGGTCCAGACATTGGCGAGCGTGATCGGCCCCGCCTTGTCATTCCAGCGGCCGGAGCCAAGGCCGCCCTCGGGTGCCGCCGCCGGCCCTGTCAGGGCGGCCAGCGCCGGGTCCATGTCGAAGGCGGCTCGCACATGGGCCAGGGTGCCGGGGGGCATCAGGCAGTCATCATCGGGGAAGGCCACGAGGTCGCCGCGCGCGTGGCGGAGCCCCAGGTTGCGCGCCGCATTGGCGTGGGGGCGGGGCGCGCGCAGGTGGCGCAGGCTCAGGCGCGGCGCCCAATCGGCCACCAATACATCAAGGCGCGCATCCGGGTTCTGGTCCACCAGGATCACCTCGAAGGTGGCGTCCTGCATGGCGAGGCTGTCGAACAGCGCCCCGATCTCCTCCACCCGGCCCAGCGTGGCCACCACCAGCGAAATCATGCCAGCGCCCCCGCCACCGCCGCGCGCAGCCCCGCGCGGAATTGCGGGATGCCGAAGCGCTCGGCATTGGCGCGGCAGGCCTGGGGCGTGAAGCGCGCCTCTTGCGCCACGAAGGCGCGGATGGCGGCGGCGAGGCTTTCCGGCGTCTGCTCCGCGAAGGTGAGGCCGGTGGCATCAGTGACGATGTCGCGCGCCCCGCCACGGCCGAAGACGATGAGCGGCGCGCCGCAGGCCTGGGCCTCGACCATGCCGATGCCGAAATCCTCCTCGGCCGGGAAGACGAAGGCGCGGGCGGATTGCAGCAGGGCGACCAGCTCCGCCTGGGGCACGCGGCCGCGGATTTCGATATTGGGCGCGCCACCCGCGGCCTGGCGCACGAGCGGCGCCGAGGGCCCGTCACCCGCGATGACGAGCTTGAACTCCGGCAAGGCGCGGAAGGCCTCGGCCACCAGCTCGAAGCGCTTGTAGGCGACCTGCCGCCCGGCCACGACGAAATGCGGGCGGGGGCCGGTGGCGAGCGGAAAGCCCTCGATGTCCACGGGTGGGTGCAGCACCTCCGCCTCCCGCCGCCAGACCTTGGCTATGCGCCGCTGGATATAGCTGGAATTGGCCAGGATCAGGTCGGGGCGGGCGGCACTCGCCTGGTCCCACATCCGCATCCGGTGCAGCAGCCAGCGCGTGTAGACGGATTTCACACCGCGCGTCAGGCCCGACTGTTCCAGATATTGCCCCTGCAAGTCCCAGGCATAGCGCATGGGTGAATGCACATAGCTGACATGGGTGGTGCCCGGCCCCGTGATCACGCCCTTGGCGACGGCGTGGGAGGAGGACAGCACCAGGTCATAGCCACGCAGGTCGAACTGCTCGACGGCCAGCGGCATGAGCTGGAGGTAGTTGCGGAAGCGCTTCCGCGCCATGGGCAGGCGCTGGAGGAAGCTGGTGCGCGGCGTCTTGCCTTGCAGGAAGCCGCGTTCGTGCTCGGGCAGGAAATCCACCAGGGCGAAGAGGTCGGCGTCCGGATAGCAGGCGATCATCTGCTCCAGCACGCGCTCGCTGCCGGCGTAGTTGTCCAGCCATTCGTGGATGATGGCGGTCTTCATGCGTCGAGAAATCCCAGCAGCCGCCGCGCGGCCGCCTCCCAGGAGAAATGCGCGGCGCGGGCGCGGCCGGCGGCGATGAGGGCCTCCCGCCGCGCGGCGTCGGTGGCGAGGGTGGCGATGGCCTCGCCCAAAGCGTCCGGCGCGTCGGGGTCGAACCAGAGGGCGGCGTCGCCGCAGACCTCCGGCACGGCGCCCGCGCGGGCGGCGATGACGGGGCAGCCGCACCACATGGCCTCCAGCGGCGGCAGGCCGAAGCCCTCATAGCGCGAGGGAAAGAGGAGGGTCAGCGCGTTCTCATACAGCGCGCGCAACTCGGCGTCGGAGACGCGGCCCAGGGCGCGAACCTCGCCGCCGGTGTCGGCCTCGCCGGTGCGGAAGACGGCGGCGTCCTTGGCGCCGGCCACGGCCAGGACGAGCCCCTGCGCCGCCATGGCCCGCCGCACGATACCCAGGTTCTTGTGCGCGGCCCCCGTGCCGATGACGAGCGCGTAGCGGCCGGGCTCCAGCCCATGCCGCGCCAGCACGCCGGGGTCGGCGGTCTCGCGCAGGATGTGCTCGCCGCCCTCCAGGGTCACGCCGATGTCCGCTTGGGGAATGCCCAGCGCGGCCGCGATCCGCCCGGCCGAGAACTCGGAAACGCTCAGGATGCGCGCCCCGCGCCGCGCCAGCCCGCGCTGCATGACGCGATACCAGAGGCGGAACTTCCACCCGTAGCTCTCCGGCGTGTCGAAGACGCCGGCGTCATGGATCACGACGGCCTGCCGTCGCCCGGCCAGCAACGGCCCAGTATTGCCCAGGTTCAGCAGCAGGCCCTGGGCGGCGCGGGGCAGATCCCATTGCTCCCAGGCCTGCCCGCCGCGGCTTCCCACCACGCGGGGCGCGAGGTGCGGGAAGGCGTCCAGCCCGCTCGCCCCCGGCGGGGCCAGGAGCGTCATGGGCGGGGCCTCGCCCCGCGCGGCCAGCGCATCGAGCGCGGAGGTGATCTCGCGCGCATAGCGCTGCACGCCGGTCAGGCCCTGGGTGAGGAAACGTCCGTTCAGCGTGATCATGGGCGGAGCACCTGGCGCAGCGCCCAAGGGCGACGCAGAAGGGGGGCGAGGGCGCGGCGTTCCTCGGTCGGCAGGCGCGTGACCGCCAGAACCAGCGCCAGCGCGAATCCCAGCCCCGCCACCAGCGCGGACCATGGCCCCTCGGGCGCCAGCGCCGTCGCGGCCAGCGCCGCCGCGGCCGCCGCCAGGGCCGGGAGCAGGGCGCGAGGCGCCTCCGCAGCGGCCGGGTAGAGGCGGGCGGCGAAGAACAGCTTGCCCCCCGCATCGGCCGCGGCCCGCAGCGCCCAGGCCAGCGCCGCGCCCTGGATGCCGAAACCCAGCAGCAGCGCGGCGGAGAGCGGCAGGAAGACCACGATCTGCGCCAGCATGAACTTGGCGGTCACGTCCGGTCTTCCGATCGCGTCCAACAGCGCCCCGGGGGCGTAGGCGAGGCAGGAGAAGAAGATGCCCCCCGCCAGGATCCGCAGCACCATGGCACTCTCCGCCGCGAAGCCCGCGCCGAGCCACAGCCGCAACGCCGTCTCGGCGAAGCCGGCCAGGATCAGGCAGGGCGGCAGGGTCAGCAGCATGATCATCAGCGCGCCGCGCCGCAGCAGGCCGGCCGTGGCCTCGGGCAGCAGGCGGAAGGCCGAGGCCATGGCCGGCAACAATGCCTGCGCCACCGCCACGGGAATGATCCACATGCGCAGCACGAGGTCGAGCGGCGTCGCGTAATAGGCCACCGCCGCCAGCGTCAGCACCGCGCCCACGAGGAAGCGGTCGGCATAGATCAGCGCTTGGTTCATCATGGAGGAGGCCGTCATCCACCCCCCGATCCGCAGCAGCGGCAGCACCAGCAAGGGCGAGCCGAGGGAGAGGCGCGGCAGCAGCCCGCGGCACAGCCAAGCGTAGGAAATGGTGTTGGCCAGCCGGCAGGCCACCAGCGCCAGCATGACGCCGACCAGGCTTTGCCACACCAGCAGCACCAGCACGGGCCCCAGGTAATACATCGCCGCCACGGGAATGGTGACGAGGTTGGCCGCCCGGAACCGCTGATGCGCCGCCAGCACCCCCCACAGCGCCGCATTCACCACCACCAGCGGCGCGGCCACGGCGAGGATGCGGAAGGCGGCCAGCGCCTCGGCCTGGAGGGATTCGGGCACGTTCAGCGCGGAGCCCATCAGCCAGGGCAAAGCGGCCCAGAGGGCGGCGGCCCCAAGGGCCGCGAAGCCCGCCAGCGCCGCCATGGCGGTGCCGACCAGCCGGCCCGTCTCGGCCTCGGCGTGGGGGGTGTCGGCCGTCATGCGTTCGGAAAGCGCCCGGGTCAGGGCGGGGCCCACGCCCAGGTCAAAGATGCCGAAGACGCCGACCAAAGCGAGGGCCAGGGTAAACAGCCCCCAGCGCTCCAGCCCCATCTGTCCCACCAGAACCGGCGTCAGCACCAGGGCCAGCAGCAGGGGCAGGCCGCGGCCCAGCCCGTTCCAGACCATGCCGGACAAGAGCCGGCCCGCCCCGGCGCGGTCGCGCGCGGTGTCACTCATCGAACAGGAACCCGGAGATGGCGGGGGCGAAGCTTAGCTCAGCAGGCGCCGCGGCGCGACAGGACGGCGAAGGGCGTCCGCAGCAGGATGCTGATGTCATTCCACAGCGAGGGGGTGGCCACATAGGCCACGTCCAGCGCCACGCGCTGGGCGTAGCTGGTGTCCGACCGGCCGGAGACCTGCCACAGGCCGGTGATGCCGGGGCGCACGCTGATGTAATGCGCGGCGGCCGCGCCGTAGAACTGGTCCAGCTCGGACTGGATGACGGGGCGGGGGCCCACCAGGCTCATCTCGCCGCGCAGGACGTTGATGAGCTGGGGCAGCTCGTCCAGCGAGGTGGCGCGAAGGAAGCGGCCCACGCGGGTTACGCGCGGGTCCTGGCGCAGCTTGCGGGTGGCGTCCCATTCGGCCCGCGCCTCGGCGTCACTGGCCAGCAGCGCGTCGAGCCGCGCCTGGCTGTCCACCACCATGGAGCGGAACTTCAGGCAGCCGAAGCCCTCGCCACCACGGCCCACGCGGCGGTGGGCATAGAAGGCGGGGCCGCCATCGCCGCGCACCAGCCAGGCCAGCACGAGCATGACGGGGGCGAGCAGCAGCAGCAGCGTGCCGGCACCCAGGACATCGAGGGCGCGCTTCAGGAAGGGCCGCGCCCCGCTGCGCCAGGCGGCGTGCGGGGGGGCCAGCACCATGGAGGGTGCAGCATAGCCGGCGCCCATCACGCTCTCGCGCGCGGAGGGGTCGCGTTGCAGGGACGAGAATGCGTCCAGGCCGGGCATATCGAACCTTCCGTAACTGGGCCGGGGGGGGTGGCCCGTCAGGGTTGCCGTGGCGGTGGAAGAGACCGTCCCTTCCTGACCACCATGCTGTTATCCGGTTGATCGCAGGCGGCTTTTGGACCCACCCAAGGCAACATTGTGGCGCGTCCGAAATCCCTCGCAGAGGGCGGGAGAGCGATCAGCGAAGGGCCAAATCCGCACGACGCGGACTGAGATTCCAAAGCAGCCGCCGCTCGGAATTTACTGATTGGAAAGGGTTCACTGTCGCGCTTCAGGGGCAGCCTCGCGGGTCGCTCCGCCATGTTGGGCATGGCTGACCCGCTCCAGCTGAAGGTCAACCTGGCGAAGCAGTCTTGCGCTTTCCGAAAATCTGAAATTGCGGACGCTTCATCGGGGCGCAATCAAGGCAGCGCTGCCACAATTGCCTCCCGACGTCTCAGCCCGTCTGCTGCCCCGCGAAGGGGCGCTCGGCCGGCGCCAGGCGGGAGCGCAGGTGGCGCTCCACGATGTAGAGGGGCCGGTGCTTCGTCTCGTTGAAGATGCGGCCGAGATATTCGCCGATGATGCCCAGCATCATCATCTGCACCCCGCCCATGAACAGCACCACGGCCATCAGGCTCGGATAGCCCGCCACCTCATTGCCGAAGAGCAGCGTGCGGACCAGAAGCTGCGCAATGTAGAGCCCCGCCAGCACCGCCACCGCCAGCCCCACATAGGAGGCGAGCTTCAGCGGCCCCAGGGTGAAGCTGGTGATGCCCTCGAGCGAGAGGTTCCACAGCTTCCACCAGTTCCACTTGGTGGTGCCCGCCGCCCGGGGCGCGCGCGCATAGGGCACGGCCACCGAGGGGAAGCCCACCCAGGCGAAGAGGCCCTTCATGAAACGGTGCTGCTCCCGCAATTGCAGCAGCGCGTCCAGCGCGCGGCGGGACATGAAGCGGAAGTCGCCGGTGTCGGGGGGCAGGGTCACGCGGCCGCCCACACGCTGCATCAGGTGGTAGAAGCCGGCGGCGGTGGCGCGCTTCAGCCAGCCCTCGCCGTGGCGGGCGCTGCGCTGGGCATAGGCCACGTCGAAGCCGCGGCGCCAGGCGGCCAGCAATTCAGGGATGACCTCGGGCGGGTCCTGGAGATCGGCGTCAATCACCACCACGCCCTCGCTGCCGCGCGCGTGGTCGAGACCCGCGGTGAGCGCGATCTCCTTGCCGAAATTGCGCGAGAGGTTGACCACGGCCACGCGCGGATCGGTCGCGGCCAGGTCCAGCATCAGCCCGAGCGTGGCATCGCGCGAGCCGTCATTCACATAGACCACCTCCCAGGGCAGGTCCTGCGCCGAGAGCACGGCGCCGAGGCGGCGGTGGAATTCGGGCAGCACCTCCTGCTCATTGTAGCAGGGCACGACCACGGACAGCGCCGGGCGCGGTGGGTCCAGGGGCAGGGCGTCGGGCATGGTGGCAAGCCTCGCCGCCCTTAATGGTTTTTCCGCGGCAGAAACCGCTACCCGTTTTTCGCGCGGGCCAACCAATGCGCCGCGATGTCCCGCCGCCGCGCCACCCAGATGCCGGGCGTGCGCGCCACATGGGCCAGCACCGCCTCCAGCCCCGCCATGCGCCCGGGCCGGCCGATGATTCGCAGATGCAGGCCGATGGACAGCATCTTGGGCGCCCGCGCGCCCTCGGCCAGCAGCCAGTCCACCGCGCCGATGCAGTACTGTGAGAAGTCCGTGGCCTGGACGAAGCCGCCGCCGGGCGAGAAGCGCATGTCATTGGTGTCGAAGGCGTAGGGCAGGATGACATGGCCGGGTGCATGTAGCCGCGGCAGGTCGTCGTCATAGGCGTCGCTGTCGTAGAGGAAGCCCCCTTCCTCCCGCAGCAGCCGCCGCGTGTTGGGCGAGGAGGCCGAGCGCGTGTGCCAGCCCACCGGCCGTTCCCCGGTCGCATCGCGGATGGCCGCGACGGTGGCGGCGATGACCTCCCGCTCCGTGGCCTCGTCCATGTTGGCGTGGCTTTCCCAGCGCCAGCCATGGGCGCTGACCTCATGGCCGGCGGCGTGCGGCGCGGCGGCCAGATGCGGGTTGGCGGCCACGGCGCGGCCGCAGGAGGAGAAGGTCGCCTTCATCCCGTGCCGATCGAAGGCATCCAGGATTCGCCACAGCCCCGCCCGCGCGCCATAGGCGTAATGCGTCTCCATGCAGGGGTCGGGCACGCCCACCACCTCCTCGCGGATTTCATGCACGCTTTCATTGCGCGCGTCGCCGCTGGCAAGGCTCAGCTCCGCGCCCTCCTCCACATTCACCACGAAGGAGAGGGCAAGCCGCGCCCCCCCCGGCCAGTTCGGGTCGGGCGGCTGGTTCGCATGGCCGACAAGGTCGCGGCTTGTCGGGGGCATTCCGCCGGGAATGGGCATGGGGCATCCTTCGCAGGGGCAGGAGACGGGTTTAGGTTCGCGCAAAGAACAGGAGAAGCCCCATGCTCACCGCCCAGGCCAAAGGCGTCTGCGTCATTTGCCCCACGCCCTTCCTGCCCGATGGCGCGCTGGACGAACGCAGCGCCGCCAGCATGACCGAGGCCTATGTGGCCGCCGGCGCCACAGGCCTGACCATCCTGGGCGTGATGGGCGAGGCGCCCAAGCTGGATGCGGAGGAATCGCTGCGCCTGGTGCGGATCGTGCTGAAGCACGCGGCGGGCCTGCCCGTGATCGTGGGGGTTTCGGCCCCCGGCTACGCGCCGATGCGGACGCTGGCCCAACGCTCCATGGAGGCGGGAGCCGCCGGCGTGATGATCGCGCCGCCGATGGGGCTGCGCGGGGATGAGGCCATCATCTCCTGGATGCAGGGCGCGTCGGAGGCCGTAGCGCCGGCGCCCTGGTGCCTGCAGGATTTTCCGCAGCTGACCAATGTGCTGATGACGGCCAAGATGATCGCCACCCTGGCGAAGGCCGATCCGCGCCTCGTGATGCTCAAGGCCGAGGACTGGCCGGGCCTCGACAAGATCAGCGCGCTGGTTTCCATGATGAAGGCGGGCGAGATGCCGCGCATCGCCATCTATGGCGGCAATGGCGGCCAATACCTGCCCGAGGAAACCCTGCGCGGCGCCGATGGCATGATGACCGGCTACGCCTTCCCCGAGATGCTGGTGCGCGTGCGCAACCTGCTGCTGGAGGGCAAGCGCGACGAGGCCATGGACGCCTTCGAGGCCCACCTGCCGCTGATCCGCACCGAGCTGCAGCCGGGGCTGGGTCTTGCGGTGCGGAAATACATCCTGGCGCGGCGCGGCATCATCGCGCACCCGAACCTGCGCGCCCCGGGGCCCAAGCTGTCCGATGCCACGCGGGCGGAGGTGGACTACCAGCTGGCCCGCCTGGCGCGGCGCGACCCCACGGCGCTGAAGCTCGCCGCCGAATGAGCGAACTGGCCGGCCGCATCGCGCTGGTCACGGGCGCGCAGCAGGGCATCGGCGCCGCCATCGCCCGCGCGCTGGCCGCGGCGGGGGCGGATGTGGCGGTGAACTGGCTCGATGCGGAACCGCTGGACCTCGCCGCCGAAATCCGGGCCATGGGGCGGCGCTGCGCGCTGCTGCAGGGCAGCGTGGCGACCGTGCCGGAGGTGCGGGCGTTGCACGCCGCGGCCGTGGAAGCGCTGGGCGTGCCGGACATCCTGGTGAACAATGCCGGCATCTTCCCCCGCTGCGACTTCCTGGCGATGGAGGAAGCCGAGTGGGACGCCGTGCTGGACATCAACGTGAAGGCCGGCGCCTTCCTCACGCAAGCCTTCGCCCGCGCGCTGGCGGGGCGGCCCGGGGCGGTGGTGAACCTGTCCTCCTCGGCCGTGCGGGGTGATCCGCGCGGGGTGCACTACACCACCAGCAAGAACGGCGTGGTGGGGCTGACGCGGGCCACGGCGCTGGCCCTGGCACCCGCCATCCGCGTAAACGCCATCGCGCCCGGCCTGACCGACACCGCCCAGCCGCGCTTCGGCATGACGGAGGAGGAGATCGCGGCCCGCAGCGCCACCTTCCCCGTGGGCCGCATTGGCAGGCCCGAGGAAATCGCGGATCTCGCCGTCTTCCTGGCCGGCCCGAAGGCGGGCTTCATCACGGGGCAGGTCTATCACATCAACGGGGGCATGTATCTCGCATGAGCCGGTTCGAGGGCGTCTTTCCCTATCTGGTCTCGCCCATCGGCGCCGATGGCGCCGTGCTGGAGGCGCCGCTGCGCGACCTGGTCGAGCACCTGATCGGCGCGGGCGTGCATGGGCTGACGCCGCTCGGCTCCACCGGGGAATTCGCCTATCTGAGCCACGCCCAGCGGCGCGAGATCGTGCGGATCGTGGTCAGTCAGGCGCGCGGACGGGTGCCGGTGGTGGCGGGTGTCGCGGCCACCACCACGGCCGATGCGGTGGCCCAGGCGCGCGATTACGAAAGGCTGGGCGCGGACGGCATCCTGGGCGTGATGGAGGCCTATTTCCCCATCCCCGAAGCCGGTGTCGTCGCCTATTTCACCGCGCTGGCCGATGCCACCGGCCTGCCGCTGGTGCTCTACACCAACCCGAATTTCCAGCGCAGCGACCTGTCGCTGCCGGCCATCACGAAGCTGTCCCACCATCCGCGCATCGTGGCCATCAAGGATGCCAGCACAAATACGGGCCGCCTGCTCTCCATCATGAATGCGGTGGAGGGGCGGATGGATGTGTTCAGCGCCTCCGCCCACATCCCCGCCGCCGTCATGCTGATCGGCGGGGTGGGCTGGATGGCGGGGCCGGCCTGCGTGATCCCGCGCGAGAGCGTGCGGCTCTACGAACTCTGCCGCGCCGGGAACTGGGCGGAGGCGCTGCCGCTGCAACGCCGCCTCTGGCGCTTCAACGAACTCTTCGCGCAATACGCCCTGGCCGCCTGCATCAAGGGCGCGTTGCAGATCCAGGGCTTCGCGGTGGGCGACCCGCTGCCGCCCCAGGCCCCGCTGAGCGAGGCGGGCCGCGCCGCCGTGGCCGAGGCCCTGTCTTCCCTTGGCTGACGAGGACGAGGACGACGAAGGCCCGCCCGGCCTTCCCTCCGGCACCCCCTTCTACATGACGCCCGCGGGCCACGCGGCGCTGACGCGCGAACTGCATGAGCTGTGGCATGGCGAGCGCCCCAAGGTGGTCGAGGTCGTCTCCTGGGCCGCGGGCCTGGGCGACCGCAGCGAGAACGCCGACTACCAATATGGCAAGCGCCGCCTGCAGCAGATTGACAGCCGCGTGCGCTTCCTCCGCCGCCGGCTGGAGCGCGCGGAGGTGGTGGATGCCGCGAAGCAGACACGGCGCGACAAGATCTTCTTCGGCGCCACCGTCACCTATGCCCGCATGGACGACAGCGAGGTGACGGTCACCATCGTGGGCATGGAGGAGGCGGACGCGACGCAGGGCCGTATCTCCTGGGTTTCGCCCGTGGCGCGGGCATTGCTGGGCAAGACCGTCGGCGATGTCGTGAAGCTGCGGACCCCTGCCGGCTTGGAGGAGATCGAGGTGGTCGCCATCGCCTATCCGCCCGCGCCATGAGCAAGGCGCTCGTCATCGCCATCCTGGGCACCACCCAGACGCTCGCCTGGGCCGGCAGCTACTACATTCCCGCGATCCTGGCTGGGCGCATGGCCGATGACCTGGGGGTGAACGCCTCCACCATCTTCGTCGCCTTCTCCTGCGCCCTGCTGCTGACGGCCTTTCTGGGGCCGCGCGTGGGCCGCGCCATTGACCAGCATGGCGGGCGCGCGGTGCTGATCGCCTCCAACCTGGTGCTGGCCACGGGGCTTGGGGTGCTGGCCATGGCGCAGGGGCCGGTGATGCTGTTCCTGGGCTTCGGCGTGCTCGGCATCGGCATGGCGATGGGCCTGTACGACGCGGGCTTTGCCGCGCTGGCCCGCATCTATGGGCGTGACGCGCGGGGGGCCATCACGGGCATCACCCTCATCGCGGGCTTCGCCAGCACGGTGGGCTGGCCCGTCACGGCCTGGATGCAGGCGGAGTTCGGCTGGCGCGGCGCCTGCGCGGGCTGGGCGCTGGTCATGCTGCTGCTCGCCCTGCCGCTGAACGCGCTGCTGCCGCGCGGCACGGTGAGGGCACCCGAGGCGCAGCCCGCAGCCCCGCCCGACGCCGAGACGGCGCGCCGCACCCGCCGCGCCGCCTGGCTGATGGCCTTCATCTTCGTCTCGGGCGGGTTTTCGGCCTCGGCCCTGGCCGCGCATCTGCCGGGGCTGCTGGTGGCGGCGGGTGCCACGCCCGCGGCCGCCATCGCCGCCGGCGCGCTGATGGGGCCGGCGCAGGTCGCCGCGCGTGTCTTCGAGTTCACCCTGCTGCGGCGGGCGCACCCGCTGCTCTCGGCGCGGATCGCGCTGACCACCCACCCGCTGGGCGCCGTGCTGTTGCTGATCTTCGGCGGGCCGCTGGCCGCGCCCTTCGTGCTGCTGCACGGGGCGGGGAATGGCATCCAGACCATCGTGCGCGGCACCTTGCCGCTCGCGATCTTCGGGGCGGCCCGCTATGGCGCGCGGCAGGGGCTGGTGGTGGCGCCGGCCCGATTCATGGGGGCGCTGGCGCCGGCGCTGTTCGGCTTCGTGGTCGAGGGCTATGGCGCCCACGCGCTCTGGCTGACCATCGCGCTCTCGGTGATGGCCTTCATTGCCCTGTTCTTCCTTCACGTCGCGCCAGAATCGAAAGAAGTGCGGCGTTGAATTCCTCCGCCGCCTCATAGGCCACCCAATGGCCGGCGGCGGGGATGACGGCCTCCAGCATCGAAGGGTCGCGCGCGCGGATCACGTCCAGCCGCGCGGCCACGTTCGGGAAGGCCACCGCGTCGAACTCGCCCCAGATGCCGTTGAGCGGCGCGGTCACGCGCTCCAGCGCATCCTTCAGCGACGTGCCGGAGGCGAAGCCCCGGCTGCGCAGCCGCGCATGGTTGGTGTGCCAGTCCTGGATGGCGAGCGCGGTGGCATCAATCTTCGCCGGGTCGTGGAACATGAGGCGCTTCAAATTTTCACGGTTGGCCTCGACCCGCGCCGCCCCCTGCTTGTCGCGCACCTTCAGCAATTCCAGCGGGGGGCGCGCGAGGCCGAGCGAGGCCGCGCCCACCAGCGTCAGCGTGCGGATATGTTCCCCCTCCAGCGCCGCCAACTGCCCGCTGACATTGGCGCCGAAGGAGAAGCCCGTCAGGTGGTAGCGCCGCTCAGCGCCCAGCAGTTGCGCCAGCCCATCGCGCAGCGGCAGGGCGGCCGATTGCGGCGTGGCCTCGCCGGGGGGCATGGCGCTCTCGCCCAGGCCCGGGATATCGGCCGCCAGCACGCGGTAATGGCGCGAGAGCGGCCCCACATTGCGCGCCCAATGCCGCCAACTGCCCGAGCCGCCATGCAGCAGCACCAGCGGCGTGCCCTCGCCCCAGCTGCGCCAGACCACATGGCCATCGCCGCAGGGGGTCTCATGGCGGGTGGCGGCGTGGTCGAGTTCGATGATGTCGGGCGTCATGCGGGGGTACTCCGTCCGCGCCGCGCCTCGACGCGCGCGATCCAGCTGGTGGAGAGGAAGATCACGGCGGCACCGGCCAGCGTGGTCGTGGTCGGGATTTCCGAGAAGGCCAGGTAGCCCAGGCAGGCGGCCCAGATCAGGTCCAGGAACTTCACCGGCTGCGCGGCCGAGATGTCGGCGATGCGATAGGCCATGGTCAGCATCCAGTGGCCCAGGCTGCCCAGCGCCCCGCAGAGCAGCACGATGCCCCATTGCATGAGGCTCGGCCATTCCCAGAGCCAGACCGCCACGGGCAGGGTGAAGACGGCCACCGTCAGCGACTGCCAGGCGACGATCACCTGCGGCGTGTCATGCCGCGTCAGCGCCTTGGCGATGAGGAAGGAGGCCGCGAACAGGGGGGCGGAGGCCAGCATCAGCAGCGCATGATGCCCGCCCGTGCCGGTGAAGCTGGGTGCGACCACCACCAGCACCCCCAGGAAGCCCAGCAGGGCGGCGGCCCAGCGCTGCCAGAACATGCGCTCCTTCAGAAACAGGACGGCACCCAGCATGATGAAGATGGGCCCGGTGAAGCCGATGGCGGTCAGCGTCGCGAAGGGGATGTGCGGCAAGGCCGAGAACCAGAAGAACAGCGCCGCCGTATGCGCCACCCCCCGCCAGAGCTGCCCGCCCATGGCCCGCGGCACATAGGCGGCGAGGCCCGCCTGGATGATCCAGGGGATCATCACCACCAGCCCCGCCCCATAGCGCAGGAACTGCACCTGGAAGGGGGGAAGCTCGCTCGCCAGCACACGCAGGTTCAGGTTCAGCAGGGCGAAGGTGAAGCCCGCCCCCGCCGCCAGGATCATGCCGTTTAGGGTGGGCGTCATGCGGGAAGGGGCGGCGAAACCATGGGGTTGAGCGTGGCGCGACGGGCGGCCTTGCGGAAGCCCCCGCGGTGCCTACCATCTGTGTCACCCTTGCATGGATGACAGCGATGCCGGACACCAACCTGCCCTTCGACCCGACGCGCTTGAAATTCGGCATCGGCCAGCCCGTGCCGCGGCAGGAGGACCCGAAGCTGCTGCAGGGGCAGGGGCGCTACACCGATGACGTGGCGCTGCCCGGCCAACTCTACGCCTGGGTGTTCCGCAGCCCCTATGCCCATGCGAAGGTGCTCTCACTCGACGTGAGCACGGCGCGCGAGGCGCCGGGCGTCCATGCCGTGATCACGGCGGACGACCTGGCCGAGTATGGCCCCATGACCTGCGCCATGCCGTTGAAGAACGCCGATGGCAGCCCGTTGCGCACCACGCACCGCCCGGCGCTCGCCTCCGACCGGTTGCGCTTCGTGGGCGACCCCATCGCGGTGGTGGTGGCCGAGACGCGGGCCCAGGCGCGCGACGCGGCCGAACTCATCATGCTGGACGTGGACATGCTGCCGGCCGTGACCGAGGCCTCAGCTGCCGCCGGTCCGGATGCGCCGCTGCTCTATGACGACATTCCCGGCAATTGCGTTCTGGACTTCGCCTTCGGCGACGCCGCCCAGGTGGCCGAGGCCTTCGCCGCTGCGGCGCACGTCCAGAAGCTCTCCATCCGCAACAGCCGCATCGTCGTGGCGGCGATGGAGCCGCGCAGCGCCATCGGCGAATACGACGCGGCCGAGGGACGTTTCATCCTGCATGTCGGCTGCCAGGGCGTGTTCGGCCTGCGCAACCAGCTGGCCGACGACATCCTGAAGATGCCGCGCGAGAAGGTGCGCGTGCTGACCGGCAATGTCGGCGGCAGCTTCGGCATGAAGGCCAATGCCTACCCCGAATACCTGCCGCTGCTGCACGCGACAAAGCAGCTCGGCCGGCCCGTGAAATGGACCGATGACCGCAGCGGCGCCTTCCAATCCGACCAGCACGGCCGCGACCACGAGGTGGTGGCGGAACTCGCGCTGGACGCGGAGGGCAAGTTCCTCGCCGTGCGGCTGACCAGCTACGCGAATATGGGCGCCTACTTGTCCACCGTGGCGCCGCTGATGGGCACGGGCAATTTCGTGAAGAACGTGCAGTCCAACTACACCATGCCGCTGATCGAGGTGCGGACGCGGAGCCTGCTGACGAACACCACCCCCGTCTCGGCCTATCGCGGCGCCGGCCGGCCCGAGGGCAATTACTTCATGGAGCGGCTGATCGAGGAAGCCGCGCGCGAAATGGGCAAGGACCCTGTCGCGATCCGCCGGCTGAACCACATCCGGCCGGACCAGTTCCCCTACAAGGCGCCCACCGGCAGCGTCTATGACGGGGGCGAGTTCTCCGCGATCCTGGAGGACGCGCTGAAGGCCGCCGACTTCGCCAATTTCGAGACGCGCCGCGCGGAGTCCAAGGCGCGGGGCATGCTGCGGGGCATCGGCGTGGGCAACTTCCTCGAATGCACCGCGCCGCCCACGAAGGAACAGGGCGGCATCCGCTTCGAGAAGGACGGCACCGTTACCATCATCACCGGCACGCTGGACTATGGGCAGGGCCATTGGTCGGCCTTCGCCCAGGTGCTGCACCAGAAGCTGGGCGTACCCTTCGAGGCCATCCGCCTCAAGCAGGGCGACAGCGATGAGCTGGTGGCGGGCGGCGGCACGGGTGGCTCCAAATCGCTGATGGCCTCCGGCGCCGCCATCGTCGAAGCCTCGGCGCTGGTGGTGGAAAAGGGCAAGCTCGCCGCCGCGCATGTGCTGGAGACGGCGCCGGCCGACATCGAGTTCGAATGGGGCCGCTT
Source organism: Roseococcus thiosulfatophilus (assembly GCF_017311575.1). GTDB lineage: Bacteria > Pseudomonadota > Alphaproteobacteria > Acetobacterales > Acetobacteraceae > Roseococcus > Roseococcus thiosulfatophilus. The sequence goes on from NZ_JAFFQY010000003.1 coordinate 73,438, forward strand.
CGTCGTGGCCGGCACCGACCGCGCCATCGGCATCATGGAGCTGGCCGAGAAGCTGCGCGAAAGCCACAGCTTGCCCAGCGAGGTGCCCGCCAGCCTGGACGTGACGCATGTCTTCGACCAGGCGCCCCAGGCGTACCCGAACGGCTGCCATGTCTGCGAGCTGGAGGTGGACCCCGACACGGGCCACGTCACCTTCCTGAACTATGTGGCGGTGAACGACTTCGGCGTGATCGTGAACCCGCTGCTGGTGGCGGGCCAGGCGCATGGCGGCATCGTCCAGGGCATCGGCCAGGCGCTGCATGAGCGCGTGGCCTATAGCGAGGAGGGCCAGCTTCTCTCGGCCAGCTTCATGGATTACGGCCTGCCCCGCGCCGAGGACCTGCCGCCCTTCCAGCTCTCCTCGCGCGAGGTGCCGTGCACCACCAACCCGCTGGGCGCCAAGGGCTGCGGCGAGGCGGGCTGCGCCGGCAGCCTGCCCGCCGTGATGAATGCGCTGGTGGACGCGCTGAGGCCCGTGGGGGTGAACCACCTGGACATGCCCGCCACGCCGGAGGTGATCTGGCGGGCCATCCACGAGGTCTAACGGCGCCGCCGGCTTACGCCCCTGGACCCATCAGGGGCATCAGCCCAGGAAGCGTCGCGCGAGTTCCGCATAGTCGGCCTCGCGCATCGCCGCTTCGCGCAGCGCCTTGGGGGCCGTCCCGCCCACCTGCGCGGGCGGTGTGCCCTCTCGCAGCGCCTTCAGCGTGGCGTGGATGGCCTGGATGGCCGCCTGGAAGGGCAGATGCCCTTGCAGCGCGATCCGCACGCCGCGGCTGGCCAGGTAGGCGCGGTCGCTGATCTCGTCGGACAGCGTACCGAGCACCAGGGGCAGCTTGGCTTCGGCCGCCAGCGCGTCCAGCTCCGCGCGCTTCGTCACGCCGGTCAGGAAGATGCCATCAGTGCCCGTGTGGTTGTAGGCGCGCACCCGCGCCAGCGCGTCCTCCAGCCCCGTGATGGAGACCGCCCCCGTGCGCGCGAAGATGACCAGCGAGGCATCGTCGCGCGCCGCCACCGCCGCGCGCATCTTGGCCACGCCCTCGTCGAGCGGAATCAGCACGGGCTTCTCCGTGCCGAAGGGGCGGGGCAGGGCGGTGTCCTCGATGGAGAGCGCGGCGACCCCCGCCACCTCCAGCTCCTCCACCGTGCGCATCACGTTCAGCGCGTTGCCATAGCCATGGTCCGCATCCACCACCAGCGGCAGGCGGGACGCCGCGCGGTTGATGCGCCGTGCCTGTTCCGCGAATTCCGTGAGCGTCAGCAGGATGATGTCGGGCGCGCCCAGCACGGCAAGGCTGCCCGTGCTGCCCGCGAACATGCCGAGTTCATAGCCCAGATCCTCGGCGATCCGCGCCGCCACCGGCTCATGCACCGAGGCGGGATGAACGCAGTCATGCCCCTCCAGCACAGCCCTCGCCGCCGCGCGCCGCTCACTCCACCGCATTGCATGTCTCCTGACCTTGTCCGGTCATCTTGCCCCGCCTAGCGTCATCCTGAAACGGGAGGTGCTCCATGAGCGAGAGGCTGAATTCCAACGAGTTGGATGGCGGCAAATATCTGGTCCTGCATGAATTCGTGAAGGCAGCGAAGCAGAAGCTGAACGCGAACATCTGGGACTACCTGATCGGCGGCACCGAGACCGAGACGACGCTGGCCCGCAACCGCATGGCGATCGACACGGTCGCGCTGCGGCCGCGCGTGCTGAACGATGTCTCGCGCGTGGACACGGGCGTGGATTTCTTCGGCCACCGGATTCGCCTGCCGGTGTTCCTCGCCCCCGTGGGGTCGCTGGAAAGCTTCGAACCCGGCGGCGGCGCCAGCGTGGCGAAGGGTGCCGGCGACTACGGCGTGCCCTACATGCTCAGCAGCGTGAGCAAGCCGGGCCTGGAGGAGACGGCGGCCGCCGGGCGCGGGCCGCGCGTCTTCCAGCTCTATGTCCGCGGCGGCGACGACTTCGTGGACGATTACGCGAAGCGCGCCATCGCCGCCGGCTACGACGCCTTCTGCATGACGGTGGACACCGCCCATTACAGCCGGCGCGAGCGCGACATGGCCAAGCGCTTCGTCAAGACCTGGCGCGCCGCCAACACGGGCATGGACCACCAGGCCGCACTGTCCTGGCGCGAGGTCGCGCGCTTCAAGGAGAAGCACAAGATCCCGCTGATCCTGAAGGGCATCGGCACCGGCGAGGACGCCGCCATCGCCTGCGAGCATGGGGTGGACGTGATCTACGTCTCCAACCATGGCGGGCGGCAGCTGGATGGCGGGCGCGGCTCGCTCGACGTGCTGCCCGAGGTGGTGGAGGCCGTGGCCGGCCGCGCCAAGATCATGGTGGATGGCAGCTTCAGCCGAGGCACGGACTTGGTGAAGGCCGTGGCCCTGGGCGCGGATTGGGTGGGGCTGGGGCGCCTCTACCTCTACGGGCTGGCGGCGGAGGGCGCCTCGGGTGTCAGCCGCGTGCTGGAAATCCTGGAGGACGAGACGACCAAGGCGCTCGGCCTGACGGGCGTGAACGGCTTCGGCGAGTTGACGCGCAAGCATGTGCATCTGGGCGCGCCGCCGGTGGTGTTCCCCAACGTCCACAGCGCATTCCCGCTGTTGCGCGAAGGATACTGAAACCTTGCTGCGCGGCTGATCACGCGGCCCCGGTGCAACCCACCGGGGCCGATCAGACGCGATGGCTTCAGCCGTTCAGCTTCATCAGCCCGTCCACCGCCACGCACCCATCGGCGCGGCAGACCAGCGGGTTGATCTCGGCCTCCTCCAGCCGGTCGCCGGCGGCCGCGGCGAAGGCCGAGAAGCGGGCGATGGCATCGGCCACCGCCGCCACATCCACCTTGGCCGCACCACGGAACCCGTCCAGCAGCGGCCAGGCCTTGAGGCGCTTGAGCATGGCCATGGCACCCTCGGGCGAGACGGGCGCCACTTCCAGCGCGACATCCTTCCACAGCTCCGCCTGCACGCCGCCCAGGCCCACGAGCACCATGACGCCGAACTGCGGATCACGCCGCGCGCCGAGGATGAGCTCGACGCCCCGCGCCTCCATGCGCTGGACCAGCACGCCATCCACCCGCGCGCCCGGTGCGTGCTTCGCCGCGCCATCCTTGATGCGTGCGAAGGCGGCGGTGATGGCGCCGGAATCGCCCAGGTTGAGCTGCACGCCACCCACCTCGGTCTTGTGGGCGATGTCGGGGCTGTCCACCTTCAGCACCACCGGATAGCCCAGGCTCTGGGCGGCCTTCACCGCCTCATCCGCCGTGGCGGCGCGGAGTTCGCGCACCACGGGCAGGCCAGCCTCGGCGAAGGCGGTCTTGGCGGCGGCTTCCATCAGTGTGGCGGCGCCAGCGGGCAGCTTCGCGGCGGCCGCTGCCGCCGCGGCATCAGGCGTGGCCGGCGCCGGCTTGGGGTCATGGTGATGGAACCACAAGCGCAGCGCATTCATCATCCGCCGCATCGAGCGGAAGAGCACCAGGTTGGGCGAGACATCGGCCGCCTCGGCGCCCGGCCCCTCCAGGCTTTCCGGCACCCAGGCGATGCAGATGGGCTTGCCGGTCGCGGCCGCCATCGGCTGCATCGTCTTCATGCGGGCCGGCGTCGCACCGGGGGCAGGGTTGTGATAGACCACCGGGAAGACGACGGTCGCATACTGGTCGTCATTCAGCATCGCCAGCATGCAATCCTCGAAGTACTTGGGATTGGTGGCGACCTGGGCGGTCATGTCGCAGGGGTTGCGCGGGCTGCCGAAATCCGGAAGCGTGGCGCGGAAGATGGCCTCCGTCGCCGGCGCGGGCTGGGGCAGGGCAAGGCCCGCGAACTCGGCATGGTCGGCCGCCATGATGCCAGCGCCGCCCGATGGCGTGAGAATTCCCACGCCGCGCGCCTTGGGCGGACCGGCTTTTGCGAAGAAGCCGGCCGTCTCCAGCAGGGCGTCGAAATCCTCGACCTCCAGCATGCCCGCGCGTTCGAAGCCCGCACTCCAGGCCGCCGTGCTGCCCGCCAGGCTGCCCGTGTGCGACATGGCGGCCTTGGCGCCGATCTCGCCGCGACCGAGCTTCAGGACGACGATCGGCTTGCCGGCCTTGCGCGCCAATTCGCCTAGTCCAAAGAGGCGCCGCGCATCGCGCAGCCCTTCCACGGCCAGCGCGATGGAGCGGCATTCGGGCATGGAGAGCTGGAAGGCCACGAGGTCACAGACATCGAGGTCGGTGGCATTGCCCGCGGTGGCCATATGGCACATGGCGAAGCCGCGCTCGGCCGCCTGCATCAGCGCATAGCCGAGCGCGCCCGACTGGCTGACGACGCCCACGCCGCCGGCGGGTGCGGTCATCTTGAAGTAGTCGGGCATGAAGGTGGCGCCCGCGCGCTGCGTGTGGTCGCAGAAGCCCAGGCAATTGGCGCCGAGCAGCGGGAAGCCCAGGGCGCGCGCGGTGTCGCGCAGCTCCTGTTCCTCGACCGCGCGCTCGGGCAGGTCCGTCTCGCCATAGCCGGAGGCGTAGAGCACCGCACCGCCGCCGCCCTTCTTCGCCAGCGCCTGCACGGCGGCCATCACGCCGGTGCGGGGCAGGGCGATGACGGCCGAATCGGGCGCGCCCGGAAGTTCGTCCACCGAGGCGTAGCAGGGGCGGCCATGCAGTTCCTGCCCTGCATATTTCGGGTTCACGCACCACACCGGCCCGTCGAAATTCGCCATGTTCTGCACGGTGCGCGCGCCGAAGCCCGTGGCCTCGCCGGAGACGCCGATCACGGCCATGCTGCGGGGGGCGAGAAGGCGTTTCAGGCTGCGCGGGTCGCGCAGGGGCTCGATGTCCGGCATGGCGGTTTCCTCAACTGCTGTTGGCCGTATTCCGAAGCGAAATCATGCGCTCGGCAACCCCCCGGCGCGCCTGTCGGGCGGCAGATTGACGCCTTGGGCAAATCCGCCCGAGGCGACCCGTCGCTAAAGCATCCCCATGCTGCGCGGCAGCCACAGCGCGATGCCCGGCAACGCGATGACCAGCGCCAGCGCCGCCAGCATGGCCAGCACCATCCAGCTCACCCAAGGGATGGTGGTCTGCATGGAGACGCCCGCGATGCGGCAACTCACCATCATGTTCACCGCCATGGGCGGCGTGAACTGCCCTATCGCGATCTTCATGGTGAGGATGATGCCGAACCAGGTCGGGTCCCACCCGAAATGCCGCGCGATGGGCAGCAGCAGCGGCAGCAGGATGAGGAAGATGGAGATGCCGTCCAGGAACATCCCCACCACGATCACCAGCACCACCAGCAGTGCCAGCGTGCCGTATTCGCCCAGGCCCAGGATCGCCTCCACCACCGGCTGCACCATGCCCAGCGTGGAGGTGGCCCAGGCGAAGACGGTGGCGAGTGCGACCACCATGAGGATGACGGCCGAAATCTCGCCCGCCTCTACCAGGATTTCGTAGAGGTCGCGCAGCGTCAGGCTGCGATAGATCACGAAGCCCACGAACAGCCCGTAGAAGACGGCCATGACCGCGGCCTCGGTCGGCGTGAAGGCGCCGATGCGCATGCCGCCCAGGATGACCACGGGCGCCATCAACCCCCAGAAGGCCTCGCGGAAGGCGCGCCACACGGAAAGCCCGCCCCGGTCGGGGTTGCGCCCGCCGAAATCCCGCAACCAGGAAATCAGCAGGATGGGCACCAGGATCGCCACGCCCGCCAGCAGGCCCGGAAACAGCCCCGCCATGAAGATGGCCGGCACCGAGACGCCGGGCACCATCACCGCATAGATGATGAAGGCGATGGAGGGCGGGATCAGGATGTCCACCGCCGCCGCCGCCCCCACCACGCTCGCGATGAAGGGGCGCGGATATCCGTCCCGCACCATGCCATCCGTCATCACCTTGCCCACCGCCGCCGCCGTGGCGGGGCCGGAGCCCGAGATGCCGCCCATCACCATCGCCACCAGCACCGAGACGGAAGCGAGCGCCCCGCGCCCCGCCCCCACCAGCGTGGTGGCAAAGCGCACGAGGCGCAGCGCCACCCCCGCGCGGTCGAAGACGCAACCCACCAGGATGAACATGGGCAGCGCGATCAGCGGGTATTTCGCGATGCCGGCATAGACGTTGGTGGGCATGGCCATCATCGCCTGGTCCGACAGCACGATGGCCGCGGCACCGGCGAGTCCGAGTGCCACCCCGATCGGCACGCCCCCCAGCAGCATCACCAGGAAGGCCGCGAAGAGGATGCCGCCCGTCACGCGTCCTCGCCCCGCAGCAGCCGCCAGATGCGCCCGGCCGCGCGCCCCATCACCAGCAGCGCCAGCAGGGGCAGCCAAACCGAATACAGCCATTGCGGGTGGCCGAGCCCGGGCGAGAGCGCCTCGAAGCGATACTCGTCCCAGGCCATCCACCCGCCATACCAGGCGAGCAGCGCGAAGCAGAAGAACAGCAGCGCCATGCCCGCGATCTCGGCCCGGCGCTGCCCGCGCGGCGAGAGCTTGCCCGTCAGCCAGTCAATGCGGATATGCCGCCCCGTGGCGGTGGCGAGAGCCGTGCCGACCAGCGTCACGATCACGATCAGCGCCACCGAGTATTCCTCGGTGAAGGCGAGCGAGACATCGGTCAGATAGCGCGTGACCACGTTGGCCAGCGTGATCAGCGCCATGGCCCCCATGCCGGCCGCCAACAGCACCCGCTCCAGCGAGAGCGGCAGGCGGGTGCGCGGTTCCTCCATCAGGACAGCGCGCGGATGGCGGCCTCGGCCTTTTGCACCAGCCCGGTGCCGATGCGGCTGGCCCAGCGCTCGTGCACGGGGCGCAGCGCCTGGGCGAAGGCGCGCTTCTCCTCCACGCTCAGCACGGTCACCTCCACGTTGCGGCGGCGCAGTTCCTGGAGTGCCGCGTCATCCGTGCCGGGGATGCCGAGGCCCGCGCGGGCCAGGCGGATGTTGTTCGCCGCGGCCTCGCGCGCGCAGTCGCGCAGCAGCGCCTGGTCCTCGGCGTTGAAACTGTTCCAGACGGATTTGGAGACGCCGAAGATCAGCGCGTCGTTCACATAGTTCCAGATGGTCATGTGGCGCTGCGCCAGCGTGTCCATGCGGAAGGCGAGGAAGAGGTTGACCGGGTTCTCCTGGCCATCCACCGCGCCGGAGCTCAGCGCCGGCTGCAGGTCCGCGAAGGACATCTGCAGCGGGTTGGCGCCCATGCCGGTGAAGATGTCGTTGAAGATGGCGCCGGCGGCGAAGCGGATCTTGAGGCCCCGCAGATCGGCCGGCGTGCGGATGGCGCGGCGGGAATTGCTGATCTCGCGGAAGCCGTTCTCGCCGAAGGCCAGGCCCACCACGTCGCGGCCATCCATCACCTGCATGATGTCGCGACCGACCTCGCCATTGATCAGCGCGTCGAAGGCGCGGTGGTCGGGCATCAGGAAGGGCAGCTGGAAGACGCCGGCCTCGCGCACCTGGGGCGCAATGTTGATGGTGCTGAACACGCACATGTCGATGACGCCCTGGCGCATGGCCAGCAATTCGCGCGTCTGGTCGCCGCCCACGAGCTGGCTGCCCGGATAGACGCGCACATTGATGCGCCCGCCGCTGCGTTGCGTCACCAGTTCGGCCCATTGGAAGGCGCCCTCGGCGAAGGGGATGGGGCGGTTGCCCACCACCGAGAGCTTGTATTCGGGCCGGTAGGTCTGGGCGGCCGCGATGGCGGGGGCGGCCAGCGCGGAGGCCAGCAGCAGGCTGCGACGGGTGGTCATTCGGGCGGTCCCTCCAGGACGGGTGCGGCTTGCGCCGTCTGTGTCCCCGCAGAATGATGAACCAAAGGGCGCGCGGCAAGCGCCCAGGCGAGGGAGAGGGTCATGGCGGGTCTGGTGGCGGTGACGGGTGGCGCTTCTGGAATCGGGGCGGCGGTGGCCGAGGCGGTGCGGGCGGCGGGCGGCCGCGCCGCGGTGGCCGACCTCAACGCGGGCGAGGGCGCGACGCGCCTCGACGTGACCGATGATGCCGCCGTCGCCGCCTGGATGGAGGGGCTCGCGGGCCTCACGGGCCTGGTCTGTGCCGCCGGCATCTCGGCCAATACGCCAAGCCTGACGGCCGCCCCCGCCAGCTTCCGGCGCGTGCTGGAGGTGAACGTCACCGGCAGCTTCCTCGCGGCCCAGGCGGCGGCGCGGCGGATGGAGAAGGGCGGTTCCATCGTCTTCATCGCCTCGGTCTCGGGCCTCGTCGGCATGGCCGACCGCGTGGCCTATTCGGCCTCCAAGGCCGCGGTCATCAACATGGCGGCGGCCATGGCGGTGGACCTCGCCCCGCGCGGCATCCGCGTGAACGCCATCTGCCCCGGCCCTGTCGAGACGCCCATGGTGCGCGAATTGCACGATCCCGCGACCCGCGCCGCCTGGCATGCCCGCGTGCCGCTGCGTCGCTATGCGGAACCCGAAGAGATCGCGCAGATGGCGTTGTTTCTGCTCGACCCCGCGCGCAGCGGCTACGTCACGGGCCAGGCCATCGCGGTGGATGGCGGCTTTTCGACGGCCGGGCTGATGCCGTGATCCCCGCGGCCAATCTCGGGCGGCTGTTGACCTGGACAGCGCGGCGCCTGCCTGATGCGCCGGCTCTGCGCTGGCGCGACCGCGTCTGGTCGTGGGCCGAACTCGACGAAAGGGTGGACCGCCTGGCCGCCGCCCTGCGTGCCCAGGGGGTGGCCCCGGGCGACCGCGTGCTGGTCCATTCGCGCAACTCCAATGTGATGTTCGAGGCGGTCTGGGCCTGCTGGAAGGCTGGCGCCGTCTTCGTCCCCACCAATGTCCGCCTGACGCCGGCCGAGGCGGCCTATCTGGGTGCCGCCTCGGGCGCGGTCGCCATGCTGCGCGACCACGGCTTCGCCGCCCATGCCGATGCGGTGCGCGAGGCAAGCCCCGCCTGCCGCCTGGTCCTGGCCGTGGGCGATGCGCGGCCGGACGAGCAAGATGTCGAGGCGTTGATCGCCGACACGCCCCGCCCGCCCGCCGACCATGAGGCGGATGTGGCGCCGGACCACCCCGCCTGGTTCTTCTTCACCTCCGGCACCACCGGCCGGCCCAAGGCCGCGGTGCTGACCCATGGGCAGATGGGCTTCGTGGTGAACAACCACCTGGCCGACCTGATGCCGGGTCTCACGGAGCATGATGTCTCGCTGGTCGTGGCCCCGCTAAGCCATGGCGCGGGCATCCATGCGCTGGCCCAGGTGGCGCGCGGCGCCTGCTCCATCCTGCTGCCCGGCGAGCGGATGGACGCAAGCGAGGCCTGGCGGCTCATCGCGGCGCATGGCGTCACCAACATGTTCACCGTGCCCACCATCCTGAACATGCTGGTGGCCAATCCCGACGCCGCGCCGCACGCGCTGCGCCACGTGATCTATGCGGGGGCGCCCATGTACCGCGCCGACCAGAAGCGCGCGCTGGAACGGCTCGGCCCCTGCCTCGTGCAGTATTTCGGCATGGGCGAGGTGACGGGCAACAGCACCGTGCTGCGCCCGGACCAGCACAGCCTGGACGATGCCGACCCGCGCGCGGGAAGCTGCGGGGTGGCACGCACGGGGATGGACCTCGCCATCCTGGACGCCAACGGCCGGCGCCTGCCGCCAGGCGAGACGGGCGAGATCTGCGTGCGCGGCCCCGCGGTCTTCGCGGGCTATCACGACAATCCCGAGGCCAATGCCGCCGCCTTCCGAGATGGCTGGTTCCACACTGGCGACCTGGGGCATCTCGATGCCCAGGGCTTCCTCTTCATCACCGGCCGGGCGTCGGACATGTTCATCTCGGGCGGATCGAACGTCTATCCGCGCGAGGTGGAGGAGGCGCTGCTGACCCACCCGCAGGTGCTGGAATGCGCCGTGGTCGGCATCCCGGACGCGAAATGGGGCGAGGTGGGCGTGGCCTGCGTGGTGCCGCGCGGGGCCGCCCCCGACCCCGCGGCGCTGCTGGCGCACCTCGCGCCCCTGCTTGCGCGCTACAAGCACCCGCACCGCTTCGTGTTCTGGGACGAACTGCCGAAGTCGGCCTATGGCAAGGTGCCGAAGTCGCTGCTGCGTGGGAAGCTCGAAGCCCCTTAACGCGCCTCCCTGCGCCACCCCATCACCGCCACCCCCAGCAGCAGCGCCAGAGCGAGCCAGGGCGGCAGCAGCGGCATGGCGGCGATGCCCGTCACCGTGTGGTCCTCGCGCTGGCGCAGGCCGATCCAGCCCGAGCCCGCCGCATCCCGCCCCGCCGCCACCCGGCGGATGTCGGGAATGGCCGGTCCGCCGCCCACATAGCGGGCGGCCCCGCCGGTGGCCGAAACCACCGGCCGCATCAGCGCGGGGTCGGCGCGAAGATCCGCGAATTCCGGCGGGTTGGCGGGCATGGCGGCGGCGAAGGCCTGGCGCCGCCCATCGCTGACCTGCCATAGCCCGGGCTGGTCGGCCGGGGCCTCGCCCACGGCGCGGCCGCTGCCGGCCTCGCCGGAAAGCGCAAGCCGGCTCGTCGTGCCGTCCGGGGCCGTGACCGTCACCTCCGGCGGCGCCGCGCCTTCCACGCTGCGGCGCTGGACCAGGAGGCGGCCCTCCTCGATGCGGGCGGTCAGCGCCTCCTCCTCCAGCTCGGGCTCGCGCATCAGCCAATGGGCCACGCGGCGCAGCAATTCCTGCTGCGGCCCGCCGCCATCATAGCCGCGCGACCAGAGCCAGATGTGGTCCGACAGCATCAGCGCCACGCGGCCCTGGCCCACCCGGTCCAGCACCAGCAGCGGCGCGCCCTGGGCGCCCTCCATCACGGTGGTGCCGGCCCGCGCCTCCGTGCGGATGGTGCGGTACCAGCGGCCCCAGGCGGCCTGGGTGCCTTCGTCGGGATTGGCGCCGGTCAGCCCCTCGGTCACGGGATGGCGCGCGCCGGGCAGCGTCACCCGCGGGCGAAAGGGCTGCTCGGCGATGGCCTGGGCGGGGCTGAGCGGCCGTGCCGGCAGCACCGCCCCCAAGGGCGTGTTGGCGAGGCTGGTGCCCCCCACATATTCAGGCCCCACCGACAGCAGCAGCGCGCCCCCCTGGCGCACATATTCCGCGATGTTGCGCATGTAGCTGGGCGGGAGGATGCCGCGATTGGCGAAGCGGTCGAAGATGACCAGGTCGAATTCGCGCAGCTTCACCTGGAACAGCTCGCGCACCGGAAAGGCGATGAGCGCGAGTTCGTTCAGCGGCGTCAGATCGTCCTTCTCCGGTGGGCGGAGAATGGTGAAATGCACCAGATCCACGCCCGGATCGGCCTTCAGCAGCCGCCGCCAGGTGCGCTGCCCGGCATGGGGTTCGCCACTGACCAGCAGCACGCGCAGCCGGTCGCGCACGCCATTGATGGTGACGACGACGCGGTTGTTCACGTCGCTCACCTCGTCGGGCCGCGCCTCGGCCATGATGTCGATGACCGAGGGGCCTGCGCGCTCGATGGGCACGGAGATGCGGTGCTCCTGCCCCACCGGCACGCTCTGCGTCACGGGCGCCGCACCGTCGCGGCGCAGGGTCAGGCGCGTGCTGCCCTCGGGGCGGGGGTCGCCCAGGTCCTCCACGATGAGGCGCAGCTCCACCTCGCGGCCCACGATGCCGAAGCCGGGCGCCTCGATCAGGCGGATGCGCCGGTCCACCTCGCCCGCGCGGCCGGGCATCAGGACATGGACGGGCACGCCCTCGCCGGCGGACCATTGCGCATCGGTGGGCGCGTCATGCACCTGCCCGTCCGACAGCATGATGACGCCCGCGAGCCGCGCGGCCGGCACATCGGCGAGCGCGCGGTCGAGGGCCGCGAAGCCGCGCGTGCCCTGGGTGCCACCCTCCTCGATCTCGGCCACGCGCAGTTCCACGTCGCGCAGCCGCGCGATGCGGGCCTCGATGGCGGCGCGCGCGGCCTCCAGCGCATCGGGCCGCCCGCGCACCGTCGCCATGCTGGCCGATCGGTCCAGCAGTAGCAGGGCGATGTCAGGCCGTGTTTCGCGCGTCTGCTCGACAAGGCGCGGTCCCGAGAGCGCCGCGATGAGCAGGGCAAAGGCGGCGGCCCGCCACCACACGCCCCGCGCCCCGCGCCAGAAGGCCGGCACCAGCACCAGCAGCGCAAGCGCGGCCAGCGCCCCGATCAGCCAGAGCGGCAGGACGGGGGCGAGGTCGAAGGTCAGCGCGGTTCCGGTCAATTGCCGAGCCTTTCCAGGATGGCGGGCACATGGACCTGGTCGCCCTTGTAGTTGCCCGTCAGCGCGTAGATCACGAGGTTGGCCCCGAACCGGTAGGCCAGGGTGCGCTGCCGTGCGCCCCCCGGCACGGCCGCATGGATATTCTGCCCGCCCGCATCCACCGCCCAGGCGCCCGCCCAGTCATGCCCGCCGATCACCACGGGGCTTACGCTGTCATTGGCGCGGTCCTGCTCGCGACTGACCCAGACGGTGCCGCCGGTGAAGCGGCCGGGCAGGTCGGCCAGCAGATAGAAGGCGCGGCGCAGCACATGGTCCTCGGGCACCGGGGCGAGGGGCGGGATGGCGAGGCCCTGCGTGACGCGCCGCAGCGCCGCCCGCGCGCCGGGGGCGAAGCCTTCGCCCGAGCCCTCGTCGCGCGTGTCGAAGAGGATGATGCCGCCCTGGCGCATGAAGGTGTTCAGCGCCTCGACGGCCGCGGCATCGAGCGCCGCGGCATCCGGCCGCACAGTGAAATAGAGCAGGGGGAAGAAGCTGAGGTCGTCCCGCCCCGGCACCACCCCCACGGGCTCGGCCAGGGCGGCCGCGGTGCGGCGGTTCACGAAATCCGACAGGCCGGCGAGGCCCTGGTGCATGATCTGGTCCGTGCCGGCATCGCCGGTGACGACATAGGCGAGGCGCGTGACCAGCGCGTGCTCCCCGGGCTCGGCCGGCTGGGCCTGGGCGGCGCCGGGCAGCAGCAGGGCCAGCGCCAGACCTGCCGCCCGCACGGGCCCCAGCAGCCCGCGCAGCCGCAGCGAGGCCAGCAGGTCCACCATCAGTAGCACCAGTGCCGCCGCCAGCAGCCAGGGGCCGAGATCCTGCTCGGGCGGAATGCCCGCGATGGAGCGCAGCGTGGTCCCGGCGGGTGGCGCGGCGTGCAGCACAGGGGCGGGCAGGGTGGCGCCGAGGTTCAGCGCGCGCCGGAAGCCCTCCGGCCCCTGGGTGCCATACCAGCCGGGCGGGTGCCGGGCGGAGGGAATGGGGTCATCCCCGGGTGCCAAGGGCTGGGCGCCGGGGGGCGGGGTGGCGAGGCGCCCGAAGCCGTCCAAAGCCTCCAGCGGCGCCAGCATGCCCTCGCCCTCCTGCCCCGAGACGCCGGCCGAGAGCGCCACCAACCGCCGCAACATTTGCACAAAGAGGCCCGAGAGCGGCAGGTCCGACCATTCGGCGGTGGCGGTGACGTGGAACAGGACGATGCGCCCCTCGCCGCGCGATTCCGCCGTGACCAGCGGCGTGCCATCCGCCAGCCGCGCCCAGATGCGCTCCGCCAGCCGTGCCGAGGGCTCGGCCAGGACCTGGCGCGAGATGCTGACTTCGGCCGGCACGGGCAGGCCGGCAAAAGGCGAGCCTTCCGGGAAGGCGGCCAGGCGCTGGGGCTGCTCCCAGGAGAGCGCGCCGCCCAATTGCCGCTCCGCGCGCAGGGGCACGGGCAGAAGGGTGTCGGGCCGTTCCGCCAGGCGGGCGCCGGCGAAGCGGATCAGCGTGCCGCCCTCGTTCACGAAGCGCGTCAGCGCATCCAGCTCGGCGCCCGGCGCGATGGGCCGGTCGGCCAGGATCAGCACGGAGAGGGGGCGGGCCAGCAGGCGTTCGGCCGTGTCGCGGCGCAACTCGGCATAGGGGGCCAGCGCCCGTTCCAGGTAGAACAGATCCCCGATCAGGGGCGTGTCGGCCGTTTCCTCCGCGCCGGGCAGCAGGCCCACGGGGCGCCGGCGGAAGCGCTCGTCCAGCAGGACCACCGCACCCGGCCCGGCCTCGCCCGCCAGGTCGAGGCGGAAGACGCGGTTGCGGATTTCGGTGGGCAATTCCAGCACCGCCTCGCCCTCGGTGGCGCCGGCGGCGAGGCGGAATTCGGCCTGGGCCAGGGCGCGCCCATCCTGGCCGCGGGCGATGACCTGCGCCTCGCTCGGCGCACCCACGGGGGATTGGCGCAGCGTGACGCGCAGGCTGTCGCCCTCGGTGCGCGGCGGGCTGAGCAGCCGCACCGGGCGGCCATCGGCGCGGGCCAGGGTCAGCGGGCCGAGGGTGGCGAGGCGCGCCATCAGCGCCTCCGCCGCCGGGTCCGCGCGGTGGGAGAGGCCGTCGGAGAGATAGATCGGCGTCACCGCCCCTGGCGCCTGGGCGCGCCAGGCGTCGAGGGCGGCGAGCGCCGCCGCCCGGTCCGGCGCCCAGGCGCGCGGGCGCAGCGCGGCGAGGCGCGGCGCCAGATCCTCGGCCGGCATGGGCCCGATGACACGGGGCGGCTGCGCGCCCTCGCCCGGGGTGGTGGCGAGCAGGGCGGTGGGCCTTCCCTCGCGCCCCGCGCGGTCCAACTCCGACTGCGCGATGGCAATTCGCAGCGGCCAGTCGGGCCCGGAGGCCCAGCCATCATCCACCACCAGCAGCAGCGTGCCCGAACCCTGCGCCGCGCCGCCCGGCCCCCAGACCGGCCTCGCCAGGCCGAGGATGAGCAGGGCGGCTGCCAGCAGCCGCAGCAGCAGCACCCACCAGGGGGTGCGGGCCGGCGTTTCCTCGGTCAGCGGCAGGTCGCGCAGCAGGATGGCGGCGGGGAAGGCCTGGCGGCGCGGCTGCGGCGGGGTGACGCGCAGCAGCCACCACAGCACCGGCAGGGCGGGCAGGGCCAGCAGCAGCCAGGGGGCGGCGAAGCTGATCATGGCGTGGACCCCATGGCCTGCCACAGCGCGAGCAGTGCGGCCTGTGGCGGATGGTCGGTGCGGTGGGTGAGGAAGCCCCAGCCCGCCGCGCGCGCCATGGCGGCCAGGGCCGCGCGGTGCGACGCGAGACGCTCGGCATAGAGGCCGCGCACATTCTCCACGCGCGGAACCACCAGCGGCGCCTCGCCCTCCAGCCCCTCGAAGACCACGCGGCCGTGGTAGGGGAGGGTCTCCTCGGCCGGGTCCAGCACTTGCACCATCTGCCCGCGCAACGGCCGGGCGCCGAAGGAGGAAATCGCCGCCTGCACCTGCGGCAGCGGCTGCAGGAAATCGCCGAACATGACCAGGCGCGCGTGGCGGGGCAGGGTGGCGTCCGCCTCGGGCGCCGCCATGCCCGGGCGCAGCAGCGCCGCTGCCAGGGCGGGCAGCGCGGCCCGCCCCATGAAGGCGCGGCCCTGGCCGGGCAGCAGCCGCACCCGCTCGCCGCCGCGCAGCAGCAGCGAGGCGAGCGCCAGCAGCAGCAGATCCGCGCGCTGCGCCTTCGGCGCCAGCCGCTTGTCGGAGCGCCATTCCATCGAGGCGGTGGGGTCGCGCCAGAGCAGCACGGTCTGCGCGGCCTCCCACTCCGTCTCGCGCACATAGAGCCGGTCGGAGCGCGCACTCTGCCGCCAATCCACGCGCGAGGCGGCATCGCCCGCCGTATAGGGGCGGAACTGCCAGAAGGCATCGCCATGGCCGGCACGGCGGCGTCCGTGGACGCCCTGCATCACGGTGCTGGCCACGCGGTCGGCCTCGACCACCAAGGCGGGCAGGCGGGCGGCCGCCGCCTCCGCGGCCGCGGCGGTGAGGCGGGGCGCCGCCTCAGCCAATGGAGGCCTTCAGCGCGGCGATGACCTCGGAAAGCTTCACCCCATCGGCCCGCGCCGAGAAGGACAGCGCCATGCGGTGCCGCAGCACGGGTTCGGCGAGCGCCAGCACATCCTCGACACTGGGCGAAAGCCGGCCATCCAGCACGGCGCGCGCGCGGGTGGCCAGCATCAGCGCCTGGGCGGCGCGGGGGCCGGGGCCCCAGGCCAGGTTCTCGCGCACCTCGCGCAGCCCGTCCTCGGAGGGGCGGGCGCCGCGCACCAGCTTCAGGATGGCGTCCACCACCTGCTCGCCCACAGGGATGCGGCGGATGAGGGATTGGGCGGCGACCAGCTCGGCGCCCGTCAGCACGGGGACGGGCTTCGCCTCCGCGGCGCCGGTGGTGGCGAGCAGCATGGCGCGCTCGGCGGCCTCGTCCGGGTAGACGACCTCCACCTCCAGCAGGAAGCGGTCGAGCTGCGCCTCGGGCAGGGGGTAGGTGCCTTCCTGCTCGATCGGGTTCTGGGTCGCGAGCACATGGAAGGGCTCGGGCAGGGGCAGGATACGGCCGCCGATGGCCACCTTCCGCTCCTGCATGGCCTGGAGCAGCGCCGATTGGGTGCGCGGGCTGGCGCGGTTGATCTCGTCCGCCATCAGCAGCTGGCAGAAGATGGGGCCGGGCAGGAAGCGGAAGGCGCGCTTGCCTTGCGCGTCCTCCTCCAGCACCTCGCTGCCCAGGATGTCGGCGGGCATGAGGTCCGGCGTGAACTGCACCCGCCGCTCGCCCAGGCCCATGACGGTGCCCAGCGTCTCGACGAGCTTCGTCTTGCCGAGTCCCGGCACGCCCACCAGCAGCACATGCCCGCCGGAGAGCAGGGTGATCAGCGTCTGCTCGACCACATCCTCCTGCCCGAAGATGACCCGGCCCACGGATTCCCGGGCCATTTGCAGCCGGGCGCCGAGGGTTTCGATCTCGGCCAGCAGGGAATCTGCGTCGGACACTTCACCCATGCGGTTACGGTTCCCATATTGCTGTTGAGGAGAGATTGGGGATGCAGTGCCTCGGCGCCAGCCCTTTTTCCCTCCTTCGCGACGATGACCACTCATGCTTTGCACGTCAGGGAAGCCTATGCCGCCGGAACGTCGGAACAAAGCTCCGAATGGAGGCACACGGGAGGGAACGGTTCCGGAATGGGCCCGTGGACCGACCCAGGGCACGACGCTGACGGGCGCGAGCAGCCCGCCGTCCCGCCCCAAACACGACTGCGGCGACCTCGACATGCGGATCGCGCGGGACGGGACCTGGTTCTACAAGGGCAGCCCCATCGGCCGTAAGGAGTTGGTCTGTCTCTTCGCCTCGGTGCTCAAGCGCGAACCCGATGGCTCCTATCTCCTCGAGACCCCGGTCGAACGCGGCCGCATCACCGTCGAGGACGCCCCCTTCGTCGCCGTCGAGATGGTCTGGCGCCATTGCGATTGCGGCACCGGCCTCGCCCCCCAGCAATGCCTGACCTTCCGCACCAATTGCGATGAGGTGGTCACGGCGGGGCGCAAGCATCCCATCCGCATCCAGCTCGACCGCCGCACGCGGGAGCCCCGGCCCTACGTCACCATCCGCCCCGGGCTCGAGGCCAAGATCAACCGCGCCGTCTTCTATGAGATGGTGGCGCTGGCCGTGACGGAGCGCATGGACGGGCGCGAGATCATGGGTGTCTGGAGCGAGGGGGTCTTCTTCCCCATCGACGAGGTCACCGCCCTCGACATGGCCGCGGAGTGAGCCCAGGCGAACTGCGCGACCGCCTCACCCGTCCCGGAGTGTTCGAGGCGGCGCCAGCCATCCCGGCCGACCAACCCGATGCCGCCACGCGGCTCTGCGCCGTGCTGGTGCCGCTGGTGCTGCATGACCACGGCCCTTCCGTGTTGCTGACGCGGCGGGCCGCGCATCTTTCCTCCCATCCCGGCCAGGTGAGCTTCCCCGGCGGCCGCATCGAGCCGGGCGAGACGCCCGAGCAGGCCGCGCTGCGCGAGGCGATGGAGGAGGTGGGGCTGGACCCCCGCTGGCCCGAACTGGCCGGGCGCATGCCCGTGCAGCGCACCCTCACGGGGTTCGAGATCACGCCCGTCATCGGCCTGCTGCGGCCGGGCTTCTCCCTGCAACCAGACCCGGGCGAGGTGGCCCTGGCCTTCGAATTGCCGCTGGCCACCGTGCTCGACCCCGCCGCCCCGCGCCGCGAACGCGCGGAATGGAAAGGACAGTTGCGCGAATACTGGGTCTGGCCACATGAGCAGGAGTTCATCTGGGGCGCCACCGCCACCATCCTCGTCGAACTCGCGCGGGCCTTGAGGGGGCAGGGCTGAGCGACCGCCCGCGCGCCACTTCTCCAGGGGTTTCCATTCATGGGCGTTGTATTCGGACTGATCCTGTTCCTGTTGCCCTTCGGCATCTACGCGCTCTGGTGGTATCTCGCGGGCCAGCAGGAGGGCATCACGCCCCCGCCGCTCGTGCTGGGGCTGGCGGGCATCGCGGTGGTGATGACGGTGGGGCTGGCCTTCTATTATGGCCTGTCGCGCAGCATCGACCGTGACGAGGATTATGTGCCCGCCCGCATCGAGGGCAGCACCCCGCCCCCGGTGCAGCGCCAGCGCTGATCCCGTGACCGCCCCCGCTTTCCTGGCCGACCCCGCGCCGCGCGCCATCTTCGCGGCGCTGCCAGGGGCGCGCGCGGTGGGGGGCTGCGTGCGCGACCACCTGGCCGGACTGCCGGTGCACGACATCGACATGGCCGCGCCCTTCCCGCCGGAGGAGATCACCCGCCGCCTCAAGGCCGCGGGCTTGCACGTCTTCGAGACGGGGCTCGCGCATGGCACCGTCACCGCCGTGCTGAATCGCGCGCCCATCGAGGTGACCTCGCTGCGGCGTGACGTCGTGACCGATGGCCGCCATGCCGAGGTCGCCTGGACCACCGACTGGAACGAGGATGCCGCCCGGCGGGACTTCACCATCAACGCCATGTCCATGGAGGGCGATGGCACGCTGCACGACCCCTTCGACGGCGTGGCGGATCTTGCCGCGCGGCGGGTGCGCTTCGTGGGCGATGCGGCGACCCGGCTGGCGGAGGACTATCTCCGCGCCCTGCGCTTCTTCCGCTTCCAGGCCCGCTATGGCGGCCCGGTGCCCGATGCCGAGGCATTGGCCGCCATCCGCGCCGCCGTGCCCGGCCTGGCCCGCCTTTCCGCCGAGCGGGTCTGGAGCGAGATCAAGCGCCTGCTGGCCGCGCCCGACCCGCGCGCCGCCCTCACGCTGATGGCAAAAAGCGGCGTGCTGCCCGCCATCCTGCCCGAGGCCGGCGCGCCCGCGCGGCTCGATGCCGCCATGGCGCGGGGAGAGGGGGATGTGCTGCTGCGCCTAGCCCTGCTGCTGCCGGTGGGCACGGACATCGCGGCCCTGGCGCGCCGGCTGAAATTCTCGGGCGAGGAGGCGGCGCGGCTGCGGGCCCTGCACGCCACCGGCGCCGTGCCCGCCGACCCGTCGGACCCTCGCGCCCGCCGGCGCTTCGCGGCCGAGGTGGCGGCGCGCGGCCATGCGCGGCCCGGGGAGGTGGCCCTGGTGGCCGCCGCGCAGGGGCGCGGCGACCTTGCCCCCCTGTTCGACCTCGGGCCGGGGCCGGAATTTCCGCTCCAGGGCCGGGATGCGCTGGCGCTGGGCGTGCCGCCCGGCCCGCGCGTCGGCGCCCTGCTGGCCGCGACCCGCGCCTGGTGGCTGGAGGGTGGGGCCGAGGCCGATCGCGCGGCCTGCCTGGACCACCTTCGCGGCATGCTTTAGCCCGGGGCGATGCCTGTAACCCCCTTGGCCGAAGCGGCCTCGCTGCCCCTCATCCGCCGCCTCTGGCGGGACCATCTGGTGCATGAGCGCCGGCGCTTCTTCCTGGCCATGGTCTTCACCCTGGGGCTGGCGGCGAGCACGGCGATCTATCCCATCATCATCCAGCAGGCCTTCGACCTCTTCACCGCGGGGCGGACCGAGGCGCTGGTCTGGCTGCCCCTGGTCATCATCCTGGCCACCTCGCTGCGGGCGGCCTTCATGTATCTCCAGCAGGTCAACCTGCACGGGGCGGCGCTGGGCACCATCGAGCACATCCAGAACGGGCTGTTCGGCGCGCTGACCCGCGCGGACTACGCCACCATCGCCGCCGAGGCGCCGGCGCGGCAGGCCATGCGCTTCACCACCGACGCCGCCGCCATCCGCGAGGCCATCGCGCGCAGCCTGAACGGTGCCGGGGATGCGCTGACCATTGTGGGGCTGGTGGCCTCGATGCTTTGGCTGGATTGGCAATTGGCGCTGATGGCGGCGCTTCTCTATCCCATCGCGGCCTGGCCCATCGCCGTCATCGGCAAGCGGGTGCGGCGGGCGGCGCGGGGCATGCAGGACCGGGCGGGCGACACCTCGGCCCTGCTGAACGAGAGTTTCGCGGCCGCCCGCGTGGTCCGCACCTACCGGCTGGAGGCGCAGGAGGAAGGGCGCGCCCGCCAGGCCTTCGCGGCGCTGCGCGAGAGCCTGCTGCGCATCGTCCGCGCCCGCGCGCGCGTGGACCCCATCCTGGAAGTGCTGGGCGGGCTGACGGTCGCCCTGGTCCTGCTGGTGGTGGGCTGGCGGGTGACCACGGGGCAGGGGACGATCGGCGAGTTCACGGGCTTCGTGGCCGCCGTACTGATCGCGGCGCGCCCGGTGCGCGCGCTGGGCAGCCTGAACGCCGCCTTGCAGGAGGGGCTGGCCGGCCTCAACCGCGTCTTCGGCGTGATGGACACGCCGCGCCGCGTGACCGACGCGCCCGAGGCGCGCCCGCTGCCCGCGGGGCGCGGTGCCCTGCGCTTCGAGGGGGTGGGCTTCCACTACCCGGGCAGCGAGATCCCGGCCATCGAGCGGCTGGATTTCCTGGCCGAGCCCGGGCAGACCGTCGCGCTGGTCGGGCCGTCCGGCGCGGGGAAATCCACCGCCATCGCCCTGCTTCCGCGGCTGCATGACGCGACGGCCGGGCGCATCCTGCTGGATGGGGCGGATGTGCGGGAGGTGACGCTGGCCTCGCTGCGCGACGCCATCGCCTTCGTGGGGCAGGAGGCGGTGATCTTCGACGACACGGCGCTGGCCAACATCGCCTGCGGCCGGCCTAGCGCCACCCGCGCGGAGGTCGAGGAAGCCGCGCGCGCCGCCCAGGCCCATGCTTTCCTCGAAGCCTTGCCGCAGGGCTACGATACGGTGCTGGGCCCCGGCGGCGGGCGGTTGTCTGGCGGGCAGCGCCAGCGCGTGAGCCTGGCCCGCGCACTGCTGCGCGACCCGCGCGTGCTGCTGCTGGACGAGGCCACCAGCGCGCTGGACGCGGAGAACGAGGCCGCGGTGCAGGAGGCGCTGGCCCGGCTGCGCCAAGGGCGCACCACGCTGGTCATCGCGCATCGCCTGGCCACCGTGCAGAACGCCGACCGTATCGTGGTGATGAGCGAGGGGCGCGACGTGGAGCAGGGTACCCATGCCGAACTGATGGCGGCGGGCGGGGTTTATGCGCGGCTGGTGCGGACCCAGGCCTTCACCGCCGAATGACCCTTTGCGCGGCCGATTCACGGCGCCGGCAGAACGCCGCCGCCGATCGGACGCGTCAGGCCGTCGCCAGCAGCACCACCCCCGTCGCGATGAGGAAGATGGCGGCCAGCTTCTGCGCCCCCAGCGGCTCCTGGAAGAAATACCAGCCGATGGCCGCGATCACGACATAGCTCGCGGCCGTGCAGGGCAGGGCCACGCTCATCGGGATGCGGCGCAGCGCCAGGATGTAGAGCAGGGCGCCGGCGCCATAGAAGCCGATGCCCAGGATGGTCTGCCAGCGCAGCAATTGCAGGAAGAAGGACATCTGCGCCGCCGCGTCCGCGCCGGCCTTCAGCAGCACCTGCCCCACCAGCGACGAGGAAATGGCCGCGGCCAGGGCCGCCCAGTAGAAGCTCATTCCGCGCGGACCGGGGCGCGTGCCTGGATGACCTCGCGCACCACCCCCTGCGGCTTGCCATTCGCTGAGAGGAAGGCCCGGCCGACATACTCACCCAGTAGCCCCAGCATCATGAATTGCGCGCCGGAGACCAGCAGAATCAGCACCATGGTCGAGGCCCAGCCCGAGGGCGTGTAGAAGAACAGCGCCTCGATCACCACCACCAGCGCCAGCAGGAAGCCGAGCGCCCCCATGGCCACACCCGCCATGGTGGCGAAGCGCAGCGGCAGGATGGAGAAGTTGGTGGCGAGGTTCAGCCACAGCCGCACCAGCCGCCGCATGGTGTAGTTGGAGCGGCCCTCGGCGCGCGGGTAATGCGCCACCTCGATGGAGGCGATGCGCTGCGTCACCTGCATGATGAGGCCGTCAATGTAGGGGTAGGGGCCGGTGTATTTCACGACCTCCCTGGCCACCAGGGCACTCATGCAGCGGAAGGAGGAGAGGTAGAGGTCCTTGGGCTTGTCCAGCAGGGAATCCGCCACCTTGTTGGCGAATTTGGAGCCGAGGTTGCGCCAGCCCTCGTGCTCCTTCTTCGCGTAGCGCGTGTAGACCACGTCCCAGCCGCCCAGCCGCGCATGGTCGTAGAGGCGGATCACCTCCTCCGGCGGGTTCTGCAGATCGTCGTCCATGTTGATGATGTAGGCGCCGCGGGCATGGCGCAGCCCTGTCAGCACCGCATTGTGCTCGCCGAAATTGCGTGCGTGCTCGACATAGGTCAGCGGCACGGTGGCGGTCTCGGCGAGGCGCCGGCAGACATCGCCGCTGTCATCGGGGCTGCCGTCATTCACCAGGACGATCTCGATGCCGCCCGCGGGCTTCAGGGCGGAGAGGGCCTCCACCAGCTTTCCCACCGTGGCGGCGCCACGATAGACGGGAACGACGATGGAAAGCCCCACGGGGTATTGGGTCTCGGTCATGGAACGGGTCCGGGCTTGCGGGCGGTGGCGAGGATGGACCCCCCGGCGGGGAAGCGCAGCCCCGCGCGAAGCATCGCGGATTCCAACGCGCAGATGCCGCTGAGGCTGCGATCGAGCCAGGGGGGGAAGGGCTTCACGTCGGAGGCGGCGTGGTCGTCGCGCTTCACCAGGCGCCGTTGCAGCAGCATCAGCGGCAGCAGCAGGCTGTTCCAGTGGCGGGGCGAAATCTCGGCAAGGCCCGCGGCGGCGAGCTTGCCCGCCACCTCACCCCGCGCATAGCGGCGCGCATTGTGGACCCGTGCGTCATGGGCCGAGCGCAGCCATTCGTGCGCGGGAAGGTTCAGCACCATCAGGCCGCCAGGCCGCAGCACGCGGGCGAATTCCGTGAGCGCCGCGGCTTCGTCCACGGCCGCGTGGCAGAGCACGTCCAGGCTGACCACCGCGTCGAAGCTGCCATCGGGAAAGGGCAGGGCGTTGACGGAGCCGGCGGCGATGGCCGCACCCGCCTTGGTGGCGGCGCGGCGGGCCGCCTCGGGCGCGTATTCGACGCCGAAGAGGGGCGCGGCGGGGCGGGCGGCGCGCAGCTTGGCCAGCAGCCCGCCGGTGCCGCAGCCGGCGTCCAGGATACGCGCATCGGCGGGCAGCGCGGCCAGCGCGGCCAGGGCATGGCCGTGCAGGCTGCGATACCACCACATGCGGTCCTCGACCGCATCCATCAGCGCGTATTCGGTTTGCTCCACGCTGCCCTTCTGTGCCCGGATCGTGGCGAACACCAGCCCCCATCATGGCAGGGGCAGGGCGGCGTTTCCCACTGATGGACAGTTGAGGGCGCAAGGGCGAAGACTGGCGTCGGACGCGCAAGGCGGGGACATGGCGCAGCAGCATGATGGGGGCCGGGTGAGGGCCTACGGAACGGCGGGTGCCGCGCTTGCGTAACGACCCCATTCCCGGCCGCTCCACCAGCGGCGAGGCGGCGGTGCGCGGCATCGCACTGGCGAGCCTCGGCTACTTCATCATCACCGGCGCCGATGCCGCGGTGAAATACGCCCTGCCCGAGATTGGCGTGGCGGGGGCCATGCTCTGGCGCGGGGTGGTGGGGGCAGCAGCCGTGGCCCTCATCGCGCGCGGCCGAGGGCTCTGGCCGCGCAACACGCGGCTCGTGCTCGGGCGGTCCTTCCTGCACTGCTCCGTCTCGGCGCTGTGGTATGTGGTTTGGCTGGCGGGGCTGGGCCTCGCGGATTCCTATGCCGTGGCGGCCGCCGCGCCCCTGCTGATGACACTGCTGGCCATTCCCATGCTGGGCGAGGCGGTGGGCTGGCGGCGCTGGATCTCCTGCCTGCTCGGCTTCTCTGGCGTGCTGTTCATGCTGCAGCCCGGCGGGGACCTGTGGCGGTGGGAGGTGGCGGTGCTGCTGGTCGCGGTGGTGGGGGTCGCGGTCAGCCGCATCTGGACGCGCACGCTGGCCAGCACGGATACGGCGGCCACCATCGCCTTCTGGCTGATGCTGATGCACATTCCGCTCGGCCTCGCGCTGCTGCCGGTGACGGCGCTGTGGCCGGAGGGGCGGGCGCCCAACCTCTTCCCCTCCTGGCCGCTGCTGCTGCTGCTGGTGTTCTTCGGCGTGTCCAACGCGGTGGCGCACCTGCTCTTCGCCCGGCCTATGCGCTGACGCGGGTGGCCTCGCTGGCGCCGCTGGAATACACCCCGCTGCTCTGGGGCCTGGTGCTCGGCTTCGTGATCTTCGCGGAGGTTCCGGCCTGGACCACCCTGGCCGGGGCCGCCGTGGTCATCGCCGCCGGCATCTACAACCTGCACCGCGAGCGCGTGCGCCGCGCCGAGGAAAGGGCGAGACATGGCGCTGCGTCATGATGCGAGGCGCGGGGCGCTGCTCATGCTGGGGGCCACCGCCCTGTTCACCCTGATGGGGGCGCTGGTGAAGCTGGTGGGTGACCGCATCCACTTCCTCGAGATCATGTTCTTCCGCAGCGTGCTGGCGCTGCCGGTGGTGCTGCTGATCGTGGCGCGGCTGGGCCAGGGGGTGCGGCTTCGCACCCAGCGCCTGCCGCAGCATGTGGGCCGCGCCGTGACGGGCACCATGGCGATGAGCTGCGCCTTCTTCTCGCTGACCGTGCTGCCGCTGGCCGAGCAGACGGCACTGACCTTCACCACGCCACTCTTCGTCACGCTGCTGGCCATCCCCTTCCTGGGCGAGCGCGTGGGCATCCATCGGTTCAGCGCGGTGCTGCTGGGCTTCGGCGGCATCCTCGTCATCGCGCTGGGGCAGGGGGCCTTCCAAGGCAGCATTAACCCCTGGATCGCGCTGGGCATGTCCATCGCGGTGCTGCACGGCGTGTTTTCCGCCATGACGACGCTGCTGGTCCGCAGCCTGTCCGCCACCGAAAGCTCCACCACCATCGTCACCTGGCAGTCCATCCTCATGACATGCTTCACGGGGCTGGCGCTTCCCTTCGTCTGGGTGACCCCCACGCCCTGGGAATTCCTGCTGCTGCTGGGGGTGGGCCTGGTGGGCGGCATCGCGCAGGTGATGCTGACGGAGGCCTATGCGTCCGCGCAGGTCTCCTCCCTCGGCGCCTATTCCTACACGGGCATTCTCTGGGCGGTGCTGCTGGGCTGGATCTTCTTCGGCGACACGCCCGGCATCGCGACCTTCGTCGGCGCCGGATTGATCGTGCTGGCCGCCCTCTACATCATGCAGCGCGAAATGCGCCGAGGAGTGAAGCGTTGAACGTCCCCTTCCTGCGAGACGACCCCCTCGAATACGGTGCGGTCGAGCACATCGCCCCCGGTGTGCGGCGGCTGCTGTGCAACAACCCCTCGGCCTTCACCTTCCGCGGCACCAACACCTACCTGATCGGCGGTGGCAAGTCGGTCGCGGTGCTGGACCCGGGGCCGGAGGATGCGGCGCATCTGCAGGCCATCCTGGCCGCGACCAGCGGTGAGACGATCACGCATGTCATCGTCTCGCACACCCACCGGGACCATTCGCCGGGTGCCCGCGCGCTGCAAGCCGCGACGGGCGCGCCGAGCTACGCCCATGGCCCGCACGCGACGCCGCCGCATGACGGGCAGGAAGGGGGCGACCATGACTTCATGCCCGATGTCCGCGTGCCCGATGGCGGCGCGATCGAGGGCGCGGACTGGCGCCTGACCGCGCTGTTCACGCCCGGCCATTGCGGCAACCATCTGTGCTTCGCGCTGGAGGGCACCGGCATCCTGTTCAGCGCCGACCATGTCATGTCCTGGTCCACCAGCGTGGTCAGCCCGCCCGATGGCGACATGCGCGCCTATCGCGACAGCCTGGCGAAGCTGCGCGCGCGCGATGGGCAGGACCGGCTCTACCTGCCCGGCCATGGGCCGAAGCTGCCCGACCCCATGCCCTTCCTCGATGCGTTGAACCTGCATCGGCAGAAGCGCGAGGCGCGCGTCGTGGCGGCCCTGCGCGAGCACGGCCCGGCGACGGCGGAAACGCTGATCGGCCCGGTCTATGGCCCGCTCGATCCGCGCCTCGTGCGTGCGGCGGGGCGGAGCCTGCTGGCGCAACTCATCATGCTGGAAGGCGAGGGCGCGGCCATCCGCGAGGGTGAGCTATGGCGCCTCGCTTGAGGGCCATTTGCGTTCCGCGGAGAAGCGGTCGCGGCCCTTGATGGCCATCAGCGCGCGGGCGTCGCGCGCTGGCTGGTCCATGGACAGCCAGGCCTGGAATTCCTCCAGGATCATCGCCGTGATCCGCATCACGGGCTGACCGGCGAGACCGGTGAGCGGGAAGAAGCGCAGCTCCTCCAGCTCGCCCGAGCCGCGCAGCTCGCCGTGCGCCGCGCTGGCGGGGGCCACCAGGAAGCGCGCATGGAAGCGGATGGGCCGGCCGGCCGGCGTGATGGCGCGGCTGAGATAGTCCATGCAGCCGAGGTCGGGCGCGACGCGGCCGCCTCGCATCTCGCCCAGCACCAGCGCGGTTTCCTCGTGCAACTCGCGCGCGGCGGCCACGGCCAGCGCACGGGCGAGGCTGGCCGGCGAGGAGAGCCGCAGCATGGCCAGCGTGGGGGCGCGCAGTTCTGTGAGGGCAGGCGCCTTGTAGTCGGTGCGGTCCACCCGACCCCCCGGAAAGACCAGCACGCCCGGCATGAAGCGCAGCGCATGGTGGCGCCGGCCCATCAGCACCTCGGGGCCGGAGGGACCGTCGCGCCACAGAACGAGGCTGGCGGCGTGGCGGGGATGGACCCGGCGGCGGGTGACGCCGGCCGCATCGGCGCTACCGGGGTTGTCGGCGGTGGGGTCAGTCAAGGGCGAAGCCGCGCGAGCGCAGCCAGGCCCGGAAGCCCGCGCGCTCCGGCACCGAGAGCTGGCGGGCGACGTTCTCGGTCCAGGTGCAGCCCTCGGGCGCCGGGCCATGGACTTCCGGATAGCGCGGCTTGGCGCGTTCGCGCCGCGCGTCATAGGCGGACAGCGCCTGCGCCTCACCGGACGCATCATAGCGTTCGCGGTGGATGGTAACGGAGGGCGGCAGGCGGGCGGAGGGTTCGTTGCGCGCCTCGGGCACGCCGAGCGTGAGCCCCGCGATAGGGAAGACGCCCTTGGGCAGGCCGAGCAGCGGCCCGACCTTCTCCATGTGGTTCCGCACGTAGGAGATGGGGCAGGTGCCCAGCCCCGCGGCATCGGCGGCCGCGATGGTCATCCCCATGGCGAGCGCGGCATCCACCGTCGCGTTCAGCACGGTGTCCAGGTTGTCATTGGCATGCTCGCGCCCCGCGCGGTCACAGATGTCGCGGCCACGGCGTACATCGGCGCAGAAGACGAGGAAGACCGGCGCCTGCTTGATCCAGGGCATGGTGCCGATCCAGTCCGCGATGGCCGCGATCTTGGCGGGGTCGCGCAGCACCACGACTGACCATTGCTGCATGTCGCTCTTGGAGGGGGCCGAGGATGCGGCGGCCAGCACCGTGTCCAGCAGCGCGTCGGAGACGGGCTCCGCGCGGTAGCGGCGCGTGACGCGACGGTCCAGCAGGGCGCCCAGCGCGTCTGGGATGTCGGCCGGCGGGTCGAAGGGGAGGTGGCCGTAGCGCGCCTCGATCAGCGGTTTCGGGTCCATGCTCACCTCCTCACGATCCAGGCATCGGCGACGGTCACGCCGCTCTCATGGATCATCAGCGGGTTGATCTCGGCCTCCGCGATGCCCTCCATGGCGGCGAGGCGCGAGACGGCGACGATGGCGTGGGCCAAAGCCTCCACATCGCCGCGCGGCAGGCCACGCCAGCCCTCGATGACGCGCAGCGCGCGCACATCCGCGATCATGCCGCGGGCCTCGTCGAGGTGCAGCGGCGCGAGGCGAAGTGCCACGTCGCGGTGCAGTTCCGCCAGCACGCCGCCCGCGCCCAGCAGGACCACCGGGCCGACCTCCGGATCGCGACGGAAGCCCAGGATGACCTCGGCCAGCCCCTTGGCCATGGGCTGCGCCAGGAAACCGGTGATCCGCGCCTGCGGTGCCGCCTTCTCCACCCGCGCGCGCATGTTCAGCATGGCCGAACGCAGCGCCGCCTCATCGGGGATGTTGAGCGCGACGCCGCCCACCTCGGTCTTGTGCGCGAGATCCGGCGAGAGGATTTTCAGCGCCACCGGATAGCGCAACCCTTCGGGTGGCGTGTCGGTGAAGCGGGCGTAGTCGGTTTGCAGGCCAAGGGCGGCGAAGACCTCGCGCGCATCCGCCTCGTCCGGCCGTTCGGACAATGCCACTTCGGGCGCGGCCATGTGCGGGGCCGCGAGCGGCGCGCGCCAGTCGAGGAAGGCGCGCATCGCGTCCGCTAGGCTTTCCGGCGTGCGGAAGGCGGGAATGCCGGCCTCGGCCAGCAGGCGCAGCGAGGCATCGGCCTGGGGCACGAGAAAGGCGGCGACGGGCTTCGCATCGCCCACCGCATCCCGCCCGCGCACGATGCCGGCCACGGCATCATGTGGCCGGAACTGCGCGGAGGAGCCGATGACGGGCACCACCACATCCGTGTCCCGCGCGGCGGCGAGCGCCACGATGGCGGCCTCCACCCGGTCGGGCTTGGTGCCGGCCAGCGTCATGTCCAGCAGCCGGCCATGCGGGTGCATGTCCACCGCGTGCAGCTTCGCGGTGGCGTGGGCGTCGGGAATGCGTGCCTCGATGCCGGCCACGCCCAGCGCGTCCACCGCCATGGCGCCGCCGCCGCCGGTGGTGGTCATCACCGAGACGGCGCGGTGGGTGGACACATGCGGCTTGCGCCCCAGGACCAGCGCGGGAAGCTCCAGAAAACTCTCCAGCATGGTGGCGCGCAGGATGCCATGCGCACGGAAGAAGGCCTCGGCCGCCATGTCGCTGCCGGCCAGGGCGCCGGTGTGGCTGGTGGCCAGCTCCGCGCCATAGGGCGAACGGCCGAGCTTGTAGGCAATGATGGGTTTTCCCGCGCGGTGTGCTTTCCAGGCGGCGTGCGCATAGTGCTGCGGCTGGCGGATGGCCTCCAGGAACAGCATCACCGCGTCCACGCCAGGCTCGTCCACCAGCATGGCGGCGATTTCGCCGGCGGTGAGGTCCGCCTCGTTGCCGGTGGCGATGAGGTACGAGAACCCCATGCCCCGCGCGGCCCCGCGCCCCATGATGGCGCCCAGCATGGAGCCGGACTGGCTGACGAGGGCGAGGCGCCCGGCGGGCAGCGTCTCGGCTTCGAGTGCGGCGTTCACACTGGCCGCGATGCGGGCCGGGATGTTGATGATGCCCATGGAATTGGGGCCGAGCAGGCGCAGCCCCGCCGCTTTCGCCGCGGCCACGCAGCGGTCCTGCAGGGCCTGGCCTTCCGGGCCTGCTTCCGCGAAGCCATCGGCCAGGATGCAGGCCACCTTGGCGCCCTTGGCGGCGACGGCGGCAAGCTGCGCCTCCACCTGCTGCGTGCCGAGCAGGATATAGGCGAAGTCAATTTCGCCGGGGATGTCTTCCACACGCGCGAAGGCGGGTTCGCCCAGGATCTCGGTGGCGCGGGGATTCACCGGGAAAAGCTCACCTTGGTAGCCGTGCCGGCGCAGATAGATCTGCGCCCGCGCGGTCAGGCGGGACGGGTCGCCGGAGGCGCCCACCAGGGCGATCCGGCGGGGCTCCAGCAATCCCCTCATTTCGGCGGACGCTGTGAGAATGTCTGCCCGAACACGCCTTCGGCGATGCGGTTCTTCATCACCTCCAGGCTGCCGCCCGCGATCATCCAGCCGCGGGTGCGGCGCACGCAGTATTCGATGAGCAGATCCTTCGAATAGCCCGTGCCGCCCATCACCTGCATGGATTCATTGGAGGCAAGCCAGCCCGCCTGGTTGCAGGCGTATTTGGCGATGGCCACCTCCTGCGCGTCCGGCAGGCCGCGCCCGGCATTCACCGCCGCGCGGTACAGCAGCAGCCGCGCGGCATCGAGCGCCACCCGCATCTCCGCGAACTTCCACTGCAGGCCCTGGAACTCCATCAGCGGCCGGCCGAACTGCTTGCGCGTCATGGCGTGGTCGCGCGCCGCCGTGAAGCAGTATTCGCCCAGCGCCAGCGCCCGCGTCGTGTTGCCCACGCGCTCCACGTTGAAGCCGCCGATCTGCTTCTTGAAGCCGCCGGGGCCGAGCAGCACCATCTCGGGCGGAATGTAGACGTTGTCGAAGTAGAGGGCGCACCACTCCTCGTCATTCATGTAGAGGCTGGGCTGGCCGAGGCTGAACCCCTCCATGCCGCGCTCCACCAGCACGGAGCCGATGCCGCCCACGCCCGGCCCGAAGCGGCAATAGACGACAAAGACGTTCGCCTCCGCGCTGTTGGTGGTGAAGACCTTCTGGCCGTTGAGGCGGAAGCCCTCGCCATCGGGCGTGCAATGGGTCTTGAGGTCGGTCAGCGCGGAACCCGCATCGGGCTCGGTCATGCCGACCGCCGCCACCGCCTCACCGGCCAGCAGCGGCTTGAAGAACCGCTCCTTCTGATAGGGCGAGGCGTATTCCGCGAAGGTGCGGAAGGCGCCGAAATTGCCGGCCTGCAGCACGTCGGCGCTGCGCGGGCAGACCTGCGCGATCTGCTCCATGGCCAGCACCGCGTCGAAGACGGTGCCGCCGGCCCCGCCATCGTCTTCGGGCAGCATGATGCCGAACAAGCCCTGTTCGGCCATCAGCTTCGCGACATCCCACGGAAAGCCCACCGTATGGGCGCGTTCCACCGCGCCCTTGGCGAGGTGGCGCTCGGCGAAGCCGCGCACCACCTCCTGGAAGGCCTTCTGCTCCTCGTTGAGCTCGAAGTTCACGTCACACGGGGTCCCAGCTGAACACGTCGCCCGAGCGCTCCATGGGCACGAAGTTCGCACGGAAGGCCGGCAGGGCGACTTCCGCGATCTTCTCGGGCGTCCAGCCGCTTTCGCTGTGGACCGAGCGGATGGGGCGGTTCTGGCTGAACAGGAACAGTTCATGCATGCGCGGGGCGAAGATCTGGCCCGTCACTTCCTTGGCCGCGTCCGAGGCCAGGAACACCGCCAGCGGCGCGTTCTTCTCCGGGCCCATCCGCATGATGCGCTCCACGCGCGCCTTCTGCTCCGGCGTCTCCGCGGGAATGGAGCTGGTCATGCGCGACCAGGCGAAGGGGGCGAGGCAGTTGGAGCGGACGTTGTAGCGCTTCATGTCCAGCGCGATGGACTTCGACAGCGCCACGATGCCGAGCTTGGCGGCGGAGTAGTTCGCCTGCCCGAAATTGCCGATCAGCCCCGAGGTCGAGGTGATGTGGACGAAGCTGCCGCTTTCCTGCTTGCGGAAATGCTCGGCCGCGGCGCGGCTCATGAAGAAGCTGCCGTTGAGGTGGACGTTGATGACGGACAGCCACTCCTCCGGCGTCATCCGGTGGAAGATCTGGTCGCGCAGGATGCCGGCATTGTTCACCACGATGTCAACGCGGCCAAAGGCGTCAATGGCGGTCTGGACGATCTTCTTCGCATTCTCCCATTCGGAGACGCTGTCGGTGTTGATGACGGCCTGGCCGCCCTTCTGTTCGATGATGGCCTTGGTCTGCTCGGCCGGGCTGGTCGAGAAGCCCTCGCCGCCCAAAGAGGCGCCGATGTCGTTGATGACGACCTTGGCGCCGGCTTCCGCCATCGCGATCGCGATCTCGCGCCCGATGCCGCCGCCCGAGCCCGTGACGATGGCGACCTTGTCCTTGAGCATCATATGGCCATTCCTCCTGCCTGTGTTCGGGCCGGAGGCTAGAACGCCATGCGCCACGCGGGAAGGTGGGGGCCGCGCCTTGCGCTATGCGACGGGTGTCGGGAAGGTTACAGGTCCGGCGCGAACACAACCTGCCGGGGGCGCGCGATGTATGATGTGTGGTGGCTGGTGGCCCTGGCGGCCGCCATGGTGGCGACGGGGGTCGTCTCCGGCACGCTGGCGGGGCTGCTGGGCGTGGGCGGCGGCATCGTCATCGTGCCGCTGCTGTTCAACGTCTTTCCCTTCTTCGACATCCCCGATTCCATCCAGATGAAGCTCGCGGTGGGCACCTCGCTCGCCACCATCATCCCCACCTCCATCGTCTCGGCGCGCAAGCACCGCGCCACGGGCGCGATGGACGAGACGCTGCTGCGCTCCATCTGGCTGCCGATGATGCTGGGTGTCGCCATCGGCACGGCCCTTGCCGTGCATGTGCGTGGCGAGGGGCTGACGGCCGTCTTCGCCGTGGTCGCGCTGCTGGTGGCGCTGAATATGGGCTTCACGGGCGTGGATTTCCGCGTGGCGGAGAAGGTGCCGGAAGGCCCGCCCCGCGCCGCGCTCGGCATGGGCATCGGCAGCGTGAGCGCGATGATGGGCATCGGCGGCGGCACGCTGGGCGTGCCCATCCTGTCCATGTTCGGCCACCCCATCCGCGCGGCGGTGGCCACCTCCAGTGTCTTCGGGCTGATCATCTCGGTGCCGGCCACCATCGGCTTCATCTGGGGTGGCTGGAATGACCCGAACCTGCCGCCATTCTCGCTCGGCTATGTCAGCCTGATCGGCTTCGCGCTGATCGTGCCGAGTTCCATCATCGCGACACCCTGGGGCGTGAAGCTGGCCCATACCATCAAGCCGATCTGGCTGAAGCGGGCCTTCGCGGTCTTCCTGGCCGTGACCAGCATCCGGATGTTCTACAGCCTCTTCACCTGAGGCCGCGCGCCTCAGACGTGGAAGCTTTCGCCGCAGCCGCAGCGGCCCTTCTCGTTGGGGTTCACGAAGACGAAGCCGGCGCTCATCGGCTTCACCTCGTAGTCCATGGTGGTGCCGAGGAGGTAGAGCGTCGCCTTGCGGTCCACCAGGATGGTGACGCCCTTGTCCGTCACCCGCTCATCGCCCGGGCCCTGGCTGTCCACGAAGCTCAAATCATAGGCCATGCCGGAGCAGCCCTTGGTCTTCACGCCGATGCGCAGCAGCTTGCCGGCCTCGGCCTTCTCATAGAGGCGGGTCAGGCGTTCGGCAGCCGCTTCGGAGAGGGACATCAGGGGCGGCAATTCCCGCTTCACGCGCGGGGCTTCGGTGGTGGTGCTCATGACGGCACTCCCTTCATCAGAACATGTTCAGCGCGAGGCGCGCATCCTCGCTCATCCGCGACTGGTCCCAGGGCGGGTCCCACACGATCTCGACCTGGCAATCGGTGACGCCGGGCATCTGGCGGATGGCTTCCTCGGCCATGGAGGGCAGTTCCTGCGCGGAGGGGCAGGAGGGGGTGGTCAAGGTCATCTCGACCTTCACGCGCCCGCCCTCCTCCAACTCGATCGCGTAGACGAGGCCGAGTTCGTAGATGTCCACGGGAATCTCGGGGTCGAAGACGGTCTTCAGCGCCTCGATGACGCCCTCTTCCGTCACGGCCGGCAGGGTCTCGCCCTCGGGGGTCCAGCTTCCATGGCTGGCGGCCTGGTCATTCACTGCTCGCCTCCTTCGATCCATCCAGCGCGGCGTCGAGCGCGTGCCACGCGAGCGTGGCGCACTTCACCCGGCTGGGAAATTCATGCACGCCCGAGAGGGCGGAAAGCCGCTCCAGGGCCGGCGTGCTGTCATCCCGCGCGCCGGTCTTGGCCATTTCACGCAGCCGGGCACCCATGGCGCGGGCCGCATCGGGCGTCAGGCCCGGCACCAGTTCCGTGAGCAGCGAGGCGCTGGCCTGGCTGATGGCGCAGCCGCGGCCGATGAAGCTGGCCTTGCTGATATGGCCATCCGCCAGCGCCAGGAAAAGCTCCACCCGGTCGCCGCACATCGGGTTGTCGCCGCGGGCGGAGGCGTCGAAGACCTCCATGCGGAAATGGTTCCGCGGCTTGCGGCCGTGGTCGAGGATGACCTCCTGGTAGAGGTCCCGCAATTCCTCGAACCCGGCCGCCTGCCCCGTCATGCGAAGAACTTCCGCGCGGCGACCAGCGCCTCGGCCAGCGCGTCAATTTCTTCAGCCGTGGTGTAGAGGCCGAACGAGGCGCGGGAGGTCCCGCCTTCCAGCCCGAAGCGCGCATGCAGCGGCTCGGCGCAGTGGCGCCCCGCCCGCACGCAGATGCCGCGCCGGTCGAGGAAGGTGGACAGGTCATGCGGGTGCGCCACGTCCAGCGAGAAGGCGAAGACGCCGCCCCGGTCCTGCGCCGAGCCCAGCAGGGTCAGGCCGGGCACCTGGGCGAGGGTGGCGGAGGCGTGCTCGACCAGCGCGCGCTCATGCGCCTCGATGGCCTCCATGCCGATGGTGTTCACATACTCGATGGCCGCCAGAAGCCCCGCGGCCTCGATGATCGCAGGCGTGCCGGGTTCGAAGCGGGCGGGCGGCGCGGCCCAGGTGGAGTGTTCGAGGGTGACGGTCTCGATCATATCGCCGCCGCCCTGGAAGGGAGGCATGGCGTCCAGCAATTCGCGCTTGCCATAGAGCACGCCGATGCCCGTGGGCCCGTACAGCTTGTGCCCTGTGAAGGCATAGAAGTCGGCGTCAATCGCACGCACGTCCACCGCACGGTGCACCGCGGCCTGGCTGCCGTCGAACATGACGCGCGCCCCGGCTTCATGCGCCATGCGCGCGATGCGGGCGGCGGGCGTCACCGTGCCCAGCACATTCGACATGTGCGTGACGGAAACGAGCCCGACATCGCCCTGCGCGAGGTGCCGGGCGTAGTCGTCCAGGTCCAGTTCCCCCGCATCGGTCACGCGGATGAAGCGCAGCCCAATGCCCAGGCCCGCATCGCGCAGCATCTGCCACGGCACCAGGTTGGCGTGGTGCTCCATCTCCGACACCAGCACCACCTGGCCGCGCTTCAGCAGCGCGCGGCCGAAGCTGTGTGCCACGAGGTTGAAGGCCTCGGTGGAGTTGCGGGTGAAGACGATTTCCTCGGGCGTCGCGGCGCCGAGGAAGCGCTGTGCCGCCTCGCGCGCCGCCTCGAAATTGGCGGTGGCGACCTCGCTCAGGTGGTAGGCGCCGCGGTGGACATTGGCATAGGCCGTCTCCATGCAGCGCGTCATCGCCTCGATCACGGCGCGCGGCTTCTGGGCCGAGGCGCCGCTGTCGAGGAACACCAGCTTCTTGCCGCGCACCTGCGTGGACAGGATCGGGAAATCCTCGCGGATGCGCGCCACGTCCAGCCGGGCGGGAAGGGCGTCCATCACACCGCTTCTTTCTGCCACCAGCCTGAGATGGCCTCGGAGAGCGCCTCCTGCGCCAGCGGGTTGGTCACGCCCTCGATGGCCTCGGTGAGGAAGGCCTCCACCAGCATGGCGCGGGCGATGCTGGCCGGGATGCCGCGGGCGCGCAGGTAGAAGAGCTGCGCCTCGTCCAGTGCGCCCACGGTCGCGCCATGGCTGCACTTCACGTCGTCCGCATAGATCTCGAGCTGCGGCTTCGCGTTGATCTCGGCATCGTCCGAAAGCAGCAGCGCCTGGTTCATCTGATAGCCATCGGTGCGTTGCGCCGCCTGGCGCACCAGGATCTTGCCCTGGAACACGCCGCGCGAACGCCCGGCCAGCACCGTCTTGTAGGTCTGCCGGCTGGGGCAGTCGGGGGCGGCGTGGTCGAGGAAGGTGGTGGTGTCCGCGTGCTGGCCTTCGGCCACCAGCTGCGCGCCGTTCATGTGGCAGGCGGCCTTGGGGCCTTGCAGCGCCACATGGATCTCGTTGCGCACCAGGCGCCCGCCGGCGTTCAGGGTGAAGTTGTCATAGGTGCCGCCCGCCTGCACCGTGGCCAGCACGGTGGAAAGTTGGAAGCCCGCGCGACCCTCGCGCTGGATACGGATGTGGCTGAGCGTGGCACCCTCCGCCACCGCGATCTCATAGACCGGGTTGTGCAGGTAGGTGGCCTCCGCCTCGCCCAGGCTCGTGTCGATCAGCGTGAGCTTGGCGCCCTCGCCGAGCCGGATCAGGTGGCGCGGATGGAAGGCGATGGCACGGCCGGCATGGGTGGCAAAGGAGAGCAGTTCCATCTCCCCCGCATCCACGCCCGCCGGCACGTCCAGCACCAACCCATCCTCGAACAGCATGGTGTTCAGCGCCACGATCGGCAGATTCTGCGCAAGAGCGCCCAGCCGGCCTTCCGTGGCCTCCAACGCCTCCGACAGCGGCGCCGCCCCCGGGGGCAGGAGCGACAGCGCGGGCGCGAAGCGGCCATCCACGAACACCGCGCGGTGCGCGGCGCGCGTGGGCGGCAGGGCAGGGGCCTCGTCGGCCAGCGTCAGCGCCTCGGTGAAGCCGAGCTGCGCCAGCACCCCGAGATCCGTGTAGTGCCAGGCCTCAATCCGCCGTCCGGGCAGGCCCTGGGCGCGGAAACTCTCGGCCGCCTCGGCGCGCAGCTTTGCCACCCAGGGCGTGCGGCCGCCAGGCAGGCGTTCGCGCAGCCCCTCGAAGCGGCCCAGGAAGGAAGCGGCACCGGTCACCATGGTGTTCATGCCGCCACCTTCGCGTAGCCCTCCGCCTCCAGCTCCAGGGCGAGTTCGGGGCCACCCGTCTTCACAATGCGCCCGCCCATCAGGACATGCACGCGGTCGGGCGTGATGTGGTCCAGCAGGCGTTGGTAATGGGTGATGACGAGCGCCGAGAACTCCGGGCCACGCATGGCGTTCACGCCATCCGCCACGACCTTGAGCGCGTCAATATCGAGGCCGCTGTCCGTCTCGTCGAGGATGGCGAGCTTGGGCTCCAGCATCGCCATCTGCAGCACCTCGTTGCGCTTCTTCTCGCCGCCGGAGAAGCCGACGTTCACGTTGCGCTTCAGCATGTCCTCGCTCATCTGCAGCGCCTTGATCTTGGCGCGCGAGAGCTTGAGGAACTGCATGGCGTCCACCTCCACCTCTCCGCGCGCGCGGCGGATGGCGTTCAGCGCGGTGCGGAGGAAATTGGCATTGCCCACGCCGGGCAGTTCCACCGGATACTGGAAGGCCAGGAAGACGCCGGCGGCCGCGCGTTCCTCAGGTTCCATCGCCAGCAGATCAATGCCGTTGAAGGTGGCGGTGCCGCCCGTGATCTCATAGCCCTCGCGCCCCGAGAGCACGTAGGAGAGGGTGGACTTGCCCGAGCCGTTCGGGCCCATGATGGCGTGCACCTCGCCCGCCGGCACCTCCAGCGTGATGCCCTTCAGGATCTCCTTGCCGTCGATTTCGGCGGTCAGGTTCTCGATCTTCAACATGGTCAGCCAACGCTCCCTTCGAGCGAAATCGCGAGCAGCTTCTGCGCTTCCACCGCGAATTCCATGGGCAGTTCCTTCAGCACCTCGCGGCAGAAGCCGTTTACGATGAGGCCCACGGCCTCCTCCTGGTTCAGCCCGCGGGCGCGGCAGTAGAAAAGCTGGTCCTCGGCGATGCGGCTGGTGGTCGCCTCATGCTCGATCTTCGCGGAGGCGCAGCGGTTCTCGATGTAGGGCACCGTGTGCGCGCCGCACTGGTCGCCGATCAGCAGCGAATCACACTGGGTGAAATTGCGGGCGCCCGTTGCCTTGGGGCTGATCTTCACCAGGCCCCGATAGGTGTTCTGGCCATGCCCCGCGCTGATGCCCTTGGAGACGATGGTGGACCGGGTGTTCTTCCCGATATGCCACATCTTCGTGCCCGTATCGGCCTGCTGGCGGTTGTTGGTGATGGCGACGGAATAGAACTCGCCCACGCTGTCATCGCCCTGCAGGATGCAGGAAGGATACTTCCAGGTGATGGCCGAACCCGTCTCCACCTGCGTCCAGGAAATCTTGGACCGCGCGCCACGGCAGGCGCCGCGCTTGGTCACGAAGTTGTAGATGCCGCCCTTGCCCTCGGCGTCGCCGGGGTACCAGTTCTGCACGGTGGAATACTTGATGGTGGCGTCGTCCATCGCCACCAGCTCGACCACCGCGGCATGCATCTGGTTCTCGTCGCGCTGGGGCGCCGTGCAGCCTTCCAGGTAGGACACATGGCTGCCGGCCTCGGCGACGATCAGCGTGCGCTCGAACTGGCCGGTGTTCTGGGCGTTGATGCGGAAATAGGTGGACAGCTCCATCGGGCAGCGCACGCCCTTCGGGATGTAGACGAAGCTGCCATCGGTGAAGACCGCGCTGTTCAGGCAGGCGAAGTAATTGTCGCCCTGCGGCACCACGCTGCCGAGATACTGCTTCACCAGCTCGGGATGCGTGTGCACCGCTTCGCTGATCGAGCAGAAGATGATGCCCTCCTTGCCCAGCCGCTCCTTGTAGGAGGTGGCGACGGAGACACTATCGAACACCGCGTCCACCGCGATGCCTTGCAGCCGCTCCTGCTCGCGCAGGGGAATGCCCAGCTTCTCGTAGGTGCGGAGCAGTTCCGGGTCCACCTCGTCGAGCGACTTCGGCACCACCTTGTTCTTCGGCGCCGCGTAGTAATAGGCGTCCTGGTAGTCGAACTTGGGGTAGGAGACGGCGGCCCAGTCGGGCTCCTCCATCTTCAGCCACATGGCATAGGCCTTCAGCCGCCATTCCAGCAGCCATTCCGGCTCACCCTTCTTGGCGGAGATGAAGCGGACGATGTCCTCGTTCAGCCCCTTGGGGGCGAACTCCATCTCGATCTTGGTCTCGAAGCCGAACTTGTAGCCGCCTTCCTGGGCGGACTGGACGGTCTCGATGGTCTCTGCGACGGCGGGCATTGCGTGCTCCTACTCGGCAGCCAGGCGGAAATCGGCCTCGGCGGGGGCCAATGCGTGCCCCGCCAGTTCAGCCACGGAAATCTTCTCGAGCGCATCGCGGATCGCGGTGTTCACCGGATCCCAACGACCGCGCACGGGGCAAAGATGCTCGCTCTCGCACAGCCCCGAACCGCCATCCACGCAGGCGGTCAGCGCGATGGGGCCGTCGAAGGCTACGATCACCTCGGTCAAGGGAATGTCAGGCAGGGGCTTGGCCAGGCGGTAGCCGCCGCGCGCGCCGCGCAGCCCTTCCACTACCCCGGCCTGGGCCAGGGTCTTCAGCACCTTGGCCACGGTGGGCTCGGGCAGGCCGGTGCGCGTGGCAAGGCCCGGGGCGCTTTGCAGGGCGGTCGCCTCCTCGCCCATGCGGGCCAGGACCACGACCGCGTAATCCGTCAGTCTGGAGAGCCTGAGCACGGCGGTATCCTTCTGCTCCGGCTTAAATAGGACCAATCAAGTCCGATTTCCAGTGGGTGCGGCGCGCAACCCTGCATGTTTTCGCCGCATGGTCGCGTCTGGACCTCTCCTTAGGCCCGCCGCATCCTCGCTGGCAACAGCAGGAGAAGCCCATGCCCCATGTCATGACCGATGATGGCGTCGCACTGCACTATGTCGAGGCCGGAAGCGGCACCCCCATCGTCTTCGTCCATGAATTCGCCGGCGATGCGCGCAGCTGGGAACCGCAGATCCGCTACTTCTCCCGCCGCTACCGCTGCATCGCCTACCATGCCCGCGGCTATCCGCCCTCCGACGTGCCGACGGACCCGCGCGCCTATTCGCAGGACCGCGCCACCGACGACATCGCGGCTGTCATCCAGGGCCTGAACCTCGGCCCCGCGCATGTGGTGGGCCTCTCCATGGGCGCCTTCGCGGCACTGCACCTGGGCCTGCGCCACCCGCATCTGGCCCGCAGCCTGACGGCGGCGGGGGTGGGCTATGGCGCATCACCTGACAAGCGCGCGCAGTTCCAGGCGGAGATTGACGCCTCGGTGGCGAAGCTCCGCGCCGGCGGCATGGGCGAGTTCGGCCGCATCTACGCCCATGGCCCGACGCGCCTGATCTTCGAGGAAAAGGACCCGCGCGGCTTCGCCGAATTCGAGGCGCAGATGTGCGAGCATTCCACAGAAGGTTCCGCACTGACCATGCTGGGCTGCCAGCGCGAACGCCCCTCGCTCTTCGACCTGGAAGCCGGGTTCCGGAAGATGACGGTCCCCACCTTCATGATCGCCGGCGACGAGGACGACCCGACCCTCGAACCCGCCCTCTACCTCAAGCGCACCATCTCCACCTCGGCCCTGCTCGTCATGCCCAAATGCGGGCACACGATGAACCTGGAAGACCCCGGCGCCTTCAACACCGCGCTGCAGGACTTCATCACCACCGTGGACGCCAACGCCTGGCGCCCCCGCATCCCGGCCAGCATCAGCGGCGGGATCATCGCGCAGCGGTAGCGAAGGGGGGCACTGGTTCTCCGGGAGGGCGGCGCCCTCCCGGGACGCAGCGCCCCTACGCCACCCGCTGGGCGAAGACCTCTGCCATGCGCTCGGCGGGCCAGGCGCCGCTGAACATGACGCGGCCGTCCAGGGCGAAGCTCGGCACGCCGGAGATGCCGATGCGGCGGAACTGGGCGTCTTCGGCGCGGACCTCGGCCTCCTCGGCGCCGGAGGCGAGGAATTCAGCCGCACCTTCAAAACCGGCGCCGGTGGCGAGGGCGGCAAGGGTGGTGTCGTCGCCGATGTCCTGGCCGTCGTGGAAATAGGCCTGGAACAGGGCTTCCACCATGGCGTCCTGGCGCGGCCCTGCCGCCCAGCGGATCAGCCGGTGGACCTTGATGGTGTTGGGCGCGCGCAACATGCGTTCGTGGCGGAATTCGAGGCCCACGGCGCGCCCGGCCTCGGCCACGCGCGCATCGGCCTCCCGCGAGCGTTCGAGGCTGCCGAACTTGGCCGCGCGGTAGCTGGCGCGTTCGACGCCCTCGACAGGCATGTCGGGGTTGAGCTGGTAGGGGCGCCAATACACGGCGAAACCGCCGCCGAGCTGGCTCAGGGCGGCTTCCAGCTGCCGCTTGCCGATCCAGCACCAGGGACAGATCGCGTCCGAGATCACGTCGATGCGGCGGGCCTGTTCCATGAAACGTATCCCCGTTGCGGCGGCGCCCCGATTGCGCCATTGCCGGTCCGTCATTGTTCTGCGGGCTGGATCGTGCCCGCGCAAGCCGGAACAGGCGAGGATCATCCCCATGCAGCTTTCCATCATCGGCCTCGGCATCATGGGCGAGCGCCTGCTGCGCGCGGCGCTGGACCATGGCGGCACGCGGGTCGTGGGCGTGTGGGACCCTTCGCCCGCGGCGGCGGCGCGGCTGGCTGCCATCACGGGCGCGGTGCCCATGCTGGACAGCGCCGAGGCGGCGATCGAGGCGGCCGAGGCCGTCTATGTCGCCTCACCCCCCGCCTCGCACATCGCGCATGGGCAGGCGGTGCTGGGGGCGGGGCGTTCACTTTTCCTGGAGAAGCCGCTGGCCTCCGACGTGGCGGCGGCGCGCACCTTCGTGGCGGCCGCGGCCGGGCAGCGGGCGGCGGTGAACTTCCCCATGGCCTCCTCGCCCGCGGTCGCGCAGCTGCGTGCCTGGCTGCCGGAGGTGGGGGAGATCCAGTCCATCTCCATCAAGGTCGCCTTCGCCGCCTGGCCGCGCGCCTGGCAGGCAGCGGCCGCGTCGTGGCTCGCGCTGCGCGCCGAGGGCGGCTTCACGCGTGAGGTGGTGTCGCATTTCCTCTTTCTCGCG
Organism: Roseococcus thiosulfatophilus; assembly: GCF_017311575.1. Taxonomy (GTDB): domain Bacteria; phylum Pseudomonadota; class Alphaproteobacteria; order Acetobacterales; family Acetobacteraceae; genus Roseococcus; species Roseococcus thiosulfatophilus. The sequence continues at coordinate 115,013 of NZ_JAFFQY010000003.1, forward strand.
CAGCGCCTGGGCGGGGCCCTTCGGCTGGAGGACGCGCGGGCGGAATTTCCGGGCGGCGAGGCCTGCGAGACGGCCATCACCGCGCGCCTCAAGGCCGGGTCGGTGCCCGTCACGTTGGAGGGCTCGGTCGGCACCGTGGCGGCGGATGACCACAACGTCTTCGTCATCACCGGCACCAAGGGCGTGCTGCGCCTGCGCGACTGGTCCTTCGCCGAGCGCCAGGGTGCCGATGGCGGCTGGCACGCCGCACCCGATGCCCTGCCCAACCCGCAGATGCGCCCGCTCACCTTGTCGCGGCAGCTCGACAAGCTGGCCGCGCTGACGCGGGGAGAGGCGGTGGACCTCGCCACGCTGAAGGAGGCGCTGGCAGTTCAGGAGGTGGTGGAGGCGATCCTGGCGGCGTAGCCAGCTTCAGTTGCCGGGCAGCAGGCGGCTGGGCAGCAGCACGCCATGCTGCTCCAGCACCGGATGCGCCACGCTGGCCAGGTGGGCCGAGACGCGGCGCAGGTCGCGCACACAATCCAGCACGAAGCTGGGCGCCGCCCCTCCCTCGCTGGCCGGCGCGCCCCCGGCCGCGACCACCCGGGCCGCCGCCGCGCGTTCGGTCTCGCGCAGCTTCTCCTTGGCCGCGACCAGCTGTCGCGCCGCGTCGAGGTCATCCGAGAGGAAGACCGTCACGGCCAAGGTCAGCTGCGCGCCCAGCGCGGCATGCACGCTGTCCAGCATGCCCTGACCGTCACGCGTCAGCACGAGCCCCCGGCGCTGGCGCTTGGCGGCGTGCTGCGCGAGGTCGCGCGCCAGGACATCCGCCGCCTGCTCCAGGGCGATGACGAAGCCCTGGATGCGCCGGGCGCGGCCCGCCTCCTCATCGCTCAGCGCCTCGGCCGGCAGGGCGGCGAGGTAGGCGTGGATGGCGCGGTGCAGCCCGTCCACCGTGTCGTCCATGCGGGCGACGGGTTTGCCGGCCCCCCGGTCCTCTGTGGCGAAGCCGTGGGCGGAGGCGGCCAGCATGTCCTTCAGCACATCGGCCACCCGCAGCGCCTCGCGCGTGGCATGGGAGAGCGCGACCGAGGGCGTGCCGAGCGCCCCGCGGTCGAGGTAGCGGGGGGAAGCGGGGTCGGCCTCGGGCGGGGGCGGGGGCAGCAGCCGCGCCAGCAGCCAGGCCTGCGGGCGCAGCAGGGGCAGCGCCACCAGCGCCGTCATCAGGTTGAAGGCCAGGTGGGCGTTGGCCACCAGCCGCACCGGATCAGGGTCCAGCGCCGCCATCAGCGCGGTGAAGCCGGGCAGCAGAGCCAGCGCGACGGCGCAGCCCAGGGCGCGGTTCAGCAGGTTGCCCAGCGGCAGGCGCAGCCGGGGCGGCCCACCCGCGCCGCCCTGCGCCTGCAGCAGCGGGTTGAGCGCCGTGCCGAGGTTGGCGCCCAGCACCATGGCCACGGCGGCCTCGTGGGGTAGGCTGCCGCCGCCCGCCAGCGCCGCGACGAAGAGCACGCCCGCCACCGAGGAGTGCGCCGCCCAGGCCAGCACGGCGGCCAGCAGCACCAGCACCAGCGGCATGTCGGCCAGCACGGCGAGCACCTCGCGCAGCGCGGCCGACCGCTCGACAGGGGCGAGGGTTCCCCCCAGCAGCGCCAGCGCCAGCAGCATGAGTCCAAGCCCGATCGAGACCCGCGCCAGGTCGCGCGTGCGGGTACGCCCCGCGCGCCGGAAGGCCACGACACCCCCCAGGATCAGCAGGGGCGAGAGCCAGGCCATGTCCAGCGACAGCACCTGCACCAGCAGCGCCGTGCCGAGATTGGCCCCCAGCATGGCCGCCAGAGCAGGCGCCAGCCCCACCAGCCCCGCGGCGGCGAAGGAGCCCACCATCAGCGCGGTGGCGGTGCTGCTCTGCAGGATCGCGGTGACGCCCAGCCCCGCCAGCACCGCCCGCCAGGGCCGGCCCAGCGCCGCGCCCAGGATGGATTGCAGCCGCCCGCCATAGGCGCGCTGGATGCCGGACTGCACCATGTGCAGGCCCCAAAGGAGAAGCGCGGCCTCGCCGGCGAGCTGAAGGAGGAAGCGGAATTCGTTCACGGTGGTGAACGAGGTTTACGCCATTCCGGTTGAAGATGACAGTTTGATGACAGGGCTAATCTCGCGGCCGCAACATCCACCATAGCGCCCCGCCCGCCACCAGCCCCCAAAAGGCAGCCCCCACACCCCCTACCGTCAGACCCGAGGCACTCACCACAAAGGTGGTGATGGCCGGCACGCGCGCGGATTCGCGCGCCAGCGCGGTGGCCAAGGCACCCGCCAGCGAGCCCAGCAGCGCCAAGCCCGCCACGGCCTGTATGAGCAACGGCGGGGCCGCCGCCACGATCACCGCCGCCATGCCGGACAGCACGGCGAATCCCAGATATCCGGCGCTCGCCACCGCGCCGGCTACCCAGCGGCGACGCGGGTCGGGGTGGGATTCCGGCCCCGCGCAAAGCGCCGCCGTGATGGCGGCGAGGTTCACCAACTGCCCGCCCGCGAAGCCCCCCGCGAAGCTGCCCAGCCCCGTGGCCACGAAGATGGGCCGCACGCCCGGCCGATACCCGTTGGCATGCAGCACCGCGAGGCCTGGCAGGTTCTGCGACGCCATCGTGACCAGGAAGAGCGGCAGGGCGATGCCCGCCAGCGTGCCCCATTCCAGCCGCGGCCAGACGAACTCCAGCACGGGCGGCGTGAAGCCCGAGGCGCCGGGCAGTCCCGGCCCCAGCAGCAGCACCGCCACCGCCACCAGCACCGCGACCGGCACGGCCCAGAGCCGGTTGAGCCGCAGCATCACCGCCCAGGCCAGCACCACCGGCAGGGCGAGCCAGGGGATTTCCCCCACCGCCCGCACCGGGGCGAGGCAGAGGTCCAGCAGCACGCCCGCCAGCATCGCCGCCGCCAGGGGGGCGGGAATGCGTTCGACGGCCTGGGCGAAGGGACGCCACAGCCCCGCCGCCACCACCAGCGCCGAGGCCACCAGGAAGGCGCCGACGGCGGCCGGGAACCCGCCCTCCGGCATGGCGGAACTCGCCAGCAGCGCCGCCCCCGGCGTGGACCAGGCGATGCTGATGGGCATGCGCCACCAGACCGAGAAGGCCAGCCCCAGCCCGCCCATCAGCAGGCAGAGCACCACGAGGCCGGACGCCGCCTGGGCCGGCGTCGCCCCCATGGCCGCGAAGCCCGCCAGCACCACCGCGAAGGAGGAGGAGAAGCCGACGAAGGCCGCGAGCAGCCCCAGCGTGACCGGTTGCAGCATCAGGGCGTCAGGCGCAGCCGGCCGGTTGTGGAGGCGGGCTCGCGCGTGAGGCGCAGGGTCTCGCCCGCCTGCCAGCGCTCCAGCAGATCCCCCCAATGGCGCGAGAGGGGGTGGCCGGACTGCCCGGTGCCGATGATGGCCTCGGTGGCCTCGGGGTCCGACAGGTCCACCGCGATCCGCAGCCCTGCCCCATGCACGGCGGCGAAGGGCTCCGGCCCGGCCATGCGGAAGCTCTGGCGCTGCACGGTGTGGCCATCGCCGCCCACGGGCGCGGCCAGGCCCGTCAGCCGGTTCAGCACGGGCACGAAGCGCAGCAGCGGGTGGTCGAAGCGGGCTTGGTGCGCCTGGCCCCAGCGCCATTGCGCGGGTTCAGGACCGAAGCGGGAGACGAGTTCGCCCACCGCCTCGGCCATGGCCATCGCCGCCATGGCCCGGCAATCCCCGCCGCACCACCATTCGCCGCGCGGGTCCGTCAGCAGGAAGCGCAGGAATTCCGCGCTGGTGGGGGCATCCGGCGCGCCCGCCTGGGCCACCGCGAGGCGCGGCATGTGCTGGGAGAAGGCCGCCCAGATCAGCGGCTCCGGCCGGCCCGGATCCATGTCGCCATCCCAGCCCGCCAGCAGGGCCTGCGCCGCCCCCACCGCGCCCGAGCCGCGGGGCAGGGTGTTGAGGAAGGGCAGGGCCTCCCGCGCCGGCAGGGAGAGCGTGTCCATCTGCACCGCCGCGAAGCCGGCCAGCGTGAAGCGCGCGCCGGGCGCGAGCAGTTCATGGATGCGGCGGAAGCGCCAGTCGCCATACCAGTCGCGGCCGAGGAAGGCGGGATGGCCCTCCGGGCTCACGCGGTTGTTGGCGTTGACCAGCAGGCCGGTGCCCGGGTTCTCCACATGCGGCAGCTCGTCAAAGGGGATGAAGCCCTGCCAGGGGGCGGTGCCGGGGAAGGCGCCATCGCCCTCGGCGCGGACAGGGGTGCGGCCGATGAGATACATGGCGATGCCGCCATCGCGCGCCGCCACCATCAGGTTCTGCGGCGGCGAGGTGATACGCGCGGCGGCATCGCGTGCGCCGGCGAGGTCCCGCGCCAGGGCCAGGCGCCGCAGCCCGTCCGCCGCGGTGTCGTTCGGCTCCAGATTGGCCATGCGCACAGCCAGAACCCGGCCGTCGGTGCGCGGCGTCTCGTCCAGGTCGGAGAGCACGGGGCCGTTTTCGGTCTCGCGCACCTCGAAGGTGACGGGTTCACGCCCGCGCACGCGGATGGTCTCGGTCCGCACCACGCGGGCGGCGGATTCCGGCTCGATATAGACGTCCTGCGTGTCGGAATGGGTGGTGGTGAAGCCCCAGGCAAGGTCATTGGTGCGACCGAACACCAGGAAGGGCACGCCGGGCGAGGTGGCGCCCGCGCGCAGGCTGCCATCGGCCAGCTCCACGCGGACGAGGTACCACAGCACGGGCGCGCCATAGCCCAGATGCGGGTCGGCCGCGAGCAGGGGCGCCGTGCCGCCCGCGCGCGGCCCCGCCACGGCCCAGGAGTTGGAGGCCGAGCTGGGCAGGGGTGCGTCCTCGCCGAAGACCGGGATCGCGGCCAGAACGCCGTCGAGCTGCGGCAGCGCCGCGAGGTCCGGCCGGCCGGCGCTGCCATCCAGCGGCCAGAGGTCCCACAGGCGCTCGGCGGGCAGCAGAGCGGCGAGGCGCGCGCGTTCCATCTCCACGCGGAAATTGTTGGAGAGCCAAAGCCCCATCACCTTGGCCCAGAGCAGGGAATGCCGCGGCTCCCAGCGCTCCGGCGCGCCGAGCAGCAGGAATTCGGGGGTGGCGAAGCGGCCGCGCGCCGTGATCCAGGCATTCACGCCGGCGGCATAGGCCTCCAGCATGTCGCGCGTCGCCGGTTCGAGCCCCGCGAGGTCGGCCTCCGCCCGCTGGGCCAGGCCCAGCACGCGCGAGAAACGGTCGAGCCGCAACGCGGCACTGCCCGCGATCTCGGAAAGCCGCCCCTCCGCCCCGCGCCGCATCGCCTCCATCTGGAACAGGCGGTCGCGGGCATGGAGGTAGCCGAGTGCGATGGTGGCGTCGCGTTCGGTGGCCGCGCGGATGCGCGGGATGCCATGCGCGTCGAAGCTCACCTCCACCGGCGCGGAAAGGGCGGGCAGGGCCAGGCTCTCATCCCGTGGCGGCAGCGTCCACCAGACGAGGCCCAGCGCCAGCGCCGGCACCGCCAGCACCAGCATCAGAAGGCCCAGCAGCGCGCCGCGCCAAATTGAGGGGCGGCGGCGCCGCTTCATGGTCTCATTCGGGCTCGATCCCGGCTGAACGGATCATTTCACCCCAGGCGGCGATCTGCGCCACGATGAAGCGGCCCAGTTCCTCGGGCGTGGAGGTGAGGCCCTCGAAGCGCGCCTGCGCCATGCGCTCGCGGTATTCGGGCTTGGCGCCCAGGCGCTGCATGGCGGCGCCCAGCGTGGCCGTCACCTCGGGGGCCATCCGGGCGGGGCCCAGCAGGGCCGCCCAGCTCAGCATCTCGAAGCCTGTCATGCCGCCTTCGGCGAGCGTGGGCACATCGGGCGCCAGGCGCGAACGCTGGCTGGAGGTGACGCCGAGCGCGCGCAGCCGCCCCTCGCTGACATGCGCGATGGACGGCGCGAAATCCACCACCATGCAGTTCACGCGGTTGGTCAGCAGGTCGGTCAGGGCAGGCGGCACGGAGCGGTAGGGGACATGCGTCATCTCCACCCCTGCATGCTTGGCCACCGCCGCCCCCGCCACGATGCCCGAGCCATTGCCGGAGGCATAGGTGATGCGCCCCGGATTGGCCCGCACATGGGCGATGAATTCCGGCAGGGTGCGGGCCGGGATGTCCGGGTGGACCACCAGCCAGAAGGCGTAGTTGCCCAGGCGCGAGATGGGCGTGAAGTCCGCGATGGGGTCATAGTCCAGCCGCCGCAGCAGCCAGGGGTTGGCGGCGTGCGGCGTGTTGGTGGTGACGAGCAGCGTGTGGCCGTCAGGCTGGGCGCGGGCCACGGCCATGGCGGCGATGGTGCCATTCGCGCCGGCCCTGTTCTCCACCGTGATCGTGGCGCCATCCATCTCGGCCGAGAGCATCTGGGCCAGGATGCGCGTCACGGCATCCGTGCCGGAGCCCGCGCCGAAGGGCACGACCAGGGTAATGGGGCGCGAAGGCCGCCAGCCGCCTTGGGCGATGGCGGGTGCGGCCAAGGCGGGAAGCGCGGGCAGGGCGAGCGACGCGCCCAGCAGCGTGCGGCGTTGGAACATGACGTTATCCTCCATGGGTATTCCGGCGGACCACTTTTTCGGGGTTCTCGCCATAGGGTGGTGCGTAGACGACCAGCACGCGCACCGGCGTGTCGCCGATCACCTGGAAGAGGTGCTCGGCATCGGCGGGGAAGAAGCAGGCATCGCCGGGGCCCATCTCGCCCTCCTCACCATTGCAGGCGACGCGGGCGCGGCCTTCCAGCAGGTAGCAGATCTGCTCCAGCCCCGGATGGGCGTGGGGCAGGGCGGAGCCGCCGGGCTGCAGCGTGCCGTGCAGCATCTCGACCTGGCGCGCGCCCACCGTCTCGGGGCCGATGAGGCGGTGGTTGAGGGTGCCGTGGTGGTTGGCGGGGGAATAGGGCGTGACGTCGCCCATGCGGACGATGAGCGTCATGCCGCCCCCGATCGCCGGAGGGCGGCAGCCCGGAGGCATGAATTGGTGGCGAACATCATGGCAACTCCATCTCCGCGACGGCCAGGATGGTGGCGAGGCTCGCGCGCATGCCACGCAGCGAACCCTCGATCTCCACGTCAATCCATTCCTCCAGCGAATGCGCGCGGCCCCCGCGCCCGCCCGAGCCGATGCGAAGGGCCGGGATGCCGAGGCTCATCGGGATATTGGCGTCGGTCGAGGACCATTCGAAGGAGGGGCTGTAGCCCTCCGCCGCCACCGCCGCCGCGGCCAGCCGCGCGATGGGCGCGCCATTGGGCGTGTGGCCCGCAGGCCGGTCGCCCACGGGCGTGATCTCCACGCGGATGGTGCCCTCGCGCGCCATGTTTTCGGCGGCGACGGCGCCCTCGACGCCGGCCAGGAAGGCGCGTTCCAGCTTGGACAATTCCTCGGCCGAGGCGGAACGGAGGTCCACCTCCATCGTCACCGTCTCCGGGATCGCGTTGATGGAGGTGCCGCCCGAGACCACGCTGACGCAATGCGTCGTCACCGGTTCGCGCGGCACGCGGATGGCGGCGAGGCTGCGCGCGGCCTCGGCCATGGCATACATCGGGTTCACCATCCCGAAGGCGGCGTAGCTGTGGCCACCCGGCCCGCGGAAGGTCACGCGGAAGCGGCGCGAGCCGATGCCGCCGGTGACGATGCGCTCCACCTCCGGGCTGTCCACCGTCAGGAAGCCGCGGATCCGTTCGCGCTTCGGGTGCGTCGCGAAGAGGTGGCGGATGCCGCGCAAATCGCCCAGCCCCTCCTCGCCCACATCGCCGACGAACAGGATGTCATGCCGCGTGCGGATGCCCGCCGCGTCCATGGCGCGCAGGAAGGCGAGGTTCACGGCCAGGCTGCGCGTGTCGTCGCCCACGCCGGGGGCAAACAGCTTTGTGCCCTCGCGCCGCACCCGCACATCGGTGCCGGCGGGGAAGACGGTGTCCAGATGCGCCGCCACCACCAGGATGTCGCCATTGCCGAAGCCGCGGCGCAGGCCCATGACATTGCCGACCTCGTCCTGCGCGACCTCCTCCAGCCCATGGGCGCGCAGCATGTCGAGATAGGCGGCCGCACGCTTCTCTTCCGCGAAGGGCGGGGCGGGGATTTCCGTGAGCGTGATGATGTCCTGCACCGTGCGGTCATGCTCGGCGCGCAACACGTCGCAGGCGGCCTGGTAGGCGGCGTGGCCGCGGATGGAGGCGATGGTCTCGTCGGTGGTCACGCGAATTCCCTTTGTGAAGCAAGTGCCGCGGGGATGGCCCCGCGGCGCGCGGCCTCGGCCCAGACGCGCTCGATGGCGGCGGCCCCGCGGCGGATGATGGCATCGGCATCGCCCCGCACCAGCGCGCCGCCCCGCACCCGGATCTCGCCGGCGGTGACGACGGTGTGCACGTCGCTGCCGCGCCCGTTGGTGAGCAGCGCGCGCAGCGGGTTCCAGACGGGCTGGTAGCGCGCGGCGGCAAGGTCGAACATCACGACATCCGCCCGCGCGCCGGGCGTCAGGCGGCCAAGATCCGGCCGGCCCAGCGCATCGGCGCTGTCGCGCGTGGCGGCCGTCAGGAGGCGTTCGGCGCTGCCCGCGCCCGGATTGGTGGATTGCGTCTTGGCGAGCAGCGCGGCGGCGCGCAATTCGTCCACCATGTCGAGCGTCACGCCATCCGTGCCGATGCCGAGCCGCACGCCGGAATCGAGAAAGCGCGCAATGGGCACGCCCTTGCCCGAGCGCGCGAAGCCCAGCGGGCAGCAGGCGATGGTGGCATCCGCCTCGCGCACCATCGCGATCTCCTCATCGCTCGCGAGGAAGCAATGGCCCAGGATCACGCCCGGCCGCAGCAGGCCGCAATCGCGCAGATGCTCCACGCTGCCCTTGCCACGGGCGGCGCGGACGGCCGCGATCTCCAGCGGGTTCTGCGCGCAATGGACGGAGACGATGGCGCCCATCTCCCGCGCCGCCGCATCCACGCGCCGCAGCAATTCGGGCGAGTTGCTGTCCGGCCCATGCGGCCCGAAGCCCACCGAGGCCAGCCCTTCCGGCCCCTGGTGCCATTTGGCGTGCAGCTTCATCACGAAGTCGAAGCTGGCGTCCGACGCGTCCTCGCCCTGCCAGACGGGCGTGCCGTCGGGTCCCATGGCGAGGTTGGGCACGGTGAAGGTGTAGGGGCAGGACCAGGTGCGCAGGCCCAGCGCCGAGGCACGCGGCACGAATTCATGCTGCTGCGGCCGCCAGATGTCGAGCATCGCCGTCGTGCCCGTCATCAGGCATTCCAGCAGCGCCATCTCCACCGCGTCGCCGATGGCGTCCGGCTCCATGATCTCGGCGACCAGGTCGCCCAGCGGCATCAGCAGCGAGAACAGGATGTGCCCCGGCAGGCTGCCCGGCTGGATGTCATCCGCCAGCCCCCGGAACAGCGGCGCCGAGAAGGCGTGGTTGTGCAGGTTGATCAGCCCCGGTGTCAGCAGCCCCTGGGGCAGGGCGATGCGCTCCGCGTCCAGGCTCGGGGCCTCGTTGAGGATGGCCGCGATGCGGCCATCCTCGATGACGAAATGCGGGTGCTCCCGCAGCCCGGTCTCGGCGCACCAGGACCAGCGCGGCGAGAGCACCAGCGCCATGGCTCAGGCCAACTGGTTCACGAGCGTCGCCTCGCCGCGCTGGAGACGGCCGATATTCTCCATCATCAGGTCCAGCACGTTGATCTCATAGGCGCAGGTCTCGCCGCCGGTGTGCGGCGTCAGGTAGCAATTGGGCAGCGTCCAGAGGGGGGATTCCTCGGGCAGCGGCTCGGCCATCATCACGTCCAGCGCGGCGCCACGGATGGCGTTGGATTGCAGGGCCGTGATCAGCGCGGGCTCATCCACCACGGCGCCGCGCGCGCAGTTGACGAGGTAGGCGCCGGGCTTCATGGCCGCCAGCGCCTCGGCGCCGATCAGGCCGCGCGTGGCATCCGTCAGCGGGCAGACCAGCACCACGAAATCCGCGCGCGGCAGCAGGCCGGGCAGGGCGCTGGTGGCATGCACCTCATCGGCGCCCGCCGTACCGCTGGCCGGGTTCTGCCGCACGCCGATGACATGCATGTCGAAGGCCTTGAGCAGCTTGATCAGCCGCGCGCCGATGCGCCCCGTGCCGACGACGATGGCGGTCTTGCCGGCCAGCTCATCCTCGCGCTGCGCGAAGTCACCCTTCATGCCGGAGAAGAACTTCTTGTGCTGGTCGTCGCGCGCCACGAACAGCTTGCGCGTGATGCCGAGCATCAGCCCCACCGCGTGCTCGCTCACAGCATTGGCATTGGCACCGGCGGCGGAGGCCAGGCGGATGCCATGCTGCGCGAAGACCGCGCGGTCATACTGGTCCGTGCCGGCCGAGAGCGACTGCACGAATTTCAGCCGGGGCGAGAGCGCGGGCAGGGTGTTGCGCCAGAGGCCACTGACCACCAGCACATCCGCCTCGCCGATCCGCGCCTCCAGCTCGGCCAGCGAGCGCACCTCGAAATGGGGGAAGGGCGCGCCGCGCTCGGCGAAACGCTCGGCGCAGCGATAGGCCACATGGGCGAAGCAGATGGTGGGGTTCGTCGGAAATGTCACGCGGATGCCTCTTCGAGAAAGACCTGCACGGCCTGGAACAGAGCGCCCCGGTTGCGCTCCATGAGCATGGTGTGGGTGCCCTCGCCCAGCAGAACCATCCGCCGCCCGGGCGAGGATGTCAGCAGCGGTAGGATGGTGAAGGCCATGGAGGGCGGCGTGTCACGGTCCCATTCGCCCACCACCAGCAGGGTGGGCGCGGTGACGCGGCCGGGCTCCCAGAAGGGGCGGCCCGCCTGCCAGTATTCGCGGCTGTCCTGCAGCACGCCATTGGGCGCGCGCAGCGCGGCCGGGTTGCGGCGCAGCCCCTCGGGGTCGGTCGCCCAGGTGACGCCGGCCCAATGCTCGAACCAGCCGCCGGGGATAAGGTTGGCGCGGGCCGATTGTGGCACGCCATTCAGCCAGCGTTCGCGCGCCTGGGCCTGGGTGACGAAGCGGTAGGCGCCCATCGCATCGCCGGCCGGGCTCGCGCCCTCGCGCAGCCAGACGGGGGCGAAGAGGACCAGGCGTTCGACCAGGGTCGGGTTGTCGGCGGCGAAACGGCCCATCAGCGCCGTCCCCCAGGACCAGCCCATATGGATCAGGCGCGGGACGGAACGCCGCTCGCGGATGAAGGCGGCGGCGGCGGCGATATCGGCTACCGCCGTCTCACCGCGCACCAGGGGCGGGTTGGCCTCGGGCGGCTGGGCCATCTCGGGCGGGCGGGTGCTGCGGCCGTAGCCGCGCAGGTCGAGGCACCACACGTCGAAGCCGCGGCCGGCCATGTAGTCCATCCAGGACAGCCCCCCCAGCGGCAGGTCGAAGGAGGTATGGGCCGGGTAGGTCGCGCCATGCACGAACAGCACGGTGCGGGCGGGCGAGAAGCTGGTGAGGTTCTCCGGACGCTTGTTGCGGAGGAACAGCTCGATCCCCGCATCGCCGGAGGGGACCATGAACTCCTCGCTCACCAGCGCGGCCTGGGCCGAGGCAGGGCTGGGCAGCAGGAGCGGCGCGGCGAGCATGGGCGCGGCCAGCACGGCACGGCGTTGCATGGAAACCTCCTCGGCTTGTTGGGCGGCAGACTAGCCAAGCCCGCCCGGTTCCGCGAGGGGCCTACCTCTCGCAGCGTATGAAGAGTGTGGAGCGGTGCGCGACATCCCCCACATCGGCCGTGGACAGGTCGCGCCCCCGGCTTTCGGCGAGCAGCGGCGTGATGCCGGCGCGGCGCGCGAATTCCAGCGCCGTGCGCCCCTGCACCGCGAAGTTGATGTTCTGCGCGATGTCGCCCGTGCTCTGCGCCAGGCGCTGGGCGTTGAGCTTGGAGACGATGACGCCCACCACATTTCCCTGCATGTCCAGCAGGGGGCCGCCGGAATTGCCTGGCTGCACCTCGGCGCTGATCTGGAACTGGTTGGGATTGTCGCGCAGGCCGCGCAGCCCGTTCACCTCACCGCGCGTCAGCTTGGGCTCGGAACTCAGCAGGCCCGCCAGCGGGAAGCCATAGGCCACCACGCCCTCACCCCGGCGCAGGGCCGGCGCCTCGCGGAAGGGCAGCGCGGGGCCGACCAGCCCGGGCACGTTCAGAAGTGCCAGGTCCAGTCGCGCATCAGCCAGCGCCGGCGGGGCGGCGGCCAGCCAGTGGCCGGAGGGAGTGTTGAGGATGATGCGGTTACAGCCATCAATGACATGCTGGTTCGTCATCACCCGGCCATCGGCGATGAGGAAGCCCGAGCCGGTGGAGACGCGCTGCGCCCGCCGGTTGGGCTCGGCGCGCGGCACCTGGGGATTTGCGGGGCCCGCCATGCGGGGGGCGGGCGGCGGGGCGGCCGCGGCCAGCCGCTGGAGGTCCAGGTTGCGGTTCACGCAGATATCCTGGTCGCGCAGCACGGCGTCGCGCCCGTCCTGGGCCACCAGCCGCAGGTCGAATCGGCAGCCGGCATCGGCATTCGGGGTCACGCGGAAGCCCGCGCCATCGGGCAGGGGCCGGTCGGGGCGCAGCAGGTTGGGCCCCCAATCACCCGCCTCGCCGCGCGGGCTGCGGACGGCGTGCAGGGCGGTGGCCGGCACGCCCGAGCGGTTCACCACCCGGAATTCCTGCGGTTGCGCCGCATTCTGGGCGAGGGAGGGGAGGGCCAGGGTCGCCCCCAGCAGCAGGGTGGCCATGAATGCGCGCATGCCAGCCATGTGCCGTCCCGCTTGCGCTGGCGCAAGGTCGGGCCGGCCTTGACCCTGCCATGGTGTCAGGCACCACCTGTCGGAACATGATGGACCACGCCGCCACCCTTCCCCGGACCACCCTCGCCCTGTCGGGGCTGAGCTGCGCCAGCTGCGTGCGCCGCGCGGAGGCCGCGCTGGCCGCCGTGCCCGGCGTGGCCGAGGCCCAGGTGAACCTGGCCGATGAAAGCGCCACCGTCACCGGCAGCGCCGATCTGCCCGCGCTGGAGGCCGCGCTGCGCCGGGCGGGATACGGCCTGCGGGAGCAGGTGCTGGAGCTGGGCGTCACGGGCATGAGCTGCGCCTCCTGCGTCGGCCGGGTCGAACGCGCCCTGCGGGCCGTGCCCGGGGTGATCGAGGCCGGGGTGAACCTCGCCACCGAGCGCGCCACCCTGCGCGTCATGGCAGGCACCGAGACGGCCGCGCTGGAGGCCGCGCTCACCCGCGCCGGCTATGCCCTGGCCGAGACCGAGCAGCGCCGCGCCCTCCCGCGCGAGGATCTGGCGCTGGGGGCTGCCTTCCTGCTGGCCCTGCCCTTCATGGCCGGCATGCTGGGCATGGCGCTCGGGCAGGGCATGGCCTGGATGCCGGGGGGGTGGTGGCAGCTGGCGCTGGCCACGCCGCTGCAATTCGGCCTGGGCTTTCGCTTCTACCGCGCCGGTTGGGCCGCGCTGCGCGCCGGCACCGGCAACATGGACCTGCTGGTGGCCATCGGCACCAGCGCGGCCTACGGGCTTTCGGTCTGGATGCTGCTGCTGGGGCATGACCACCTCTATTTCGAGGCCGCGGCCCTCATCATCTTCTTCGTGCTGCTGGGCAAGCGGCTGGAGGCGCGGGCCAAGCGCTCCACCGCCGGCGCCATCCGCGCCCTGCTGGACCTCCGCCCCCGCACCGCCCGCCGCATCGAGGATGGCGAGGAGCGCGAAGTCCCCGCCGCCCTGCTGCGCGTTGAGGACCGCGTGGCGCTGCGCCCCGGCGAGCGTGTGCCCGCCGATGGCGTGATCGAGCGCGGCGAGGCGGGCTTGGACGAAGCCGCCATCACCGGCGAAAGCCGCCCCGTGCCCAAGCACCCCGGTGATGCGCTGATCACAGGCACGGTGGTGCTGGACGGGCACCTGACGCTCCGGGTCACCGCCACGGGCGAGGAGACGGTGCTGGCGCGCGTGGCCGCGCTGGTGGCCGCCGCGCAGGCCAGCCGCGCGCCCATCCAGAAGCTGGTGGACCGTGTCTCGGCGGTCTTCGTGCCGGTGGTGATGGCGCTGTCCTTCGTCACGCTCCTGGCCTGGCTGGCGCTGGGGGCGGGGGGCGAGGAGGCCATCCTGCACGCGGTCGCCGTCCTGGTCATCGCCTGCCCCTGCGCGCTGGGCCTCGCCACCCCGGCCGCCATCATGGCCGGCACGGGCGCGGCCGCGCGGGCCGGCATCCTGCTGCGCGACGCCGAGGCCATCGAACGCGGCCACGCCGCCACCCTCGTGGCCTTCGACAAGACCGGCACCCTGACCGAGGGCCGGCCCGTGCTGGCCGCGATCCATGAGGCCGAGCCGGGCGCCTTGGCGCTGGCCGCGGCCCTCCAGGCCGGCAGCGAGCACCCACTCGCCCATGCCGTGCTTGCGGCCCATGGCGGCGCGACCGCCCCCGTGGAGGATTTCCGTGCCCTGCCCGGGCGGGGCGTGCGCGGCGTGGTGGCGGGCCGCGCCCTGCAGCTGGGCGGGCCGCGCCTGCTGGTCGAAAGTGGCGCCACCCCCGCCTTCACCGCCGAGGCCGCCGCGCACGAGGCCGAAGGCCGAACGCTCGCCTGGCTGGTGGAGGGCGAGCGGGTGCTCGGCCTCCTGACCTTCGAGGACGCCGTGAAGCCCGGCGCGGCCGAGGCGGTGGCGCGGCTGGCCGCCATGGGTGTGCGGGTGGCCATGCTGTCCGGAGATTCGCCCGCGGCCGCGCGGGCGGTGGCCCAACGGCTCGGCATCACGGAGGTCGAGGCCGGGCTGCTGCCCGCCGATAAATCCGCGCGCATCGCCGCCTGGCAGGCTCAGGGGCTGAAGGTCGCGATGGTGGGCGATGGGGTGAATGACGCGCCGGCCCTGGCCGCGGCCGATCTGGGCATCGCCATGGGCAGCGGCACGGATGCGGCCATCGCGGCCGCCGGGGTCACGCTGCTGCGCGGCGACCCGCGCCTCGTGCCCGCCGCGCTGGAGGTGGCCCGCGCCACGCGGCGCAAGGTCCGGCAGAACCTGTTCTGGGCCTTCGTGTATAATTCGGCCGGGCTGCCGCTCGCGGCGTTCGGATTTCTGTCACCCGCATTGGCGGGGGCGGCCATGGCGGCCTCCTCCGTCTCGGTGCTGGGCAATGCGCTGCTGCTCTCCCGCTGGACGTGGGGAGAGGCGAGGGAAAGGGGGACCCAGGGATGAACATCGGCGAAGCGGCGGCGGCAAGCGGCGTCAGCGCGAAGATGATCCGGCACTACGAGACCTTGGGCCTGGTGCGGCCCGAACGGCGCATGAACAACTACCGCGCCTATTCCGAGCAGGACGTGGCGGTGCTGCGCTTCATCCGGCATGCGCGGGAACTGGCCTTCCCGCTGGCCGAGGTGAAGCGGCTGCTGGCGCTGTGGCAGGACAGCGGGCGCAAGAGCGCCGAGGTGCAGCGCATCGCGCTGTCCCACGTCGAGGCGCTGGAGGAGAAGGCGCGCTCACTGCAGGCCGTCGCGGCCTCGTTGCGACATCTCGCGCGGGCATGCCAGGGCAATGCCCGGCCCGAATGTCCCATCATCGAACACCTGGAGAGCTGAGCATGGCCATCATGGAACTGACGGTGCAGGGCCTGACCTGCGGCCATTGCGTGCGGGCGGTGACCGAGGCCATCCAGGCGCGCGACCCCGCGGCGCAGGTGGCGGTGACGCTGGATGGCGGGAAGGTGCGCGCCGAGACGGTGCTGGACCGCCTGGCGATGGTCGCCGCCATCGAGGGCGAGGGCTACAAGGTGCTGGGATAAGGCGCTTCGTGCCGACCTAGCCCGCTGTTCCGCGGCTCTCCCTTGGCCGTTCCAGGCTCGGTTGCAGTTCGCGCACCGCATACAACCCATGCTGGTGTTTTCCTGCCTTTGCACGCCATATGACGTGGGTGCCAAGGAAGGAGGGAGCGCATGAGTGGTTCCTTTTTGACTTTCGGTCAGATGATGACCGGGGCCGTGCGTCCGACCGTGCGGGTGCTTGTCTGGCCAAAGAAATCCTCGACACCTGGACGGGGTATCAAGCCGTCGCCCACCGGACATATCGCCACCCTCTTCAAGCTTGGCGATGAGGTGGTCGGCTACAGCAGCCATGCTCCCGCCAAAGGTGGCGCACCCTTCAAGATCGGCAGCAGCGTCCTGTCATTCTCGGTCGGGGGTGGCGAGCAGAAGAAGCACCCGATCTACTGGAGGTATCCGTTCATCCGCAGGCAGTTGGAAGACGACGTCGTGACCTATGGGCATGAACCTTATGAAGTTGAGTTCAAGCCAAGCCTGCTGAACCTGATCGAAATCGGCAAACTTCTTCAGACCCCGAACTATGCGATCCACACCGGCGCCATGTTCGGGCCGCCTACCCTCGAGCAGGGCTACATCCTCGCCTCCGCCGAAGTGGAGCCGACCTCTGTCATATCCGGCAGTGGCACCTCCATCCTTCCCGCAAACCAATGCATCACCGAGTCCGGGCGAATTCTCACCTCCGGGACAAGCGGCCTGCCGATGGACATCATCCGCTTGATTTGCGAGAAAATTCCCAGTGCGAGACGGCAGAATTCCCTGACGTTCGGCGTCGGCCTGCGATCCGTCGAGGAGGCGCTTGACCAGATCAGCCAGCTTGAGGAAGTCCTGTCGGAACATGCGCCGGACGAGGGCTTCTTCCCGGAAACGAAGTAGCCGCGCCCCTTTCAGACCGCCCGCGCACGGCCTTCCCAGAAGGGCGCGCGCAGCTTGCGCTTGAGCAGCTTGCCATTGGGGTCGCGCGGCATGGCGTCCACCGCCTCATAGCTGCGCGGCACCTTGAAGCCGGCCAGCACCTCGCGCAGGCCCTCCTGCAAGGCCGCCGCATCCAACCTCGCACCGGATTCGAGCTGCACCACGGCGTGCAGCCTCTCCCCATATTCCTCGTCCGGCACGCCGAAGACGGCGCAATCCAGCACGGCCGGCTGGCGCAGCAGCGCGGCCTCGATCTCGGCCGGGTAGATGTTCACGCCGCCCGAGATCACCATGTCCGAGGCGCGGTCGGCCACGTAGAGGAAGCCGTCGCCGTCCAGCCAGCCCATATCGCCCAGGGTGAAGAGGCCCTCATGCTCCACGGCCGCCCGCGCTTCCGGGTTGTTGTGGTAGGTCCAGTCCGGATAGGCGTGGTTCCGGGCATAGATGCGGCCCACGACGCCGGGCGGGCAGGGGCGGCCTTCCTCATCCAGGATGCGGAGCGTGACGTCCGCCACGGGACGGCCCGCGGTGCCGGGGCGGGCCAGGCTGTCCTCGGCGCGGCAGGCGGTCAGCATGCCGGTCTCGGTGCTGGCATAGGTCTCGGTGATGATAGGGCCGAACCATTCGATCATGGCGCGCTTCACCTCGGGCGCGCAGGGCGCGCCGGTGGAGGCCACCACCTTCAGCGAGGAGATGTCATATCGCGCCCGCACCGCCTCGGGCAGGCGCAGCAGCCGCACATACATCACGGGCACGAGATAGACGGTGTTGATGCGGTGGCGCGCGATCAGCGCCAGGGTTTCCTCCGCGTCGAAGCGGGGCGCCAGCACAAGCATTTCCCCGAAGGTCAGGGCGTTCTGAGCGATGACCGTGGGCCCGGCATGGTAGAGCGGGGCCGAGACCAGCACGCGGCTGCCCTCGGTCACCCCCAGCGTCTCCTCCACCACCCGACGCATTCGCGCCTGGCGGGCGGGCAGGTCCGCGAGCGGGATGGGCAGGCGCCGCACACCCTTCGGGCGGCCGGTGGTGCCGGAGGTATAGCCCATCTGCCCACGCGGGCTGGCGGGCGGGCCGGCATAGTGGGGCTGGCCGGCGAGCCAGCTTTCGTAGTCCAGGGCGCCCTCGGCGCCGCCCACCGCCAGCACGGCCATCCCCGCCGGGATGATGTCGCGGATCGCCGGCAGAAGCGCCGCATCCGCGATCAGCGCCTTGGCGCCGCTGTCGGCCAGGATGAAGGCGATCTCGGGCGGGGTCAGGTGCCAGTTTAGCGCGGCGTAGTAGGTGCCGCCGATCCGGCAGGCGAGGATCACATCCGCCCAGACCGGCCCATTCCGGAGCAGCACCGCCACCGCGTCATTCTCCGTGAGCCCGAGTGCCCGCAACCCCCCGGCCAAGGCGGCGCCGCGCCGGTCCAACGCCTCGCCCGGCACATGCTGGTCTTCGAAAATGAGGGCACTGGTCATGGCGGAACATCTCCGAGTTAACTTATAATTGACTCACGTGGC
This sequence comes from Roseococcus thiosulfatophilus, assembly GCF_017311575.1. Classification (GTDB taxonomy): domain Bacteria; phylum Pseudomonadota; class Alphaproteobacteria; order Acetobacterales; family Acetobacteraceae; genus Roseococcus; species Roseococcus thiosulfatophilus. The sequence goes on from NZ_JAFFQY010000003.1 coordinate 133,191, forward strand.
GGATTATGGAGCAGGTCGCCCGAATGCCTGGCGATCCACCTTGGAACAGATGATTCTTGTCAAGCTTACGCTTGGCGCGCAAAGCTGTGCCGCGCGCCCATGTGCGCGCGACGTCCTCCCCCGAGGAGCATGGCCATGGTCAATGACGACATCACAGGTCAAGCCACGGACACGGCAACAAAAAATACATCTCCCGTCCCACGCAGGCTCTCCTCCGCCCGCGTGGACGAGGAGGTGCAGGGCGGTGAGTTCTGGGTCCTGATGCGCTCGGTCGGGATCGTGGTCGGCCTGGTGCTGCTGGTCGGCTGGATCATCGGCTGATGCGCGGAAATAAAACTTATGGTCGAGTCTTGGCCCTCAGCGCAGCACCTGCCCGCGTGCCGCGAGGAATTCGCGCACCGCCTCGACCAGCGCATCCAGGTCCGCGTCGGTGAGCGGCAGCGACAGGCTGATCATTCCGCGCCGCGCCACATAGATGCCGGCGGCCAGCATATCGAGGAAGAACAGCTCCCGCCGCTGCTCCTCCTCCGGCGTGGCGGCATAGGGCGCGGTGATGACGCCGGCGCGGAAATGCACCGTCATCATGCTGCCCGCGCCGGTGAACTGCATGGGCAGGCCGGCCTCGGCGCAGGCGGCATTCAGCCGCGCGCGCAAGGCCTCGCCGCGGGCGAAGAGGGCCTCCGCGGCCTCGGCGGTGAAGATCTCCCCCAGGGCCACCCGCCCCGCCGCCATGGACCAGACATTGTTGTTGAAGGTGCCGGCATGGGGCAGGGCATTGGCGCGATGGCCGTTGAACACGTCCATGATGTCCGCGCGGCCGCCGAAGGCGCCCACGTTGAAGCCGCCGGCGATGTATTTGCCCAGCGTGGTCATGTCGGGTGTGAGGCCGTGGCGCGCCTGCATCCCGCCCGGGCCGTGGCGGCTGGTCATCACCTCGTCGAAGATCAGCACGGCGCCCGTCTCCGCGCAGGCCTCGCGCAGCGCGGCCAGGAATTCGCGGCTCGCCGGGATGCAGCCGCCCGACCCCAGCATGGGCTCGACCAGCACGGCCGCCAGCGCATAGCCCGCCGCGCGGATGGAGGCGGCGGCCCCCTCAGGGTCGTTGTAGTCCATGAAGCGCGTGGGCACCGGCAGGTTCACCGCGCTGCGCTCCTTGGCGAAGGTCAGCACGCCGCCGTGATAGGCGCCGCGCGCCACCATCATGTCGGCGCGGCCCGTGAAGGCGCGGGCCGTGGCCAGCGCCATGATGTTCGCCTCGGTGCCCGAATTGGTGAAGCGCACGCGTTCGACCGAGGGAAAGCGAGCACAGACCAACGCCGCGAAGGCGGCCTCGTCCTGGCCGGCCGCGGCCAGGTTGATGCCGCGCGCCATCGCGGCCTGGGCGGCGGTGAGGATGCGCCCCTCGCTGTGGCCGAAAAGCCCGGCCGTGTATTCGCCCAGGAAGTCCCGGTATTCGAGGCCGTCCGCGTCCCACAGCCGCGCGCCCTCGCCGCGCGCCATGCTGATGGGGAAGGGAGTCCAGAACAGCACCGACCGCGTGCTGCCCCCCGGCATCACGGCCTGGGCGGCCTGATGCGCCTCAGCGCTGGCGGGCCGGGCCTTGGCATAGAGGGTGCGGGCCTCGGCCAGGGCGGCGTCGAGGTCGCTGTTGCGGCGTTCGGGGGCGTCGAGCGGGCTCATGGTTGAAGGCTCGCCCGGCGCCGCCTCCTGGGTCAACCGCCCAATTTCCCTGAGGGCGCGGGCGCTTGGCGTGGCCGCCGGGCAGTCCGCGCTTGGCGGCGGCGGCGGGGGGGGTGTATGACCACCCGCATGGAACGTCGCCTCTTGCTGGGTGGCCTGGCCGCGCTGATCGCCGGTCCCGCCGCCGCCACCAACCGGCCCGTCATGGCCCCGATGGCGCCGCCCGAGGGCACACGCACGCTCACCGCCTCGCCCGAGGCGCTGCGCCGGCTGGGCGAGCGGCTGCTGCGCCTCGACGAGGATGGTCTGAGCCCAGGCTGGTATGGGCTCGATGCCGTCCGCGCGCAGGACCCCTACGCCATCGCGAATGCCGCCGCCGGCGCGCTGACCGACCTGGTGCAAGGGCGGGTCACGCAATTGCCGGGCCGTGTGGATCTGCGCCGCAGCGCCGACCCGGCCGCGCTCGCCACCTGGTTCGAGCGGATCGCCGCCGCCGAGGAACCCGCCGCTGTGATTGACGCCGCGGCCCACCGGGCGCCGGGCATCCTGCCGCTCAAATCCGCGCTGGCCGCCGCGCGGCTGCGGGCCGAGACGGGCTGGGGCAGCGTGCCGCGCGGCAATGGCCGCGTGCTGGAGACGGGCCGGTCGGACGCGGTCCGCGTGCCCGCCCTGCGCGCCCGCCTCGCCGCGACCGACCCCATCTTCGCCGCCAACCCGGGCGATGGCGAGCTGTTCGATGCGCCGCTGGCCGATGCCGTGCGCCGTTTCCAGGCCCAGGCGGGGCTGGAGGCCGATGGCAGGGTGGGTGGCGCCACCATGGCCGCGCTGAACCGCACCCCGCAGGAGTTGGTGGACCAGCTCCGCGTCGCCCTCGACATGCGCCGCGCCGAAGCCCCCGCCCCGCGTGAGCGCCATGTGGACGTGAACATCCCCGATTTCCGCCTCGCCGTGATCGAGGAGGGGCAGACGCTCATGGACATGGTCGTGATCGTGGGCCGGCCGGACCGCGCCACGCCCATGATCACCACGCGGCTGACCTCCGTGCAGTTCAACCCGCCATGGGGCGTGCCCCAGCGCAACGCCGCGCAGGACCTGCTGCCGCGGCTGCGGCGTGACCCGCAGGCGGTGGCGCAGCGGGGCTTCCGCATCTTCCAGCGCGTGGGCGGCGAGACGGTCGAGGTGGACCCCATGTCGGTGGACTGGCACGCCATCCGCCCCGACCGCTTTCCCTATTTCATCCGGCAGGATGCGGGGGATGCGAATGCGCTCGGCCGGCTGAAGTTCATCATGCCGAACCGCGACGACATCTTCCTGCACGACACGCCGGACCGTCACCTGTTCCGCATGGCCGACCGCGCCTTCTCCTCGGGCTGCATCCGGCTCGAACGCCCGATGGACCTGCTGCTGCTGCTGCTCTCCGGCAATGGGGGCTGGGACCAGGCGCGGGCGAACCGCGTGCTGGACAGCCGGCAGACCATCGTGATCGCGCTGCGCCGCACTCTGCCCATCCGGCTGCACTACGACACGGTGATGGTGCGGGGGAACGAGGTCCGCATCCGGCAGGACATCTATGGGCTGGACGCCGCCTATGCCCGCGCGATGGCCGCGCCCGCGCGCGATGGCGTGCCCCTGGCCTCGCGGGGCTGAGCATGCGGCTTTTCGCGCATTCGTGCCCGGCCTGCGAGGGGCTGGCGGGGGCCTTCTGCGACCCCATGCCCGGCCGTCGCGCCCTGCTGGGCGGGGCGCTCGCCCTGGCCGCCGCGCCATTGGCCAGCCCGGCCCTGGCCCAGGCCGTGGCCGGCAGCACCCGTCGCATCAGCCTGCGTCGCATGCAGACCGGCGAGAGCTTCTCCGGCGTCTACTGGCGTGATGGGCATTATGATCGCAGCGCGCTGCAGCAGCTCGACTGGGTCATGCGTGACCCGGGCGCGCAGGAAGCGACGCCCATGGACCCGCGCCTCTTCGACGTGCTGGTGGGGGTCCAGGGCCGGTTGAATTCCGATGCCACCTGGGAGGTGGTCAGCGGCTACCGCGCGCCGGAAACCAATGCGGCCCGGGCGCGGCAGTCGCGGCGGGTTTCCACCGCTTCGCTGCACATGTCGGGCATGGCGGCCGATTGCCGCCTGCCGGACCGCAACTCGCTCGCCGTGGCGCGCGCCGCGGCCGACATGCAGGTGGGCGGTGTCGGCCTCTATCGCCGCGATGGCTTCGTCCACCTGGATTGCGGGCCCTCACGCCGCTGGTGAGGCGCCCCGCTCCCGCCGCACCGCATTCAGGATGGCGCGGCCGACCGGCGTCGCGGTAAGGCCGGCGGCGTCTTCGGAAAGACGCAGCCGCCAATTGGGCCGCTGCCGGTCGGTCCCTGGCAGATTCACCGCCACGCGTTCCCCCGCCAGATCTTCAGCCTGCACAAGCAGGACCGCGCTGGGCGTGGCCGCGACGTGCCCATGGATGGCGGCGGCGATATCGGGCGTGAAGGGGCCGTCGGCCGCGCCGGCGGGCAGGGGGTGGCCGGAGGCGGCCAGGGCGTCCAGCAGTTGCGTGCGCTCGGCGGCGCGCTCGGCGCGGGCCGCGCGGGCGGCGGCGGCGTCGAAGAGACCCAGCGCCTCGCGTTCACGGATGTCCTCGCCCTCCCACCAGCCGGCCAGCGTCGGCACGTCATGGGTGGCGACGCAGGCCACGGCGGCCTCAGGCCAGCGGGCGGGAGGATTGAAGCGGGGCCCCTCACGCTCGAACCAGAGCACGCGGTAGGAGAGCAGCCCGGCCTCGCCCAGCGCCTCGCGCAGGCCTTCGGGCACGGTGCCGAGATCCTCGCCCACCACGGCGCAGCCGGCGCGGTGGCTTTCCAGCCGGATCTCGCCGAGCAGCCCGGGCAGGTCCTGGGCCAAATAGCAGCCTTCGGAGGCAGGCGCGCCATCGGGCACCAGGAAGAGCCGCTTTAGCCCCAGCACATGGTCAATCCGCAGCGCGGCGGCGTGGCGCATGTTGGCGCGGATCAGCGCGGCGAAGCCCGCATGGCCCTCCTCCATCGAGGCCATGGGGTCGGGCGGTGGCACGCCCCACACCTGGCCCTGCGGCCCCAGCGGGTCGGGCGGCGCGCCCATGGAGAAGCCGCGCAGCGTGGGAAGGGCGCGGCACCAGGCCTCGGCGCCATCGGGGGCCGAACCCACGGCCAAGTCGCGGTACAGCCCGGCCCCGCCATGTGCGGCCTCCGCGAGCTGGCGGTCGGCCAGGAATTGCAGGAAGGCGTGGAAGCCGATGGCATCGGCGTGGCGTGCGGCGAAGTCGCCCACGGCACGGTCATGGGCGTGGGCCAGGCCCGCGCCCCAACGCGCGGGGTCGCCATGGCCGTGATGCTCGGCGAGCGCGCCATAGGTGGCGAAGCTCTCCAGCGCGGCGCCGCCGGCGCGGCGGAATTGCTGGAATTGCGGGTCGCTGGCGCCCACCCGCGTCCATTCCGCGGCCAGCACGGCCCGCTTGGCCGCCCAGGCCGCATCATAATCCACCCGGAGGCCGGCACCGGGCCAAGCCTGGCCCTGGGCCGACGGCAGGCGCGCCACGTCAATCAGGAAAGGTTCGAGAAAGCGCCGGTCGCTGGGCTGGTAGGGGCTGGCGCGGGCGCGGTCCATCAGGTGCAGGGCATGCGGCGGCGAGAGGCCGAGCCACAGCGCGCCCTCCCTCCGCAAGGCCCGCGCGAGTTCGGCCACGGCCGTGAAGTCGCCCAGGCCCTGGTCCCGCGCGTGGCGCAGGGCGTAGATCTGCGCGGTGGCGCCGAAATGCCGGCCGGGCGGGGGTGGCACCGCCTGGGCGGGCGCGATGGTGAGGTGGCAGAGCGCCGTGCCGTGCTCCAGCCGGTGGCGGCCGCTGGGCAGGGGCGGGACGGTGGCGACGCCATCTTCCGGCAGCAGGGACAGTTCGCGCCGCTCCCCGCCTTCCAGGTGCAGCGCCAGCGTCAGGCGGCGGGCCGTGCCCACCTTCAGGCGGGTGGGCTGGCCCGTGACGCCCGCGACATGGGGCGGCAGCAACGGGACAGCCATCCGGCGCGCCAGGCTGTCGCGCGCCTGGGAGGCCGTCTCCGCGGGCAGGCCAAGGGCGGACAGCAGGGCGCGCAGCGTGCCCTCGGGCACCAGATGCCGGCGGCCTTCCACGTCATGCCAGACGGGGGCAAGGCCCGCGGCCTGGGCGAGGCGGCCCAGCAGCGCGGGCTCCGGCGCCTCCGGCTTGCGGGAGGGCTGGCTTTCCTCCGCCAGAAGAACGACCGAGCGCGGCGCGATGGAAAGCGGCGAAGCCGCCTCCCCAGCGCGCGCCGGCTCCGCGCTGTCGGCCAGCAGGCGCCAGCGATGGCCCCAGCGGGGCAAGGGCAGGTGGGCCACGGCGGCGGCCTCGTCGCGATGGAAGACCAGGAGCACGCGGTCGCCCTCATGGTGCAGGGCCACCATCAGGCTGCGGGCGCGGTCCCAGGCGGCGCCCTCCACTGGCTCGCCGGTGAATGTCAGCCAGGCCACGTCCCGGAAGCCGTCCTGTGCCTCGCCGGTCAAGGGCGCCGTGGCGTGCAGGGCAGGGTGGGCGTGGCGGGCGGTGACGAGGCGCGCGGTGAAGTCGCGCAGCGCGGTGTCGCCCTTCGCCCAGTCCAGCCACGAGATCTCGTTGTCCTGGCAATAGGCGTTGTTGTTGCCGCCCTGGCTGCGGCCCAGCTCATCGCCCATGGAGAGCATGGGCACGCCGCGCGCCAGCAGCAGCGTGGCGAGGAGGGCACGCGCGTCATTGGCGCGGCGGGCCCGGATGGCGGGGTCTTCTGTCGCGCCCTCCACCCCGTGGTTCCAGGAGAGGTTGTTCGCCGTGCCGTCGCGGTTGAACTCGCCATTGGCGAGGTTGTGCCGCCCGGCATGGCTGACCAGGTCGGCCAGGGTGAAGCCGTCATGGGCGGTGACGAAGTTCACGCTGTCGCCCGGCCGCCCGGGCAGCAGGTCGGAGGAGCCAGCCAGCCGCGTGGCGAGCCGCCCGGCCATTCCCGCATCGCCCCGCCAGAAGCGGCGGACATCGTCGCGGAAGCTGTCATTCCACTCCCCCCAACCGGGGGGGAATGCGCCGAGGCTATGCGCCTCCACGTCCCAGGGCTCGGCGATGATGCGCCGTGTCCGCAGCACGGGGTCCTGCCGCATGGCGGCAAGCAGCGGGGCATGGGGGTCGAAGCCATGATCCTCCCGCCGGCCGAGCGTGGTGGCGAGGTCGAGGCGGAACCCGTCCACGCCCGCGCCCTCGGCCCAATGGCGCAGCGCGTCCATGACGAGGCGCAGCGGCCAGGGTCGGTCCAGCGCCAGCACATTGCCGCAGCCCGACTGGTTGGCGCCGGCGCGATACCAATGCGCCTCGCCCAGGCCGCGCAGGCTGAGGGTGGCGCCCTGGGCGTCGCTTTCGGCGGTGTGGTTGAACACCACGTCCAGGATGACGCCGATGCCCGCCGCGCGCAGGGCCGCGACGGCCGCGCGCACCTCCGCCATGCCGCCGGGGGCGAGGCGTGGGTCGGGGGCGAGGAAGGCCACCGGGTTGTAGCCCCAGTAATTGGTCAGGCCGAGCGCGGGCAGATGCCGCTCATCCGCCCAGGCCGCGCAAGGCAGGAGCTCCAGATGCGTGACGCCGAGCCCTTGGAGATGCGCGATCACGGCCGGATGGGCCAGTGCGGCGAAGGTGCCGCGGATTTCGGGCGGCACCTCCGGGTGGCGCATGGTGAGGCCCCGCACATGCGCCTCGTAGATCACCTGGGGGCGGGGGGGCAGCGGCATCCAGTCCAGCGGCGGCAGGGGGGCGGTGACGACCGCCTTGGCCATGTGCGGCGCGCTGTCCTCCACGCTGGGCGCCACCCCCGTGTCGAACTGGCTGGCGTGGAAGGGCTGCGGCCGGTCCAGCGCCCGGGCCCAGGGGTCGATGAGCAACTTGGCCGGGTTGAAGCGGCCTAGGCGGGCCGGCCCCTCCGCGCGCAACCCGTAGCGCGCGCCGACCCCCACGCCGGGGATGAGGCCGCGGAACACCTCGTCCGCGCCGGGGGTGAGCCGGTGGCGCGCCACCTCCTCCTCGCCCTCGAAGAGGCACAGCCAGAGGGCGGTGGCACCGGGGGCCGGAATGGCGACGGAAAGCCCCGCGGGGCCGGGGGTCGCGCCGAGGGCCTCAGCCACCGGCGCGCATCTCGTGGAACAATGTGGCATATCTCCGGGCGGAACGTGCCCAGGAGACATCGGTTGCCATGGCGTTGGCGCGCAGCCGCGCCCAGGCCTCGGGCTGGCGGTAGAGGCGGATGGCGCGCTCGATGCTGGCCTGGAGCATGGGGTGGGTCACGGGGGCGAAGTTGAACCCCGTGCCCGCGCCGGCCGCCAGCGCCATCTCGTTCGCGTCCACCACCGTGTCGGCGAGGCCCCCCACCCGCGCCACGAGGGGCAGCGCGCCATAGCGCAGGGCGCAGAGCTGCCCGAGGCCGCAGGGCTCGAAGCGCGAGGGCAGGATCACGGCGTCGGCGCCGCCATAGCAGAGCCGCGCGAAGCCCTCGTCGAAGCCGATGAAGCTGCCGACGCGGCCGGGGTTGGCGGCCGTGGCGCCATGCACCCGGTCTTCCAGCACGCCATCGCCGGTGCCGAGCAGCGCGATCTGCGCGCCATTGTCGAGCACGGCGGGCAGGGCCTCCAGCACCAGGTCAATGCCCTTCTGCCAGGTGAGGCGCCCGATGAAGGCGAAGAGGGGCGCGTCGGGGTCGGGCGCGAGGCCCATTCGCGCCTGGAGGTGCACCTTGTTGGCGGCGCGGCCCGAAGGGTCCGCCGCGTCGTAATGGGCGGGCAGCAGCGGGTCCGTCGCGGGGTTCCACTCGACGGTGTCGAGCCCGTTCAGGATGCCCTCCAGCGCCCGGGCCCGACCGCGCAGCAGCCCGTCGAGACCCATGCCCCACTCCGGCGTGCGGATTTCGGCGGCATAGCTGGGCGAGACCGTGGTGATGCGGTCCGCGAACCACAGCCCCGCCTTGAGGTAGCCCACCTGGCCATAATACTCGACGCCCGCGGGGCCGAAGGCGTCCCAGGGCAGGCCCAGCGCGGGAAAGATGTCGGCCGGGAACTGCCCCTGGAAGGCCAGGTTGTGCAGGGTGAAGAGGCTGGGCAGGCGCGGCGCGTCGAAGCGCAGATAGGCCGGCGCCAGCCCCGCCTGCCAGTCATGCGCGTGCAGCGCGTCATAGCCGCCCGTCTGCGTCAGCGTCGCCGCGGCGCGCGAGAGGGCGGCGAAGCGCATCGGGTTGTCCGGCCAGTCCTGCCCCCAGGGGGCGAGATAGGGCGAACCCCCGCGGGCAAAGAAATGCGGCGCGTCCAATGCCACCACATGCTGTCCGCCCGGCGCCGCATGGACCAGCCGCGCGGGGCCGCCCAGCAGGTCGGGGAGGGGCTCCACCCGCTCCACGGTGTCGAGGGCCGCCATCACGGCGGGATAGCCGGGCAGCAGCGTCGTGACCTCGACGCCCTCGGGCGCCAGGGCGGCGGGCAGGGCGCCCACCACATCGGCGAGGCCGCCGGTCTTGATCCAGGGAAAGGCCTCGGACGCCACGGCCAGCACGCGCAGGGCGGGGCGGGCGGCGGCGGGTGCTGCGTCCTGATGCATCGCCGAAGGCCTGGGCGGCCAGTTCACTTCAGCCGGTCCAGCATGGCCTGGGTGATGAGCACGACGCCGCTCTCCGAACGGCGGAAACGCTGGGCGTCCAGCTCGGGGTCCTCGCCCACCACCAGCCCCTCGGGAATGCGGCAGGAGCGATCCACCACCACGCGGGAAAGGCGCGCCCCGCGCCCCACATCCACGCCCGGCAGCACCACCGCCTCGTGCAGGCGGGCATAGGAATGGACGTGGACGTTGGTGAACAGCAGGGACCGCCGCGCCGAGCCGCCCGAGATGATGCATCCGCCGGACACGAGGGAGGAGATGGCCTCGCCCCGCCGCCCTTCCTCCTCATGGACGAACTTCGCGGGGGGCACGACCTCGGCGTGGGTCCAGATGGGCCAGTCCTGGTCATAGAGATCCAGCGGCGGGACGATGTCCGTCAGGTCGATATTCGCTTCCCAGTAGGCGTCCACCGTGCCCACGTCCCGCCAATAGGGCGAGGATTCCCGCACGGACATCACGCAGGACCGCTCGAAGCGGTGGGCGACCGCGTGGCCGTTCTCCACGATCCAGGGGATGATGTCCTTGCCGAAATCGTGGCTGGAGTCCGGGTTCGCCGCGTCGCGCTTCAGCATTTGCAGCAAATAGCGCGTCTCGAAGACGTAGATGCCCATGGAAGCGAGTGCCAGGTCCGGCCTGTCCGGAATGCCGGGCGGGTCCTTGGGCTTTTCCAGGAAATTGGTGATACGCGAGTTGCGGTCCACCGCCATGATGCCGAAGCCCGAGGATTGCTCCCGCGGGAAGGCGAGGCAGGAGACGGTGACGTCCGCGCCGCTGTCCACATGCTGCTGGAGCATGCGCTCGTAATCCATCTTGTAGACGTGGTCGCCCGCCAGGATGACGATGTGGCGGGGCGCCAGGTCCTCGATGATGTCGATGTTCTGGTAGACCGCGTCCGCGGTGCCGAGATACCAGCTGTTCTCGCTGACGCGCTGGCTTGCGGGCAGGATGTCGAAGCTCTCGTTGCGCTCGCCGCGGAAGAAGTTCCAGCCGCGCTGCAGATGCCGGATCAGGCTGTGGGCCTTGTACTGAGTGGCGACCGCCACGCGGCGAATGCCTGAATTCAATGCGTTGGACAGCGCGAAGTCGATGATGCGTGACTTGCCGCCGAAATAGACGGCGGGCTTCGCGCGGCGGTCCGTCAACTCCATCAGGCGGGAGCCGCGGCCGCCCGCCAGCACGAAGGCCATGGCGGTGCGGGCCAGGGGCGCGGGCGCCAATTGGCGGTCAGGCATCGTTTTCCTCCGGTGGCGGCCATTCTTCGGGCGCCAGATACACAACAGCGAGTGGCGGCAGCACGACCCAGGCCGAGGCGGGCTGGCCGAAGGCGGGCATGTCCCTGGCGCGCACCACGCCGAGATTGCCGAGGCCCGAGCCGCCATAGACGGAGGCATCCGTGTTCAGCAACTCGCGCCATCGGCCGGCCGCCGGCAGGCCGATCAGATGCGCCTCGCGGGGCGCCGCGGTGAAGTTGCACAGCACGGCGACTGGCGCACCGCCTTCACCGTCATGGCGCAGCCAGGTGAAGGTGCAGTCGGCGCTGTCATCGGCGTCAATCCAGTGGAAGCCCTCGGGCGCGGCATCGGCCGCGTGCAGCGCGGGCAGCGCCTGGTGCAGGGCGTTGAGGTCACGCACCAGAGTCTGCACGCCGGTGTGGCGCGCATGCTGCAGCAGCCACCAGTCGAGCTCGCGCGCCTCGGACCATTCGCGCCATTGGGCGATCTCGTTGCCCATGAAGAGCAGCTTCTTGCCCGGGTGGCCCCACATGTAGCCAAGATAGGCGCGCAGGTTGGCGAAGCGCTGCCAGTCATCGGCGCCCTCGCCGCCCTTGGGCATGCGCCCCAGCAGCGAGCCCTTGCCATGCACCACCTCGTCATGGCTGAGCGGCAGGATGAAGTTCTCGTTGAAGGCGTACATGAGGGAAAAGTTCATCAGCTGGTGGTGCCAGCCGCGATGGATGGGCTCCTTCGCCACATAGCGCAGCGTGTCGTTCATCCAGCCCATGTTCCATTTGAAGTCGAAACCGAGCCCGCCTTCCTCGGCCGGTGCCGTGACGCCGGACCAGTCCGTCGCTTCCTCCGCGATCATCACCGCACCTTGGCCGGCCCGCTTCACCAGCGCGTTGATGTGGCGCAGGCAGGCGATGGCGTCGCGGTTGTCATTGCCGCCATCCGCGTTGGGCGACCATTCGCCGGGGCCGCGCGAATAGTCGAGATGGATCATGGAGGAGACGGCGTCCACCCGCAGCCCGTCGGCGTGGAAGCGTTCGATCCAGAACATCGCGTTGGAGGCGAGGAAGGCGCGCACCTCGGTGCGGCCGTAGTCGTAGATGGCCGTGCCCCAGTCCGGGTGGAAGCCGCGCTGCGGATCGGGATGTTCGAACAGCGGCGTGCCGTCGAAGCGCGCCAGGCCATGCGCGTCCTGCGGGAAATGCGCCGGCACCCAGTCGAGCAGAACACCCACCCCCGCCTCATGCGCCGTGTTGATGAAGCGCATCAGGCCGCGCGGCCCGCCGAGGCGCGCCGTCACGGCGTGCATGCCCACAGGCTGGTAGCCCCAGGAGGCATCGAGCGGATGCTCCATCACGGGCATGAGCTGGATGTGGGTGAAGCCGAGCGAACGGACATAGGGGATGAGGTCGGCCGCCAGTTCATCCCAGTTCCAGAACCTTCCATCGGGGTGCCGCTTCCACGACGGGGCGTGAACCTCGTAGACCGACATGGGTTGCGTGCGCGGCGGGGATTTCGCGCGGGCGGCCATCCAGGCGGCGTCCGTCCACTCGAAGCCGTCCAGATCCGCCACGACCGAGGCGTTGGCGGGGCGCAGTTCCGCCGCGAAGCCGAAAGGGTCGGCCTTGAGCGGCAGCAGCGCGCCGTTGGGGCCGAGCAGCTCATACTTGTAGACGGTGCCGGGGCCGATGCCGGGGAGGAACAGCTCCCAGATGCCGCTGTCCACGCGCCGGCGCATGGGGTGGCGTCGCCCGTCCCAGAAATTGAAATTCCCCACCACCGAGACGCGCCGCGCATGCGGCGCCCAGACGGCGAAGCGCGTGCCTGCCACCCCCTCATGCGTTCCGGGATGCGCGCCCAGCCTTTCGTGCAGCCGGTGATGCGTGCCTTCGAGGAGAAGATGATCGTCGAGCGGCCCGAGGGTGGGGCCCAGCGCATAGGCGTCGTGGATGTCCCGGGCGCCAGCGGGCTCATGCACGCGCAGACGCGTGCAGGCTTCGCGCCGCACCCCGGGCAGGAACGCCTCGAAGAAGCCCTGCTCGCCGCGCGGCGCCAGCGGCCGCGACCCTTGCGGCAGCATCGCCTCGACGCGCGAGGCACCAGGGAAGAAGGCGCGCCACACCACCCCGCCCTCGGTCGCGTGGGGGCCCAGCAGGGCGAAGGGGTTGCCATGGGCGGCGGCCAGGAAAGAGGCCAGCTCCGCCTCGCTGGCGCGCCAGGCTTCCATCGCGGCGCCGCTCAACGCCCCACCGGCACGCGCCAGATCTCTTCCGCGTATTCGCGGATGGTGCGGTCGGAGGAGAACCAGCCCAGCCGCGCCGTGTTCAGGATGGCCGCGCGCTGCCATTCCGCCCGCTGCGCCCAAAGCATGTCCACCTCGCGCTGCTTGGCGAAATAGCTGTCGAAATCCGCGGTGACGAGGAAGTGGTCATGCTCGCGCAGGTTCTGCACCATGTCCTGGTAGCGGCCGCGGTCATCGGGAGAGAGCACGCCGGAGGTGAGCTGGTCCATCACCTGCGACAGGCGGAAGGAGGCCTCGATGGCCATCTGCCCGCGCCAGCCCTCGGCGCGGCGCTGCTCCACCTCGGGCGTGGTCAGGCCGAAGATGAACATGTTCTCCGCGCCCACATGCTCCAGCATCTCGACATTGGCGCCGTCCAGCGTGCCGATGGTCAGCGCGCCGTTGAGGCCGAGCTTCATGTTGCCGGTGCCCGACGCCTCCATGCCGGCGGTGCTGATCTGCTCAGACAGGTCGGCGGCGGGGATGATCACCTCGGCCAGCGAGACGTTGTAGTTGGGCAGGAAGACGACCTTCAGCCGGTCGCGCATCATGGGGTCGCGGTTGACCATGCGCGCCACGTCATGCGCGAGCTTGATGATGAGCTTGGCGCGGTGATAGCTCGCCGCCGCCTTGCCCGCGAAGATCTTCACGCGCGGCTGCCAGTCGCGGTGCGGCTCGGCGCGGATCGCGTCATAGAGCGCGATCGTCTCCAGCACGTTCAGCAGCTGGCGCTTGTATTCGTGGATGCGCTTGATGTGGATGTCGAACATCGCGGACGGGTCCACACGGATGCCCGTGCGCTCCCGGATCACCTGGGCCAGTGCCTGCTTGTTCACGCGCTTCACCTCGGCGAAGCGGGCCTGGAACGCGGCATCGCCGGCGAGCTTCTCCAAGCCTCGCAGCGCCTCGGGGTTGTCCAGGAAATCCGGCCCGATGCTCTCGACCAGCAGCTCCGTCAGGCAGGGATTGCATTGCTGCAGCCAGCGCCGGAACGTCACCCCATTGGTCTTGTTGGTCAGCTTGTGGGGCTGGAGCATGTGGAAGTCGCGGAAGACCGTCTGCTTCAGCAATTCCGAATGCAGGGCCGAGACGCCGTTCACCTTGTGGCTGCCCACGAAGGCCAGGTGCCCCATCCGCACGCGCCGGCCGGCCTGCTCCTCGATGAGCGAGAGCGAGGCGAGCAGCCGGGTGTCGCCCGGATAGGCCTCCGACACCTCGCCCAGATGCACCGCGTTGATCATGTAGATGATCTGCATGTGGCGGGGCAGCAGCTGTTCCATCAGCGCCACCGGCCAGCTCTCCAGCGCCTCGGGCAGCAGGGTGTGGTTGGTATAGCTGATGCAGCCCTGGGTGACGCGCCAGGCGTCGTGCCACTCCATTCCGTTGTCGTCGAGCAGGATGCGCATCAGCTCCGCCACCACGATGGCGGGGTGGGTGTCGTTGAGCTGGATGGCGACGCGGTCGGGCAATGTGTTCAGGCTGCCATAGACGCGCTGGTGCCGCCGGATCAGGTCCTGCAACGCGGCCGAGGAGAAGAAGAACTCCTGCCGCAGCCGCAATTCCTGCCCCGAGGGGCTGTCATCGGCCGGGTAGAGGATGCGGCTGATGGCCTCGGCCCGTGCGCGTTCGGAAACGGCGCCGATGTGGTCGCCGCGGTTGAAGGCCTCCAGCCGCAGCACGTCGGGTGCCCGGGCGGACCACAGGCGCAGCGTGTTCACATGCTTGCCCCGCCAGCCCACGATGGGCGTGTCATAGGCGACGGCCAGCACCGTCTCGGCGGGCTTCCAGACATGGCGCACCTGGCCATCGCCATTCTCGATTTCCTCGACGCTGCCGCCGAAGCCGATGGGGTGCGCGATTTCGGGCCGGGCGAACTCCCAGGGGTTGGAGAAATTCAGCCAGTCCTCCGGGAACTCCTCCTGCCAGCCGTCGCGAATGGCCTGCTTGAACAACCCGTGGTCGTAGCGGATGCCATAGCCGAAGGCGGGGATGGAGAGCGAGGCGAGGCTTTCCATGAAGCAGGCCGCGAGCCGCCCCAGCCCGCCATTGCCCAGCGCCGCGTCGGGCTCGCAGGCCTCGACCAGCGCGGGGCTGACATCGAGCGAGACCAGGGCCGCGCGCACATCGGCCATCAGGCCGAAATTGGACATGTTCTCGCGCAGCAGCCGGCCGATCAGGAATTCCAGCGAGAGGTAGTAGACCTGCTTCTCTCCCGTGTCGTAGGCCGCGCGCATGTCATTCAGCCAGGGCTGCACCACATGGTCGCGCACCGCGAGCGCGGTGGCCATGAACCAGTCGCGGTCCAGCGCGCCCGCGCGGCTCTTGCCGATGTCGTAGGTCAGCTTGCGCAGGATGGCATCGCGCATGGCCTCCGCGCCACGGGCGACGGGGGCGGGGATGTTCGTGTCGGGCGGTGTCACGGAGTGGCGCATCCTCAACTTGGGCGGTGCGATCCTGGCATGGATCGGCGGGGTGCCGGAAGCGTCTTCGGGCCCGTGCGGCTAGCCCTGTTCGGCCAGGAAAGCCTCGGTCTCGGCCCGTGCGGCGGTGGTCCCGTCCCGCGCGCGCAGGGCGCCCGCGGCATTGGCGAAGCGCAGCGCCGCCTCCACCGGCCGGCCCTCGGCGATGGCGAGCGCATAGGCTCCATGGAACACGTCGCCGGCGCCGGTGGTGTTGGTGGCGGCGACGGGGAAGGCGGGCATCTCGCGAGGGGTGCGCTGGCCGCGCGTCAGCCACAGCACGCCCTTCTCGCCGCGCGTGACGGCCGCGACCTCGGTCACCCCATCGGTGAGCGCCCGGCGCAGCCCCTCCGCCGGGCGGGCGCCCGGGGCGAAATTCATCAATCCAGGGACCGAGAAGATGACATGCCGCGCGCGCGGCACGAGGTCGAGCAGGATGCGCGTCTCGCTGCGCTCGGCGTCCAGCACGCTGGGAAGGGATTGCGCCTCGGCGGCGGTGAGCGCCGCGACCGCCCCCTCATGCCAGCGCGGGTCGCAGAGCAGCGCGCCCGCCCCTGTGAGGGCATCCAGCGGCAGCCAGGCGGGGTCCACCGCCAGATGCTCGCCGCGATAGCCCAGGATCGCGCGCTCCCCCACCGCATCCACCAGCACGGCCGAGACGGGGCTAACCGCGCCCGGGATCACGCGCACCGCATCGGTGGCGACGCCTTCGGCTGCGAGCGCCGCCAGCAGCATCGCGCCATTGGCGTCATCGCCAAGCCGTCCCCAGAAGGCCGCTCGCCCGCCAAGGCGGCGCGCCGCGATGGCGGCGTTGGCGGCCATGCCGCCGGCCGTGAGCGCATAGCCGCGCGCCCGCGCCTTGGCTGGCGGCTGGGGCACGTCGTCCACGCGAAAGACGTGGTCCGCCACGGCATTGCCAAGACAGATGATGAGGGGAGAGGGGGTCAGGGAAGGGCCGTCCATGCCCGGCCATCTGGCCTGATACCGCACGCGCCGCGCAAGCTTCTCCTTGCCGGGGGCGTGTTGCCGGTCGGTCGCGCTTGGCCCAACCTGCGTGCCATCGCATTCGACAGGAGAGCCCATGGCCGCCCCCCTCCACCCCGATTGCCTCACGCTTCTGGAGATGGTGAAGGCTTCGGGCCGCCCCGCCTTCAACCTGATCTCGCCCGAGGAGGCGCGGGAACTCTATGCCGCCGGCCGCCCCGTCCTGCAGCCGCCGCCGCCCGAGGTGGCCGAGGCACGTGACCTGGTGCTGCCCGGCGGCAACCGCGCGCGCCTCTACCGCCCGGCCGGCAGCGCGGCGGACGATGTGCTAGGCGGGCTGCTCTACATGCATGGCGGCGGCTGGGTCTTCGGCGACATCGACACGCATGACCACCTGGCGCGCAGCCTCGCGAACGAGGCGGGTTGCGCCGTGCTCTCGGTGGATTACCGCCTGGCGCCCGAGCACCGCTTCCCCGCCGCCATCGAGGATTGCGCCGCCGCCTTCCGCCACATGGCGGAGAATGCCGCGACCTATGGCATGGACCCCGCGCGCCTGGCGGTCGGCGGTGACAGCGCGGGCGGCTCCATGGCGGCCGTGCTGGCGCTGATGGCGCGTGATGGCACCCTGCCGCCCGTGAAGTTCCAACTGCTGCTCTACCCCGCCACCGACATGGCCATGCGCCATGAGAGCTATGCCCGCTTCACCGGCGGCGTGCCGCTGACGACCGTCATCATGGAGTGGTTCCGCGACCACTACGCGCCCGACCCCACGACGTGGAATGACTGGCGCGCCTCGCCGCTGCGCGCCCCTTCGCTGGCTGGCACCGCGCCCGCCTATGTGCTGACCGTGGCGCATGACCCGCTTTGCGACGAGGGGCGCGACTATGCGGCGCGGCTGGAGCGCGAGGGGGTGCGTGTGCAGCACCTGCACGCCGCCGACATGCTGCACGGCATGCTGACCATGGGCGCCATCATCCGCCCCACCGCCACCTATATCAGCGCCGCGGCCGCGGCTCTGCGCGACGGGCTTGCCTAG
>NZ_JAFFQY010000004.1 GCF_017311575.1 Roseococcus thiosulfatophilus
CTAGTAGTTACCCACCCCAAACCCCCCCCCACACCGCCCCCGCCGCCAACACCCCATAAGCCGTAATCCCCAGCGCCACCGCCAAAAACTGCCCCGCCATCCCCATCCCCAGCACGTCGCTCAGCAGCCACCCGCCCACCACGGCAATCCCCAGCCGCGAAAAGCCCGCCACCACGGGCCAGCCCATCTTTCCCGCGCCCATCGCCGCGAAATACATGGCCATCCCCAGTCCGAAGCCGCCAAAGGCCGGGCCGATCCAGCGCAGCGCCTCCGCCGCGATGCGCGCCACCTCGGCGTCCGAGGCGAACAACTGGGAAAAGCCCATCGGCCACACCGCGACACTCACCCCGATGGCCGAGCACAGCGCCAGCGCCATGCCCCCGCCCACCCAGGCCGTGCGCCGCGCCGTCTCCCAATCGCCCCCGCCCACCGCGCGCCCCACCAGCGCGGTCAAGGCCGAGCCGACGCCGAACGCCAGCGGGATCATCATGAATTCCAGCCGCGCCGCCACGCCATAGGCCGCCACCGCCGCCGCGCCATGCACCGCCAGCCGCGCCGTGACGAGGATGGTCGTCATGTTCGCCACGAAGGCCAGCAAGCAGGCCGTGGCCCCCACGGCCAGGATGCGCTGGAACCGCGCCCAGCGCAGCGGCACCCGCAGCTTCACGGCGAAGCCCGCGGCCCCGCTCGCCACCACCGCCGCCATGACGCCCGCCGCCACCCAGAAGCACAGGGCGAAGGACAGCCCCAGCCCCACCAGCCCCATCCCCAGCGTGTCCGCCAGCAGGAAGCCCAGCGCGGGATAGGCCAGCCAGGCCAGGTTCAGCACCCGTGCCGCCAGCCCATGCCGCCCGCCGCCGCGCAGGATGGAGGCCAGCGTATTGGCCAGCCAGGCCGGAACGGCGCCCAGCCCGAACATCACCGCCGCATAGGGCGCGCCGGCCGCCGCAGCGACGGGCCCGCCGATCCAGCCCAGCACCGTCCAGGGGAACACCGCCAGCACCACCACGAACATCATGGCGAAGCCCAGCGCGATCAGCAGCGCGTGCAAGGCGAGCGCCGCCGCTTCCTCCGGCTGCTTCGCCCCCAGCGCGCGGGCGATGGCGCTGACCACGCCGCCGCCCATGGCCCCCGCCGACATCTGCCCCAGCAGCAGCGCGAAGGGCAGCACCACCGCCCAGCCCGCCAGCGCCTCGCGCCCCAGCCTGGCCGCGATCCAGGTCTCGATCAGCAGCGCCACCACCTGCAGCGCCGAGAGCAGCGTGGTCGGCGCCGCCAGCGCCAGGATGCGCCGGGCCAGCTCACCTGCGGTGGGCCTCATGCGAAGCGCTCCGCGGCGAAGGGCGAGAGGTCCGTATTCGGGGTCGGCCCCAGCATGGCGCCGGCGATCAGCGCGCCGGTCGGCGCCGAGGCCGTCAGCCCCAGATGCCCATGCCCGAAGGCGCACCACAGCCCGGGATGCGCGGCCACCTTCCCCATCACGGGCAAGGTGTCGGGCAGGCAGGGGCGGTGGCCCATCCAGTGCGGCTCAGCGCCCTCCGTGCGTGCCTGCGGGTAGACCTTCCGCAGATCCTCCAGCAGCAGGGCGGCGCGGGCCGCGGTGGGGGGCGCCTCAGTGCCGCCGAACTCGACGGTGCCGGCGATGCGCAGCCCGCCCTCCATGGGCGTGATGAAGGCCTTGCGGTCGGCCGGGACCAGGGGGCGCGTCGGCATGATGCCGGGGTCGGGCAGCATGACGTGATAGCCGCGCTGGCTCTCCAGCGGGATGCGGATGCCCAGGGGCGCCAGCAGCTTCGCGGACCAGGCGCCGGCGGCCAGCACCACGCGGTCGGCCAGCAGGGTCTCGCCGCCGGCGCGCACGCCCACCACGCGGGGGCCTTCGGTGGCCAGCGCCTCGACGGTCGCGCGACGTATGGTGCCGCCCATGCGCTCGATGCCGCGCGCCACGGTGCGGGCGTGGCGCAGCGGGTTCACGCAATGCCCCTGGTCGGGGAGGAAGATTCCGACCTGGTAGGTGTCGGACACCCCGGGTTCGAGGGCGAGGATGCCGGCGCGGTCCAGCACCTGCGTCACCTGGCCGTGTTCGCGGCGCAGCGCCCAGGCGGCGTCGTCCTTCCTGAGGTGCTCCGCATCCCGGTAGAGGTAGAGCTGGCCGTGCTCCTGGATCAGGTCCAGCGCGCCCTCGGCGGCGAGGATCTCGCGGTGGCGTTCTTCCGCGCCGTGCAGCAGCGTGGCCATGCCGGCGGCGATCTCGCGCACGCGCTCGGGCCTGGCGCTCAGCACGAAGCGCCACAGCCAGGGCAGCGCGGCGGGCCAGTAGCGGGCGGGGATGTGCAGCGCGCCCTTGGGGTCCAGCAGCATCCCCGGCACCTGCTTCAGCACCCCCGGCATGGCGAGCGGCGCGACCGACCCCGCCGAGATCGCCCCCGCATTGCCGGAAGAGGTTCCCTCGCCCGGCCCGTCGCGGTCCAGCACCGTGACCCGGGCCCCTCCGCGCGCCAGGTGCCAGCCCACGCAGAGGCCGACGATGCCGGCGCCCACGACGATCACATGTTGCGGAGGTTCCATGGGAAGGATGCTTGCCCAAACCAGGGCGCGCGTGAAGGCGTTGACCCCGCGCCCGCCCACGCGGAAGGTCCGGCAAGGGACAAGGAACACGCCATGAACGCCACGCACCAATCCGTCCGCGCGCAGATCACCTCCATCCTGCTGGCCTGGGGCAGCCCCGCGGCGCTGGCCGAGACCACGGCCGAGGTGATGACCGAGACGGATCTGATGGGCGTGGACAGCCACGGCATCTCGATGCTGATGGGCTATGAGGAATTGCTGCGGCTGGGGCAGTTGCGCATCGCCGGCCAGCCGCGCGTCGTGCGGGAATTCGGCGCCACGGCGCTGGTGGATGGCGGCGACGCGCTGGGCCACCCGCCCGCCGTGATGGCCATGCGGATGGCGGTGGAGAAGGCGCGCATCCATGGCATCGGCGCGGTGGGGGTGGTGAACAGCCACCATTTCGGCGCGGCAGGCTATTACGCGCGGATGGCGGCGGCCTCGGGCTTCGTGGGGATGGTGTTCTCCTCCACGCGCGGCATCAGCATGGTCCCGCCGCGCGGCGCGGAGCCGGTGCTGGGCACCAACCCCATCGCCTTCGCCGCGCCCAATGGGGAAGGCCAGCCGGTGGTGCTGGACATGGCCACCACCACCGTCGCGGCGAACAAGGTGAAGGTCTATCACCTGAAGGAGAAGGACGTCCCGCCCGGCTGGGTGGTGGATGGCGCGGGCAACCCCGTGACCGACCACGCGGCCGCCAACGACTACGTCTTCAAGCGCAAGGAGGGCGGGCTGACGCCGCTGGGCGAGCACAAGGGATACGGGCTGGCGCTGATGGTCCATATCCTGGCGGGGACGATGGTGGGCGCCAGCTTCTCGCCCATCCGCAACCGCAGCCAGCGCACGGATGAGCCCAACAATATCGGCCACATGATGCTGGCGCTGGACCCGCGCGCCTTCCGCGACATGGACGCCTATACGGCCGATATGGCGGGCGTGGTGGAGGTGCTGCGCGGCGCCCGCCCCGCCAACCCGGAGGAGCCCGTGCTGATCCCCGGTGACCCGGAGGATTTTTCCCGCGCGGAGCGGCTGGAGGCGGGCATCCCCATTCCGGCCAGCCTGGAGCGGCATGTGCGGGAGATTGCGGAACGGGCGGGGGTGCCGTTCGTGCTGGAGGCGGCGCCCGGCGCCTGAGGGCCGGGAACATCACCCCGCCGCCTTACTATCTTACCATCTTACGATCTTACCGCGGGGGAGGTGCCGACCCCGTGCGGCCATGCGGCGACGGCTTGGCTTCATGCCGGGAACGCCTTGAAAAGTCAAGAAAATCATAGCCTGCCACGGGCGCTGGAGCGGGTGCGGCGCTGCCACCTCCGCCAGGTAACGCCGTCTTGCGAGGATGCGCCGGCAAGGCCGGCGCCGCGCCCGGACCGACCGCGCGCTCAGCGCGCCTTACGCGGCGCGCAAGCCAAGCGGCCGGAGGCCGCGCCCGGCGTCTGAGGGCTTAAAAAATCATACCGAACGAAGTTCGGTATGAAAGCTCTTGGCCACGATCCGCCAGCCCTCGCTGGTCTTCAGCAACAGAAGAAAATCGGTGAAGTAGCGCGGCGGGATGCAGCAATTCACCTTCACGCAGGCCGCGTCATCGCCCGCCATGTCAATCGCCAGGATGCGGTCCTCGCGCGCCAGGCCCTGCGACTGCGGCGAGGGCCGGCCCTTAATGGCCGTCAGCCAATCGGCGCGGGGGAAGTCCACCACCTCGCCCTTGGGGGCGCTGTAGAGATGGGCGCAGGGGTGGAAGGCGGCGGCGATCTTCTCGGCATCGCCCTCGTGCAACCCGTCGAGATAGGTGCGGACCACGGCCTCGATGGCGGCGAGGGCGGGCAGGGTCATGGAACCTTCGGGCATCGTGTCCTCCTGTCGTGTTGCGGCCAGCATGCCACAGCCGCGGGGCTTCCGCACGCGGGGATGACGGGGGAGTATGCCCCGCAGGAGGAACACCCATGGCCCAACCAGCCCGCACGGCGACATGCGACCAGCACCCACCCCGCACGGAGACGGCGCCATGAAGGAGGTGCAGGCCCTGGTGTTCGACGTCTTCGGCACCGTCGTGGACTGGCGCAGCGGCGTGGCCCGCGCCCTGGCCGAGTTCCTGCCCGCCCGAGGCGGCGCGCACCTCGACCCCTTCGCGGTGGCCGATGCCTGGCGCCGCCGCTACCAGCCCGCCATGGAGGAATGCCGCGCCGGCCGCCGCCCCTTCACGCGGCTGGACGTGCTGCACCGGGAAAACCTGGAACTGGTGCTGAAGGACCACGGCATTGACCTCGCCTCCTGCACCGAGGCCGATCTGGACCACCTGAACCGCGCCTGGCACCGGCTGGACCCCTGGCCGGATGTGCTGCTCGGCCTGTCGCGGCTGCGGCGCAAATATTTCCTGGCGCCGGCGTCCAACGGCAACATCCTGCTGCTGGCGAACATGGCCAAGCGCGCGGGCATTCCCTGGGACGCGGTGCTGGGGGCCGAGGCCACCCAGGCCTACAAGCCGCAGCGCGAGGCCTATACGCGCACCGCCGAAATCCTGGGCCTGGCGCCGCACCAGGTCTGCCTGGTGGCCGCCCACAATGGCGATCTGCGCGCGGCGCGGAAGGCCGGGCTCGCCACCGCCTTCGTGGCGCGGCCGACGGAGCATGGGCCGGCGCAGGGCACGGACCTCACGGCCGAGGACCCGTGGGATTGCGTGGCGGAGAGCTTTGTGGACCTGGCGGCGAAGCTGGAGTGCTGACCGCGTCCGATCGCCGCAGGCGTGAATCGGCCGCGGTGGAAGATTGGTGGGGCAGGCGCTACGCCGCCTGCTTCGCCACCTTCAGCACGTTGGACACCAGCCCGCGTGCGGCCTTGATCCGCGCGTCGAAGGGCAGTTCGCGGGCCAGCACCATCTTCCCGTCCGGGCGCAGCACCACCACGCCCTTCTGCGCCTGGACCCAGTTCACGAGGCCGGCGGGGTTGGCGAAGCGGCCCTTGTGGAAGGCCAGCACCACGCCCTTGGGGCCGGCATCCACCTTCTCCACGCCGGCGGCGCGGCAGGCCAGTTTCAGCGCCACCACCTGCAGCAAATTCTCCACCTCGGGCGGGATGGGGCCGAAGCGGTCGGCGAGTTCCGCGGCCATGGCCTCCACCTCGCCCTCGGTCGCGAGGCCGCCGATGCGGCGGTAGAGGCCGAGGCGCACCGGCAATTCGGCCACATAGTTCTCCGGGATCAGCACGGCGAGGCCGAGGTTGATCTGCGGCGTGAAATTGCCCTCGCTCTCACGCTTGGCGCGGGAGCCGGCGCGCAAATCCGCCACCGCCTCCTCCAGCATCTCCTGGTAGAGCTCGATGCCGACCTCGCGGATCTGGCCCGACTGCTCCTCGCCCAGCAGGTTGCCCGCGCCGCGGATGTCGAGGTCGTGGCTGGCGAGGGTGAAGCCGGCGCCGAGATTGTCCAACGTCTGCATCACCTCCAGCCGCTTCTGCGAGGTGGGCGCCAGGCGGTGATGCGCGGGCCAGGTCAGGTAGGCATAGCCGCGCTGCTTGCCGCGCCCCACGCGCCCGCGCAGCTGGTAGAGCTGTCCGAGGCCGAACATGTCCGCGCGGTGGATGATGAGCGTGTTCACCGCCGGCATGTCGAGGCCGGATTCCACGATGTTGGTGGCGAGGAGGATGTCATATTTGCCATCCGCGAACTCGGTCATCACCTGTTCGAGCTCGGTGGCGGACAGCCTTCCATGCGCTTGGACCACGCGGGTTTCCGGAGCGATCTCGGCCAAGCGTTCGGCCATGCGCGCCATGTCCTCGATGCGCGGCACCACGCAGAAGATCTGTCCGCCGCGGAAGCGTTCGCGCTGGATGGCCTCGCGCAGCACCAGCCCGTCCCAGGGCATGATGAAGGTGCGGACGGCCAGGCGGTCCACGGGCGGGGTCGCGATCACGCTCATCTCGCGCACGCCGGACAGCGCCAGTTGCAGGGTGCGCGGGATGGGGGTGGCGGTCAGCGTCAGCACATGGACGCCGGCTTCGAGTTCCTTCAGGCGTTCCTTGTGCTTCACGCCGAAATGCTGCTCCTCGTCCACGATGACGAGGCCGAGATCGGCGAAGGAAATGCCCGTCCCCAGCAGCGCATGGGTGCCGACCACGATGTTCACGCTGCCATCGGCGAGCGCGGCCTTCACCTCGGCCGCCTCCTTCGCCGTCACCATGCGCGAGAGCTGCGCGATGCGCACCGGCAGCCCCTCGAAGCGCGCGGTGAAGGTGCGGAAATGCTGGCGGGCGAGCAGGGTGGTCGGCACCACCACCGCCACCTGGGAACCGGCCATGGCGACGGTGAAGGCGGCGCGCAGCGCCACCTCCGTCTTGCCGAAGCCCACATCGCCGCAGATCAGCCGGTCCATGGGGCGGCCGGCGGCGAGGTCTTCCAGCACGTCCGCGATGGCGCGCGCCTGGTCCTCGGTCTCGGCATAGGGGAAGCGGGCGCAGAACTCGTCATAGCTGCCCTCGGGGGGCGCGATGATGGGGGCTTCGCGCGTCTGCCGCTCGGCGGCCAGGCGGATGAGGCCGGCGGCCATGTCCGCGATGCGCTGCTTGGCCTTGGCCTTGCGCGCCTGCCAGGAGGCGCCGCCCAGCTTGTCCAGCGCGACACCCGCCGTCTCGGTGCCGAAGCGCGAGAGGATCTCGATGTTCTCGACCGGCACGAAGAGCTTGTCGCCGCCATCATAGATCAGCCGCAGGCAGTCATGCGGGGCGTTGCCCACGTCCAGCGTGGCCAGCCCGTCATAGCGGCCGATGCCGTGGTCGGCATGGACCAGCAGGTCGCCCACCTCGATCTGCGTGGCGTCGGCGATGAACTGGTCGGCGCGCTTGCGGCGGCGGGCGGGGCGGGCAATGCGCTCGCCCAGCAAGTCCTGCTCGGCCGTGATGGAGAGCCCGTCCGCGATGAAGCCGCGTTCCAGGCCGAGGATGCCCACACCGACCACGCCGGGGGCGAGCTTCTGGAAGGCGTAGTAGTCCTCCACCGGCTCGGCGGCCACGCGGTTCTCGCGCAGCAGCGTGACCAGCCGCTCGCGCGAGCCGCGGGTCCAGGCGGCCAGCATGGGGCGGCGGCCGCGGCCCTGCTCGGTCTCGGCATGGGCGGCATAGGCGCGGAAGACGTTCTCGCCCGCCTGGCGGATGTCCACGAAGAGGCGGCCGGGCCGCCCGCCGGCATCCATGCCGGCGGCGCCCGCGGCCTGGGCGAAGGGGGAGAAGCGCAGCACCTGCAACCCGTCCAGCATCGCATCCCAGCCGCGCCGGTCCAGATACAGCAGTCGCGGCGGGGCGGGGCGGTAGGGCACCTCGTTCTCGTTGAGGCGCGAAGGGGTGCGGCGGGCCTCGTAGTGGTCCGCGATCATTTCCAGGCGTGCGGCCAGCGCATCCTCCGCCTGGTGGTCCAGGCTGACGCTGGCGCCGGGGAGGTAGTCCAGCAGGGTTTCCATGGCCTCGTGGAAGAGGCCGGCCCAATGCTCCATGCCCGGGTGGCGGCGCCCGGCGCTGATGGAGGCGTAAAGCGGGTCCTCGGCCGAGGCGTTGCCGAACAATTCCCGGTAGCCGACGCGGAAGCGCTCGATGGAGGCGGGGTCGAGAAACACCTCGCCCACCGGGCGCAGCGTCAGCCGGTCCACCTGCGCGCCGGAACGCTGGGTGCCGGTGTCGAGCTTGCGCAGGCTTTCGATCTCGTCGCCGAAGAAATCAATGCGCAGCGGTTCCGCCTCGCCGGACGGGAACAGGTCCAGGATGCCGCCGCGCACCGCGTATTCGCCGGGCTCCATGACGGTCCCGGTGCGGTTGTAGCCATTGGTTTCCAGGAAGCCCGTGACGGCTTCGATCGCCGCCCGCCCGCCCTTGCGGAGGTTCAGCGCGGCGCCGGCGAAGACGGCGCGGGGCGGCACGCGCTGCACCAGCGCGTTCACCGTCGTCAGCACGATGCGCGGGCGGGCGGCGGGGGCCGCCAGTTCGGCCAGGGTCGCCACCCGTTCCGCCACGATCTCGGGGTTGGGCGAGACGCGGTCATAGGGCAGGCAATCCCAGGCCGGCAGGCGCAGGATCTCGGCCTCGGGCATGAAGAAGCCCAAAGCGTCCGCAAGGCGCGCCATGCGGGCATCGTCCCGGCACACATGCAGCACGGGCGCCTGGCTTTCCGCCCGGCGCGCCCGGATCAGCAGGGCGTCATAGCCCTCGGGCGTGCCATGGACGTCCAGCGTCATCGCAGATGGTCCGGCTTGCCGGCGCCGGGGGTGGCCGATTCGGCGGCGATCCGCAGCAGGAGGGGGCCACGGGCCTCGGCCGGGATGGGGCGGCGGCCGGAAAGCCAGTCCGCCAGGTCCACGTCCGGCATTTCCAGGATGGCCTCCAGCTCCTCCAGCGCGGCCGCGTCCAGGGTCGCGATGTGGCGGCGGACGAAGCCGCCCAGCATCAGGTCGCACTCCTTGGTGCCGCGGTGCAGGGCGCGGAACAGGAGGCGGCGTTGGCGGGGCGGAAGCTCGGGGGTTTCGTCAGTCGGGGTCACGGGTGGCATATAGGACCCTGTGTCCAATCCTGTCAGCCTCCCTGCCCTGTTCGCGCCCTTGGCCACCCTGCCCGGGGTGGGGCCGGCGCGCGCGGCGCTGATCGAGAAGGCGGCGGGGGGCGGGCGGGTGCTGGACCTTCTGTTCCACCTGCCGGAGCGCATCACCGAACGCGTGGCCGTGACCCGGCCGGAGGAGGCGCCGGAGGGGGTGGACGCCATCCTGGCCGTGACGCCGCTGGCAGCCCGCGCCGCGCAAAGCCGCGCCACCCGCCGCCGCTATGTGGAGGTCCGCACCGAACAGGGCGTCACCCTGCGCTTCATGGGCGGCTTCCTGGGCACGGTGGAGCGGCAATTGCCGCGCGGCATGCCCCGCTGGATCGCGGGGCGAATCCGGCCCGAGGGCGACGGGTTTTCCTGCATCAACCCCGAGGTGGCGGCGGACCCGGCGGCCCTGCCCACGCTGGAGGCCATCTGGCCGCTGACGGAGGGGCTGAAGCGCGGCCACCTGGCGCCGGCCATCCGCGCAGCCCTCGCCTTGCTGCCCGACCTGCCCGAATGGCATGACGCCCCCCTGCTGGCGCGGGAGAAATGGCCCGCTTTCCCCGCCGCCCTGCGCGCCCTGCACCTCCCCGACCGCCGCCCCGGCCCCGCCCCCTGGGAGCGTCTGGCCTATGACGAGGTGCTGGCGGACCAGCTGGCGCTCGCTTTGCTGCGGCGGCGCAACCGGGCTGTGCCGGGGCGCGCGCTGCGGGGGGATGGCAGGCTCCGCGCCCAGGCCCTCGCCCGCTTCGGCCATGAGCCCACGCCGGGGCAACGCATGGCGCTGGCCGAGATCGGCGCCGACATGGAAGCCCCGCACCGCATGCTGCGCCTGCTGCAGGGCGATGTGGGCTCAGGCAAGACCTTGGTGGCGGTGCTGGCCATGCTCCAGGCCGTCGAGGCCGGGGCGCAGGCGGCGCTGATGGCCCCCACGGAAATCCTGGCGCGGCAGCACCTCCGCACCCTGGAGGCGCTTGCCCCCGTGCCCGTCGCGCTTCTGGCCGGCAGCGTGAAGGGGGCGGAGCGGCGGCGCGTGCTGGCCGGTTTCGCGGACGGGTCCATCAAGCTCGCCATCGGCACCCATGCGCTGTTCCAGGAGGGGGTGGAGTTCCAGGACCTCGGCCTGGCCGTGGTGGATGAGCAGCACCGCTTCGGCGTGGCCCAGCGGCTGGAACTGGCCGCCAAGGGCCAGCGGGCGGACATGCTGGTGATGACCGCCACCCCCATCCCGCGCACCCTGCAATTGACGCTTTGGGGCGAGATGCAGGTGAGCCGCATCGGGGAGAAGCCGCGCGGGCGGCAGCCGATCGCGACGCGCGTGGTCAGCGCCGCCCGGCTGCCGGACGTGATCGAACGCCTCGACGCCGCGCTCGCACGGGGGGAGCGCGCCTATTGGGTGGTCCGCGCCATCACCGGCGGCGAGCATGATGACAGCATCGCCGCCGAAACCCGCTTCGCGGAACTTTCCGAACGCTTCCCGGGCCGCGTCGGCCTCGCGCATGGCGAGCTGGACATGCCCCTGCGCGAAGGCGCGCTGGCCGATTTCGCGGCCGGCCGCACGCAAATACTGGTGGCGACCACCGTCATCGAGGTGGGGGTGGACGTGCCCGAGGCGACCATCATTCTCATCGAGCAGGCGGAACGCTTCGGCCTTTCCGCCCTGCACCAGCTGCGCGGGCGGGTGGGGCGGGGGTCGCGCCCTTCCTCCTGCCTGCTGGTCCATTCCGAGGCATTGTCCGAGCGGGAAAAGGAACGCCTTCTGATCCTGCGCGACACCGAGGACGGCTTCGTGATCGCGGAGGAGGATTTGCGGATTCGCGGCGGCGGGGACGCGCTCGGCACCCGCCAGGCCGGGCAACAGCTCTACCGCCTGGCCCTGCGCGGCGAGGACGAGGCCGCGGCCCAGCGCGCCGCGGGGCGCATGCGCGACCTGATCGCCATGGCCGCGCAGGACGCCGAATTGCTGCTGCACCGCGACCCGGAGCTGCGAACCCCGCGCGGTGAGGCCGCCCGGACCCTGCTGGCGCTGTTCGGCAAGGCGGAGGCGGTGGCCTTCCTGGCGGCGGGTTGACCTTGCATTGCGGGTCAGGGCTTTTAAATCGGGCGCCGACAGGGAAGGGGGCATCGTGACCGCGCTGATCGAGATCGAGGGCCTGACGAAGCGCTTCGGCGGCTTCACCGCCGTGGATGGCGTGTCCTTCAACGTGGCGCGGGGCGAGGTGGTGGGCTTCCTCGGCCCCAATGGCGCCGGCAAATCCACCACCATGCGGATGCTGGCGGGCTTCATGCTGCCCAGCGAAGGCACGGCCCGCATCTGCGGCGAGGATGTGGTGGAACGCCCCGTCGCCGCGAAGCGCCATCTGGGCTTCCTGCCGGAGGGCGCGCCTACCTATCCCGAGATGGCCGTCGAGGATTTTCTGCGGTTCTGCGCGCGGATTCGCGGCGTGGGCCGGGCCGAGGTGGCCCGTGCCATGGCGCTGACGCAGCTGGAGGGCGTGCGGCTGCAACCCATCGAGACGCTGTCCAAGGGCTTCAAGCGCCGCGTGGGCCTCGCGCAATCCCTGCTGCATGACCCGCCGGTGCTGGTGCTGGACGAGCCGACCGACGGCCTCGACCCCAACCAGAAGCACGAGGTCCGCGCCCTGATCCGCGAGATGGCGCCGCAGAAGGCCATCATCATCTCGACGCATATCCTGGAGGAGGTGGGCGCGCTTTGCACGCGCGCCATCATCATCGCGCGCGGCCGCGTGCTGGCCGATGCGACGCCCGCCGCGCTGGTGGCCGATGGCCGCAGCATGGACGAGGTGTTCCGGGAACTCACCATGAGGGAAGCGGCATGAGGGCCATGCTCGCCGTCGCGCGGCGCGAATTCGCCGCCTATTTCGCGACCCCCGTCGCCACCGTCTTCATCGTGATCTTCCTGGTGATGTCGGGCACGCTGACCTTCACGGTGGGCGGCTTCTTCGCGCGCGGCCAGGCGGATCTGCTGCCCTTCTTCAACTTCGTGCCCTGGCTGTTCCTCTTCCTGGTGCCGGCGCTGACCATGCGCCTCTGGGCCGAGGAAAGGCGCCTGGGCACGGTGGAACTGCTGCTCACCTTGCCCATCACGACCGGGCAGGCGGTGGTGGGGAAATTCCTCGCCGCATGGGCCTTCTGCGCCGTGGCGCTGGCGCTGACCTTCCCGCTGGTCATCACCGTCAACTACCTGGGCGAGCCGGACAATGGCGTGATCCTGACCGGCTATCTCGGCTGCCTGATGGTGGCCGGCGCCTATCTCGCGGTGGGGGCGGCCATCTCGGCCATGACGCGCAACCAGGTCATCGCCTTCGTCCTCGCCGTGGCGGGGTGCTTCCTGTTCGCGGCGGCGGGCTCGACCATCGTGACCGAGTTCCTCTCCACCAACCTGCCCTGGCTGGCGGAGGTGGCGCGGGGGCTTTCCGTGGCCGAGCGCTTCGCGGGCTTCGCGCGCGGCGTGATCGCGGCGCGCGACGTGATCTTCTTCGCGAGCTTCATCGCGGTCTGGCTGCTGCTGAACGCCGCCATCCTCGAACACAGGAAGGCCGATTGATGCGCCGCACCCGTCTTGCCTTGTCCACGCTCGGCGTGCTGGCCGCGCTGCTGCTGGCCGTGGGCGTCAATCTGCTGGCCGACCGGCTGCTCTCCTCCGCGCGCCTCGATCTGACGGAGAACCGCCTCTACACCCTATCGCCCGGCACGCGGCAGGTGCTGGAGGGGCTGCGCGACCCGGTGACGCTGCGCTTCTTCTATTCGCGCCGCCTGGGCGCCGAGATCCCGCAATACGGCGCCTATGCCGAGCGCGTGCGCGACATGCTGCGCGAATATGTGGCGGCCTCGCGCGGGATGGTACGGCTGGAGCTCTACGACCCCGAGCCCTTCTCGGAGACGGAGGACCGCGCCATCGCGCTCGGCCTGCAGGGCGTCCCGCTGGACCAGGGCGGCGAGCAGGTCTTCTTCGGCGTGGCCGGCGCGAACCTCGTGGACACCGAGCGCGCCATCCCCTTCTTCCAGCCCGAGCGCGAACGCTTCCTGGAAGCGGATCTGACGCGGCTCGTCTTCGAATTGTCGAATCCGGAAAAGCCCGTGCTGGGCGTGCTCTCGCCCTTGCCGCTTTCGGGCGATCCGCGCGCGATGATGATGCGCCAGCCGCAGCTCGCCCAGCCCCAAATCGTGATCCGCCAGCTGCGCGAGGCCTATACGGTGCAGGAGCTGGGCTATGACGCCCAGGTGATCCCGCCCGAGGTGCAGGTGCTGCTGCTGGCCCACCCGCAGAACCTGCCGGAAGCGGCGCAATACGCCGTGGACCAGTTCGTCATGCGCGGCGGCCGCCTGATCGTGATGATAGACCCGCACAGCGAGATGCAGGCGACGCGCCCCGGCCCCACCGGCGCGCCGCCGACCGACACCGCCTCGCGCCTCGATCGCCTTCTGGAAGCCTGGGGCGTGGAGGCGCCGGCCGACCAGGTGGTGCTCGATTTGCGCGGCGCCTGGCGCGTGCGCGCCGGGCCCAATGAGCGCGTGCAGGCGGTGGACTACGTGGCCTGGTTCAACCTGCAGGGCGACAGTTTGAACCGCGAGGAGCAATCCACCGCGCTGCTGGAACAGGTGAGCGTGGCCTCCGCCGGGCATCTGCGCCCGCGTGAGGGCGCGGGGATCGAGTTCATCCCGCTGCTGACCAGCTCCGCGCAATCCATGCTGCTGGACGCGGCGCAGGTGCGGCGCGAGCCCTCGCCCACGCGCATCCTGGCGGAATTCCGCGCCGATGGGGAACGCCGGGTGATCGCGGCGCGCATCCGGGGCAACCTGCTCTCGGCCTTCCAGGACGGGCCGCCGGCCCTGCCGGAAGGCGCCACGCGGCCGGAGGGTTTTCCCGCCCACCTGGCGCGCAGCAACGGGCCCGCGAACCTTGTCGTCATCCATGACAGCGACATCCTGGAGGACCGCTTCTGGGTGCGCGTGCAGGAATTCTTCGGGCAGCAGACCATCGCGCCCTTCTCCAACAACGGACCCTTCGTGGTGAACCTGGCCGACAGCCTTTCGGGCAGCGACGCCATGATCGGCCTGCGTTCGCGCGGGGAAAGCCAGCGGCCCTTCGAGGTGGTGGAGGACATCCGCCGCCGCGCTGACGCCCAGTTCCGCCAGACCGAGCGGCAATTGACGGAACGCCTCCAGGCCACGGAGCGGCGCCTGCGCGAACTCCGCCAGGGCACACCGGGCGAGGGCGCGCGCAACACCAACCAGGTGGTCATCACCGAGGCGCAGCGCGCCGAGATCGAGCGCGCGCGCGAGGAGATCGCGGCCACGCGAAGGCAGCTGCGCGCCGTGCAGCTGGAGCTGCGGCGCGACATCGAGGCGCTGGACCGCAACCTGCGCATCCTGAACATCGTGGCGGTGCCGCTGCTGCTGACGGTGCTGGCCATCGTGCTGGGGCTGCTGCGCGCAAGGCGTCGCGCGGCGGCGCGCGCGTGATGCGACGGCGCAGCGTTCTCGTCATCGGCGGGCTGGGCGCCGCAGCCGTGGCGGCCGCCATCCTGCTGGCACCGGCGGGCGAGCGGCCGGGGCGATTCACGCCGGGCGCGCTGGCCTTCCCGGACCTCGCCACGCGGCTGCCCCAGGCGGCGCGCGTCGAGATCATCCGCAATGCCGAGCGCAGCACGATGCTGCGCGCAGGCGAGGGTTGGGTGGTCGAGGAACTGGCGCTCTACCCGGCGCGCGTGCCGAAGCTGCGCGAATTGCTGTCGGGTGTGAGCGAGTTGCGCCTCGTCGAGGAACGCACCAGCGACCCGGCCTTGCACGCGCGCCTCGGCGTGGATGACCCCACTTCGCCCGGCAGCACCGCCACGCGGCTGCGCGTGCTGGACGCGCAGGGCGGCGTGATCCTGGATGTGATCCTCGGCACGCGCCGCACCCGCCCCCAGGCGCAGGTGCCGGACGCCATCTTCCTGCGCCGCGAGGGCGAGGCGCGGTCCTGGCTCGCCGAAGGCCGCGTGGTGCCCGATGGCGACCCGCATCTCTGGGTGGACCGCGAGATCGCCATGCTGGCCCCCGACCGCCTGCGCCGCGTGGAGATCCGCCGCGCGGGCGAGCCGGAACTCGTGCTGGAACGCGCCGGGGAGGTGGATGCGCCCCTGCGCGTGATCACGCCCGCCGAAGCCCCCGGCACCGCGCCCGCGGCGCTCGAGGATGTGGGCCGCGCCTTCGACCTGCTGACCTTCACCGATGTCCGCCCGGCCACCGCGCTGGAAGGCCAGGCGCTGGGCGAGGCCCGCTTCACCTACACCGACGAGGTGAACATCACCGCCTGGCCGCGAATGCTGGACGGGCAGCTCTGGCTGGTGCTGCGCGCCGATGGCGGCCCGGAGGCCCAGGCGCTGCACGCCCGCTGGCAGGGCTGGGCCTACCGCGTGGGCGACTGGAAGGAGAAGGCGCTGGTCCCGCGCCTCGCCGACCTGCTGCCCTGATGTCCCGCGAATACCCGGACCGCCCCTGGATCGGCATCGGCGTCATCGCCTTCCGGGGCGAGGAGGTGCTGCTGGTCCGGCGCGGCAAGCCGCCGCGCATCGGCTCCTGGTCGCTGCCCGGCGGCGCGCAGCACCTGGGTGAGACGACGCAGGAGGCGGCGCGGCGCGAACTCCTGGAGGAGACCGGTATCGAAGTCGGCCCCCTGCTGCTGGCCGATGTGGTGGATGCGGTGACGCATGATGACGCGGGCGCGGTGCGCTACCACTACACCATCGTGGACTTCTGCGGCGAATGGACGGGCGGCGAGGCAAGGCCCGGCGATGACGTGGACGCGGTGGCCTGGGCGCGGCCCGAGGCGCTGGATGGCTACGCGCTGACGCGCGAGGCGCGGGCGGTGATCGCCATCGCGCGCTTGCGCCTGCTTGCTGACGCGGCGGATTCACGTCTTCGGTGACTTCACCGAAGACGATCCGACGCTACCGCCGCCGCATCGCCCGCGTCAGCGCCACCACCGGCAGAAGCCCTGCCACCACGATGAGCAGCGCGGAGGTGCTGGCCTCCGCCAGGCGCTCATCGGAGGCGAGGTTGTAGACGCGCACCGCCAGGGTGTCGAAGTCGAAGGGCCGCACGATCAGCGTGGCCGGCAATTCCTTCATCGTGTCCACGAAGACCAGGATGGCCGCGGTGAAGATGGCCCCGCGCGAGAGCGGCAATTCCACCCGCCGCACCGCCTCGCCCGGCCCGCAACCCAAGGAGCGTGCGGCCATGCCGAAGGAGGGCTTGAGGCGCGTCAGCCCGCTCTCCACCGCCTGCAAGGCCACGCCCAGGAAGCGCGACAGATAGGCGAAGACCAGCGCCACGATGGTGCCCGACAGCAGCAGCCCCGTGCTGATGCCGAAGCTGGCGCGCATCCAGCCATCCAGCGCGTTGTCGAAAAGCCCGAAGGGCACCAGCACCCCCACCGCGATGACCGAGCCCGGCACGGCATAGCCGAGTGACACCACCCGGTTCGCCACGCGCTGCCCTCGCCCCGGGTGCAGCCGCGCCGCCCAGGCCAGCCAGGCGGCGATGATCACGGCCAGGACGGCGGTGATGGAAGCGAGCGTCAGCGAGTTCAGCAGGAAGGGCAGGAAGCGGCGCGGCGCCAGCGGGTCGCCCGCCTCCAGCATCAGGGCGAAGAGCGCGCCGGCCGGCACCAGGAAGCCCAGCGCCAGCGGCGCCAGGCAGGCCAGCAGCGCCAGCGCCGCCTTGAACCCGCGCAGCGGCACGGGCTGGAAGGGGGCGTGGCGCGTCGTCATGGGGTGGAAGCGGCGGCCGCCGCGGCTCGCGTGTTCCAGCGCCAGCAGCAGCGCCACGCACATCAGCAGCACGGCGGCGAGCTGGCTGGCGGCCCCACGGTCGGCCATGCCGAACCAGGCCTCGTAGATACCGGTGGTGAAGGTGCGCAGGCCGAAATACTGCACCGTGCCGAAATCGGCGAAGGTCTCCATCAGCACCAGCGCCACGCCCGCCGCCAGCGCGGGCCGCGCCAGGGGCAGCGCCACATGCCAGAACACGCGCGAGAGCGAATGGCCCAGCGTGCGCGAGACCTCCACCAGGCAGGTGGATTGCGCGAGGAAGGCCGCGCGGCACAGCAGGTAGACATAGGGGTAGAGCACCATGGAGAGCACCAGCGCCGCCCCCTCCAGGCTGCGCATCTCCGGGAACCAGTATTCGCCGAAGCGCAGCCCCGTCGCCTCGCGCAGGGTGGACTGCACGGGGCCGGCCACGTCCATCAGCCAGGTCCAGGCATAGCCGGCGACATAGGCGGGCATCGCCAGGGGCAGCAGCAGCGCCACCTCCAGAACCCGGTGGCCCGGGAAGCGGCAGCAGGTGACGAGCCAGGCGGTGACGGCCCCCGCGCTGCCGGCCAGCAGCGCCACCAGCAGGCCCAGCACCAGGGTGGTGGCCAGCATCTCGGGCAGGAAGGTGGTGGCAATGTGCCACCACACGGCGCCGGCGGGCGTCACGGCCGCCGCCAGAACCGCGCCGATGGGCATGGCCAGCACCAGCGCCACCAGCAGCGTCAGCCGCGCCCAGAAGGGGGCGCGGCGCGGACGCGCCAAAGCGGGGGTGGCGGTGGTTGCGCTCATGGGAAGGTGCGAGGCATTCTCATCTCGCGCAGCCTTACCCCAAGGCGGCCGGGCCCGCCATGCCCCGGCGGGTCACCCCTTCTTGTTCTTGCGCGCTTCCCATTCCGCCATGGTCAGGCGGGGCACCTCCACCCGGTCGGTCGTGCGGGCATACCAGCCGCGGCCATGCATGCGGCCCACGAGGTCGAGCTTGGGGGTATCAATGTAGTGGCGGGCGGGGTCCATCACCGCGTCGTCGCGCACATGCATGCCGACCACGCGGCCCAGCACGATGGTGTGCTCCCCGGCCTCGACCAGCTGGAAGGTCTCGCATTCCAGGGCCACGGGGCTCTCGCCGATGCGGGGCGGCTTCACCTTGCTGGACGGCACCTGGGTCAGTTCCGCCTCGGCCAGCTCGTCCACGCCGGGGGCGAAGTCGGTGGCCGTGATGTTCATGTGCTGGATGTGGGAATAGGGCACGAGGCAGACGACGAACTGGCCCGTGGCCTTGATGTTCGCCAGCGTGTCCTTGGGGCTGCCCTCGGGCCGCGGCCCGCAGCCGATGCCGACCACGACGGGGTTGGAGGAAAAGGCATTGAAGAAGGAATAGGGGGCGGCGTTCACCACGCCGGCCTCGTCCTGCGTCACGACCCAGGCGATGGGGCGCGGCACCACGGTGCTGACCACCAGCTTGTAGCAGTCGGCGGGGGACATCTTCTCGAAATCGAACATCATGGGCGGTGGCCTCCGGTTGGTGGCCGCAAGTTGGGCGGGGGCGCCCGGCCTGTCGAGGGGGTGGCGTTCATCCTCGCTTAAGCGGGGCAGGCGATCCTGGGTCCGATCGGCCTGCGAGGAAAACCCATGCGTCTGTTCAACAACCTGCGTGTCGCGACGAAATTGTCCATCAGCGCGGGCCTGACCATCACCTTGCTGACGGCGCTCGCCGCGGCCGTGATGTTCCAGGCCCATCAGCTCGAACGCGCCAATGGCGAGGCCCGGCAGGGCAGCGAGGCCCGGCAATACTCCATCGAGGTCGGCCAGCAGATCTGGCGCGCCTACAGCCATGAGCGCGGCGTGGTCCTGGCCCAGTCGGAGGCCGAGCTGGAGCGCGAGGCCGAAGGCCAGCGCCGGGCCATGGCCGATGCCTCCGCCGCGCTGGGGGCCGCGCGGGACCGTGCGGGCACGGCCGGCGCCAACATCCTGGCGGCGCTTTCCGCCGCCGAGGCCCGGCTGCGCGAGATGGAGGCGCTGGCCGCCTCCCTGGTGCAGGCGCGCGCCGCGCTGCTGGCCACGCGCGACGGGGAATTCTTCGCCCGCCAGCCCGATTTCGACCATGCGGTGGAAGCCGCCAACGCCAATGTGCAGTTCGCCGCCGAGGGCGAGCAGCGCGAGGAGCTGCGCGACACGCTGAACACCTATGTGCAGGCGGTGAACGACGCACGGCTCAGCGCCCAGCGCTACCTCGCCACCGGGGATGCGGGGGCGGTCAACCGGCTGCGGCGCGCGGCCGCGCAGTCGCGCGTGCATGGGCGGCGCTTCGCCTCCCAGGTGCCGGAGAGCATGCGCTTCGAGGCGGAGCGCCTGACCAATGCCGGTGCCGCCGTGGCCAGCGCGGCCGAGGCGCTGGCCACCCGCAATGCCGAGATCGAGGCCATCCAATCCGAACGCCTGGCCCCGGCGCGCGAGGCGCTGACGGGCACGCTGGACACCGCGGGCGCGGGGCTGCGCGCCAGCAGCGAGGACCTGGCCGCGGAGGCCATGCACAGCGCCTCCGTGCTGCAGCAGGTGGTGGTGGTGACGGGCGGCGTCATCGTGGCCTTCATGCTGGCCTTCGCCTTCCTGACCACGCGGGCCATCGCCACGCCGCTGGCCCGGCTGGCCGGCGCCATCCGCGACATCGCGGCGGGCGACACCTCGGCCCCCGTGCCGCATCAGGACCGCCAGGACGAGATCGGCCGCATCGCCGGCGCGCTGGAGGGGCTGCGCGGCGAGGTCCGCAAGGCCTTCGCCCAGGGCCAGATGCTGGAACAGCTCAACCTGGGCGTCATGACGGCCAACCCGCAGGATGATTTCCGCATCACCTATGTGAACCCCGAGGCCGTGCGCGTGATCCGCGCGGTGGAGCATGTGTTGCCGGTGAAGGCCGATGCGCTGATGGGCGCCAGCATGGACGTGTTCCACAAGAACCCCGCGCATCAGCGCGACATGATGGCGGATGACCGCCATCTGCCCCACCGCACCCGCATCAGCCTGGGCGGCGAGGTGATCGAGCTGAACGTCACCGCCATCCGGGACCGCGAGGGCCGCTACATGGGCCCCATGCTGACCTGGCAGCTGGTGACGGCCCAGGCCCGCCTGGCGGACAGCTTCGAGGTGGAGGTCGGCGGGGTGGTGGACGCCGTGGCCAATGCGGCGGGCCAGATGCAGACCTCCGCCAACGGGCTGACCCAGGCGGCCTCGCTGTCGGGCCGCGAGGCGGAGGCGGTGGCCGAGGCCTCGGCCCGCGCCGGCGCCGATGTGCAGGCGGTGGCCGCGAGTGCGGAGGAACTGGCCGCCTCGGTGGCCGAGATTACGCGCCAGGTCTCCGAGGGCGCGCAGGTGGCGCGGAGCGCGGCCGAGGAGGCGCGGGCGACCGACGGCACGGTGCAGGGCCTGGCCCAGGCCGCGCAGCGCATCGGCGATGTGGTGCGGCTGATCAGCGACATCGCCGGCCAGACGAACCTGCTGGCGCTGAATGCCACCATCGAGGCGGCGCGCGCCGGTGAGGCCGGCAAGGGCTTCGCGGTGGTGGCCAGCGAGGTGAAGAACCTCGCCGCCCAGACCGCCAAGGCGACCGAGGAGATCGCGGCGCAGATCGGCGGCATCCAGGGCACGACGGAGCAGGCGGTATCGGCGCTGCGCTCCATCACCGCCACCATCGAGCGCATGAACGAGGTGACGGCCGCCATCGCCGCCGCGGTGGAGGAACAGGGCGCCGCCACGCGCGAGATCGCCCGCAGCGCCACGCTGGTCGCCGACGGCACGGCCGTGGTGGCGCGCCGCATCGAGGATGTGCGCCGCGTCTCGGGCGAGACGGGCGGGGCCGCCGGGCATGTGCTGGAAGCGGCCAACGATCTGGCGCAGCAGGCCGGTTCGCTGCGCGGCAAGGCCTCGGAGTTCCTGCGGCAGGTGCGCGCCTGAACTAACCCGCCGCGAGCGGGTGGTGCTCGGCCAGCACCGCCCGCAGCTTCTCCTCCATCACGCGCGTGTAGATCTGCGTGGTGGCGATGTCGGCATGGCCCAGCAGCATTTGCAGGCTGCGAAGGTCGGCGCCGCGCGCCAGAAGGTGCGTGGCGAAGGAATGGCGCAGCACATGGGGGCTGATGCGCTCGGGGTCCAGCCCCGCCGCCTCGGCCGCCTGCTTCAGCAGCAGCCCCACGCTCTGCCGCGTCATGTGGCCATTGGCCCCGCGCGAGGGCAGCAGATAGCGCCCGGTGCGCGGCTTGCCCTTCGTGCGCTCCACCAGCCCCGCCCGCGCCTGGGCCGCCGCCTCCTTCGCGCGGCGGGAGAGGGGCACCAGCCGTTCCCGCCCGCCCTTGCCGCGCACCATGACCAGCGGCGTGTCCTCGCGCAGCGCGCCGGCCGGCAGCGTCACCAGTTCGGAAACGCGCAGGCCGGAGGCATAGATCATCTCGATCGCGGCCACGGCCAGGGCGGCCTTTTCGCCCGGAAGGGTCTCGGCGCCGGCCAGCAGGGCCTGCACCTCGGCCTCGGTCAGCGCGCGGGGGAGGGGGGCGGGCAGCTTGGGGCTGTCCAGCAGCTCGGTCGGGTCGTCGGCGCGGTGGCCCTCGCGCGCCAGGAAGCGGAAGAACTGCCGCAGCGCGGAGAGGCGCCGCGCCTGGGTGCGGGGCGAAAGCCCGATGGCGGCCAGGCCGCGCAGATACTGACGCAGCGAATCGGGGCCCGCTGTCGCCAGGTCACCGCCCAGCGCCACCAGCGCATCCTCCAGGTCGCGGCGGTAGGCGTCGGTGGTGTTGCGGGCGGCGCCGCGCTCGGCCGCCATCATCTCCAGGAAGGCCTCGAGCAGCGCGCCGGACACGCTACCTCACCTGGAAGCGATCATTCGGAATGATGCGCTCCACCGCGGTGGGCGTCACGGGCGGCGGGAAGGCGGCGAACCACAGCACGGCCCCCGCGGCACCCAGCAGCAGCAGCAGGATCAAGGTCAGGATGGGGCGGCGGAACATGATGGGCGGTGCGTCCCCTCGCGCGAACAGGCCGGTGTGCTACCTTCCGTCGCCGTGTCACGCAACCTCGCCCCCCTGAGCCCTGTTCCCGAAACGCCATCCGCGCGCAGCATCGTGCTGGTGGGCATGCCGGGCGCCGGCAAATCCTCCATCGGCAAACGCTTGGCGGCGCGCTGGGGCATGCCGTTTCTGGACGCCGATTCGGAAATCGAGGCGGCGGCCGGCATCCCCATCACCGAAATCTTCGCCCGCTATGGCGAGGCGCATTTCCGCGAGGGCGAACGCCGCGTCATCGCCCGCCTGCTGGCGCGGAAGGAGCCCATCGTGCTGGCGACCGGCGGCGGCGCCTGGGTGGACCCCGTCACGCGCGAAGCGGTGCGCGAGGCGGGCGCGCTCTCCGTCTGGTTGAAGTGCCGCCTCTCCGTGCTGCTGCGCCGCGTGGCGGGGCGGGAGCATCGCCCCATGTTCCAGAACGCCGATCCGCGCGCGGTGCTGGAGCGCCTGATGGCGCAACGCCACCCGAGCTATGCCGAGGCCGACATCACCTTGCTCTGCACCGACGAGAACCCCGAGACCACCACGCGCCGCCTCGCCGAGGCCATCGCCGCGCACCGCCCGCCCGCGCGCATGCAGGTGGCGCTGGCGCGCGGCGCCTATGACATCCTGATCGGCCCCGGCCTTTTGCGCCGCGCCGGCGCCGAGATCGCGCAGCGGGTGGAAGGCCGCCGCGCGGTCGTGGTCAGTGATGCCGCGGTGGGGCCGCTGCACCTGCCCGCGCTGCGCGAGGGGCTGGCGGATGGCGGCATCCAGCTCGCCGCCGAAATCCTGGTGCCGCCGGGCGAGGCCAGCAAATCCTTCGCGGAATTCGAACGAGTGGTGGACGCCATCCTCTCCGCGCGCGCGGATCGTCGTCTGGTGGTGATCGCGCTCGGCGGCGGCGTGGTGGGGGATCTCGCGGGCTTCGCGGCGGCCTCCGTGCTGCGCGGCCTGCCCTTCGTGCAATGCCCCACCACTTTGCTGGCGCAGGTGGACAGTTCGGTGGGCGGCAAGACGGGCATCAACACCGCGCATGGCAAGAATTTGGTGGGCGCCTTCCACCAGCCGAAGCTGGTGCTGGCCGATACCGCCACGCTGGCCACCCTGCCGCCGCGCGAATTGCGCGCGGGCTGGGCGGAGGTGGCCAAGCACGGACTGCTGCAAGGCCCGCTCTGGGATTGGTGCGAGGCCAATGGCGCGGCGGCGATGCAGGGCGACCCCGCGGCCCTGACCCATGCCGTGCTGGAAAGCTGCCGCCTCAAGGCCGGCGTGGTGGCGGAGGATGAGTTCGAGACCAAGCCCGAGGGCGGCCGCGCGCTGCTCAACCTCGGCCACACCTTCGGCCACGCGCTGGAGGCCGAATGCGGCTATGGCGGCGAATTGCTGCATGGCGAGGCGGTGGCGGTGGGCCTCGGCCTCGCCGCCGAGATCTCCGCGCGCATGGGGCTGTGCAGCCAGGAATGGCCCGGTCGCGTGCGCGAACACCTGCGCGAGGTGGGGCTGCCCGCCCGTATCGCCTCCCTGTCGCGCGGGTTTTCCGCCACGCGCCTCATCGCGCGGATGAAGGCCGACAAGAAGGCACGCGAGGGCGCCATGCGCTTCGTGCTGCTGCGCGGCGCGGGCGAGGCCTTCACCGATTCCTCGGTGCAGGAAGACGCCGTGCGCCGCCTGCTGATGGATGAAGGATGTTCCGAATGACTGAGACGAACCTGCAGGTCCTGCTGCGCCGCCGTCCCCAGGGCGCGCCCGTGCCCGAGGATTTCGAGGTGGTGGAAACCGCCCCGCCCACGCCCGGCCCGGGCCAGGTGCTGGTCCGCGCGCGCTTCCTCAGCCTCGACCCCTATATGCGCGGGCGGATGAGCGACGCGAAGAGCTACGCGAAGCCCGTGGCGCTCGGCGCCGTCATGGAAGGGGCCACGGTGGGCGAGGTCGTCACCTCCAACGACCCCGGCTTCAAGCCAGGTGATGTGGTGATGGGCGGCCAGGGCTGGCAGCGCTTCTGCGTGATGGATGCGGCGCGGCTGCGGAAGGTGGACACGTCCGTCGCGCCGCTTTCGGCCTATCTCGGCCTGCTGGGCATGCCGGGGCTGACGGCCTGGGTCGGGCTTGAGGATATCGGCACGCCCAAGGCCGGTGAAACCGTCGTGGTCAGCGCCGCCTCCGGCGCCGTGGGCCAGGTGGTGGGGCAGTTGGCCAAGGCGCGCGGCTGCCGCGTGGTGGGCATCGCGGGCGGCCAGGCCAAGTGCGACTTCGTGGTGAAGGAGCTGGGCTTCGACGCCTGCCTCGACCACCGCCAGCCGCTCAACCCGCAGCTCGACGCCGCCTGCCCGGATGGCATTGATGTTTATTGGGAAAACGTGGGTGGCCATGTGCAGGAAGCGGTCTTCCCCCGCTTCAATGATTTCGGCCGGATGGTGATGTGCGGGATGATCGCGCAATACAACATCGCCCCCGGCGCCGATGCGGCCGGCGCGCCGCCCGGCCCCAATCTCGGCCCCGTGGTGCGCAAGCGGCTCCGCATCCAGGGCTTCATCGTCAGCGATACGGGCTGGCCCCGCTATGACGCCTTCCTGGCGGAGATGACGCCGCTGATCGCCCAGGGCCGCATGCGTTGGCGCGAGGATGTGGCCGACGGCCTGGCCGCCGCGCCGCGTGCCTTCATCGGCCTGTTGCAGGGCGAAAACTTCGGCAAGCTGGTCGTTCGCATCGGCTGAGTTGCGCGCGGGGCCACAAGGCCCCGCGCAGGTTCTCTTCGACACAATTCGGGCGTTTTTTCGGAACCCGCGCGCCGGTCGCGGGTTGGTTCAGCACGGGCCGCCCACGCGGCGGCACCGTAGCGGGGGCCTCAGCCGATGACGGCGACGCCCACCCCAAGACCAAGGGACCCGTGCACCAACGCGCCGCAAGGCGCGGAGGAAGAACTGCGGCCTCCGGGCCGCACAACAACACCCGTCTCGAGGAGAACAGTCGCAATGAAGAAGCATTTCATCACCACCACCGCGCTCGCGGGCGCCTTCGCCATCGGTATCGCCGGCGCGCCGCTCGCGCAGGGCGTGAACCCGAGCGCCCCCGGCAGTGCCGCGGGCGGGACCATGGCGCAAGGTGGGACCCAGGGCGGAACCGCTGGCACGCAGGGCGGCACCACCGCGCCGGGCGCCGGCCAGGCCGGCACGCAGCGCGGCCCGACCTCCCCTGACGCCCGCGGCGGCACGCTGGGCGGCGCGACCACGCCGGGCACCACCACGCCGGGCGGCCAGGCCGGCACGCAGCGCGGCACCACGGCCCCCGGCGGCCAGGCCGGCACGCCGGGCGGCACCACGACCCCCGGTGGCCAGACCGGTACGCAGGGCGGGCAGCGCGGCACGCAGGGTGACGCCACGCGTCCCGGCCAGGGCACGCAGGGCGGCGCGACTCAGCCCGGCGGCCAGCGCGGCACGCAGGGCGGTTCGCTGATGCAGGACCAGCAGACCTTCGCCCAGGCCACCACGCCCGGCCAGACCGGCACGCAGCCCGGCCAGATGGGCGCCCAGCCCGGCATGAGCGGCGCGCCGCAGGCCGGCACCACCGGCCAGCGTGACCCCATGCGTCCGGGCGGCGCGGCCCCCGGCCAGCAGGCCACGATGAGCGAGGAGCAGATCCGCGGCATGCTGTCCGCCCGCGGCTACACCGACATCAGCGGCATCGAGCGCGACGGCGATCACTTCAAGGTGAGCGAGGCCAAGCGCTATGGCCGCGATGTCGAGGACCTGCGCGTCAATGCCCGCACCGGCCAGGTGCAGGACGAGGCGCGGCTGAACGAGGACCAGGCCCGCAACCTGCTGGAGCAGCGCGGCTTCACCGAGGTCAGTGACGTGTCCCGCGACGGCGACAACATCACCGCCCGCGCGAAGCGCGACGACCGCGAGATGCGCGTCCGCATTGACGGCAACACCGGCGCGGTGGTCCCGCAGCCCGCCTCGAACTGAGGCGACGGCACGGCCGGGCGGGGGGCATCCCCCGCCCGGTCATTTCCGATGGAAGGCCTGTCCGAACACGGCAACCGACGCCCCCGCGTCGGCGCTACGCCCCAGCAAGAGAGGACACAGACGATGAACAACGAGATCACACGACAACGCCCCGGGCGGACCAGCCTGCTGGCCACCGCCGCCATGGGCGCGGCGCTCGCCTTTGGCGTCACCGGCCTGGCCCAGGCCCAGCAGGCGCAGCCGCGCACGGGCCAGGCCCAGCAGGCCCAGCAGCAGCAAGCCGCGCAGCAGTTGCAGCAGGCCGAGCAGCGGCTTCAGCAGGCGCAGGAGCAGTTCGGCGGCATGGGCGCCGGC
This sequence comes from Roseococcus thiosulfatophilus, assembly GCF_017311575.1. Taxonomy (GTDB): domain Bacteria; phylum Pseudomonadota; class Alphaproteobacteria; order Acetobacterales; family Acetobacteraceae; genus Roseococcus; species Roseococcus thiosulfatophilus. The sequence continues at coordinate 26,336 of NZ_JAFFQY010000004.1, forward strand.
GCGGCGCAGCCGCAGGCCGTGCAGCAGGCCCGCCAGGCCGTGCAGCAGGTGCAGCAGGCCATGGGCCAGGTGCCCGAGGCGCAGCGGCGCGAGCAGGGCTATCGCCTGGCCCAGCAGCATGTCGCCGCGGCCCACCAGGTGCTGCAGGGTGACAATGTCAACGCGCAGCAGGCCCGCACGGCCATCCAGAACCTCCAGGGCGTCATTCCCGTGATTCGCGCGCAGCTCGCGGGCGGGCAGCCCGCGCAGGGGCAGGCGCAGCAGGCCGAGGCGCAAGGGCAGCAGCCCCAGGCGCAGCAGGGCGCCCGTGAATCGGCCGTGGTGGTGGAGCAGCCGACGGCGCAGCTCCAGGTCACGCAGCCGCCGCCGCAGGTGACGGTGACGCAGCCCGAGCCCGTGATCACGGTCATCGTGCCGCAGCCCGAGATCATCGTGCGCCAGCCCGCCCCGCAGGTGACGGTGCAGATGCCGGACCCGCAGGTGCAGGTGCAGCAGGAGCAGCCGCGCGTGGCCTTGTCGGAAGCCGCCCAGCCGCAGGTGCGCGTCTCCGAGGGGCAGCCGCGCGTGCAGGTGCAGCGGGTCGAGCCGCGCGTCGTGGTGCGCCAGGCCGAGGGCCAGCCGCAGATCCGCTACGAGCAGCAGGGCGAGGCCACGGTGCGGCATGAGCGCCAGGCCGAGGCCCAGCCTCAGGCACAGCAGCCCGCCCCGGCGCAGCAGGCCGAGGCCCAGCCCGCGCAGCCGCAGGCAGGCGGCGGCCTGCCGCTCGAGCGCGCCTCCGCGCTGGTCGGCACCAATGTCGTCGGCGCCAATGGCCGCGATGCGGGTGAGATCGAGAACCTCCTCGTGGACAACCAGGGCGTCGTGCGCGCCGCGGTGGTCGAGTGGGGCGGCTTCCTGGGCATCGGCACGCGCCAGGCCGTGGTGCCGATCGAGAACATCAGCATCAACGGTGAGCGTGCCGAGATGAACCTGACGCGCCAGCAGCTCGAGCAGCTGCCCCGCTATGAGCGCGCAAATGTCGCCGAGGTCGGCCAGCAGCGCGGCTGGAACGGCGTGCGGATGTACCGCTGAGGGTCAGAACCTGGCCGGGCTATAGGGCGAGGGGTCCAGGAAGGGCGCCTCGCCCGTCATCATTTCCGCCAGCAGCCGGCCCGTGCTGGGGCCGAGCGTGAAACCCTGGTGCGCGTGTCCAAACGCGCACCAGGCATTCGCCTGTCCGGGCAGCTTGCCGATCACGGGCAGCATGTCCGGCGTGCAGGGGCGCACGCCCATCCAGGGCGTTTCCTCCACCGCATCCGCCAGCGGCAACAGGTTCCGCGCGATGGGCTCGGCGCGGGCGAGCTGCACGGGCGTGGGTGGCGCCACGTCGCGGGTGAATTCCGCGCCCGTGGTCAGCCGCACCCCGGCCCGCATGGGCGCCAGCAGGAAGCCGCTGCCCACGTCCAGGATGGGCCGGTTGAGCACCGCATTCCCCGAGAGCGCAAAATGCCGGTGATAGCCGCGCTTGCCGAAGAGGGGCGGCGCGTAGCCCAGCTTTTGCGTCACCTTTCCGGCCGCGGCGCCCAGCGCCACCACCACATGCGCCGCCTCCTCCCCGCCCGCGCGCCAGCCGCTGCCCGCGCGTTCCAGCGTGGTGGCGTCGCCGCGCGCGAAGCGGCCGCCCGCCTCCTCGAAACGCCGCAGATAGGACAGCGTCAGCGCGTGCGGATCGCTGACCGAGACGGGGTCGGTGAAGTGGATGGCGCCGAGGCGTGACACCTTCAGGTGCGGCTCGGCCGCCGCCAGCGCCGCGCCGTCCAGCAGGGTGTAGTTGATGCCGTAACCCTGGCGCGCCGCCTCCGCCTGGGCCAGCGCGGCGTCGAGCTTGGCCTGGTCGTTGTAGAGGCGCATCCAGCCGATGGGCCGCATCAGCGCCATGGCTTCGGTGCCTTGCGCCAATGCCATGTGCTCATCCAGGCAGGTGGCGATCAGCGCGGCATGGCCGGCCACGGCGGCGGCGTAGCGGCGCGGTTCGGAATGCCACCAGTAGCGCAGCAGCGGCGCGGCGAGGCCGGGCAGGGCGCCTGGATGGTAGGCCACCTCCACCGTGCGGTTGGACGCCATGCGGCGCAGTTCGGAAAATTCGCGCGGGAAGGGGTGGGGGAAGACCGCCTCGCGCTGGATCAGCCCGCCATTGCCGAAGGAGGCACCCTCGCCCGGGCCGTCGCGGTCCAGCAGCACCACGTCCCAGCCGCGCCGCCGCAGGTGCAGCGCGACCGACACGCCCACCATCCCCGCCCCCAGCACCAGCGCCGAATTCGCCATCGCACCCACCCGTTCCGCACGCCGCCACGCTGCGGAAAACGCCGCCCCAGGACAAGCCCCGCGCACGGCAACCCCTCGGTGCCGCACCCGTTTTTCAAGGACAGGGATAGGAGACGCCGCCATGCAGGGCCTCAAGCGCGCCAGCCTCGCCGACACCATCGCGACCCTCGCCGAGGTCATCGGCCCCACCTTCGCCAAGGGCGTCATCATCCGCCGCCCCACCGTGACGCGCATCGCGCAGCGGCTGGACCTGGACGGGCGCGGGGTGCGCCGCATGCAGAGGCTGCGCGCGACCTATGGCACGGGGCCGCTGGTGCTGAACCTGCCCTTCCGCACCCAGGTGCTGGTGATGGCGCCCGAGGATGTCCATCGCGTGCTGGACGACACCGAGGTCTTCTCGCCCGCCAGCCGGGAGAAGACCGCGGCGCTGGCGCATCTGGAGCCGCATGCGTCGCTGATCTCGGAGGGCCAGGACCGCGCCGTGCGCCGCCGCTTCAACGAGGAGGTGCTGGACAGCAAGCACGACGTGCATCGCATGGCCGCGCAATTCGTCGCCGTGGCCGAGGAGGAAGCGAACCGCCTGCTGCGCGAGGCGGGCACGGAGGGCGACCTGGAATGGGGCCCCTTCAACGCCGCCTGGCACGCCATGGTCCGCCGCGTCACCCTGGGCGAGGCGGCGCGCGACGACGAGGCGGTGACGGAGATGCTGGCCAAGCTGCGCCAGGCCGCGAACTGGGCCTTCCTGCACCCGCGCCGCAAGGGGCTGCTGGCGGAGTTCCACGCGCGCGTGGACCACCACCTGCAACGGGCCGAGCCCGGGACGCTCGCCGCCATGATCGCGGCCGCGGACAAGCAGGGCAACGAGGCGCCCTCGCACCAGGTGGCCCACTGGCTCTTCGCCTTCGAGCCGGGGGCGATGGCGGCCTTCCGCGCGCTGGCGCTGCTGGCCGCGCACCCCGAGGGCATGGCGCGCGCGCGCGAGGATGTGGCGACGGCCGAGAGCCGCGCGAAGCTGCCCTATCTGCGCGGCACGGTGCTGGAGGCGCTGCGCCTCTGGCCCACCACCCCCGTCATCCTGCGCGAGACGCGGCAGGAGACGGCCTGGGGCGCGGACAGCCTGCCCCGCGACGCGCACCTCATCATCTACGCGCCCTTCTTCCACCGCGACGACGAGAGGTTGGACAACGCCCACCGCTTCGACCCGGAGCAATGGCGCGACGGCCCGCGCGCGGCGGGCTGGCCCCTCATTCCCTTCAGCGGCGGCCCGGGCATCTGCCCGGCGCGCCACCTGGTGCCGATGCTGGCCAGCGCGGTGCTCGCCCCCATCATCATGTCGCGCGATGTGTCGGTGGTGGAGCCCGGCACGCTGGATGCCGGCCAGCCCATGCCGGGCCTGCTGGACGCCTTCAGCTTGCGCCTGCGGCTGGCGCCGCGCGCGGCGGCGTAGCCTTCAGCGCCCCGGCGGCGGCTTGCGGCCCGGCGGGCGGCCCGCTGGGCGCCCCCCTGGGCGGCCAAGGTTCTGCATGGGCTCGACGCGGATGTTCGCATCCTCGCCCACGGCGCGGCGGGCCGCGGTGGCGAAGCGGGCGGCGGCATAGGGCGCCACTTCGAACTGCGTCTCCCGCTCCATGATCCGCATGCGGCCGATCTCCTGCCGCGTCACATGGCCCCGGCGGCAGAGGAAGGGCAGCAGCCAGCGCGGGTCGGCGTTCTGCGCGCGGCCCACATCCATGCGGAACCACACGCCCTGGCCGCCGCCCTCCTCCGGGGTGGGGCGGGGGTCGCGGGGCCCAGGGTCGCGCGGAAGGGTGCCGCGCGGGGCGGGGCGCTCCTGGATTTCGGAGAGTTCCTCGGGTGCGGGCAGCGGCGCGCGCAGCACGCGCACCAGCGCGGCGGCCAGCGCCTCCGGCCCGCGCGCGGCGAGGGCGGCGTCGGCCAGCAGGCGGCGCGCGATCGCCACGTCCTGCTCGGCCGGCTCCTCGGCGGCGAGGGCCAAAGCCTGTTCGGCCAGGCGCTCGGCATCACGCGCGCGGATCGCCTCGGCCGAGGGCGCGGGGCCCCAGCTCGCCTTCACCTTGGCGGCCTGGATCAGCCGCTCGGCGAGGCGCCGGCGGGTGTGCGGCACCAGCAGCACGCTCACGCCCTTGCGCCCGGCGCGGCCCGTGCGGCCGCTGCGATGGAGCAGCGTCTCCGGGTCACGCGGGAGTTCGGCGTGGATGACGAGGCCGAGATCGGCCAGGTCAATGCCGCGCGCGGCCACATCGGTCGCCACGCAGATGCGCGCATGCCCGTCACGCAGGCTTTGCAGCGCGCGCAGCCGCTCCGCCTGGGAGAGTTCGCCCGAGAGCGCCACGGTGGAGAAGCCGCGCTCCGCCAGATTGCCGCGCAGCCGGGCGACCGTGGCGCGCGTCGCGCAGAAGATCATGGCGATGCGCGGGTCTTCGAGGCGCAGCACGTTCACCACCGCGCGCTCCAGCTCATGCGGGGCGACGAGGGCGGCGCGGTATTCGATGTCGCCATGCGCCTCGCCCTGGCTGGTGGCCTCGATGCGCAGCGCGTCGCGCTGGTAGCCCTTGGCGAGCGAGGCGATGCCGCGCGGCACGGTGGCCGAGAACATCAGCGTGCGGCGTTCGGGCGGGGTTTCGTCGAGGATGGCTTCCAGGTCCTCGCGGAAGCCGAGGTCCAGCATCTCGTCCGCCTCGTCCAGCACGACGGCGCGGAGTGCCATGGGGAGGAGGTTGTTGCGCTCCAGATGGTCGCGCAACCGGCCGGGCGTGCCGACGACGATGTGCGCGCCCTGCATCAGCAGGCGCTTTTCCGCCACCGGGTCCATGCCGCCCACGCAGGAGACGACGCGGCCCCCGGCCGGGGCGTAGAGCCAGGTCAGCTCCGCCTTCACCTGCAGGGCGAGTTCGCGCGTGGGCGCAACCACCAGCGCCAGCGGCGCGCCGGGGCTGGGCAGGTGCTTCGCCTCGCCCAGGAGCTCGGGCGCCAGCGCCAGCCCATAGGCCACGGTCTTGCCCGAGCCGGTCTGGGCCGAGACCAGCAGGTCACGCCCCGCCGCCTCCGGCTGGAGCACGGCGGCCTGGACGGGGGTCGGCTGGGCATAGCCGCGGCCGGAGAGGGCGGCCTGCAGCGGGGCGGGCAGATGGTCGAAGGACCCAGGTTCGGAGGACATGGGGCGGAGGGGTGTGCCCCCGCGCGCGCCGCGTCAAGCGCGGATCGCGCGGGGCAGACCCTTGTTGAGCGGCCGATTCACGCCCTGGCTGCGCCAGGGACGATCGGACGCTGGTCGTTTCGCGGCCGCTTCACGCCTTCGGCTGCGCCGAAGCCGATCGGACGCGGGCCGATGCGCGGCCGATCCACACCCCGGCTTGTCCTGCCGGCGCTATTCCGCCAGCTCCGGAATCACCCAGAACGGCTTCTGCCCCCGCGCCACGCGCTGGCAATTGTCGAAGGCGTTGCGGAAGCGGGCCAGCACGTTGTCCGCCGTGGGGCCGGCGAGGTGCGGCGTCAGCACCACGTTGTCGAGGGTGAAAAGGGGGTTCCCGGGCGCGGGCGGCTCCTGGTCGAATACGTCCAGCCCGGCACCCGCGATGCGGTTCGCGGCCAGCGCGTCATGCAGCGCCACCTCGTCCACCACCGGGCCGCGGCTGGTGTTCACCAGGATGGCGCTGGGCTTCATGGCGGCGAGTTCGGGCGCGCCGATCATGTGGCGGCTCGCCGCCGTCAGCGGCACGTGCAGCGAGACGATGTCCGACCGCGCCAGGATCTCGGGCAGCAGGCGGAAGCGCACCTCCAGCGCGTCCTCGGCCTCCTCGGTCAGCCGCGCCTGGTCGAAGTAGATCACGTGCATGCCGAAGGCACGCGCCAGGCGCGCCACCTTCTTGCCGATATTGCCGAGCCCCACGATGCCGAGCGTGCGGCCGCGCAGCTCGATCAGCCCCGGCTGTTCCTTGGACTGGCCGCGCCAGCCGCCGGCGGTGACGGTGCGGTGCTGCCAGATGAGGCGCTTGCCCACCGCCAGCATCAGCATCAGCGCGTGCTCGGCCACCGCATTGCCATTGGCGCCGCCATTGGTGCTGATGGGCACGCCCGCGCCGCGCGCGGCCTCGATGTCGCAGCGGTCATAGCCGGCGCTCAGCAATTGCAGCAGGCGCAGCCGGGGTGCGCCGGCATAGAAGGCGGCGTCGAAACCGGCGCTGGCGAAGCCCACCAGGAATTCCGCCTCGCGCATCGCTTCCGTGAAGGCGGGCGTGCCGGGGCGGGCCACCACCATGTCGAAGCCGCGCGGCAGGATGTCGCGCGCCATCTCGACGGGGCTCATGGGGTTTTCCATCAGGACGAGCTTGTGGGTCATCGGGCGTGTTTCTCCATGCGGGAATGATGGGCATGGACGCGGCCGCTCGGCCAGACGCGTTGACTTCGCTTCGGCGCGCCGGGACCATCCGCGCATGCAGGAACGACGCTGGGCCGCGGTGGCGGAGCTCTACCACGCCTATTTCACCGGGCTGATGCTGACGGTCAGCCTCCGGCGCGGCGCGGCCGACGCCGCCGAATGGGTGTTCCGCCTGTTCCGCCACCAGCATCACGAGAAATTCCTGGCGAGCCTCGGCAAGCTCGGCCTGGAGCATTTGCCCGATGCGGTGCGGGCGGCGGCCTATCACTACCTGTCGAACCAGGTGGGCGGCGTCTCCGTCGAATTCATGCGCGAGAGCGACCGCAAGGCCTGGGTGCGCTTCGTGCCGCCGCGCTGGGTCTATCCGGGTGCGTCCATCTGCGGCGTGCCGTCCGAGGTCTCGCGCGCCATGCTGCGCGGCTGGTACGCGCAGAACGGGGTGTCGCTGGGCAATCCGCGCCTCGGCTTCGTCTGCACCGCGCAGACCACGGACGGGCAGCACGGCCTTTCCGGATATTTTCTCGAGCATGACCGCGACCTGGCGCAGGAGGAACGCCTGCTCTTCCGTCCCGGCGAGGACCCGCCGCCCTTCGACCCCGCGGCCGCCCCGCGCCTGCCCGAGGCCGACTGGCCCGCGGAGCGCCAGGCCAAGGCCGCGCGCAACTACGCGATGGAATACATCCGCAGCGGCTTGCCGCGCCTCGCGGAGGTGCTGGGCCCGGCCGAGGCGCGGCATCTGGGCAATGTCGCGGGCCGCCTCGTCGGCGCGCAGAGCTTCCACGCCACCGCCGAGGGTTTGGGCGTCGCGGGCGAGGGGGGTGCGATGGGCTTCGCCCGCCTGCTCGCCGCCTGGGCGGAGGCGGAGGGGGATGCGGCCGAGATCATCCCGGACGGCGCCGCTGTGCTGGTCCGCCGCACGGGCTTCCGCCTGCTGCGCGGCCTCGGCCCCTTGCACCCCTGCGTCTTCGAGGGCTGGCAGGGCCTGGTGGAGGGCATGCTCCAGGTCCATGACCGCTTCCTGCTGCTGGACACGCCCGAGCGTGACGATTGGGGCGACGCCCACACCACCTGGCGCATCCGCAGGAGGCCATCCGCATGAGGTTCAACCACGTCGCCAACCGCCTCGACGCCGCGCATTTCGAGCTGGTGGTGGAGATGCTGCGCGAATGCCTAGGCTTCGTGGAGCTGCGCCGCACCGAACGCGCCATCTGGCTGCGCCAGCCGGGCGCCAATGTGGACCTGCAATTCAGCCGCAGCGCCACCACGGCGCGGGATGAGGACAAGCTGCGCTCCCAGATCGCCTTCCTCAGCGACACGCCGCGCGCGGATTTGCAGGCGTTGGCGGATTGGTTCGGCGCGCGCGGGCTGGAGGCGATGGTGGGCGCCTATTCGGACCGCGAATTCTACCTCGACGCGCCCGCCGCCTTCGTGGACTTCGTGATCGAGGCCATGCGGCCGGAACTCGCGGAATACGGCGTCACGGCCTGACGGCTTGCGGCGCGCCCCGCCCGCACGGAGACTGGCCGCCGGAGGGAACCCATGCCGGATGCTGCCGAGGCCAGCGTGGAGACACGCGCCTCCTGGACCATCGCCTTCGCCACCACGACCATGCTGGCGCTGGCGGCCGGCGCGCCGCTGACGGTCGTCATCGGCCTCGTTCCCATCGCGGAGGATCTGGGCACCGGGCGGTCCTTGCCTTCGCTCGCCACCTCGCTCGCCTATCTCGGCACGGGCGTGGGCGGGGTGATGTGCGGGCTGCTGGCTTCGCGCTTCGGGCAGCGGGCGGTGGCCATGCTGGGGGGCTTCGCCATCCTGCTCGGGCTGGGGCTTGCCTCGCTGGGGGAGGCCTGGTCGCTGCTGGTGGGGATCGGGCTGGGGGTGGGGCTGTTCGGCAATGGGGCGCTGTTCGCGCCGATGGTGGCCTATGCCTCGCTGTGGTTCGACCGCAGGCGGGGCACGGCGCTGGCGCTGGTCTCGTCCGGGCAATACATCGCGGGCTTCGTCTGGCCCTTCGTGTTCGAACGCGCGATCGCCTGGGTGGGGTGGCAATGGACCATGCTGGGCTATGGCATCTTCGCCTCGGCGGTGGTGGTGACACTGGGGGCGCTGGTGATCCGCCCGGCGCCGGCGCCGGCGCCGGTGCCGGTGGGCGGCTATGGCGGGGTGCGGGCCTCGGCCGGGCGGCGCGTGCTGGGGATGCGGCCCAATGTGGCGCTGGCCGTGATCGCCTCGGCCTCCTTCCTGTGCTGCATCCCGATGGCCATGCCCGCGGCGCATCTGGTGGCCTTCTGCGGCGACCTCGGCATCGCGGCCTCAAGGGGCGCGGCCATGCTGTCGGTGCTGCTGCTCTGTGCCTTCCTGGCGCGGCAGTTCTGGGGCTGGCTGTCGGACCGGATCGGCGGGCTGTGGACGGTGATGTTCGGCTCGCTCGCCCAGGTGGTGGGGATGCTGGGCTTCCTGGCGACGCAGGACGAGGCGGGGCTGTTCTTCGTCTCGGCTGCTTACGGGCTGGGCTTCGGCGGCATCATTCCCGCCTATGTGCTGGCGGTGCGCGGGCTGTTCCCGGCGCTGGAGGCGGCCTGGCGCGTGCCGGTGCTGCTGTTCGTGAGCCTCTCGGGCATGGCCGCCGGCGCCTGGCTGGCCGGCTTCATCTATGACCGCGTGGGGTTCTACGCGGCGGCCTGGTGGGTCGGGATCGCGGTGAACCTCGTCCAGCTCGTCATCATCGCGGAGCTGCTGCGGCGGCAGCGGCGCGAGCGCGCCTGATCCGCGGAGGCGGCATCGCCGGAGCGGTGAATCAGTCGCGGCAAAGCGCCTGATCCGCGGAGGCGGTAGCCGGAGCGGTGAATCAGTCGCGGCAAAGCATGGCGCCGCGCCGCGTCAGGCTGGCAGCACGGCCTCGATCTTCGGCACCAGGGCCTCGGGTTTGGTGGTGGGGGCGAAGCGGTCCACCACCCGGCCATCGGGCGCCACCAGGAACTTGGAAAAATTCCACTTGATGGCGCTGCCCAGCACGCCGCCCTTCTCGGCCTTCAGCCATTGGTAGAGCGGGTGGGCGCCCTTGCCGTTCACCTCGATCTTGCGAAACAGCGGGAAGGTCACGCCGAAATTCGTCTCGCAGAAGCTGGCGATCTCGGCGTCGGTGCCGGGTTCCTGGTGGCCGAACTGGTCGCAGGGGAAGGCGAGGATTTCGAAGCCGCGCGGGTGCAGCCGTTCATACAGCGCCTGCAAACCCTTGTATTGCGCGGTGAAGCCGCATTTGGACGCGACATTCACCACCAGCACGGCCTTGCCGCGATAATCGGACAGGCTCTGTTCGGTGCCGTCATTGCGCGTCGCGGTGAAGTCGTGGAAGCCCATCTGCGCCTCTCCTGTTCTCACCGCGGCTTTTGCGCCACCGCCAGCACGTAGTCGAGGGCCGCATAGACCCACGGCGCCGGTAGCCGCCGCAGCAGCCGGTAGGGCAGGCGGCCCGAGGCGGGCAGGCGGGCGAACAGCGCGGGGTCCTCGGCCAGGGCGCGGTGCCAGCCGGGGAAGACGTCCTGGCCGATGGGCGTGGCGGTGGCCTCGGTGAAACCGGCCGTGCGGAACTTTTCCAGGTAGGCCTCGCGCGTGTCGGCATTGGCGGCGGGGATGTCGAACTTGGCGGCGAAGCCCCGCCAGCTGACCTCCTGCCAGCGGCGGCGCGCCGGGTCCGCGTCGGGGGCGGCGCGAATGATGTCGGCCAGCACCAGCCGCCCGCCCGGGCGCAGCACGCGGTGCGCCTCGGCCAGGAAGGCCTCGCGCGTGTGGAAGTGGAAGGCGCATTCCACGGCTGTCACCACGTCGCAGGACGCATCGGGCACGGGCATGGCGGTGGCCGAACCCAGCCGCAGCGTGATGCGGTCGGCCAGACCCGCCCGCCGCACCCGCGCCCGGCCGAGCCGCACATGGACGGGTGTCACATTCAGGCCCGTGATGTGTCTCGATCCGAAGCGTCGCACCCAGAGAATGTCCTGGTCGGCGAAGCCGAAGCCCACATCCACCACCTCGTCCGCCGGGCCCATCCCGGCGGCTTCCGCCACCAGGGCGGCGAGCGCGGGGCAGGCCTCGTCAATGGTGCGGGCGCTGCGCCAGAGGCCCAGGTTCAGGTAGAGCCCCTCCCGCGTGAAGGCCTGGGTGGCGAGGCTCTCGTAGAGATCGGCCGCCGCCAGGCGCCGCCAGGGCGTCCAGGCCCAGAGCAGCAGGTCGGCGGCGGCGGGGAGGGGCATGCGTGTCACCCCTCGCAGATGGGGTGTCCTACAGCCGCCAGAAGGGCTTTTGCGCCTCCGCGGCCGCCTCGCTGCGCGAGATGCCGATGTCGTGCAGCTGCCGGCTGTCGAGCTGCGCCAGCAGGCGGCGGCTGCGGCGGCGTTGGGCGGCGTCGCGGCACCAGGCGACGAAGCGGTGCCAGGCGCCGCGCGGCGGCGGCGGGGCCCAGGGGTCGCGTGCGCTGGCCTGGGGCGCGCGCAGCGGGGGGAAGGGGCGGGTGGGCAGATGTGTCATGATACACTACCTCCTTGCGGAGACACATCGGGCCAGTGTCACGCGGATGTGTCAATCAGTCCCTTCGCAGCGCAGCAACATCCGGAGTGTCTGGGAGGCAAGCCTTTTCAATCGCTTGGCCCCATCCATGCGCGACTCGACGGGCAGCCACGCCTTCGCTACAAGTGTATCGGCACATCACCAGCCAGGAGCCCGGGACACTGACCGACTGGACCCCCCGCCTCGCCCCCGGAACCGGCCTCGCGCATGAGCGGCTCTCCGCCGCCCTGGCCGAGGACGTCACGCGCGGCCACCTGCCCGTGGGCGCCCGCCTGCCCGCCCACCGCGAATTGGCGCGGGAGCTGGGGCTGAGCGTCGGCACCGTCACCCGCGCCTATGCCACCTTGCAGCGGCGCGGCCTCGCGCGGTCGGAGCATGGGCGGGGCATGTTCGTGCTGGCGGCACCCCGCCGCGCGCCGGACCGGCTGGATTTCAGCGTGAACCTGCCCGCGGCCATCCTTACGCCGCGCATGCTGTCGGACATGCTCTCGGCCGCCGCCGCCGCGCTCGACCCCGCCCTCTTCGCCAGCTACAGCCCGCCCGCCGGCACCCCGCAGGACCGGCAATTCCTCGCCGCGCATCTGGCCGCGGCGCGGGGGCTGCGGGTGGATCCGGGGCACCTGCTCATTACCACCAGCGCGCAGCACGCCATCTTCATCGCGCTGGCCACCGCGCCGGCTGGGCCGGTGGCGGTGGAGGCGCTCAGCTACCCCCAGGCGCTGACGGCCGCGCGGCGGCTGGGGCGGCGCCTCGTGCCCATCGCGCTGGACGCCGAGGGCGTGTGCCCGGACGCGCTGGAGGCGGCGCTGCGCGCGCCTGACCCGCCGCGCGCCCTCTACCTCGTCCCCACCTTGCAGAACCCGACCGGCGCCGTGATGTCCGCCGCGCGGCGCGCGCGCATCGTGGCGCTGGCCCGGCGGCATGACCTGATCCTGATCGAGGACGACGTCTATGCCTGCCTGGCGCCCGAGGCGGGGCCCTCGCTGGCGGAGCTGGCGCCGGAGCGGGTGTTCCACGCCTCCAGCTTCTCCAAGAGCCTGGCCCCCGGCCTGCGGCTCGGCTACCTGGCCTGCCCGCCCACGCTGGTGGACCCGGCCTGTGACTGGCTGCAATCCACCACCTGCATGACCAGCCCGCATTCCTGCGCGCTGATGCGCCACGCGGTGGCCGATGGTCTGCTGGATTCGGTGGCCACCTCCATCCGCGCCGAGACCGCCCGCCGCCACGCCCTGGCGCGGGAGGTGCTGGGCGATGCCGTCTTCCCCACCGCGCTGCCGGGGTTGCAGGTCTGGCTGCCCATGCCGGTGGCGCGGGCGCGCGACATCGTGCGGCGGGCGGGGCAGCGCAACATCCAGATCGCCTCGCCGCTCGCCTTCATGGCGGACCCGGCGGCGCCCGAGGCGGGGTTGCGCCTCTGCCTGGGCAATGTGACGGAGACGGAGCTCGGCCCCGCGCTGGAGATCATCGCGGGGCTGGTACGCGACGAGGCCGCGGCGCGGCTGGACGAGGGCGCGGTGATCTGACCCTTCAGCCGCGCCCTACGGCCCGGCCGCGATCCACTCCGCCAGCACCGCGATGGCCTCCATCAGGTCCGCCGTCTCCATCGCCTCGCGCGGGTTGTGGCTGCCATTCGCGTTGCGGACCAGCAGCATGCCGGTGGGCACGCCGGCCGCCGCGAAGTTGTTGGCGTCATGGCTGCCCGGGCTGTTCAGCCGGGGGGCGGCGATGCCGAGCCGCGCGGCCGCGCCCGCCAGCCCTTCCACGATGCCGTCATCCATGATGCCGGGCGCCGCCCAGCTCCGCTCGCCCAGGATGATGGTGACGGCGCGGCGCTCGGCCACCTCGGCCGCGATGGCGCCGAGCTGGGCCTCCAGCGCCTGCAGGTGGCCCGCATCATAGCCGCGCAGGTCGAGGCTGAGGGCGAAGTCGCCCGGCACCACGGTCATGCTGTGGCGGTCGGGCAGGGTGTGGAAGCGGCCGATGGTGACGGCCATGGGGTAGCCCGCCTCCTCCTCCGCCAGCCAGAAGCGTTCGAGGGCCAGGGCGAAATCCGCCCCGGCCATCGCGGCGTCGCGCCGGAAGCGGTGCGGCAGGCCGGTATGCGCGTCCTCGCCCAGGATGCGGATGCGTGGGTGGCGGAGGTTGCCCGGCGTGGCGAGGCAGAGGCCGAGCGGCGCGCCGGCCTCGATCAGCTGCGGCGCCTGCTCGATATGCACTTCGAGATAGGCGCCGATCTCGCGCGGGTCGCGCAGCGGCGTGCCGGCGCGCAGCCGCGCGGGGTCACCGCCGCAGGCGGCGATGCTCTGGGCCAGGCTGCGCCCGGTGCGGGCATGCGGCAGGTCCAGCGCGCCCGGCGGCAGCCGCGCCAGCATGCCGCGCGAACCCACCAGGCCGAGGCCGAACCAGACGGCCTCCTCGCAACGCAGGGCCAGCACCTCGATGTCGCGGCGCGGGGCCACGCCGGCCGCCTTGAGGGCGGCCACGGCGCCCAGCCCCGCGATGACGCCCGCCGCCCCATCGAAATTCCCGCCCTGCACGATGCTGTCCAGATGCGAGCCGATCAGCAGTGGCTGGGCCGAAGGCTCGCGCGCCGCCCAGCGCAGGGAAAGGTTTGCAGCGGCGTCCGTCGCCGCCGTCAGGCCCAGCGCCGTGCCGGCCTCGGCCACCAGGGCGAAACCCGCGTTCTCGCCGGGGCCGAAGGCCTCGCGCGTGATGCCGGGCGGGTCGGCGCCCACCCTCGCCACCTCGTCCAGCAGACGCTGCACCAGGGGCGTTTGGGCGGCGACCGCCGCGCGAAGCCCCAGGCTGGGCAGCGCCATGGGCGGCATGGCGGGGCCGGGACCGCCGCGCGGCCTCATGCGCGCGGGGCCTTCGCGGCCAGGGTGCGGGCGCGGTGGTCCAGGATGCGTTGGCGCAACCCCGGTCGCGCGACCGAACGCGCCAGCGCCGCGAGGTCGCCCGCGTCGTCGGCGCGGCGCGTGCGGCCGTGCAGGGCGGCGACGGTGGGGGCGTCGAGGCGCAGCGCGGCGTCGCGCGCGGCGGCGATGGCCTTGGGCAGCGCGTCCTCCGGCAGGTGTTGCGTGGCGAGGCCGATCCGCGCGGCCTCCTCCGCCGGGATGGTGCTGCCCGCCAGCAGCAGGCGCCGCGCCACGCCGTCGCCCACCAGGCCCGCCAGACGTCCGGTGCCCAGCACCAGGCCGAAAGCGGGGCCGGGGAAGGCGAAGCTGGAGCCCTCCAGGGCGAGGCGGTGGTCGCAGACGGCGAAGAGGTCTGCCCCCGCGCCCATGGCCCGGCCCTGTGCGATGGCGAGCGTCGTCACCGGCAGGGCGTGCAGCCTTTGCAGCAGCAGCTCGATCCGCAGCACGCGCAGCGCGAGGTCGCCTTCCGTGGCGGTGTCGAGGTCGGACAGGTCGAAGCCCGTGCAGAAATGCCGCCCCTCGCCGCGCAGGATGATCAGGCGCGCGCCGGCACCCAGCGCCGTGTCCAGCGCCGACTCCAGCGCCTCCACCAGCTCGGCGCCCAGCGCGTTGCCGCGCGCGGCGCGGTTGAGCCAGAGAGTGGTGACGGGGCCGTCATGCTCCGCCCGCACGGCATCCGTGGTCGTGTCGTTCAAGGGCCTTCCTCGTCGTGCCTCTGCCGCAAGGGTGGCGCGGAACATCCTCCACGTCGAGGCAAGGTTGCCGGTCAGAACGCGGAGGCAATGACGAGGAAGAGCAGGATGAACAGCGGCGGCACGCCCAGGAAGGCGTCGCCGAACAGGAACAGCTTCAGGAAGAAGAAGAGGAAGGCGCCGTAGAGCGAGACGGCGAAGGGCAGCAGGAAGCCCGGCGAGAGGGGGGCGACCAGCGCCAGCAGCGGGTCCGTCAGGCGCCGCAGCACCACGAAGAAGGCGATGTCCCGGTCCACGCCGATGGCGAATTCCAGCACGCCGCGCGAGAAGAGCAGTGCGGCGATGGCCGTCAGCGCATAGGTGCCGCCGAGGTAGATGGCGACGATGGGCGGCGCCCCGCCGATGAGGAAGGTCCCCACCGCCATGACATAGGCGAGGGCGAGGTAGAAAAGGCCGCGTAGGGCGGAAGCCTGCATCCCGGAAGCCTCGTGTGGAAAAAGGGCGCGGGACCGTGATGGACCCGCGCCCCAGCTGATGTTCGGGAAGAACGGGGCGGCCGGCAAGCCGGCGCGCCCCGCCCCGGTTCAGTGCGTCTGCACCATCATGTTGCCGCCCTTGGGCAGGCGCAGGCGATCCACGAAGTCCTGCATTTCGGGACTGGGTGGCGGCGTCACCAGCGAGACCACGATGGTGACGATGAAGGCCACGGGCACGCCGAAGATGCCCGAGGAAATGGCGGCGACGCCGAACCAGCTGATCTCGTCGCCGCTGCGCGGCACGAGGTCCATGCCGTAGACGTTGCCCACCAGGTAGAACATCGTGACACCGAAGCCGGCCGCCATGCCGAGGATGGCGCCCATGTTCGTCGTGCGTTTCCACCACACCCCCATCACAAGGGGCGCGAAGAGACCCGCCGCCGCGATGGAGAAGGCCCAGGCCACCATGGACAGGATGTCCGAGGGCTGGGTGCGCGCCAGCAGCGCGGCCGCGATGGCCACGATGACCAGCAGGATCTTCGCCACCAGCAGCCGGCGCTTGGTGTCGGCCTTGGGGTCGATCATCTTGTAGTAGACGTCGTGGCTGAGCGCGTTGGCGATGGCGAGAAGCAGGCCATCGGCCGTGGACAGCGCGGCCGCGAAGCCGCCCGCGCCCACCAGCCCCACCACCCAGATCGGCATGCCCGCGATGGAGGGCGTGGACAGCACGATCATGTCGTTGTTCAGCCGCAGCTCGCTGTAGGGGAAGCCGCCGACATGGCCGCGCGCCTCGCACGCCGCCTGGATGGCCATGACGCTTTCCGCCTTCACGCCGCAGATGGTGACGAGCTGGTGCCCCGCGATGGAGCCCCATTCGAGCATCCAGGCCGGGATGGCGGTGAAGGCCAGGCGGTAGCCCTCCGCGTTCACGAAGAGACCCATCAGGTTGAACTTCGAGAAGGCGGCATAGGCGGGCGCGGTGAAGTAGAGCAGGAAGATGAAGAATAGCGACCAGCCCACGGACTTGCGCGCCTCACGCACGGTGGGCGTGGTGAAGAAGCGCATCAGGATGTGCGGCAGCGAGGCGGTGCCGACCATCAGGCAGAAGATCAGGAAGAAGAAGTCGCGCGGGCTGTAGGTCTGGAACGGGGCCACATGGGTGCGGGCCACGTTCAGGATGCGCTCGTATTCCGCGATCTGCGTCAGCGCGCCGCCATACATCAGCTGCGGCAGCGGGACGCCCGTCTGCACGGTGGACATCCAGACGGCCGGCAGGAGGTAGGCCACGATCAGCACGATGTACTGCGCCACCTGCGTCCAGGTCACCGCCTTCATGCCGCCCAGCATGGAGCAGACGAGAATGCCCGCGAGGCCGGCGAAGACGGCGATGCCGAAGTCGATGCCCAGGAACTGCGAGGCGATGATGCCCGAGGCATAGACCTGCGCCGTGATGTAGGTGAAGGAACAGGCGAACAGCACGATGATGCCGACGAGGCGCGCCGCGTTGCCGCCATAGCGCGTGCCCAGGAAGTCCGGCACGGTGTAGGCGCCGAATTTCCGCAGGTAGGGTGCCAGCAGCACGGCCACGAGCACATAGCCGCCCGTCCAGCCCAGCACGAAGGCCAGCCCGTCATAGCCCAGCACGAAGAGCGTGCCGGCCATGCCGACGAAGCTCGCCCCCGACATCCAGTCGGCGCCGGTGGCCATGCCGTTGTAGACCGCGGGCACCGAGCGCCCGGCCACGTAGTATTCCGAGACCTGCGCGGTGCGCGACATGATGCCGATGAAGGCATAGATGCCGATGGTCGCGGCCATGTAGGCCCAGAGGATCCATCGGTCGGGCACGCCGACCATGGAGGCCAGCGCCATCAGCAGCACGAAGGCGGCAAAACCACCGACATAGATGCCGTAGATCTTGCCCAGATTGTCCGTGAAATCACCCTTCATGGAGAGGGACATGTTGCGTTCCTCCCCTCAGTCTTCGGCCACGCCGAATTCCTCGTCGATCTGATTTTGCCGGTGCGCGAACCAGAAAATCTGCACGACGAAGACAATCAGCGACCCCTGCGCGGCCATGTAGAAGCCGAGCGGGAAGCCCGCGATCACGACGCCATTCAGCACCGTGACGAGCATGTGAATGAAGAAGCTGAAGACCGCCCAGATGCCCAGCGAAATCCACATCAGATTTCGCGTCTTGGCCCAGTGCGCCTCCGCCACTTCCGGTGGCAGCTTTTCGGACAATGCCCATCCCTCCCATCGTGGTGGGGTGAAGGCCCCGCGAAGACGCCAGTCCTTGCGTCCCGGACCCACCCCCTGGTTGCACGCGCAAACATCCCGGACCTTGGCCGGAGTCAGAATTTCGGTTCCGCACGGTGTCTGATGACCGATTGCTGCGCGAAACGATGCTCCCGCAGCAGGGCAACGGCCGTCAAACATAAATTCTGTCAAATTTCATGTTCATTTGTCCGTGCGCTTGCGGCGGCGCCCTGCCACCCGGCACACTCGGCCCGCAAAGGGGGGCGGCATGGCGGTGCAGGGCTGGATCGGGGCCATCTTCAAGGAGGCGCGCGGCCGCGCGGACTGGCCGGCCGCCGTCGAGGCCATCCGCGCCGGCGCCGCCTACCTGGCCCAGGGCGCCAGCTATTCCTACCTGCGCGCCCGTACTTTGCTGGCCGGGCCGCGCCTGTTCCAGGACGCGGATTTCGGATTCGCGCTGACCATCTGCAAATGGGAGGGATTCGGCGTCGCGGCGCAGGACCTCATCCTGATCCTGGAGGCCGAACTGCGCGACCGCCTGCCGCCCGACCCCGCCCTGCGCGCCCCCGTCCTGGCCGCGCTCTACCGCGAGGTGCTGGAGAGCGAGGCCCTGCCCGAGCACCGCGCCACCTCCGGCTGGGATGACCTGGTGGCGGAGTTCGACGCGCGCCTGCCCGTCTTCCTCTCCCGCCCGCCCCTGAAGCCCGACGCCATCTCCATCGCCACCGCGCTGCGCCTCCTGGAACACGCCCCCATCGAGGAGAGCGTGCGCCAGGCCGACAAGATGATGGTGGTGAACAACGTGGCCTTCCGCTTCATCGAGTACCAGGCGAAGCTGCGCCGCAAGCTCGATCTGCCGGGCCTGGCCGCGGAGCTTTCGGCACGGATGCGCGTGCCGTGACCATCTCCGCCGCCACGCCGCTGATCGCGCTGGAGGTGGCGGTGCTGGACACGGAGACCACGGGCCTCGACGTGCGGCAGGACCGCATCGTGCAGGTGGGCGCGGTGAGGATGCGCGGCGCGGAATTGCTGCCCGACCCGCCCTTCGACCGCATCGTGAACCCCGGCATTCCCATCCCGCCCGTGGCGAGCCGCGTGCATGGGCTGACCGATGCCGATGTGGCCGCCCACCCGCCCCTTCCCGCCCTGCTGCCCGAATTACTGGACTGGCTGGGCGATGCGGTGGTGGTGGGCCACTCCATCCATTTCGACCTCTCCGTGCTGCGGCACGAGGCGCGGCGCCACAACCTCCCCTGGCGCGAGCCGCGGGTGCTGGACGTGGCCTTCCTCGCGGCCGGGCTGGACCGCGGCCTGGTGGACACCTCGCTGGACGGGCTGGCGCTGGGCCTCGGCGTGGCGGTGGAGGGGCGGCACACCGCCTGGGGCGATGCCCAGGCCACCGCGCGCATCTACGCCGCCCTGCTGCCGCGATTGCAGGCCGCCGGCATCCGCACCCTGGGCGAGGCCGAGACGCTGTCCCGCCGCGCCACCGACCTCATCGCGCGGCAGGAACGCGCGGGCTGGTTCGACCGCATGCCCGGCGGCGGGCGGCCCGACTACGCGCTGGCCGCCATGCGCGCGGGCGGGCAGCGGGCGACGGACAGCTTCCTCTACCGCACGCGCCTGAGTGACGTGATGTCGAGCCCCGTCATCGCCATCGCGCAGACGGCCACGGTGCATGAGGCCGCGCAGCTCATGCACGCGCGGGGCATCGGCAGCGTCTTCGTGGAGGCGGAGGGGGGCCATGGCATCGTCACCGAGCGCGACATGCTGCGCGCCATGGCCGAAGGCGGCGCGGAGGCCATGGCCGCCCCCATCGCGCGCTTCATGAGCCAACCCGTGCTCTCCGCGCCGGCCGACACCTTCCTCTATCGCGCGCTGGGGCTGATGGCGCGGCGGCACCTGCGCTACCTGGGCGTGACCGAGGGCGGGCGGCTGGCCGGCGTCTTCACGCTCCGCACCCTGCTGCGCGAACGCGCGCTGGCCACGCTCGCCGTGGGCGACGAGATCGCGGCCGCGACGCGGGCCGCCGACCTGGCGCGGGTGCAGGCGGCGCTGCCGGGCCTGGCCGCCGGGCTGCTGGCCGATGGGCTGGAGGCGCGCGCCGTCGCCGCCATCATCGCCGCCGAGAACCGGGCCATGACCGCCCGCGCGGCCGAGCTGGCCGAGGCCGAATTGGGCCCGCCGCCGGCGGACTACGCGCTGCTGGTGCTGGGCTCGGGCGGCCGGGGCGAGAGCCTGCTGGCGCCGGACCAGGACAATGCGCTGGTCATCGCGGATGACTATGCGGGCGACCTGGACGCGGCCGAGGACTGGTTCACGCGCCTCGCCACCCGCGTGAACGAGACGCTGGACCAGGCCGGCATTCCGCTCTGCAAGGGCGGTGTGATGGCGCGCAACCGTCCCTGGCGGCGGCGGCTGTCGGAATGGCGCGCGCAACTGGCCGATTGGGCGCGGCGGCCGGAGCCGGCCGCCATGCTGAACCTCGACATCTTCTACGACTTCACGCCGGCCCATGCGCCCACGGCGGGCGGCGCGGCGCTGGCCGAGGGTTTGCGCGTGGCCGCTACCGAGACGGCGCGCGCTGCGCCCGCCCTGCTGCGCGCCATGGGCGAGATCGCCGGCGGGCATGTGGCGCCGCTCGGCCTGTTCGGGCGTATCCGGCGCGACGAGGCGGGGCGGGTGGACCTGAAATCGGGCGCGCTGCTGCCCATCACGGCTGGCGCGCGCGTCATCGCGCTGCGCCACGGCGTCACCGCGCTGTCCACGCCGCGGCGGCTGCGCCAGGCGGCGGAACGGGCAGGCCGGGGCGAGACGGATGCCGCGCTGCTGGCCGATGTGCACGGCTTCCTGCTGCGCCTGTTGCTGGCGCAGCAGATCGCGGATCTGGAAGCCGGCATCACCCCCGGCAACCGGGTGGAACTGGCGCGGCTGTCGCGCCAGGACCAGGACCATCTGAAGGACGCGCTGGGCCGCATCGAGACGATGCGCGAGATGCTGCGCGACCTGTTGCAGGGGATGTAGAGCGGGAGGCCTTGAGGTGGAATCACCAGAACGCTGAACCCTGCCCTCAACAATGGCCGAGCAGGCCGCACGAACGCATGCGAACGCGGCATGCTCTGGCCCGCCTCAGGCCAGCGCGGCCTGGATCGCCTCCGCCACCAGCCGCCCGCTTTCGGCGGCGCCGTTCATGTAGCCGGAATAGTCCTCGCTCATGTGCTCGCCGGCGAAATACAGCCCGGCGCGCGGCGCCAGCGCATCGGCGAATTCCGTCATCTGCCCGGGTGCGAAGCAGGTGTAGCTGCCGCCCGCATAGGGGTTGGAGGGCCAGTGCATCCGGTTGGCGCGGCCATTGAAACCCGCCCCCGCGCCCGCCAGCGCCGGATCCACCGAGGCCATGGCGGCGCGCGCGCGCATGTCCGGCCGGTCCATGAGGAAGTCGAGCCCGGCCTGGCCGCCCGCGAAGATGGTCATGGCCCCCATGCCCGTGCCGGGCCGGGCGTGGTCCTCCCAGATGGTCTGGTAGCCCAGGTCGTTCAGGCATTCGCCGCTCTGCCCCGCCGCGCGCCAGGGGCGGGCATTCGTGCCGGCGAAGAGCTTGGCGTTGGTGCCATAGCGCGTCTCGGTGATGGCGCGTCGTGCCAGCGGCGGCAGGTCGAGCGTGATCTCGACCTGGCGCAGCGTGGTCAGTGGCAGGGCGAGGACCATCACCTCCGCCTCCACCGCGCCGCCACCCGCGAAGATGGCGCGATAGCCCTGGCCCGCGGGGCGCAGCGCCACCAGCCGCCGCCCCGTCTCGATCCGCGCCGCATGCAGCCGCGCCAGCGCGGCCGGCACGCGGTCATTGCCGCCCGCCACCTGGTAGCGCTGGTCGGAGGAGAAGAGGCCGCGGCGCAGCATCTCCGGCCCCGGCGTGAAGCTGTGCGTGAAGTAGAGGCCGGACATGAGTTCCGGCTCCAGCCCCATCTCCTGGGTGAGGCCGAGGTCGAGCAGGCGGCGCAGCCAGCCGGTGATGCCCGCCCGGTCCATCATCGCGGCGGCGGACATCGCGTCCTGCTCCGGCTCGGGCAGGGCTTTCAGGCGGTCGAGGGCGGGCAGGAAGCCACCCGCCTCGGCCACGATCTCGGCCACGCCGCGCCGCGCGCCCTGCACGAAATAGGTGGTCTCGAGCTCGGCGGCGGGGCCTTCCTCGCCATCCTCCAGCGCGAGGCGCAGGCGGCGTGCCAGGGCCAGCATGTCCGCATGTTCGGAATTGATGAAGCTGCCGCCGAGTTCCACGACCGTGCCGGCCCCGAGCAACCCCGGTCCGCTGAAGATGCGCCCGCCCAGGCGGGTGCTGGCCTCGTGCAGGGAAACGCGGGTGAGGCCGGCGCCCACCAGGCGGTCCAGCACCACCAGCCCCGCCAGGCCGCCGCCGATGATGGCCACGCGCCGGTCGCTTTGCGCCAAGGCGCGGTCAGGCCGGGCGATGGCGAGGCCCGCGCCGCCGGCCAGCAGCGCGCGGCGCGGCAAGCGGTGAGGAAGCGGCGCCGCGCCGGGCGGGGCGTCCGTGCGCCGTGCCAGGGCGGCCATGGCGAAGGCGTGTTGCAACTGGCCGAAGATCGGGGTTCGCGCCATGGTCTTCGGCCCTCCATCCTGGACGTGCGGCTTTCGCCGCTTACGGCCAAGGTTAAGGTTCCGGGCACGCGCCCCGCAACCAGGACGTGTGCTGCGGCGCACATGATGTCCCACGCGGCCGCCCTTGCGGATCAGGCGTCGCGGCGTGACGAATCTGGCCTGTCACGCCGCAGCCCTGGCTGAGCGGCGACTTCAGGGCTTCGGTGATCGCGCCGAAGCCGGTCCGGCACCAGGCCGTGCCGCGTTCACGCAGCCGGCTCCAGCCTTCGTTGCGGGCGGGATTCAGCCTTCTCGGTGATCCCGCCTCCGCGCGTCCCGCTCTAGATCCGCAGGTTCAGGCGCCGGATCATCACGCCCTCCTCCTCGAAGGTGCGGCGGGCGAAGGCGGCGTAGTCCTCGCTGTTCATGTACCAGGGCAGCATGTCGTAGCGGTCCAGCACGTCGAGATGCGCGCGGTCCTCCAGCGCCTCCTTGAAGGCGTCGTGCAGCTTGGCCACGATCTCGGCCGGGATGCCCTTGGGGCCGCCGAAGCCATAGGGCGAGGCCGAGACGACGGGCACGCCCACCTCCTGCAGCGTCGGCACGTCGGGGAAGCGCTTGGCGCGCTCACGCCCCCACACCGCCAGCACGCGCACGCGGCCATCCAGCGCCAGCGGCGCCCAGCCCGAGCTGTCGGCCAGCACGTCGATCTGCCCGCCCAGCAGGGCGGCGATGTTCTCCGCGAAGCCGCGGAAGGGCACGTGCAGGAACTCGGCATCGGCCGCCAGCGCGATCTGCTCCATCGTGATGTGCAGCGAAGTGCCCACGCCCGGCGAGCCGTAGGAGATGCGGCCAGGCTGCGCCTTCGCACGCTCGATCAGTTCCTGGTGGGTGCGGATGGGGCTGTCGGCGCGCACCACCGTCCCGAACAGGTAGCCCGTCAGGTGGATGACGTAGGTGAAGTCCTCCAGCGGGTTGAACAGCGGGCGCTGCACCATCTGCGGATGGCGGAACACGCTGATGGGCAGCTGGCCCAGCGTGTAGCCATCGGGCTGCGCCTGGGCCACCGCCTGCGGGCCGATGACGCCGCCGGCACCGGGCCGGTTTTCGATGGTGATGGGCTGGCCCAGCTTGCGCGACGCGATTTCCGCGATGGCGCGCATCTGCATGTCGGTGCTGCCGCCCGGCGTCCAGGGGCAGATCAGGCGGATGGGACGGTTGGGAAAGGGCGACTGGCCGATGGCCGGCGTGGCGAGCGAGGCGGCGCCGGCGGCGCCCAGCAAAAAGGTGCCACGGCGGCCAATGCCGCCCGCGCGGATGATGGTCATGGGTTTTATCCTCCCGGTGGATCGCCGGGTGCGCCAAGGCACGCCGACTGGTCGAGGCGCAGTTTGGAACCGGGAGGCCCAGGGCGCAACCCGCGCCCCGTCAGCCGCCCGCGAGTGCCAGCGTGCGCCGCGCGCGGATCAGGATGGGTTCGTCCACCATCATGCCATCCACGACGAAGGAGCCGCGGCCCTCGCGCGCGGCTTCCTCGGCGGCCGCGAGCTGCCGCCGCGCGAGGTCCACCTCCGCGGCACTGGGCGAGAAGCCCTCGTTCAGGATGGGCACGACCGTGGGGTGGATGCAGCTCGCCCCCACCAGCCCCGCGCGGCGGGACCGCGCGACCAGGGCACGCAGCTTCTCCCCGTCGCGATAGTCGGCCACGGTGCCGAGCGTGCCGAGCGGCGCGACACCCGCCGCGACGGCGGCCAGCACCATCTGCCGCTTGGCGAGTGCCACGATCTCGTCATCCGGCGCCGCGCCGATCTCGGCGGCCAGGTCCTCGGCGCCGATCAGCAGGCCCGCGACCAGCGGTGAGGCGCGCGCCATCTCCGCCATGCGGGGCAGGGCGGCGGCGGTCTCGATCATCACGATCATGCGCATGGGGCGGGGTGCGGCGGCCAGCATTTCGGCCGCCAGCTGCACATGGTCCGGGCCCAGCGCCTTGGTGAGCAGGATTCCATCGGCGCCCGCCGCGATGGCGGCCTCGATGTCGCCAACCGCGAGTGCCAGCGGGCGGTTCACGCGCACCAGCACATCGGCGCCGCCGCCGCGCGCGGTGGGCACCGCCTCGGCCAGGGCGGCGCGGGCCTCCGCCTTGCGGTCGGGGGGCACGCTGTCCTCCAAATCCAGCAGCACGGCATCGGCGCCGGAAGTGGCTGACTTCGCCACGAAGCGCGGCACATTCGCCGGCACATAGAGCATGGAACGCCAGATGCGGTTCATGGATTGCGTCCTCCGTCGAGCACCACGCCGGCCGCGCGCAGCCGGGCGAGTTCGGCCTCGCCCAGCAGCGGTGCCAGCAGCGCGTCATTGTCCTGGCCGAGCGTGGGCGCGGCGTTGCGCTGGATGCCGGGGGTGGCGGAAAGCCGCGCCGTCTCGCCCGACGTGGGCAGCCAGCCGCCGGGCATCTCTTCGTCCGGCAGTTCGATCAGCGCCTCGCGGCCCGCGACGTAATGGTCCCGCGCGAGGCCGGCCACGTCCATGATGGGGCCGATGGTCACGCCGTCGCGGTCGAACTGCGCCAGGGCCTCTTCCATCGTCAACCGCGCGATGGCGTCGCGCACCACGCCGTCAATCTCGTCCAGGTTCCGCACGCGGTCGGCGTTGGTGCGGAAGCGCGGGTCCTCCACCAGCTCAGGCCGGCCGATGCTGCGCATGAGCTTCACGAACATGGCCTGGGTGGAGCTGGAGAGCCCCACCCAGCCGCCATCCTTCGTGCGATAGGCGTTGCGCGGCGCGGTGTTGGTGCTGCGGCTGCCGGTGCGCGGCTTCACCTTTCCGGTGATGCGGTGGTTGGCCATCTGCGGCTCCAGCACCGTGAAGATCGGCTCGAAGAGGGAGAGGTCCATCACCTGGCCTTGGCCGGTCACTTCGGCGTGGCGCAGCGCGATCATGGCGGTGGCCGCGCCATACAGCCCCGCATAGGCATCGGCCATGAACATGGGCGGCAGCACGGGTTCGCGGTCCTCGAAGCCGTTCAGCGCCGCGAAGCCCGAATAGCCCTCGACCAGCGTGCCGAAGCCCGGCTTGTGCGCGAAGGGCCCCGTCTGCCCCCAGCCCGAGATGCGCGCGATGACCAGGCGCGGGTTGATGGCGTGCAGCGTGGCCGGGCTCAGCCCCATCTCCTCCAGCACGCCGGGGCGGAAGCTTTCCACCAGCATGGCGGCCCCTTCCACGAGGCGCTTCACGACGGCGATGGCATCCGGCTGGCGCAGGTCGAGGCAGAGGCTGCGCTTGTTGCGGCACCAGGTCTTCCAGGAGGTCTCGATGCCGCCGACCTTCCAGGCGCGCAGGGAATCACCCGCGGGCGGTTCGACCTTGATGACCTCGGCGCCGTGGTCCGCCAGCACCTTGGTGAGCATGTTGCCGGCGACGAGGCGCGAGAGGTCCACGACCCGCACGCCGTCCAGCGCGCCGCGCGCATCCGCGTCGAATTCCCGCCGCGTGAGCATTCGCTTCGCCTCCCTCGAACCTGGGGGCGACGCTATGGGCTGCCCCGGGACGGGTCAATGCGACCCGCCCCGGGAGCGTTTCAGCGACTGATTCACCGCTTCGGCGATGCCGCCTCCGCGGATCAGGCGCCTTGCACCTCAGGCGCCGACGAGGTTGTCGGGGATGTTCTGGCCCACCTCGCGCAGGTAGCGCGCGGCACCGGGGTGGTAGGGCAGGAAGGTGTTCTTGCTGGCGTTCTCGGCCAGCGTCTCCGAACCCGCCGCGACGGCCTGGCGCAGCCGCGCATTCTGGCTCAGCACCGCCTTCGTCATCTCATAGGCCAGCGTCTCGGGCAGGCTGTGATGCGCGATGGCGAAGTTGAACATGCCCACCACGTTCAGCGCGCGGCCGGCCGTGCGGTAGGTGTTGGCGGGCAGCGTGCTGGCCGTCAGCTCGGGGAAGCGTTCGGTCAGGGTGCGCGTCTCGGCGGCGGTGAAGTCGATGAAGTTCACCTCGCCCTGCGTCTCCGCCTCGGAGAAGGCGGGGATGGGCACGCCGGAGGCGAAGAGGAACGCATCGAGCAGCCCGTCCTGCAGCTGGCCCGACATGTCGCTGCCCGAGCCGAAGCGGATGGCGGCGGGGCGGATGTTCAGCGCCTCGAACATCAGCGGGAAATAGGTGCCGGGCGTGCCGCCGCGCGGGCCCACGCCGACGTTCTTGCCCGCCAGCGCGGCCATGTTCGTCAGCCCGCTGCGCTTCAGCGTGATGCCGTGGAAGGGCGTGTCATACATGGGGAACAGCGCGCGGATGTCGCGGAAGCGGTTGCCCTGCGTCCAGGGCGCCGAGCCGTTCCAGGCCTGGAGCGCGACACCCATGGTGACCATGCCGACTTCCACTTCGCGGCGCTGCACCAGGATGATGTTCTGGTTCGGGCCCTGCGTGGTGCGGTAGGAGATGTTCACGCCCGTGGCTTCCTGCGCCAGGCCGCCCCAGGCGGGCCCATACAGCGCGTAGGTGCCGCCGGGGGCGGCGGTGCCCATGTTGATGGCGCGGGGCCAGGACGGATCGCGGGGCTGGGCGAAGGCCCGGCCCATCAGGGCGGGCGCGGCGAGGCCGAGCGCGGTGCCGGCCAGCAGGATGCGACGTTGCATGTTTCTATAACCTCCCGTGACATGATCGCGCCGCGTGTCAGTCCGCGCGGCGCCGTGCCTCATTCGTGGCGACCCTTCGGGTTAACCACGGATGGCCGGGCCAGATCAATGCGCGAGGAAGCGGGGATGCGTCTCAGGGACAGGGTGGCGATCGTGACGGGCGGCGCCTCGGGCATCGGCCGCGCCATCGCGCGGCGCTTCGCGGCCGAGGGCGCCGTGGTCGTCATCGCCGATGTGACGGAGACGGTGCGCGAGGGCGGCGAGGCCACGCGCGCGCTGATCGAGGCCGCGGGCGGCACCGCGCGCTTCCACCGCTGCGACATGGCAAGCTGGGCTGATGTGGACGCGCTGGTCACGGCCACGGTGGCGGAATTCGGCCGGCTGGACGTGATGGTGAACAACGCCGCCATCGGCGGGCGTGGCGGCAAGCTGCTCGACGTGGACGAGGCCGAATGGGACCGCGTGATGGCCGTGAACGCGAAGGGCGTCTTCCTCGGCTGCAAGCGCGCGGTGCAGCAATTCCTCGCGCAGCCCGTGCGGGGCGAGGCGCGGGGGCGCATCGTGAACATCTCCTCGCAGCACGGCATGGTGGCCGCACCGGCCGACATCGCCTATGGCACGGGCAAGGCGGCGGTGGTCTATCTCACGCGCCAAGTGGCGGTGGACTACGCGGCGGACCACATCATCTGCAACGCGGTGGCGCCGGGCCGCATCCTGACCGGCAAGCCCCTGGGCGACGCGCCGGACAGCCTGGAATACTCGCACATGCGAACGCCCTGGCCGCGGCTGGGCCGGCCGGACGACGTGGCCTCAGCCGCGCTGTTCCTGGCGAGCGACGAGGCCACCTACATCACCGGCCACAACCTGATGGTGGATGGGGGCTGGATGGCCTACTGACGCGTCCGATCGCCAGCGCCGGCACGGCGGGGGCGTGAATCGGCCGCGCAGCCCCGCGTCCGATCGCCAGCGCCGGCACGGCGGGGGCGTGAATCGGCCGCGCGTCCTTCAACCCAGCCCCACCTTCTTCGCCAGCCGCGCGCGGATCAGCGGCACGGCCAGCACCACCAGGATCATCGCGATCACGATCTGCGACACCACCGAGGAGACGAGCTGGATGTAGTCCCCCTGCGCGATGATCAGCGCCAGGCGCAGGTTGCTCTCCGCCATGCCGCCCAGCACCACGCCCAGCACCACCGGCGCCAGCGGGAAGCGCAGCCGGTCCATCGCGTAGCCGATCAGGCCGAAGCCGAACATCAGGTACACGTCGAACATGCTGTCCTGCACGCTGTAGACGCCCACCACGCAAAGCCCCAGCACGCAGGGCGCCAGCAGCGCGGAGGGAATGCGCAGCACATTGGCGAAGAGCCGGCTGGCCACCACGCCGCCGAAGAAGATGATCAGCACGCTGGTGATCAGCATCTGGATCATGAAGCCATAGACCACGTCGCCATGGTCGCGGAACAGCGCGGGGCCAGGCTGCAAGCCATGGATCAGCAGCCCTCCCAGGATGATGGCCGTGACCGCGCTGCCCGGAATGCCGAGCGTGAGCGCGGGGATCAGCGCCGCCGCATTGTCGGCATTGTTGCCGCATTCGGCCGCCGCCACGCCGTTCTCATTGCCCTGGCCGAAGCTGTCGGGGTCCTTCGAGGCGCGCTTCTCCTCATTGTAGCTGAGGAAGGCGGCCAGCGAGCCGCCGGCGCCCGGCAGGATGCCGATGACGATGCCGATCAGCGAGGAACGGATCCAGGTCTTGATGAACTTCGTCCAGCCATGGAACAGGCCCACCGAGGCCCGCAGCACCGCCATGCCCTCATTGGCGCTTCGGCGCGCGGCTTCCTCGGCCAGCATGAAGATGGGCGGCAGGGCGTAGAGCCCCGTCAGCACCACCACCACATGCAGCCCGCCGGCCAGGTTCATGTCGTCGAAGGTGAAGCGTTCATGGCCCGAGACGCCGTCAATGCCCACCGTGCCCAGCAGCAGGCCGAAGCAGGCGGCGATGAGGCCCTTCACCGGGTCCTTGCCCAGCAGCACCGAGACGCTGCACAGGCCGAACACCGCCACCCAGAAATACTCCGCCGGGCCGAACAGCAGCGTGACCTGCACGAGCGGCGGCGCGAGCGCGATCAGCGCGATCGCCGACGCCATGCCCCCCACCGCCGAGGACAGGCAGGAGATCTGCAGCGCCCGCGCCGCATCGCCCCGCTGCGCCATGGGGTAGCCGTCCAGCGTGGTGCAGACGGCGGCCGGCGTGCCCGGGATGCGCAGCAGCACGGCCGGGATGGCGCCGCCATACATCGCGCCATTGTAGATGCCCGCCATCATGCCCAGCGCCACCAGCGGCTCCATGCCGAAGGTCAGCGGGATCAGCACCGCGATGCCCATGGTGGCCGAAAGCCCCGGCAGCGCGCCGATGACGATGCCGCCGATGGTGCCCACCACCATGGCCAATACGTTCTGCCAGGCGAAGACGCCCGGGATCGCGTGGAGCAGCCCATCCCACATGGCGCGTTTTCCGTCCGGTCAGTTGTCGAGGAACAGGCCGGGCGGCAGGCGCCGGCTGAAGGCGGCCACGAAGACCAGCCACACCGCGCCGGTGAAGGCCGCACTCGCCGCCAGCACCAGCAGCGGCCGCCGCAGGCCCAATGCGAAGGCCAGCACCGCCACGAAGACGAAGGTCGCGGGGAAATACCCCACCGGCTCCACCGCGAGGACGTAGAGGGCCGTCAGCCCGACCGTGATGGCCAGGTTGCGGGCATGCTCGACGAAGCGCGCCTCCGGCGCCGCGCGCCGCAGCCCGGCCGTGAACATCAGCACGGCCAGGATGCCCATGGCGCCCAGGATGAGGCGCGGGAACATGGCGGCGTCGGTCGCCACCCCTTGCAAATCGTACCAGCCCCCCGCCACCAGCAGCAGGATGAAGAGGGCGGCGATGCTGTCGCGGTGCAGGGCCATGGCGGGATCAGCGGCGCCAGGGGTCCTCGCGCCAGAGTCGCCCGATCTCCTCGTTCAGCCCGGTGAGGTAGGTGCGGTATTCCGCGCGCGGCATGGGGGCGAGGAAGAGCAGCTGTTCGCGCGCCTTCACCTGGAATTCCGGGTCGGCGAGCGTCGCCGTCACGGCGCGGGACAGGCGTTCGATGATCTCGGGTGGCGTGCCGGCGGGCGCGGCGAGGCCACGGTCCGAGCCCGCGACCACGTCAATGCCCTGCTCGCGCATCGTCTTGGCGTCCGGCAGCTCATCCCAGCGGCTGGCGGCCATGAAGCCGAGGTTGCGGATCTGCCCTTCCTTCACGAAGGGCGCCGCCTCGCCGATGCCGAAGGTGCTGGCCATGATGTGCCGGCCCAGCAGCGCGGTGCGGTTGGGCGCGGTGCCGGGGAAGGGCACCAGCGTGGCGCGCATGTCCACCTTCCGCATGAAGGCCAGCGTGGCCAGGTGCATGGCGGAGCCCGTGCCCTGCATGCCGATGGTCATGCGGCCGGGGTTGGCCTTCGCCCAGGCCACCAGCTGGTCAATGGTCTGGAATTCGCTGGACGGGTGGACGTTGATCGAGGCCGGGTCGGAGACGAGGTTCGCGATGAACTCGAAGCTCTCGAAGGTGTAGCGCGTGCGCCGCTCATGCGGGATGGTGATGAAGGCGGGCGCGTTCAGCATGCCGATGGTGTGGCCGTCGGGCCGCGCCTGGGCCAGCTGCGTGAAGCCGATCTCGCCGCCCGGTCCCGGACGGTTCACCACGCCGATGCGCGCGCCGCCGCCCAGGTGCTTTTCCATGAAGGGCGCCAGGGTGCGGGCCAGGATGTCCGTGCCGCCGCCCGCCGCGAAGCCGATCAGCATCTCGATGGGACGCGAGGGCCATCCCTGGGCAATGGCCGGCGTGGCGAGCACGCCCATGGCGGTGGCGGACAACAGGCTGCGTCGGTGAAGGCGCGTCATGGCGTGGCTCCCGTTCTGTTCTGTTTCATGGACACAGACGCCCGCCGGCGCCCGCCTCCCCCTGTGTCGGCGCACGGTAACACGGGATGAGGCGCGGTCAACGTGAACGGGGCCTCACGCCTCGGCGCTGGGCGTGGCGCGGGCGAGGCCGCCATAGGCGTCCAGCATGCGCTCGCGCCAGGACCAGACGGGATCATCCTCCGTCAGCAGGCGCAGCGGGCTGGCGCCGCGCGCCCACATGAAGGCGCCCATCACCACATGGTCCGCGTAGTCGGGCGCGTCGCCGCCGAGATAGGGCTGCGCCGTGACGGTGTCGCGCAATGGCGCGAGCATGGCGCGGAATTCCGGCAACCGCGCCTCACGGTCGCGCGTCACCTCCGCGAGCTTCATGCCGAAGCGCTTTTCCCGGCTGGCGATGAAGTAGCTCCGCGCCGGTTCGTCGAGCAGCGGCGGCACGTCCGAGACGATCAGCCGGATCAGCGCCGCGTGGAACACCGTCCCGGTCCAGGACTGGATGAAGCGATAGGCGTGGGCGCGCCCGTGCATCAGGCTGGGAAGTTCCGGATAGGCCTCGTCGAGATGGCGCGCGATGGCGAAGGAATCCGGCACCACGCGCTCGCCATCCACCAGCACCGGCACCTTGTCATGCTTCGCGAAGGCAAGGCGCTCCGTCTCGGTGAAGCGCCAGGGGATGC
This sequence comes from Roseococcus thiosulfatophilus, assembly GCF_017311575.1. Lineage (GTDB taxonomy): Bacteria > Pseudomonadota > Alphaproteobacteria > Acetobacterales > Acetobacteraceae > Roseococcus > Roseococcus thiosulfatophilus. The sequence continues at coordinate 57,791 of NZ_JAFFQY010000004.1, forward strand.
TCTCGAAGTCGAGCCCCTTGTGCGCCAGCGCGAAACGGCTGCGCCAGCAGAAAGGGCTGAAGACGCGGGCGGGGTCGGTGCCGCAGAGTTCGTAGAGCTGCCGCGCCATGGCTCAGCCCTCCCAGGCCACGACGCGCTGCGCCGCCGCGCGCCAGGTGGTCCAGGCGGCGTCGGCCGCGCGGCCGCTGCGCTCCGCCGCCAGCGAGGCGGCGTTCAGCGCCACCCGCGCCTGTTCGCGTTCGGCGCCCGTGCGATCCTCCGCCGCGCGGCGGGCGCGCAGCAGGGCGGCTTCGGCGGCGGCGTGGTCGCGGGCGGCGGCGCGGAAGGCGTCCATCAGCCGCAGCGCCTCGGCATAGGCGGTGATGAGGCCTTCCAGCCCGGCGCGGCCGTCGGCGCCGGCGGGCAGGCGTTCCAGCACCTCGCGCAGCGCGGCCAGGCGGTCGGTGCCGCCGGGCAGGCGGGCGGTGTCGCGGTCCAGCGCCAGGTCGCGCCAGATGGGCGGCAGGGGCTCGGGCAGGGCGGGATCCCAGAGGGGGATGGTGCGCGTCGTCCGGCGTTCCCACTCGAAATTGTGCTCGGCGGCGGCGCCCTCCAGCGTCACCTCCACGCGCAGGCCGAAATCGCCCTCGGCGACGGGCTGGAATTGCGGCGTCTCGCGCGCGCGGCGCGGCAGGTCCAGCACCAGCGTGCCACGCTGGGCGCCGCCATCCACCGCCAGCCGCAGCCGGTGCACGGCGCGCTGCGCCACCAGCACGGCGCCGCGGCGGAAGGTGACGCCGGTGGGGTCGGTGCGGTCGTCGCGCGCCGCGCCGATCTGCACGCCCTGGTCGCGCCCGAAGGCCAGCAGCCGGGTGGCGCCCGCCGGCATGCCGGGCAATTGCGCGTCACCCAGGAAACCATCCGTCTCGGCGCCCTGGCTGCCATAGATGGTGGCGAGGCCGGGCGGCAGCGGGTGGTCCGCCGCGTTGCGAAGGCGCAGCGCCTGGAGCGGGTGGCGCGCGGCGAGGTCCTGCACCCACCACAGCCGCTCGGCCGGCAGGCGCATGTCGAGGAAGGGGACGTTCGCCGTCTCGCCCGCCTGGATGGTCACGGGGTCCACCAGCACGAAGGCCACCCGGCCAAGCGAGGCTTCGGCGGCCACGGGCGGGGCGGCGGGCGCGGCCTCCGCCACCGGCGCGGCGGCGGGCGCGGGCAGGGCGAAGGCGCGGGCCAAGGGGGCCGGCGGAGGCGTGGGCCGCGGGCGGCCCCCCGTGTCCGGGCGCACCTCCACCTGGCCGCTGCCCTCGATGGGCAGCTCGATTCGCGGCAGCAGCACGGGGGTGTAGAGGGCCTGGCGGAAGGCCGCCGCCTCGCTCGACACCAGCGAGAGCCGGATGCCCGACCAGTCCGCGCCCGTGTGGTTCTCCACCACCGCCCAGCCCATCAGCCGCGCCTCGGCACCCGTCTCGCCGAAGCCCGGCACGGTGATCCGCCAGGAGGGCTTCCACAGCGGCGCACCGGCCACATAGGCCGCGGCAATCTCGCGCGGGGCATTGGCGCCCGCGCGCAGCGCGACCGTGACGGTGCGCGTGTCGGCGGTGCGCGTCTCGGCCAGCGCGGCGGCGGCGCGGGCCAGGCGCGCGGCCAGGCCGGCATCGCGCAGCTGCACCTCGTCGGCGGGGTCGAGCATCAGCGCGCGCAGGCCCGTCGCGGTCAGCAGCGTCAGGCGCAGGCGGCCCTCATGCTCGCCCGCTTCCGCGATGCGCCCCTCGATGGCGCCGACCGCCACCTCCTGCCCGCGCAGCGCGTTGAACAGCGCCGCGCGGCTGTCGAAATCGTGCGGGCGCAGCGGCAGGCCCCGGAAGGCCTCGGCGGCGAGGTCCTGGGCGGGCAGGCGCACGCCCTCGACGCGCCCCGCCGGGTCCGCGATCACGAGCGAGCGCAGGATGTCGTCCACATCGGCCAGCGGCACGCGGAAGGTCACGGCGCCGGCATCGGGCGCGACCATGCCGCCCCGCATGATCTGCGCGAGGCCCGCGGAGGAGAGCATCACCCCCCGCACCGGCAGCTCCGTCGCCAGGGCCGGCGTGCCGACAATAAGCAGGAGGGCAGGCAGCAAACTGCGGCGAATCATGGGCTTGGCCTCCATGTGCATGCGCGGCGCCAGGGCGGCCGCCGCGGCATCTGACCACGCCGGCCCGCCCCCGGCCACCCGCCGCAACCGGCCGGCCGTGACGCGCGTTTTCCCTCTGTCACACCGGCGCCATCTTTTTTAATTGAGGATTGAGCGCCCTACGCATAATTTTCATATAAGTTTAGAGGGAACGCCATGGACAGCGTCGCAGCGGACAGCAACGCAGCGGAGGGGGTCGCAGCGGGTCGGCTTTGGCAGGGGCTTTCCCAGGCCAGCGGGGCCGCACGCCCCGCCGACCGGTATTTCGCCCCGATGGGCCGGCCGATGATGCAGGTGCGCCGCGCGAACGGGGAAGCCGCCTTGCTGGCGCTGGACCCCGCCACCGGTGCCTTCCGCCCCAGCTACGCCCTGCAGAACCGCTTTCGCGAAGGGCTGCTCGAGGCGCAGGAACTGGACCGGACGACCTTCGAGGCGCTGGTGCGGCGCTGGCGCGCCCGGACGCTGGCCGAATGCGAGGCCAGCCCCATCCTCTGGACGCGCACCCGCGACCCGCTTTTCCCCTATGCCGCCACCCGTGCGGGCAGCCCCCTGGCGCTGCGCTGCCAGGTGGACCTGTCGGAGGCCCCCCTGACCCTCTTCGCCGCCGGCGAGCAGGTGGGTGAACTGGCCGGCTGGCCCGCCGCCTGGCGCCGGGATGATGCGCGCGTCAGCGCCGCTCCAGCCGCATGGGCAGCGTCTCCCCCGGTCGCAGGCTGAGGCGGCTGACGGCCTCGGCCACATGGCCGGGGCGCAGGCGCGGGCGGAAATGCTGCGCCAGGGTCGCCACCGCGATCATCGCCTCGTAGAGCCCGAAATGCTGCCCGGTGCAGATGCGCGGCCCCAGCGCCAAGGGCAGGTAGGTGAAGCGCGCGGGCGGCGGCGCCCCGGGCAGGAAGCGCTCGGGCCGGAAGGCGTCGGGCTCGCTCCAATAGGCGCGGTGGCGGTGCACCACCCAGGGCGCCACGATGACGATGCTGCCCTTGGGCACGGGAACGCCCGTCACCTCCGTGTCGGCGTTCGCCTCGCGCGCCAGCAGCGGGATGGGCGGGTAGAGGCGCAGCGTCTCCTCCACCACCGCGCGGGTGTAGGGGAGGTTCGGCAGGTCCTCGAAGCCCGGGGCGCGGCCGCCCAGCACCCGGTCCAACTCCTCGTGCAGCGCGGCCTCGGCCCAGGGCGCCTGGGAGAGCAGGAACCACACCCAGGCCATGAGGTTGGCCGTGGTCTCGTGCCCGGCCATGAAGATGGTGATGGCCTCGTTGCGGAAGGCTTCGCGCGTCATGCCGGGGTGGGAGGCCATGCCGGCCACCAGCGAGAGTTCACCCCCGGCGGCGTTCAGCACCTCCTCGATCAGCCCGTCCACCACGCGATGGATGCGCCGCACCTCGCCCCGCCGCAGCAGCCCGTTCAGCCGGGGCGTCCAGTCCGGCAGGCCGATGACGGAGGTGAGGTCGGTGTTGGAAATCCGCGCCTGGTAGCGCGCGAAGGCCTCGACCACCGTCGCGGTCGCGCGGCGGCCCACGGCCGTGCCGAAGATGGTGCGGCCGATCACCTCGGCGGTGAAGCGGCCCATCTCCTCCAGCATGTCCAGCTCGGCGCCCGCCGGCAGGGCGGCCCAGGCGTCGCGGGTTTCAACGGCGACCGCCGTCATCACGGGGGTCAGGCTCGCCATGCGCGAGGGGTGGGTGACGGATTGCACCACCCGCCGCCTTTCCTTCCACACCAGCCCGTCCGAGATCAGCAGCCCGTCGCCCAGCAGGGGTTCGAGGGCGTGGCGCATCTGGGGCGACTTGCGCTCGAACACCTCCGGCTGGCCGATCATGACCGACTGGATGGCCGGCGGCATGTTGAAGACGAAGATGTTGCGGCTGAGCACCTTCATCCGGATGTGCGACTGGTCGAAGAACTGCTCGCTCCAGACGCCCAGCAGGTTGCGCCGCGCGATCAGGAAGAGCCGCCAGATGGGCAGCCGCCCGCGGTGCCGGGAGGGGCGGGGCGGGAGGTAGGGCTCGGCCGGGGGGAGGGAAATGCTCAGGCGGCGGCCTCGGACCAGGGGAAGGAACCCAGGCGGTAGACCACCCCCGGGCGCGATGTCCAGGAGGATGGCCCCCCAGGGGCTCTTATGGTGAGGCGTCACATGGGGAAACGCGATGTGAACACCCCCCGCGCTGCTTCCCCCTGGTGAAAATGCCATATCCCAGGCTTGTCAGGGTCGCCTGAGCGGCCTAGTGGCCCGCATCCTTTCATGATAACCCGCCTGGGCAAGACTCGGGGGGAAGCCGGCCCGGATGTCGGGCCCGCGGCAGCAGGAGATTTTCGCGATGAGTGAGACCGCCGAAAAGGTGAAGAAGATCGTGGTCGAGCACCTGGGCGTCGAAGAGGCCAAGGTGACCCCCGAGGCGTCCTTCATTGACGACCTGGGCGCGGACAGCCTCGACACGGTCGAGCTGGTGATGGCCTTCGAGGAAGCCTTCGGCGTGGAGATTCCCGACGACGCGGCCGAGAAGATCCAGACCGTCAAGGACGCGATCGAGTTCATCGAGAAGCAGCAGGCCGCGGCCTGAGCCTTCTCCACGGGGTTTCATAACGTGTTTGCGCCAGGATTCGCGCCGCGGCGCGTCGTTGTCACCGGCATGGGAATCACGGGCCCGCTCGGGCTCGGGGTGGAGCGCTTCTGGCGCCGGCTGGTCAATGGCGAAAGCGGCATCTCCGCCATCCAGTCCTTCGACGTGAAGGACCTGCCGGCCAAGATCGCGGGCCAGGTTCCCCCCGGAACCCGCGCCGAGGGCGGCCTGGACCTCAACGAATGGATCCCCGTCAAGGAACAGAAGAAGATGGGCCGCTTCATCCAGCTTGCCTGGGTGGCGGCGGCCGAGGCCATCGAGGACAGCGGCTGGGCCCCCGAGGATGAAGCGGGTCGTTGCGCCACCGGCGTGATGATCGGCTCCGGCATCGGCGGCCTGGAGGTGATCCAGGAGGCGGGCGGCTTGGTCGCCGCGGGCAAGTCCCGGCGCCTCTCGCCCTTCTTCATTCCCTCCGCGCTGGTGAACCTCGCCTCCGGGCAGGTTTCCATCCGCTACGGTTTCAAGGGCCCGAACCATTCGGCCGTGACGGCCTGCGCCACCGGCGTGCACGCCATCGGTGACGCCGCGCGCCTCATCGCGCTGGGCGATGCCGATGTGATGGTGGCCGGCGGCGCCGAGGCCGCCATCTGCGAATTGGGCATCGGCGGCTTCTGCGCCGCGCGTGCGCTCTCCACCGGCTACAACGACACGCCGGCCGAGGCCTCCCGCCCCTGGGACAAGGGCCGCGACGGCTTCGTGATGGGCGAGGGCGCGGGCGTGGTCGTGCTCGAGGAATACGAGCACGCCAAGGCACGCGGCGCGAAGATCTACGCCGAGGTCATCGGCTACGGCATGAGCGGCGACGCCTATCACATCACTTCCCCCACCGAGGATGGCGAGGGCGGCTACCGCGCCATGAAGGCGGCGCTGGCCTCGGCCGGCATCACGCCCGAGCAGGTGCAGTATGTGAACGCCCACGGCACCTCGACGCCCATGGGCGACGACATCGAGCTTTCGGCCGTGGAGCGCCTCTGGGGTGACGCGGCCAAGGGCCTCGCCATGTCCTCCACCAAGTCGGCCACGGGGCATCTGCTGGGGGCCGCGGGCGCGGTGGAGGCGATCTTCTCCATCCTCGCCATCCGCGACAATGTGGCGCCCCCCACGCTGAACCTGGAGGAGCCCTCGCGCCCCTCGCCGATCGACCGGGTGGCCAAGACCGCGCAGGAACGCAAGATCGAGGTGGCGCTGTCCAACAGCTTCGGCTTTGGCGGCACCAACGCCTCGGTGGTGTTCCGGGCGGCGCCTTGACGCGGGCTTCCGGGCGCCCCTCGCGGCGGCGCCCGGGCTTTCCCCTGACGGTCAACTTCTGATGTTGCGCGTGCTGCGCCTGTTGGGATCGCTTGTGCTCGCGCTGGCGGTGCTGGCGGGCATCCTGGCCTTCATGGCCTGGCGCGAGGTGGATGCGCCCGGCCCGCTGGCCGAACCCGCCCAGGTGGTGATCCCGCGCGGGGGCACCGGGGCCATCGCCGACACTTTGGCCGAGCGCGGGGTGATTTCCGACGCCCGCCTCTTCACCGCCGCGGCCGTTCTGACGCGCAATGAAGGCCCGCTGCGCGCCGCCGAATTCGCCTTCCCCGCCCGCGCCTCCATCCGCCAGGTGCTGACCGTGCTGCGTGAGGGAAGGCCCGTGCAGCGGCGCCTGACCATCGCCGAGGGGCTGACGGCGCGGCAGATCACCCAACTCATTGACGACATGGAAGGCCTGACCGGCGAGACGCCGCCCATCGCGGAAGGCGCCCTGTTGCCGGAGACCTATGCCTTCACCCTGGGCGACAGCCGTGCCTCCCTCGTGCGCCGCGCCACCGCCGCCATGGAACAGGCGGTGGAGGAGGCCTGGGCCGCCCGCGCGCCCAACCTGCCCCTGGCCTCCCCGCGCGAGGCGGTGATCCTGGCCTCCATCATCGAGCGCGAGACGGGTGTGGCGGGGGAACGCGGCCTGGTCGGCGGCGTCTTCATCAACCGGCTGCGGCGCGGGATGATGCTGCAATCGGACCCGACCGTGGCCTATGGGGCGGGGCAGGGGATGCCGCTGGACCGCGCGTTGACGCGGGCGGACCTGAACGAGGACCACCCCTTCAACACCTACCGCATCCGTGGCCTGCCGCCGGGGCCCATCGCCTCGCCGGGCCGCGAATCGCTGCGCGCCGCCACCCAGCCGGAGACGACGGACTACCTCTATTTCGTGGCGGATGGCACGGGCGGCCACGCCTTCGGCCGCACGCTGGAGGAACACAACAGGAATGTCGCGCGCTGGCGCGCGCTGCGCAGAGCGCAATAGGGTGTGCTGGCGCGCGCTGCGCAGAGCGCAATAAGGGCGCGCTGCGCCGGGCGCCGTAAGGCCCGCCGAAAGGCGAAGGGGGCGCGATGCCCCCACCCTTCAGCCCGGCTGTTCTTCCTGCTGGGGCGCCGCCCGGCGGGATTGCGGCATGGGCAGGGCTTCCGCCTCGCCGGCCAGCTCGGCCTCCAGCGGATGGGTGCCGTCCTGGCCTTCGCCCTCGCCCTCCTGGGGGGAGGAATCGGGGGCCTCGCGCTGGCGGCGTTCCTGCGGCGGGGGCTGCTGCTGCGCCGCGGCCATGGCGCCCAGGATGCGGAAATAGTGTTCCGCGTGCTGGAAATAGCCCTCGGCCGCCACCCGGTCGCCGGCGCTGGTCGCGTCCCGGCCGAGCTGGAGGTATTTCTCGAAGAGTTGCTGGGCGGTGCCGCGAAGCCGGACATCAGGCCCGCTGGAATCGAAGACGTGATTCCGATTGAGGGGCTGGTTCCCGCTGTTGCCGCCGCCCGTGTGCCGGAACTGACCGCCACCGCCGCCACCGCCGCCATGGCGATGGCCACGGCGCATGCGCTTCATGTTCATCCGCTGCTGTGCTTTTGCTGTCTCATGAAGGCGGGCCGGACGGGCCGGTCGCGCCATTCGCTGCACTTCACCGAGGCCCCGCGGGCCCGAGCGTTGTCCACCGGCCTTCCGGCCCCTGTGGACATTCCAACCTTAGCCCCTGTCCGCGCCGCCGCCAATGGCTTTCTGCCCCGATTCCAGAAGGATTGCGCGCGGAATGCCCGAAAGATCGGCGCGCAGCCCTGCAACCGACAGCCCGGCGGCCTGGGCCAGCGCGCCCACGGGCTCGGCCTGGCCCTGGCCAAGCTCCAGCACGGCCGCCCCGCCCGGGGCCAGGAGGCTTGGCAGGGCGGTGGCGAGGGCGCGGTAGGCGTCCAGCCCATCCGCCCCGCCATCCAGCGCTGAGGCCGGCTCATGTTCCGCCACCTCGGGCATCAGCGCCGGGATATCGCCGGCCGCGATATAGGGTGGATTGGACAGCACCAGGTCGAAGCGGGCGTCGAGCGCCGTCCCCCAATCCCCCGCCAGGAAGGCGGCGCGGGGCGAAAGCCCCAGCCGCGCCGCGTTGCGCGCGGCCAGCGCCGCGGCCTCGGGCTTCAGGTCCACGCCGACGCCGGTGGCCGCCGGGAATTCGGAAAGCACGGCCAGCAGCAAGGCCCCCGTGCCGGTGCCGAGGTCCAGCACCCGGCGGGGCGCCACGCCGCGCGCCAGCACCGCCTCCACCAGCGTCTCGGTGTCGGCGCGGGGGATCAGGGTGTGCGGGGCGACTTCCAGCTCCAGCGTCCAGAAGCCGGCGCGGCCGGTGATGAAGGCCAGGGGTTCCCGCGCCGCGCGGCGGGCCAGGGTTGCCTCGAAACGGGCGGCGGCGTCCGGGGACACTTCCGCGCGCGGGTCGCGCAGCAGCGCCTCGGGCGTGGCGTCCAGCGCATGGGCCAGCAGCCAGCGCGCCTCCATCCGGGCATTCTCGATGCCCGCCGCGCGCAGCGCCGCCCCGCCCTGGCAGAGCAGGGCGCCCACGCTGGGCATCAGGCCTCGGCGGCCAGGCGTTGGGCCTCGTCCTCGCTGATGAGGGCGTCGAAGATGTCGTCGAACTCGCCCATCATCACCCGGTCCACCTTGTGCAGCGTCAGGCCGATGCGGTGGTCCGTCACGCGGCCCTGCGGGAAATTGTAGGTGCGGATGCGCTCGCTGCGGTCGCCGGTGCCGACCTGGCTGCGGCGGTCGGCGGCGCGGGCGGAGTCCGCGGCCTGGCGCTGCGCGTCGAAGATGCGCGCGCGCAGCACCTTCATGGCCTTGGCGCGGTTCTTGTGCTGGGACTTCTCCTCCTGCATCGCGACCACGATGCCGGTGGGGAGATGCGTGATGCGCACCGCGCTGTCCGTCTTGTTCACATGCTGCCCGCCGGCGCCGGAGGCGCGGTAGGTGTCAATCCGCAAATCCTTGTCCTCGACCTTCACATCCACCTCCTCCGCCTCGGGCAGGACGGCGACGGTGATGGTGGAGGTGTGGATGCGCCCCTGCGTCTCGGTGGCCGGCACGCGCTGGACGCGGTGGACGCCGCTTTCGAATTTGAGGCGCGCGAAGACGCCCTGGCCCTCGATCTCGGCGGTGGCGCCCTTCACGCCGCCCAGCTCGTTCTCGTCGTAGTCGAGCACGGAAAAGCGCCAGCCGCGGGTTTCGGCGTATTTCTGGTAGGCGCGGAACAGCTCGCCCGCGAAAAGCCCCGCCTCGTCGCCGCCCGCGGCGGGGCGGATTTCGAGGATGGCGCTGCGCTCATCCGCCGCGTCCTTCGGCAGCAGCATCAGGCGGATTTCGCGTTCCAGCAAAGGCAGGCGGGCCTTGGCGTCGTGGTATTCGGCCTCGGCCAGCTCGCGCATCTCGGGGTCGGAGAGGAGGGATTCCGCCTCGGCCTGGGCGTTTTCCAGGGCGCGGTATTCGGCCACCTTCTCGACCAGCGGCTCCAGCGTGGAGAGCTCCTTGGACAGGGCGCCGAATTGCGACCCGTCGGCGGTCTCCAGCTCCGCGCGGAGTTCGGCGGCGCGCGTCATCAGGCGGTCGAGGCTTTCAGGGAGAGGCATGGCAGGGGCGATGCCCCACGCGGCGCGTCAGCGCAAGCCTCTCGCCGCGCGCCTTCAGCGCGACCCCGCGGCCGCGATCAGCTGCTCCGCCGTCACGAAGCCCAGGAATTCCCAGTCGGCGCCGCGCGGGCGGAAGAGGCCCATGGAGCCCTCCGGGAATTCCCCCTGCGCCAGGCCGCGCCCCAGGATCATGCCCAGCGGCACGATATGCCCGACCATGACGCGGTTCCCGCCGGCCGTTTCATTCCGGGCAGATTCACGCAATGGCGGATTTCCGCCATGTGCGATCTGCCCTACCGGCTGCGCCAGCCGGCGCGAGACGGCGCGGGCATCGTCGGTGGCGCTGCCTGGCGTGTAGTCGTCCGCGATCAGGTCGCGTTCCACCCGCGCCTGGCCGAAGGCGAGTTCGGCCGTGTCGGCGGCGCGGAAGACCTCGCTGGTCAGCACCTCGGCCACGGGGATGTTCAGGGCGCGAAAGGCCTCGCCCAGGCGCCGCGCCTGCTGCCGCCCGGCCTCGCTGAGGTTGCGCTGCCCCGCGCGGTCCCCGCGCCGGCCGGTGTCGCGCTGGGTGCGGTCGGTGATGGCGTGGCGGATGTAAAGGTTCAGCCCGCCCGCCCGCAGCAAGGACAGGGCCTCGGGCGTGGGGAGGAAGGCGTGCTGGGCCGCCGCGGGCGTGGCCAGCAGGGGCAGGGCGAGAACAGTGCGGCGGTGCAACATGGACAATGAGATAGGATTCACCCCCGCCCGAACAAGCGCGCCATCTCCCCCGCGCCCAGGCGCAGATAGGTGGGGCGGCCATGGCTGCAGGTGGCGGCGCGCGGCGTGCGCTCCATGGCGCGCAGCAGCGCATCCATCTCGGCCGGCGTCAGGCGGCGCCCGGCGCGCACCGAGCCATGGCAGGCGAGCCGCGCCACCGCGGCATCAAGGCGCAGGGCCAGCGCCTGGCCCTCGCCGCCCTCGGCCAGTTCTTCCGACAGGTCGCGCAGCATGGGCGCGGGGTCGGCGGTGCCGAGCAGGGCGGGCAGGGCGCGGACCAGAACGGCGCCCTGGCCGAAGCCTTCCACCTCCAAGCCCAGGCGCGCGAGGTCGGGCGCCGCCTCCACCAGCCGCGCCGCGCCGGGCAGTTCCACCACGGCGGGGATCAGCAGGGGCTGGCTGCGGACGCCGCCTTCCAGCAATTCGGCGTTGAGGCGTTCGTGGGTGAGGCGCTCATGGGCGGCGTGCTGGTCCACCAGGATCAGCGCGCCATCGGGCGCTTCCGCCAGGATGTAGGTGTCCATCATCTGCGCCACGGCGCGGCCGAGCGGGTGGTCCTGCGGCACGGGTTCGGGGGGAGCGGCCTCGACCGGCACGGGCGGGGCGAAGGCGAGCGGCAGGCGGGCCTCCGCGAAGCCGGTCAGCGGCGGCGGGGGCGTGGAAAAGCGCAGCCCTGACGGGCCCGCATAGCCGAGCGACGTGCCCACGACCCCTTGCCCCAATGCGCGCCGCAGCGCCGAGATCACCGCGCCCCGCACCCCGTTGGAATCGCGAAAGCGCAGTTCGGTCTTCATGGGGTGGACGTTCACATCCACCTCGGCGGGCGGCACCTCCAGGAAAAGGGCCGCCACCGGGTGCCGCCCCGGCGCCGTCACGTCGCGATAGGCGGCGCGCAGCGCCATCCGCAGCATGGGGTCTTTCACCGGGCGGCCATTCACCACGAAATGCTGCTCGGCCGAGGTGGCGCGGGTGAAGGCCGGCCCGCCGGCCAGGCCCGTGATGCCCGGCCCCTCCACCGGCCGCGCGGCTGCGGCGAATTCGGGGCCCAGCAGGGCCTCGACCCGCGCCTCGCGGGGGGCAGGTGCCAGGTTCAGGACGCGTCGCCCATCCAGGCTGGCCTCGAAGCCCACCTGCGGCCAGGCGAGGGCCAGGCGCCGCAGCGCATCCATGGCCGCATCGCCTTCGCTGCGGGCGGAACGCAGGAACTTCCGCCGGGCGGGCGTGGCGAAGAAGAGGTCCGTCACCTCGACGCGCGTGCCCGGCGCGCCGGAGGCCGGTTGCACCAGCCCCTTGCGCCCGCCCTCGACGGTGATGCGGTGGGCCGCGCCATCGCGCGGGCAGGTGGTGATGGAAAGCCGCGCCACCGCGCCGATGGAGGGCAGCGCCTCGCCCCGGAAGCCCAGCGTGCCGATGGCGAAGAGGGTCGCTTCCTCGGGCAGCTTGGAGGTGGCGTGGCGCTCCACGCACAGCTCCAGATCCTCGGGCGACATGCCATGCCCGTCATCCTCGACCAGCACGCGGCCGATGCCGCCTTCCTCCAGCTCCACGCGGATGTGGCGGGCGCCGGCATCCAGCGCGTTCTCCACCAGCTCCTTCACCACGGCGGCGGGGCGCTCCACCACCTCGCCGGCGGCGATGCGGTTGGCGGTCGCGTCGGGGAGGAGGCGGATCATCCCCCGCCCAGTTTCAGCAACTCGGCCAGCAGCCCGGCCGTGCTGGAATCATGCGCGCCGACCTCGCCCGTCTCCAACTCCCGCGCGATGGGCGTGGCCATCACCTTGCCCAGCTCCACCCCCCATTGGTCGAAGGGGTTGATGCCCCAGAGCGCGCCGAGCACGAAGACCTTGTGCTCATAGAGGGCGATCAAGGCCCCCAGCGCCGCCTCGTCCATGCGGGGCATGAGGATGGTGTTGGAAGGCCGGTCGCCCTGGAAGACGCGGTGTGGCAGCAGGCGCGCGATCTCGGCCTCCGCCACGCCGGCGGCCTCCATCTCGGCGCGCACGGCCTCCGCGTCACGGCCCATCAGCAGCGCCTCGGCCTGGGCCAGGCCGTTGGCCAGCAGGATGTTGTGGTTGTCCGCATGGGTGTGGTCGGGGCGGGCCACCAGGATGAAGTCCACCGGCACATGGCGCGGCCCCTGATGGACCAGCTGCATGAAGCTGTGCTGGGCATTGGTGCCGGGCTCGCCGAAGACCACGGGGCCGGTGGCGCGGGGCACGGGGGTGCCGTCCACGGTCACGCCCTTGCCGAGGCTTTCCATCTCCAGCTGCTGCAGGTGCGCGGGCAGGCGGCGCAGGCGCTCGTCATAGGGCAGCACGGCGCGGCGGTGCAGGCCGAGGCCGTTCACATGCCAGGCCTCCACCAGCGCCAGCAGCACGGGCAGGTTCTTCTCCAGTGGCGCGTCGAGGAAATGCCGGTCCATCGCCCGCGCCCCTTCCAGCAGGGCCGCGAAACGGTCCCAGCCCAGCGACAGCGCGAGCGACAGCCCGATGGCCGACCAGAGCGAGAACCGCCCCCCCACCCAGTCGCGGAAGGGGAAGACCCGGTCCTCGCCGATGCCGAATTCCGCCGTGGCCTTCAGGTTGGTGGACAGCGCCGCGAAATGCGAGGCCGCGCCGTTCGGCCCCACGCTCGCCTCCATCCAGCGCTTCACCAGATGGGCATTGGCCATGGTCTCCTGGGTGGTGAAGGTCTTGGAGGCCACCAGCACCAGGGTCCGGCGCGGGTCGAGGCTGGGCAGCACCGTCTCCCACCCATGCCCGTCCACATTGCCCAGGTGGATGGGCCGCATCGGGTCGCCCGCGCGCCACAGGGCGCGCCCGACCATGACCGGCCCGAGGTCGGACCCGCCGATGCCGATGTTCAGCACCGTGTCGAAGCGCTGGTTGGTGGCGCCGCGGATTTCGCCGCGATGGATGGCGGTCGTGAAGGCCTCCATGCGCGCCAGCACCTCGGCGGCCTCCCGGTGCGCCTCGCCGCCCGCGCCCGGCAGGTCGCCACGCAGGGCCATGTGCAGGGCGGCGCGGCGCTCGGTGCTGTTGACCTGCTCGCCGCGGGCCATGGCGTCGCGCCCCCCGGCCACATCGGCCGCGCGGGCGAGGTCCAGAAGCGCGGCCAGCACCTCGTCCGAGACGGAGGTCTTGGAGATGTCCAGCAGCAGCCCGCCGCCCTTGTGGTGGAAGCGGGCGAAGCGGTCCGGATCGGCCGCGAAGAGCGGGCGGATGGCGGCCGCCCCGGGCGCCGCCGCCAATGCCTCGACCTTCGCCCATGCCGCTTCCATCGCCGCCCCCACCGCTGCCGCCATCCTGGCCCCTCCTGAAATCCTTTGCCGGAGGGAAGGTTACAGCCCTTGCGGCTGCCCGGCCACCGCCAGCGCCAGGGTGTTCGCGCGCAGGAAGCGCCGCCCCGCGCGCGTCACGTCCTCGCGCGTCAGCGCCGCCAGCCGCGCCGGCCGCCCGGCCAGCCATTCGGGTGCGCGGCCGGTCTGGCGCAGCCCCAGCAAAAGCGAGGCGGTGCGCCGGCTGTCGGTGAATTGCAGCGGCAGGGAGCCGGCCAGGAAGGCGACCGCGTCGCGCAGCTCCTCCTCGGTGGGGCCGTCCTGCGCCATTTCCGTCCAGCCCTCGCGCACCAGGCGCCAGACCTCGCTGGCCCGGGCGTTCTCGGTGGAGACGACGCCCTGCACCAGCGCCTGCCCGAAGGCGACGGAGAGCCCGGCGCCGATGCCATAGGTCAGCCCGCGCTCCTCGCGGATGGTCCGCATCAGGCGCGAACTGAAGCCGCCGCCCGCCAGGATGCGCAGCGCCACCTGGCTCGCCTCCCAGTCCGGGTCGGTGGGGGGCAGGGCGTCCTGGCCGAAGACCATGTGCGACTGCGGGCCCGGCATGGGGCGTAGCATCTTGCCGAACATCTCCATGGGGCCGGGGGGCGTGAGTTCGGGCGGGGTGCCGGGGGGCAGGGCGCCGAACAGCTCACCCAGCACGGAACGCAGCCCGGCCGCGTCCAGCGCGCCGGCGGCCACCACCTGCACGCCGCCGCGATGAAGCTGCGCTTCCAGCGCCGTGCGGATGTCACCGGTGGTGATGGTCCCGATGGTCTCGGGCGTGGCGGCCCGGCCGAGGCTGGAGCGGGGAAAACCCGCCTCCCAGAAGGCGCGGCGCGCCACGGCGCCGGGGCTTTCCGTCTGCTGCCGCGCGGCCAGCAGGGCGCGGGCGCGCACCCGGGCCACGGCGTCCTCGTCGAGGCGCGGGGCGGTCATGGCCAGCCGCGCCAGCGGCACGGCCTGGGGCAGCGCGTCGGTCAGGGTGCGGAAGCTACCCTCGAAGACATCGGCGCGGGCGGAGAAGCCGAGGCCGATCCCCTCATCGGAGAGCGCATCGCTGAACTCGGTGGCGCGCAGGTCGCCCGCCCCCTCGGTGAGCAAGGAGGCCGCCATGCCGGCCAGCCCCTCGCGCCCCTCGGGCTCCAGCGCCTGCCCGCCGGCCCAGGACCAGGCGACCGAGACGACGGGCACCGAATGATCCTCGACGAGCCAGGCGGTGACGCCGCCCGCCTCGACGATCTGGATGGGCACGGAGAAGCCGCGCCGCGCGGGCAGCGTCACGCCGAACTGGGTCTCGGACATCAGGCGTCTCCGGGCAGCAGCCAGCCGGCCATGTTGGCCCCCGGCGCGCCGAGAACCTGGCGCGCGGCGGCATTGACCTGTTCGAGGGTGACGGAGGCGAGGCGTTGCGGCCAGAACTCCACGGCGTCCAAGGGCAGGCCGATGGACAGCGCGCCGCCCAGCATGCGCGGCGCGGCGCCCAAGCCATCCAGCGACAGCAGGGCGCCGGCCGTCTCCTGGCGGATGGAGCGGCGCAGCTCGGCCTCCGTCGCGCCGGAATCCAGCAGTTCGGACAGCACGGTGTTCAGCGCCTGCTCGATGCGCTCCGTGCTCACGCCCGGGCGGGGGGTGGCATAGAGGAAGAAGCTGCCAACCCCCAGCACTTGGCCGGAATAGGAGGCGCCGGCGCCGACGGCCAGCCCCTCCTCCACCAGCGCCTTGTGGATGCGCGAGCCGGTGCCGCCGCCCAGCAGATGCGCCAGCACGTCCAGCGCGTCATGCCGCGAGCGGTCGCCCCAGGTGGCGGAGGGGGCGGCGAAGGCGCGCAGGAAGGAGGGTTCGCGCACGCCCGGGTCGCGGCGGATCAGGCGTGCCTCGCCCGCCGCCTCGGGCGGGGCGGCGCGGTCGCGGATGACCTCGGGGCGGGAGGGGACGGGGCCGTAGAATTC
This sequence comes from Roseococcus thiosulfatophilus, assembly GCF_017311575.1. Lineage (GTDB taxonomy): Bacteria > Pseudomonadota > Alphaproteobacteria > Acetobacterales > Acetobacteraceae > Roseococcus > Roseococcus thiosulfatophilus. The sequence goes on from NZ_JAFFQY010000004.1 coordinate 73,499, forward strand.
CTCGGCCCAGCGGCGCAGATCGGCCTCGCGCACATCGCCCGCCACCACCAGGGTGCAGTTGGAGGGCGCGTAGAAGCGGGCGTGGAAATCGATCATGTCCTGCCGGGTGATGGCGCGGATCTCATCCTCCCAGCCGATGATGGGGCGGCCGCGCCAATGCTGCGGGCCCCACAGGGTGGCGTCGAACTCCTCGCGGAAGCGGCTGCGGGGGTTGGATTCGACCACCTGGCGCCGTTCCTCCAGCACCACGGACCGCTCGGCCTCGTATTCATCGGGCGGCATGAGGGGGGCGGCGAGGCGGTCCGCCTCCAGCCGCATCATCAGCGGCAGGCGCGAGGCCTCGACCGTCTGGAAATAGGCCGTCATGTCGCGGCTGGTGAAGGCGTTGTCCTGCCCGCCCTCCCGCGCCACCACGCGGCTGAAGGCGCCGGAGGGCACGTTGGGGCTGCCCTTGAACATCATGTGTTCGAGATAGTGCGCGATGCCGGACTTGCCCGCCGGGTCCTCGCCGGAGCCGGCCGCCACATAGAGGTAATGGGCCGCCACCGGCGCGCGGCGGTTCTCGGCCAGCACCACCCGCAGCCCGTTGTCCAGCGTCCAGCTCACGGCGCCGAAGAGCGGCTGGTCCGGCCCGCGGCGGGCGGTGCGGAGCGGGGGTGTGGCCGCCTGGGCCAGCCCCTCGCGCGGGGTGGCGAGGGCGGGCAGGGCCAGGCTGGCGGCGGCGCCCTTCAGCGCGGTGCGGCGGGTCAATGCGATCATCCGCCGCATGTGGGGAGGCGGGGGCGGCTTCGCCAGAATGCCGCCAAGCTTCCCGTGGTCAGGATCACCAGAAGCGCAGGCGATCCAGGCTGAGGTTTTCCAGCACCCCGCGCCGCTCGGGCTGGATGATGGGCGTCTCGCCCTCCACCACCGGGCGGCCCAGGGCCGCGTTCTCGCGCAGGCGCTGGGCCTCGCGGTTCGGGTCCACCGGCACGCCGGGGGGCGGCGGGTCGCGCCAGAAGAGGGCCCGGTCCACCAGGGTGCGGTTCACATTCTCGGTCCGGGTGGCTTCCTGGTCGAGGGTGGAGCGGATGTCCTGCGGCACGGGGGTGCCGGTCTGCGCCAGCAGGGCGGCCTCGCCCGGGGTGGGGGCGGCGGGGCGGCCGGGCACGCCGCCGGTCAGCAGCGCCTCGGCCTGCTCGCGCGCGGCGCGTTCCTGCGGGCGGGTGGTGCCCGGGCGCGGCGGCGGCAGCTGCCCCAGCGAGGGCGGCATGGAGAGCGGCGCGCGCGTCATCACCTGGAATTCATCCGGCGCGTCGCGCGTCAGGCCGAGCGTGCGGGCGGTGTCCTGGCCGCAGCCGGCCAGGAGGCCCGCTGCGAGCACGGCGCCCAGCAGGGGGCGAAATTGAGGGGCAAGCTTCATGACGCTTCCTTGCGCTTGCTTTCCGGCCGGATCAAGGCGTCCCCCACCAGGGCGAGCACCCCGCACACGATGGCCGCGTCAGCGACGTTGAACACATACCAGTGCCAGCCCCAGGCGTGAACGTCCACGAAGTCCACCACCGCGCCAAATCGCAGCCGGTCAATGACATTGCCGATGGCGCCGCCGATGACGGCGCCGAGCGCCAGGGCCACGAGGCGCGTCTCGGCCCGGCTGAGCCAGCGCAGCAGGAAGCCCGCCACCACCAGCGCGATTCCGGCCAGGATGACGTGGTTCCAGGCGCCCTCGCCCGAGAACAACCCGAAGGTGACCCCCCGGTTCCAGACCATGGTGAGGTCGAGCCCCACCGGGCCCAGCGCCAGCAGCGGGATGTGCTGGCGCAGCGGCAGTTCCACCACCTCCAGGATCCACCACTTGCTGGCCTGGTCGGCCAGCAGCAGCAGGGCGGCGAAGATGAGGCCGGTGCGGAGGGGGTGCGTCACGCGGAGACCACGGCCTCGCAGCGGCGGCAGAGGGTGGGGTGGGCGGCGGACTGGCCCACCTCCTCCAGCACCTTCCAGCAGCGGTCGCATTTCTGGCCGGGGGCCAGCGCCACGTCGAGGCTGGTTTCCGCCCCCTCCGCCAGCGTGACCTTCGAGACGATGAGGGTTTCCGCCCAGGTCGCGGCGTCCAGCGTGGCGGCCGCGTCGGCCGGCGCCAGGGTCAGCGTGACCGCGGCCTGGAGCGAGGAGCCGAAGGTGCCATCGCGCCGGTGGTCCTCCAGGCTGCCCGTGACCAGCTTCCGCAGGCGGCGGATATCGGCCCATTTCGCGGCCAGCGCGTCATCCCGCCAGTTTTCTGGCAGTTCCGGGAAGAGCTGGAGATGCACGCTTTCGGCCCCCTCGCCAAAGCGGGCGGCCCAGGCTTCCTCCGCCGTGAAGACCAGCACCGGCGCCAGCCAGGCGCAGAGGCAGCGGTGCAGGCTGTCCAGCACCGTGCGCGCGCTGCGGCGGCGCAGCGAATCCTGCGCGTCGCAGTAGAGGCTGTCCTTGCGGATGTCGAAATAGAAGGCGCTGAGGTCCGTCGCGCAGAAATTGTGGATGTCCGGCAGCACGCCGTTCCAGTCATGCGTGGCCACGGCGCGGCGCACGCGCGCATCCAGTTCCGTCAGCCGGTGCAGCACCCAGCGTTCGAGTTCCGGCATCTCGGCCACCGGCACGCGCTCCGTGCCGTCGAAGCCGGCGAGGTTGCCCAGCAGCCAGCGCAGCGTGTTGCGGATGCGGCGGTAGAGTTCCGCCTGCTGCTCCAGGATGTTCTTGCCGATGCGGAGGTCTTCGGCCGTGTCGGAATTCATCACCCACAGGCGCAGGATATCGGCGCCGTATTTGGCGATGACCTCCTGCGGCGCGGTGACGTTGCCGAGCGACTTGGACATCTTCCGCCCGCTCTCATCCAGCACGAAGCCATGCGTCAGCACGGCCTTGAAGGGCGCCACCCCGCGCGTGCCGACGGATTCCAGCAGCGAGGATTGGAACCAGCCGCGATGCTGGTCGCTGCCTTCCAGATAGAGATCGGCCGGGAAAGGCAGGTCGCGCGGGGGCAGGACGAAGGCGTGGGTGGAGCCGGATTCGAACCAGACATCCACGATGTCCATGACCTGTTCGTAGTCGTCCGGGTTGCGGTCGTTGCCCCCGCCGGCGGAGCCGGCCTCAGGATTGAGGAACCGCGCGGCCGCGTCGGGCTGGTACCAGGCATCCGCGCCCTCGCTGCGGAAGGCGTCCACGATGCGCTGCATCACCGTGGGGTCGCGCAGCACCTCGCCCGTGCGCTTCTCGACGAAGACGGCGATGGGCACGCCCCAGGCGCGCTGGCGGCTGATGCACCAGTCGGGCCGCGAGGCCACCATGCCGCCGATGCGGTTGCGGCCGACATCGGGGATGAAGGTGGTGGCGGCGATGGCGTCGAGCGACTTTTGCCGGATGGCATTGCTGTCATCCATCGCGATGAACCATTGCGGCGTCGCGCGGAAGATGACGGGCTTCTTGGAGCGCCAGCTGTGCGGGTAGCTGTGCGTCAGCTTGCCCTTGGCGACGAGGGTGCCGGCGGCTTCGCAGGCGGCATAGACGGCATCATGCGCCTTGAAGACGTGCAGGCCTTCGAAGCCGGGGGCGTGGTGGGTGAAGGTGCCGTCATCATTCACCGTCTCGGGCACCGGCAGCCCATGCGCGCGGCCGAGGTTGAAGTCGTCCTCGCCATGGCCGGGGGCGATGTGGACGAAGCCGGTGCCGGCCTCGGTGGTGACGAAATCGCCCGGCAGCAGCGGCACGTCGAAATCGTAGCCGGCCCCGCGCAGCGGGTGGGCGGCGATGGCGCCGGCCAGTTCCGCGCCCTTCAGCACGCGGTGCAGGCTGTGCGCGCCCAGCCCCGCATCCTCGGCGAATTTCGGCAGCAGGGGCAGGGCGACCAGCAGCGTTTCGCCGACGCGCAGATGGCTGCCCTCGGCCACGCCCTCCACATGCACCAGCGCGTAGTCAATCTCCGGCCCATAGGCCACGGCGCGGTTGCCAGGGATGGTCCAGGGCGTCGTGGTCCAGATCACCACGCTGGCGCCCGCCTCCGGCCCGCTCACGATCGGGAAGCGCGCCCACAGCGTCGGGCTCACATGGTCGTGATACTCGATCTCCGCCTCGGCCAGCGCCGTCTTTTCCACCGGGCTCCACATCACCGGCCGCAGCCCGCGATAGAGCGAGCCATTCATCAGGAACCGCCCGATCTCCTCGACGATCACGCTCTCGGACGGGAAATCCATCGTGGCATAGCGGTTCGCCCAATCCCCCGCGACGCCCAGGCGCGAAAATTCCTTGCGCTGCACCTCCAGCCAATGCGCGGCATAGGCGCGGCATTCGGCGCGGAACTCCAGGACGGGCACCTCGTCCTTGTTCTTCTTCTTCGCGCGGTATTCCTCCTCGACCTTCCACTCGATGGGCAGGCCGTGGCAGTCCCAGCCGGGCACGTATTCGGCGTCATAGCCCGACATCTGCGCCGCGCGGTTGATGACGTCCTTCAGGATCTTGTTCAGCGCGTGCCCGATGTGCAGCGGGCCGTTCGCATAGGGCGGGCCGTCATGCAGCACGAATTTCGGCCGCGCGGCCGAGGCCTCGCGCAGCTTCCGCCACAAATCCTGCTGCGCCCAGCGGGCCAGCATGGCGGGCTCGCGCTTGGGCAGGTCGCCCTTCATCGGGAAGGGGGTCTGCGGCAGGAAGACCGTCTGCCGGTAGTCGCGCGGGGGAGGGGCGTCGTTCATGGGGCGAGGGTCTCATCCCCGCGCAAGGCGGGGCGTCAGGGGTGGCGCGCGAAGGGGTTCCCGGCCCTCAGACGAGGACCGGGCCGGGAATTCGAAAGATCGGCGCCTGGTGCATGCTGTGGATATGCGTGCGCCCCGCACCCCTGGTCAAGCCAGCAGCGCGCGGGCGGCCGCGGCATCGGCCGCGATCTGGGTGGTGAGTTCCTGGAAGTTCGCGAATTTGCGCTCATCCCGGATGAAGGCCAGCAGCGCGACCTCGACCTCCTGCCCGTAGAGGTCGCCCTGGAAATCAAACAGATGCGCCTCCAGCCGCGAGACGGGGTCGCCTCCCAGGGTCGGCCGGCGGCCGAGATTGGCGACGCCCGGCACCACCCGCCCATCGGCCAGGGTCGCGCGCACGGCATAGACGCCCCGCGCCGGCTCCAGGTGGCGGCCGAGCGGAATGTTGGCCGTGGGAAAGCCGATGGTCCGCCCCCGCGCATCCCCGTGCGTGACGGGCCCGCGGATGGACCAGGGGCGCCCGAGCAGAACCGCCGCGCGTTCCGGATAGCCATCCTGCAATTGCCGGCGGATGCGGGTGGAGCTGATGGGCCCCTCGCTGTCCGCCAAATGCCGCACTATGGAAAGCCCGATGCCCCGCGCCTCGGCCGCCGCCTGGAGAACGGCGATGTTGCCGCCGCGCCGGTGGCCGAAGGCGAAGTCGCCGCCGCAGGCCAGGTGCCTGGCACCCAGGCCCCGGTGGAGTACGTCCTCCACGAAGGCCTCGGCCGACATGGTGCTGAACGCGCCGTCGAAGGGCACCGCCACCACGGCCTTCGCGCCCAGCCCCGCCAGCGCCGCCGCCTTGGCCGGCAGCAGGGTCAGGCGGAAGGGCGGGTCATCGGGCCGAAAGTGCTCGCGCGGGTGGGGTTCGAAGGTCAGCGCCACCAAAGGCAGGTCGGGCCGCGCCTGGTGGGCGGCGGCCAGCACCGCCGCATGGCCCCGGTGCACCCCGTCGAAATTGCCGAGCGCCACCGTCCCGCCGCGCGCCTCGGGCGGCAGGGCGCGCCAATCCGTGTGGATCATGTCTCGGTCTTCGTCATCCAGCGGGTGATGGCCGGCGGCGTCCAGGCCTCCAGCGCGTCCAGCGCGGCCTCGGGCGTGTCGGCGCGGAGCGCCAGGCCCGCGTGGCGCGGCTGCACGAATCCGCCCTCCACCATCCGGTCCAGCAGGGCGAAGAAGGGCGCCCAGTAGCCATCCGTGTCGAGATAGACCAACCCCTTCCCATGGATGCCGAGCTGCGCCCAGGACTGGATTTCCACGCTTTCCTCCAGCGTGCCGATGCCGCCGGGCAGCACCACGAAGCCGTCGGAGAGCTCGTTCATCATCTGCTTGCGGACATGCATGGAGGGAACGACGCGCAGCTCGGTCACGCCGCCATGGCCGAGCTCGCGGTCCATCAGCGCCTCGGGGATCACGCCGATCACCTCGGCGCCGGCCTTGATGGCGGCATCGGCCACGATGCCCATCAGCCCCACCTTGCCCCCGCCATAGACGAGGCCGAGGCCCCGCGCCGCGATGGCGCGGCCGAGTGCCGTGGCCAGTTCGGCATGGCGCGGGTCGGCCCCCGGCTGGGCGCCGCAGAAGACGCAGACGCGGCGGAAGGGCGCGTCAGCCACGGGCCGGCACCATCACCGTCGCTTCGCCCTCGATCACCGGCTTGCCGCCGACGAGGCAGGTGGTGCTGAGCGTGGCGCGGCGCTTGGCCGGGTCGAGCGCCGTGATTTCCACCACCGCCGTCACCGTGTCGCCGATCTTCACCGGCGCGCGGAATTTCAGCGTCTGGCCCATATAGATGGTGCCCGGCCCCGGCAGCCTGGTGCCCAGCACGGCCGAGATCAGCCCGGCCGAAAGCATCCCATGCGCGATGCGCTGCTTGAACATGGTGCCGGCCGCGTGCTCGGCATCAATATGGACGGGGTTGGTGTCGCCCGAGACGGCGGCGAACATCAGGATGTCCGCTTCCGTGATGGTCTTGGAAAAGCGCGCCGTCTGGCCGACGCTGAGGTCCTCGAAGGCGAAACCGTCCATGTGCTAGCAGCCCCTGCTTTCTCGCGGCCAGGGTGTAGCCGCTCAGGCGCCGGGCGCAACAGGGTTCAGCGGCGCGTCTCGGTGCGCCCCAGCTGGCGGCCCTGGGCGTCGTAATGGCGCGTCACGCCGCCGCGCGTCTCGGAGCGGCCGGTCATGCGGCCCTGGGCGTCGTAGTGGCGCTGGGTGTCGCCCCGCGTCTCGGTGCGGCCGGCCGCGCGGCCCTGCGCGTCATAGAGGCGGGTGGTGTCGCCCCGGACCTCCGCCCGGCCGGTGGCACGCCCCTGGGCGTCATAGTCGCGCCGCGTGTCCCCGCGCAGCTCGCTGCGGCCGGTGGCGCGCCCCTGCGCGTCATACTGTCGCAGCGTGTCGCCGCGCCGCTCCTCGCGCCCCAGGCTGCGCCCCTGTGCATCGAATTCGCGCTTGGTCTGCCCCGAGGCGTCGAGCGCCGGCAGGGAGAGGAGGAGGGCGGTGAGGAAGGCGGGCCACATGCGGCGAAGCCTTCCCCGCCCTCATGGCGTCAAGAAGGCAGCAATCGGGCGATGGTGACCTCGCGCAGCGTGCGATCCTCCAGTTCCAGGGAGGTCGGCACGGCGTGGCGGGAGAGGGGTTCCAGCCCCTCGCGCGGGAGGTAGGCGCGGCCCGGATCGGCCAGCCAGACCTCGATGCCCGCCGCCGCCATGGCGCGCAGCCAGGGCAGGATATGGGCGGTCATCGGCGCCTCGTAGCAGACATCCCCGGCCAGGATGACGTCCCAGCGGGGCGGGTCGCCCACCACGTCGCGGTCCTGCGTGGTCACGGAAACGCCGTTGAGCGCGGCGTTCAGGCGGATGGCGGTGACGGCCATGGGGTCAATTTCCGCGGCCTCGACCATCGCGGCGCCCGATTGCGCGGCGGCGATGGCCGCGATGCCGCAGCCCGCCGCGAAATCCAGCACCCGCCGCCCGCGCACCCGTTCGGGCGCGTCCAGGATGCTGCGCGCCAGGGCCTGCCCGCCCGGCCAGGCGAAGGCCCAGAAGGGGGGCTCGATGCCCTTCCGCGCCAGGAATTCCTCGCTGGCGTGCCAGATGGGGGTGATCTCGCTGGCCAGATGCAGCCGGATTTCCGGCACCAGCGGCGCCGTGCCGATGGTGGTCTGCGCCGTGATGAAGCCCTCGGCGTTCAAACCCGGCCGACCAGCATGGCCAGCGCCACCACGAAGCCCACCTCGCGGTTGAACTTGAACAGGGCGAGGCAGCGCGCGGGGTCATGGATGTCCAGCGCCCGGATCTGCCAGGCCAGCATCCCCGCCGGCACCAGCAGGGCCAGGTAGTACCAGGCCGACAGCCCCGCCACCGCGCCCGTCACCGCCAGCAGCGCCACCGTCCCGGCATAGCAGGCGGCGAGGAAGGGCCGCGTGCGCTCACCAAATTTCAGCGCGGTGGAGCCGATGCCCAGCATTGCGTCATCCTCGCGGTCCTGGTGGGCGTAGATGGTGTCGTAGCCGAGAATCCAGAGGATGGTGGCGGCGTAGAGGGGCAGCACCTCCCACCCCAGCGCGCCCGAGGCCGCCGCCGGCCCCATCACCGCGCCCCAGCCGAAGGTGAAGCCCAGCACAAGCTGCGGGTAGTCCGTCACCCGCTTGGCCGCCGGGTAGAGCACGATGGGCAGCAGCGACAGCACGCCCAGCCAGATGGCCGTGGCGCTCAGTTGCAGCAGGACCACCAGCCCGATGGTGCAGAGCAGCGCGAGGAACGCCACCGCCTGCCGCGGCGTGACGGCGCCGGAGGCCAGCGGGCGGCCCCGCGTGCGCTCCACCTTCGCGTCAATGTCGCGGTCCCAGAGGTCGTTCACCACGCAGCCCGCGCCGCGCATCACGAAGGCGCCCAGCAGGAACAGGAAGGCGAGCCACAGCCCGAAGCCCCAGGACGGCGCCAGCAGCGCGATCCCCCACAGCCCGGGCAGGAAGAGCAGCCAGGCGCCGATGGGCCGGTCGGCGCGCATCAGCAGCGCATAGGGCCGCCAGGCGGCCGGAAGGCGCGCGACCCAACCCTGGGTTCGAATGTCGGTGTAGCCTTGCACGGCGCCATGCAGCACGGCACATCGGGCCATGTCCATCCCTCGGGTCCACATGGAACAGGCGCTGGCGGAGGGGGCGGAATGCGCCCTCACCCCCGCCCAGGCGCACCATCTGGGCGTGGTGCTGCGCCGCGCCCCCGGCGCCGCCCTGCGCGCCTTCAACGCCACCGATGGCGAGTTCGACGCCGAACTCACCGCCCTGCGGAAGGAGCGCGGCGCGGTGCGGATCGGCCCCCGCCGGCGCGAACCCGTGGTGGAGCCCGAGTTGCGCGCCCTCATCGCCGGCCTCAAGCGCGATGCGATGGGCTGGGCGGTGGAAAAGGCCACCGAACTGGGCGCCACCCGCATCATCCCCGTGCTAACCCGCCGTTGCGTGGCCGAGGGCGGCAAGACCGAGCGCCTCGCCGCCATCGCCCGCGGGGCCGCCGAGCAGAGCGAGCGGCTGTCGGTGCCGGTGGTGGACCCCGTCCGCCCGCTGCACGCCGTGCTGGATGGCTGGGACGGCACCCCCCTGTATGTCGCCGCCGAACGGCGCGAAGCCCGGCCCCTGCTGGAATTTCTGCCCGCATTGTCAGCCCCTTGCGCCTTCCTGGTGGGGCCGGAGGGCGGGTTCGAACGGGCCGAACTTGACGATCTGGCCCGGCGGCCCTTTGTTTCACTGGCCTCGCTCGGGCCGCGCGTCCTCCGCGCGGAGACGGCGCTGGTGGCGGGTCTGTCGGCGATGTCCCTCTCGCTCGACCACCCGCCTGACGCATCAGGAACACGAGCACCGCATGTCCAACCCCGGCCAGGCTGACCCGACGCCGATCACCCACGCGCGTCAGTTGGCGGAATGGTTCGCCGCCGGCTGCAAGCCGCGCGAGGCCTGGCGCATCGGCACGGAGCACGAGAAGTTCGGCTTCCGCCGCGCGGACGGCACGCCGCCGAGCTACGAGCACCAGGGCATCCAGGCCATGCTGGAGGGCATTGAGGCCAAGGGCTGGGCGCCCATCACGGATGCCGGGAACGTCATCGGCCTGACGCGCGGGGGCGAATCGGTCAGCCTGGAGCCGGGCGGGCAGTTCGAACTCTCCGGCGCACCGACGCAGACCCTGCACGAGACGCGCCTGGAACTCGCCGCCCATCTGCGCGACGTGCATGAGGTGGCGGCCCCGCTGGGCCTCGGCTTCGCCGGCATGGGCTTCCACCCGGTGGCGACGCGCGAGGCGATGCCCTGGATGCCCAAGTCCCGCTACAAGATCATGCGGCGCTACATGCCCACCAAGGGCGGCCTCGGCCTCGACATGATGCTGCGCACCTGCACCGTGCAGGTGAACCTCGACTTCGGCGACGAGGCCGACATGGTGGAGAAGCTGCGCGTCTCGCTCGCCTTGCAGCCGCTGGCCACCGCGCTGTTCGCGTCCTCGCCGCTGCTGGAGGGCAAGCCCTCGGGCTTCAAGTCGCTGCGCGGCCGCGTCTGGACCGACACGGACCCGGACCGCACCGGCATTCCCGCCTGCGTCTTCGAGGAGGGCTTCGGCTTCGAGCGCTTCGCGGAATATGTGCTGGACGTGCCCATGTATTTCGTGGCGCGCGATGGTGTGCTGCACGACGTGGCCGGCGCTTCCTTCCGCGACTTCATGGCGGGCCGCTTGCAGGCCCTCGCCGGCATCCCCGCCACCATGGGCGATGTGGCGGACCATGTGACCACCGTCTTCACCGAGGTCCGCCTGAAGCGCTTCCTGGAAATGCGCGGCGCCGATTCCGGCAGCGCCGCCATGATCCTGGCCAAGCCCGCCTTCTGGGTGGGGCTGCTCTATGACGACGCGTCCCAGAAGGCCGCGCGCGCGCTGACCCGCAGCTGGACGCTGGACGAGGTCATGGCCATGCGCGCCGAGGTGCCGCAGCAGGCCCTCCAGGCGCGCATCGCGGGGCGCGAATTGCGTGACGTGGCGCGGGAGGTGCTGGCCATCAGCGCCGACGGGCTGCGCGCGCGCGGCCTGGGCGAGGAAGCCTATCTCGCGCCGCTCTGGGAAATTGCGGAAAGCGGGATGACGCAGGCGGACCGCGTCCTCCAGCTCTACCACGGGCCCTGGGCGGGTGATGCCGCCCAGGCCCTCAGCTTCTGCGAGATGTGACCATGCTGCACGGCCGCCGGATCCTGCTGATCGTCTCGGGCAGCGTGGCGGGGTTCAAGGCGCTGATGCTGGCGCGGCTGCTGCGTGCGGAGGGGGCGACGGTGCGCGCGGTGCTGACCTCGGCCGGGGCGCGTTTCGTCACGAAGGAAAGCCTCGCCGCCATCACGGGCGAGACGGTGCAGGATGACCTCTGGGCCGCCGAGGCCGAGATCGGCCATATCCGCCTGGCACGCTGGGCGGAGGTGGTGGCGGTGGTGCCAGCCTCCGCCAACCGTCTCGCGCAGATGGCGCATGGGCTGGCGGATGATCTGGCCGGGTGCGTCCTGCTCGCGACCCGCGCGCCGGTGCTGGTCGCACCCGCCATGAACCCCGCCATGTGGGAGCACGCTGCCACGCGCGCGAATGTGGCGCTGCTGGCGTCACGCGGCGTGCGCTTCGCCGGGCCGGTGGAGGGTGCCATGGCCGAGCCGGAGAGCGGCGCGGGGCGGCTGATGGAGCCCGACGCGATCCTCGCTGAAATCCGGGCCGTGCTGTCGGGCGGGCCTTTGAACGGCCGCCATGTGCTCGTCACCAGCGGACCGACGCATGAGCCGATTGATCCCGTGCGCTACATCGCCAACCGCAGCAGCGGGAAGCAGGGGCACGCCATCGCGGCGGCGCTGGCCCGGCTGGGCGCGCGCGTCACGCTGGTCAGCGGCCCGGTGCAGGTGCCGGACCCCGCAGGCGTGCAGGTGGTGCGCGTGCAGACGGCGCGCGAGATGCTGGCGGCGTGCGAGGCCGCACTCCCCGCCGATGCCGCCATCTGCGCCGCCGCTGTCGCCGATTGGCGCGTGGCCGCCGAGGCCGGGCAGAAGATGAAGAAGGAACCGGGTGCGGAGGCGCCGACGCTCGCCATGGCGCTGAACCCCGACATCCTCGCCACGCTCTCGCGCCATGCCAGCCGTCCGCGCCTGGTGGTGGGCTTCGCCGCGGAGACGGAGAAGGTGGTGCAGCACGCGCGCGAGAAGCTGGCGCGGAAGGGCTGTGATTGGATCGTGGCCAATGACGTCTCGGGCGATGTGATGGGGGGGGCGGAGAACGCCGTGCACCTCGTCACCGCCTCGGGCGTCGAGGATTGGCCGCGCGCGCCCAAGGAGGAGGTGGCGGCGCGCCTCGCCGCGCGCGTGGCGGAGGCGCTGGCATGATCCGCGTTTTGGTGCAGCGCCTGCCGCATGGCGCCGACCTGCCGCTGCCCGCCTATGCCACCGAGGGCGCGGCGGGCATGGACCTGCTGGCCGCGCGCGACATGGTGCTGCCGCCCGGCGGTCGCGCCTTGGTGCCGACCGGCATCGCGGTCGCGCTGCCCGAGGGCCATGAGATGCAGGTGCGCCCGCGCTCCGGCCTCGCGCTCAAGCATGGCGTGACGGTGCTGAACGCGCCCGGCACGGTGGACGCGGATTATCGCGGCGAGGTGGGCGTCATCCTGCTCAACACCGGGGACGCCCCCTTCGCCATCGCGCGCGGCGACCGCATCGCCCAGGCCGTCTTCGCGCCCGTGACGCGCGCCGGCTTCGAGGAGGTGGTGGTGCTGCCCGAGACGCGGCGAGGCGCCTGCGGCTTCGGTTCCACGGGCTGACACCCCATATCCGCCGCCATGGACCTCGATTTCACCGAAGACGAACTCCAGCGCTACTCGCGGCACATCCTGCTGCGCGAGGTGGGCGCCATCGGCCAGGCGAAGCTGCGGGCGGCGCGGGTGCTGATCGTGGGGGCGGGCGGGCTCGGCTCGCCGCTGGCCCTGTATCTGGCGGCGGCCGGCGTGGGCACGCTGGGGCTGGTGGACCATGACGTTCTGGAGCTTTCCAACCTGCAGCGGCAGGTGGCGCACGCCACCGCGCGGGTGGGCCAGCGGAAGGTGGACAGCGCGGCGGAGGCGCTGCGGGGCCTGAACCCCGAGGTGAAGCTGGAACTCCATCCCCGCCGCATGGACGCCGCGGCGGCGCGCGAACTGATCCCGCAATACGACGTGATCTGCGACGGCACCGACAACTTCCCCACGCGCTTCCTGCTGGGCGATGCCTGCCATCTGCTGGGCAAGCCGCTGGTGAGCGCGGCCGTGCTGCGCTTCGAGGGCCAGCTTTCGGTGTTCCGCGCGCATGAGGGGGCGCCGCACCCCTGCCACCGCTGCCTGAACCCCGAACCCCCGCCGCCCGGCCTCGTGCCCTCCTGCTCGGAGGCCGGCGTGCTCGGCGCGGTGGTGGGCGTGATGGGCACCTTGCAGGCCACCGAGGTGCTGAAACTGGTCATGGGCATCGGCGAGGGCATGTCCGGCCGCCTGCTGCTGTGGGACGCGCTGGATGCGCGCTTCCGCACCGTGCGCCTGCGGCGCGACCCGGCCTGCGCGCTGTGCGGCGAGCACGCCACCATCCATGACCTTTCGGCGCATCCGGGATGAGCGCGCCCCCTATCCAGACAAGCTTGGGCGTGCTGCTGATCTCGGGCGGGCATGAGCGCGCGCATTACGCGCTGATGACCGCCACCGCCGCCGCCGCCATCGGGCGCGAGGTGACGCTCTTCGCCACCAATGCCGGCTGCCGCGCGCTGCTGGCCGATAACCCCTTGTTGCTCGATGCGCGCGAGGAGAGGCTGGCCGCCGCCGGCATCGCCACCCTCGCCGAATTGCTGGAGGCCGCCGAAGCCTTGTCCCTGCGCCGCATCGCCTGCGAGGCCGGGCTGCGCGCCGAGGGCCTGCACGAGGCGCCGCTCGCACCCGGCGTGGAGGTGGCGGGCCTCGTCACCTTCCTGAACGCCGTGGGCGCCGGCCAGGTGGTGACACTGTAATCCGAGGCTTGCACCCCCACCGGCCGATGCGGCAGCCTTGCCGCAACGGAACCCACCGGGGGGTGACAACTTGGCCTATGCGCTGCAGCAGCTGATCAACGGCGTGGCCCTGGGGATGATCTACGGCCTCATCGCCGTGGGCTACACCATGGTCTACGGCATCATCGGCATGATCAACTTCGCCCATGGCGATATCTTCATGGTGGGCGCCTTCGTGGCCCTCATCACCATCGTGCTGCTGCTCTCGGGCGGGATCATGGAGGGGCCGGGCGCCATCATGCTGGTGCTGCTGGTCTCCATGTGTGTCACCGCGCTGTATGGCTGGACGGTGGAGCGCGTGGCCTACCGCCCGCTGCGCGGCTCCTTCCGCCTGGCGCCGCTCATCTCCGCCATCGGCATGTCCATCGTGCTGCAGAACTATGTGCAGGTGGCGCAGGGGGCGCGGGTGAAGCCGCTGGAGCCCATCGTCCCCGGCGGCTTCACGGTGCTGACCGAGGGCACGTTTGTCGTGCAGGTCAGCTGGATGCAGCTGGTCATCGTGCTGGTCACGCTGGCGGTGCTGGCCGTCTTCACCTGGCTGGTGACGCGCACGGCCCTCGGCCGATCCATGCGCGCCTGCGAGCAGGATAGGCGCATGGCGCAGCTTCTCGGCATCAACACCGACCGCGTCATCAGCATCACCTTCGTCATCGGCGCCTCGCTCGCGGCCGTGGCGGGCATGATGTACCTGCTGCGCTATGGCGTGATTGATTTCTACATCGGCTTCCTCGCGGGGGTGAAAGCCTTCACGGCGGCTGTTCTCGGCGGCATCGGCTCGCTGCCCGGCGCGGTGCTGGGCGGGCTGCTGATCGGGCTGATCGAGACCTTCTGGTCCGCCTATTTCAGCGTGGCCTACAAGGACGTGGCCACCTTCGCCATCCTCGCCATCGTGCTGATCTTCATGCCGACGGGGCTGCTCGGCCGCGCCGAGGTCGAGAAGGTATGAGGGGCCTCGACCCCCAGGCGGCGCTCAAGGACATGCTGCTGGCCGGGCTCGTGGCGCTCGGCCTCTTCGCGCCGCTGGTGGGGCTCAGGACGGATGTGGCGCCCACCGGCGCCTTGTTCATCCGCACGCGCTGGACGGATGTGGCCATCATTGTGGGCCTCGTCATGGCGGGGCGTCTGGCCATGCACATCTTCCTCGCGCGGCGCGAGGCGCGGGCGGCCATGGCGGATTTGTCCAAGCCCGGCCGCTTCGCCACCCAGGCGGCTTGGCTCGCGCGCATCCTGGGGCCGGTGCTGCTGGGCGTGGCACTCCTGCTGCCGGCCATTCCCGGCGTGGGCCGCTATGAGCTGGATCTCGGCATCCTGGTGCTGACCTACATCATGCTGGGCTGGGGGCTGAATATCGTGGTGGGCCTGGCGGGCCTGCTCGACCTCGGCTACGTCGCCTTCTACGCGGTCGGCGCCTATTCCTATGCGCTGCTGGCGCAGTATTTCGGCTTCTCCTTCTGGCTCTGCCTGCCGCTGGCGGGCATCCTCTCGGCCTTCTGGGGCATCCTGCTGGGCTTTCCCGTGCTGCGGCTGCGGGGCGACTACCTGGCGATCGTCACACTCGCCTTTGGCGAGATCATCCGCATCGTGCTGCTGAACTGGGTTTCGCTGACGGGTGGGTCGAACGGCATCTCCGGCATTCCGCGCCCCTCCTTCTTCGGCCTGCCCTTTTCCATGGAGGGCGGCCCCGGCACCTTCGCGGGCTTCTTCGGCATCGAGCCCTCGCCGGTGCACCGCGTGATCTTCCTGTATTACCTGATCCTGGCGCTGGCCATGCTGACCAACTGGGTCTCGGTGCGGCTGCGCCGGCAGCCCTTGGGCCGCGCATGGGAGGCGATGCGCGAGGACGAGATCGCCTGCCGCAGCCTCGGCATCAACATCCGCAACACGAAGCTCTCGGCCTTCATGATTGGCGCCATGTTCGGCGGCTTCGCCGGCGCCTTCTTCGCCACGCGCCAGGGCTTCATCAGCCCGGAGAGCTTCACCTTCATCGAGAGCGCCATCATCCTCGCCATCGTGGTGCTGGGCGGGCTGGGCAGCCAGATCGGCGTCGCCATCGCGGCCATCGTGATGATCGGCGGCTTCGAGCTGTTCCGGGACCTGGAGGAATGGCGGATGCTGGTCTTCGGCGCGGCGATGGTGCTGATCATGGTCTGGCGCCCCCGTGGCCTCGTCGGCAGCCGCCAGCCCACGGTGGTGCTGCGCGAGCGCCGCCGCATCGGCAGCGAGCATGTGGCCGAGGGCCGCGGCTGATGGCGCAACCCATCCTGGAGGTGGACGCGCTCTCCATGCGCTTCGGCGGGCTGAAGGCGGTGGACGAGGTGAGCTTCACCGCGCGCGCCGGCGACATCACCGCCGTCATCGGCCCCAACGGCGCGGGCAAGACCACGGTGTTCAACTGCATCACGGGCTTCTACCGCCCCACCGCCGGCCGGCTGCTGCTGCACCGGGAGGGCCGCGCCACCGAGTTGCAGAAGCTCCAGGGCCACGACATCGCGCGCGCGGGCATCGCGCGCACCTTCCAGAACATCCGCCTCTTTCCCGGCATGACGGCGCTGGAGAACCTGCTGGTGGCGCAGCACCGGGCGCTGATGCGCGCCTCGGGCTTCGCCATCGGGGCGGTGCTGGGCCTTTCGCGCTATCCGGCGGCGGAGCGTGGCGCCATCGCGCGCGCCACGCGCTGGCTGGAGGCGACGGGCCTGATCGAGCGCGCGGACGACCCCGCGGGCGCGCTGCCCTACGGCCAGCAGCGGCGGCTGGAGATCGCGCGGGCCATGTGCACCTCGCCCCTGCTGCTCTGCCTCGACGAGCCCGCGGCGGGGCTGAACCCGCGCGAATCCGTGGACCTCGCCCGCCTGCTGCGCGCCATCCGCGATGGCGCGGCTGCCGAGGGCGAGCCGCCCTGTTCCCTGCTGCTGATCGAGCACGACATGGGCGTGGTCATGGGCATTTCCGACCGCGTGGTGGTGCTGGACCATGGCAAGAAGATCGCGGACGGCACGCCCGCCGAGGTGCGCGCCGACCCGCGCGTCATCGCGGCCTATCTGGGCGAGGGGGAGGAGGACGAAGCCCCCTCCGAGGCCACGCCATGACCATGCTGCACCTGGACAATGTCACCGCCGGCTATGGCGCGGTGCAGGCGCTGAAGGGCGTGACCATCGAGGTCCATCCCGGCGAGATCGTGACGCTGATCGGCGCGAACGGCGCGGGCAAGTCCACCCTGCTGATGACGCTCTGCGGCGACCCGCGCGCGCGCTCGGGCCGCATCAGCTTCGAGGGGCGGGACATCACGCAGATGCCCACCCACGAGATCATGCAGTTGGGCCTCGCCCAGGCGCCGGAGGGGCGGCGCATCTTCCCGCGCATGACGGTTCGGGAAAACCTGCTGATCGGCGCGCAGGTGGCTGGCCATGACCCGGGGCCGGAGCTGGAGCGTGTCTTCGCCATCTTCCCGCGCCTGCACGAACGCCAGGCGCAGCGCGGCGGCACGCTTTCGGGCGGGGAGCAGCAGATGCTCGCCATCGGCCGCGCGCTGATGTCGCGCCCGCGCCTGCTGCTGCTGGACGAGCCTTCGCTCGGCCTCGCCCCCCTCATCGTGCGGATGATCTTCGACACCATCCGCCGCCTGAACGCGGAGGAAGGGCTGACGGTGCTGCTGGTGGAGCAGAACGCCAACCAGGCGCTGCGCCTGGCCCATCGCGGCTATGTGCTCGTCACCGGCCAGATCACCATGGCGGGGACGGGCGCGGAATTGCTGGCGCGGCCGGAGGTGCGGGAGGCCTATCTGGGCGGGCATTAGCTTTTGTTGGGCAGGGCGATTCACCGCTCCGGCGATTCCGCCTGCGCGGATCGCGCTCCAGAAGCTTTCCTGTTCCCCCGCGTGCCGCGCTTCGACTAGCCTTTTCCCACGGCCGTCACGGCCCCATCCAGGAGGAAAGAATGTTCAACAGACGTGTCCTGCTCGGCGCCACGGGGGCCGCCGCGCTCTCGGCGCCCTCCCTCGTCCAGGCGCAGTCCGGCCCCATCCGCGTGGCCTCGGTCGGCCCCATGACGGGCCAGTATGCCGCCTTCGGCACGCAGCTTCGCATCGGCGCGGAGGCCGCGGTGGCCGACCTGAACGCGGCCGGCGGCGTGATGGGCCGGCAGCTGGCGCTGGAAATCGGCGATGATGCCTGCGACCCGCGCCAGGCGGTGAGCGTGGCGAACCAGCTCGCCTCGCGCCGCGTGCGTTTCATCGCGGGGCATTTCTGCTCCGGCTCCTCCATCCCCGCGCGCGACGTCTATGCGGAGGAGGGCGTGCTGATGATGAGCCCCGCCTCCACCAACCCGCGCTTCACCGAGGAAGGCAAGTGGAACACCTTCCGCGTCTGTGGCCGCGACGACCAGCAGGGCCAGGTGGCCGGCACGCATATCGCGCGACAGATGGGCGACCAGCGTGTCGCCATCCTGCACGACAACTCCGCCTATGGCCGTGGCCTCGCGGAGGAGACGAAGAAGGCGATGAACGCCGCCGGCAAGCAGGAGGAGATCTTCGCCGCCTATACGCCCGGTGAGCGCGACTACAACGCCATCGTCTCCCGCCTGCAGGCGGCGAACATCCAGGTGCTCTACATCGGCGGCTACCACACCGAGAGCGGGCTGATCCTGCGCCAGGCGCGCGAGCGCGGGCTGAACCTGACGCTCATCGGCGGCGATGCGCTGGTGACGAACGAGTTCTGGCAGATCGCGGGCCCGGCGGGCGAGGGCACGCTGATGACCTTCGCCTCCGACCCCCGCCGGCGCCCCACGGCGGCAGAGGTCGTGGCCCGCTTCCGCGCCCGCAATGTGGATCCGGAGGGCTACGTCCTCTACACCTACGCCGCCTTGCAGATCTGGGCCGCGGCCATGGCGCGCACCAATGCCGATGACCCGCGCCGTATCGCCGCCACGCTGAAGTCGGGCGGGCCGTGGCAGTCGGTGCTGGGGCCCATCAGCTTCACCGACAAGGGCGACCCGACCGAGCCCGACTACGTCTTCTACCGCTGGAACAACGGGGCCTACGCGGAGATCAGCTGACCTCCGCGCGGCAAGACAGGGGCTTCAGAACCCCGCCGTCAGCCGCAGCCCCAGCAGCATCGCGTCCGGCAGGGCGCGCGTGGGGCTGCGGCGGGCGTCGGGCTCGCCGGCGGCGGGGTTGAACATGGCCTGCACGAAGGGCCGCACGGCGAAGCGGTCCTCGATGACCGAGAGGTTGTAGTTCACCTCCAGCACCGTCTCGTGGCTGCGCACGGGGCGGTCCTCGCCGAAGGCGATCAGGTCGCGGTCCAGGCGGCGTGAGCGCGCGCCGATCCGCGCGTGCGAGACGCCGACCGAGAGCGTGTCCGCCTCGCGGCCGAAGGGGCCGCTCCAGGCCAGGCCCGCATCCAGTTGCAGCGACACGGCGTTGCGGTCGCCGGGCTGGGCGAAGCCGCGCGCGAAGACCGCCACGTGCTGCCCCTCCCCGCGCCAGACCACCGCCTCGGCCACGGCATAGCCGCCGTAATTGCCCGCGATGCGCCGGGGCTGGCCGCTGCTGGCGGGGTCGGCGAGCGAGAGGCCCATGTCGTCCCGCCGCACATCGTCGAAGCGCGCGGAGTGGTACCAGCCGCCCAGCTTCACCGTCCAGGGGCGCGGGGTGTGCGCCTCGGGCGCGCTGCCGCCGGTGACCGCCTCCGCGATCACGAAGGCGCCGCCGCGCGTGCTGAAGTTCAGCCCGTGGCGGTTGTGGCGCTGCGGGTCCGCATCCGCGAGGTACCGCCCGCCCGGATCACCCGAGAAGAGGCCGATGCGGAAGCCCGTCGCCTCCTCCGGGTCGCCCAGCGCCAGGCGCAGGCCGGGTGTGGCCAGCGGATAGGCCGGCCCGCCCGAGGGCAGCGCGCCCGCCAGCGCCACCGGCCAGCCGAAGGTGCCGTTGACCAAATGCTCGGCCGCGCTGGCGGTGGCGAATTCGCTGTCGGCGGCGAGTTGGCCGAAGCGGAAGGAGCCGTGGCCGAAGAGGTCCCGCTCCAGCCAGAGTTCGAACAGGCGGAAGGTGGTCAGCGCCTCGATGTTGCTGGCGGGTGCGAGGCTGCCCACGCGGTCCAGCGTGGGCTGGCGGCCCCATATGCCCATGGCGCTGGCATGGCCGCGCCAGCCATCCAGCCCGGCGAGCGTGCCGAAATCGGCCGTCAGGCCAAGCCGCACCTGGCCCACGGCCGAGACGCCGCGCCGCACGCCGCCGGTGGCGACGCCCACCGTGTCCAGCGTGCCCTGCACGCTGGCGCAAAGGCCGGGGGTGAGGGCCAGGCCCTCCTCGCAGCCATTGTCGCCATGGGCATGGGCGGGTGAGGAGAGCAGCAGCGGCGCAAGCAGCGCGGCAGGGAGAAGGTGGCGCATCAAGGATTCCGCAGGTGATAATGTTATTTTATAACAGTATCAGCCCGGCGTGGCCGCGCGACGTGGCAGCGCGATTAAAATCCCGCCAGCCGCGATCACCGCCGCGCCCACCAGCGTGAACAGGTCCGGCCAGTCCGCGAAGACCAGGATGCCCGCCAGCATCGCCCAGATGAGCTGGCTGTAGGAGAGCGGCGCCAGCAGGCTGGCCGGCGCCCGCGCATAGGCCAGCACCAGCAGCCCGTGGCTGAGCGCCCCCAGCAACCCCACCATGACCAGCCCCACCCATTCCACCGCGCCGGGCGGCGTGAAGACGAAGGGCTGCAACAGGCTGGCGGCCAGCGCGGCGGCGAGTGCCGTGTGCATGATGGTCGTTCGCGGATCATCGAGCTTGGACAGCCGCCGCGTCAGGATCGAGTAGAAGGCGAACATGGTGGCGGTGCACAGCGGCAGCAGATAGGCCCAGTGCAGCGCCTCGCCCGTCAGGAAGGGCGGCCGCACCGCGATCATCACCCCCACGAAGCCGATGGCGACCCCCGCCCAGCGCCGCCAGCCCACCCTCTCGCGCAGCAGCAGCGCGGCGAGTGCTACCGTGATCAGCGGCGAGGCGAAGCCCACGGCGGTCGCGTCCGCGATGGGGATATGCGCGAGCGCCTCGGTGAAGGTCAGCGTGCAGCCCAGCAGCAGCAGGGAGCGCAGCACCTGCAGGCCCGGCGCGCGGGACCGCCAGGGCAGGCGCCCCATCACCAGCCGCAGCGCGATGGCGACCGCGAGCGCCGAGAAGGTGAAGCGGGCCCAGGCCAGCTGCACGGCGTGGAAGTCGGACAGCAGCTTGAACAGCGTGTCCATCACCACGAAGAGCATGAGCGCCGCGAGTTGCAGCGCCACGCCGTGAAGGGGCCGGTCCATCAGGAACCTTTATCCGGCGCGGCCCGCGCGCCGGACCATGAAGCTGTGGCGCGTTACGCCGCGTCCTCCCGCCGGTCCTTCACGCGGACATAGGCGACGGCCGCGTGCTCGGCGCAATAGGGCTTCCCGTTTAGGGATTCCGCCGTGCAGAAGCGGAAGCCGGGCGTGCCGGGCTCGCCGATCGGCCAGCAGCAGGTGCGGGCGCTGGCGCGGGCGAAGGGGCGCACCACCTGCGCGGGCTTGGGCGCGCCGAGGGAGGCGGGCATCTCGGCCACGCGCGGCTCGGGCCGGCGGGCTTCGGGTCGCGCGGGCAGGGGGGTGGCAGCGGGCGCGGCCATCACCTGCGCCGGCATCGGCGCCACGGGCGGGGCGGCGGCCACCACGCGCAGCGGCGGCAGCGTCGGCCGGCGGCCGGCCGCGACGGGGCGCGGGGCGGCGGGGTCGCGGCGGATGGGGCTCGGCCGCGCGGGCAATTGCAGGCGATGCGCCTTACCCACAACGGAATTTTTCGAGACGCCCATGCGGCGCCCGATCTCCGCGGTGGAATGCCCTTCGGACCACAGCGCGCGAAGGCGCTCGATCGCTTCCGACGTCCAATCCATCTGGATGCCCCTTGGCTGAATACCAGATGATGTAGCAAAGCGGACTATTGACCTACAAGCGCTGGATTGTCTCGAGTCGGCAGAAACTTGTGGAAAAGCCTTGTCACTCCACTTCGGGTGGTGGCCGAATCCTCAGGGACTCATTGGGAATCATTAACACGTTGCCATTTTATGGCGATCCCACTGAATTTTAACGGAATGCAATTCTTTCAGCGCGTGCCCAGCAGCACCAGCACCACGCCTGCCACCAGGATCAGCGCGCCCAGCACGTCCTTGCCCTTGAGCCTTTCGCCCAGGAAGAAGCGGCTGAACAGCAGGGTGAACAGGATCTCCACCTGCCCCACCGCGCGCACCAGGGCCACCGGCGCCAGCGCGAAGCCCATGAACCAGCAGGAGGAGCCGGCGGCCGACAGCGCCCCCACCTTCGCGCTGTCCCGCCAGGTGCGGAACACGGCGGTGATCTGCCCGGGCTCACGCCAGAGCAGCCAGCCGCCTTGCATCACGGTCTGCATCGCATTGGTCAGCACCACGGCGAAGAGCGCCTTCAGCAGCACGTCCTCGCCCGGCAATTCGGCATTGGCGGTGCGGATGCAGATGGCCGTCAGCGCGAAGCAGAAGCCCGACGACATGCCGCGCAGCGCCGCCGGCTGGGTGGTGGCGCGCAGGATTTCGGCGGGGCTCAGCCCGCGGCCCGCCAGGGTCAGATACATCACCCCGCCCACGCTGATCGCGATGCCGGCCCAGGAGGTCAGCGAGAGCACCTCACCCAGCACCACCACCGCGATGATGGAGGCCTGCACCGCCTCGGTCTTGGAATAGGCCGTCCCCACCGCGAAGCCGCGCGGCCCGAAGGAGGAGATCAGCAGGTTCGTGCCGAAGATCTGTGCCAGCCCCGCCATGGCGCAGAGGGCCAGGAACCACAGCGTCGGCGCGCCGAAGCTGCCGCCGAAGATGAGCCAGTAGGTGCCCAGGATCATCAGCCCGAAGGGCACGCCATAGAGGTAGCGCACCACCGCCGCGCCATTGAGGGAGAGCTGCCCGCGCAACCGCTGCTGCAAGGCCGTGCGCCAGGTCTGGAACAGCGCGGCGCAGAGCGTGATCAGAACCCAAAGCGACAAGTTGCGGCCCCCGAAGTGGAGCCACGCTAGACCCGGCGCCGCGCCGCGTCAGCCCCCCAGCCAGGCCCGCAGCCGGGAGGGCACCTCGGTCATCTCGGCCTCGACGCCGCAATAGCTGAAGCGCAGGAAGCGGCCGCCGCGCGCGCGGTCGAAATCCACGCCCGGCGTGGCCGCGATGCCCGCGCCCTCCAGCATGCGGGTGCAGAATTCGAGGCTGTCATTCGTCAGGTGCCCCACGTCGCACCACAGGTAGAAGGCGCCATCCGCCGCCGCGATGCGGTCCAGCCCCGCGCGCGGCAGCCCGTCCAGCAACAGGGCGCGGCTGCGGGCATAGCCGGCCTTGATGGCCTCCAGCTCCCCCACGCAATCCATCGCCGCCTCGGCCGCCACCTGGGCGATGTGCGGCGGGCTGATGAACATGTTCTGGGCCACGCATTCGGCCGGCCGCACCAGATCCTCGGGCAGCACCATCCAGCCGATGCGCCAGCCCGTCATGCACCAGTATTTGGAGAAGCTGTTCACCACGATGGCGCTGTCGCTGAAACCCGCCGCGCTGGCTTCGGCCACCGTGCCCCAGGAGAGCCCGTGATAGATCTCGTCCGACACCAGCCGCACGCCGTTGGCGTGGCACCAGCGCGCGATGGCTTCCAGCTCCCCGGGCGGCAGCATGGTGCCGGCGGGGTTGCAGGGGCTCGCGATGACCAGCCCGTCCGGGCGCGGGTCCATCGCCTCCAGCAGGGCGAGGGTGGGCTGGAAGCGCGTCTCGGGGCCGCATTCCAGCAGCACCGCCTCCATGCCGAGGCTCTCCAGGATGTTGGCGTAGGGCGGGTAGAAGGGGGTGGCCATGGCGATGCGGTCGCCCCGGTCGAACGCCGCGAGGAAGGCCAGGGGGAAGGCGCCTGACGCCCCCACCGTGACCGCGATGCGCGACACCGGCACCACCAGCCCATAATGCTCAAGATAGTGCCGCGCGATGCGTGCGCGCAGCGAGGGCAGGCCGAAGGCCTCCGTATAGCCCAGCGCATGGCCCGAGCGCATGGCGCGCGTGGCGGCCTCCACGGCGCCCTGCGGCGCCCCATGGCCGGGCTGGCCCACCTCCATCCGCAAAATGCCCGGCGCGCCGGGTAGCAGGGTCGCGGCGCGCGCATTGGCCGCCGCGATCACGTCCATGACCAGGAAGGGCGGGGATTGCGCCCCGCGCCCGACCTTCAGCACCTCAGCGGTCCGTGGCACCCAGCGCGACGCCGGCGCCGCGCGGGTCGGTCAGCGTGGTGCAGGCGCCTTGCAGCCCCGGCAGGTAGCGCGCGCAGGCGCCGAGCTGCACGCGCCCGGGCTCCGGCACCGCGGCCAGCGTGGCGTCGGGCGCCGCGCCTTGCAGCATGATGGCGTGCGTGGGCGCGGCGACCGCCAGCGGCGCCGCGCCCTGGCCCGAGCCCGCCGCCGCCATGCGGAAGGCGCGGATATTGGGCGACCAGCCGAGCGAGGCCGAGAGCAGCGGCGCGCGGCCCGGCTGCGGCGCGGCGGCCAGCAGGAAGCCCATGCCCGGCATGGTGCGGCCGGTGCCGAAGAGGTTGTTTAGGGTGAAGGCGCAGCTGACGGCATTGCCGTTGCGGTCATAGACCATCAGCCCCGCGCTGGCCGGCAGCAGGGCCGGCTGCGGCGCGGGGGATTGCCCGGCCGCCAGCGCGCGGAAGGCCTGGGCCGCCGCCGCCTGGCCGCCATCGGCCTCGGCCGGGAGGAAGGCGATGCGGTCGCCGCCCCGGCCTTCCACCACCACGGGGTCCACCACGCGGGGCAGAGCGGGGCGGAGTTCCGCCACCGTGAAGGCGCCGCCGCCCGCGGCACCCGACAGTTCCTCCAGCCGCCGCGCCATCGCGCCCTGGTGCAGGTCGCCCACGCCGGCCGTGCGCAGCTGCGCGAGCGTGGCCGAGAGCGCCGGGTTGCGGAAGCTGCCGCCCACCGGGATCACGTCGCCGGCGGGCGTGCCATAGACGGCGCGGGCCTCGGCATCGGCGAAGAGGGGGCCGCGCACCGCCGTCAGATCCTGGTGCAGGGCGCGCGACATGGGCGCGCCGAAGCGGGCCAGCTGCTCGGCGGGCGAGATCAACTCCTCGAAGGGCCGCCCGCCGCTGATGCGCGTGTGCAGGGCGAAGAGGCCGCGCGCCAGCATGGGCACGGCCGCCGGGCGGTCGCCGCCCGCCCCGCTGCGGGCGCCGGGCAGGAAGAGCAGCGCCTCGGTCGTGTTGCGCCGCGCGTCGAAGACGAGGCACGCCCCGCCGCCGCCCAGCCCCACGCGCGAGGGCAGGGTGTGCGCCATGGCGAAGCCCGCCGCCACCGCCGCATCCGCCGCGTTGCCGCCGGCCGAGAGCACGTTGCGCGCCACCGCCGCCGCCTGGGGTTCCTCGGCCGCGACCCCGCCCAGGAAGCCCTGCACGAAGCCGGGCGTGCCGGCGGGGATGCTGGGCTGCGCGCCCACCAGGTTGCGGGCGGTGCCGCAGCCCGCCAGCGCCAGCAGGGCGGCGCCGAGCACCAGGGGGCGAAGCGCCCGCGGGGCGGAGTGCGGAATGGTGGCCGTGCTGGTCATGCTGGCGTCGTGCGTCCCCTGCGTCGGCGGCGCCCGGAAGGGGCCGCGCCTGCGGTATTCATGATGCTCCGGGCTTAGACGCCTTCCGGCCCAGCGGCAACCGCGCCCCTCCCTGACCCCCCTTTGAGGCGCGCCCCTTGGCGCGGGCGGCCCATCGGGGGAACATGCGCCCGCACGAAGGAGCTTGCCCCATGAACCGACGCCGCCTGATCGCGCTGGCCGGCGCCGCGCTGCTGCCCGGCACGGCCCTGGCCCAGGGCCTGAGCGAGGCGCAGCGGGCGGAGGTGCTGGACATCCTCCGCCGGGCGCTCCGCGAGGACCCCAGTATCCTGCGCGAGGCCTTCGAAAGCCTGGAGCGCGCCGAGCAGGAGGCCCGCGCCACCGCCCAGGCGGAGGCCATCGCCCGCCACGCACAATCCCTGTTCCAGGACCCCGCCGCGCCCATCAAGGGCAACCCCCAGGGCCGCGTGGTGCTGGCCGAGTTCTTCGACGTGCGCTGCGGCTTCTGCAAGCAGCTGCACCCCGTCATGGACCAGCTTATCCGGCGCGAGAGCGACGTGCGCGTGGTGCTGGTGGATTTGCCCATCCTGGGCCCCGCCTCGGTGCTGGGCGCCCGCGCGCTGCTGGCCGCGCAGCGCCAGGGCCGCTACGTGCCTCTCTACGACGCCCTGCTGCGCCTGCGCGAGGAGATCACCGAACCCGTGATTCGCCGCGAGGCCGAGCGCGCGGGCCTCGACTGGGCCCGGCTGCGGCGGGAGATGGACGAGGCCGCGACCACCCAGCGCATCGAGCGGAACCTCGGCCTCGCCCGCGCGCTGGACATCCAGGGCACGCCCGCCATCCTGGGCGGCACCACCCTGCTGCCCGGCGCGGTGGACCTGGCCACCCTGCAGCGCCTGACCGCGCAGCTGCGCGGCTGACCCACCCCCGGTAGACTGACCGCCACGCTTGGGTAATCTGCCCCCCATGGGTCTGGACCTTCCCCCGCGATGAGCCCGCCTCAGCCGCCCGCCCTGGCCGCGCTGCTGGACGAGGCCGGCGCGCCGCCGCGCAGCCTGGTGCTGCGCGCGCCCGATATCGGGCCCTGGCGCGCAGGCAACGGCATTCCCGGCGTCTGGAGCTTCGCGGCCGAGGCGCCCGGCCCGCATGTCTGCGTGATGGCGCTGACCCATGGCAACGAGATCGCGGGCGGGATCGTGCTGGACCGGCTGCTGCGTGCGGCCACGCGCCCGGCGGCGGGGCGGCTGACGCTGGTCTTCGCCAATCTCGACGCCTTCTCCCGCTTCGACCCGGACGACCCCACGGCCTCGCGCTTCCTGGAGGAGGACATGAACCGCCTCTGGGACGTGGAGGTGCTGGAAGGCCCCCGCCGCAGCGCGGAGCTGCGCCGCGCCCGCGCCCTGCGCCCCGTGCTGGACACGGCCGATGTGGTGCTGGACCTGCATTCGATGCTCTGGCCGTCGGACCCGCTCTTCCTCGTCAGCGGGCGTTCGCCGGCGGTGGAACTGGCCACGCGCCTCGGCGTGCCGCCGCTGGTGGTGGCCGATATGGGCCATGTGGCGGGCAGCCGCGTCATTGACTACGGCCCCTTCGGCCAAGCGGGCAGCGGGCGGCGCGGCCTGCTGCTGGAGGGCGGCTGGCATTGGGAGAAGGCGACCGTCTCCCGCATGGAGCGCGTCACCCGCCGCCTGCTGCACGAGACGGGCGTGCTGCCCGGCGCACCCCTGGCGCCCGACGCCGCGCCCTCCCGCCAGGCGCAGGTGACGCACACCGTCACCGCGCGCACGGCGGACTTCACCTTCACCCGCCCCTGGCGCGGCGGCGAGGTGGTGCCGCGCCAGGGCACCCTGATCGCGACCGATGGCGGGGCGGAAGTCCGCACCCCCTATGCGGATTGCCTGCTGGTCCTGCCCTCGCTGCTGCCGCAGCCGGGGCAGACGGCGGTGCGGCTGGCACGGCTCGTTCCGCCCCCCGGTTGACGGTCTGGTCTCCAGGCGGCGGAATGCGGCCAGATCAGTGAGGAAACCTCCATGAAGCTGCTGCGCCACGGCCCCAAGGGCCAGGAAAAGCCCGGGATGCTCGACGCCCAGGGCGTCATCCGCGACCTCTCCTCCGTGCTGAACGACATCAATGGCGACACGCTGGCGCCGGGCGTGCTGGCCAAGCTCGCCGCCATCAACCCGGCCGAACTGCCGGCCGTGCCCGCCGGCACGCGGCTCGGGCCGCCCGTCACGGGCATGACCAACCTGATCTGCATCGGGCTGAACTACGCCGACCACGCGGCCGAGACGGGTGCGGAGCCGCCCAAGGAGCCGATCGTCTTCCTGAAATCGCTCGGCGCGCTGAACGGGCCCTTCGACGACATCATCATCCCGCCGCACAGCCGCAAGACCGATTGGGAATGCGAGCTCTGCGTCATCATCGGCACCACCGCGCGCTATGTCAGCGAGGCGGATGCGATGAACCATGTGGCCGGCTACGCCGTCGGCAACGACGTGAGCGAGCGCGAATGGCAGGCCGAGCGCGGCCCCACCTGGGACAAGGGCAAGGGCTTCGAGACCTTCGGCCCGCTCGGCCCTTATCTGGTCACCAAGGACGAGGTGCCGGACCCCCAGGCGCTGCGCATGTGGACGGATGTGGACGGCAAGCGCGAGCAGGATGGCAGCACCGCCACCATGATCTTCAACGTGCGGCAGCTGGTCAGCTATGTCAGCCAGTGCATCACGCTCCATCCGGGCGACGTGATCTTCACCGGCACGCCGCCGGGCGTGGGCCTCGGCAAGAAGCCGGCGCCCTGGTTCCTCAAGGCCGGGCAGGAGCTGCGCGTGGGCATCGAGGGCCTGGGCGAGCAGCGCAGCCGCACCGTTGCCTACGGTGCCTGAGACGCCGACCGTCATCCTGCAGATGGACTTCGCCTCGCCCCCACCCTGGGGCGAGGCGCGGCGCGAGGCCCTGCGGGCGCTGGCCCATTCCATCGCGGCCGAGACACCCGGCCTCGCCTGGAAGATCTGGACCGAGGATGAGCCAGCCGGCCGCGCCGGCGGCCTCTACGCCTTCACCACCCGCGCGGCCGCGCTGGAATACCAGGCCATGCACACGGCGCGCGTGACGGCACGCGGCGCCACCGACATCCAGGCGCGCATCTGGGACATCAACATGGAACTTTCCGCAGTTACCAGGGGCATCCGCGCATGAGGCGCGTGCTGGTCACGGGCGCTTCCTCCGGCATCGGCGCCGCCGTGGCGCGCGCGCTGGCGGCCCCCGGCACCGCGCTGCTGCTGCACGCCCGCCATAACAGGGAGGGGCTGGAGGCGGTGGCCGCCCAGGTGCGCGCCCAGGGGGGCGAGGCGCATCTGCTGCTGGCGGACCTGGCCGAGCCCGACGCCCCCGCGCGGCTGGTCGAGGATACGGCGCGCCTGCTGGGCGGGCTGGATGTGGTGGTCTCCAATGCCGGCTTCGCGGACCGCACGCCCGTGGGCAAGCTGACCGATGAGGGCTTCGCCCGCAGCCTGGACGCCGTGCTCTGGGCCTTCCTGCGCCTGGCCCGCGCCGCGCAGCCGCATCTGGCGGCGGGGGAGGCGCCACGGCTCATCGCCATCTCCTCCTTCGTCGCGCACATGTTCCGCAATGACGCGGCCACCTTCCCCGCGACCGCGGCGGCCAAGGGGGGCGTGGAGGCGCTGGTCCGCGCGCTGGCCATCGAATGGGCGCCGCGTGTCACGGTGAACGCCATCGCCCCCGGCTACACCCGCAAGGACCCCGGCGCCCATGCGGCCATGACGCCCGAGCAGTGGCAGGCCACCATCGCGCGCATCCCCATGGCCCGCCTCGGCACGCCGGAGGACGTGGCCCATGCCGTGGCCTGGCTGGCGAGCCCGGGCGCGGGCTATGTCACGGGGCAACTCGTGCATGTGAATGGTGGGATCGCGCTGTAGGTCACGCGGCCCGCTCCGTCCCTTCTGGGGCGCGGGGCCTTGAGCCATCCCGCGCCAAGACCGAGCGCCGCGCTCTCCATTGCGGCAATTTAAGGCCGATCTTATGCCCCAGATCGCCAAAGCCGGGCAATAATCACCCTGTCGTTCCGCAGTTCGAAAGAATTGTCGGCAATGACAACGGTGGAGGCTATTTCCCGGCAAGCCGAAGCCATACTGGCCTATGCGCCACGGGCCGGCCGAATTCATTTCGGTCGGCCCGCTTCTTTTTGCGGTGCAAGCAGAGGATAGGCCATGCGGCGTTCGCTTGTGCTCACGCCGCCTCGCCTAACCTTTTCTGGAGAATGATTCAGCGTTGTCGGCGATTCCGCCTCAACGCATCATGCCCTATCCGCCGAGTTGCCGGATTTCCAGCCGCCGCACCCGTTCCAGCATCTCGGCCCGCAGCGTCTCCAGCAGGTCATTGACGTAACCCACCGACAGCGCGGGCGAGAGGGCGGGCGCCGCCGGCAATTCGCCCGAAAGCCGGGCCTCGATGGCGGCCAGCCGCGCCTCCATCTCCCGCCGCAGCGCCGCCACCTCCTGGCGCAGGGCCATCACCTCCTCCAGCGTGGCCGGGTCATGGGCGGTGGCGGGGGCGGCGGCGTCGCGCCGGGCCAGTTCCTGGCGGAACCATTCGGTGCGCAGCCGCATCTGGGTGGCCAGCGCCTCGTGCGGCGGCACGGCGACGAGGCTGGGGTCGAGCCTGGTGCCGCGCCGGCGCCCTTCCTCGCTGGCCATCATGGTCGCCAGCGCCTCGGCCCGGTGCTCCGGCCGGTTGGTGATGAATTCCAGGTAGTGGGCGAAGCCCTGCTCGTCCGGCCAGCGGCCGAGGATGCCGAGATAGAGGTTCACCACCACATCCTCGTCGGAGCCATGCAGCAGGTCGGCGGCGCGGAGGGTCATGCGGGGGGCTCCGGCCAGGGCACGCCGAGCCGCGCATGCAGCGCGGCCAGCCGCGCCGCGTGGCGCTCGGGGGTGAAGAGGGCGGCGCGGGCGGGGCCCTCGGCCTCCAGCCGCCGCCGCAGGTCGTCATCGGTGTCGAGCGCGATCATCGCCTCGGTCAGCGCGCGCAGGTCCACCGGGTTCACCTTCAGCGCGGCATCGCCCACCACCTCCGGCATGCAGGAGGCGTTGGAGGTCAGCACCGCCGTGCCCGCCTGCATGGCCTCGATGGCGGGCAGGCCGAAGCCCTCATACAGGGTGGGGAAGCAGAGGCTGCGCGCGTGGCGCAGCAGCACCTCCACATCGGTGCGCGGCAGGTAGCCCAGGTGGCGGATGCGCCCGTCGCGGGAGCGGGTGCCGCCCGCCTCGGTCAGCAGGCGCAGCTCGGGTTCCGCGTTGCCGCTCTTGCCGCCCACGATGATCATGGGGCGCGTGATGCCGGACGCCATGTAGGCGTCCAGCGCGCGGGCCAGGTTCTTGCGCGGGTCCACCGCCGAGAGGCAGAGGTGGTAGCCCCGGTCCTCCAGCCCAAAGACCGAGGCCAGCCGCTCACGCGACATGCGCGGATCAAGGCCATGGGCGGGCGGGTAGACGGGCTGGTAGATGTTGCTGATCCGCTCCTCCGGGACGCCCAGCAGCGAGATCAGGTCGCGGCGGGAATGCTCGGAGACGGTGAGGATATGGTCCGCCGTCGCGGCCACGGCGCGCGCGGTCCGCACCCAGGCATCCTTGTGGTCCAGCGTGGCCCAGGGCAGGCGCAGCGGGATGGCGTCATGGATGGTGTAGATGTTGCGCGCGCCCTCCAGGCGCACGCCGTGCATGTGCGTCCAGTGCATCAGCGCCGGCGGCGGCGCGCCCTGCACCGAGACGCGCAGCAGCCGCCGCCGCACCCGCATGTTCACCACCGCGCGGCCGAAGATGTCATGCGCGTTCCACAGCGCGTCGCAGGGCGGCACATTGGCGGTGGAGAAGGTCTGGTGCAGCCCGGTCGAGGTCAGCCCGCGCTCCACCGCCCCCGCGGCGGGCACGGCGATGGCGCGCTGCGGGCCCCAGATGCCCGCCAGGCGGCGCGCCAGGCGGTAGTCCAGCTGGGTGCGGCTGTCGAAGAAGGCGATCTCGCGCGCCATGGGCGTGCCGCCCGCCCCGATGGGCCTGCCATAGAGCAGCCCCAGTCTGAGCCCGGTTTCGCCCAAAGTGGCGGCCAAACCCCGTGAATAGGTCGCGATGCCCGTGCCGCCCACGAGCGAGAGGCCGAAGCCATCCATCCAGACGCGGGGCGATCCCCGGGGCGCGTCGTTCGGCATGGGCGCAACTTGCCTCCGTCCCCCGATCGGGACAAGGTCAGCCCCGCCGCCGCCGCGCCCAGACCACAGGAAGTCACATTCGCATGAGCCTGAACGACATCGTGCCCGTCCTGCTCTCCGGCGGCACGGGAACGCGCCTGTGGCCCCTCTCGCGCGAGGGTTTCCCGAAGCAGTTCTGGCCGCTGGTCTCGGCCCGCAGCATGATCCAGGAGACGGCGCTGCGCGCGGTGGGCGAGGGCTTCGCGCCGGCGGTCGTGGTGGCGAACGAGGCGCACCGCTTCCTGATCGCGGAGCAGCTGCGCGAGGTGGGCATCGCGGCCCCCCGCATCCTGCTGGAACCCGAGGGCCGCAATTCCGCCCCCGCCATCGCGGCCGCCGCGGCCCTGGTGGCCGAGGCCTCGCCGGGCGCGGTGCTCTGGATCATGGCGGCCGATGCCGCGATCGAGGACGTGCCCGCCCTGCACGCGGCCCTCGCCCAAGCCGCCCATGCGGCGCGCGAGACGGGGCGCATCGTCACCTTCGGCATGCGGCCCACCGCGCCCGAGACGAGCTTCGGCTACATCGAGATGGGCGCGCCGCTCGCCGACGCGCCGGGCGTGCACGCCGTGGCCCGCTTCACCGAGAAGCCCGACGCCGCCACCGCCGCCACCCTGCTGGCCGATGGCAAGCATGTCTGGAACAGCGGCATGTTCGTGGCCACCGCCGCGACGCTCGTGACGGAGCTGGAGCGCCACGCGCCCGAGGTCATCGCCGCCGCCCGCGCCGCCCTGGCCGCGGCCACGCGCGACCTGGACTTCATCCGCCTGGGTGCCGAGGCTTTCCGCGCCGCGCCCTCCATCTCCATTGACTACGCGGTGATGGAGCGCACGGGCCACGCCGCCGTCATCCCGGCCGAGCTCGGCTGGTCCGATGTGGGCAGCTGGGACGCGCTTTGGACCATCGCGGAGAAGGATGGCCTGGGCAACGCGCTGCAGGGCCCCGTCACGGCCGTGGACGCCCGCAACTGCCTGGTCCGCAGCGAGGGCATCCGTACCGCCGTGCTGGGGCTGGAGGACGTGGTGGTGGTCGTCACCGAGGACGCGGTGCTGGCCATGCCGCGCCACCGCGCGCAGGACGTGAAGAAGGTGGTGGAGACGCTGCGCGCAGAGGGCGCGGCCGAGGCGGGGGCGCATCGCCGCGTCTATCGCCCCTGGGGCCACTACTCCGGCCTCATCATGGGCGACCGCTTCCAGGTGAAGGAGATCGTGGTGCGGCCGGGCGGCAAGCTGTCCCTGCAGAAGCACCACCACCGCGCGGAGCACTGGGTGGTGGTGAAGGGTACCGCCCAGGTGCAGCGTGACGCCGAGAGCATCCTGCTGGCCGAGAACCAGTCGGTCTACCTGCCGCTCGGCTGCGTCCACCGCCTGGAGAACCCGGGCATGATCCCGCTGCACCTGATCGAGGTCCAGGTCGGCTCCTATCTCGGCGAGGACGACATCGTCCGGATCGAGGACACCTACGGGCGCAGCTGACGCATGCTGCGCCTCCTCACCGACCTGACGGACCTGCTGCACTATTTCCGCATCAACCGGCTGCCGCTGGGCGTGCCGCGGGTCCAGATGGCCTTGACCGAGGCGGCGCTGGCCGCGCCCGAGCCCCTGCTGGAGCCCATGGCCTTCGACCCGGTCAGCGGCCGGTTCCGCGCGCTGCCGGCCGAGGAATTGCTGGCCCTCCTCGCCACCGCCCGCCGGGGCGCCGACATCGAGGCGCCGGACTGGGTGGCCGCCCGCGCCACCCTGGCCGAGGCGCACCAGGCGGCCCCCGAGATCGCCTTCGCCGCCGGCGACCGCGTCTTCACCCCCGGCCTGCCTTTCCTGGTGCCCGGCCAGATGCACCGCCTGCGTGAGCTGCGGCAATGGCACGGCGTGGCGCTCTGCGCCCTGTTCCACGACGCCATCCCGCTGGTGGTGCCGGAGCATTGCACGCCGGAACTCACCTCGGGCTTCGCGGACAATCTGCTCTCTGTCTGCCTGCAGACCGACCGGGTGGTGGCCACCAGCGCCTGCGCGGCGCGCGACTTCCGCGAATGGCAGCGCCGCCTGCTGCCGGAGCTGGACATCCCGGTGGTGGCCATGCCGCTCGACGCGCCGCTGCCGCCGGTGGGCGGCGGGGGCGAGGACGTGCCCTGGCCCGCGGCGCTGGCGGATGGGCGGCCCTATGTGCTCTGCGTCTCCACGCTCGAGAGCCGCAAGAACCATGTGCTGCTGCTGCACGCCTGGCTGACCCTGCTGCGCCGCCATGGCGAACACGCGCTGCCGCGCCTGGTGCTGGTGGGGCGCAAGGGCTTCGGCGCCGATGCCGCGCTGCGCCTGCTGGAGCACGCGCCCGAACTGCGCCGCAACGCCGTCTGGCTGCGCGACGTGTCGGACGCGCAGCTCGCGCGGCTCTATGAGGGCTGCCTCTTCACCATCTTCAACAGCTTCTATGAGGGCTGGGGCCTGCCGGTGACCGAGGCGCTGTCGCACGGCAAGCTCGTCATCGCGCCCGACCATTCGAGCTTGCGCGAGGCCGGCGGCACCGCCGCCCTCTACTTCACCCCGCAGAGCGAGCCGGAACTGGCCGAACTCGCCTGGGGCCTCATCCGCGACCCTGCCCGCCGGGCGGCGCTGGAGGCGGCGCTGCCGGGTCGCGTGCGGTTCAGAAGCTGGCGCGAGGTGGTGGAGGGCCTGGTGCGGGACCTGGCGGCGCCGCTGGCCGCCCTGCCCAGCCCCTTCGCGCGCGCGGGGTCCATCGCCGGGCGGCGCATCGGCTTCGAGATCCAGCCCCCCATGCCCCCCGCCGCCATGCGCGCCGCCCATGTGGGCAACGCGCTGATCCTGGAGGGGGATGGCTGGAGCATCCCCGAGGCCTATGGCGTCTGGCTGACCAAGGGCCGCGCCCGGCTGCGCCTGCCCGCGCTGGAGCGCAGCGGGATGCGCCTCTTCCTCGAGGTCAGTGGCCCGCCCGTCGCCACGGAGACGGGGCTGCGGCTGCATCTGCCCGACGGTTCCACCGGGGAGTGGCTGACCCTGCGCCTGGCCGCGCAGGAGCGCCGGTACCTGGAGATGACCCTGCCCGCCGGCCCGGCGGGAGACATCCTGGTGGAATTCGACACCGCCGGCGCGCGGCCCATCCCGGAGGATGACCGCCTGTTCTCCCTGATGCTGCACGGGCTGATGCTGACGGCCGACCACGACCTGCAGCGCACCTATGAATACCTGGGCGAGCGGCTGCACCTGTCGCGCCTGGGCTGATGCCCTATCGCAGGGGCTGCGAATATCATAGTTTTCGAGAGAATGAGGCTGGTCTGGGTGATTTTCGGCATCCTGGTCGGCGCCGTTCTTGTCGGCGCGCCCGGGGCGGGACAGGCGCAGCCGCAGCGCGGCCGCGCCGCGGAACCGCTATTGCCCCTGCCGCCGCCGCCCACCCCGCCCGCGCCGCCGATGCGCGCGGCACCGCCCGCCCAGCCCGTGCCCACCGCGCCGCCGCCGCCGCCCGCCACGGCCCAGCGCGGGGCGCAGACGCCCGTGGTCTGGGCCACCATCCATGCCGCGGCGCCGCCGGCCCGCGCCTATGGCATCAGCCCCGCCACGCGCGACCGGCTGATCGCCCACCAGCGGGCCGAGGCGCAATGCCGCGCCGGGCCGGGCGGCAACACCTGCCGCCGCCTGGTCGAGATCCAGCAGGGCTGCGCCGTGCTGGTGCAGGGCGCGCGCGACGACCGGCTGCTGCCCTTCACCACGCCCGACCCCAACCAGCCGGTGATGCTGGCGGTGGCCGGCGCGGGCTTCACCGTGGAGGACGCGACGCGCGACGGCATGGACCAGTGCCAGCGCCGCCAGCGGGGCGCCATCTGCCGCGTCATCGCCTCGATCTGCGCGCGGTGAGGGCTTTTCTGGGGCGACTGATTCACCGCTCCGGCGATATCGCCTTCGCGGATCAGGCGCTGGCGTATCTGGGCGGCTGATTCACCGCTCCGGCGACATCGCCTCCGCGGATCAGGCGCTGGCATATCTGGGCGGCTGATTCACCGCTCCGGCGATATCGCCTCCGCGGATCAGGCGCTGGCATATCTGGGCGGCTGATTCACCGCTCCGGCGATATCGCCTTCGCGGATCAGGCGCCCTCCTCCTCCCGCGCCGCCGCGACCAGCCATTCCGCGAAGAGCGCGAGCGGCGCGGAGACCCGCCCCGGCGGCAGCACCAGCCAATAGCCATCGCCCGCCGGCAGCGCCGCGCGCGCCAGCGGGACGAGGCGCCGCGCCCGCACCTCCTCCCGCACGAAGGCGGGCGGGCAGATGACGGTGCCCAACCCCTCCAGCGCGGCCTGGATGGCGAGGGTGGTGCTCTCATAGAGCAAGGGCGGCGGGGCCTCGGGCAGTCCGGCGCCCTGCCGCCACCGCGCCCAATCACCGGGCCGCACCCGACTGCCCAGCATCCGCCCCGGGATGGGGGTTTCAGGCCCGCGCTGCGCCGCCAGGGCGGGTGCCGCGAAAGGCGCGATGGTGACGGGTTGCAGCGCCCGCGCCGTGGGGGTGGGGGGCGCGCCGAGCGGGGCGGTGCGGACGGCCGCATCCACGCCCTCGCGGGCGAAATCCACGGGGGCGATGGAGGTGCTGACCTCCACGTCCAGCCCCGGATGGCGGCGCTTGAAGTCCGGCAGGCGCGGGATCAGCCAGCGCAGCGCCCAGGTGGTGTAGGCGCGGATGCGCAGCGGGGCGGTCTGGGCCGCGGCCTCCCGCGCCGCTTCCTCGATGCGGGCGAAGCCCTCGCGCAGCCCGGTGGCGAGGCGCGTGCCCGCCTCGGTCAGGCGCAGCGCGTTGGCGCTCCGGTGCACCAGGGCGCAGCCCAGCGCCGCCTCCAGCTCCCGCAGGCGGCGGCTAATGGCGGGCTGCGTCACCCCCAGCGCGGCGGCGGCGCGCGTCACGCTGCCCGTCTCGGCGATCAGGTGGAAGGCCCGCAGGCTGTCCAGCGGGGGCAGGGCGCTCGGCATCGGCGCAGCATAACATGGGGTTGGGGCAGGGTGCGAAACTCTGCGGCTTCCCGTGCCGTGCGCGATGGTGCTTTGAATGCCGCGTGCCGGCCAAGACCGGCGCGACGGAGGAACACCCAGAATGAACCGACGCACTGCCCTGCGGCTCGCCCCCGCGCTGGGCCTCGGCCTGCCGGCCCTGGCCAGCGCGCAGCCCGCCTTCCCCGACCGCGCGCTCCGCCTGGTCATTCCCTTCACGCCCGGTGGCAGCAACGACATCGTGGGCCGCCTGATCGCGGAGGGCATGTCGGCCCGCCTCGGCAAGCCCATCGTGGTCGAGAACCGCGGCGGCGCGGGCGGGCTGATCGGCAACGATTTGGTGGCCAAGGCGCCGGCCGATGGCCACACCCTGCTGCTGGCCGGCAGCGGCAGCTTCCTGATTTCCTCGCTGGTGCAGCCGCGCCTGCCCTATGACCCGGTGCGGGATTTCGCGCCGGTGGGCTATATCGGCGCGGCACCCAACGTCATCACCGTCCATCCCTCGGTCGAGGCGCGCAACCTCGCGGATTTGCAGCGCGTGGCCCGCGCCGCGCGCACGCCGCTGCGCTTCGGCACGCCGGGCGTGGGCACCACCGGCCATGCGCTGGGGGCCATGATCGGCGTGGTGCTGGGGGTGGAGCTGGACGCCATCCATTACCGTGGCACCGGGCCGTCCATGGCGGATGCCATCGCGGGGCGGATTGATATCCTGACCAACGCCTCGGCGCCGCTGCTGCCGCCCATCGCGGCGGGGCAGCTGCGGCCGCTGGCCATCGCGGGCCGCACGCGCAGCGCCGCCCTGCCGGACCTGTTCACCAGCGTGGAACAGGGCTTCCCGGACCTCGATTCCGCCACCTGGTATGCCATCCTGACCACGGCCGGTACGCCGCCCGACCGCATCGCCGCGCTGCACGCCGCGCTGAACGCCGTGCTGGCCGAGCCCGAGGTGCGCCGCCGCCTGGTGGAGAGCGGCGTGGACGAGATCGCCCCCAGCGCCCAGCCCGCCGACCTGACGCGCTTCCTGGCCGAGGACCGCACGCGCTGGACGCAGGTGGTGGAACGCGCGCGCCTGCGCGTCGATTGAGGAACACAGCATGACCGAAGACAGCGCCATCCTCCTGACCACCCATGAGGGCGTGGCCACCCTGCGCCTCAACCGCCCCGCGCGCCGCAACGCCATTGATGACGCGACGCGCGGCCTGATGATCGAGGCGCTGGAGGCGGCGGCGGTGGACCCGGCCGTGCGCGCCCTGGTCGTCACCGGCACGGGCAGCGCCTTCTGCGCGGGCGGCGATGTGCGCGGCATGCAGCAGCGGCTCTCGGCCCCGCCCGAGGAGGTGGCCTTCAACGGCTGGCGCCGCCAGGGCCGCACCCACCGCGCCGTCGCTTTGCTGCACAACTTCCCCAAGCCCACCATCGCGGCCGTGAACGGCGCGGCGGCGGGGCTCGGCTGCGACGTGGCCCTGTGCTGCGACTTCATCATGGCCGCCGAGAGCGCCCATTTCACCATGAGCTTCATCGCCCGCGGGCTGATCCCCGATGGCGGCGGCATGTATTTCCTGCCGCGCCGCGTGGGCCTGGCCCGCGCGAAGGAACTCGTGTTCAGCGGCCGCCGCGTGGGCGCGGCCGAGGCGCTCTCCATGGGCATGATCGAGCGCGTGGTGCCCGATGACGCGCTGATGCAGGGCGCCGAGGCCTGGGCGCGGGAACTCTCGGGCGGCTCGCTCGCCGCGCTGGCGCTGGCGAAGTCCGTCATGGACCGCTCGCTGGAGATGAGCTTCGAGGCGGTGCTGGCCGAGGGCTCCAAGGCCCAGGCCATGTGCTACACGACGGGCGAGCACCGCGCCTCGGTGGCGGAATTCCTGGCGAAGTCCAAGCGATGAGCGCGCTGGGCCAGCTGCTGCGGCCACGCAGCGTCGCCGTCATCGGCGCCTCGGCCGATGCCAGCAAGATGACCGGGCGGCCGGTGGGCTACCTCCAGCGCCACGGCTTCCCGGGCGAGATCTGGCCCGTGAACCCGCGCGCCGAGACCATCGCGGGCCTGCCCTGCTTCCCCGAGGTTTCGGCGCTGCCCGGCGCGCCGGATGCCGCCATCGTGCTGCTCGGCCCCGAGCGCGCCGAGGCCGCGGTGCGGGACCTCGCCGCGCGCGGCTGCGCCGCCGCCATCGTGCTCGCCAGCGGCTATGGCGAGGCCAATGCGGAGGGCGCGGCGCGGCAGGAGGCGCTGAAGCGCGCCGCCGGCCCCATGCGGCTTCTGGGCCCCAACACCATCGGGCTGGTGAATTTGACGGACAGCATCATGCTCTCCGCCACAGGGGCACTGGAGGTGGGGGACCTGCCGGCCGGTGCCATTTCCGTCGTCTCGCAATCGGGCGGCATCTTGGGCGCGCTGCTCTCCCGCGCCGCCGACCGGGGCATCGGCTTCGCCAAGCTGGTCTCCACCGGCAATGAGGCGGATCTCGACAGCAGCGATTTGATCGCGGAGCTGGTCGAGGACGAGGCCACGCGCGTCATCGCCGTCTACATGGAGGGGCTGCGCCGGCCCGCGGCCTTCCGCGCCGCCGCCCGCCGCGCGGCCGAGCTCGGCAAGCCCATCGTGGTCTACAAGGTGGGGCGTTCGGAATCCGGGGCGCGGGCGGCGACCTCCCACACCGGGGCGCTGGCGGGCGCGGACCGCGTCTATGACGCGCTGTTCCGCCAGTCGGGCGTGATCCGCGCCGAGAGCTTCAATGATCTGCTGGACATTCCGGCGGCCCTCGCCAAGGGGCGGCGGGCGGCGGGGAACCGCGTGGCGATCCTGACCTCCACGGGCGGGGCGGGCACGCTGCTGGCCGACAATTGCGGGCTGGCGGGCATCGAGGTGCCGCCGCCCGATGCCGAAACCACCCAGCGCCTCGCCACCCTGCTGGACGAGGACCAGGCGACCGTCGGCCGCAACCCGGTGGACGTGACGCTGGCCGGGCTGCGCCCCGACCTGTTCCGGGGCGCCATCACGGCACTGTTGGACAGCCCGCTCTATGACGCGGTGGCGGTGGTGATCGGCTCCTCCGCGCTGGCGGCGCCGGACATCGTGGCGGGCGCCATCGTCGAGTGCCAGGCGCGGAGCGACAAGCCCATCCTGGCCTATGTCAGCCCGCACGCGCCGCATCTGGTGCGGCTGCTGAACGGCCAGGGCATCGCGGCCTTCGCCACGCCGGAAAGCTGCCCGACGGTGCTGCGCGCCCTGCGGGCGCCCGCGCTGCCGGCGGTGGTGGGGGCCGTGGCGGTGGACCCCGTGGCGCTGTCCGGCCTGCCCGCCGGCAACCTCAACGAGGCGGAGAGCAAGGCGATCTTCGCCCGCTTCGGCCTGCCCGTGACGCGCGAAGTGGTGGCGCCCGACGCCGCTGCCGCGCAAGCCGCCGCGGAGGCGATGGGCGGCGAGGTGGTGCTGAAGATCCTCTCCCGCGCCATCGCCCATAAGAGCGAGCTGGGCGGGGTGCGGCTGGGCCTCAGCCCCGCCGACATCCCCGCCGCCTGCGCCGAGATGCTGGCGCGGGTCGCGGCCGCCGGCGCCCCCGCGCCCGAGGGTTTTTTGGTGCAGGAACGCCTGCGCGGCGGGGTCGAGATGATCCTGGGCTTCCACCGCGACCCGCAGCTCGGCCCCGTTCTGCTGCTGGGCGCGGGCGGCGTGGCGGCGGAACTCTGGGAGGACACGGCGCTGCGCCTGCTGCCCCTGACCCGCGCCGATGCCGAAGCCATGCTGGAGGAGCTGAAATCCGCCCGTCTGCTGCGCGGCTTCCGCGGCGCGCCCCCGGCCGATGTGCCCGCCCTGCTGGACGCCATCATGGGTTTCGCCGCCATGGCGGGCGCGGCGGGAGAACGGCTGGTGGAGGCGGAGATCAATCCGCTCTTCGTCCTGCCGGAGGGACAGGGGGTTCGGGCGGTGGATGGGTTGGTGGTGTTGGCCTGACCGTCAGGCTTTACGCCAGGTCAGCACCAGCACGTCCCGGCTGCAGGGCAGGCCAGGGTCGGCGGGTTCCACCGGCGTCACGCCATGCATCACCCGCCGGTCATCCATCACGGCCAGATCGAGCAGCCCGTCCAGGGTGAAGCGGGCGAGTTCGGCGCCCTTGGGGTCCGTCACCCGTGTCTCGCCGCCGCGCAAATTGCGGCGGGCCAGCATGGCGATGAGCACCACATCCACCCCGTCATGGTGCACGCCCTCGGGCGTGGGCAGGCCAGGGGTGCCGGCGGCGGCCTCGATGCGGAACTGGTGCATCTCGACGAACCAGGGCGTGTCGGGGTGGAGATTGTCCGCCACCTCGCGCCCCAGGGCCAGCAGGCCGGCGCAGGCGGGGTGGGCGATGGTGGCGTCCTCGACCGGGGCGAACCAGCGGTCCACGCCGCCATTCAGTGTGTTGTGGACCACCGCCTGGAAATGCGGCCGGTGCAGGCCGCGCACATGGTCGGGCCGGCCGGGCAGGGCCAGGAAGTTGGCGATGCGCCGGCGGCGATAGCGCCCGCCATCGGCCATGAAGGCGTCGGTTTCCAGCCGCTGCCAGCTCGCCGCGAAATCGGCCAGCAGGGGGGCGGGCAGGCGCAGGCGGGCCAGGCTCTCCTCCGGCCGCAGCCGCGCGAAGCCGCGGGTGCGGACCTCGTCCAGCAGCGCGGTCATGCCGGGTCTCCGATGGGGGGCGCCTCATGCGTCATGTCGGCCAGGACTTCCGCCACATGGCGCACGCGCACGGGGCTGCCCTCGCGCTTCAGGCGGCCGGCCATGTTCAGCAGGCAGCCCATGTCGCCGGCCAGAAGGGTGTCGGCGCCGGTGGCCGTGATGTCGGCCGTCTTGTCGCTGACCATGCGCGTCGAGATCTCGGGGTATTTCACGCAGAAGGTGCCGCCGAAGCCGCAGCAGATCTCGGGCTCACGCATTTCCGTCAGCGTGAGGCCCGCCACGGAGCCGAGCAGGGCGCGCGGCTGGGCCTTCACCCCCAGCTCGCGCAGGCCGGAGCAGCTGTCGTGATAGGTGGCGCGGCCGTCATAGCGCGCCGCCACCTCCTTCACGCCAAGCACATCGGTCAGGAAGGAAATCAGTTCATGCGTCTTGGCGCCCAGGCGTTCGGCCCGCGCGCGGCCCTCCGGGTCGCCGGCGGCGAAGAGGCCCGGATAGTGGTGCGAGATCATGGCCGCGCAGGAACCCGAGGGCGCCACGGTGAAGTCATAGGGCAGGAAGGCGTCAATCACCTGGCGGGCGATGTCCTGCGTCGTACGCCGGTCGCCGGAATTGTAGGCGGGCTGGCCGCAGCAGGTCTGCAGGGCGGGCACCTCCACCTGGCAGCCGGCCTCCTCCAGCAGCTTGATCGCGCTGAAGCCGACCGCGGGGCGGTGCAGGTCCACCAGACAGGTGACGAAGAGGGCGACGCGGGGCTTGGCCATGGAGGGAAATTAGGGGTGAACCGCGCGGCCGGGAATGGAGGGGCGGCGCGAATTCCGCGCATGCCAGCCCCTCAGATGAACTCGCCCCTGAGGAAACCCAAGGCCGGCAGGGGGCGCCACTTCCTTGGCAGGTCCGACCGGCGGATGGGTGTGACGGAATAATGCGGCACCGGCTGCTGGGAGCGGCGGAGGAAATCCTCATAGGCCCGCACCTGCTGGGCCCGCCAGGCGCGGTCTTCCAGGGCGGCGGCGCGGGAGCGGTAGATCTCGGCGACGCGATGGGCGCGGCCCACCGTGGCCACCACGGCCCACCAGCTGTCCTCATCGCCGCGCGGCACCGCCGCCAGATCGCGCATGGAACAATAGAAGGGAAGGCGGCCGCGCCGGGTCAAGCGGAAGCTGGGAAAAAGAAAGGGCGCGCCGGAGTTCCCCCCGGCGCGCCCCGTTGAAGCCCGTAGGGCGTCAGCCCAGGCGTTCGCCGTGCTGCGTGACGTCGAGGCCCTCGCGCTCCTCCTCGTCGGTGACGCGCAGGCCCACGATCACGTCCACCACCTTCAGGATGATGAAGGTCGCGATGGCGGTGTAGACGATGGTCACGCCCACGCCCATCGCCTGGACGATGACCTGCTGGAAGCTGCCGGCCGTCTCGCCGATGGCCTCGATGGCGAACCAGCCGGTCAGCAGCGCGCCCACGATGCCCGCCACGCCATGGATGCCGAACACGTCCAGGCTGTCGTCATAGCCCAGCGCCTTCTTCACCGAGGTGGAGGCCCAGAAGGCGATGAGGCCCGAGGCGAAGCCGATGGCCAGCGCGCCCGTGGCGTCCACATAGCCCGCCGCCGGGGTGATGCCGACCAAGCCCGCGACGGCGCCCGAGATGGCGCCCAGCACGGACGGCTTGCCCTTGGACATCCACTCCACGAACAGCCAGGTCAGCGCGCCCATGGCGGCCGCGATCTGCGTGACCATCATGGCCATGCCGGCGTTCACGTTCGCCGCGCCGGCCGAGCCCGCGTTGAAGCCGAACCAGCCCACCCACAGCAGCGCCGCGCCGATGACGGCCAGGCTCAGGTTGTAGGGGGACATGTTGTCATGCCCGTAGCCCTTGCGGGGGCCAAGCACGAGGCAGGCGACGAGGCCCGCGACGCCCGAGTTGATGTGCACCACCGTGCCACCCGCGAAGTCCAGCACGCCCCAGCCATCCATGAAGCCGCCGCCCCAGACCCAGTGCGCGACGGGGCTGTAGACGATGATGGACCACAGGACGAGGAAGACCAGCAGCGCCGAGAACTTCATCCGGTCCGCCACCGCGCCCGTGATCAGGGCGGCGGTGATGATGGCGAAGGTCATCTGGAAGGTCATGAACACCGGCTCGGTGATGGTCGCGTCGGTGTCGTAGGGCTGGTTCCATGTCGTGGACATGTGCATCAGCAGCATCTTGCCGAGGTCGCCCACATAGGCGCCCTCGCCCGAGAAGGCGAGGCTGTAGCCGATCACGACCCAGACGATGGAGATCAGCGCGCAGGCCGTGAAGGACTGCATCATGGTGGACAGCACGTGCTGCTTGCGGACCATGCCCGCGTAGAACAGCGCGACGCCCGGGATGGTCATCATCAGGACGATGGCGGTGGAGGTCATCATCCAGGCCATGTCGCCCGAATTGATGGGCGAGGCCGCGGGCTCCTGCGCGGCCGCCGGCAGCGCCGACAGGGCAAGCAGCGGGGCGCTCGCCAGGGCGAGGCGCAACCAGGACGTCATGTTCCGAATTCTCCCAAGGTAGGGCGCGCGCATCACAGCGCCGCCGCGTCGGTTTCGCCGGTGCGGATCCGGAGCGCCCGGTCCACGTCCAGCACGAAGATCTTGCCGTCACCGATCTTGCCGGTGCGCGCGGCGGCGGAGATGGCCTCCACCACCGCGTCCACCATCTCGGCCGGCACCGCGACCTCGATCTTGAGCTTCGGCAGGAAGCTCACCTGGTATTCGGCGCCACGGTAGATCTCGGTCTGGCCCTTCTGCCGCCCGAAACCCTTCACCTCTGTCACCGTCAGCCCCTGCACGCCGAGCGGGGTGAGCGCATCGCGCACCTCGTCCAGCTTGAAGGGCTTGATGATCGCCATCACGAGCTTCATCAGCCTGCCTCTCTCCCGATACGCGGCGGTGCCGCACCGCCTGCGAAACTACGGGTATCCAAATCCCGTGCCATTCGGTTCGGGCACGATTCATCGGGGGGTTGCGCGGGGGTTGCCTGTTTTGCAGGCAGAATCCGGGGGCGCCGGGGGGCGGGAACGCCCGACTCTTGCGCGTTCACGGAATCAACTAAGCTGTCGCCCATGAACCAGACGCTCGAAACCGAAGTCGCCATCCTGGGCGCAGGTCCCGTGGGGGCCACGCTCGCCGCCGCCCTCTCCGCCCGCGGCGTGCCCTGCGCCATCCTGGACGCGGCCCCGCTGCCGCCCATGGAGTTGCAGGGCTTCGACGGGCGGGCCTATGCCATCGCGCTCGCCTCGCGCCGGGTGCTGGAGGCCGCGGGCATCTGGGACCGCCTGCCCACCACGCCCTGCCCCATCGAGGGCATCAAGGTGGCGGATGGGCGCATCGGCGAACGTCCCTCCTCGCTGGACCTGGACTTCGAGGCGGCCGAGGTGGCGGACGACCCCTTCGGCTGGATGGTGGAGGCGCGGGCCTT
The DNA here is from genome assembly GCF_017311575.1 of Roseococcus thiosulfatophilus. Taxonomy (GTDB): domain Bacteria; phylum Pseudomonadota; class Alphaproteobacteria; order Acetobacterales; family Acetobacteraceae; genus Roseococcus; species Roseococcus thiosulfatophilus. The sequence goes on from NZ_JAFFQY010000004.1 coordinate 118,249, forward strand.
GCGCGTGGCGCTCAACGCCCGCCTGCCCGAACTGCCCGGCGTGCAGGTCTTCGCGCCCATGACGGCCGAGGTGGCGCGCGACGCCGATGGCGCGACGCTTACCCTGCGGGACGGCAGGCGCGTCCGCGCCCGACTGGTGGTGGGGGCGGAGGGCCGCAACTCCCCGCTGCGCGCCGCGGCTGGCATCGGCAGCGCGCGGCATGACTACGGGCAGATCGGCATGGTGGGCGCCTTCGCCCATGAGAAGCCGCACAACAACCGCGCGCTGGAACTCTTCCTCCCCGCCGGCCCCTTCGCGCAATTGCCGCTGAACGACCAGCACGAATTCGGCACCAGCCACCTGCCGCACGCCTCGGCCTTCGTGCTGGCGGAAAGCCGCGGCGTGGCGCAGCGCCTGCTGGCCATGGACGAGGCCCGCTTCAAGCGCGAACTCCAGCGCCGCCTGGGCGACTGGCTGGGCGAGATCGAACCCATCGGCCGCCGCTGGTCCTATCCGCTGACCGCCATGCACGCGCTGCGCTACACGGCCGAGCGCATGGCGCTGGCGGGCGATTCCGCCCATGGCATGCACCCCATCGCGGGGCAGGGGCTGAACATCGGGTTCCGCGACGTGGAATCCCTCGCCCGCCTGGTGGGCGATGCCCATGCGGCCGGCGAGGATGTGGGCAGCCCCGCTTTGCTGCGCCGCTACCAGGCCGAGCGCCGGCCGGACGCGCTGATGATGATCGGCGCCACGCACGCGCTGGAGAAGCTGTTCGGCAATGACATCGGCGTGGTGCGGCTGGCGCGGCGCCTGGGCATCGCGGCGGTGGACCGCATCCCCGCGCTGAAGCGCGCCTTCGCCCGGCAGGCGATGGGGTTGCCGCTGCGCGCGTGACGCCGTCACGCAAGTGACCAAGAAGTTTCATTCACACGGCTGATGATGGCCGTTCGCGCCGCGAATTGGCGGTTTGGCGCGGCATTTCCAACTTCCTGGGCAAGGGGACCGCAGGGTCCCGCGGCCTCCGGGCCGTCATTTCGACAGGAGTTTGGTCATGACCGTGAATATCCGCACCCTCGCCGCCGGCGCCGCGCTGCTGCTGGCCCCCGCCTTCGCCGCGCCCGCCCTGGCGGCCGACAGCGTGGTGGTGTCGCCCCAGTTCGGCACCCCTGCCTACGCCGCCGACAACCGCAACGTGGTGGGTGGCGGCGAAGCGCGCCTGGTCGGCTCGGGCGAGAACCAGCAGGTGGTTCACATCGGCCCCACCGTGGCGCAGGAGCCGGTCTTCGCGCACATGGTCGGCTCGGGTGAGGATGCGCGCATCATCTACAGCGCATCCCCGGACCGCGCGACGGCATTGAGCGAGGCCGAGCGCGCGACGCGCGGCCAGCGCGGCTAACGCGCCGAGCCATTGGCGCAACGGGGCGGCGGGGCGAAGGCCTCGCCGCCCTTTTTCGCGTCCGGGGCGACTGATCCACCGCGCCGGCGATCCGCCTGCGCGGACCAGGCGCTAACCCTTGGTCACCCCCCAGAAGAAGGGCACCGGCGCGTTGACGATGCCCTGGACATTCCGCCGGAAGGCCGTGGGCTGGATGATGGTGCCCAGCGGCACGAAGGGCACGCTTTCGAAGGCGCGGGTTTGCAACTGCATGGCGATGCGCTGGCCCTCGGCCGGGTCGGTGGCCGCGATGAACGCCGTCCGCAGCCGTTCGATCTCGGGGTCCGTGGGCCAGCCGGCCCAGGCGGGCGCGCCATGCGCGCGCAGCGGCAAATGCAGCGCCGGCCCCGCGACATCCAGCCCCACCCAGGAGGTGTGGAAGATGCTCCACCCCCCGCGGTCCGGCGGGTTGCGGTTGGCGCGGCGGGCCAGCAGGGCGGACCAGTCCGTCGCCACCAGCTCCACATTCATGCCCATGCGGCGCAGCAGGTCGGCCGTCACCTGCGACATCTGGCTGTTGGCCGGGTTGTCCATGGCGGCCAGGATCACCACCGGTTCGTTGTTGTAGCCGGCCTCGCGCAGCGCCGCGCGGCCGCGTTCGAGGTTGCCCGGCATCACCCCCGTGCCCTGGTCCGTGCCGATCGGCGTGCCGCAGGCATACATGCTGCGGCACAGCGCCGAATATTGCGGGTTGCCCACCACGGCATCGAGATAGGCCTGCTGGTCCGTCGCCATCAGCACGGCGCGGCGGATGGCCGGGTTGTCGAAGGGCGGGTGCAGCTGGTTGAAGCGGATCATCATCAGCGAACCCATCGGGTCGGTGATCTCGATGCGGACGTTGCGGTTGCGGGAGATGATCGGCAGCAGGTCGAAGCTGGGCTGCTCATACCAGTCCACCTCGCCCGTCTGCAGCGCGTTGGCCGAGGTGGAGGCGTCGGGGATGATGCGCCACTCCACCCGGTCCACCAGCACGCGCTTGCCGCCGGCCGCGCCAGAGGAGGGCTCGGCGCGCGGCACATAGCCGGCGAATTTCTCGAAGGCGGCGAGGCTCCCCGGCACCCATTCATTGCGCAGGAAGCGGAAGGGGCCGGAGCCCACCGTCTCGTTGTTGGGCACCTGCGGGTCGGAGTTGCCCACGCGCTCGGGCACCACGAAGAGCGCCTGGGTGGAGAGCTTGCCCAAGCTGTCCAGCATCAGCGGGAAGGGCTGCTTCAGGCGCATCTCGAAGTCGCGGTCCGAGGTGGCGCGCATCTCGTCCATCACGGTCATGAGCGTCTGGCCCATGGTGTCGCGCGCGCCCCAGCGCCTGATGGAGGCGATGGCGTCCACCGCGCGGACGGGCTCGTTGTCGTGGAAGCGCAGCCCCTCACGCAGGCGGAAGCGCCAGGTCCGGCCATCGGCCGAGACCTCATGGCTTTCCACCATCTGCGGCTGCACCTTGAAGTCGGTGTCCACCGCGAAGAGCGTGTCATAGACCATGAAGCCGTAGTTGCGGACGATGTAGCCCGAGGTCGCCACCGGATCCACGGCGCCGAGGTTGGCGTGCGGGATGAAGCGCAGCGCGCGGGCGGCGGCGCCCTGGGAGAGGGCCGGTGTCGCCAGGGCGGCAAGCCCCGTGCTGGCGAGGAAGGTGCGGCGGGAGGTGGCCATGGGTCGGTCTCCGGTCTGGGTGCCCGGGGAGGGGACCACGCAGGAAACCGTCCCCGCAAGGCGAAACCGACTCTTTTTGAGGCAAATCCAAGAGAGGGGACGGCGCCTGCCCAGTGGGCGGGCAGGGTGCCTCAGCGCCCGGGCGGGTCCCGGCTCCAGCCCTTCGCCGCCAGCGCCGCCTCATACGCGGCCCAGCGCGCGGCCTCTTCCTCGCCCAGCTTGCGCAGCCAGGCCCAGGAGTAGATGCCGCTGTCGTGCAGATCGTCGAAATGCAGCCGCACGGCGTAATGCCCCACCGGCTCGATCTTCATGATGCCCACATGCCGCCGCCCCGCGACGAGGCGCTTCTGTTCGGGCGAATGCCCCTGCACCTCGGCCGAGGGGCTTTCGACGCGCAGATATTCCGCGCTGAGGGCGAAGCGCGCGCCGTCGTCGAAGGCGATGTGCAGCACACGGTCCGCCGCGCGGTAGCGCAGCTCCGTAACCTGCATCAGGGCAGCTTGCGCGCCTGGTCGGGCAGCATGATGGGAATGCCGTCGCGCACGGGATAGGCCAGGCCCGCGGCGTCGCTGATCAGCTCGCCCCGGTCGCGGTCATAGCGCAGCGGTTTCTTCGTGACCGGGCAGACCAGGATTTCCAGGAGCTGCGGGTCCACGGCGCCGCCGGCGGGAGGGGGGGTCTGGTTCATGGTCCGGTTCTAGCTGGGCCGCGCATCGGGCGGAAGGTCGCCGCCATCATGGGCATCCATCCGCAGCAGGGTGACGAGGGTGGCGGCGCGCTCGGTCAGGGTGGGCGCCTCCAGCAGCGCCTGCTTCTCCGGGATGGCGAAGGGGCAGACCATGGCGAGCGTCGTCACCAGCGTGGGCCCCGACATCTCCTCGATGGCGGACCAGTTGGCCTCGATGCCCTTGGCCGCGAAATAGGGGCGCAGCGCCTCCAGGATCTCGGCATGGGGCACCGGGTCCACGGGCGGGTCCAGGTCCGGGAGGTAGGCGCAGTAATCCGCCCGCACGCGGCGATAGCCGCGCCGCATCTCGATCTCCTCGGCCACGCGGAAGCGCAGCACGCCGGTCAGCGTCACCAGCAGCCGCCCATCCTCCGTCTCCGAGAAGGAGGAGACGCGGCCGAGGCACCCCACGCCATAGGTGACGCTGCCGCGCTCGGTGCGCGGCTTGGACGGGTCGCCCTGGATCATCCCGAAGAGCCGCCCTTGCGCCAGGCTGTCCAGCGTCATGGCCAGATAGCGCGGCTCGAAGATGTTGAGCGGCAGCCGCCCGCCCGGCAGCAGCAGCGCGCCCGAGAGCGGGAAGATCGCGATCTCGGCGGGAAGCTGCTCCGGGGCGGGCTGGAAAGGATCCATGCTCAGCGGAACAGGATGGTCGAGAGGCCGCGGCGGGCCTTCATGGTGGCGGGGTCGTCGAAGCCCCAGGCCTCGAAGAACTTCAGAAGCTGCTTGCGCGCGGCTTCGTCGTTCCAGGCGCGGTCGCGGCGGATGGCCTCCAGCAGCGCCTCCGCCGCCTCCTGCCGCTTCTCCATGCCGGCGAGCGCGACGGCGAGCTCGATCCGCGCCTCGTGGTCATCCGGGTTGGCGGCGAGGCGCTGTTCGTACTGGCCGAGCATGCCCGCGGCGGCGCGGCCCTGGGCGGCGAGTTCCATGGCGGCGCGCACGGCCGAGATCTCGGGGTGGGCCTTCAGCTTGTCGGAGAGGCTGTCCAGCATCTGCTGGGCCTGCTCCTCCTCCTCCAGCGCGATCAGGCAGCGGGCGAGGCCGGCCAAGGCCTCGGCGTTCTCCGGCTCCTGCTGGGCGAGGCCGGCGAAGAGTTCCAGCGCGCCCTGGGCGTCGCCCTGCTCCAGCAGGGCCTTCGCCTCGGCCAGCATCTCGGTGCCGGGCATCTGCCCGCCGGCGAGCTTCAGCAGGTTCTCGATGAACTTCTTCACCTCGCCCTCGGGAAGGGCGCCCTGGAAGAGGTCCGCGATCTGCCCCTTGTAGAAGGCGGCGACCGTGGGCACCGATTGCAGCGGCAGGCCCAGCTGCGCGAGCTGCTGGACGAGCTGCGTGTTCTTGTCGATGTCGATCTTGACCAGCTTCACGCGCCCGCCGGCCGCGCGCACCACCTTCTCCAGCGTGGGCGTGAGCTGCTTGCAGGGCCCGCACCAGGTCGCCCAGAAATCCACCAGGACCGGCACCTCGCGCGAGGCGTTGATGACGTCCTGCATGAAGGTCTTCTGGTCGCCATCCGACACGGGGTCGGGGCGCTGGGACGGGTTCTGGGGGTCGAGGATCACTTCCATGGGAATTTCCTGGGGCCGCCTGTAGATGTTCCGGCGCAGGGATAAGGCAAGAGCGACATCTTGTCTTGTCCGGGCCGCGCGACAACCCGTCCGGACCATTGCGGCGGCGGCCCGGCCGGCACTAGCATCCCATCATGGACAGCCCCGACCCCGATCGCCCCGCGACCCACGACCTCGGCGGAAACCCGCGCTTCCGCTGCACCCCCGTCGAACCCGATGACGACGCGCCGCCCAGCGACTTCGACAAGCGGGTGGACGCCGTGCGCTCGGTCCTGCGGGAGAAGGGCTTGTTCACGGTGGACGAGATGCGCTTCAACATCGAGGCGCTGCATGAAACAGAATATTTCGGCCTGACCTATTACGAGAAGTGGCTGCGTTCGGTGACGGCCGTGATGGTCCGCAAGGGTGTCATCACCTGGGAGGACATCAAGTGAGCCACGGCGTGCATGACACCGCCCAGGCCCGCTTCGCCCCCGGCGCGCGGGTGCGCGTGAAGCCCGGCCGGCCCGAGCGCATCGCGCCCATGCACCTGCGCACGCCGCATTACGTGCGCGGGCGCGAGGGGGTGGTGGCCCGCGCCCTGGGCCGCTTCCCGAACCCCGAGGATTTGGCCTTCGGCCGCCCGGGCGAGCCGCGCATCCTCTACCATGTCGAATTCGACCAACCCCCGGTCTGGGGCGAGGGCGAGGTGGGCGACACGGTGCTGATCGAGATCTTCGAACACTGGCTGGAGGAAGCCTGACATGGCCGGAACCCCGCTGCCCGAAAGCGTCGAACTCCTGGACAAGCTCGTCGCCGCGCTGAAGCGCCGCGGCGTGCTGGTGGAGGAGGACATCGCCCGCTGCCAGACCCAGGCCGAGCGCGCCCAGCCCGAAACGGGCGCCCGCATGGTCGCCCGCGCCTGGCTGGACCCTGAATTCCGCGCCCTGATGCTGCGCGACGGCACCGCCGCCGCCGAGGCCTTCGGCGTGGCCATGGCGGGCGCGCCCCCGCTGGGCGTGCTGGAGGACACGGACAGGCTGCACCACCTGGTCGTGTGTACGCTGTGCTCCTGCTATCCGCGCGCGGTCATCGGCTACCCGCCGCACTGGTACAAATCCGCCGCCTATCGCGCGCGGGCGGTGCGCGAGCCGCGCGCCGTGCTGGCCGAGTTCGGCACGGTGCTGCCCGCCGGCGTGCAGGTGCGCGTGGTGGACAGCACCGCCGACTACCGCTGGATGGTGCTGCCCACCCGTCCCGCCGGCACCGAGGGATGGAGCGAGGAACAACTCGCCGCCATCGTCACGCGGGATTGCCTGGTGGGTGTCACGCTGCCCGTCGCGGAGAACGCGCGCATCGCGGCGTGAGCCACACCGAAGCCGATGGCCTGCCCCCCGGACGGCGGGGGCTCGCTTCGGCCTGCATCGCCGCCGGCATCACCGTCACCGTGCTGGACGCGGCGATGCTCAACATCGCCCTGCCCTCGGCCGCCGCCGATCTCGGCCTGACGCCGGCCGAGGCGGTCTGGATCGTCAACGCCTATCAGATCGTGGTGGTGGGCACCCTCATCCCCATGGCGGCGCTGGGCGAGATCTTCGGCTTCCGCCGCGTCTGGGCCTGGGGGCTGCTGGTCTTCTCGCTGGCGGCCATGGTGTGTTCGGTCGCGCCCAGCTTCGAGGCGCTGCTGGCCGCGCGCATGGTGCAGGGCCTGGGCAGTGCGGCGGTGATGAGCCTGACGGCGGGACTGGTGCGCCACACCTACCCGGCGGCGCAGCTGGGCCGCGCCATCGGGGTGAATTCGATGACGGTGGGCCTCGCCTCGGCGGCCGGGCCGAGCCTGGGCGCGGCCGTGCTGGCGGTGGCGCCCTGGCCGGCCGTCTTCATCGCGCACATCCCCATGGGGCTGGCGGCGCTGGTCTTCGGGCTGAAACTGCTGCCGCGCGTGCCGGGGCGGCGGCGGCCCTTCGACATCACGGCCGCCGCGCTGAACGTGGCGGCCTTCGGTTTGGTGTTTCTGGGCATGGATCTGCTGCTGCACGCGCCCTGGCTGGCGGTGCCGGCGCTGCTGGGGGGCATGCTCTGCGCCGCCGCGCTGGTGCGGCTGGAGATGGCGCGGCCCGTGCCGCTGCTGCCGCTGGACCTGCTGCGGATCCGGGTGGTGCGCTTCGCCGTCTCGGCCTCGGTGCTGATGTTCGCGGCCCACATGCTGCTGGTGATCGGCATGCCCTTCCACCTCTCGGCGGCGGGGTTCAGCCCGGTGCAGATCGGCATGATCATCACGCCCTATCCGCTGGCGGTGGGGCTGCTCGGCCCCATCGCGGGGCGCTGGGCGGACCAGGCCAATTCGCCGCTGACCTGCGTGCTGGGCGGGGTGTTCCTCGCCACGGCGCTGGTGCTGCTGGCCGTGGTGCCGCCGACCATGGTCTGGGCGGTGTGCGGGGCGCTGCTGCTGGCGGGGGTGGGCTTCGCCGGTTTCCAGTCGCCCAACAACCGCGCCATGCTCTCGGCGGCACCCCGCGCGCGGGCGGGCAGCGCGGGGGGGATGCAGGCCACGGCGCGGGTGCTGGGGCAGAGCACGGGCGCCGTCACGGCGGCGGCCTGCTTCACCCTGGCGGGGCCGTGGCTGGGCTTTCTCTGCGGGGTGGCGTTCGCGCTGGCGTCCAGCACGCTCAGCCTGGTGCGGGGGAAAGGGTGACGGAGATACCGAGCGGCTGATTCACGGCTTCGGTGAGTCCACCGAAGCCGATCAGACGCTACAGCAACCGCAGCGCCGCGAACCCCCCCACCAGCAGCAGCACGAACAGAGAAAACATCAGCCCCAGCCGCTTCTCGATGAATTGCTGGATGGGCGGGCCGAACTTCCACAGCAGCGCCGCCACCAGGAAGAAGCGCAGCCCCCGTGCCGCGATGCTCGCCACGATGAACACCGGCAGCGACAGCGCCGTGGCGCCCGAGAGGATGGTGATGACCTTGTAGGGGAAGGGCGTCACGCCCGCGATCAGCACCGCCCAGGCGCCCCATTCGTTGTAATGGCTGGAGAATTGCTCGAAATACGCCGCCTTGCCGTAGAATTCCAGCACGGGCCGGCCCAACGTCTCGAACATGCCGTAGCCGATGAAATACCCGGCCACGCCCCCCAGCACCGACGTCACCATGGCCACGCCCGCGATGACGAAGGCGCGCGAGGGCCGCGCGATGATCATCGGGATCATCAGCACATCGGGCGGGATGGGGAAGACGGAGCTTTCCAGGAAGGACACCACCGCCAGCGCCCAGAGCGCATGCGGCGTGCGCGCGAGCGAGAGCGTCCAGTCGTAGAGGCTGCGAATCATTCCAGGGAGCGTCCTCGGCCGGGGCGGGGGTTGAATGTGCCGGGGCGGAACCCCGAAATCGGACGGGCCTTACCACCGATGGCGGGCAAGGCGCCATGCCGGGCGGCGCTGACAAATGCCCCGCGCCGGGCCTATCCTGCCCGCAACACAGGAGGACATGCCATGCTCGACGCCACCGCGAAGCTGCCGCTGAAGGACCCCTCGCTGTTCCGCGAGGCCAACCTCATCAACGGCGAATGGGTGAAGGCCGACAGCGGCAAGACCGTTGCCGTCCGCAACCCCGCCACGGGCGACGTCATCGGCCATGTCCCCGCCATGGGCACCGCCGAGACGCGCCGCGCCATCGAGGCCGCGCACGCCGCCTACGGCGCCTGGCGCAAGCTGCTGGCCAAGGAACGCGCCGCCATCCTGCGCCGCCTGCATGATCTGATGCACGCCAATGCCGATGACCTCGCCGCCATCATGACGGCCGAGCAGGGCAAGCCGCTCGCCGAGGCGAAGGGCGAGGTGGCCTATTCCGCCAGCTTCCTCGAATGGTTCGCGGAAGAGGCCAAGCGCGTCTATGGCGACACCATCCCGCACAACGCCCAGGGCCGCCGCGTCATCGTGCTGAAGGAGCCGATCGGCGTCTTCGCCGCCATCACGCCCTGGAACTTCCCCTCCGCCATGATCACCCGCAAAGCCGGCCCGGGCTGGGCCGCAGGCTGCACGGGCGTGATCCGGCCGGCGAGCCAGACGCCCTTCTCGGCGCTGGCGCTGGGCGTCCTGGCCGAGCGCGCGGGCATGCCGCCCGGGGTGTGCAACGTCATCACCGGCCCGGCCTCGGAGACGGGGAAGGAGCTGACCTCCAACCCGCTCGTGCGGAAGTTCAGCTTCACCGGCTCCACGGAAGTGGGGCGCACCCTGCTCGCGCAATGCGCCACCACGGTGAAGAAGACCAGCATGGAGCTGGGCGGCAACGCCCCCTTCCTGGTGTTCGACGACGCGGACCTCGATGCCGCGGTGCAGGGCGTCATGGCGTCCAAGTACCGCAACACCGGGCAGACCTGCGTCTGCGCCAACCGCATCCTGGTGCAGGCGGGCGTCTATGACGCCTTCGCCGCCAAGCTGAAGGTGGCGGTGGAGGGGCTGAAGGTCGGCAACGGGATGGAGCCCGGCGTGACGCAAGGCCCGCTGATCAACGCCGATGCGGTGGCGAAGGTGGAGGAACACATCGCCGACGCCACGGGCAAGGGCGCCAAGGTGCTGACCGGCGGCAAGCGGCACGGCAATGGCGGCAATTTCTTCGAGCCCACCATCCTGACCGGCGTGCCCGTCGGCGCGCTCTGCTTCCGCGAGGAAACCTTCGGCCCCGTGGCGCCGCTGTTCCGCTTCGAGACGGAGGAGGAGGGCATCCGCCTCGCCAATGACAGCGAGTTCGGCCTGGCCGCCTATTTCTACGCCCGCGATGTGGGCCGCATCTTCCGTGTGGCGGAGGCGCTGGAGAGTGGCATTATCGGCATCAATGAGGGGATCATCTCGACGGAGATCGCACCCTTCGGCGGCGTGAAGCAATCGGGCCTGGGCCGCGAGGGCAGCAAATACGGCATCGAGGACTATCTCGAGATCAAATACCTCGCGATGGGCGGCCTCTGACCCCCATGCGCGACTTCGATGAGGCCAGCATCACGGATGCGGTGCTGGCCCGCTTCGACCAGACGCCCGACCCGCGCCTGCGCCAGGTGATGCAGGCGCTGGTGCGCCACCTACACGGCTTCGTGCGCGAGGTGGAGCCGAGCTTCGAGGAATGGCAGGCGGCCATCTCCTTCCTGACGCGCACCGGCCAGAAGTGCGACGACAAGCGGCAGGAGTTCATCCTGCTGTCGGACACGCTGGGCGTGTCCATGCTGGTGGACGCCATCAACCACCGCCTGCCGGAGGGGGCGACGCCCACCACCGTGCTCGGCCCCTTCCATGTGGCGGGGGTCGCGGAAAAGCCGCTCGGCAGCGTGCTGGCGAATGGCGTGGGCGGCGAACGCCTGCATGTCTCCGGCCAGGTGACGAGCGCGGATGGCACGCCCCTGGCGGGCGCGCTGATGGACATCTGGCATTCGGATGCGGAGGGCTTCTACGACGTCCAGCGCGCCGAGGGCCCGGTGCCCGAGCTGCGCGCCTGCTTCCGCGCCGATGCCGAGGGGCGCTTCCATTTCTGGACCATCACGCCCACCGCCTATCCGGTGCCGACCGATGGGCCGGTGGGGGCCATGCTGCAGGCCACCGGCCGCCACCCCATGCGGCCCGCCCATGTGCACTTCATGATCAGCGCGCCCGGGCACGAGACGCTGGTGACGCATGTCTTCGCCGAGGGCGATGAGTATCTCGACAGCGATGCGGTCTTCGGCGTGAAGGACGCGCTGGTGGTGCCCTTCGCGCCGCAGCCGCCGGGCGTGGCGCCGGACGGCACGGTGCTGGACGCGCCCTGGCGCACCCTGCGCTATGACTTCGCGTTGAAACGAGCCTAGCCCACCAAGGCCGTCGCGATGGCCGGCACGAAGGCGATCAGCACCAGCGCCGCGCCCATCACCAGCACATAAGGCAGGGCGCCGGCGAAGATCGTCTCCACGCCCACCCGCGGGTCGCTGAGTGTCGCCTTCACGGTGAACACGGAAATGCCGAAGGGCGGCGTCAGCAGCCCCATCTCGACGGCGATGATGACCATGATGCCGAAATGGATCAGGTCGAACCCCATGGCCTGCGCGATGGGCGCGCCGATGGGCACCATGATCAGCAGGATGGAGGTGCTGTCCAGGATCATCCCCATCAGCAGCACGATGACCACGAAGGCGGCCAGGAAGCCGTAGGGGCCGAGGCCCATCGTCTCCACCATCTCGCCGATGGCCTGGGGCACGCCCGCCATGGAGAGCATGCGCGAATAGAGGCTCGCCGCGATCAGCAGGAAGAGGATGGAGGCCGAGACCAGCCCCGTCTCCCGCAGCACCCGCCAGAATTTCGGCCAATCGAGCTGCCGCCGCGCCAGCGCGATCACCAGCGCGCCGGCCGCACCCACCGCACCGGCCTCGGTCGGCGTGAAGAAGCCGCTGTAGAGCCCGCCCAAAATCAGCACCACCAGCGAGAGGATGGGCACGGCCTTGGCCACCATCTCGCCCGCCGGCATGTCACGCTCGGGCACCGTGGGCGCGGGGCCGGCGGCGGTCATGATCCGGTGCGGGAAGAAGGTGGCGCGCACCCAGATCAGCGCCACGAAGCCCAGCGCGATGATGATGCCCGGCAGGATGCCGGCGATGAACATGCGCCCGATGGAGACCTCCGCCAGCACGCCATAGACGATCATCAGCAGTGAGGGCGGGATCAGCATGCCCAGGATGGAACTGCCCGCCACCGTGCCCGTGGCGAAGCGCATGGAATAGCCGTGCCGCACCATCTCCGGCACCGCCACCTTGGTGAAGACGGCGGCCGAGGCGATGGAGACGCCCGTGACCGCCGCGAAGATCGCGTTCGCCCCCACCGTCGCCATGCCAAGCCCGCCGCGCACGCGCCGCAACAGCGCCTGCGCCACCTCGAAGGTGTCGCGCCCCACATTGGAGACGCTGACCAAGAGGCCCATCAGCACGAACAAGGGAATGGTGGCGAAGAGGTAGTCCTGGATGCCCGAATAGGTGGACATCGCGGTGAAGCGAAACGCCAGGTCCGGATTGTCGCGGATGAGCCAGACGCCCACCGCCCCGGTGCCGATCAGCGTGATGCCGATGGGCAGGCCCAGCATGATGAGGCCCACCATGACGCCGATCAGCGTGAAGCCCAGCGTGATGTCTTCCATGGCTCAGCGCCCCCGGATGGCGCTGGGCAGCAGCGCGAGATGGGCGATGGCGCCTGCCGCACCCCCCAGCACGATCAGGGCGCGGAAGGGCCAAGTGGGCACGGTGAAGAGGCCCTGCACGCCGAAGAATTCCCGCAGGGCCAGCGAATTCCACACGCCGGGCCAGGCCGCCCAGGCGATGAACGCCATGACCGCGGCGCCCACCAGCAGGAACAGCACTTCCATCGCACGGCCCAGCGGTGGCGCCGCGCGCGCGATGCGCTCGATCAGGAAGTCCGCCCGCGTCATGCGGCGCTGGTGGATGGTGGCGCCGATCTGCAAAAACACGATGCCCACCACCGAATGCGCCGCGATCTCGGCCACGCCCGTGATGGGCGCGTTCAGGAAGGAACGCCCGATGACGTCGGCGCAGATCAGCAGCATCAGCCCGAAGGTCCAGATGGTGCCGATGGCGGCCAGCGCATCGAGCGCGATCCGCACCGGGTCGAAGCCGGTGCGTTCGGGCGCGGCGTCGAGCGCCGCCATGTTCGTGTCATCGGCCATGGCGGCACTCCTGCCAGTGGTTCAGGCGGTCACTTCGCGGTCCCAGTCGCGGCCGGGCGTCTGGCCCGCGCCACGGATGGCGACGAAATAAGCGTTGAGCACGTCGCGCGCGGCGGGGCCCGAACTGCGCGCCCAGGTCTGCGCGATGTTGGGCAGGCCGCTGATCCAGCGCTGGCGCTCGGCGGGGGCGAGCGTGGTGATGATGGCGCCCTTCTGCACCATCTCCGCCTCCGCGGCCGCGATGCGCGAGGACACGTCCTGGATGTGCGCGACGGTGCTGGCCTTGCCGGCGGCCGTCATGGCGCGGCGCACCGGTTCGGGGAAGCGGCCGAAGCGCTGGCGGTTGGCCGCGATGCCGCCCACATACATGGCACCCACGTCGCATTTGCAGATGTGGCGCGCGACCTCATAGACGCGCGTGGGCAGGATGCCCACGAAGAAGGAGAGCGCGCCCTCGGACACGCCGGTCTGGATGTCCGTGTAGTAGGTGGTCAGCGCGCCATCCACCGGCGTCGCCCCCGTGCCCGAGAGCCAGTTCGCGCTGGTGCCGGGTGCGGAGATCTTGCGGTTCCGCAGATCATCCAGCGTGCGCACCGGGAAGGTGGACCAGATGTGGTAGGTGTCCGTGATGAAGGAGGAGAGCGGCACCATGTTCAGCGAGGACCAGTTCTCGCGGATGGCCGGCACGTTCTCGTTCATCGCCTCGAAGGCATTGGCCACCACCGCGTGGTCGCCGGTGGCGAAGGGCGTGAAGTAGGTGACGTTCTGGAGGGGCATGGTGCTGCCTTCCCACAGCGTGCCGACATAGCCGATGTCGGTGATGTTGTCGCGCACCGCCTCCATCGTGTCCTGGAAGCGATACAGCGTGCCGCCATAGGCCTCGCGCCAGTTGATGCGGTGGGTGTTGCCGTTGTCGCGCAGGAATTTTTCCGTCTCCGGCTGGAAGACGTTCTTCATCATGGACACCCAGAAATTCGCGACCGGGTGGGACGAGGCGATGGTGACGTTCAGCGCCGTCTGCGCCTGGGAATGCACGGCAAACAGGGGCAGTGCGGCGGCGCCGGCGGCCAGGCTGCGGCGATGGATGGACATGTTTCTTTCCTCCCGTTCCCGGCGTCAGAAGCGGCCCAGCGCGGCCAGGATGCGCGCGGGGGTGAAGGGTTGTTCCAGCACATGGGCACCCAGCGGCGCCAGCGCGTCATTGATGGCGTTCATCAGCGCGCCAGGTGCGCCCGCCGTGCCGGCCTCGCCCGCGCCCTTGGCGCCGAGCAGGCTTTCCTTCGTGGGCGTCTCGACATGGCCCACATGGATGTCCGGCATCTCGGCCGACATGGGCACCAGGTAGTCGGCCATGGTGGTGGTCAACAGGTTGCCGCGCTCATCATAGACGCAGTGTTCGTAGAGCGCGCCGCCCAGCCCCTGCACCACGCCGCCGCGCACCTGTTCGTCCACCAGCAGCGGGTTCACGACGCGGCCGCAATCCTCCACCACCCAATGCTCCAGCAGCTTCACCATGCCGGTGTCGGTGTCCACCTCGGCCCAGCAGGCCTGGATGCCGTTGGTGAAGGCGAAGGGGTATTCCTTGGTGATGAAGTGGCGCGTCTGCACCAGCTCACGCGGAAGGTCGCGCGGCAGGGTGTCGCCGCGGAAATAGACGATGCGGCCGAGTTCGTGCAGCGACATGCGCTCCGCCCCCGTCGCGCGGTCGGTGATGTGGCCCATCACGATGTCGAGGCTCTCGGGTGCCGCCTGGAGCATGGCGCCCGCCACCTCCAGGATCTGCGCCTTCAAGGCGAGGGCCGATTGCAGCGCCGCCTCGCCGCCGATGCCCGCCCCGCGGCAGGCCCAGGTGCCGCCGCCATAGGGGGTGTTCAGCGTGTCGCCGGTGATGATCTTCACCCGCTCCACCGGCACGCCCACGCCATGGGCTACGATCTGCGCGAGGATGGCCTCGGTGCCCTGCCCCTGTTCCGTGACGCCGGAGGACGCCACGACCGACCCATCCGGGTCCATCCGCACCGTGCAGCCATCCTGCGCGGAAATCCGCGCGCCGCCGATGCCATACATGAAGGGCGAGGGGTTGGTCAGCTCGATGAAGGCCGCGAAGCCCAGGCCGCGATACACGCCGCGCTTGCGCTGCGCCTCCTGGTCCGCGCGGATGCGCGCCACCGGCACCATCTCCAGCAGCTTGTCGAGCGAGGCATGGTGCGACAGCCCCTCGAACCGCATGCCCGGCGGCGAGGTGAAGGGGTAGGCGTCGTCGCGGATCATGTTGCGCCGGCGCAGTTCGATGGGGTCCATCCCCAGCTCGCGCGCCGCCATCTCCATCAGCCCCTCCGTCACGGCGGTCGCGATGGGGTGGCCGACGGCGCGATACTGGCAGGTGGGCGCCTTGTTCTGCAGCACCACGCGCGTCGTGCAGCGGTAATGCGCGAAGTCATAGGGGCCGCCCACCAGGTTCACCACCTGGTTGCCCTCCATGGCCGAGGTGCGTGGATAGACCGAATACGGCCCGATGCCCGTCAAATCATCCACGTCGAAGCCGATGATGGTGCCATCCGCCTCCACCGCCATCCGCGCCTTGATGCGATGGTCGCGCGCATGGATGTCGGAGGCGAAGCTCTCGAAACGGTCCGCGATGAACTTCACCGGGCGGCCGAGAATGCGCGCCACGGCGGCGACGGCGACCTCGTCCGGATAGACATGCACCTTGATGCCGAAGCTGCCGCCCACATCCTTGCAGATGACGCGGACCTGGCCCTCCTCCATCCGCAGATGCTTGGCATAGACGGTCTGCATCATGTGCGGGGCCTGGGTGGCCTGGTGCACCGTCAGCGTGCCATCCGCGCGGTTGTAGTCCGCGATGATGGAGCGTGGTTCGAGTGTCACGCCGGTGTGGCGGCCCGTGACGAAGGTGGCCTCCACCACCTTGTGCGCGGCGGCGAAGGCCGCGTCCACATCGCCCTTGGTGGCGGTGCGGGTGAAGACGAGGTTGTCGCCCAGCTCGGGGTGGATCACCACCGTGCCGGCATCCAGCGCCGTCTCCATGTCGGTCTGGGCGGGCAGGGGGTCCCAGTCCACTTCCAGCGCCGCCACGCCATCCTCGGCGGCCGCGCGCGTGTCGGCGAGCACCGCCACCACCGCCTCGCCCTGCCAGGTGGCGCGTTCCAGCGGCAGCGGGTGCTGCGGCGCGGACTTCATGCCCTTCAGGTGGTCCAGCACCGCCACCCAAGGGTCACAGACCTTCGCCAGGTCCGCGCCGGTGAAGACGCGCACCACGCCGGGCACCGCCAGCGCCGCCTCGGTGCGGATGGCCGCGATGCGTGCATGGGCGTGCGGGCTGCGCAGGAAGGCCGCGTGCAGCATGCGCGGCAGCACCACATCATCCGTGTAGGTCGCGCGGCCCTGCACCAGCTTGGGCAGGTTGGGCCGCGGCACCGAGCGGCCGATATAGGAGTTGGGCAAATCCTCGCGCGAGAGGCCGATGCTGGCGGGGGTGGGCATGTCGTTCATCGGACGGCCTCCCGCCGGGCGGCGAGCGTGGTCTCCACCGCCTCCACGATGGCCTGGTAGCCGGTGCAGCGGCAGTAATTGCCCGACAGATGCTCGCGGATCGCTGCGCGGTCCGCATCGGCGTGATGCGCCAGGATGTCGGCCGCCGCCATCACCATCCCCGGCGTGCAGAAGCCGCATTGCGCGGCGTTCCGCGCCACGAAGGCCTCCTGCAAATCCGCCACCTCGCCGCTGTCGGTCAGGCCCTCGATGGTGGTGACCTCGGCGCCGTCCAGGCTGGCGGCCAGCACGAGGCAGCCGCGCACGATCTCGCCATCCACGCGCACCGTGCAGGCGCCGCAGACCCCGTGCTCGCACCCGGCATGGGAGCCGGTGAGGCCGAGATCGAGCCGCAGGAAATCGATCAGGTGGCGGCGCGGTTCGACATGGCGCGTCACGCGCTCGCCATTGACGGTCAGGGTGATCATCATGCGGCCTGCTCCGTGGCGGGCGTGAAGGATTGCAGCGCGCGGCCCAGCAGCACGCGGCAGAGATGGCGCTTCATGGCGGGCGGGCCGTGCAGGTCGGCGGGCGGGTCGAGATCGGCATCCAAGGCGGCCTGGGCGGCGGCGATGGCGGTTGCGTCCAGCGCGCGACCTTCCAGCGCGGCATTGGCGCGCGCGGCCAGCACCGGCCCCTCGCCCACGCCGAAGAAGGTCAGGCGGGGCGAGGCGATGCGGCCATCGGCACCCAGGTCCAGCACCGCCGCGAGCCCGGTCATGGCGTAGTCGCCGCTGCGCCGCGCCACTTCCAGGATCACCGTGCGCTGCGAAGGCCCGGCCAGCGGAAATTCGACGGCGGCGATGATCTCGCCCGGTTCCAGCGCCGTGGTCAGCAGGCCGGTGAAGAATTCGGTGGCCTTCACGCGCCGCTCGCCGCCCGCGCGCGCCAGCACCAGCGTGGCATCCAGCGCCACGGCGCAGGCCGGCAGTTCGGCGGCCGGGTCGGCATAGGCCAGGCTGCCGCCGATGGTGCCGCGGTTGCGGATGGCGGGGTGCGCGATGTGCGGCACGGCCTGCGTCAGCAGCGGCGCGTGGCGGGCCACCAGCGCGTCCCGCCCCAGCTCCGCATGGCGCGTCAGCGCGCCCACGCGCAGCACGCCGCCCGCCACGCTGATGCCGCGCAGTTCGGGAATGCGGGTGATGTCCACGAGGGTGCCGGGCTCGGACAGGCGGAAGGCGAGGGTGGCCAGCAGCGTCTGCCCGCCCGCCAGGATCTGCGCCCCCTCCCCCAGCGCGCGCCACAGCTCATCCAGGCTCGACGCGCGCAGATATCCCAGTGCGGGCCACTTCATGAACGCTGCTCCCTGCGCGAGACTGCACGCCCCGCGCCACTTGTTGATCAATTGATCAGCGGAGGGCAGCATGTTGTCAAGCGAGAGGAAGCAGAGGTTTGGACGGACCCCCGCCGCCATCGCCGCGCCGCCGGCTGGAGCCCGAGGCGCGGCGCGAACAGATCCTGGACGCCGCCGTGGCGCATTTCGCCGAGGTGGGGCTGGGCGGCACCACGCGTGACCTCGCGCGGCGCGCCGGCGTCACCCAGGCGCTGGTCTACCAGTATTTCGGCAGCAAGGCGGAGCTGACCGAGGCCGTCTTCGCCCGCGTCTATCTGGACCGGCTGGATCCGCGCTGGGTGGACGCCATCCGCGACCGCGCCACCCCCATCGAGGCCCGGCTCCGCGCCTTCTACGCCGCCTACACCCGGGCCATCTTCACCTATGAGTGGATGCGGATCTTCATGTGGGCGGGCCTGGCGGGCGAGGTGCTGAACCGCCGCTACCTCGACCATGTGGGCGAGCGCCTGCTGGCCCCGCTGCGCGAGGAGATCGCGGCGAGCCCAGGGCTTTCCGCGCCCTCCTTGGAGGATATGTGGAACCTCCATGGCGGCATCGTCTACATCGGCATCCGCCGCTTCATCTACCGCCTGCCGACGCCGGAAGACCCCGCGCCCGCCATCGCGGCGGCCGTGGCGCGGTTCCTGGCGGGGCTGCGTCCGGCGGCCTAGAGCATGCTGCGTTCACATGCGCTCACGCAGCCTGCTCCAGCCTTCGTGGAGAGTGGGATTCAACGTTTTCGGTGATTCCACCTCAACGCATCCCGCTCTAGCCCTCCTCCTCCGGCGGCCGGCCGAGTGCCGCGAGCCCCTCGGACAGCAGCTCCCCCAGCAGCGGCATCTCCCCCAGGTAATGCGGCGCGGTGCCGTCGGCGTTGCGCTCGCGCGCCTGGTGCAGCACCTGCGTCCACTCCGTCGCGTCGAAATCGCCCCGGCCGATCCAGGTCAGCGCGATCAGCGCGGCCTGCTCGTCCTCGTTGAGGTTCGCGATCATCCCCGCCACCGCGCGGCCCATCTCGCGCGGGCTGACATCCTCGGGGTTCTCGGGGTCCTGCACGGGCTCGTTCACCGCCTCCTCCTGCACCTCGTCGGCGGCGCGGGCGGCGGCGATGATGGCGACAAGGGTGGGCATGTCGAGGATGAGGTCCACCTCCTCGCGCTCGGGCAGGCCGCTCATGGGCGCCCCGCGGACGGATGGGGTTTCGGTTCGGTCGCTGGGGTCATGGCCTTCCTCCGGGCGTGCCAGGGAGAACGGGGGCCTGGCATGGCGGTTGCGGGCCGGCTTGAATCCTCGCCGCGCCCCGCGCATATCGCCGCCGCCCAAGACCTTGTTGAGGAACCGATCATGACCGAATCCGTCGAACGGCACGCATTCGGCGCCGAGGTGGGGCGGCTGCTGGACCTGGTGGTCCACGCCCTCTACTCCGAGCGCGAGATCTTCCTGCGCGAACTGGTGGCCAACGCCGCCGACGCGGTGGACCGCCGGCGCTTCGAGGCGCTGACCCACCCGGACCTCTCCCTGCCTGGCGAACCGCGCGTCCGCATCACGCCGGACAAGGCCGCGCGCACGCTCACCATCAGCGACAACGGCATCGGCATGGACAAGGCCGAGCTGGCGCAGCACCTCGGCACCATCGCGCGCTCGGGCACGCTGGCCTTCGCCCGCGCGATGGAGGCGCAGAAGCCCGCCGACAAGCCGAGCCTGATCGGCCAGTTCGGCGTGGGCTTCTACTCGGCCTTCATGGTGGCGGAGCGCGTGGAGGTGACGTCCCGCCGCGCCGGCACCGAGGAAGCCTGGGCCTGGGCCTCGGAAGGCCGCGGCGAATACACGCTGGCGCCGGCCGCGCGCGAGGAGGCGGGCACCGACATCGTGCTGCACATGAAGGCCGATGCGGAGGAATTCCTGGAGCCGCTGCGCCTGCAGACCATCATCCGCAAATGGGCGGACCACATCACCCTGCCCATCGTCGTCGTGAAGGAGGGTGAGGAGCAGGCGGCGAACGAGGGCACGGCGCTGTGGCGCAAGCCGAAATCCGAGATCACCGAGGAGGCCTACGCGGAATTCCACCGCCATCTCGGCCATGTGTTCGACACGCCCTGGGCCACCCTGCACTGGCGCGCCGAGGGCACGCTGGAATTCACCGCGCTGCTGTTCATCCCCGGCATGAAGCCCTTCACGCCGGTGGAGGAGGCGCGCGAAAGCCGGCTGCGCCTGCATGTGCGGCGCATGTTCATCACCGATGAGGCCGCGCTGCTGCCGCCCTGGCTGCGCTTCGTGAACGGCGTGGTGGACACCGAGGACCTGCCGCTGAACGTCTCGCGCGAGATGCTGCAGGCCACCCCCGTGCTGGCCCGCATCCGCCGCGCCGTCACCGCCCGCGTGCTGTCGGAACTCAAGACCCGCGCGAAGGATTCCGGGGGCTACACGCCCTTCTGGGAGAATTTCGGCGCCACGCTGAAGGAAGGCGTGTGGGAGGATGCCGAGCACCGCGCGGAGCTGGCCGCGCTGCTGCGCTTCCGGTCCTCCGCGCAGGAAGGCTGGACCTCGCTGGCCGACTACATCGCCCGCATGAAGGAAGGCCAGGAGGAGATCTACATCCTGGTCGGCGATGACGCGGCGGCCCTGGCGAAATCCCCGCAGCTGGAGGGTTTTCGGGCGCGCGGGCTGGAGGTGCTGCTGCTGTCCGACCCCATTGACGCCTTCTGGCCCGAGCGCCTGGCGAGCTTCGAGGGCAAGGCGCTGCGGAGCATCACGCAGGGCCAGGTGGATTTGTCGAAGCTGCCGGCGGAAGGCCAGGCGGAGGAGGAGGCCACGGACCTCTCCAAGCTGATCCCCCTGCTGCGCGAGGCGCTGAAGGAGGATGTGGCGGGCGTCGAGGAGACCGCGCAGCTGGTGGACAGCCCCGCCGTGCTGGCCGCCCAGGCCGGCGCGCCGGACCTCGCCATGCAGCGGATGATGCGCCGCGCCGGCCGCGCCCTGGGGCCGGACCGCGCCGTGCTGCGCCTCAACCCGCGCCATGCGCTGGTGCGCCGCCTGGCCGCGCGGGCGGAGGCGGGTGAGGACCTGACGGAGATGGCCGGGCTGCTGCTCGACCTCGCGCGCGTGCAGGACGGCGATGCCCCGCGCGACCCGGCGGGCTTCGCGCGCCGCGTGGCGGCGGCGCTGGCCGCGGAAGCTTGACCCAAGGCCGCCCGGCACCTACCGCTGCCCCGGCAACGGAGAAGATGCATGGGCATGGCCTGGCTGACCCTCGCCGCGGCGGGGCTGTTGGAAATCGCCTGGGCGGTCGGGCTGAAATACACGGTGGGCTTCACGCGGCTCTGGCCGTCGCTGTTCACCGTCTCGGCCATGGCGGCCAGCTTCTGGCTGCTGTCGCTGGCGCTGAAGGTGCTGCCCATCGGCACGGCCTATGCGGTCTGGACCGGCATCGGCGCCACGGGCACGGCCATCATCGGCATGGCCTTCCTGGGCGATGCCGTGAGCCTGCCGCGCGTGGCCGGCATCGCGATGATCGTGGGCGGGATCCTGGTGCTGAAGGCGGCGGGCTGAGCTGCTGATTCACCGCTTCGGCGTGCCGCCTTCGCGGATCGGGCGCTATTCCTGCGGCAGGTCGTGCAGGTAGGGCTCCACCGGCCCGGTCAGCTTCAGGGTCAGCGGGCGGCCCTTGCGGTCCACGCTCTTGCCCATGCTGACGCGCACCCAGCCTTCGGAGACGCAATACTCCTCGACATTGGTCTTCTCCTGCCCCTTGAAGCGGATGCCCACGCCGCGCTTCAGCAATTCCTCGTTGTAGAAGGGGCTGCTGGGGTCGCTGGAGAGACGGTCGGGAAGGGTGGGGGTATCGGTCATGGTGGGACGTCATAGCGTCTGATCGCCTTCGGTGGAATCACCGAAGGCGTGAATCAGCCGCGGGGCCGCAGGCCAGGGCGGCGACCTTGCCAACGGGTTCCATCAGCGCCAACCCCTCCGCCACCGAGACGAAGGCGCCGCCGGCCACCACCCGCTCCGCCCCGAAGCGTTCGGTGAAGATGGCCCGCACCGCCGGCACCAGCGAGGTGCCGCCCGTCAGGAACACGCGGTCCACCGCGCCGGCGCCGACACCCGCATCCAGCAGCGCCGCGTCCACCGCCGCGCCGATGCGCGCGAGTTCGGGCGCGATCCAGCCCTCGAACGCCGCCCGCGTGATGGGCGCGTCGAGGTCCAGCCCCGCCTCGTGGAATTGCAGCCGCGCCTCCTCCGCCCCCGACAGCGCGGCCTTCACGCCCGAGACGGCGCGGTAGAGCGCATAGCCGGCCTCCTCCTCCAGGAAGCGCAGCAGGCGGTGCAGCGCCTCGGGGTCCTCGGCGGTGGCCGCCACCTCGCGGATGTCGCGCAGGGTGCGCGGCGCGCGCATGAGCGACAACTGGTTCCACCGCGCGAAGGCCAGGTACCAGGCGGGCGGCACGGGCAGGGGGTTGCCGCCCATCACGCGATAGGTCCCGCCTTTGCCGAGCTGCGGCGAGACGACATGGTCAATGATGCGGAAGTCGAAGGCATCACCCGCGATGCCCACGCCCGATTGGCCGAGCGGCGTGACGCGGCCTTCGTGGGGTTCGAAGCGCAGCACCGAGAAGTCACTCGTGCCGCCGCCGAAATCGGCCACCAGCACGGTCGTCGGCGCATCCAGCTCCCGCGCGAAGAGCTGCCCGGCGGCGGCGGGTTCCAGCGCCAGCGTCACGTCATGCAGCCCGGCCTGGGCCAGCGCCGCGCGCAGCCGCGCATCGCCCAGCGCGTCATCGGCCCGTTCGCCCACGAAGCGCACGGGGCGGCCCACGATGACCTCGGCCTCGGCCAGATGCGCGCGGAAGGGCGCCAGCCATTCGCGCAGGAAGAGGGAGATCAGCGCGGGCAGGTCATAGCCGCGGCCCAGGATGCGCGTCTCGGTGAAGCTGGCCTGGGCCAGGTAGCTCTTCATGGACATGATGAGGCGGTTCTCGAAGGGCTCCTCGAGATAGGCCGCGATGGCGGCGGGGCCGGCGGCGTGCCGGGGGCGGCCATCGGCCCCGCGCCAGAAGCTGAGGACGGAGCGGAAGACCTCGCCCGTCGGGTGGCGCAGCACCTCCACCCGCCCATCGGGGTGGCGCAGGGCGGCGACGCTGTTGGTGGTGCCGAAATCGAGACCGAGGCGCGGGCGCATGGGCGGGGCTTCCGAAAGGGGCGCGGGTTGAAGCCCATCGCGCCCGCCGTTGCAAGCGTGCCGCCTTACAGCGCCTCCCTTCGAAGCGGCATGGTCAGGCAATGGGCACCCCCGCCCCCGCGGGTGATGACGCGCAGGTCGGGGTCCAGCACCGTGATGCCCTCCGCCCGCAGCGCCGCGTTCAGCCGCGCGCTGTGCAGGGCCGAGATCACCCGGTCATTCCCCAGCGAAAGCAGGTTGCAGGAAAGGTCCATCACCTCGCGGTAGCTTGTGTCCAGCAGGGCGATGCCGTGGCCGGCCAGCCATTCCACGAAATCCGGGTCCAGGACCTGGGTGCAGCCCACCGCCAGCCGGTCATTCACCATGCAGAACACGACGTCGAGGTGCAGGAAATGCTCGTCCAGCGGGACGAGGCGCACCTCCCACCCCTCGGCCTCGAACCAGCCGGCCAGCTGCCGCGCGCCGTTGAGGTCCGTGCGCGTGCCGGTGTGCCCGATGGCCAGCAGCCCGGGGCGGATGATGGCGATGTCGCCGCCCTCCACATGGCCGTGATTGGCATAGCGCCAGATGGGGCAGCCCAGCCTCTCGTAGAAATGGATCACCGGCGCGTATTCGCCCTGCCGCTCCGGCTTGAACATATGGGTGACGACCGGCCCCCAGGGCGTCATCTGGCTGCTGTCGCGCGCATAGACCTGGTAGCCGAGATGGGGTTCGGGCGTGAGGTAGTGCCGCCGCACGCCGGCACCTTCCAGCGCGTCCTCCAGCTCGCGGAACTCGCGGCGGACGGCCTGCGGGTCAGGCCGCGCGCCTGACGCGATGTTGGCCCGCGCCACGGCGTTCAGCGGCAGCCAGTCATAATGGTCGGGGGCGCAGAGCAGCACGTCGCGCAGCACGCCCGTCTCGGAATCCACGCCCCATGTGCCCATCCCGGAATCTCCCTCTACCATCGCGGCCATGACAGCCCCTTTGCGCCCGCGCGGCCAGAGACGATGAACCGCCTGGCGCTCTGGCGCATGGGGGTGGTGGGGTTCGGCAGCCTGGTGGTGCCGCTGGACAGCGCGCTGAACATCGCCTTCCCGGCCATCACGGGACATTTCGGCCTGCCCCTGGCGGGCATCCAGTGGGTCGTCATCAGCTATGTGCTGACCTATGGCAGCCTGATGCTGGGCATCGGCCGGCTGGGCGACATCCTCGGCCATGCGAGGATGTTTCGCGCGGGGCTGGCGGTCAGCGCCCTGGCCTGCCTGCTCTGCGCCCTGGCGCCGAGCTACCCGCTGCTGCTGGCCTGCCGTGTCTTGCAGGGGGTGGGGGCGGCGCTGGTCATCAGCGTCGGGCCGGCCCTGGTCACGGCGCAGGTGCCCGAGGCGCTGCGGCCCCGGGCGCTCGGCCTCTACGGGCTGATGTTCGCCGCGGGCTCCGTGCTGGGGCCCTTGGCGGGCGGGGTGCTGGTGGCGGCGTTCGGCTGGCCGGCGGTGTTCTGGTTCCGCACGCCGCTCTCGCTGCTGGCGCTGCTGCTGGCCTGGCGCCTGCCCGGCGCCCCCCTGCCGGCCCGGCGCGAGCCCTTCGACGCGCCGGGCGCCCTGCTGCTGGCCGCCGCCATCGGCGGGCTGCTGCTGGCGGTGAACCAGGCGCGGCACCTGGGCGAGGGCGGGTTCCTCGCCCCCGGTTTGCTGCTGCTGGCGGCGCTGGCCGCCTGGGGCTTCGTGGCGCGCAGCCGCCGCGTGGCGCATCCGGTGCTGGACCTGTCCGTGTTTCGCCTGCCGGGCTTCGCCGCGCTGAACCTGGCCGTGGTGCTGGCGCACATGGCGGGCTTCGCCGTGCTGCTCTTCGTGCCCTACCACCTGACGGGCGTGGCCGGGCTGCCCACCGGCTGGGGCGGGCTGGTTCTGGCCGTCTCGGCCACGGGCAGCATGGCGGCCTCGCTGGCGGCGGGCTGGGGCACGGGTCGCGTTCCCGCCACCCTGCTGGTGCGGCTGGGGGTGGGCTGCACGGGGCTCGGCCTGGCCGCCATCGCCTTCTGGACCGCCGCCACGCCGCCGCCCTGGATGCTGGCCGCCCTGCTGCTGCACGGGGTGGGCCTCGGCCTGCTGACCGTCGCCCATGCCGAGATCGTCACCGGCAGCCTGCCGCGGGCGCAGCGGGGCGTGGCCGGAAGTCTCGCGATGATGACGCGCACATTGGGGGTGGTGATGGCGGCCTCGCTTCTCACCCTGGTCTTCGACCAAGTGCCGGGCGGGTTTCAACAAGGCTTCGCGGCGAGCCTGGGCGCGGCCGCGCTGCTGTGCGTGATCGCGCTTCTGCTGCTCACGCGCCGCTGAAACCCGGCCGCCAAGGCCGCGTTGGCTGAGGGTAGCGAATCGGGAGGCCGCCATGCGCCGCCGCACCATCATTCTCGCCACCGCCCTCGCGGCCCCCTTCCTCCAGACCACGCGCCGCGCCGCGGCCGAGGATTCGGTGGATGTGCTGCTGGTCCTGGCGGTGGACGTCTCGCGCTCCATCAATGAGGAGCAGGCGGCGCTGCAACGCCGCGGCTATGTGGACGCCATGACCGACCCGGCGGTGATGGAGGCCATCCATCGCGGCATGCTGGGCGCCATCGGCGTCACCTACATGGAATGGTCGGGCCGGGATTATCAGCGCGTGATCGTGCCCTGGACGCGCATCGCCTCGCCCGGGGCCGCCCATGGCTGGGTGGAGGAATTGCAGAAGCATCCGCCGCGCCCCGTGGGCTGGACCTCGGTCTCGGGCGCCATTGATGTGGCGCGCCAGTTGCTCGCGGCGGCGCCCTGGCACGGGATGCGCCGGGTGGTGGATATCTCGGGGGATGGCGTGAACAACTCCGGCCGACCCAGCGCGGAGGCGCGGGACGAGGCGGTGGCGGAGGGCATCATCATCAACGGACTGCCCATCCTGGACGACACGCCCGGCTTCCCGGGGCTGATCCCGCTCGACGAATACTACCGCCGCAACGTCTCGGGCGGGCCGGGCGCCTTCGTGCTCCCGGCCGAGGGCATGGCCAGCTTCGCCCAGGCCGTGCGCCGCAAGATCATCCTGGAAGTGGCGTAGCGCCCGGGCCCCGCTGCCGCCTCAGGCGGGGAAGGAGCGGTTCGCCGGGCGCTTCAGCCCCAGATGGTCGCGGAGCGTGGTGCCCGTGTATTCGGTGCGGAACAGGCCGCGCCGCTGCAGTTCCGGCACCACGCCCGTCACGAAATCCTCCAGCCCCTCGGGCACATGGGGGAACATGATGTTGAAGCCGTCGCAGGCACGGCTCTCCAGCCATTCCTCCATCTCGTCCGCGATGCTGGCGGGCGTGCCGACCATGGCCGCGCCCGCATAGCCGCCGATGCGCTGGGCGAGCTGCCGCACCGTCAGCCCCTCGCGCCGCGCCAGCGCGATGGTGCGTTCGCGGCCGGACTTGCTGGATTCCGTCTCGGGGATCTCGGGCAAGGCGCCGTCAGGGTCGAAGCGGCCGGCGTCCACGCCGAGCACGGAGGACAGCGAGCCGATGGCGCTCTCGTAATGCACCAGCGAATCGAGCCGCGCGCGCTTGGCCTTCGCCTCCTCGATGCTGTCGCCCACCACGACCAGCGCGCCGGGCAGGATCTTGATCTGCTCCGGATCACGCCCCGCCGCGGCGGCGCGGGACTTCACATCGGCGTAGAAGGCGCGGGCGTCCTCGATGGGGCCGCCGGCGGCGAAGATCATCTCGGCCGTCTCGGCGCCGATCTGCCGCCCGGCCTCGGAGGCGCCGGCCTGCACGATCACGGGCCAGCCCTGCACGGGCCGCGCCACGTTCAGCGGGCCGCGCACGGAAAGCTCCGGCCCCTTGTGGTCCAGCACATGCATGCGCGTGGGGTCCCAGAATATGCCGCTCTCCTGGTCGCGGAGGAAGGCGTCATCGGCGAAGCTGTCCCACAGCCCGGTGACGACGTCGTAGAATTCGCGGGCGCGCTTGTAGCGCTCGCCATGCGCCATGTGCGCGTCATGGCCGAAATTCAGCGCGGCGTCGGGGTTCGCGGTGGTGACGAGGTTCCACCCCGCCCGCCCATTGCTGATGTGGTCGAGCGACGCGAATTTCCGCGCCACATGATAGGGGTCGTTGTAGGTGGTGGAGGCGGTGGCGATCAGCCCGATGCGCTCCGTCACCGCGGCCAGCGCCGGCAGCAGCGTCAGCGGGTCGAAGCTGGTCACGGTGTGGGAACGCCGCAGCGCCTCGATGGGCATGTTCAGCAGGGCCAGGTGGTCGGCCATGAAGAGGGCGTCGAACTTCGCCGCCTCCAGCCGCTGGATGAGGTGCTTGAGGCGCGGAAAGCTGAAATTCGCATCCGCCCAGGCGCCCGGCCAGCGCCAGCCCCCGGTGTGGATGGTGACGGGGCGCATGAAGGCGCCGAGGTGAAGCTGGCGTGCGGGCAAGGCAGGGTCTCCGCCATGTGGGGTTGCGGGGCAGATGGGCATCCGCCTGCCCCAGCACGACCGGCGCACCACGCATGGCTGGAAGGCGCCTGCCTCCGGCGGTCGCGGGATTCAACGTCTTCGGCGCAACCGCCTCGACGCATCCCGCTCATCTCACTCCCGCCGCAGCACCTTGTCGGTGAACCAGGAGGCGACGGCGCGCGGGCGGAAGCGGGCGCGCAGCGCGGCCTCGTCGTAATCCTGCGCCAGCCAGGTCTCGAAGTCGCGGCCGCGCGCCTCGGCCTCGGCGTATTCGGCGAAGAAGGCGTCCAGGATGCCGGTCTTGGCCGCCGCGAAATGCCCGTGCCGCAGGGAGAGTTCCGCCGCCGCCCGCGCCGCCCCATGGCCTTGCAGCAGCCGCCAGACGCCCGCCGCCAGCCCCGCGCGGTCGGCGCCGGACTTGCAATGGATCAGGATGGGCTCGGGCAGGGTGCGGTAGAGGTGGATCAGCCTTTGCAGCCGGTCCTTGTGCGGCGCGCCGCGGCTTTCCAGCGGCTGGTCGGCATGGACGAGGCCCAGGGCCGGCGCCGCCTCCCGGCTCAGATGGTCGGAGCCGCAGGCGGCACGGTGGCCGCGCAAATTGATGACACTGGCGATGCCGTGCCGCCGCGCGGCCGCGGCAAGCTGCCAGGGCAGGGGGTGGTTGGACCGGTAGAGCCGGCCGCTCTCCACCACCCCCCAGTTGCGCCACGCGACGCGCAGCACCGCGTGGTCCACGAAAAGGGCATTCATCCAGCGGGACATGCCCGCCCCTATACTACCCCAGGCGCGCGCCGGTAATCCGCGCCATCTCCTCCCACATCGGGCGCTCGCGCCGGGCGCGTTCCCACACGCCATCGGGCGTGGAGGCCATGGCGCGGCCGCCGGCCCGGATGAACCGGTCCTGGATGGCGGGGTCGTTGTGGATTTCCTGCATGAGCTGGTTGGCCCGCTGCAGGATGGGCGCCGGCACGCCGGCCGGGAAGGCATAGGCGCACCAGGAGGCGACGGTGAAGTTCTCGATGCCCGCCTCGGCCATGGTGGGGGTGTCGGGCAGGGCCGGGTGGCGCTCCGCGCTCGTCACCGCCAGCGCCCGCATGCGGCCGTCCGCGATGACGGGCACGTAGCTCGCCAGGTTGTCGATGGCGAAGTTCACATCGCCTTGGAGCATGGCCGGGATGGTCTGCGCGGCGCCCCGGAAGGGCACATGCGTCGCATCCAGGTTGTGGCGGTTGGCGAAGAGGGCGCCCGAGAGGTGCGGGCTGGTGCCCACGCCGGGCGAGCCATAGGCCACGCCCTGCCGCCGCGCGCGCGCCCATTCGATGAACTCGCGCGGGTTGCGGGCCGGCACATGCTGGCTGGGCACCGCGAAGACATTGGGCAGTTCCCAATGCATCGAGATGGGCTGGAGTTCCGTGTCCGGATTGAAGGGCATCCGGTCATACAGGAACATGTGGATGGCCCAGACGGTCAGCGTCAGCGGGCCCATGGTGTAGCCATCGGGCGTGGATTTCGCGATGGCGTCGGCGCCGATATTGCCGGCCGCACCCGAACGGTTCTCGACGGCGAAGGGCTGGCCCGTGATGGCCTGCATGCGCTCGGCCACGATGCGCGCCAGCACGTCGGTGCTGCCGCCCGGCGGCCAGGGCACGATCACGCGGACGGGGCGGTTGGGCCAGGGGGATTGCGCGATGGCGGGCGAGGCGAGCGGGCTGAGAAGGCCAGCCGCGAGCAGTGTACGCCGCGCGGGACGGACGATGTTGGTCATGGCGTTTTCTCCCTTTTGATGGGGCGAAGATGGGGCATGGATCGCGCTCCGGCAATCCGTTGTTCATCTTTCGGTGCCATAGGAATGCCATTGAGACGGCCGGAAGCGGCCTCATCCCTGGCCCATGAGGGGCCATGCGCGCCCGAGCCCCCGCTATGTTCCAAGCCCTGATCCGTCGCCTCTCCCGCTGGTTCGGCTACCGCCCCGAACGCCGCTACATGCGCGGGCGCGGCTAG
>NZ_JAFFQY010000005.1 GCF_017311575.1 Roseococcus thiosulfatophilus
GTTCGCTGCTGACGTTCCATGGGGTTGACACTGTCATCGTCACCGGCGGCTCCACCTCCGGCTGCGTGCGGGCCACGGTGGTGGAGGGGTTGTCCTGCGGCTACCGCATGGTCGTGCCGGAGGAATGCGTGGCCGACCGGCATGAGAGCCCGCATTTCGCGAACCTCTACGACATGGCGGTGAAATACGCGGACGTGCTGCCGGTGGGCGATGTGGTGCAGGGCCTGTCGGGCATGGAGGCCCGCTGAAACACCGCGCTTGACCTTCCCACAGGGGCACGGCGCATCCCTTGGCGAACACCGCCACGGGAGAATTCCACATGCGCCGCGCCATCCCCCTTCTTCTCGCCGCCCTGATGTTGATCGGCTCGGGCGGCGTGCTTGGTTATGTGCTGGCGCAAGGCGGCGGCGGGCATGGCGGGCACGCCCACCACCAGGCCGCCGCCCCGCCCGCCAATGCCGCCACGCGCGCCTATATGGAAGCCAATGCCCGCATGCACGCGGCCATGGACATCACCTATACCGGCGATGCCGACCGCGACTTCGTGGCGGGCATGATTCCGCACCATGAGGGCGCCATCGCCATGGCGCGCATCGTGCTGGAACATGGCCGCGACCCGGAGGTGCGTGCCCTGGCCCAGGACGTGATCCGCGAGCAGGAGCGTGAGATCGCGCAGATGCGCGCCATCCTCCAGCGCCTGCCGCGCTGATCACCGCGCCGGCAGCGCGTCCTCCAGCGATTCCAGGTCCACGCTGACCGTCAGCCGGTGCTCGCCGCCGCCCAGCAGCACGCCCCGCAGGGGCGAGACATCCGCGAAGTCGCGCCCCCAGGCCAGCACCACATGCTCGTCCCGCACCACGATGCCGTTGGTGGGGTCGAGCCCCACCCAGCCCAGCCCCGCGCCCATCCAGGCTGACACCCAGGCATGGCTCTGGTCCGCGCCGCGCCGCCGCGCCTGTCCAGGCGGCGGCCGCGTGCGGATATAGCCCGACACATAGCGCCCCGGCAGGCCGAGGCCGCGCATGCCCGCCAGCATCACCTGCGTGAAGTCCTGGCAGACGCCGCGGCGCGTGCGCATCACCTCCGCGATGGGGGTGGTGATGCTGGTGACTCCCGCCTGGAACGTGAAGTCGCGCCGGATGCGGGCATTGAGGTCGAGCAGCCCGGCCAGCACGGCGCTTCCGGGTGGGAAGGAGGGGCGCGCATATTCGGTGGCGGCGGCCAGCGGCGGGATCAGCCGCGTGGGGGGCAGGAAATCCGCGGTCTCCACGCCCTCGGCGGCGGCCGCGACCGCCTCCCAGGGGGGCGTGGCCTCGGGGGGTGGGGGCGGGGCGAAGCAGACATCCACCAGGCTTTCCGCCTCCACCTCGAAGCTGGTGTGGGGGGCGGCGAGGAAGAGGCGCGTGGCCGGGTTGCCGAAATGGTCGTGCGTCTCGGTGTGGTGGTCGGGGGCGGGCAGGCAGGTCAGCCGCGCCGAGATCACCTTCTGGCCGGGCAGGGCGCGGGGCTTCAGGTGCAGCAGGTGCGCGGCCAGGTCCACCGGTTGGGCGTAGGCATAGGCCGTGCGGTGGCGCAGCGAGTAGATCATCGGGCGGACCCTATCGCAGGTTAGGGTCCGGCGTCAGGCCTCGATGACCGCCGCCTCGCCCATGTCCACCCCCACCGCCCGCGCCGGCGGCAGCAGCGCGAAATAGCGGCGCGACACCACGTCCGACAGCGTGGCCAGGTCCTGCGCCATGCGCCGCAGCTCGGGCGGCAGCAGCGCGGCCTCCTGTGCCTGGTCGCGCGCGGCGAGCAGGCGGGGGGTGAAGTCCTCCGCGATGGCCAGCAGGCGTTCGGCCTCGGCCGCGCCGGGGTCGTCGGGGTCGGCCGAGACCTCGCCCAGCGCGTCCGCGATGGCCTGGAGCTGGAAGGCGAGGCCGCGCGGGTTGGCGCCATCGGCCAGCACCAGGTCCAGCGCAGGCGCGGGTTGCAGCACGCCGAGGTAGCGGCTGCGGTAGGTGATGACGCTGTCACACAATTCCAGCACCAGGCGCAGCCCGGCCTCGATGCGCGCGGGCGGGCCGTCCAGCGCCACCGCCACCTCGCCCGCCACGGCCTGGGCGCGTTCCATGCGCCGCCCGAGTTCCAGGAAGAGTCGCGCGCCGCCGCGCACCATGTTCTCGGCCGCGACACCCGCCACCGCATTGGCGAAGCGCAGCGAGGGGATCAGCGCGCGGCCGAGATCCTGCAGGTCCGGCAGGGGGGCGGCCAGGGCCTCCTCCGCCGCGCGCAGGGTCTGGGTGAAGGTGGCGTGCATGTCGGCCGTCAGCCGGTCGCGCACCGCCTCGATCAGCCCGCCGATACGGCGGTGCAGGTCGCGCACGCCCGGGCGCGCGCCGCGCATCAGCGCCTCGGCCAGCGGGGTGAGGCTGCCGGCGGAGACGCGGGCCTCGTCATCCACCAGCGCGGCCTCGCGCAGGCAGAGGGTCAATGCCGAGAGTTCCGCCAGTTCGCGGGGCGAAAGCCCGCCGCGCCGCAGCCGCGCGATGGTGGCGCGCAGCAAACGCGCGCCGCGGTCCAGCCGCTCCACATAGCGGCCCAGCCAGAACAGGTTGTCCGCCACGCGCGAGGGGATGGCGGCCGGCGTGCGGCGGATGGCGAGCGGCGGCGCGGATTGCGCGGCGGGGCCGATGATGGCCTCGCCCGGGTCGGCCGGCACCCAGACATCCTTGCACCAGCCGGCACCGGGCAGGCGGCCGGTCAGCCGCGTGCCGGCGCTGACATGGCGCGCGAGGCCGCCCGGCAGCACATGCCAGTTCACCCCGTCCGAGATGGCGAACATCCGCAGCACCAGGGGCACCGGGTTCAGCCTGCCCTCCTCCAGCGCCGGGGCCACCGGCAGGGGGGGCAGGGCGATGGCGGCCTGGGGCAGGCCAGGGGTGGGCGCCCAGGCCTCGGGCGCCAGCCCGTCGCCGGCGGGGCGGAAGGCCCAGGCGGCATGGCCTTCCGGCAGGGGCGGTGGGGCCTCGTTCGCGCGCAGCCAGTGGGTGGGCAGCGAGGGCAGCAGCAGCGCCTCGCCCAGCAGGCGCGCGCTGAGGGCGGGCAGGAAGGCGGGCAGGGCGGGCATTTCGGCGAGCGACGCGCCGGGGGCGTTCAGCAGGGTCAGCGCGCCGTGGCGGGCCGCGTCCAGGATGCCCGGCACGCCGCCCGCCGCGTGGGAATCGGGCTGGTCCAGCGGGTCCAGGCCGTTGGCGTTCAGCCGGCTCAGCACCACGTCCACTGGCTGCAATCCGACCAGCGTCTTGAGGTAGAGCGCGCCGCCGCGCACCGTCAGGTCCCCGGGCTCGACCAGGGCGCAGCCCAGCTCGCGCGAGAGCACCACATGCTCGAACCAATGCGCGTCGCTGGTGCCGGGGGAGAGCAGGGCCACGGCGGGGTCCGGCTTGTGGCGGGGCGCGAGGCGCGACAGCGCCTCCTGCCACAGGTCGAAGAAGGGGGTGATGGCCCGCGGCAACATGGTCCGCATGGCCTCGGGCATGGCGGAGCCGAGCAGGCGCCGGTTCTCCAGCAACTGGCCAAGGCCGGAGGCGGTGCCCGTGCGGTCCTGCAGTACCGCCCAGCGCCCGTCGGTGCCGCGCACCAGGTCCACCGCGTAGAGGTGCAGCAGCGGGCGATGCGGCGCGCTCATGCCCCGGCGCGCGGCGCGCAGGAAGGCGGGGCTGCCGAAGACCAGCGGTGCGGGCAGCAGGCCGGCCGCCAGCGTCTCCTGCGCGCCATAGAGATCGGCCAGCACGGCATCCAGAAGCCGGGCGCGCTGGGCAATGCCCTCGGCCAGCGCCTCAAACTCGCGCGGCTCCAGCGGCAGGGGCACAGGGTCGAGCCGCCAGGCGCCGCCGCCCGCGGCGCCGGGGAGGATGGAGGCCACCCCTTCCTCCAGCATGGCCCGCGTCAGGCGCTGGCCGCGCTCCGCCACCGCCGGCCGCCCCAGGCTGCCGATGACGCCCACCACGCCACGCCAATGGGCGCGGATGTCGCCATGGCCCGAGACCATCTCATCCGGCCCGTTCTCGAGCAGGGCGGCGGGCCAGGGCGCTTCAGGCATGGGCGCGCAGGTCCAGCGTGCAGGGGTGTTCCAGGCTGGGGGCGGCCATGGGCTCGGTCATCAGGCCCGGCGTGTGGCCGATGGGGTAGAAGCGGGCGCGGCGCCGCGCCTCGGCGGAGTTCGCGTTCACCGGGAAATCCGCATAGGCGACGCCGCCGGGGTGCACGACCTGGTGCGTCAGCCCGCCCAGCGAGCGACCCGTCCAGCGGTCATAGACATCCAGCACCAGCGGCCCCTGGGCGCGCACGGTGGGGTGCAGGGCCGAGGGCGGGTCCCAGGCCTTGAAGCGGATGCCCGCGACGTATTCGCCGGTGCGCTCGGTGGGCATGAGCGGCACGGCCACGCCATTCGCGGCCAGCACATAGCGCTCGGGCACCCAGTTGGTGACGCGGGCCTGCACGCGCTCGGTGCTGCTGTCCACATAGCGCACGGTGCCGCCGGCCGCCGCTTCCTCGCCCAGCACATGCCAGGGTTCGAGGGCGTGGCGCAGTTCCACCTCCATGCCGGCCACCTGCACCAGCCCGATCTGGGGGAAGCGGAATTCGATGTGCGGCGCGAACCAGGCGGGGTCGAGCGGCGTGCCGATCTGCGAGAGTTCCTCCAGCGCGCCCTTGAAGTCCGCCACCGCGTATTCGGGCAGCATGAAGCGGTCATGCAGCGCGGTGCCCCAGCGCACGAGGGAACGGCGATAGGGCTTCTCCCAGAAGGCGGCGAGGGCCGCGCGCATCAGCAGCATCTGCGCCATGCTCATCTCGGCGTGCGGCGGCATCTCGAAGGCGCGGAATTCCACCAGGCCGCGGCGGCCGCCGCTGTGGTTCGGGTCGTACATCTTGTCGATGCAGAACTCGGTGCGGTGGGTGTTGCCCGTCATGTCCGCCAGCAGGTTGCGGAACAGGCGGTCCGTCATCCAGGGCGGCGGGTTGGGGCCGGCGCGGTCGAGTTCGCGGAACGCGATCTCCATCTCGCGCAGCGCGTCCATCCGCGCCTCGTCCACACGCGGATGCTGGCTGGTGGGGCCGATGAAGAGGCCGCTGAACAGGAAGCTCAGCGAGGGGTGGTTGTGCCAGAAGGAGACCAGGCTCCGCAGCAGGTCCGGCCGGCGCAGGAAGGGGCTGTCGGCGACGGTGGTGCCCCCCATCACCACATGGTTGCCGCCGCCGGTGCCCACATGGCGGCCGTCCAGCATGAACTTCTCCGTGGCCAGCCCGACCTGGCGGGCCTCCTCGTAGAGCTGCGTGGTGCGCTCGGTCATCTCCGCCCAGGAATGGGCGGGGTGGATGTTCACCTCGATCACGCCCGGGTCGGGGGTGACGGAGAAATGGTTCAGCCGGTCGTCATGCGGCGGCAGGTAGCCCTCGAGGAAGAGCTTGCGCCCCGCCTCGGCCGCCGTGTCCTCGATGGCGGCGATGAGTTCCAGCCAATCCTCCGCGGCGAAGAGGGGCGGCAGGAAGACGTGCAGCATGCCGCCGCGCGGCTCGACGCAGAGGGCGGTGCGGACCTGGGCGGGGTCGTCCATGCCGACTTCCGGCGCCGGCTGGGGCTGCGGGCGGAAGCCTTCGATCCGGCCCTCCCGTGCGACGCTGGCACGCAGCTGGTCCCGCAGCGGCAAAGGCGGCTTTTCCGCGAAGGGGTCGGGCGGGCTCTCGGCCTCCAGCGCCGCGGCCTTGGGGTCGATCCAGGGCAGCGAGGCCAGCGGCAGGCGCAGCCCCATGGGCGCGTCGCCGGGCGTGAGGAACAGCGTATCCTCGCGGAAGAACCAGCGGCCGGATTGCCAGCGCCGCTGCCCGCCCTGCACCACGCGGCGCAGCGGCAGCACGGCGCCGGCCGGTTCGGCCAGCCCCTCGGTGAAGAGCCGCCGCATGCGCGCGCGTTCCAGCGGGTCCGCGAGCTTGCTGTCCTCGGCCACCACGTTGGCGGGCAGGCGCGCTTCCTTCCACAGGTAGTAGTGGACGTCCTCATGCGCGGGCACGGCCAGGGCCGGGTCCACCTGCAGGCGTTCGGCCAGCTTCTTGGCGAAGCGGATGGCGTCGAGCGCGGTCGCGTCGTCCTTGTCGTCGTCCGAGGCCAGCAGGGCCGCGTCGCGCCACACCGCCTCGCCATCCGGGCGCCAGATGCAGTGCAGGGCGAAGCGGGGCAAAGGCTCGCCCGGATATTGCTTGCCCTGGCCGTAGTGCAGCACGGCGCCGGGCGCCCAGAGCGGGGCCAACCGCCGCAGCAGCCGCCCGGCATAGGCGCGCTTGGTGGGGCCCATGGCGTCGGTGTTCCACTCCGCGGCCTCGCGGTCCGTGGCGGCGACGAAGGTGGGTTCGCCGCCCATGGTCAGGCGCACGTCGTGCCGCTTCAGCGCCGCGTCCACGCGCTGCCCGGCCTGCTGGATGGCCTGCCATTGCCGCGGCGTGTAGGGCTTGGTGACGCGCGGCGTCTCGCGCAGACGCACCACCTTCATCTCGAAGCCGAACTCCACCTCCGCCTTTTCGACCCCGCCCGAGATGGGCGCGGCGGAGGCCGGTTCCGGCGTGGAGGCCAGCGGAATATGCCCCTCGCCCGCCAGCAGGCCGGAGGTGGCGTCGAACCCCACCCAGCCCGCGCCGGGCAGATAGACTTCCGCCCAGGCGTGCAGGTCGGTGAAGTCCGCACTCGGGCCTTCCGGCCCGTCCAGCGGCTTCACATCGGCGACGAGCTGGATGAGGTAGCCCGAGCAGAAGCGCGCCGCGAAACCGAGATGCCGCGCCGCCTGCACGAACAGCCAGGCGCTGTCGCGGCAGGAGCCGCGGCCCTCGCCCAGGGTGCGCTCCGGCTCCCACACGCCCGGCTCCAGGCGCACGATGTAGGCGATGCGTTCCTGGATGCGCGTGTTGAGGCCCATCAGCAGGTCCACGCTGCGCTGCCGCCCGCGCGGGATTTCCGCGAGCAGCGCCTTCAGCAGCGGGCCGGGCGCGTCCATGCGGCGGAAGGGCGCCAGTTCCTGGTCGAGCACCTGGTCGTATTCGAAGGGCCAGTGCTCGGCATCCGGCTCCAGGAAGAAGTCGAAGGGGTTGATGGTGGCCATGTCGGCCACGAGGTCCACCGTCACGTCGAAATGCGTCACGCGCTCGGGGAAGACCACGCGCGCCTGGAAATTCCCCTGCGGGTCCTGCTGCCAGTTGATGAAGTGGGGCTTGGGCTCGACCTTCAGGGAGTAGGACAGGATGGGCGTGCGCGCATGCGGCGCCGGCCGCAGCCGGATCACCTGCGGGCCCAGCATCACCGGGCGGTCATAGCGGTAGGTGGTGCGATGGGTCAGCGCGGCGTGGATGGACATGGGCAGCCCGATCTGTGGTTGCCCGAGGTTATAGGCGCCTTTGCCCCCGGCGAAATGCCGAAGATTGCGCGTTTTTCGCGCCTGGCCACACACTTGGCGCATGAGCACGCTGTTCAACGCCGCCGATTTCCGCATTCCGCCCGGAATCCTGCATCTCTGCGCCGGGGGGAAGACGCCCGCGCTGCACGCCCTGGATGGCGCGCTGGGCCGGTATCTCGCCGACAAATCCGACGGGCCGGCGGGCGATGCGCGGCAGGAGGCGATGGTGGGCCGGCTGCGCGGCAAGCTCGCCGCCGGCTGGGGCTGCGCGGCGGAGGAGATTGGCCTCGTCTCCTCTGTGGCCGAGGGTGTGGCCATGCTGGCCGAAAGCCTCGACTGGGCCGAGGGCGACGAGGTGGTGCTGGCGGATATCGAATACCCCTCGCTCGCCGCGCCCTTCGCCATGCGGCCGGGTGTCACGCTGCGCGTGGCGGAAGGGCCCGGTGGCGTGGCCGCGCTGGTGGGGCCGCGCACGCGCGTGATCGCGGTGAGCAGCGTGAGCTTCCTCACGGCTGAGCGGGTGGACCTGCACGCGCTCCGCGCCCTGGCCGATGGCGTGGGCGCGCTGCTGGTGGTGGACCACACCCAGGCGGCGGGCTGGTCGCGGATCGAGGCCGGCATCGCCGACTTCGCCTTCGCCGCCTGCTACAAATGGATGCTGGGAATCAGCGGCATCGCGGTGGCGTATTGGAACCGCGCGCGC
This sequence comes from Roseococcus thiosulfatophilus, assembly GCF_017311575.1. Lineage (GTDB taxonomy): Bacteria > Pseudomonadota > Alphaproteobacteria > Acetobacterales > Acetobacteraceae > Roseococcus > Roseococcus thiosulfatophilus. The sequence goes on from NZ_JAFFQY010000005.1 coordinate 8,128, forward strand.
CAGCCCGGTTGGGCGCCACGCAGCGCGGGCTGGTATTCCATGGCCGTGCAGGGGCGGCCCGACTGGACCCAGCCCTTCGCCCTGGTGCCCGACGCCATGCGCTTCTGCCGCGGCAACCCCAACCATGCGGGCGTCTATGCGCTGGATGGCGCGCTGGATTATCTCGCGCGGCATAAGGGGATCGAGGCGCATGTGCTGGCCCTGGCGGGCGATCTGCGCGCCCGCTGCCTCGCGGCCGGGCTGCCGGTGATGACGCCGCCGAACCATGGCGCCAGCGTCTGCCTGCCGCACCCGGAGGCGGCGAAGGCGGTGCGGGAACTGGAGGAACGCGGCGTGCTGGTCTGGAATGGCCGCGGCCGCATCCGGGTGAGCTTCCACGGCTATAATGGCGAGGCGGACGTGGCCTGGGCGCTGGCGGCGTTGAAGGGGGTGTTCTAGCGGCCGATTGGCCGCTCAGCCCCGCGTGCGGTCGGCTTCGGCGTTTTCGCCGAAGGCGTGAATCGGCCGCTCAGCCCCGCGCCCGATCGTCTTCGGCGTCTCCGCCGAAGACGTGAATCGGCCGCTCAGCCCTGCGTCCGATCGCCTTCGGCGTCTTCGCCGAAGGCGTGAATCGGCCGCTCAGGCAAGCACCCGCACCAGCATGAACACGGCCAGCGCCAGCAGCATCGCCGCGAAGACCCGCGTCAGCACGCCCCGCCTTGCGGCCAGCCCCCGTGCCACCCGCGCCCCGCCCAGGCTGCCCAGCACGCCGCCCGCCACGAACAGCGCGGCCATCCACCAGTCCACCAGCCCGGACAGCGCATAGCTCGCGGCGGTGGTCGCGCCGAAGGCCGTCACGGCCACCAGCGAGGAGCCGATGGCGTTCAGCGAGCCCATGCCCGTCGCCGCCATCAGCCCCGGCACGGCGAGGAAGCCGCCGCCGATCCCGAAGAAGCCCGACAGCAGGCCCGTCGCCCCGCCCGCGCCCACCAGCGCCGGCGCATTCCCGCGCGAGAGGCGCACGGTGGTGGTGGGGACGGGTTCGCCCTTGCGCAGCATCAGCACGGCCACCACCGCCATCAGCACGGCGAAGGCGGCCAGCAGCGCCTGCCCGTCCACCCGCTTGCCGATGGCGGCCCCCGCGAAGGCGCCCGCCACACCCACGGTGGCGAAGACGCTGGCGCAGGGCCAGCGCACATTCCCCGCCCGCGCATGGCTGAGCAGCCCCAGCCCCGCATTGAGCGCCACGGCCACCGCGCTGGTGCCGATGGCCAGGTGCGCCTGCGGCATGCCCACCAGATAGACCAGCAGCGGCACGGCCAGGATGGACCCGCCGCCGCCCACCAGCGCCAGCGTGAACCCCACCAGCGAGCCGGAGGTCGCCGCCAGCGCGGCCTGGAGGGCGGAGATGTCCATGGCTCAGGCCACCGCGCGCTTGTTCCAGGGCATCATGGCCAGCGCATTGGCCATGGGGCAGAGGCCCACCACGCCCGCCATCACCAGCCCGCCGCCGACAAAACCCGAGAGCAGGTGGAACAGCGGCGACACCGCGAAGCCCAGCACGGCGCCGAGCACGACCAGCGAACCGGCCACGATCTGTACCTGGCGCATCAGCGGCAGCGGCGCCTTGCGGTTCTCGGCCACGGGCAGCCCAGCCTGGCGCCAGGCGTCGAGGCCGCCTTCCACGATCATCGCCTCGCAGCCGGAGGCGCGGGCGGCGAGCGCCGCCGCGTTCTCGGCCGTGCGACGGCCGGACTGGCAGTGGAAGATCACCGCCTTGCCCGCCTGCACGGCGAGTTCGGCCTCACCGATGCGCGAGACGGGCAGGTGCGCCGTGCCCGGGATCTGGGCGCGCGCGCGCTCATCGGCCTCGCGCACATCCACGAGGATGGCCTGGCCGGCGTTCAGCAGGGCGGCGGCGCGGGCGGGGGTGATGGTGGGAAGGCTCATGGCGTGGTCTCCTGAGGGTTCAATGGGTGAGGGCGGGTGCGTGCGCTTCGCAGAACAGCTCATGCAGCGCCGTCATCAGGCGCCCCACCCGCGGGTCCGCGATGCGGTAGTGCAGGTGCGTCCCCTCCCGCCGCCGCGCGACCAGGCCTTCCGCGCGCAGGCGCATCAGGTGCTGGGAGAGCGCGGCCTGGGACAGGCCCACCCGCTCCGCCAGCCGCCCCACCGTCACCTCGCCCTCGGCCGCGAGCTGGCACAGCAGCATCAGCCGGCGGGCATTGGCGAGCTGCCGCAGGAGCGAGGCGGCATCCTGGGCGTGGGTCTCGAGTTGGGAAGCGGGGTCCATCGGAAAGGGGCTCATCTATTCGTTGACGCTAAGATAGCGATCGCTTATATATAAGTCAACACGAATAAGGACACCGCCATGCCCACCCCCACCATCCAGCCCTTCTTCGACGAGCCGACCAACACGGTCAGCTACCTGGTGTCCGACCCCGCGACGAAGCAGGCGGCGATCGTGGACCCCGTGCTGGACTGGGACCACAAGTCCGGCACGGCGGACACCGCCTTCGCCGACCGCATGCTCAAGGCCGCGCAGGACCACGGCCTGAAGGTCGTGCTCGTGCTGGAGACCCACGCCCATGCCGACCACCTGACGGCCGCGCCCTGGATCAAGGCGCGCACCGGCGCGCGCATCGGCATCGGCGAGCACATCACGGAGGTGCAGCGCATCTTCCGCCCGGTGTTCGACGCGCAGGACGTGAAGGAAGGCGGCGGCGATTTCGACCTGCTGTTCCGCGACGGGGAGCGCTTCATGCTGGGCGGCATCACCGTCGAGGTGATGCACCTGCCCGGCCACACCCCGGCCTGCGTGGCCTACAAGATGGGCGACGACGTCTTCGTGGGCGACACCATCTTCATGCATGACTACGGCACCGCCCGCGCCGACTTCCCGGGCGGCGACGCGCGCACCCTCTACCGCTCCATCAAGCGGCTGCTGAGCCTGCCCGGCCACACGCGGCTGTGGATGTGCCACGACTACAAGGCGCCGAACCGCGACACCTATGCCTGGCAGTCCAGCGTGGCGGAGCAGCGCGCGCACAACCCCCATGTGAAGGACGGCAAGACCGAGGAGGAGTTCGTGGCCTTCCGCCAGGGCCGCGACGCCACGCTTTCGGCGCCCACCCTGCTGCTGCCCTCCATCCAGGTGAACATCCGCGCCGGGCGTTTCCCGGAGGCCGAGAGCAACGGCGTGCGCTACCTCAGGGTGCCGGTGACGGCGCGGAACCCGGCTGCGCTGATGTAGGCTCGGCATGGCGGGTTCCCGGCCGGCGGATTGGACAAGCCCGGCCGGGGCGCGTATCCGCTCCCCCCGCGCCACACAGGGATGACCAGACCATGAAGCCCGCCGAAATCCAGGCCGTCCAGGCCCATCTCCGCCGCCTCCTGGGCACGCAGAAGCTGACCATCCGCGCCGCGCAGACCCGCAACGGCCCGGTGGAACTGCTGGTGGATGGCGAGACCATCGGCACCGTGGACCGCGACGCCGAGGATGGCGAGGTGGCCTACCATGTCACCATCTCGGTCCTGTCCGAGGACCTGCCCCTCAACTGAGGGACGCCTCAGTTCAACGGGTGGCCGCAGACCAGCCGGCGGAGGGCCTGCTGGAGATCGTCCGGCCGGCAGGGTTTTCGCAGCAGCAGGAACCGCCCGCCGAGCTGCTCCAGCTCCGGCTCGGCATGGCGTGAAACGAAGAGCACGGGCAGGTCCGGCCGGTCCCGCCAGGCGGCGCGGGCCAGTTCGGGCCCCGTCAGGCCCGGCGGCATCCGCATGTCCGTGACCAGCACGTCCAGGGCCAGCCCTTCCTCCAGCAGGCCGAGCGCCACCTCGCCATCCGGCGCGGAGGTGACGCTGTGGCCGAGTGCCGCCAGCAGGTCGGCCAGCATCATCCGCACCGAGGCCTCATCCTCCACCAGCAGCAGCCGCAACTTGCGGATGGGCTTCTCCGCGTGGAGCGCGCCGGGCTGGGCGGGCCCCGCGATGGCGGGCAGCAGGAGATGGACGGCGGTGCCCTGGCCCGGCGCGCTCTCGATATGGACCATCCCGCCCGACTGCCGTGCCAGCCCCTGCGTCTGGCTGAGGCCGAGCCCGCTGCCGCCGCTGTCGCCCTTGGTGGTGAAGAAGGGCTCCAGCGCCCGGCTGCGGACCGCCTCGCTCATGCCGATGCCGGTGTCGCGCACCGTCAGCACGGCGTAGCGGCCAGGGGAGGGGGGAGGGGAGAGGGGAGGGGCGGGGGCGCCTTCCTCCTCGCCCGCGGCCAGGGTCTCGGTGCCCAGCGAGAGCATGAGCCGCCCGCCATCGGGCATGGCGTCGCGTGCGTTCACGGCCAGGTTCAGCACGACGAACTCCAGCTGGGTGGGGTCCACCAGCGCCACCGGCGGGTCCGGCGGCAGGTCGAGCGTGATCTCCACCGTGCTGCCGCAGGTGGTGCCCAGCAGGGGCAGCATCCCTTCCAGCAGGGGCGCCAGCGCCACGGCGCGCGGCACCAGGGGCTGGCGGCGGGAGAAGGCGAGGAGCTGCCCGGTCAGCGCCGCGCCGCGCGCCACCGCATCGCGCAGCATGGCCATGCGCCCGGGCCGCCGCGCATCCTCGGGCGTGGCCTCCAGCAGGTCGAGCCCCGCCTGGATCACGGCGAAGAGGTTGTTGAAGTCATGCGCCACGCCCCCGGTGAGCTGGCCGATGGCCTCCGCGCGCTGGCTGCGCTGCAAGGCGGCCTCGGTGCGGCGGCGTTCCTCCATCTCGGCCTTGAGCGAGGCGGCCAGTGCGGCGGAGCGCAGCTGCGCCGCCGCCGCCGCGCGTTCCAGCCGCACCAGGTCGGTCACGTCCACATGCACGCTGATGCCGATGCCCTCCTGGGTGCGGCGTTCGCTCACGCGCACCCAACGGTCATCGGGCAAGGGCACCTCGAAGGGGGCGCCCTCGAAGCGGGGATTGTCCGTCAGCGCCAGGCGCGCCTCCGCCGCGCCGGGGCGGCCGGCCCAGAGCGCCTCCACCAGGGCGCGGAAATCCCGCCCCTGGGCCTCCGTCGCATGGTCCAGCCCATAGATGGCGGCAAAGCGGTTGTTGACGGAGAGGATGCGGTCTTCCGCGTCGCGCACCATCGCGCCATCGGCGATGAGCGGGACCTCGTCCTGCTTGCGTTCGGGGGGGTGGTCCTCGAGCAGCCCCACATCGCCCGCCGGCCCGAGGCCGAGCGGCACCCACACGCGCAGCCGGCCGCCATCGGCCATCGGCAGCACCGCCACGCGCAGCCGCCGGCCCCGGTGCACGAACTCGAAGGGCCAGGACTGGCGTTCGTGCCGCAGGATGCCGTCGGCGATGTGCCGTTCGATGTGCGCGGCCTCGGCCTCGCTCAGCCGGGTGGCGTAGAAGCGGCGCAGGTTCTCGGCATAGGGCTCGCCTGGATAGACATGGCCCGCATGCTCCGGGAAGTAGCGGAGGAAGCTGTCATTCCAGAGGCGGGTGCGGTGCTGCGTGTCGAAGACGCACATCGCGAGGCCCATGGAATCCAAAAGCTTGGCCAGTTCGGCCAGGGGCACCACGGTCGCCTCGACCCCGGCCTCTGCCATCTACGCGCTCCTTCGACCCCCCTCGAATTGATACGAGTGGTGTCACCATGTCGAGCGGCTTGCAAGTGGAAAGGCTGTTAGCCGGCCAGGCGTCGTTCCAGCAAGACCTTGAGGGCACGAAGTTCCGCCTCCACGGTCGCCAGGCGTTCCCCGACCGGATCGGCCTCGCCGGCCGGCAGGCCGTAACCCACGGTGGCGGTTTCCGGGCAGCCCTCGCCCACGCAGCGGGCGGGGATGCCGACCACGGTGGTGTGCGGCGCCACGGGGGCCACCACCACGGAATTGGCGCCGATCCGGCTGCCGGCGCCTAGCGTGATGGGCCCCAGCACCTGCGCGCCGGCGCCGATGATGACGCCATCCTGCACATCCGGGTGCCGCTTGCCGGCCTTCATGGAGAGGCCGCCCAGGGTGACGCCATGATAGATGGTGACGTCATCGCCGATGGTCGCCGTCTCGCCGATGACGACGCCCATGCCGTGGTCAATGAAGAGCCTTTGGCCGATGCGCGCGCCGGGATGGATCTCGATGCCCGTCAGCATCCGCCCCAGATGCGAGGCGAAGCGCCCGAGGCCCCGCAACCCACGACGCCAGAGCCAGTGCGCCAGCCGGTGCCACAGCACCGCGTGCAGGCCGGGGTAGGAGAAGATCACCTCCGGCCAGGAGGGGCGGGCGGGGTCCCGCTCCCGGATGGAGCGGCCGAGGGCGATGATCTCCATGGTCAGTTCACCAGCCAGGGGGGTGCGGGCAGGTTCTTGCCGCGCAGGAATTCGGGGTTGAACAGCTTGGACTGGTAGCGCGCCCCGCCATCGCAGAGGATGGTGACGATGCGGTGGCCTGGGCCGAGGCGCCTCGCCACCCGGATCGCGGCCGCCACGTTCAGCCCCGCGCTGCCGCCGATGCATAGGCCCTCATGCATGGTCAGGTCGAAGACCTGCTCCAGCGCCTCCTCGTCCGGCACCTGCACGGCGTCGTCAATGCGAACGCCTTCGAGGTTCGCCGGCACGCGGGACTGGCCGATGCCCTCGGTGATGGAGGAGCCCTCGCTCATCTCCGGCGTGCCGGTCTTGACCCAGGAATAGAGGGCCGAGCCCTTGGGGTCCGCGAGGATGATGAGGGTGCTTGGGTCCGCCCGCGTCAGCGCCATCGCGACCCCGGCCAGCGTGCCGCCGGTGCCGCAGGCGCAGGTGAAGGCGTCCACGCGGCCGCCCGCCTGGGCCAGGATCTCGGCGCCGGTGGTCCGCCTGTGGCCCTCGCGGTTGTCGAGGTTGTCGAACTGGTTGGCCCAGATGGCGCCGCCGGGATGGCTCTGCGCCAGCTCCTCCGCCAGGCGACGGCTGACATGGACGTAGTTGCCGGGGTCCTTGAAGGGCTTGGCGGGGACGAGGCGCAAATCCGCGCCGATCATGCGGAGGAAGTCGATCTTCTCCTGGCTCTGTGTCTCCGGCATCACGATCACGCTGCGATAGCCGCGGGCATTGCCCACCAGCGTCAGGCCGATGCCGGTATTGCCCGCCGTGCCCTCCACGATCAGCCCGCCGGGGCGCAGTTCGCCCCGCGCCTCCGCGCCCTCGATGATGGCGAGTGCGGCGCGGTCCTTCACGCTGCCGCCGGGGTTCATGAACTCCGCCTTGCCCAGGATGTCGCAGCCCGTGGCGGCCGAGGCGCGGGCGAGGCGGATCAAGGGCGTATGGCCGATGGCGCCGAGCAAGCCGGTGACGGGAGAGGGGGGAGGGGGCGCATCCATGAAGGCAGCATATCAGCCGGTCGGGGGCGTGAAACAAGGGCGAGTTGAGGGGTGCGCATCACGGCCGGGGAGGGTTTTTTAAAGGCGCATGAGGCATCGGGAATTGCATCTTGTTTTACACGAAGGAGCGCGCTTATATAGCGCCCATGGATGTGCCATTAGCCCGCGATAAATAACGATGTAGGAAGGTGGATTAATCCGCCCGCCCCATCATCTCACCCGCCGGAGACTCCATCCATGCACCGCCGTTCCCTCCTCGCCGCCCTGCCGGCGCTTTCCTTCGCCGCGCCGGCCCTGGCGCAGTCCGACCGCCCCATCCGCCTGATCGTCCCCGTCGCCCCGGGGGGCAGCCAGGACATCGTGGCGCGCCTTTTCGCCCGCCATCTGGGCCCCTTGCTGGGCCAGAATATCGTGGTGGAGAACCACCCCGGCGCCGGCAGCAACATCGGCTATGCGCTGGGTGCCCGCGCGCGGCCCGATGGGCTGACGCTGGTGGCGGGCTCCGACAGCCTCTCCATCAACCGTTCCCTGTTCCGCAACCTGGGCTTCGACCCGGTGGAGGATTTCGCGCCGGTGGCCCAGGCCACCTCGGTCCCGCAGATCCTGGTGGTGCGGGCGGATTCCCCCATCCGCGACCTGGCCGGCTTCGTCGCCGCCAGCCGGGCCGAGCCGCTGGCCGTCGGCACGCCGGGCAATGGCAGCCTGTCCCACCTGCTGCTGGAGGTGCTGCAACAGGCCAGCGAGACGCGGGTGATCCACGCGCCCTATCGCGGCGGCGCGCTGGCGCTGGTGGACCTCATGGGCGGGTCGCTCCAGGGCGTCATGATCAATATCGGCGCCATCACGGACCGCGTGCGGGCGGGGCAGCTGCGCGGCATCGCCGTTTCCACCGCGAGCCGCGCGGCCGCCCTGCCCGATGTGCCGAGCTTCGCCGAGGCGGGCTTCTCGGGCGTGGCCGTGGCCGGCTGGCACGGGCTGGTGGCACCCCGCGGCACTGACCCCGCGGTGGTGGCGCGGCTGCATGCGGCGCTGGTCCAGGTGCTGGCCCTGCCGGAGGTGACGCAGCGCCTGCACGCGCTGGGCATCGAGCCCGTCACCGAACCCCCCGAGGCGCTGGGCGAACGCCTGCGCGCCGACGCCGCGCGCTGGGAGGCGGTGATCCGCCGCACCGGGATGCGGCCCGACTGACGCCCGTTACTGGCAGCTGATCCGCGTGGCCGCGGCCAGGCGGTCCGGCGTCATGGGCGGCACGCCGGGGCGGCGGTTCTGGTAGCCCAGCGGCACCGACCAGGTGGCGCCGGGCGCCAGGCTGCGCGGGCGGCCTTCGGGCCGGCCCAAGGCATCGCCCGTGAACAGCACCACCACGCGCAGCGGCACGCTGTGGGTGTTCCGCAGATGCGCCACGAAGTGCGAGCGGGGGTTCTGCCCGGTGGTGCCGCGCACCTCGAAACTGTCGGCCGTCAGCCGCCCGTTGCAATAGGTGGTGGTCTGGGCGGCGGCGGGCAGGGCCAGCAGCAGCGCCGCCGCCGCCAGCAGCCAGGCCCTCACGCCGTCACCATCGCGATCTTGCCGAAATGGCGGTTGGCCTTCATGTGCGCCAGCGCTTCCACCACCTCGTCCAGGTGGAAGACGCGGTCGAGCGGCAGGGCGAGCTTGCCCTCGGTCAGCGCGGGCCAGAGGTCGGCGCGCATGCGGCGGACGATCTCGCGCACCTCGGCCACGCTGCGCGTGCGGAAGGTGACGCCGATATAGCTGATGCGCCGCGCGGCATGCAGGTCGAAGTCGAACTCCGCCACCGCGCCGCCGAGCCGCCCGACATTGACGATGCGCCCCAGGATGGCGGTGGCCGCCAAGGTCTGGGACACCAGCTTGCCGCTGATCTGGTCCACCACCGCGTCCACGCCGCGCCCGCCCGTCGCGTCCAGCACCTGTTGCACCCAGCCGCGATCATTGGTGTCCACCGCCAGCGTCGCGCCGAATTCCGCGAGCCGAGCGCGCTTCTCCGGGTTGGTGGAGCTGCCGACCACCACGGACGCCCCCATCAGCCGCGCGATCTGCAAGCCCATCAGCCCCACGCCTGAGGAGGCGCCCTGGATCATCACGGCGCTGCCGGGCTTGCACAGCCCATGCGTCACCACCGCGTCATGCATGGTCTGCAGCGCGATGGGCAGGGTGGCGGCCTGTTCCCAGGAGAGGTTGCTGTCCGGAACCGGCGCCACGCGGCCCCAGTCGGCCAGCGCATATTCGGCATAGGACGCCGCCATGGAGGCCATGACGCGCATGCCCGGCCGCACGCTGTCCGGCACCTCGCTGCCCACCTCCACCACCTCGCCCGCACCCTCCAGGCCCGGGATGGCGCCGGGGCCGCCGATGGCGCCGTGCTTGTGGCCGGCGGCGACGCCCAGATCGGCGCGGTTCAGCCCGATGGCCCGCAGGCGGATCAGCACCTGCTCGGGGCCCGGCTTGGGCACGGGCACTTCCTTGACGACGAGACCTTGCTCGGTGACGACGGCAGCCTTCATGGACAGCGTTTCCTACAGCTTCTTGCGGTACCAGATGCGCGAATGGCCGGGCGGCATGCCATCCAGCCGCCCCGCCTCCTGCCAGCCATTGCGCTCCCAGAAATGGGGCGCCTGGAAGCTGAAGGTGTCGGTATAGGCGTCGGTGCAGCCGCGGCCGCGGGCCAGGGCCTCGGCGCGGCCCAGCAATTCGGTGCCGAGCCCCTTGCCGCGCATCTCGCGCGAGAGCCACAGCCAATCGATGAACAGCCAGTTCCAGTAGGTGAGGCCGAGCAGGCCGCCCTTCACCACCTCGTTCTCATCGCGCGCCAGCACCGTCACCGGCTCGCGGTCGTAAGGGCCGCCCATCTCCTGGTTGAAGCCGTGCAGCCCGCGCTGGATGGCGGCGACGGCCTCCAGCTCCGGGTAGTCATCGTCGCTGATGGAGATGCCGGCGGGCAGGCTCATCCCAGCCGGCCCCACGCCGCCACGCCGACGGTGAGGATGCCGAGCACGAAATTCACGAGGATGAGCTGGCGGATGCGGTCATTCGCGGCCGCGGCCCCCGCCGTGTCGCCGGCGGCCAGCGCCGCGCGCATCTGCTTCCAGGGCCCGGTGAAGATGGCGATGAAGACCGCCGCCATCAGGATGCCCGTCAGGTGCATCAGGTGGACATGCCAGCCCACGCCGCGGAAGCCGCCGTAATAGCCGAAGAGCAGCCAGTAGCCGCTCAGCAGCACGATGGCGACCGCGTGCCACACCACCAGGAAGAAGCGGCGATGCACGCCCCCCATCAGCGCCATGCGCTGCGCGGGTTCGAGCGTGGCCAGCGCGGGCCGCAGCGCCATGAGCGCGAAGCCCATGCCGCCGACCCAGAGCACGGCGAAGACCAGGTGAAGCGTGTAGGCGAGGTTGGAGACCATGGAACCAAGCTAATCCCTGACTGCCATTGTTGGAATGACCCTGCGCGGAAACTTCAGGGCATGAAGCCCCGCAGCGCCGCCGCCAGCGCCCGCATCTCGGCCGCCGCCATCCCGCGCGGCTCGCTTTCCGTCACCCCCTGGCCCAGCGCGAAGGCGGCTGCGAAGGCGGAGCGGTTGCCCAGCTTCTCCTCCAGCACCGGGGCGCCGCGCCGGGCCAGCTCGCCCAGGATCACGTCGCGCAGCTTGCCGGTGGGGGGCATGCGGTTCAGCACCAGGCGGTGGTCGCGCCGCTCGGCCTCGGCCAGGTTCAGCGTGGCCTCGCTGGCCCAGAGGTCAGGCAGGGAGGGTTGCAGCGGGACCAGCACCAGGTTGGCGGCGCGGATGGCCAGGCGGCTTTCCGTCTCGGCATGGGGTGGCGTGTCGATCACCACGAAATCGGCCGCGCGGCGGTGGCGGTCGAGCGCGCCCTGCACGCGCCAGCCGGCCGGCGCCTCGAAGGCCAGCGGCGCGGAATCGGCCCCGCGCAGCGCCTGCCAGCGGGCCAGCGTGCCCTGCGGGTCGGTGTCGAGCAGGGCGACGCGGCCGCCGCCCTCGCCCAGCGCCACGGCGAGGTTGGCCGCCAGGGTGGACTTGCCCGCACCCCCCTTCTGCTGCGCGACGGTGATGACGAAGGCCATGGCCGTCCCCCTGCTGGTCCGATTCGCGGACCCACCCTACCCCATTTTGCGATGCTGCAACGCAGCACGCGCGGCGGCCATGACGGCGGTGCCCGGCACGGTCAGGGGCGGGGCCTCGGCCAGCAGGGCGGCGGCGGGCGCCATGGAGGCCTGGGCCAGCGCCACCCGTCCCCGCCTTCCGCGCGCCGCCTTGGCGATGGCGGCGTGGTATTCCTCGAACCGGCCTTCCTGGAACAGCGCCCAGGCGCCGGGCACGCCATAGAGCCCGACATCGGCGCCGGTCTGTGCCGCCGCCTCGGAGAACAGCTTCCAGGTGCTGGCCCGGGTGCTGGGCGCGGCATAGAGCACCGTCACCTCGCCCCCCGTGCGCGTCGCGGCGGCGGCCAGCGCCGCATCGGCGCGCAGCACCGGGTGGGGGGCGTCCTGGGCGAAATCCACCGCCTCGCCGATGGTGGAGCAGGTCAGCAGCACGGCATCCGCGCCTTCCGCCATGGCGCGCAGCAGGGCGGCGACCTCCACCAGCAGCGCCGCATCGGGCGCGCGCAGCCATTCGGGGCGGCATTCATGCGTGAGCCGCAGCGCGCCGCCGGGCAGGGCGGCGGCCGCGGCGTCGAAGAGCGCGGCGTTGGAGGCGCCCGTGTGCAGGCAGGCGATGGTGAGCGCCATGCCGCCCGTCAGTTCAGGAAGGGGTTGCGGGCGCCTGGGCGGGTCTGGGCCGGGCCGAAATGCTGGGCCAGGTAGGTGACGATCAGGCGGCGTTCCTCGCCTTCCAGCGGCGCCATGCCGTGCACCTCGGTCATCCAGGTCATCAGCTCATCCCAGCGGGCTTCGCTGAAGCGGCTGCGGCGGATGATCGCGGTGCTGTGGCAGGCGGTGCAGGCGTAGAAGACCTCCTCCTGCCCCTCGCCGGCGGGGAGGATGGAGGGTTCCTCGACCGGCTGGGTGGCCTGGTCGAGGCTGGTTTGGGCGAAGGCAAGACCTCCGCCCAGCGCGAACAGGAAGGCGAGTGTCCGCAGCATCAGCCCACCAGGATCGCGGCGCGGCTGATGGCGTTGGCGCCATAGCCCTGCGGGTTCCAGTTGGCGGGCGCGTGCGGCTGCATGCGGCCCTCGCTGTCGGTGGCGCGGTACCACACCTCGTAATAGCCGTCGGAGGGCAGGGCGACGCGGCCTTCCCAGCGCTGCCAGGCGTGGCGGTTGGCGGGGGCGGCCACGCGCATCTCGGTCCAGGTCTGGCCGAAATCCACGCTGGCATGGACGGCGCGCACCGAATGGTCGCCCGCCCAGGCGGCGCCGCGCAGGTCGAGGTTGCGCGTGCCCGCCGCCAGCCGCGTGCCATGCGCGTGCGAGGAGAGGATGGACCGCACGGGCATGGAGGTCATGTCCGCGAAATCCGCGCCGTCATTGCTGCTGCCCGGCACGATGGGCCGCACCGGCATGCGGTAGCTGGTGCCGCCCATGCCCTGGCCGCGATGCGGCTCCGTCAACAGCGTCACGCGCGTCAGCCACTTCTGGCTGAGGCTGCCCGGCCAGCCCGGCACCAGCAGCCGCACCGGCGCGCCGTTGATGTGGGGAATGGGCCCGCCATTCACCGCGAAGGCGATCAGCGTGTCCTCGTCCATGGCCTTGGCGACGGGCATGCCGCGGCTGATGGCTGCGCGGTCGGTGGCGCCGGACAGATGCGGGTCCGCGCCAAAATGGCCCGTGTAGCGCCCGGTCTCCTTCACGCCGGCGGCGCGCAGCACGTCGCGCAGGCGCACGCCCGTCCAGGCCGCGTTGCAGATGGCGCCATTGCCCCATTGGTTGCCGCGCGTCTGCGGCTGGAACTGCGCGCGGCCATTGCCGCCGCATTCCATCTGCAGCTGGAGCGTCACGTTCTCGAAGCGGCTGCGCAGCTCGGCCACCGTCAGCGTCAGCGGGGTGTTCACCTCGCCGTCAATGGTGAAGCGCCAGGCGTCGGGGTTGGCCGCGACCTCGGGGAGCTGGCCGTTGTTGCGCACAAAGATCTTGTCATTGGGCGTGACGGCGTCATCCAGCGCGGTCTCGGGCGCTTCGAGCACCAGGGGGCGCTCGCCCTGCAGGATCATCTCCACCTTGCCGTCGATCCGCATCATCTGCGGGCCGCCGGAGCCTTGGGCGGCGGCGGGGCGGGTGAAGAGGGCGGGCAGCGTGCCGCCCGGCATCTGCGCCGAGAAGGGGATGGCGCCGCCGACCGCGGTGCCCATGGCGGCGAGTGCGGCGCCTTTCAGCGCGCCGCGCCGGTTCCACACCAGGGCATCGGCGCGTTCGGGATCATCGGCGTAGAGTTCGGCCGCGCTGCGTTCGGTGCGGAAAGCCTTTTTCATCTCAACGTCCTCCCTATTCTCGCGGCATTCTGAAGGTGTTCGGCACATATGTCCACCCGATCCGACCTGGCCCTGCTGACCCCCGCCGAAATGGCCCGCGCCGACCAATTGGCCGGCAACGGCCCCGCGCTGATGGAGGCCGCCGGCCGGGCCGTGGCCCGCGCCATCCAGGCGCGCTTCCGCCCCTGCCGCGCGGTGGTGCTGGCCGGGCCGGGCAACAATGGCGGGGATGGATACGTCGCCGCCCGCCACCTGGAGCGCGCGGGCTGGGACGTGGCGGTGGCGCCGCTCGCGCCCCCGCGCCCGGGGAGCGACGCGGCGGGCGCGGCGACGCGCTGGCACGGGCCGGTGCGGCCACTGACCGCGGAGACGATCGCGCGCGCGGGGCTCGTGGTGGATGCGATCTTCGGCGCCGGGTTGGCGCGGCCGCTGGAGCCGGCGCTGGCGGAGCTGCTGCGGGGCATCACCGCACCGCTGGTGGCGGTGGACGTGCCTTCGGGTGTCTGCGGCGCCACGGGGGCGGCGCGGGGCTTCGCGCCCCAGGCCGCGCTGACCGTCACCTTCTTCCGCTGCAAGCCGGGGCATCTGCTGAACCCCGGGCGTGATCTCTGCGGCGAACTGGTGCTGGCCGATATCGGCCTGCCCGCCTGGGTGCTGGACCGCATCCGCCCGCGCGCCTTCGCCAATGGCCCGGCGCTGTGGACGCTGCCTCGGCCCGGCGCGGCCACCCACAAACACAGCCGGGGCCATGTGGTGGTGCTGTGCGGGGCGCGGATGCCGGGTGCCGCGCGCCTCGCCGCCCGGGCGGCCCGGCGTGCCGGGGCGGGGCTGGTGACGCTGGCCTGCATGGACGCGGGCCTCGCGCGCGGGCTGCGCCTGGCGGAGCCGGGGCTGCTGGTCAGCGAGGACCCCCTTGGCGCGCTCATGGAAAACCTGCCGCGTGCCGTCTTCCTGGTCGGTCCCGGCCTGCCGCCCGATGACACCACCCGCGCCGCCCTGGCCGCGCTGCACGCCGCGCGGCGGGCGACGGTGCTGGATGCCGGGGCGCTGACGGCCTGCACCGGGGCGCCGGAATTGCTGCCCGGCGCCGCCCTCCTCACCCCCCATGCGGGCGAGTTCACCCGCCTCTTCGGCCCGCCCGGCGAGGACCGGCCCGCCACGGTGCGCGAAGCCGCCGCCGCCACGGGCGCCACTGTGCTGCTGAAGGGCAGCGACACGCTGATCGCCGCGCCGGATGGCGAAGTCGTGATCAATCACAACGCGCCGCCCTGGCTCGCCACCGGCGGCACGGGGGATGTGCTGGCGGGCATGGCGGCCGCGCTGCTGGCCCAGGGCATGCCGGCCTTCCAAGCCGCCTCGGCCGCCGCCTGGTGGCAGGGGGCCGCCGCGCGCCATGCCGGCCCCGCATTGCTGGCCGAGGATCTTCCCGAGGCGCTGGCTGCAACCCGCCCTGTCTGATCGTCCTTTGTTTCCGGATATTTCCGCGCTACATTGCCGGACTGACGGAGACGACGATGCCAGACACGGTCCTGCCTGCCGGCGAAACCCTCATGGACCGCGCGCTCCGCCGCGTCACGGGTCTGTGGCGCGACATGGCCGATCGCGTGGGAACGCGCGAGGCCGACAATCTCGACATCGCCGCACAGATGCGCGCCTGCCTGGCGGGCAAGGGGGGCGAGGTCTCGGCGCGGGGCCGCGCCGCCCTGCTGGCCACCGCCTATCGCAGCCTGCCGCGCGAGGAGCGCCTGGCCTTCCTCCGCACCCTGGCCGGCTTCGACGCCGACCCGAAATCCGTGGAAGGCGCCATCGCCGCCTGGAGCGCGGCGCCCGACCCCGCCGCCCGCGCCGCCGCCAAGGTGCAGATGCGGCGCGCGCTGGAAGCCCCGCGCATCCGGCTGCTGCAGCAATTCGCCGCCATCCCCGATGGGATGCGCCTGCTGGTGGACCTGCGCGAGGACCTGCTGCGCGCCGCCGAGGGCGACCCCCTGCTGGGCGCCCTGGAAGCCGATCTGCGCGGGCTGCTGGCCGCCTGGTTCGACGTGGGCTTTCTCGAATTGCGCCGCATTGACTGGAACAGCCCCGCCGCGCTGCTCGAGAAGCTGATCCGCTACGAGGCGGTGCACCGCATCGAAAGCTGGGACGACCTCAAGAACCGCCTCGATTCCGACCGCCGCTGCTACGCCTTCTTCCACCCCCGCATGCCGGAGGAGCCGCTGATCTTCGTGGAGATCGCGCTGGTGAAGGGGCTGGCGTCCAGCGTGCAGGCGCTGCTGGACCCGACGGCCGATGTGCTGGACCCCACCCAGGCCGACACCGCCATCTTCTACTCCATCAACAACTGCCAGCGCGGGCTGGACGGCATCGCCTTCGGCAATTTCCTCATCAAGCGCGTGGTCGAGGTGCTGGGGCGGGAATTCCCGAACCTCAAGCAATTCGCCACCCTCTCGCCGGTGCCGGGCTTCTGCCGCTGGCTGTCCAAGCGCGAGGAGGCGGGCGACGCCACCCTGCTCACGCCCGACGAAGCCAACGCCATCCGCGCCGCCAGCGGCGCGGCACCCGAGGTGGCGCCGCTGACCGCGCTGCATCTGATGCTGGGCCGCCGCAACCTCGACGCCGCGGCGAACAAGGCGCTGGAGGCGGCGCTGACCCGGCTTTGCGCGCGCTGGGTCGCGGTGGAGGCGGGGCGCGACCCCAAGCGCGCCGCCGACCCGGTGGCGCATTTCCACCTCTCCAACGGCGCGCGGGTTGAGCGGGTGAACTGGCGCGGCGACACCTCCGAGAAGGGGATGCGCGAAAGCGCGGGGCTGATGGTGAACTACCTCTACGACCCCGCCTTCATCGAGGACAACCACGAGGCCTATGTGGGCGAGGGCAAGCGCGCCATGGCCAATGGGGTGAAGAAGCTGCTGAAGGCCTGACCCGGTATTTCGCTGGCGGGCCCGGGGGCCGCACCGCTAGGCTCGCGCTTCATTCGCGCCGTGAGGTCTCCCATGGCACCACCCTTCGCCCGGCGCGCCCTGCTCGCCGCCCCCGCCCTGCTGGCCGCGCCCGTTCGCGCGCAGTCGCCAACACAGCTCGACGTGCTGCTGGTGCTGGCCATGGATGCCTCCGGCTCCATCGGCGAGGAGGAGTTCCGCCTCCAGCGCGAGGGCTATGCGGAGGCCATCACCCACCCCGCGGTGCTGGCCGCCATCGCCTCCGGTCGGCGCGGGGCCATCGGGCTGGCCGCGCTGGAATGGGGCACGCCGGGCGGCTCGCAGGTGGTGGTGGACTGGATGCAGGTGGGCGGCATCGCCAGCGCGCAGGATTTCGCCGAGGCGCTGCTGGCCGCCCCCCGCACCCCGCAATCCTGGAACGCCATCGGCGACGCCATCCACCACGCGAGCCACATGCTGCGCGAAGGCCCCTTCACCGGGGAACGCCTGGTGATGGATGTCTCCGGCGATGCCGCCGACATGCGCAGCCACCGCCCGGCCCCCATCGCGCGCGACATCGTGGTGCGGCGCGGCATGGTGGTGAACGCGCTGGCCATCGCGCCCGGCGGCCTGACGCGCGGCGGGGAGAACCTGGCCGCCATCTATGAGCGCGACGTGATCGGCGGCCCCGGCGCCTTCGTCATGCAGGCCGACAGCCGGATGGACCTGACGCGCTCGCTCCGCGCCAAGCTGATCCGCGAGATTTCCTGACGCGCCGAAGCCTCTGGTGTTTTCCGCGCCGCGCGCGTTACGATCCCCCCACAACCTGGGGATGAAACGCCATGTCGCGCCCGATCTTCCGCGCCACAGCCGCCCTGACCGCGGCCGTGATGCTCTCCGCCTGCGTCAGCACCCAGGCCGGGCGCATCGGCGCCGATGACGGGCGCGATGCCTGCCGGGCCGAGCTGGTGGCGCTGGACAGCACCGGCGACTTCTACGGCGAGGCCATCCTGCAGGGCGCGGCCATCGGCGCCGTGGGCGGCGCGCTGCTGGGCGGCCTCGCCTCCGGCCGATGGGAGGGGGCGCTGGTCGGCGCCGTCGCCGGCGGCGCGGCGGGTGCCGCCACGGGCTACTGGGTGGCGGTGCAGCGCCAGGCGCAGGACCAGGCGGCGGTGACGGCGCAGATCGTGAACGACCTCTCGCGGGAGAACGCGCAGCTCGACCGCACGCAGGTGGCCTTCAACCAGCTGATGGATTGCCGCTTCCACTCCGCCGCGCGCGTGCGGGTGGCGCTGCGCGACGGGCGCCTCAGCCGCCCCGCCGCCCAGGCGCAGATGGCCGATATCCGCGCGCGGACCGAGCGCGACATCCAGCTGGCCCGCACCATCAGCGGCCGCATCGGCACCCGCGCCGCCGAATTCGACACCGCCATCGACAATGTGGTGCCCGGCGGCAAGGACAGCGTGCAGCGCACCGTCGCCAGCCGTTCGCAATCCGTGCGCGTCACCGCGCGGCAAGCCGTGCCGGTGCGGCTGACGCCCAGCAGCAGCAGCGCCGAGGTGGCGCAGATCAACGCGCGCGAGGTGGTCTCGGCCCGCCCCGGCCGCGACGGCTTCACCCTGGTCGAGACCTCCTCGGGCGTGCGCGGCTATGCGCCGACCTCGGCCTTCCAGACCACGCGCGGCCAGGCCGCCGCCCTGGGCCAGTCGCCCGAGGTGGCGGGCGGCGACGTTCGCAGCCTCGCCGCCACCAACCTGGTGCGGCGCGAGGGCTTCAACGACAGCCTGGGCAATGTGGAGCGCCTCGCGCAGTCGGGCGGCTTCGAACTGGCCGGCTGAGTGCGGGCCGCCTGGCTCCTTCTCGCGCTGGTCCTGTTCTGGGCCGGCGCGGCCCGGGCCGACCCCCCGCGCGAGCCGGTGCTGCGGGTGGAGGCGGGCGCCCACAGCGCGCCCGTCTCGCGCCTGGCCACCGATGCGGCGGGGCGCATCCTCGCCTCGGTGGGGGATGACAAGACGCTGCGCCTCTGGTCGCTGCCGGACGGCGCGGCGCTGGGCGTGCTGCGCCCGCCCATCGGGCCGCGCGGCGAGGGCGAACTCTATGCGGTGGCGCTGACGCCCGACGGGACGCGCGCCTTCGCGGCGGGCTTCACCGGCCATGGCTGGGACGGGGCCTTCGCCATCTACCTCTTCGACACGGGCAGCGGGCGGATGCTGGCGCGGCTGCCTGGGCTGCCGGCGCCGGTGCTGCACATGGCCGTCTCGGCCGATGGGGCGCGGCTGGCGGTGGCGCTCGGCGGGCGCGCGGGCATCCGGGTCTTCGACGCGCGGCAGGGAAGGCTGCTCTTCGAGGACAGCCAGGGCTGGCAGGGTGCCGCGCGCATGGTGGCCTTCGCGCGCGACGGGCGGCTCGCCTCCACCTCGGCCGATGGGCAGGTGCGGCTGCATGACGGGCAGGGGCGGCGGGTGGCGGCCCGAGCCCCGGTGCAGGGGGCGCGGCCCTATGGGGTGGCGTGGTCGCCCGATGGCACGCTGCTGGCGGTGGGCTTCGAGGACCGGCTGCGGGTGGAGGTGATCTCCGGCACCGACCTCGCGCCGGTGCTGACGCCCGACACCTCGCGCCTGGTGGGCGAGGGATTGCCCGCCGTGACCTGGGCGGGGGATGGCCAGGGGGGCGTGCAGCTCCATGCCGCGGGCTATGCGCGGGCGGCGGCCGCCGTGCCCGGCCAGCCCGGCTTCGTGGTGCGCCGCTGGGCGGATTTCGGCCTGGGCCCGCCGCGCGACATCCCCGCCGCGCGGGACGCCATCGCGCATCTTCTGCCGCTGCCCATGGGGGGCGTGGCCTTCGCCGCCGCCGATCCGGGCTGGGGGCGCATCACGCCCGATGGCGCTCTGGCGCATTCGCCCACCGCGCCGAGTGCGGATTTCCGCGCGACGGGCGGGGCGCTCATGGCCAGCGCCGATGGGCGGGTGCTGGGCTTCGCCCTGGCCCCGCACGGCCCCCGGCTGCGCTTCGACGCCACCGCCGGGCGGCTGGAGCCTGGCGGGGCCGAGGGGCTGGTCGCCGCCCGGCGCGAGGCGCCCCGCCTGCAGGTGACCGACTGGCAGAACCGCGACCGGCCGCGCCTCAATGGCCGCCCGCTGCCCGCCGCGCCGGGCGAATACGCCCGCAGCCTCGC
Organism: Roseococcus thiosulfatophilus; assembly: GCF_017311575.1. GTDB lineage: Bacteria > Pseudomonadota > Alphaproteobacteria > Acetobacterales > Acetobacteraceae > Roseococcus > Roseococcus thiosulfatophilus. Next base: position 27,959 of record NZ_JAFFQY010000005.1, read on the forward strand.
CATCGCCCCCGATGGCGGGAGCTTCCTGCTGGGCTGGGACACCGCGCTGCGCCGCTATGACCGCGAGGGCCGCCTCATCGCCGAACTGCCCCTGCCCGCCACCGCCTGGGGCGTGGTGGCGCTGGAGGGCGCGGCCGTGGTGGCGCTGGGCGATGGCACGCTGCGCTGGATCGGCCTGGACGGGCCCCGCATGGAGGAGCGCGCGGCCCTCTTCGTCCATGCCGATGCCGTGCGCTGGGTGATGTTCACGCCCGAGGGCCTGTTCGACCACGCCCCCCTGGGCGGGCAGGAGCTGGTGGGGGTCCATCTCAACAATGGCCGCGCGCAGACGCCGGAATGGGCCAGCTTCCAGCAGGCCTATCGCGCGCTGTTCGCGCCCCAGGCCGTGCGCGCCCGGCTGGCGGGTGATCCTCGCCCTGTCCAGGCCCGCATGGCGGAGCTGGGCGATGTGCGCGCCCGCATCGGCCGCCTGCCGGCGCTGGCGCCGGGCGAGGCCTGCGCCGTCACCCCCGAGGGCTGCGTGGCACTGCCCTGGGGCACGGCGGAACTGCCGGGCGAGGCCACCGCGCTGCGCCTCTCCTTCACCCTGGCCGACCGTGGCCTGGGGCTCGGCCCGCTGGATGTCATGGTCAATGGGCGGCTCGCCATGCGCAGCCCCACCACGCCGGGCCGGGTGGAGCTGGAGGTGCCGCTCGACCCCGGGCCCAACCGCGTGGCCGCGCGCCTCTACGCCGATGACCAGGCGCTCTTCGCCGAGGGGCCGGCGCTGGAGCTGCGCCGCGCCGGCGATGCCGCCCCCGCCCCGGGCGCGGGCCGGCTGATCGTGGTGGCCGTGGGCGTGGACCAGTACGCCGTGCGCGAGCTGAATCTGCGCTTCGCGGTGGCCGATGCGCGCACCGTGGTGGAGACGCTGCGCGCCCGTGGCGCCGGGATCTTCCGCGAGGTGGTGGCCACCCTGCTGACCGACACCCAGGCCACCCGCGCCAACATCCTGGGCGCGCTGGACGCGGCCGCCCGCCTGGCCCGGCCGGAGGACACCTTCGTGCTCTACCTGGCGGGCCATGGCGTGCGTGCCGAGGGCGACCGCCGCTTCCTCTTCCTGCCGCACGAGGTCGCGGCCCCCAGCGCCGACATGCAGGCCCTGCAGCGCAGCGCCCTGGACGAGGGCGCCTTGGTGGCGGCCCTGGCCCGCATCCGCGCGCGCGACGGCTTCCTCTTCATTGACACCTGCCATGCCGGGCAGCTCACCATTGATAGCCTGGCGGCGCTCGGCAACGAGACGGGCCGCTTCCTGCTGGCCGCCAGCACCTCGGTGCAGGAGGCGCTGGACAGCTATGACGACCGCAACGGCGTCTTCGCCTTCGCGGTGCGCGAGGGCCTCAGCGGCCGCGCGGCGGCGGACCAGGAGGGGCGCGTCTCGGCGCTCGCGCTCGGCGAATGGGTGACGCGCCGCGTGCCCCAGCTCGCGGCCGAGCGCCGGCACCGGCAGGATGCGGTGTTCCGCTCCGCCCAGCGCGACCTGCGCTCCTTCCCCCTGGCGGGGCTGCCACGATGAGCGCCGCTTCCAGTGCGGCGCCCCTCCGGCCTATGCTCCGCGGGAAGACGAAGGGAGCGAGCGGTTGAGCGGCGCGCTGGAGATGACCCAGACCAGCCGGCTTCTGAGCATCAGCACCACGCTGGGGCCGGACGCGCTGGTGCTGCGCCGCCTGTCGGTGCGCGAGGCCATCGGCGCGCCCTTCGCGCTGTCCGCCGAGGTCATTTCCACCGAGCTGGACCTCGCGCCCTCCGCCCTCATCGGCAAGCCCGTGACCTGCACCGTCACCGCGGGCCATGTGCCGCCGCGGCATTTCCACGCGATCGTGCGGAGCTTCTCGCGCCTGGGGCCCTATGGGCGGGGCCTCGCCTCCTATGTGATCGAGGCGGTGCCCACGCTGTGGATGCTCTCCCGCACCGGGGATTGCCGCATCTTCCAGGACAAGTCGGTCAAGGACATCGTGGGCACGATCCTGGGCGAGAACCAGGTGGCGCCGGTGCGCTGGGGCGGTTCGGTGCCCACCACGCCGCGCGGCTATTGCGTGCAGTTCAACGAGACCGACCTCGACTTCGCCCAGCGCCTGCTGGAGGAGGTGGGCTGCGGCTATTTCTTCGAACACACGGACAGCGCGCACACCCTCGTCATCGGCGGCGCCAATGCCGACTACCCGCTGGTGCCCGGCGACCCCCAGGTGATCCGGCCTGACGCGGATGTGATGGGCGCGCTGACCGAATGGCGCCCCGTCTCCGCGCTGCGGCCGGGCAAGATGAAGCTGGACGACCATGACGGGCTGAATCCCTCCCGCCTGCTGGAGAAGGAGGCGGCGACGGTGCTGACCTCCCCCGGTGCGGCGGGCTTCGAGATCTACCAATGGCCCGGCGGCACCGCGGCCCGGCCCGATGCGGACCCCGCCAAGCTCGGCATGGAGGGCTATGAGGCGGGCGCGGACCTCGTCTCGGCCTCGGGCAATGACCCCACCCTCTTCGCCGGCGGCCGCGTGCGCGTGCTGCACGGGCTGGACGCCACCTCGCCGCTGACCTGGCTGCTGAACGAGGTGGTGCACGAGGCCTATGACGAGACGCAGCTCGCGGGCGATGGCACCGCGGGCTATTCGAGCCGCCTGGTGCTGATGGCGGCCGACCGGCCCTGGCGCCCCGCCGCCCCGCGCCCGCGCCCGCCCATGCCCGGCGTGCACAGCGCCATCGTCACCGGCGCGCAGGGCGAGGAGATCCATTGCGACGAATACGGCCGGGTGAAGGTGCATTTCCTGTGGGACCGCGCGGGCCCGCGCGATGATGCCTCCTCCTGCTGGGTGCGGGTGGCGCAGGGCTTCGCCGGCGCCTGGGGCGGGTCCTGGACGCTGCCGCGCGTGGGGGACGAGGTGCTGGTGGCCTTCGTCAGCGGCGACCCCGACCGGCCCGTCATCATCGGCAGCGTCTACAACGCCGAGCAGAAGCCCATCTACGCGCTGCCGGCCAACAAGACGCAATCGGGCTTCAAGACGCGCTCCAGCAAGGGCGGCGGGGCGTCGAACTTCAACGAGCTGCGCTTCGAGGACAAGAAGGGTTCGGAGGAGATCCACGTCCAGGCCGAGAAGGACATGACGCTGCTGGTCAAGAACGACCGCACCGAGACGATCAAGCGCCACCGCACCGAGACGGTGGACGGCAAGCACACCGAGACGGTGAAGCTCGACCGCAGCGCCACCATCACGCAGGGGAACGAGAGCCTGCTGGTGAAGATGGGGAACATGGACACCAAGGTCTCCATGGGGAACCAGTCCACGCTGGTGGAGCTGGGCAACATCTCGACCAAGGCCAGCCTCGGCAAGATCGAGGTCGAGGCCATGCAGTCCATCACGCTGACCTGCGGCGGCAGCAAGATCCACATGACACCCATGGGGATCGAGCTGGAGGCCATGATGATCACGGTGAAGGCGTCGCTGAGCCTCGAGACCTCCGGCGTGTTGGTCACGCACAAGGCCAATGGCATCATGACCATCCAGGCGCCGCTGGTGAAGATCAACTGATGGCCGCCCCCCCCGACAAGACGCCCCCCGACAAGATGGCGGTGCCGCTCGAACCGCTGCTGCCGCGCCTCGAACTGGACGAGGCCGGGCAGCAGGCCCTGCGTGGCCTGGCCGATGCCACGGCGGGCGTGGCGCGGCTGGTCGCGCTGGAACGCCACAGCGACGCCGCGCGCCTCGCCGCCCATGCCCTGCCGCGGCGCGAGGCGGTGTGGTGGGCCTGCATGTGCGCGCGCGCCATCCCCGACCCCGGCCGCAAGCCGGTGGACGAGGCCGCGCTGCTGGCCGCCGAGGCCTGGGTGCGCCGCCCGGAGGAGGCGACGCGACGCGCCGCCATGGCGGCCGCCGAGGCCGCGGCCTTCCGCAGCGCGGAGGCCTGGGCGGCGGTGGGCGCCTTCTGGTCGGGCGGCAGCATGGCGCCCGAGGGCCAGCCCGCCGTTCCCCCGGCCGACCACCTGACGGGCGTGGCCGTGGCCGGCTCCGTCGTGCTGGCGGCCGTGCGCGCGCGGCCCGAGCGTGGTCCGGCGCGGCTGCTGCGCTTCGTGACCTCGGCGCGCGACATCGCGGCCGGGGGGGCGGGGCGGATGGAACCGGAAGGGGACTGAGATGCCGCCGGCCTCACGCATCACCGACATGCACGCCTGCCCCATGTCCACCCCGGCGCCGGTGCCGGTGCCGCATATCGGCGGCCCGGTGCTGACCGGCATGCCCACCGTGCTGACCGGGGGGCTGCCCCAGGCGCGCATCACCGACCTGTGCATGTGCGTGGGCCCGCCCGACGTGATCGTGAAGGGCAGCACCTCCGTGCTGGTGGGCAGCCTGCCCGCCGCGCGCATCGGCGACAGCTGCGCGCATGGCGGCGCCCTGGTCATGGGCTGGCCCACGGTGCTCATCGGCGGTTGAGGAAAGCACCGCGCCTACCACCGCGCGCTTGACGGCCGCCCGCCACGGCATGCCTACTGCGGCACGAGGGGAGGGTCGGGCAATGGTGCTGGTGCTCTCGGTTTTGCGCTGTCCCGACCAGGCCGTGCCCGAGCAGCGGCAGGTGCCCGGCGGGGAATACACGCTCGGCCGCGGCGCGGAATGCGACTGGCCGCTGACCGACCCCGACCGCGTGCTGTCCAAGCGGCATTGCGCGCTGGAATACCTGGCGGGCGGCTGGCAGCTGCGCGACCTCTCGACCAACGGCACCTTCGTGAACGGCGCGGCCGAGCCCGTGGGGCGCGACCAGGTGCGGCCGCTGCGTGATGGCGACCGGCTGCGGCTGGGCGCCTATGAGATCGAGTGCCGGGTGATGCAGGAGGCGGGCTTCGGCGAGGCGCGCTGGGCCAGCGCCAGCGCCCTGCCGGACCCCATGGCGCCGCCGCCCCCCTCCGACATCTTCGCGGCACCCCTGCCCGGCCTCGGGCCGGCGGGCGGGCCGCCGGCCGGCGGCGCGCCGCTGCTGCCCTCCGACTTCGACCCCTTCGCGCCCGACGCGCCCGGCCACAGCCTGCCCGACCACAGGCCCGGCACGCAGGACGTGTTCGTCCCGCCCCGCGCGACCCTGCCGGACCTGCTGCCGGAGGATTGGAACACCCCGCCCGCGCCACCCCGCGCGCCCGACCCGGCCGACCCCTTCGCGCATCTGCCCGACCCCTTCGCCGACGCGCCGCCGCCCGGCGCCCCGCCCGCGCGCCCCCTGCCGGACCCCCTCGCGCCACCGCGCCCCGCCTTCGGGGCCCCGCTGCCGGGCCTGACGCCCGCGCCCCTGCCGGACCCCTTCGCCGAAGCCCCGCCGCCCGCCTTCACGGCGCCCCTGCCGGGCCTGACGCCCGCGCGGGACCCCTTCGCGCAGGTGCCACCCGCCGCCCCCGCGCCGCCGTCGGCGGCCGACCCCTTCGCCGAGCCGCCGGGCTTCGCCGCCGCGCCGCCGCCCATGGCCGCCCCGTCCGGCGCGCCGGCCCCCCCGCCCGCCGCCGTCATGGGCGCCCCCCCCATGACCTCGCCTGGGCCGGAGGGGCTGCAGGCCGCGCTGGACATGCTGCTGCGCGGCGCGGGCCTGCCCCCCGCCGCCCCGGGCACCGACCCCGCCGCCGCCATCGCCCAGGCGGGGGCCGCGCTGCGCGCGGCGGTGGGCGGGCTGCGCGCCCTGCTGATCGCGCGCGGCGACGTGAAGCGGGAATTCCGCATCGAGCAGACCATGCTCCGCGCCGCCGGCAACAACCCGCTGAAATTCGCCGCCACCGACGAGGCGGCGCTCCAGGCCCTGCTGGCCCCGCGCGGCGGTGGGTCCGAGGCGGTGCGCGAGACGGTGGAGGACCTCACGGCCCACCAGCTCGCCACCATCGCCGCCACCCAGGCGGCCGCCCGTGCCCTGCTTGCGCGCCTCGCCCCCGCGGGGCTGGAGGCCGAGCAGCCCGCGGGCGGCATCGCGCTGCCCGGCGCGCGCGAGAAGCGCCTGTGGGAAGCGTATCGGCGCCTGCACCAGCAGGTGCACGACCAGTTCGAGGATGATTTCGACAGCGCCTTCGGCAAGGCCTTCGCACGCGCCTATGAGCAGGCGACGCGCGGCGGCCGCTGAACGACGTTTTTCCCTGGAGGTTCGGCAGGCGGCATGGCGTGGAATGACAAGGTCGTCTGGCAGGAGGGCATGTTCCTCCGCGCCCAGCACTTCCAGCAGCAGGACCGCTATTTCGAGGCGCTGCTCCAGGCGCGCGCCGCGCCGCTGCGCCCGCACCCCTGGGGCATCACGGAACTCGCGCTGGACCGCGACCTGCTGGCCGCCGGCAAGTTCGCCCTGTCCAACATCGCGGGCATCCTGGAGGATGGCACGCCCTTCGCCATCCCCGGCAGTGCCGACCAGCCCCCGCCGCTCGACCTGCCAGAGGGCACGCGCAACCAGGTGGTCTATCTCGCTTTGCCGGTGCGCCAGCCGGGCAGCCCCGAGGTCGCGTCCGGCGTGGAGGATGGCGCGGGCCGCGCGCGCTACGGGCTCTCCGCCTTCGACGCCTATGACACCCATTCGGACGCCACCCTGCCGGCGCAACTCGCGCTCGGCCGCCCGCGCCTGCGCTTCATGCTGGAGAACGAGGAACGCGCGGGCTTCACCTGCCTCGGCCTCGCGCGCATCGTGGAGGTGCAGGCCGACCGGCGCGTGGTGGTGGATGACCGCTTCATCCCGCCCTGCCTGCGCGCCTCGGCGGTGCCGCCGCTGGCGAACATCCTCTCCGAACTCGTGGGCATGCTGGGGCAGCGGGCCGAGGCCCTGGCCGCGCGCCTCTCGCAGCCCGGCGCGCGCGGCGTGGGCGAGGTGGCGGACTTCCTGCTGCTCCAGGCCATCAACCGCAACCTGCCGCTGCTGGCGCACTACGCCGATGCCGGCCTGGTGCATCCGGAGGAGCTGTTCCGCGTGCTGGTGCAACTCGCCGGCGAACTCGCCACCTTCACCGCGCCCGACAAGCGCGCCAGCGCCTATCCGGCCTATCGGCATGACGACCTGCAACGCAGCTTCGCGCCCGTGATCGCGGATTTGCGCCGCAGCCTCTCGGCCGTGCTGGAGACGACGGCGGTGGAAATCCCGTTGCAGGAGCGCAGCCACGGCGTGCGCGTGGGCCCCATCCTGGACCGCAACCTGCTGCGCGGGGGGCAATTCGTGCTGACCGTGATGGCCGACATGCCGGCCGAGAACACGCGGCGCCTCTTCCCCAACCAGGTGAAGATCGGCGCGGTGGAGCACATCCGCGAACTGGTGCACGTGGCCCTGCCCGGCATCATCGTGCGGCCCTTGCCGGTGGCGCCCCGGCAGATCCCGTTCCACGCGGGCGCCGTCTATTTCGAGCTGGACCGCGGCTCACCCCATTGGCAGCAGATGCAGACCAGCGGCGGCTTCGCGATCCATGTCTCGGGGGATTTTCCCAATCTGCGCCTGAGCCTCTGGGCCATCAGGGCGGAGCGGTGAGGAGGCGGCGGCCATGAGCGACAATCCCTTCGGCGAACCGGACGACGCGGATCGCACCGTGATCCGTGGCGCGGGTGGCGCCGCGCCCCCGCCCCGCGCCGCCACGCCGCCGCCCATGCCCGCGCCCGCTGCCCCGCGCGCCCAGCCCTTGGCGGGCGAGGCCGAGGCGCTGCCGCGCGTGGGGCCGGGGCCCTTGGCCGCCGCCGCCTCGCCCTTGCTGGAAATCCTGGCGCGCGTGGCCAATGCGGGCCTGGCCGGCGCCCCCAACCCGGAGGAGCTACGCGAACGCGCGCTGCGCGCCTTCCGCCAGTTCGAGGCCGATGCGAAGGCGACCGGCGCCAGCGCCGAGGAAATCCGCGCCGCGCACTACGTGCTCTGCGCCGCGCTGGACGATGTGGTGCTGGCCACCCCCTGGGGCGCGCAATCCGCCTGGTCGGTGAAGTCCATGGTGTCGAGCTTCCACCAGGAAACCCGCTCGGGTGAGCGCGTCTTCGACGTGCTGACGGCCATGATGAAGGACCCCGGCCGCTTCAAGGGCACGCTGGAACTGACCTACCTCGCGCTCTCGCTGGGGCTGCAGGGGAAGTACCGGTTGATGCCGCGCGGGGCGGCGGAACTCGATCGGGTGCGGGAGGGGCTCTACCAGCTTCTCGTCCAGATCCGGGGCGAGTGGGAGCGGGAACTCTCGCCGCGCTGGCGGGGCGTGGATGCGCCGCATCGCGGGCCCTCGCGCTCGGTGCCGGCCTGGGTGGCGGGCGCCTTCGCGCTGGCGGCCCTTGGCGGTGGCTGGTGGTGGCTGGGCGGTGGGCTGGGCGCGGCGGCAGACGGGCTCTATGCGCGCATGGCGGCCCTGCCGCCCGGCGCGCCGCCCTCCATTGACCGCACGGCGCCGCCCGTGCCGCCCGCGCCGCCGCCACCCCCTCCGCCCACCGCCACGCCGCGCCCCGACGTGGTGCCGGTGCTGCGCAGCTTCCTGGCGCCCGAGATCGCGGAGCGCCTGGTCACCGTCGAGGCCGATGCGCAGCGCGTGATGGTGCGGCTGCGGAACACGGGGATGTTCGCCTCCGCCTCGGCCAGCGTGGAGCCGCGCTACCAGGACATCCTGTGCCGCATCGGCGAGGCGCTGCGCGAGGAACCCGGTCAGGTGCTGGTGCTGGGCCATTCGGACAATGTCCCCATCCGCACCGTGCGCTTCCCCAACAACCAGGCGCTGAGCGAGGCGCGGGCGCGGGATGCCATGCGCATCCTCGTCGCCGCCAATGGCGACGCCGCGCGCTTCACCGCCGAGGGCCGCGCGGAATCGGAACCGCTGGCCCCCAACACCACCGCCGAGGGCCGCGAGCAGAACCGCCGCGTCGAGGTCGTGCTGCAAAGGGAGGCCCGGTGATGCGCGCCTTCGTCACCATCCCCGCCCTGGGGGCGCTCCTGGGCGTGATCCTGCTGGGCGTCGTCGCCTGGATCTTCCTGCCGCTGCTGGGCGAGGCCTTCGACAGCGTCTTCCTGCGCCTGCCCGTGGTGCTGCTGTTGCTGCTGGCCTGGGCGGGCTTCTTCTTCTGGCGCGGCCGCCGCGCCGCGGCGCGCGATGCGGGGCTGGTGGAGGCCGCGGCCGCGCCGGACCCGCAGGTGAAGCGCGACGCCGCCGCCGCCGAGGAAGAGGAAGCCCTGCGCGGCAAGCTGACCGAGGCGCTCGCCAAGCTGAAGGCCGCGACGGGCGGCAAGGGCGGGCATCTCTATGACCTGCCCTGGTATGTCATCATCGGCCCCCCTGGCTCGGGCAAGACCACGGCGCTGCTGAACAGCGGCCTGGAATTCCCCCTGGCCGAGGGCCGCGTGGCGGGCGTCGGCGGCACGCGCTTCTGCGACTGGTGGCTCTCCGAGCGCGCGGTGCTGATCGACACCGCCGGCCGCTACACGACGCAGGACAGCGACGCGGCGGCCGACAAGGGCGGCTGGGAGCGCTTCCTGGATTTGCTCAAGAAGAACCGCCCGCGCCAGCCCTTGAACGGCGTGCTGGTGGCGTTCGGCGTGGACATGCTGGCGAAGCTGGACGCCACGCAGCGCGAGGCCTATGCGCGCTCCGTCCGCCGCCGCGTGAAGGAGCTGGAGACGCGGCTGGGCCAGCGCCTGCCGGTCTATTTCCTCGTGACCAAGAGCGATCTGCTGCCCGGCTTCATCGAGTTCTTCGACGACCTCGACAAGACGCAGCGTGAGCAGGTCTGGGGCTTCACCTTCCCGCCGAGCGCGGCACCCGAGGGGCTGGCCGCGCAGTTCGGCACCGAGTTCGCCGCGCTGCAAGAGCGCCTGATGGCCCGGCTGATCGAGCGTTTGCAGAACGAGCGCGGCCCGGCGCAGCGTTCGCTCATCGCGGGCTTCCCGGCGCAGTTCGCCTCGCTGGAGGGCGCGTTGTCCGCCTTCGTGCAGGCGGCCTTCGGCGGCTCCAAGCTCGATCCCGCGCCCTTCCTGCGCGGCGTCTACTTCACCTCGGGCACGCAGGAGGGCACGCCGCTCGATCGGCTGGCGGGGGCGCTGTCGCGCAGCTTTGGCCTCGATCCCGCGCGGCCCGCGGGCATCATGGGGCAGCGCGGCCGCGCCTATTTCCTCGGCCGGCCGCTGCGCGAGGTGGTGTTCAACGAGGCGCGCCTGGCCGCCAACGACACAGGCGCCGAGAAGCGCCGGCGCCTGACACAGATCGGCGCCTGGGCGGCCGCGCTGCTGCTGGTGCTGGGTGGCGGCGCCTGGGGCTGGATGGCGAGCGGCACGGAAGAGGCGCGCAACGCCCGCCTGGCCACGGCCGTGACGGCGGCCGAGCAGGCCGGCGCCGGCGCGCCGCTGGACCGCGTGACCAGCCCGGACCTTGCGGGTGTGCTGGGCTATCTGGAAGCCGCCCGCGCCCTGCCGCCCGCCGCCGCCGGGCCCGGGCCGGGGCTGGGCCTCAGCCAGGAGGAATTGCTGGAGCAGGGGGCGCAGAGCGCCTATCGCCGCGCGCTGGACCGCGTGCTGCTGCCCCGCCTGCTGGCGCGGCTGGAAACCCAGATCCGCGAGGGCATCCAGCGGCCGGAATTCCTCTACGAAGCGGTGCGCGTCTACCTGATGCTCGGCCGCCAGGGGCCGCTGGACCGCGCCTTGGTGCGGGAGTGGTTCGCGCTGGACTGGCAGACCACCTTCCCCGGTGCGGTGAACCAGCCGGGGCGCGAGGCGCTGGCGCGGCATCTTGATGCCATGCTGGCCTCGCCGCTCGCGTCCTATCCGCTGGATGGCGCGCTGGTGGACCAGGCGCGGCGCGTCTTCTCGCGCCTGCCCATGGCGCAGCGCGTCTATGGAAGGCTGCGCCCGCTGGCGGAGAACGTGCCCGCCTGGACGCCGGCGCCGCATCTCGGCCCCGCGGGGCAGCGCTATTTCGTGCGGCCCTCGGGCCGGCCGCTGACCGAGGGCGTGCCGGGGCTCTTCACCATCCGCGGCCTCTATACCGCCGTGCTGCCGCGCCTGCCCCAGGCGGTGCTGGAGGCGGCCAGCGAAAGCTGGGTGCTGGGGCCCGAGGCGGCGACCGGCGGCGCGGGCGATCCGCGCCGGCTGGAGGCGGACATCCTGGCCCTCTACGCGGCCGACTATGTGCGCGCCTGGGAGGCCCTGCTGGGCGACCTGGTGCTGCCGCCGCTGACCAGCCTGAACGCCTCGGCCGAGGCGCTGAACCTGCTCGGCGCGCCCAATTCGCCGATGAAGGATCTGCTGCGGGCCATCGCGCGCGAACTCTCGCCCGGCACGGCGCCGGAGGGCGTCGCGGCGGCGCAGGGTGCGGCCGCGCAGGCGGCCCAGGCCGCGGCGCAGGCGGCGGGGGCCGCGGCCTCACGCCTCGCCGCCGCGGTGGGGGCGGCGGCGGGCGAGGGCGGGGCCACCCTCGTCGCCCGCGTGGTGGAGCCGCATTTCCAGCCGCTGCGCGAGGCCGCGGGCGCGCCCATCGACGGCGTGCTGGCGATCCTGAACGACCTCTATGTGCAGGTGGCGCGGCTGGCCAATGCGCCGCCGGGGACGGTGCTGCCGCCCTCGCCCGGCCTCGATCCCGGGCAGCGGCTGCTCTCCGAGGCGCAGCGCCAGCCGGAGCCGCTGCGCTCCTGGCTCACCTCGCTCGCCCAGGCCACGCAGCGGGCGCGGGCGGGCGGTGCGCAGGCGGCCATCGCGGCGGGCGGGGCGGCGCAGTTGGGCCCCTTCTGCCGCGGGCTGGAACAGCGCTTTCCCTTCCGGCGCGCGATGAACGCGCCCGACATGCCGGCGGGCGACTTCCTGCGGATGTTCGGCCCCGGTGGGCTGATGGACAGCTTCTTCGCGCAGAACATCCGCCCCTATGCGGACGTGACGCAGAACCCCTGGCGGCCCGTGGCGGCGGAGGGGCTGGCGCCGCCCATCTCGGCCGCCGACCTCGCGCAGTTCCAGCGCGCCCAGGCCATCCGCGAGGCCTTCTTCCCCGGCGCGGGCTCCACCGGCTTCCGCTTCCAGCTCATCCCGCAGGGGATTTCGGCGGCGGCGACGGGCGCGGTGCTGGAGGCCTCGGGCGCGCAGCACGCGTTGACGCCGGGCGGCGGCGGGCGGCCCATCGAGCTGGCCTATCCGTCCGAACACCCGGTCACGCTGCGCTTCGACCCGCCTTCCTCGGCGGGCGATCTCAGCTTCGACGGGCCCTGGGCGACGCTCAGGCTGGTGTTCCTCAGCCGCGTGATCGCGACGCGCGACCCGGACCGCTTCCGCCTGACCGTCACGCGCGGGGACCGCAGCGCGGAATTCCTGCTGGTGGCGCAGAGCAGCGTGAATCCCTTCGGGCTGCGCGAATTGCTGGAATTCCGCTGCCCGGCCCTGCCGGCCCCCAACTGATGGGAACCGGCCTGTTCGGCAAGCTTCCGGCGCATGGCGACTTCGTGCGCCGCGCCCTGCCGCGCGGCTTCACGGACCCCTGGGATGACTGGCTCTCGCGCGGGATGGAGGCGGCACGCGCGGCGCTGGGCGAGGATTGGGCGGCGGCCTGGGACGCGATGCCGCCCTGGCGCTTTCGGCTGGCGCCCGGTGCCTGCGGCCCGCAGGCGGTGATGGGCGTGCTGGTGCCCTCGGCCGATCAGGTCGGGCGGCGCTTTCCGCTGACGCTCGCCGCCGTGCTGCCCGCCGCCGCGCTGCCGGCGCCGCCCGAATGGTATGTCGCGCTGGAGGAGGCCGCGCTGGCGGCCCGCGCCGGCGGGATGGACGCCGACTCGCTGGCCGCCTGCCTGCCCCCGGCCCCGCCGGACGACCCCGACGCCACGCTGGACGGGCGCAGCCTGTTCTGGAGCGAGGGCCTGGCCCCCCGCCCCATGCCGGCGAATTTCCTTTCCCTGCTGGCGGTGCCCGCATGAGCAGCTCCGCCGCCACCCACCCCGGCGCGGTGCGGCCGCGCAATGAGGACCAGGTGGTGGCGCGGCCCGATCTCGGCCTCTGGGCCGTGGCCGATGGCGCGGGCGGCCATGGCGCGGGCGAGGTGGCGAGCGGCGCCATCGCAGAAGCCCTGGAAGCCATCCCGCCCGGGCTAACGGCGGCCGAGATGCTGGCCCAGGTGCGGCTGCGCCTGGCCGCCGTGCATGCGGCGCTGCGGGTGCGGGCGCTGGCGCGGGGGCCTGGCGGCATCATCGCCTCGACGGTGGTGGTGCTGCTGCTGCGCGGCGGGCATTTCGCGGCCCTCTGGGCCGGGGACAGCCGCCTCTATCTGCTGCGCGAGGGCGTGCTGCGCCGCGTGACGCGCGACCATTCGGCCGTGCAGGAGATGGTGGATTCCGGCCTGCTGGCTGAGGCGGAGGCCGAACGGCACCCCCATGCCAACGTCATCACCCGCGCCGTGGGGCAGGAGGGTGAGGTGGTGCTGGACAAGGTGGCTGAGCGCCTTCTGCCAGGCGACCAGTTCCTGCTGTGCAGCGACGGGCTGTTCAAGGACCTGCCCGAGGCGGGGCTGGGCGCCATGCTGGCCGCGGGGATGGAGGCGCCGGCCTTCGTCGAGGCCGCGCTGCGCGCCGGTGCCCGCGACAATGTGAGTGCGGTGGTGGTGCGCGTGTGACCGGTGCCGGGAGGTGCCCGGCACCGGCCGCGCGCGGTGGTCAGGTCAGTTCGGACTTCGCGATGTCGTAGATCACGTGGCCCGTCGTCTTCGACTCGAACTTGTCGTTGATGTCGAGGTATTCGCTGTCGATCTTGGTGAAGTTGAGGCTGATGCTCTCGGTCGGCCGGTCGCCGCCGGAGGAGATGCTGTAGCCCGAGACCAGCGTGTCGGTCAGGATGTACTTCTGGAACGCGACGTGCTTGCCGTTGTTGTCGGTCTGGGTCAGCTCGATCTTGGTGACCACGGCCTTCCCGCCGATCGCGGCCTTCAGGATGAGCGGCGAGGCGATGTCCATCGTCTTGGTGACGACGATCTCGCTGACGGAGGGGGCCGTCGCCTCGCGCTTGGAGCCGCCGCCCACGCCGGAGGAGATGCCGCGGCCGACGCCGAACTGGAAGGAGTTCACCTCGATCCAGTCCTTGTGGGTGAGCTGCGTGGTCTCTCCCTTGATGTCGCCCAGCTTCAGGAAGATAGCCATGTCGTTTCCACTCCGCGCGCCGCGCCCTTCGGGCCGGTTCCCATCCCGCGGCGGAGGGGTGGGACCGGTGGTTGGATCGGCGGGCACATCCCGCCAACCGGTAGGTCACGCGCCAACGCCACCTCTCCGTCCGGGTCTTCCCACGGCAGGCGGCTTTCGGCTCGTCATGGCCGGCCCGGGCGCCATCGCTGCGGATGGCGGCGCGAACGGGCGCACCTCTCGAAGTTACAACAACTCTAGTCCAGGTTGTAGCTGAAACTGCCATCCGCCCCCATGCCGACCGCAACGCGGGAAATGGGCTGGCCCTCGGCAAGTCGGGCCAAAATCCCGGCCGACAATTGCGGCAGCAATGTGCGGTTGAGGATATTCTCGATGTTGCGCGCGCCGCTCTCGACCTCGCGGCAACGCTCCACGATGGCGAGCGGCACGGCCTCGTCAACTTCGAAGGCGACGCCGTAGCTTTCGCGCACCCGCTTGCCGATGCTGGCGAGCTTGAGGCCCACGATCTGCTTCAGCACATGGTCGGCCAGCGGGTAGTAGATGACGACGTTGCAGCGGCCGAGGAAGGCCGGCTTGAACACCTTCAGCAGGTCGGGGCGCAGCGCCTCCACCAGGGCCTCAGGCTCCGGCGCCGTGTCGGGGTCGGCGCAGAGCTTCGCGATGGTGTCGGTGCCCGCGTTGGACGTCATGATGATGACGCAGTTCTTGAAGTCGATGTCGCGGCCCTCGCCGTCCTTCATGTTCCCCTTGTCGAAGACCTGGTAGAACACGTCCTGCACGCCGGGATGGGCCTTCTCCATCTCGTCCAGCAGGATCACGCTGTAGGGGCGCCGCCGCACGGCTTCCGTCAGCACGCCGCCCTCGCCATAGCCCACATAGCCGGGCGGGCTGCCCATGAGGGTGGCGACCTTATGCTCCTCCTTGAACTCGCTCATGTTGATGGTGGTGAGGTTCTGCTCCCCGCCATAGAGCAGGTCGGCGAGCGCCAGGGCCGTCTCGGTCTTGCCCACGCCCGAGGTGCCGGCCATCAGGAACACGCCGATGGGCTTGCGCGGGTCGGCCAGGCCCGCGCGGTTGGTGCGGATGGCCTCCGCGATGGCGGCCAGCGCGTGGTCCTGCCCCACCACGCGGCGCATGAGCTGCTCCTGCAAGGTCAGCACCGACTTGATCTCGTCGCCCGCCATGCGGCCGAGGGGGATGCCGGTCCAGGTCGCCACCACTTCCGCCACCGCCTGGCCGTCCACCACGGGGTGGACCAGCGGCTCCTCGCCCTGCAAGGCGTGGAGTTCCTCCGTCACCTTCGCGAGTTCGGCGCGCGCGGCTTCGGTGTCATGGCCATCCGGCGGCGCTTCCAGCCCCTCGCGCAGCTCGCGGATGCGGGTGACGAGGGCCTTCTCCTGCTCCCAGCGCGTCTTCAGCGCTTCCAGTTCCGTCTCGACCTCGCCTTGTTCCTCGGTCAGCGCCGTGATGCGCTTCGCGTGGTCGCCGCCGGTCGCCGTCTCGCGGCCCAGCGCCGACAACTCGGTGGCGATCAGCGCGAGGCGCCGCGTGCGGTCCTCGATGGCGGCGGGGATGGCGGCCTGGCTCATCGCCACGCGCGCGCAGGCGGTGTCGAGCAGGGAGACGCCCTTGTCCGGAAGCTGGCGGGCCGGGATGTAGCGGGCGGAAAGCCGCACCGTCTCCATCACCGCCTCGTCCAGGATGCGCACGCCGTGGTGCTTTTCCAGCGTTGCGACCAGGCCGCGCAGCATGGCGTTGGCCAGCGGCAGGGTGGGTTCCTCCACCTTCACCACCTGGAAGCGGCGGGTCAGCGCCGCGTCCTTCTCGAAATACTTCTTGTATTCGGCCCAGGTGGTGGCGGCGATGCAGCGCATCTCGCCGCGCGCGAGCGCGGGCTTGAGCAGGTTCGCCGCGTCGTTCTGCCCGGCGGCACCGCCCGCGCCGATCAGCGTGTGGGCTTCATCAATGAACATCACCACGGGCTGGGGCGAGGCCTTCGCGGCGTCGATCACGCCCTTGAGGCGGTTCTCGAACTCGCCCTTCACGCCGGCGCCCGCCTGCAGCATGCCGAGGTCGAGCGACATGACGCGCACCTTGGCCAGCGCCTCCGGCACGTCGCCCTGGGCGATGCGCAGCGCCAGGCCTTCCACCACTGCGGTCTTCCCCACGCCCGCCTCGCCGGTGAGGATCGGGTTGTTCTGTCGGCGGCGGGTGAGGATGTCCACCATCTGCCGGATTTCGGAATCGCGGCCGAGGATGGGGTCTATCTTCCCCGCCTTCGCCTGGGCCGTCAGGTCCGTGCAGAACTGTTCCAGCGGCCCGCCGGCGCGGGGCGCGCCCTCGGTGGGCGTGGCGGCGGCGCCAGGCGGGGGGGCGCCGGCCTGTCCCGCCTCCTCGCTGCCCTTGGTGATGGCGTCCAGGTTGCGGCGCAGCGAATCGGCGGGAATCTTGAGCAGGCTGGGCGCGCTGTCCTTCACGGTGCGCGCCAGCCCCTCATCCGCCAGCAGGGCGGCCAGCATGTGCCCGCTGCGGATGCGGCCCTGGTTCGCCTCCAGGCTGGTGATGAGCCAGGCTTCGCGCAGCCAGGCCACGATGTCGGGCGAGAGGCCCGGGGCGCGGCCATTGCCGGTGCGCATCTTGTCCAGTGCCCGCGTCAGCTCGGCCAGCACGGCGCCCGCCTCCACCCCCGCATCCTTCAGGATGGCGGTGACGTCGCTGCCCGGCGCCTCCACCAGCTTCAGCAGCACGTGCTCGGCTTCGACATTGTAGTGGGTGCGGGCCACGGTCAGGCCCAGCGCCGCCTCGAACTGACGCCGTGCGACGTCGGTCAGCCGCGCGACGAGGGATTTCAGGTCAATGGCCACCATGCTGCCCGTCTCCTCCCGCCCTGGTTGCGGCGTGCAACCGGAGGCTAGGGTCAGCCCGCGCGGCCTGTCCAGCGGCGCCGTTGCTTGGGGCGTTTCCAACGGCGTCCGGGCGGGGCTAGCCTGCAACCAAAGGCAGGAGTGGCCAGGAGATGAGCGAGGACGTCGTGGATGTGGCGGCGCTGGTGGCGCCGCTGGAGGGCGGGGATGGCGCGGGGGAATTCCTGCGCGACGACAAGTCCGCCGCCTCGCTCTACTACCGGCTGCGCGACGCCGTCTCCGGCGCCCGCGACGAGGACCGCGCGCGTGACAGCGAGGAGGGCGGCGAGGGTGCCGTCTCCGAGGGCTGGCGCCAGGTCCGCAAGCTGGCCGTGGAGGCGCTGACCGACCGCACCAAGGATTTCGAGGTGGCGGCCATGCTGACCGAGGCGCTGGTGCGCCTCGAAGGGCTGCGCGGCCTCACCGCAGGGGCCAAGGTGCTGACGGGGTTGCTGGAGCAGCACTGGGAGGCCGGCCACCCCCTGCCGGACGAGGATGGTCTGGACGGCCGTTCCTACCCGCTGGGCGGGCTGGATGGCGGCGACCGCGACGGCACGGTGATGCAGCCCCTGCGGCGGGTGGTCCTGTTCGAGCGCCCGGGCGGTGGCCCGTTGACCCTGCACCAGTATGAGGCCGCGACCGAGACCGCCGGCATCGCCGACGAGGAGCGGCGGGAGCGGCGCTACGCCCAGGGCGTCCTGCCGCTCGACACCATCGAGACGGAGGCGAAGTTCCGCCGGGACGCGCTGGTGGCGCTGCTGACGCAGGTGGAGGCGGCGCGGGCCGCCTGGCAGGCCTATGCCGAGCAGGCGGATGCGCGCTTCGGGATGGAGGCACCCTCCACCCGCCGCGTCGGCGCCGTGCTGGAGCGCATCGCGGAGGTGGCGCGGCGGCTGCTGGGCCCGGTGGCCGAGGCGGCGGACCCTGTCGCGCCCGAGGCGGCGGCGGCCGCGCCCGGCGCCGCGGGCGGTGCCGGGCCGGCCCCGGCGATGGGTTTCGCCGTGCCGCCCGGCGCCGTGGCTTCGCGCGAACAGGCGCTGGAGATGCTGGAGAAGATCTCCGAGTTCTTCCAGAAGACGGAGCCGCACTCCTTCCTGGCCTACACCCTGGCCGACGCCGCCCGGCGCGGGCGCATGACGCTGCCCCAGCTGCTGGAGGAGGTGCTGCAGGACGAGACGGCGCGGACGGCCATGCTGACCGCCCTGGGCATCCGGCCCACCCCGCCGGAATAGCCGCCCCCCAGGTTCACGGGGGCACACCACGTCGCGGCTTCTCGTTGACGCCGCGAAGTTCTTCGACTTACGCTCGCCTTCGGGTTGTGGCCGCGCGCCGCGGCGCCATTCAGGCCCGGCGGGCACGGGCATTCAAACACGAAGGCAGAGCCGGGGCCCCGGCGCCAGGGAGATTCCATGTCAGGCTCCGTTCACGACAAGCTGAACCGCGTGCGCAAGCCGCGCGTCCACATCACCTACGAGGTCGAGACGGAGGGCGCCGCGATCGAGCGCGAGCTGCCCTTCATCGTCGGCGTCATGGGCGATTTCGCCGGCGACCCGACGGAGCCGCTGAAGCCGCTGGCCGAGCGCAAGTTCACCCAGATCGACCGCGACAACTTCAACGACGTGATGGCGCGCATCGCGCCCGGCCTGAACATGAAGGTCGAGAACACGCTGGCCGGCGACGGCAGCGAGATGGCCGTGAACCTCAAGTTCAAGTCCATCGAGGATTTCGAGCCGGCCCGCGTGGCCGACCAGGTGCCCGCGCTGAAGGCGCTGATGGAGACCCGCGCCAAGCTGCGCGACATGATGAGCAAGGTGGACAACTCGCAGCAGCTGGAAGAGCTGCTGGACGAGGTGCTCCAGGACGATGCGAAGCTGAAGGCGCTCTCCGCCCAGCTCGGCCTCGACCAGAAGGAGGGCTGAGCCATGAGCGGAACCCAAGGGGCGCCCGGCGCCGCCGCGACCACGACCACCGAGGAAGGCGCATCGCTCCTCGACCAGGTGCTGGGCGCCACCCGCCAGACCGAGCGCGACCGCGCGCAGGAACTCATCAAGGCGCTGACCGAGGAGGCGCTGAAGGGCACCGTCACCTACAGCCGCAACCTGACGCAGACCTTCAACCGCGCCATCGCCGAGATCGACCGCAAGCTGTCGCAGCAGCTCAACGCGATCATGCATCACGAGAAATTCACGAAGCTGGAGGGCTCCTGGCGGGGGCTGCACCACCTCGTGATGAACAGCGAGACGGGCACCAGCCTCAAGATCCGCCTGCTCCAGGCGAGCAAGCGCGAGCTGAACCGCGACCTGACGCGGGCGGTGGAGTTCGACCAGTCCGGCCTGTTCAAGAAGATCTACGAGAACGAGTTCGGCACCCCGGGCGGCGAGCCCTATGGCGCGCTGATCGGCGACTACGAGTGGACCAACCACCCGGACGACGTCGAAACGCTGCGGCTGATGTCCAACGTGGCGGCCGCCGGCTTTTCGCCCTTCATCTCGGCCGCGGGGCCGGGCATGTTCGGCTTCAACGACTACCGCGAGCTGTCGCGCCCGCGCGACCTGTCCAAGATCTTCGAGACGGCGGAATACGCGAAGTGGCGCAGCTTCCGCGACACCGAGGATGCGCGCTTCGTCACCCTGGTGCTGCCGCGCGTCATCGCCCGCCTGCCCTATGGCGCGAACACCAAGCCGATTGACGAATTCGCCTATGAGGAGGCGCCGTTCAACCCGGACGGCACCGCTAAGGCGATGGAGCACAACGAATATTGCTGGATGAACGCGGCCTATGTGCACGCCGCGCGCCTGACCGACGCCTTCGCGCAATATGGCTGGTGCACCGCCATCCGCGGCGCCGAGGGCGGCGGCAAGGTGACGAACCTGCCGGCGCACGTCTTCACCTCCGACGATGGCGACCTCGACACCAAGTGCCCGACCGAGATCGGCATCACCGACCGGCGCGAGGCGGAGCTGTCCAACAACGGCTTCCTGCCGCTGTGCCACTACAAGAACACCGACTACAGCGTGTTCTTCGGCGCGCAGACGGTGCAGAAGCCCAAGAAGTATGACCGGCCGGAGGCGACGGCCAACGCGGCCATTTCGGCCCGCCTGCCCTACATCATGGCCACCAGCCGCTTCGCGCATTTCCTCAAGGTGATGGCGCGCGACAAGATCGGCAGCTTCATGGAAGCCTCCGACGTCGAGGCCTGGCTGAACCGCTGGATCCAGAACTATGTGAACCCCATGGAGGGGGCGGGCCAGGAATCGCGCGCCAAGTATCCGCTGCGCGAGGCCAAGGTGGAGGTGAAGGAGATCCCGGGCCGCCCCGGTTCCTACAACGCCGTCGCCTACATGCGGCCCTGGCTGCAGATGGAGGAACTGACCACCTCCATGCGGATGGTCGCGCGCATCCCGCAGAAGAGCTGAGCGGGCGGCCCTCGTGACCGACGGGGGCGCGCTGCGCGGGCCGGTGCTGGACGGGCGCTTCTTCGGCCATGGCGCGCCCGAGGCCGCGTCGCTGGCGGCCTTCCTGGCGGAGGACGATCCGGCCAGGCTGCTGCTCGCCTGGCTCGGCCCCGAACGGCTGCGCGAGATCGCCGCGGGCCCCGACCGCGTGGCACGCCTTGTCGAGGCGCTGGACCGCGACATCGTGGCGCTGGATGCCGCCATGTCCCGCCAGCTCGACCGCGTGCTGCACGCGCCGCGCCTCACCCGGCTGGAGGGCTCCTGGCGGGGCCTGCGCTGGCTGGTGGATGGCTTCGCGCAGGACCGCCTGGTGAAGATCCGCCTGTTGCCCGTGCGCTGGCGCGACGTGGCGCGCGACCTGGAGCGCGCGGTGGAATTCGACCGCTCCGCCCTGTTCCGCCTGGTCTATGAGGAGGAGTTCGGCACCCCCGGCGGCGAGCCCTTCGGCATGATCGTGGCCGATTACGAAATCCGCGGCGGGCCGGCGCCCGGGCATGAAGTGGATGACATCACCGTGCTGGCGCAGCTGGCCGGCATCGCGGCCGCCGCCTTCTGCCCCTTCGTGCTGCCGGCCTCACCCGGGCTGCTGGGCCTCGATGATTTCCACGACGCCTCGCCCACGCTGAACATCCTGGACGCGCTCCGCACGCCCGAGCGCGCGCGCTGGCGCAGCCTGGCCGCGCGGGAGGACACGCGCTTCCTCGCCATCCTGCTGCCGCGCACCCTTGGCCGGCCGCTCTGGCGCGACGATGGCAGCAGGGATGACCGCTTCCGCTATCGTGAGCACGCCAAGGGTGCCGCGCAGCGCGTCTGGACCACGCCCGTCTATGCCATGGCCGCCGTGGCCGCCCGCGCCTTCGCGCGCTATCGCTGGCCCGCCGAGATCCGCGGCGCCGAGCCGGTCTGGGACGCCATGGGCGGCGTGGTGGAGACGCTGCCCCATGAACGCTTCCGCGCCGACCCGCCCGGGCCGCCGCCCCGCCCGCCCTTGGAACTCAGCCTGACGGACGACCAGGAACGCCAGGCCGCCGAGGCGGAGATGGTGGCGCTCTGCGGCCTCGAGGCGCTTCCTGAGGCGAGTTTCGGCGCCGTGCCCACCCTGCACCGCCCGCCGCGCATGACAAGCGACGTGGCCAATGCCAACCAGCGGCTGTCGTCGCAGCTGAACAGCGTGCTCTGCGTCTCCCGCTTCGCGCATATCGTGAAGCTGATGGGGCGTGACATGGTGGGCAGCTTCGCCTCGGCCGAGGATGTGGAATTCCGCCTGCAGACCTGGCTCAGCAAGCATATCAGCGGCCTGGCCGGCGGCGGCGACGCGGCCGCGCGCTACCCACTGCGTGATGCGCGGGTGGAGGTGCGCGAACGCCCCGGCAAGCCGGGCAGCTATGGCTGCACCATCCTATTGCAGCCACACTACCAGCTGGACGAGGTGGGGGCCTCCTTCCGCCTCGTCACGGAACTCGCGGCGCCACGGCAGGCCGCCTGAACAGCAAGGAACCAAGGCGATGGCATCGGCGGGCGAGGCGTTCAAGGCAGGCGATCTGGCGGCGGCCATCGCGGCGCAGCAGGCGGTGGTGAAGGCGGCCCCGCGCGATTCCGGCGCGCGCTGGTTCCTGGCGGAATTGCTGCTCTTCGCCGGCGAGGCGGAGCGCGCGGACCGCATGCTGGACGCCGCCGTGCTGGAGGAGCCGTCGCCCGCCGTGCTGGAATTCCGCAAGCTGCTGCGCGCCGAGGTCATCCGCCAGCAGGTGTGGGGCGAGGGCCGCGCGCCGCAATTCTCGGGCGAGGATACGACGCCCGCGCAGACGGCCGCGATCCGCGCCGCCGTCCTGGCCCGCGCGGGCGAGACGGAACGCGCGGAGGAAGCGGCGCTGGCCGCGGAGGACAGCCGCCCCGCCACCCCCGGCACCGCCACGCTGGCCGACGGCACCACGCTGGACTTCGAGGATTTCCGCGATGCCGATGACCTGATGGCCCCCATGGTCGAGGTGCTGACCACCGGCGGCGACCACATCCTGGTGCCCGTGGAGCGCATCGAGAGCCTGGAATTCGAAGCCCCCCGCCGCCCGCGGGACCTGGCCTGGCGCCGCACCACCATCACGCTCCGCGACGGCACGGAGGGCGTGGTCTACATGCCCGCCATCTACCCCGGCGCGGCCGCGCGGGAGGATGCGCTGCGCCTGGGCCGCGCCACGGAGTGGACGGAAGGTCCCGGCCCGGTGCGCGGCCATGGCCAGCGCCTCTTCCTGGTGGGCGAGGAGGCGGTGGCGCTGGCCGAGCTCGCCACCCTGCGCTTCGCCGCCCCGGGATGAGCGGCCGCGCCCCGCCCCAGCGCCTGCGCCTGCCGCTGCTGGACCGGCTGATGGATGACCGCCCCGACCGCCTGGAGGAGGAACCGCTGAAGCTGTCGGAAGCCATGGACCGGCTGCGGCTTTCCGTCCGGCGGGATCTGGAGGCGCTGCTCAACGCGCGCCGCCGCCGCTGGCCGCTGCCGGCCCGCGCGCCGGAGCTTGCGCTCTCGCCGCTCGGCTACGGCATCCCGGACGCGACGGCGGGCAGCTACGCCCTGCCGGAGCGGCGCGAGGCGCTGGCGCTGGAGGTGGAGCGCATGATCCGCCGCTTCGAGCCGCGCCTGCACGCGGTGAAGGTGACGCTGCGCGAGGGCGGCGATGAGCTGGACCGCACGCTGCGCCTGCGCGTGGACGCGCTGCTGCACGCCGAGCCCATCAGCTTCGAGACGCTGATCGAGGCCGTCAGCCACGAGGTCCGGGTGGCCGAGCGCGGATGAGCGAGAGCCTTCTCCCCTTCTACAACCGTGAACTGGCGGCGCTGCGCAAGCTGGCCGGGGAATTCGCGCAGGCGAACCAGAAGGCGGCCGGGCGGCTGCGCATCGCCACCGACGGCACGGTGGACGACCCGCATGTGGAACGCCTGCTGGAGGGCGTCGCCTTCCTCGCCGGCCGCGTGCAGCAGCGGCTGGACGATGAGCTGCCCGAGATCACCGACGCGCTGCTGGAACTGCTCTCGCCGCATCTGCTGGCGCCGGTGCCCAGCATGGCGACGGTGCGCCTCTCGCCCAAGCGGGACGCGCGCGGCCCCGCTTTGGTGAAGCGCGGCACGCCCATCGAGACGGAGCCGGTGCGGGGCGAGGTGCTGCGCTACCTCACCTGCCATGACGTGACGCTCTGGCCGGTGCGGATCGAGGCGGCGCGGCTGATGGGCCTGCCGCTGGAGGCGCCACCCAACCCGCGCGCGCCGGGGGCTTCGGCCTGCCTGCGCATCACGCTGCGGACCACGGCCGAGGGCCTGGGTTTCGCGGAGACGGGGCTCGACCGGCTGCGCCTGCACCTGCGCGGCAGCCACCAGGTCGCGGCCGCGCTGCATGAGCTGCTGGCCACCTCCTGCGTGGGCGCGGCGCTGGCCGATGGGCCCAATGACGCGAGGCCCACCTTGCTGGACGCCGCGCGGCTCCGCGCCGTGGGGTTCGAGCGCGAGGAGGCCGCGCTGCCCTGGCCGCAGCGCGCCTTCGACGGGCACCGGCTGCTGACCGAGTATTTCGCGCATCCGGAGAAGTTCCTCTACCTCGAGCTCGGCGGGCTGGAGGCGCGCAGCCTTGTCCAGCAGGGCGACCGGCTGGAGGTGTTCCTCTATCTCAGCCGTGCGGCGCCGGAGCTGGAGCGCATCGTTACGGCCGAGACGCTGGCGCTGCATTGCACGCCGGTGGTGAACCTCTTCCCCCATCGCTGCGAGCCCATCGCGATGGACGGCACCCAGTCGGACTGGCTGGTGATTCCGGATGTGCGGCGTTCGGCCGCGCTGGAACTCTACAGCGTGGAAAGCGTGCGCGAGAGCCGCCCCGATGGCCGCCGCCGCACGGTGCTGCCCTTCCAGCGCCTGGCCCGCGACGCGGGTGAGGAGGCCGAGGCCGCGCCCATGCAATGGGTGGCCGCGCGCGGTTCCGCCGCCGCGCCGCTGACAGGCACCGAGACGCGGCTGCTGCTCTGCGACCCCGGCTTCAACCCCGACGCGCCCTCCGACGGCGTGCTGACCATCGAGGGGCTTTGCCTCAACCGCGACCTGCCGGAGCTTCTGCCCTTCGGCGGCGGCCAGCCGAGGTTGCGCATCAGCGACCCCGAGGCCCCGGCGGAGCCCATGGCGGAATGCCTCTACGCCCCCACGCCGAGGCTGCCGCCCCGGCTGCGGGACCGCGGGGCCTGGCGGCTGGTGTCGCACCTGGCGCTGAACCACCTCTCCGTGATGGGCGGGCCCGATGCGGCGGCCGCGCTGCGCGAGATGCTGCGCCTGCATGACCTCCGCGACACGCCGGAGACGCGGGCGGCCATCGCGGGCCTCGTCTCGGTCACGGCGGGCAGCGGGCTGGCGCGCATCCCGGGCCAGCGGCCGGGCGTCTTCGCGCGCGGGCTGGACGTGGCGCTGACCTTCGAGGCCCAGGCCTGGAACACCGGCGGCCTGTTCCTGCTGGCGGCGGTGCTGGAGCGGTTCCTGGCGCTCCAGGTCTCGGTGAATGGCTTCGTCCGCACCCGCGCCCTGCTCCGCGGGCGGGCGAACCCGGTGGCGAGCTGGCCGCCGCGCAGCGGCACGCGGGTGCTGCTGTGATCGCGCGTTCTCCCAAGGACGCTCTCGCCCAGGACCCGGAGCTGTTCGACCTCGACCAGGCGGCCTTCGTCATCGCCCCCGGCCAGGACCCGGTGGAGCTGCCCTTCGCCAGCCAGCCGCGCCTCGCTTTGCCGCTGAGCGAGGTGACGGCGGCGGACCCCGCGACGGGCGCGCTGACCACGCCGCTGTTCGGCCTCATCGGGCCAGGCGGCACGCTGCCGCGCCACTACACCGCGACGGCGGCGGCGGAGCTGCGGGCGCGCAACCGCGCGCTGGCGCAATTCCTGGACCTGCTCGCGCGGCGCTTCACCGGCATGTGGGTGAAGGCCGGCGCCAAGTATCGCCCCACGCGCGACCCCGAGCCCGCGACGCGCGCGCTGGACGCCGTGATCGGCCTCGGCACGCCGCATCTGGGCGAACGCCTGGCCGTCCCCGCGCCCAGCCTGCGCTACCATGCGGGGCACCTCGCCGCCCGCACGCGCAGCGCGGCGCGGCTGGCCGCCATGCTGGCCGAGGAGGCCGGCACCCCCGTCGAGATCGTGGAATTCGCCGGCGGCTGGCTGCGCCTGCCGGCCACCGAGCAGACGCGCCTCGGCGCCGCCCATGCCGCGCTGGGGGCTTCCGCCACCGCCGGCGCGCAGATCTGGGACCCGCAGGCGCGCTTCATCATCCGGCTGGGGCCGCTCGATGCCGCCGCCTTCGCGGAACTGCTGCCCGGCCGGCCGCTGTTCGACCGGCTGTGCGGGTTGACGCGCCTCTTCGTGGGGCCGGAGCAGGAATTCGTGCTGAACCCGCTGCTGAAGCCCGAGGCGGTGCCGGCGGCGCAACTGGGGGCGGGGGCGCGGCTCGGCCTCACCTCCTGGATGGGGGGCGCCAAGCCCCGCCGCGCGCCCGCGCGCGACGCCCTGCTGCGCCCGCCCGCCCTGTGAGGACGCCCTCCGCATGACCGTCTGGAGCCACGGCTACGTCGCCGACAGCCCCTACACCTTCTCCTACCAGCCCGCTCAGGCGCCGGGGCATCTGGCCATGGTCTGCGCCATGGCCGGCGTGGTCTGGGCGCCGCAGCCGCGCATGGCCATGCTGGACATCGGCTGCGGGCGCGGGCTGACGGTCAATGTGCTGGCGGCCGCCAATCCCGGCTGGCATGTGCTGGGGCTGGACTACAACCCGGCCCACATCGCCGAGGCGCAGGAACTGGCGGATGCCGCCGGCTGCGCCAATGCCGGTTTCTGCGAGGCCGACCTGGCCGAGATGACCGATGCCGAGATGGACCGGCTGCCGGAATTCGACATCGTCACCATCCATGGCGTCTGGACCTGGGTGGCCGATGCGGTGCGCGATGGCATCGTGCGGCTACTGGCGCGGCGGCTGAAGCCGGGGGGCCTCTGCTACATCGGCTACAATGTCCAGCCGGCCTTCGGCGCGGATGCGGCCTTGCAGCGCCTGTTCATGCACCTGGCGGGGCAGGCGCGCGGCTCCTCCCGCGCGCGGGTGGAGGCGGCGCTGGAACAGGTGCGGGCGCTCGCCGCCACCAACCCCGCCCAGCTCCCCTCCACGCCCATGCTGCGCTATTTGCTGGACAAGGAGCAGCGGCTGGACACCGCCTATCTCGCGCATGAATTCCTGACCGCGCATTGGCGCCCGGCCTTCCATGAGGATGTCTGCGCCGCCCTCGCCCCCGCCAAGCTGGAATTCGTGGGCAGCGCCACGCTGCACGAGAACATGCCGGACCTGCAGCTCGATGCCGCGCAGCGCGCAACCTACGAAGGCATGCCGCCCGGCCCGGCGCGGGAATTCATCAAGGATCTCTGCCTGCCGCGCGCCTTCCGGCGCGACGTCTTCATCCGCGGGCTGCGCCGCACCGACCATGTGGACGCGCTGGACCGCCTGGTCATCGCCGCCTGCCGCGCCTTGCCGGAGGACAGCCCCAAGCTCTCCGTCCCGGTGGGGGAGGCGGAACTCGTGCCCGCCATGTGGCAGCCCATCGCCGCCGCCCTGCGCGAGGGGCCGCAAAGCCTGCACCGCCTGCGCCACCTGCCCGAGGAGCGCCGCCCCAACCCGGCCGAGCTGCTGGCCGTGCTGCAGGGCACGGGGTTCGTGGTGCCCGTGCTGCGCGAGCCGCAAGTGACGGAGGAGGCGCAGCGTTTCAACCGCGCCCTCTTCGCCGCGACGCTGGCCAGCGGGGACCGCGAGGGGCAGTTCGCCCTGGCCTCCTCCGCGATCGCGGGCGGGCTGCCTTGCGCCTGGCTGGAAATGGCGCTGGCCGTGCAGCCCGACATCCTGGACGCCCCGCCCGAGACCCTCGCCGCGCGGCTGCTGCCCCATCTGGACGGCGAGGGCCAGGCGGAAGCGGCCACCCTCATCACCCGCATCCGGGCCGAGCGTATTCCCGTCTGGCGCGGCCTGGGCCTGCTGCCGGGCTGATGGGCGCCGCCTATTCCATCGCCTTCCAGGCCCAGCAGACCCCGGCGCATTTCGCCCTGGTCGCCGCCATGGCGGGCCACCCCTGGACCCCGCGCGAGCGGATGGTGGTGGTGGACCTCGGCTGCGGGCGGGGGCATGTGGCGCAGGTGCTGGCCGCGGCCAATCCGGGCTGGACGGTGTTCGGATTGGACCACGACGCGGCCGCCATCGCGGAGGCGCGGCAACTGGCTGCCCGCGCGGGCCTCGCCAACGTGAATTTCCTGGAGCTGGACCTCGCCGCGCTGGACGGCGCGGAGCTGGACCGGCTGCCCGAATGCGACGTGGTCATGGCGCATGGAATCTGGGGCTGGGTGTCGGACGCGGTGCGGGCGGGGGTGGTGCGCTTGCTCGCGCGGCGGCTGAAGCCGGGCGGGCTCGCCTATGTCGGCACCAATGCGATGCCGGCTTCCGGGGCCGAGGCGGGGCTGCAACGCCTGCTGCGGCATTTGGCGGGCGGGGAGGCCAGCGCCGAGGCCGCCACCCATGCCATGTCCCGCCTGCGCGCCCTGGCCGGGTCCGGCGGCCTGCCATTGCCCCGCACGCCCATGCTGGAGCGCCTGCTGGCCGAGCCCTGCGTGCTGGAACCGGGCTTCGTCGCCCATGAATTCCTGACACCGCATTGGCGCCCCGTCTTCCACGAGGACCTGGCCGCCGCCCTGGCCCCGGCCCGGCTGGAATTCCTGGGCAGCTGCAACCTGGCCGAGGCCCTGCCGGCGCTGGCCGGCACGCCCGCGCAGCGCGCCGCCCTGGCGCCGCTAGAGGGGATGGAATTCGCCAAGGACCTGCTGCTGCCGCGCCCCTTCCGTGCCGACCTCTTCGTGCGCGGCCGGCGCCGGGTGAACCCGGATGCCGCCATGGACGCGCTGCCGCTGGCCGCCTGGCAGGCGCCGCCCGTGACCTCGCCCGCGCTTCGCACCGCCGAGGGGCGGGCCGCGCTGCCCGAGGCCGCCTGGGCGCCCATCGCGGCGCTGCTGGCCGAGGGGCCGGCGCGGCTCGGCGCGCTGCGCGCGGCGGTGCCGGAGGCGCTGCGCCCGCAACCGGCGGAATTGCTGGCGCTGCTAGTGGATACGGGCCTTTGCCTGCCTGTCTTTCGCCCGCCGGCGCCCGCGCCCGCGGCCACGCGCCTCAACCGCGCCGCCGCCGCCTTCCACGCGCCGGGCGGCGAGGGCAGGGGACATTTCGCCCTGGCCTCGCCCGTGGCCGCAGGCGGGGTGCCGGCCGGGGCGCTCGACCTCGCCTTGGTGGGCGCGCTGCTGGCGGGGGGCGATGCGGCGAACCCGGAGGCGCTGCTGGCGCAGTTCCAGCCCGGGCTGGGCGGCGGGGCGCGGCTGGCGGCGGTTTCACGTATCCGCGAAAGGCTGGCCGAGGCGCTGCCGCTGTGGCGGCGCTTCGGCATCCTCCCCGGCTGACCCGCCGTTGCGCTTTCGCTTCCACCTGCCCGCCTTGGCGCTCTACGCTTCGGCCCGGAAACGCTGGCGTCTGATCGGCTTCGGTGGAATCGCCGAAGCCGTGAATCAGCCGCCCGGCCAAAATAGGAGGCCATGATGCCCACCTTCCTCCGCGCCGCGCTGCTGGTCTGTGGCGCATGGCTGCCCTTCGCCGCGCTGGCCCAGCCGCCCGCGATCCCTGCCCCGCCGGCCGCCGCGGCGCCCGATGCGGAGGAGCGCCAGATCATCGAAGGGCTGACACGGGGCATCCGCGTGCCGAACCGTCCGGGCGGCGAGGGCGCCAGTGGGGCCGCCCCGGCCGCGCCCCAGGGCGAGGCCGGCAAGCCGCCCACGGCGGACGAACCGCCCTCCGTCAACCTGACCGTCTTCTTCCCCACGGGGTCCGCGCGCATCACGCCCCAGGCCGCCGACGCCCTGGCGGCGCTGGGCCGCGCCCTGAACCGCGAGGAGTTGCGGCCCTTCCGCTTCCGCGTGGAAGGCCACACCGACACCGAGGGCGATGCCGGCATGAACCAGATGCTCAGCGAACGCCGCGCGCTGGCGGTGCGCGAGCACCTGATCGAGAAGTTCGGCATCGCCCCGCACCGCCTTCTGGCGCAGGGCATGGGCGAAAGCCGCCTGCTGATCCCGACGCCCGACAATTTCCCCGAGCCCCGCAACCGGCGCGTGCAGATCGTCAACCTGGGCGAGTAGGCTGCGGCCCGGGGGCGGCTGGCCCCGCAGGAAGGGAGGGCAGGGCGCGATGGATGACGACGCCACCGTGCGGTTGCCGCGCCCGGGCGTGGTTCCGGCGCTGAAGGCCAGGCCCGCGCGGCGCGGCGCGGTGCTGGCGGCGCTTGGGCTCGTGGTGCTGGTCGCGGGCGGGGCGGCGCTGTGGTGGTGGCCGCGCGAGGCGCCGCCGCCGGAGCCCCCCTTGGCCGTCGCGCCCAGCGTGCAGCCCCCGGCGCTGGAGGCCCCGCCCGCCGCCCCGGCGCCCGTGCCGCAGCCCTCCGCTCCACCCGCCTCCGCTCCAGCCCCGCCGCCCAGTCGCAACCAGGCCGAGATCCTCGCCCACGCCGCCACGCGGCCCACCCTGTTCCGCTGGGACGCCAACCCGCTGGTCTTCGTGCTGGATTTCCCGGACCTGGCCAGCCAGGGCGCGGCGATGAACCGCGCCGCCGCCCTGATCGAGAAGGCCCGCACCCCACGCGACCGCGTGCTGGACGACACCGCCCTGGCCGCCGCCATCGCCGCCGACCGCAACACGCCCGACGACTACTATGTCGGGCACAACTACCGCGCCTCGGACCTGATGCGGATGTTCGCGCTGGCGGAGCGTGACGGCATCGCGCTGAACCCGCGGGAGGAATGGCTGCGCGAACAGGTGGCCCTGGTGCAATCCCTCGCCCCCGGGCGGGATGCCGCCATCCTGACCATTCCGGGCCTGGGGCCCGAGGTCTCGCCCGCGCTGCGCGCCGCCATCCTGCGGCACGAACTCGCGCATGGGCAGTTCTTCACCCTGCCCATGTTCGCCGCCCATGTGATGGCCGTCTGGCACCGCGGCATGACGGAGGAGGAACGCGCCGCCATCCGCGCCTTCCTGGGCTGCGAGGGCTATGACACCGCGCAGGAGGAGATGATGGCCAACGAGGCCATGGCCTACATCCTGCACACGCCCGATCGCACGATCTTCGACCCCATGCGGGAGCTGGGCTGGGACGAGGCGCAGGTGGCCCGCATCCGCGCCCTCTTCGCGGAAGGCGCCCCCCCGGAGCCGTGATCAGGCCGGCACGCGCGCCCGGTCGAGAAAATTCTTCAGGATGCCGTGGCCATGCTCGGAGGCGATGCTCTCCGGGTGGAACTGCACGCCGTGGATGGGCAGCTGCCGGTGGGCGAGGCCCATGATGAGCCCATCCGCCGTCTCGGCCGTGATGGCGAGGCTGGCGGGCAGCGTCTCCCGCTTCACCACCAGCGAATGATAGCGCGTGGCGCGCAGCGGCGAGGGCAGGCCGGCGAAGAGGTCCTGGCCCTGGTGCTCCACCTCCCACACCTTGCCATGCACGGGTTCGGGCGCGCGGATCACCTCGCCGCCGAAGGCCTGCCCGATGGCCTGGTGGCCGAGACAGACGCCCATCAGGGGCAGCTTCGCCTCGGCGGCGGCGGCGATGAGCGGCAGGCAGATGCCGGCCTCATTGGGCGTGCAGGGGCCGGGCGAGAGCACCACGGCGTCGGGCCGCATGGCGAAGACATCCTGCACCGTCAGCGCGTCATTGCGCCGCACCACCGCCTCCACCCCGAGGTCGCCCAGGAAGTGGTAGAGGTTGAAGGTGAAGCTGTCGTAGTTGTCGATGAGCAGGAGCATGGGCGCAACATGGCGAGGCCATGCCCGCCCGGTCAAGCACGCCGTGTCCTGGCGCGGCGCGTCACCACCCGCCGCCGCCCCGGCTGCCCCCGCCCCCGCCCGAGAACCCCCCACCCCCCGAGCCGCTGCGCGAGGAGGAGGGGGACCGTGCGGCCGAGCCATAGGAGCTGGCCAGCGCGCGGCCCAGGCCGGACAGCCCCGACCCCCGGTAGCGCCCGCCCCGGTACCAGCGCGGCTGGTAGCCCTCGGGCGAGGTCGCGGCGCGGGCCAGCACATCGCTGAACTGCCGTGTCCAGGCCGTCTCCACGTCCAGCGCCACCGCATAGGGCAGCAGCGCCTCGAAATGTTCGGGCGTGCGGTCCGGCGGGTTGTGGAAGCGCAGGCGCTCGGCCTCGGCCACGGTGAGGTAGAGGCGCGTGCCCTCGATCTCGTCCAGCGCCTGCCGGCCGGTGGGGGTGGGCGCCTTCAGCAGATGATGGAAGACGACGTTCACCGCGACGAGCGCGACGGTGCCCGCCACCATCTCCCAGCCCATGACCTCGACCGCGAAGAAGATGCCGAACAGGGTGAACCCGATGATGACCAGCGAGGACACCGCGGCCATCACCAGGCCCAAGGCCTCGCGGAAGCCGACCCCCGCGCGCCATTGCCGGACATCCCGGGCCAGCCGAAGCGGAACATGCAGCGCCGCCCCCGAGAAGGCGCCCACCATCAGGACGAAGGGCGCCACCGCCAGCACATGCGGGTGGGTCAGCGCCATGGCGGCCCAGCCCAGCAGGGTGATGAGCACGCCCAGCACCTTCCAGCCCGTGTTCCGCCGGAAGAAGACGCGGTTGAAGGTGGCGTCCAGGTGCCGCCGCAGCGCCGAGCGCGCGGTGGAGAGCGCCGCATGGTTGCCCTGCTCCAGCGTGATGCTGCCGCGTCCGCCCAGCAGTTGCTGCAACAGCACCGCCTCGCCGGCCGAGGGCTCGGGCGCGCCGGGCGGCGGCACGGCGCGCGTCAGGATGATCTTGCGCGAGGCATCCTCGCCAATGGTGACATGCCCCTTCACCGCGAGGCTGATCACCGCGGCCGACAAGCATTGCGGGTCGAAGCCCATGCGCTCGATGAAGCGCATGGCGGCCGGCGGCAGGCTGGGCTGGTAGACGGGAATGATGGGCCCGCCGCGCGGGTCGCGCCCCACCCGGTGCCAGACGAAGCCGTAATAGGCGAGCAGCAGCGCCAGCACGACGCCGCCCACCTGCAGCGGGGAACGGTTCAGCAGCCAATGCAGCGCCCCGTGCCGCGCGTCATGGCTGACGAAGCCCTGCGGGAAGCCCACGGCGATGGTGAGGTTCTCCCCCGCCGCGAGCGGCCGCGTGGCGCGGAACTCGACGCGCCCATCGCCCGGCTCGGTGATGCGCGCGTCGCCGCCGCGCTCGCCCGCGCGGCCGGTATAGGCGGATCGGCGCGTGGCGGTCGCACCCGGCGGCAGCACCACCTCGGCCGAGAGGCGCAGCACGGGGAAGGCCCAGCCCGTGCCGTTCACGTTCCAGTAGACCTCGTCGAAACCCTCGAAGGCGCGGACCTCGTTCTCCATGCGGAAGCGCAGGCGGTAGCGGTGCACGCCATGCGGCAGCACCGCGTCCGAACGGCCGAGATAGACGCGCACGCCGCCGCCGATGCGTTCGGTGCGGTAGGTCTCCGCCTCACCGTTGCGGGTGGCCTCCAGCACCTGGAACCCCGCGCGGAAGATGCCGGCGGGGTCTATCGGGCGCAAATCATAGTCGCGGTAGATGCCGCGGCGGATGGCCTGGCCCAGCGCCAGCACCTCGATCTCCTCGGTGACGATGAGGGCGCCATCGGCCTGGATCTCGATGCGCGCGGCAAAGTCGCGCGTGACCTCCACCTGCTGCGCTATCGCGGGCCCGGCGGCGAGCCAGAGCAGCAGCGCCAGGAGCCAGCGCGTCAGCTTCCCACCCATCAACGGCCCCCCTGTCAACGGAAGGAGACGGGCACGGGTCGGGAGGCGGCCTCGGCCTCGGCCTCGTCGAGGGTGAAGAATTCCGCGGGCGTGAAGCCGAAGGACTTCGCCACGATGTTGGAGGGGAACTGCTCCACCGCCACGTTCAGCTCGCGCGCCGAGCCGTTGTAGAAGCGGCGCGACATCTTGATGCGGTTCTCGGTGTCGGTCAGCTCCTGCTGGAGTTGGCGGAAATTCGCGTCGGCCTTCAGCTCGGGATAGGCCTCGCTCAGCGCGAAGAGGGATTTCAGCGTGGATTGCAGCGCGTTCTCGCTCTTCGCCTGGGCCTCGGGGCTGCCCTGGTTGGACATGGCCTCGCCACGGGCGCGCACCACCTTCTCCAGCGTCTCGCTCTCATGCCCCGCATAGCCGCGCACCGTCTCGACCAGGTTGGGAATCAGGTCGTAGCGGCGCTTCATTTGCACCTGGATGTCCGACCACGCCTCGCGCACACGGATGCGAAGCCCGACGAGCCGGTTGTAGGTGACGATGACATAGGCGGCGACCGGCACCAGGACGCCGCCCAGGATATACACCATTTCCATCACACCCTCCGCTGACTGTGCGCGCGAAGGTTGTAGACGAAACGACCTGTCCCGTCAGGTCCGGCGCACGTTCCAGAAGACCGGGATGCCGCCGGGCTGCATCACGCCCGTCAGGTTGCGGCGATGCGCCAGCGGCTGGAAGAACTGGCCGAGCGGGATATAGGGCACGTCCTCGAACATCTGCCGCTGCAGATCGGCGGCGATGCGCTGCTGCGCCGGAAGGTCCGGTGCTTCGAACCAGGCCTCGCGCAGGCTCTCCAGGCGCTCGCTTTCCGGCCAGCCGATGAAGCCCTGCCGCCCCTGGCCGCGCAGCATGAGGTGGCCGGCGGGGTTGAGGTGATCGAGCCCGCCCCAGTTCGTGCAGAAGGCGCTCCAGCCGCCGGCATCGGGTGGCGTCTGCTGCGCGCGGCGCTGCACCACCGTGCCCCAGTCCATGGACTGGAAATCAATGTTGACCTGGAGGCGGCGGAACATGTCGGCCGCCACCTGCGACCAGGCGGCCAGGCTCGCGATGTCGGTGGTGCCGAGCAGCACGATGCGCTCGCCATTGTAGCCGCTCTCGCGGATCATGCGGCGGGCGGTCTCGATGTTGTTCTCGAAGACCTCCAGCCCCGCATCGCTGGCCAGTGGCGTGCCGGGGGTGAAGGCGCCCACGCCCGACTTGAAGCCCTGCGGGTCGCTGCCCATGAAGGCCGTCATGAAATCCGCCTGGCTCACGGCGCGCAGCAGCGCCTGGCGGAATTTCGGGTTGTTCATGGGCGCGTGCAGGTGGTTGGGCCGCATGACGGCGATGGAGCCCAGCGGGTCCGGCACCGTCACGTTCACGTTGCGGTTCCGCCGCAGCATGGGGGCGAGGTCGGGTGTGGCCACCTCCCACCAATCCATCTCGCCCGAGACCATGGCGTTCGCGGCGGTCGCGAAGTCGGGGATGATGTGCCACTCCACGCGGTCGAAATGCACCACCTTGGGGCCGGCCGTGCCGCTGGGCGTGCCGTTCGCGCGCGGCCGGTAGCCCGCGAATCTCTCATAGACCACGCGGCTGCCGGAGATCAGTTCGCGCGCGTTGAAGGTGAAGGGGCCGGAGCCGATGACCTGGTCGGGGCGGATCTGCGTGAAGGCGTCGGTCGCCGAGATGCTGGCCGGCATGATGAAGGGCGCGTTGGAGGTGGGCTTGGCCAGCGCGTCCAGCATCAGCCCGAAGGGCCGGCTCAGGCGGATGGTGAAGCGCCGGTCGTCCAGCGCGCGCATCTCCTCCGTGAGTGCCGCGAGGCGCGTGCCCATGGCGTCGCGCTTGCCCCAGCGTTCGAGCGAGGCGATGCAGTCCTGCGCGCGGACGGGTTCGTTGTTGTGGAAGCGCAGGCCTTCGCGCAGCGTGAAGGTCCAGAGCTTGCCGTCATTCTCGACGGTGTGGCCTTCCACCATCTGCGGCTGCGGCTTGTATTCATCGTCCAGGCCATACAGCGTGTCCCACACCGCGAAGCCATGGTTGCGGGTGATGTAGGCGGTGGTCCAGACCGGGTCCATCACGGTCAGGTTCGCGTGGGGCACCACCTTGAGCACGCGGTTGGCCTGCGCCTGCACGATGGAGGGCGCAGCGGCGGCGGCCGCGGCCCCCGCCAGGAAGGAACGTCGTTGCATCTCTCAGTCTCCCATGCCCGTTACGGGTCTGGGTGCGGAGCATGACGAGCGCGGGGCCGGCATGTCCACAATATTGCAACGCTACAGAAGGGCTTCCCCGCGCAGCACGGGCACGCAGGCGCCGCCGACCGTGGCGTGGATGGCCTCACCTTCGCGCCGCGCCGTGGTCCGCATCAGCGAGGGCCGCCCCATCTCGACACCCTGGGTGATGTCGAAGCGCGCCGCGGCGTCGGCGGTCAGCGACAGGCGCAGCGCGGCCAGCGGCGCGGCGGCGCTGCCGGTCGCGGCATCCTCCATGGTGCCGGTCAGGGGGGCGAACATGCGGGCGCGAAGTGTCTCCGTGCCCGTCACCGCGTAGAGGTAGAGCGGCAATCCGCGCGCGCCGAGATGCGGGAACTCCCGCGCGGCGGCGGCGAAGGCGGCGGGGTCGGGGCGGGCCTGCGTCAGCGCCGCCTCCGTCACCTGCGCAATGATGAAGAAGTTGCCGCAGGCGGCGATGACGGGGGCGTGGCCTTCGGTGATGACATCGGCGGGTGCCAGGCCCACGCAGCCGGCCAGCAGCGCGGCATCCATCTCCTGGCCCAGCGCCAGCGGCTGAGGCGCCGTGATCTCGGCGCTGTCGCCCTCCACGCGCACCTCGACCAGGCCGGCGATCTCCTCGAAGCGCAGCAGCCCGT
Source organism: Roseococcus thiosulfatophilus (assembly GCF_017311575.1). Lineage (GTDB taxonomy): Bacteria > Pseudomonadota > Alphaproteobacteria > Acetobacterales > Acetobacteraceae > Roseococcus > Roseococcus thiosulfatophilus. The sequence goes on from NZ_JAFFQY010000005.1 coordinate 64,135, forward strand.
CCACGGCGCGCGGGGCCAGCGCCACGCCCGTGCCGACATTGGGGTGGCCGGCGAAGGGCATCTCACCCGCGCGGCTGAAGATGCGCACGCGGGCGGTGTTGACGGGGTCTTCGGGCGGGAGGACGAAGGTGGTCTCGCTGAGGTTGAACTCACGCGCCAGCGCCAGCATCTCTGCGTCCGACAGGCCGCGCGCGTCGGGAAACACCGCCAGCGGGTTGCCGCCGAAGCGCGTGGTGGTGAAGACATCGAGCGTGACGAAAGGGTAGCGGCGCGTCACTTCGCCAGCTCCACCATCACGGGCACATGGTCGCTGGCCTTCTCCCACCCACGCGCCTCGCGCAGGATGTGGTGGCGCGTGAGCTTGCCGCGCAGATCGTCGCTGACCCAGATGTGATCGAGCCGCCGGCCGCGATCGGCGGCCGCCCAGTCGCGCGCGCGGTAGCTCCACCAGGAATAAAGTTTTTCGGATGCCGGCACGAAGTGGCGCACGGCGTCGTGCCACTGGCCCTGTTCCATCCAGCGCCCCATGGCGTCCACCTCGATGGGCGTGTGGCTCACCACGTCCAGCAATTGCTTGTGCGACCAGACATCATGCTCCAGTGGCGCGATGTTGAGGTCGCCCACCAGCACGCGGCGGCGGGTGGGGGCGCGCGTCGCGGTCCAGGCGGTGGCCTCGGCCACGAAGTCGAGCTTGTGCGCGAATTTCGGGTTGGCCTCGCGGTCGGGGATGTCGCCGCCGGCGGGGACGTAGAAATCGTGCAGCTCGATGGGCCCGCCCGGCGCGTCGAGCAGCGCCACCAGGTGCCGGCAATCGCCGCGCGCGCACCAGTCGGGCGCGTCCTCCACCAGGGTGAAGGGCACGCGCGAGAGGATCGCCACGCCATTGTAGCCCTTCATCCCCTTGGCCGCGATGTGGGGGAAACCCAGCGCCTCGATCTCCGCGCGGGGAAACAGCTCATCCGGGCACTTGGTCTCCTGCAGGCAGAGCACGTCCGGCGCCAGCGCCGCGTCCAGCGCCTTCAGCAGCGGCCAGCGCAGCCGCACGCTGTTGATGTTCCAGGTGGCGATACGCAAGGCGAAATCCTCTCAGCGGTCGGCGCGCGGATGGGCCATGCGCCAGGTGGCGAGAAGCCCCTCCGTGTCCACGGCGGTGTAGCGCTGGGTGGTGGAAAGGCTGGCATGGCCCAGCAATTCCTGGATGGAGCGGAGGTCCGCCCCACCCGCCAGCAGATGGGTGGCGAAGGAATGGCGCAGTGCGTGCGGCGTGGCGTGCTCCGGAATGCCGGCGAGGCGCCGATAGTCGCGCATGGCCTTCTGCGCCACGGCGGCGTCCAGCCTTTCGCCGCGCACGCCGAGGAAGAGCGGCTCGTCGGGCTCCGCGCCCGGCCGCTGGGCCAGCCAGGCGGCGATGGCCTGCCGCACCACGGGCAGCACGGGCACGATGCGCGCCTTGCCGCCCTTGCCCATGATGCGCAGCGCCGTCTCGCTGCCCGGCAGGGGGGCGTCGCGCACGTCGAGGGCCAGCGCCTCGGAAATACGAAGGCCGCTGCCATAGAGCAGGGTGAACAGCGCCGCATCCCGCGCCGCCTGCCATTGCGGGCGGGGCGTGGCCTCGGTCATGCGGATGGCGGCGATGCCGGTGCCGAATTCGCGCGCATCGGCCGGCGAGAGGGCGCGCGGCAGGGGCGGCTTGCGGCGCGGCCCGCGCAGCCCGGCCACGGCCACCGGCGCCACGCCCTGCTGGCGCGAGAGGAAGCGCAGGAAGCCGCGGATGGCGGCCAACTGCCGGGCGCGGGTGGCGTTGGACGCACCCTCGGCCGCGCGGGCGGCGAGGAAGCCGCGCAGGTCGGCCAAACGCAGTGTGGACAGCGCCACGAGGTCGGGCGCCGCACCCAGATGGCGTGTCAGGAATTGCAGCAGGTCGCGGATGTCGCGCCCATAGGCCTCGACCGTGTGGGGGCTGGCGCGGCGTTCCTGGGCCAGCCAGTCGAGCCAGGCCTGGCAGGCGGCTTCGCCCGTCATGCGCGGCGCAGGGCGGCGTGCAGGGCGCGGGCCAGCACGTCGAGGGATTCGGGCTCGTTCGGCAGGTCCTCGGCGGCGCGGGCGCCGAGGGCGAGCGTGGCCTCGCCCACGCGCAGCAGGGCCTCGCGGCGGATGAGGGGTGCCGCCTCGCCATGCCAGAGCGGGTCGGCGCGGGCCAGGTCGCGCAGGGTCAGCGCCGCGGGGGCGGGGCGGGGGTGGAGGGTGGCGTGCTCCACGCCCAGCAGGGATGGCCATTCATGGCGCACGCAGTCGCGCGGGTCGGCGGCCGCGATGAGGGCGAGCACGGCCTCGGCCACCTTGGCGGCGAAGCTGCGGCCTGTGCGGCCGGCGGCGAGCACCTGGCGCCACTCGGCCCGCCCGGCCTGGATCATGGCCGCCATGTGGTCGGCCAGCACCTCGCCATGCACGCGGCGGGGGGGTGTGAGGACGGCGTAGAGGCCCGGCCGCGCGGCGAGGAAGCCAGGGTTGGCGCGCAGATAGGCCTCGACGAAGGCGGCCTCCTCGGCCTCGGTCTTGCGGGCGGCGGTCATGGGCGGAGCATGGCATGGGGCGGCGGAGTCAGGGAAACCCCGCGATCAAGGGCGCGGCAGCCCAGCGCCCGAGTGCAGGAAAAGCGCCCACTTCCCCACCCACCGGCCGCAAAGCGGCCGGCGCGCCAAGACCAACCGCCGGCTCCGGCACACCAGCGCGCGGCGCGGAAGCCAAGCCGGCGGAGCCGGCGCCCGGCGTCTGAGGGCACTAAATAATCTTCTGGCCCGTCTTCGCCCAATCCGCCAAAAACGCCTCCAGCCCCTTGTCCGTCAGCGGGTGCTTGAACAGGGCGCGGATCACGTTGGGTGGCATGGTGCCCACATGGGCGCCGAGCTTGGCGGATTGCAGCACATGCACCGGGTGCCGGATGGAGGCCACCAGCACCTCGGTCTTGAAGGCGTAGTTGCGGTAGATCTGCACCACATCCGCGATCAGCCCCATGCCGTCCTGGCCGATGTCGTCCAGCCGGCCCACGAAGGGCGAGATGAAGCTGGCGCCCGCCTTCGCCGCCAGCAGCGCCTGGTTGGCCGAGAAGCAGAGGGTGACGTTGACCGGCGTGCCCTCGTCCGACAGCACCTTGCAGGTGCGCAGCCCCGCCTCGGTCAGCGGCACCTTCACGCAGACATTGGAGGCGATGGCGCGCAAATAGCGGCCCTCGGCCAGCATGGTCTCGTGGTCGGTGGCCGTCACCTCGGCGCTGACCGGGCCTTCCACGATTTCGCAAATCTCGGCGATCACCTCGCTCATCTTGCGGCCGGACTTGGCGATGAGGCTGGGGTTGGTGGTGACGCCATCCAGCAGGCCGGACCCGGCCAGGGCCCGGATGTCCGTGACATCGGCGGTGTCCACGAAGAACTTCATCTGTTGCGTATCCCAAAGAGGCGGCGGGCTTGACCCGGGGCGGGCCGGTCCCCAGGGAATACCCCATGGCAGCACCCCCACGAAAGGCCGGACGGCGCATACGCGTCTTGCTCCCGCTGCCGCTCGCCGAGGCCTATGACTACTGGCTGCCCGAGGACGTGCCGGCGGGCCCCGGCAGCTTCGTCGAGGTGCCGCTGGGCGGCCGCACCACGCTGGGCGTGGTGTGGGAGGACGCGCCGGAGGGCGGCGTGGCCGAGGGCAGGCTGCGCGATGTCATCGCGCTCAAGCCCGCGCCGCCCATGCACAAGCCCTTGCGGGAATTCGTGGATTGGGTGGCGGCCTATACCCTCTCGCCGGCCGGGGCGGTGCTGCGAATGGCCATGGCCTCGCCCTCGGCGCTGGATGAGCCGGCGGCGGTGGCCGGCTGGCGCGCGGTGCAGCCACGCCCCGAGGGCGCCCGCATCACCCCCGACCGCGCCCGCGCGCTGGAGGCGCTGGGCACGGCCACCCTGCCGGGGGCGGAGATCAGTCGGCGGGCGGGCGTTTCGCCCGGGGTGGTGCGGGGACTGGCCTCGGTTGGGCTGATCCAGCCCGCCACCATGCCCCGCCAGTCGGCCTTCCCCCGCCCGGACCCAGGTTTTGCACCGCCGGTGCTGGGCGAGGCACAGTCCCGCGCGGCCGAGGCCCTGGTGCGCGGCGTGGCGGCCCGCGCCTTCGGGGTGACGCTGCTGGAGGGGGTGACGGGCTCCGGCAAGACCGAGGTGTATCTGGACGCCATCGCGGAATGCCTGCGGCAAGGACGGCAGGCGCTGGTGCTGCTGCCGGAAATCGCGCTGTCCACCCAATGGCTGGCGCGGTTCGAGCGGCGCTTCGGCGCGCCGCCCGCGCTGTGGCATTCGGAATTGTCCTCGCGCACGCGCCGCGTGACCTGGCGGGCGGTGGCGGAAGGGACGGCGCCGGTGCTGGTGGGCGCGCGTTCGGCGCTGTTCCTGCCCTTCCCCGACCTCGGCCTCATCGTGGTGGATGAGGAGCACGAGACCGCCTTCAAGCAGGAGGAGGGCGTGATCTACCACGCGCGCGACATGGCGGTGGTGCGCGCGCGCCTGGAACAGGCCGCCTGCGTGCTGGTCAGCGCCACGCCCAGCCTGGAAAGCGTCACCAACGCCAAGGATGGCCGCTACGCCCGGCTGTCCCTGCCGCAGCGCCATGGCGGGGCGAGCCTGCCCGAGATCCGCGCGCTCGACCTGCGCGTAACCCCGCCCGAGCGCGGCCGCTTCCTGGCCCCGCCCTTGGTCGCGGCCATCACGGAGACCCTGGCGCGCGGCGAGCAGGCCATGCTGTTTCTCAACCGCCGGGGCTATGCGCCGCTGACGCTCTGCCGCACCTGCGGCCACCGCATGCAATGCCCCAATTGCACCGCCTGGCTGGTGGAGCACCGGGCGCAGCGACGGCTGCTCTGCCACCATTGCGGCCACACGGCGCCCACCCCGCCCGCCTGCCCGGAATGCGGGGCGGAGCATTCCCTGGTGCCCATCGGCCCCGGCGTCGAGCGCATCCAGGAGGAGGTGGCGGAGCTGTTCCCGGACGCCCGCCGATTGGTCATGGCCAGCGACACCATCCCCGGCCCCGCCGCCGCCGCCGAGGCCGCCCGCCAGATCGAGGCGCGGGAGGTGGACCTCATCATCGGCACGCAGATCGTGGCCAAGGGCTGGCATTTCCCGCATCTGACGCTGGTGGGGGTGGTGGACGCCGATCTCGGCCTGGGCGGCGGGGATCTCCGCGCGGCGGAGCGCACCATGCAGCTGCTGCACCAGGTGGCGGGCCGGGCGGGGCGCGAGGCGGCGCAAGGCCAGGTGCTGCTGCAAAGCTTCGCGCCCGACCACCCCGTGATGGCCGCGCTGATGGCCGATGACCTGCCGGGCTTCCTGGAGGCCGAGGCCGCCCAGCGCGCCCCCGGCCACTGGCCCCCCTTCGGCCGCTTGGCCGCACTGATCGTCAGTTCGGAAGATGCGCGGGCGGCGGAACGCACGGCGCGGGATCTCGGTCTGGCCGCGCCGGAAGGGGAGGGGGTGCAGGTGCTGGGCCCGGCCCCCGCGCCGCTGGCCTTGCTGCGCGGCCGCCACCGCCACCGCCTGCTGCTGAAGGCCCCGCGCGGGGTGCGGGTGCAGCCCATCCTGCGCGACTGGCTGGGCCGGGTGGACCTGCCGGCGAATGTGCGGGTGCAGGTGGATGTGGACCCGGTGGGGTTCCTGTGATCAGGGGCATAACCTTGCCCACCCCGCCCACCCCCTCTAGAACCCCGCAAACTGAAGAGCAGCCCGAACCTTGGCCAGCATCGTCGACCCCAACGCCCCCAACCTCGCCCTCGCGGCCCAGGCGGCCATCCTGGCCCAGCCCGTGACGGAGGAGCGCCGGATGGCCGATGCCATCCGCGTCCTCGCCATGGATGCGGTGGAGAAGGCCAAGTCCGGCCACCCCGGCATGCCCATGGGCATGGCCGATGCCGCCACGGTGCTGTTCACCAAGTTCCTGAAATATGACGCGGCCGACCCGCGCTGGGCCGACCGGGACCGCTTCGTGCTCTCCGCCGGGCACGGGTCCATGCTGCTGTATTCGCTGCTGCATCTGACCGGCCATGCGGGCATGGAGATGGAGGTGCTGCAGCGCTTCCGCCAACTGCACTCCCCCGCCGCCGGCCACCCGGAATTCGGCGAACACCCGGCCATCGAGACCACCACCGGCCCCCTTGGCCAGGGCGTGTGCAACGCGGTCGGCATGGCGCTGGCCGAGCGGATGCTGGCCGCGCGCTTCGGCAAGTCGCTGGTGGACCACCGCACCTGGGCCATCTGCTCGGATGGCGATCTGCAGGAGGGCATCAGCCACGAGGCCCTGTCGCTGGCCGGGCATCTGGGCCTGTCCAAGCTGACCCTGCTGTGGGACGACAACCACATCTCCATCGATGGCGACACGGCGCTGTCCTTCAGCGAGGACGTGCTGAAGCGCTTCCAGGCCTATGGCTGGGCGGTGAAGCGGGTGGACGGGCATGACCACGCGCAGCTGACGGCCGCCATGGCCGCCGCGACCCGCAGCAGCAAGCCCACCATCATCGCCTGCCGCACCATCATCGGCTTCGCCGCGCCCAAGAAGGCGGGCACCGCGGGCAGCCATGGCGCGCCCCTGGGCGCGGACGAGATCGCCGCCGCCAAGTCCGCGCTGGGCTGGAATGCCGAGCCCTTCACCGTGCCCGAGGGCCTGAAGGCGCGGTGGGAGGAGGCCGGGCGCCGCTCCGCCGGCACCCGCCGTTCCTGGCTGAAGCGCCTGGCCAAGCACCCCATGCGCGCGGATTTCGAGCGCGCCATGGCCGGCAAGCTCCCCGACAACTGGAACGAGGCGCTGTGCGCGCTGCGTGCCCAGCACGCGGCGGAGAAGCCCAAGATCGCGACGCGCGTGGCCTCGCAGCGCGCATTGGCGGCCCTGGTGCCGGCCATACCGGAGATGGTGGGCGGCAGCGCGGACCTGACGGGCTCCAACAACACCGATGTGAAGGGCGTCCCGGCCGTGCGCCCGGGCGACTTCGCCGGCCGCTATATCCATTGGGGCGTGCGCGAGCACGGCATGGCCTCCGCCATGAACGGGATGGCGCTGCATGGCGGCATCATCCCCTATTCCGGCACCTTCCTGGTCTTTGCCGACTATCTGCGCCCCGCGCTGCGCCTGGCCGCGCTGATGCACCAGCGCGTGATCCATGTGCTGACGCATGACAGCATCGGCCTCGGCGAGGACGGCCCGACCCACCAGCCGGTGGAGACGCTGGCCTCGCTGCGCGCCATCCCCAACCTCTTCGTCTTCCGCCCGGCCGATGCCATGGAGACGGCGGAGTGCTGGGACATGGCCGTGCGCCGCGCGGATGGCCCCTCGGTGCTGGCGCTCTCCCGCCAGAACCTGCCCGCCCTGCGCGACGATGCCGGTGAGAACCGCTGCGCCCGCGGCGCCTATGTGCTGGCCGAGGCCGAGGGTGCGCGCGACGTGACGCTCATCGCCACCGGCAGCGAGGTGAGTCTCGCGATCGAGGCCCGCGCGCAACTGGCCGAGGCGGGCATCAAGGCCGCCGTGGTTTCGATGCCCTGCTGGGAACTCTTTGCCCTTCAGGACGTTGGGTATCAGGATTCCGTGCTGGGCACGGCGCCGCGCGTGGGCATCGAGGCCGCGCTCGCCTTCGGGTGGGAGCGTTGGCTCGGCGCGCGTTCGGCCTTCGTGGGGATGACGGGCTTCGGCGCCTCGGCCCCGGCCGACCAGCTCTACGCCCATTTCGGGATCACGCCGGCCGCGGTGGTCGCGGCGGCCCGCAAGCTGCTGTCATAGTTCGAGAGAGGGAGTGCATCGCATGCCGGTGAAGGTTGCCATCAACGGGTTCGGGCGCATCGGTCGCCTGGTCCTGCGCGCCATGGTCGAGAGCGGCCGGACGGATGTGGAGTGCGTGGCCATCAACGACCTCGGCTCGGTCGAGGCGAACGCCCATCTGTTCAAGTATGACAGCGTGCATGGCCGCTTCGACGGCGAGGTGCATGTCGCGGGCGACAGCATCCTGATCAAGCGCAATGGCCGCACCTATGGCCCCATCAAGGTCTCCGCCCAGCGCGACCCGGCCTCCGTGCCCTTCCAGGGCGTGGACGTGGCCATGGAATGCACCGGCATCTTCACCAGCAAGGCCAAGGCCGGCGCGCTGATCCAGGCCGGTGCGCGCAAGGTGCTGATCTCGGCGCCGGGCGAGGATGCGGACGCCACCATCGTCTATGGCGTGAACCACAAGACGCTGACCAAGGACATGACCATCGTGTCCAACGCGTCCTGCACCACCAACTGCCTGGCGCCCATGGTGCATGTGCTGCACGAGAAGTTCGGCGTGCTGCGCGGCTACATGGTGACCATCCATGCCTATACCGGCGACCAGAACACGGTGGACACGCTGCACAAGGATCTGCGCCGCGCCCGTGCCGCCGCCGTCTCCATGATCCCGACCAGCACGGGCGCGGCCAAGGCCGTGGGCCTGGTGCTGCCGGAGCTGAAGGGCAAGCTGGACGGCACCGCCATCCGCGTGCCGACGCCGAACGTCTCCATGGTGTCGCTGGACGTGAACCTCTCCAAGGCCGGCGTGACCAAGGAGCAGGTGAACCAGGCCATGCACGAGGCGGCCATGGGCCCGCTCAAGGGCATCATGGCCTATGAGACGGAGCAGCTGGTCTCGGTGGACTTCAACACCAACCCGCACTCCTGCACCTTCGACGCCACCCAGACGCAGAGCCTGGACAATGGCGGCATGGTCCGCGTCATGGGCTGGTACGACAATGAGTGGGGCTTCTCGAACCGCATGAGCGACACGGCCGCGCTTTTCGGTTCCCTTTAGCCTCAAGCGCCGGCGCGCGCTTCGCGCGCTTGGCTTACGCCGCGCGGCTGGTGCGCCAGCCGCGCGGTTGGTTGGGCGGCGCCGGCCGCGTTGCGGCCGGATCCTCTTGAGGCGCGCTTTTCTTCTTCGGTGGAGCTTTCCATGTCCTTCCGCACGCTTGATGCCTTCGACCCGCGCGGCAAGCGCATCCTGCTGCGCGCCGACCTGAACCTGCCGGTGAAGGAGGGCCGCATCACCGACATGACGCGGATCGAGCGCCTGGCGCCCACCATCCGCGAACTGGCGGAGAAGGGCGGGCGCGTCATCATCTGCTCCCACTTCGACCGGCCCAAGGGCAAGCGCGTGCCGGAGATGTCGCTGAAGCCCATGCAGGCTGCGCTGGCCACCACGCTGGGACGCGAGGTCGGTTTCGCGGACGACTGCATCGGCGCCGAGGCCGAGGCCGCCGCCCAGGCCCTCACCGATGGCGGCGTGCTGCTGCTGGAAAACACCCGCTACCATGCCGGCGAGGAGAAGAACGACCCGACGCTGGCCGCGGGCATGGCGAAGCTCGCCGATGTCTATGTGAACGACGCCTTCAGCGCCGCCCACCGCGCCCATGCCAGCACCGAAGGCGTGGCGAAGCTCATCCCCGCCTATGCCGGCCGGCTGATGCAGGCGGAACTCGAGGCGCTGGATGCGGCGCTGGGCAACCCGCAGCGCCCCGTGCTGGCCATCGTGGGCGGCGCCAAGGTCAGCACCAAGCTCGACCTGCTGGGCAACCTGTCCAAGAAGGTGGATGTGCTGGTCATCGGCGGCGCCATGGCCAACACCTTCCTGGCCGCGCAGGGGCATGGCGTGGGCAAGTCACTGCAGGAAGCCGAGATGCACGACACCGCCCGCGCCATCCTGGAACAGGCCAAGGCCGGCGGTTGCGAAATCATGCTGCCGCTTGACCTGGTGGTGGCCGAGGGCTTCGCGGCCCATTCCCCCAACCGCGTGGTCGGGCTCGATGATGTGCCCGCGGGGATGATGGCGCTGGATGTCGGCCCCGCCACGGTGGCGGCGGTGAAGGCCAAGCTGGCCCAGGCGCGCACCCTGGTCTGGAACGGCCCCTTCGGCGCCTTCGAGCTTGCGCCCTTCGACGCCGCCACGGTGGCGGTGGCCAAGGAAGCCGCGCGCCTGACCGAGGCGGGCACGCTGCGCAGCGTGGGCGGCGGCGGCGACACCGTCTCGGCCCTGCGCCATGCCGGGGTGGCCGAGCGGATGAGCTATGTCTCCGCCGCCGGTGGCGCCTTCCTGGAATGGCTGGAGGGCAAGACCCTGCCCGGCGTCGCGGCGCTCGAGACTCGTTAAGATTTTATCAACACTACAGCTATAAGTTGCTAGAAGGTTAACGCATGGGCGCGGCAAGCTGCGCCCATGCGGATCAATCGCCTCATCGCCGGCCTTGGGGGCCATCAAACGCCCCGCCCGTTAACCGGATCTTCACGGCTTCGGTGGACAGTGGCTCGCATGATCACCACCAATTCCCTTGCGGCCTTCACCCAGGAGGTCGTGGGCAACCGCCCGGCGCTGGCCCCGCAGGGGACGCGACCGCCCGAAACCGCGGCCGCGGAGCGCGCCGCCCGCCCCGAGCCGGTGGCCGAGCGCCGGCTCGAGGCCGTGCCACCCCAGCCCGTCAAGCCGGTGCCGCGCGGTTCGCTGCTCGATCTCAAGGTCTGAGCGCGGCAACCTGCCCAGTCCTTGTGCCCGTTTTGCGGGCAGTTTTCATGCATGAGCGGAATTTCACCCTACTTGGGGTTCCGTTTGCTTGTTTCGTGGCCATTCCTCGTGCCTGATTGTTGCGTTGTAGCGACACATGCCCGGCGAAAGGCAATATCCATGCGAAAGCTTCTCCTGGCCCTCTTCGCGGCCGGCGCCGTCTCCGCCGCCGCGCCCGCGCAGGCCCAGATCCAGCTCGGCGAGACGGGTTTGACCGCCACGGTCACCGGCACCTTCGCCAGCGATTACCTCTTCCGCGGCCTGAGCCAGACGCGCTCGCGTATGGCCTACCAGGCGGGCGCGGAGGTGGAGCATTCCTCCGGCCTCTATGTCGGCACCTTCATCTCCAATGTCCGCTTCCTCGGCACCGATGCGCGGCAGGAGGTGGACGTCTATGGCGGCTACCGCTTCACCGCCTTCGAGACGAAGTTCGACATCGGCTTCATCGGCTATCTCTACCCGGGCTACACCGCGCCCGTGGGCGGCATTCCCCGGCTGGATTTCTGGGAAGGCTACATTATGGCCAAGCGGGAGATCGGGCCGGTCACCCTCTCGGCGGCCTTCCATGCCTCGCCGGATTTCTTCGGCACCTCGGGCCAGGCTTTCCACCTGCAGGGCGGCGTGGACTACGCCACCGGCATCTGGGACGTGACGGTGGCGGGCCGTGTCGGCCACCAGTGGATCGAGCGCAACGCGGTCTTCGCCGCGCCCGACTACGCCTGGTGGTCCATCGGCCTCAGCCGGCCCTTCGTGATTCCCAATGTGGGCACGGTGACGGCCACGGTGGCCTACTACCAGTCCTCGATCTCCACGGGCCGCTGCTTCCCCACGGCCACGGGCGGGCAGGATGTCTGCGGCGCGCGCGCCTATGGCAGCCTGTCCATGGCCTTCTGAGCCAGAGGGCGCCGGCGGGCATTGACCCGGCGGCGCCCCATCCGCACCTTTGGGGCCAGTCCGAAGGGAGCGACCCATGCCCAAGCTGATGCCGCAAGCCGCCTTGGCGGCGCTTCTCCTCGCTGGCCCCGCCCTGGCGCAGGACCGCCCGCAGGCCATCCCCACCCGCGATGTGACCGTGACCTACCAGGCCCCACAGGGCGCGGGCGAGGTCCGCATGTCCTGGCTCGCGGCCCGCGGCCTGATGCGGATGGACATGCCCGGCAACCAGGGCTGGATGGTGGTAGGCCCGGATTCCGGCGGCGGCTTCGTTGTCATGCAGGCCCAGCGCATGATCATGGACCTGCCCCCCTCCCAGGCGGCCGAGGCGCGGCGCTTTGCCCCCGGCCCCAATGCGCGCTTCACGCGGGAGGGGACGGACCGCGTCGCCAACACCGCCTGCACCATCTGGCGCGTGACGGAGGGCAATGACAGCGCCCGCGTCTGCCTCACCGCCGATGGCGTGACGCTGCGCGCCGAGGCGGTGAACCGCCCCGATTCGCAGATGGTGGCCACCGCCATCGCCTATGGCGCGCAGGACCCGGCGCGTTTCCAGCGACCCCAGGGCTACCAGAGTTTCCAGCTTCCCCCGGGCATGGCCGAGCGGATGCCGCGCGGCACGGCGCTGCCGCCGCCCGGGATGCCGCCCCGCCAGTAACACGCCGTAGCGCGGCCCCCCCCCTTTCCCCGGGGCCTCGGCGCGCCCACAACAGGGACATGCAACGCCGCACCCTGCTGACCGGCCTGGCCCTGGCGCCAGGCCTCGCCGCCCCCGCCTTGGCTCAGGCTCCCGACCGCGCGGCCATCGCCGAGGTGGAGCGCTATTTCAACGGCCTGACCACCTTGCGGGCGCGCTTCCTGCAGATCAGCCAGCAGGGCGGCTCGGCCGAGGGCACGGCCATGATCTGGCGGCCCGGCCGCATGCGCTTCGAATACGACCCGCCCGAGCCCACCCTGCTGATCGCGGCCGACGGGCAATTCTTCCACTGGGACAAGGAATTGCGGCAGGCCTCCATCGTGCCGCTCTCGGCCACGCCGCTGGGGCTGCTGCTGCGGAACCCGCTGCGCCTGGCGGGCGATATCACGGTGGAGGCGGTGGAACGCGGCGCCGGCGTGGTGCGCCTCACCCTGCACCGCACCGACCGCGCGGCGGAGGGCCGCATCCAGCTCGTCCTCGACGAGGCGCCCATGGCCCTTCGGCAATGGGCGGTGCAGGACCCCCAGGGGCGCGTCACCCGCGTGACGCTGACCGATGTGCGGCTGGGCGAACGCTTCGATCCATTCCAATTTGCCTTCAACGACCCCCGATTCCGCGAAGAACTTGAGCAGAGGCGCTGAAAAATTGCGTCCGGCGCGGTCCCATGCCTTGAAACCGCCGCGCGGGCGCGGTTTTCTCACCTGATGCGAGCATTGGTCGGCATCTCCTGCTGCGTGAAGGCCTTCGGCATCTTCAACACGCCGAACCACGCGGCCTCCGACAGCTATGTGCGGGTGGTGCTGGGCCCGGTGGGCGGGGTGCCCGTGCTGGTGCCGGCCGGCGGCGAGGGGTTGGTGGCCGATATCCTGCCGCGACTCGACGGCCTGATCCTGACCGGCAGCCGCTCCAATGTCTGGCCCGGCCATTATGACGGCCCGCCCCACGCCGAAGGCACGCCCGAGGACCAGGAGCGTGATGCCACCACACTCCCGCTCATCCGTGGCGCCATCCAGGCCGGCGTGCCGCTGCTGGCCATCTGCCGTGGCATGCAGGAGCTGAACGTGGCGCTCGGCGGCAGCCTGGACCAGCGCATCCAGGACCTGCCGCGCCGCATGGACCACTCCACGCCGAGCGACCAGCCCATCCCCCTCGTCCGCACCGGCAAGGCCCATGCGGTGCGCCTCGCGCCCGGCATGCTGCTGGCGGAACTGGCGGGGCGGGAGGAGGTGCCGGTGAACTCGCTGCACAACCAGGGGGTTCAACGCTTGGCGCCGCGGCTGGAGGCGGTCGGCTGGGCACCGGACGGCACGGTCGAAGCGGTGCGCGTCCGGGAATCGCGGAATTTCGCCTGGGGGGTGCAGTGGCACCCGGAATACGACTGGGAACGGGACGAATTCAGCCGCGCCATCTTCACGGCGTTCGGCGCCGCCTGCGCCGAAAGATCCGCCGCGCGTTTCGCCTTGCAGGCGGCGGAATAGGCGTGAACGGGGCTACAGGTGGAAACCTGTTGGCTTCCCTGCAGCATGGTGCTAAGTTTCGGTAACTGGCAGGGCAATCTGCTGGTGGACGCGCCGGTTTCCCCTACCGGCTCGCCCGACCACTCCGATCGGTAGTGTACTGCACGGGCGCCCGACCACCCCCCTGGTCGGGCGCTTTTGCGTTCTGGGCATGTCGCCAAGGCTTTCGGCGCCGCACCGCATACTTGCACGCAAAACCTGTCATTTCGCTCGAAGTCGGGTCAAGCCGGAAAAGCCGCCCCCTGCAAGCCTGATGATGATTTTCCGGCAAGGTGTTGCCGCCGGGACCGAATCGGCGCCCGGCCCGGTTTCTGCCCGCCACAAACCGCTCTAGACCAAAGGGGCAAAGTCCCACCTGCCATGTCCGGGAGCCCCGCCTTGCCGCAATACGTCCTCACCCCGCCCGCCATCGCCGCCATTCCCGTCCAGGGCAGCGACGCCATGTTCCCCGTCCGCCGCATCTTCTGCGTGGGCCGCAACTACGCCGAGCACGCCATCGAGATGGGCAGCGACCCGACGCGCGAGCCGCCCTTCTACTTCACCAAGCCCGCCGACGCCGTGGTGATCAACGGCGCGGACATGCCCTACCCCTCCATGACCAAGTCCCTGCACCACGAGATGGAGCTGGTGGTCGCCATCGGCACGGGCGGTTCCAACATCGCGGTCGCCGATGCGCTGAAGCATGTCTGGGGCTATTGCGCCGGCCTCGACATGACCCGGCGTGACCTCCAGAACGAGGCCAAGAAGACCGGCCGCCCCTGGGACATGGGCAAGGGCTTCGACCACTCCGCCCCCATGGGCGCGCTGATGCCCGCCGGCAGCTTCGACCCCTCCAAGGGCAAGATCGAGCTGAAGGTGAACGGCAAGCAGCGCCAGGTGAGCGACCTGTCCAAGCTGATCTGGTCCGTGCCCGAGGTCATCGCGAACCTTTCCGAACTCGTGGCCCTGGCGCCGGGCGATCTCATCATGACCGGCACGCCCGAGAACGTGGCGGCGGTGGAGCGCGGCGACCTGCTGGAAGGCTATGTCGAGGGCGTGGGCGAGGTGCGTACCCGCCTGGTCTGACGCTGGAGCGGGATGCGTTGAAGTGGAATCACCGAAAATGCTGAATCCCGCTCTCAACGATGAGCGGGATGCGTTGAGGTGGAATCACCGAAAACGCTGAATCCTGCTCTCAACGATGAGCGGGATGCGTTGAGGTGGAATCACCGAAAACGCTGAATCCCGCTCTCAACGATGTACGGTTGCGGAACAACCCCGCGCCGTGCCAGGGAGGCGCCGTGCCTGACGACGCCCCCCTCCCCGAGGGCAGCCCCTGGACCACGCTTGGCTCCCGCACGCTGCTCGATGACCGATGGATCCGCCTGCGGGCGGACCATCTCCGCACCGCCAGCGGCGCCGAGATCTCGCCCTGGTATGTGCTGGACTATCCCGACTGGTGCTCGGTGGTGCCGCTCACGGCGGATGGCCGGGTGGTGATGATCCGGCAATGGCGCCACGCGGCCCAGTGCTGGAGCCTGGAACTGCCCGGCGGCGTGATGGACGCGGCCGACGCCGACCCCCTGGCCGCCGCGCGCCGCGAATTGCTGGAGGAGACGGGCTATGGCGGCGGCGCATGGCGCGCGCTCTATGCCGCCCCGCCCAACCCCGCCATCCAGACCAACCGGCTGCATGTGGTGCTGGCCACCGGGGTGGACCGCATCTCGCCGCCCACGCCGGAGCCGGGCGAGGCCATCCGCGTGGAACTGCACGACCCTGCCAGCCTGCTCGCGGCCCTGCCGCGGGGCGCGCTGGGCCAGGCCATGCATGTGGGCGCCCTTGTCCTGGGCCTGCAAGCGGCCGGGTGGCTGCGCTGCGAGGTCACTCCGCCCGGATCGTGAAGCGCAGCACCCGCGCTGCGCGATCATTCAGCGGCGCGGGCAGCAGCGCCAGCAGCCGCAGCAGCCAGCCCAGCGGTGCGGGGATGATGGCGCGCCCCCGGCCCCGCCGGATGGCGCGGGCGATGCGCGCCGCCATGGCCTCCAGCGACAGCTTGCCCGGATGGGCACCCTGGAAGCGATCACTCATCTCGCTCGTGAAGAAGCCCGGGGCCACGCAGGTGACGCCCACGCCCAGCGGCGCAAGCCGCGCGCGCAGCGCCTCGCCATAGGCCCAGAGCCCGGCCTTGGAGGCCGAATAGGCCGGGCTGTCCGGCAACCCCTGGAAGCCCGCGACCGAGCCGATCAGCACCACGCGCCCCGCCCGCCGCGCCACCAATCCGGGCAGCAGCGGCTCCACCGTGTTGATCACGCCCACCAAATTCACGCCCAGCACGCGCTCGGCGCTGGCCCAGCCCTCCAGCCCGCCATCGGGGCGTGTTCCGCCGGTCACGCCCGCATTGGCGATGACGAGGGTGAAGGGGTGCGCCGCCTCCCATTCCGCCAGCAGCGCGGCGAGGCGCGGGGCGTCGCGCACGTCGCAGAGGGCGGTGGCGACGGTGGCGCCGCGCGCCGCGCATTCCTCCGCCACGCGCGCCAGCGCCGCGCCATCCCGCGCCAGCAGGCAGAGATGCGCGCCGGGCGCGGAAAATTCCCGCGCCAGTGCCGCCCCCAACCCGCGCGAGGCGCCGGTGATGAGGATGTTCAGCGCTGCCACAGCCCGAAATGCCGCACCTGGCGCAGCAGCCAGCCCTGCGGCCGCCACCACAGCCGGTCATAGAGGCGCCGCCCGGTGGAGGGGGGTTGCCAGGCCTCGCGCTGCGCCAGCCGGTCCAGCAAGGTCTCGGGCGGGCAGGGCAGGCCGGTCACGGGGTCGGTGTAGCGCGGGTAGAGCAGCAGGGCGCCGGCCACCAATGCATCCAGGCAGAGCGGGCGGCCACGGCGCGGCGGGGGCCTGCGGTCCGTGGTCAGCCCCCAGCCGGCATAGAAGGGCTGGCCATAGGTGGTGACTCGAAGGCCCCGCAGCAGCGCCTCGAACCCGGCCAGGCTGGTGAGGGTGTGCACCTCGTCCACCTGGGCGAAGAGGGCGGCGATGTCGCCCTCGGGCAGGAATATGTCGGCGAAGGCCAGCGCCTCGCGCCGGGTCACGTAGCCACGGCGATAGCCCGTCTGCACGTCCGGATGCGGGCGATAGGCGATCCAGGCGCCGGGATTGGCCGCCCGCACCGCCTCCAGCAGGTCGAGGTTGCGGCGGATGCCCGCACCCCCCAGCCGCACGGAGGCATCGTCCTCCACCTGGCCCGGCACCAGGATGCGGGTTCGCCCGCCCGTCGCTTCCGGCAGAAGCGGCCCCTTGCCGCCGCCCAGATTGTACTTCGTCAGGCCCAGCGCCACGACGCGGTCGCGGAAGGCGCGTGCGCGCTCCAGCAGGTCCGGCGGGAAGTCGGCGCTGGTGAGGATGCGTTCCAGCAGGCTCTGCGCCCCCGGGTCGTAATGCGGCACATAGGGGTCTACGCAGAGCGAACCCGCGGTGACGAAGTTCACCCCCAGCCCGACCGAGCGCAGGAAGCCATCCTCCACATGCAGCAACGGCACGCCCGCCGCCGCGCAGCGGGCCGCGAAGCCGGGCGGCAGGCGGGTGGCCCAGGCGGCGATGGCGCCCGTGCCGGGATGGCGCAGCGCCAGCGCCAGCGCCGCTTCCGCCGAGGCGGCGAAGGGCGGCGCGCCCGCCGGCCCCGTGAAGGCGGCGCGCATGGCGCCCTGCTTCCAGCGGTCCATGCCGAGCAGCGCCGCCACCTGCGCGTTCTCGGCCGCGCGGTCGTGCCAGAGTTCGCGCAGCAACTCCGCGCCGCCCGGCGGAAGGGGCCGGCCCGAGAAGGGGTCCGCCCAGCCGCCCCCGGCGTGCGGCCGCAGCGCGGCCCGCCATGCCTCCGGCATTTCGGTCAGGTCGGCGGCGGACTGCAACATGCGGCGGGGCCTGCCTTTCAGCATTTGCGGAGGGCGCAGGGCCGATATATGTCTTCGTGCCGATGGTCGGCCAGCCCGACCGCGTTCCTTTCATAAGGAAAGTGCCTTTGCGGACCCCCATTCTTCCCCTGCTGCTTGTCGCGGGCCTTCTTTCAGGGTGTGGAACCAGCGCGGCGCGCTTCCTGCCGCTGGACTTCAGCGGCTCCCAGGCCGGCAACCCCGCGGTCGGGCCTGGCGCCGCCGCGGCCGCCGTGTCGCAGCCCGAGGACCCTCTGGCGCTCTTCGCCGCTTCGGCCCGCCCGGGCCAGCCTGGCACGGTGCAGGGCCAGCCGGCGCGCCTCGTGCGCGTCTACAACGCGGCCAGCGGGCGCGAGTGCCGCGAGGTCCTGCTGGGCTCCGGCGCCACGGAGCGCACGGCGGTGGCCTGCCGCACGCCGGAGGGCAGCTTCGTCGCCGCGCGCCCGCTGCTGCGAGGGAGCGCGCGCTAGGTGGCGATGCCGCCCACCACCCTCGAGGACCGGAGCTTCACCCGCGCCCTCAGGGTGCAGCTGGGCGTGCTGGGCGCGCTGATGATGCGCGACCTGCACACCCGCTATGGGCGGCGCAACCTCGGCTTCCTCTGGCTCTTCGTGGAGCCGGCGATCCTGGGCCTGCTGGTGGGGACGATGCGCGTCCTGCGTGACCGCGTGATTCCGGGCGGCATCAACGTCATCGCCTTCGCCGTGATCGGCTACATCATCTACTACGTGTTCCGAGGCATCGTGGGGCGCGCGCCCTCGGCGGCCGAGCAGAACGAGCCCCTGCTCTGGCACGCCCGCGTCACCCTCGAGGATGTCATGATCTCCCGCACCCTGCTGGAGACGGCGGCCGTGATGCTCGCGACCGTCGTGTTCCTCGTCGCCATCGGCCTCTATTTCGACGAGTGGCCGACCAGCTGGGTGCAGATGGGCGTGGGCATCGTCATGATGGGGCTGCTCGCGCATGGCGTGGCGATGATCGTGCTGGCGCTGACCCAGTTCGGCCAGGGCGTGGTGGAACGCATCACCCACCCGCTGCTCTACATCTCGATCGTGTTCACGGGCGTTTTCTACATGGTGTGGTGGATGCCCTATAAGTTCCAGGCCATCACGCTGCTCCTGCCCATCATCCATATCTTCGAATTCGTGCGCGAGGGGCAGTTCGGGCCCGGCCAGCCCTACCACTACAACCTGGGCTATGTCTGGGTCTGGATCATCGCGCTCAATGTCTATGGCGGCTTCGCGCTCCGCCGCGCCAAGCCGCATCTCGAGGTGTGAGGGGCGGCCGTGCTGAGGCTCACCTCCGTCCGCAAGACCTTTGTTGATGGCGGCCTCGTGCGGGAGGTGCTGCGCGGCGTGAACGCCACCTTCCAGGTGGGCGACACCGTGGGCATCCTGGGGCGCAACGGCGCGGGCAAGTCCACGCTGATGCGGATCCTGGCCGGGGTGGAGAAGCCGAGCTCGGGCCTGATCGAGCGGCACATGTCGGTCTCCTGGCCGCTGGGCTATTCCGGCGGCGTGCACCCCGCCCTGACCGGCGCGGACAATGCCCGCTTCATCGCCCGCATCTACGGCCGGCCCTCGGAGTGGACAGTGGATTTCGTGCGCGACTTCGCCGAGCTGGACGAGGAGATCCATGCCCCGGTGCGGACCTACTCCTCCGGCATGAAGTCGCGGCTCAGTTTCGCGCTGTCGCTCGCGGTGGACTTCGACTGCTATCTGCTGGACGAGATCACTTCGGCCGGCGATGCGCGGTTCAACGCGAAGTGCCAGCAGGCCCTGCTGTCACGCCGGCGCCGCAGCGCCTTGATCCTGGTGTCGCACAACGCCGATACGGTGCGGACTTTCTGCCGCTATGCGGCCGTCTTGAACGGAGGTAGGCTGCACTTTCATGAAAATATGGACGAAGCTTTCCGCGTCTATGAGCAACTCTAGCGCGGGCGGCTCCCGTTCGGGCGGCTCCCGTTCCCGTGGCTCCGGCACGGGCTCGGCCGATGCGCGGATGGGAGGTGCGGCGCCACAGCGCCTGCCGCCCAGCGGGCTTCGCATGCAGCCAGCCCTGGGCGGCACGGCGGGGCGCATGTCCCGTGGCCGGCCGCCGGGCATCGAGCTCGGCTTCCCTTCCGGCGCCATGGCCGCCGACACGCCCCGGCGCCGGCTGAGCGCGATACTGCGGCAATACCCCTACACCTTCGCCGTCATCCTGCCGACCCTGCTGACCGCGCTGTATCTGTTCTTCTACGCGACGCCGCAATACATCTCGGAGAGCCGCTTCCAGATCAAGACGCAGTCCAGCATGACCGCGACGCTGGGCATGGAGCTGATGGGCGGCCGCTCCGGCATCGGGTCCAGCGAGAGCGAGAACGCCGTGCGCGACCACCTGCTCTCGCACGACGCGCTGCGCGCGGTCCGGGAGCGGATGGACCTGATCGCGGTGTTCCGGCCTCCGCACGCCGACATCTACTCGCGCCTCTGGTGGTCCAACCCCTCGGCCGAGCGCCTGCTCGACCATTTCCGCCACCAGGTGCAGGTGGTGCCCGACGCCTATACCGGCATCGTCACCCTGACGGCGCGGACCTATTCGCCCGCGCAGAGTCAGGAACTGGCCCGCAGCCTGCTCGAGATCGGCGAGGAATGGGTCACCCGCGTGAACCAGCGCATGCTGGACGAGACGCTGCGCGCCTCGCGCGAGGTGGTCGAGCGTGCCGAGCGCCGCGTGACCGAGGTCGCGGCGGCGGTGACGGAGTTCCGCCAGCGCGAACTGGCGCTGAACCCGACGCGCTCGGCCGAACTGGCCGTGGGCACCATCGGTGGGCTGGAGAGCGAGGCCACCCGCCTGCGTTCCGAACTGCAGCAGGCGCAGGCCTTCACCCGGCCCAACGCCCCGCTGATCCAGAACCTGCGCAGCCGGATCGCCGCCATCGAGGTGCAGATCCGCGAGGAACGCGCGCGGCTGTCCAACGCCGACCAGGGCGTGACGCAGCAGGTGGCGGGCTTCGAGCGCCTGGTGCTGGAGCAGGACCTGGCCAATCGGGGCCTGGCCGCCGCCATGGCCGGGCTGGAGACCGCGACGGCCAACGCGCAGCGCCAGCAGATCTTCCTCCAGCGCGTCGTGGAGCCGAACTATGCCGAGCGGTCGCTCTATCCGAAGCCAGTGCTGTTCACCGGCTATGTTTTCGCCGGGCTCTCGCTGGTCTATGGGCTGTTGTGGCTGTTGGTTGCCGGGGTGAGGGAACATGCGTCTTGATTGGAACTTCCTGGGGGCGCTCGCCGCCTGCCTGTTCGCGGCATCGGGCGCCTTCGCCCAGGCGGGGCTGACACCCCAGCAGGCGATGCAGCTGCGCGCCGCCCAGGGGCAGGGGCAGGGCCAGGGGCCGGGCGGTGGCGCTGCGGTGCAGGGGCTGATGCTGGGCGCGCAGCCGGGCGCCACGGGCACGGCCCGCGCCGGCACCGAGACCGAGGCCGAGGCCGGGGCCGGCATCACCCTGCCGCTCGGAGAGGGCATGCGCCCCTCCGGCGGGCCCATGGCGGTCTTCGGCGCGGCGCTTTTCACCGGCACGGCCGCCACCTCCTCCGACGCGCCCAACCCGAACTACGTCCTCTCCATCGGCGACCGGCTGAACGTGCGCGTCTGGGGCGCGGTGGAGGCCGAGGTCTCGGGCATCGTGGACCCGGAGGGCAATTTCTTCCTGCCCAATATCGGCCCCGTGCGGGTGGCCGGCACCCGCGCCGGGGACCTGCAATCCACCATCGAGACCGAGCTGCGCCGCATCTACACCCAGCAGGTGCAGGTCTATGCGGTGCTGACCTCGGCGCAGCGCATCGGCGTCTTCGTCACGGGCTTCGTGCGCACGCCGGGCCGGTTCAGCGGCTCCGCCGCCGACAGCGTGCTGGAATTCCTGGTGCGGGCCGGCGGGGTGGACCCCACGCGCGGCAGCTACCGCGACATCACCGTCATGCGCGGCGCGCGCCGCGTGGCGACGGTGGACCTCTACCGCTTCCTCATTGATGGCCGCCTGCCCACCCTTCGCATGCAGGAGGGCGACACGGTGCTGGTCGGCCGGCAGCGCGCCCTGGTGGGCGCCACCGGCGCGGTGCGGAACAACTTCCTCTTCGAGGTGCCCGGCCGCGTGATGTCGGGGCGCGAGCTGACGGAATATTCCCGCCCGCTGCCCGCGGCCACCAATGCCGTGATCCAGGGCAGCCGCGATGGCCGGCCCTTCTCACGCTATGTCAGCCTCAACGACTTCCAGCGCGTGACGCTGACGGACCAGGACACCGTCACCTTCATCACCGACAGCCCCGCCCAGACCATCCGCGTGACGGTCGAGGGCAGCCGCATCGGCCCCTCCGTGCTGGTGGCGGACCGCGAGGCGACGCTGTGCCAGGCGCTGGACTACATCGCCGTGGACCCGACGCTGGCCGACACCTCCAGCGTCTTCCTGCTGCGGACCAGCGTGGCCAACCAGCAGCGGCGCGCCCTGAACGAGGCGGCGGACCGGCTGGAGCGCCAGCTCTTCACCGCCATTTCCCAGACCGCGGGTGTCGCCGCCATCCGCAACACGGAGGCGCAGCTGGTCTCGACCTATCTCCAGCGCGCCCGCACGGCCACGCCCGACGGGCGCGTGGTGGTGATGGACAGCGAGGGCCGGTGCGGCGCCCTGCGCCTGGAAGAGGGCGACGTCATCGTCATCCCGGAGCGGAGCAACACCGTCTTCGTCTCGGGTGAGGTGGGGGCGCCGCGCGCCATCATCTGGCAGCCCAACCTGCGGGCGGAGGACTACATCGCCCAGGCGGGCGGCTTCAGCGAACGCGGCAGCGCGAGCAACCTGCTGATCCGTCGCCCCTCGGGCGAGCGGGTGGTGGACCTGCGGACGCCGCTGCGCCCGGGTGACGAGATCATCGCGCTGCCGCGCCTCGATCCGCGCTACCTGCAGCTGGGCATGGACCTGACGCAGATCGTGTTCCAGACGGCGCTGGCGGCGCGGGCGTTCCGCTAGGGGGCAACCGCGTCAGCGGGCGGTGGCGGCCAGCCAGCCGCCGCCCGCCACCAGCAGCAGGGCCACCCAGACGGCGGGGGTGAGGCTGCCCTCGCCCCCCGCGGCCAGCAGCAGGGTGGACGCCACGGGCACCGCATAGGCCAGCGTGCCCAGAAGCCGCGGGTCGCCGCGCTTCATCCCCGCATCCCAGAGGAAGAAGGCCAGGCCCACCGGCCCCAGCCCCAGCAGCAGCGCGGCCAGGGCCTGGGTGGCGTCGGGCCAGACCGTCGCCTCGAAGCCCAGGTGGGTGAGGGCGGCCAGCAGCGCCGCGCCGCCACAGAAGCCGGCCACCGCCTCGGTCGGCACCGCGGCCAGGCGCTGGGCCGTCACCGAATACAGCGCCCAGACCACCGCGCAGCCGATGGCGCAGAGGAAGCCCAGCCACACGCTGGCCGGCGCAGCGGCCGAGAAGCCCGCCCCCCCGCCCAGCAGCAGCGCGCAGCCCGCGAAGCCCAGCGCCACCCCCAGCAGCCGCCGCGCGCCCAGCCGCAGCC
This sequence comes from Roseococcus thiosulfatophilus, assembly GCF_017311575.1. Taxonomy (GTDB): domain Bacteria; phylum Pseudomonadota; class Alphaproteobacteria; order Acetobacterales; family Acetobacteraceae; genus Roseococcus; species Roseococcus thiosulfatophilus. The sequence goes on from NZ_JAFFQY010000005.1 coordinate 87,298, forward strand.
CCAGGATGGGCGCCGAGAACAGCACGATCAGCAGCGGCCAGAGGTAGTTCAGCAGGTTCGCCTCGATGGCCGGGGCCAGGGCCAGGGCCGCGAAATACAGCGCGTGGTAGCCGAACAGCCCCCCCACCCCATGCGCCCAGGCGATGGGGCCCTGGCGCAGCGCCGAGAGTTGCCCGCGCGCCGCCACCACCGCGACGCCGGCCATTGCCGCCACCGCGAAGCTCATCGCCGTCAGTTGGAGGGGCGGGATGCCGGCCGCCAGCCGCGAGAGCAGCCCCAGGAAGGCCCAGAGCGCCAGCGCGCCGAGGCCGAGCAGCGTCGCGTTCATGGCGTCAGGCGGATGCGCCCGGCAACGGGTGGTAGGGCAGGGGGGCGAAGCGGGTGGGGTAGAAATCCATCTGCCCCCAGACGCCCTGGGCCACATAGGGGTCCTCGGCCCAGAAGGCGCGGGCCTCGGCCACCGTGGCGTGGCGGGTGATGGCGATGCTGCCCACCATCTCGCCCTTCGCGTCCAGCAGGGCGCCGCCGCAGGCCAGGGTGCCGTCCCCGGCGAAGGCGCGCACACGGTCGAAATGGCCGGGGCGGGCCTCGGCGCGGCGGGGGGCGGCGCCCGGCTGGTCCTCGGCCACCAGCACGCAATGCGTCATGGCGCTGGGCGTGGGGCCGGAGGGGAGGGGAAGGTAGGGCAGGGGGGCGATGCGGAAGGGCCGCATCTGGTAGGAAAGCCACACGCCATCCCGCGCGAAAGGCTCCTCCATCAGGTATTCGCGGGTGCCGAGCTCATCCTCGCCGCCCAGGATCATGACGGAGCCGGCGACGGAGCCATCCTCGCGGAACAGTGGCACGGCCAGGCTGAGGCGCCCGGCCTCGGCCCAGCGGGAGATCACGTTCAGGTGGCGGTCGCGCGCGGCAGCGCGGCGGGCGGGGGCCTCGGCGTCCTCGCCGTCCCAGCCCAGGATCACATGGCCCATCGCACGCCCTCCGCTACCGCCGCAGCTCCATCTGGATCGGCCCCTCGCGCTCGCCATTGGCGAACTGGTCCACCATGGCGTTGCCCGTGTGGCCCAGCGCCTCGGCATGGCCCGCCCAGATGATGCGGCCCTTGTGGATCATGGCCGCATGGTCGCCGATCCGGCGCGCGCTGGCCATGTCATGCGTGATGGAAAAGGCGGTGGCGCCCAGCTTCTCCACGCAATCCACGATCAGCCCGTCAATCACGGCGCCCATGATCGGGTCGAGGCCCGTGGTGGGCTCGTCGAAGAAGATGATCTCGGGCTTGGAGGCGATCGCCCTGGCAAGGGCCACGCGCTTCTGCATGCCGCCCGAGAGTTCGGCGGGCGAAAGCTCGCCCACGCTGGCCGCCAGCCCCACCTGGGCCAGCACCTCGGCCGCGCGGTCGCGGGCGGCGCGGCGGGTGATGCGGTTCTGCGCCAGCAGCTTGAAGCAGACGTTCTCCCAGACCGGCAGGCTGTCGAACAGCGCGCCGTTCTGGAACAGCATCCCCGTGCGGTCGAGCAGTTCGGCGCGGTCGCGGCGGGAGAGGCGCGTCACGTCCCGCCCGTCAATCTCCACCACGCCGTCATCGGGCGGGATCAGCCCCAGGATGCACTTGATGGTGACGGATTTGCCCGAGCCCGAGCCGCCCAGCAGCACCATGGAATGCCGCGCCTCCACGTCGAGGTCCACGCCATCCAGCACCACCTTCTCGCCGAAGGATTTGCGCAGGCCCCGCAGCCGGATCTTGGGGGTCGCGCTCACCGGGAGAAGAACGCCTGGGTCAGCACATAGTCGAAGGCCAGGATGAGGATGGAGGCCGCCACCACCGCCTTGGTCGTCGCCTTGCCCACGCCCTGCGCGCCGCCCTGGCTCTGATAGCCATACCAGCAGCCCATCAGCGTGATGAGGAAGCCGAAGACCCCGGCCTTGATGAGGCCGCTGATCACGTCCATCGCCTCCAGCACGTCCCAGCTGCTGGTGAGATAGGCGGGGCCCGCGAAGCCGAGGCTCAAGGTCGCCACCAGGAAGCCGCCCATCACGCCCAGGGTGTTCGCCACCACCACCAGCAGCGGCAAGGCCAGCGTACCGGCCAGCAGGCGGGGGGCGACCAGGTATTTCATCGGCTCGGTGGAGAGAGTCCGCAGCGCGTCGATCTGGTCGGTGACGCGCATGGTGCCGATCTCGGCCGCCATGGCCGCGCCGACACGCCCGGCCACGATCAGCCCGGTGAGGACCGGCCCCAATTCGCGCGTGATGGACAGCACGACCACCGAGGCCATCGCGCTTTCCGCATTGAAGCGCGCGAAACCGGTGTGAGTCTGCAAGGCCAGGACCATGCCGGTGAACAGCGCCGTCAGCGCCACCACGGGCAGGGAGAAATAGGCGATCTCGACGAAATGCCGCAGGAATTGCCGCGGCCCATAGGGCGGGCGGAAGAGCTGGACCAGGGCGTTGGCGGCGAAGAGCACCAGCGCGCCGACCTGCGCGCTGGCGCCCAGCACCGCGCGGCCGAGCCCGGCCACGATGTCGAGGGGTGCGGTCATGCGGGCAGGTAACGCCTTGTGTAGCGCGCGCCAAGCGAGGTGAGCACCTCATAGCCGATCGTGCCGGCCAGCGCCGCCACCGCATCGGCATCCTGCGCGGGGCCCAGAACCTCGATCATCTCGCCCACGCGCGCGGCGGGGATCTCCGTCACGTCATAGGTGGTGAGGTCCATGGAGACGCGGCCCACCAGCGGCGCGCGGCTTCCGTGCAGCACCCCGAAGCCCTGGCCCGACTGCGCGCGCAGCCAGCCATCGGCATAGCCGAGTGCGACGGTGGCGATGCGGGTGGGGCGCGCGGCCGTCCAGCCGGCGCCATAGCCCACCGTGGCCCCCGCGGGGATGTCGCGCAGCTGCAAGATGGGCACCTCCAGCCGAACAACGGCTTCCATGGGATTCGGCTGCCCAGGGATAGGGTTGATGCCATAGAGCGCGCAACCCGGGCGCGCCAGATCACTCAGGAAGGGCGAGCCCAGGAAGAGGCCCGAGGAGTTGGCCAGGCTGCGCGGCAGCGGCGGCAGACGGGCGCAGGCCACGGCGAAGCGCTCGGCCTGCAACCTATTGAGAGGATGGGAAGCTTCATCCGCGCAGGCCAGGTGCGTCATCACATAGCGCAGGCGGACAGCGCCCAGCGGCGTGGGGTCGGCGGCCAATGCGTCCAGCTCCGACGCATCGAGGCCGAGGCGGGACATGCCTGTATCCAAGTGCAACAGGCCTTCGCCGCCCGCATGGGCGCGCAGATCCTCGAGGCTGTTCAGCACGGGCGTGAGGCGCGGATGGGTGCCGGGCGCGAAGCCGTTCAGCACGGCCACCATGGGGCCAGGGCCGATGGCATCGCGCACCGCCTCGCCCTCGGCGGGGTGGGCCACGAAGAAATGCGCGCAGCCGGCCGCGTGCAGGGCGCGGGCGATGGGCGCGGCGCCCAGCCCATAGCCATTGGCCTTCACCACGGCGGCGACGGCGCCAGGCGCATGGCGCGCGCAGAGGCGGCGCCAGTTCCGCACCACCGCGCCGAGATCCACCGTGAGAAGGCCTTGTTCCATCACCCGTCCGATCGTCGCCGGCCTATGCCGGCGCATCGCTAATCGCCGTAAGGCGGCGCGTGCACCGTGTCGAGGTCCCCGAAGCGGGTGAACTCCGGTTCGAAGAAGAGCGGGATGGTGCCGGTGGGCCCGTGGCGCTGCTTGGCCAGGATGAGGTCGGCGCGGTTGTGGGCGCGTTCCATGTCCGCCTGCCAGCGTTCCATGGCCTGCTGGAACTTCCCCTCATCGGCGAAGGCCGCGATCTTGGGTTCGCGCTGCTTCAGGTAGTAGTCGTCGCGATAGACGAACATCACGGCGTCCGCGTCCTGCTCGATCGAGCCGGATTCACGCAGATCCGACAGCATGGGCCGCTTGTCCTCGCGCTGCTCCACGGCGCGCGAGAGCTGGGAGAGCGCCATCACCGGCACCGCCAGCTCCTTCGCGATGGCCTTCAGCCCCTGGGTGATCATGGAGATTTCCAGCACGCGCGATTCCGGCCGCGTCCCCACGCTGGGCCGCATGAGCTGGAGGTAGTCCACCACCACCATCTTCAGCCCCCGCGTGCGATGGATGCGCCGGCAGCGCGTCCGCAAGGCCGAGAGCGTGATGGCCGGCGTGTCGTCGATCATGATGGGCAGCGTGGCCAACTCGCGGCTGACGGCCACGAAGTTGTCGAACTCCCGCTGGCTGATCTCGCCGCGGCGGATGCGGTCGCCGGGGATGCGGCTCGCTTCGGAGAGAAGACGGTTGGCCAGCTGGTCCGCGCTCATTTCCAGCGAGAAGATGACCACCGCCGGCACCTTGGCGCCCGTATTCTCCGCCAGCACCGCCTTGGCCGCGCCGAAGGCGATCTTGGTGGCGAGCGCGGTCTTGCCCATGCCCGGCCGCCCCGCCAGCACCAGCAAATCGGAAGGGTGCAGCCCGCCCGTCTTGGCGTCGAAATCGCGCAACCCGCTCGGCAGGCCCGAGACGCCGCCACCGCGCTGCATGGCGGCGTTGGCCGTCTCGATCGCATGCGCCATCGCGCGTTCGAAGCTGATGGCGCCGCCCTCGGTCGCCTTTTCGGTGGCGAGTTCGAACAGGCGCTGTTCCGCGGCCTCGATCTGGTCCTTGCCGGGGAGGTCCTCGTCGGGGTCGGTGCCGAAGGCGCGGTTCACCACCTGCTCGCCGAGGTCCACCAATTCGCGCCGCAGCCAGCAATCATGGATCAGCCGGCCATATTCGCCGGCGTTGACGATGCCGACCATGGCCGAGAGCAATTGCGCCAGGTAGGCGGGGCCGCCCACCTCGGCCAGTTCGCCCGAGTGCTCGAAGACATGGCGTAGCGTCACCGCGTCGGCCAGCTGCCCGTTCTCCACGCGCCTCGCGATGGCGGCGTAGATGCGGCCATGCACGGCATCGGCGAAATGCGCGGGTTCGAGGAACTCCGCCACACGCTCATAGGCCTTGTTGTTGGCCAGCAGCGCGCCCAGCAGCGCCTGCTCGGCCTCCAGGTTGGCCGGGGGCAGGCGGACGCCCATGCCGAAGCCGCCCACCTCTTGGGGGCCTGATCCGCGCGGAGGAATATTGTTCATGCGGGGCAAGGCTACCGCCTTCCGCCCGAGTCCCGCACCTGTGGACAGCTGTGGATAACGGGGATCAATCCCGCTGCCACGCCAGCAAGGCCAGCAGCGCGGCCGCGCACATCGCGGCCATGGAGAGGAAGACCAGCCCGCCAAGTGCCGCGAAAACCTGACCGGACAGCCACATGACCACGCCCATAGTGGCGCTGACCCCGGCCGAGAGCAGGGTCTGGGCCCGACCCGACAATTCCGCCGGCAATCGGACCATGGCGCGCATGGCGGCCAAGTGCATCACGCCGAAGGTGGCGGCGTGGAGGGTTTGCAGCAGCAGCAGCGCGATGGGGTCCGCCGTCACCGCCGTCAGCCCCCAGCGCAGCACCCCCGCCCCGGCGGCGATGGCCACCAGGGCGCGCAGCCCCAGCCGGTCCACCAGCCGCCCGCCGCGCAGGAAGAGCAGCACTTCCGCCACCACCCCGACCCCCCAGAGCACCCCGATGAAGCCGGCCGAGAGCCCCGCCGCCTGCCAATGCAGCGTCGAGAAGGCGTAGTAGGCCGCGTGGCTCGCCTGGATCAGCGCCGAGACCAGCAGCACGCGGCGGAAGAGGGGCTCGCGCAGCGGCGCCCAAAGCCCGCCGCGGGGCGCCGCGCGGCGCGGCCCCGGCGGCGGCAGGGCGAGGGCGGAGAGCGCCGTCAGCACCATCGCCCCGGCCAGGATCCAGGCCACCGCGCGCGGCCCGGCCCATTCCGTCGCCTGGCCCGCCGCGACGGCGCCGATGATGAAGGTGATGGAGCCCCAGGCCCGCACCCGCGCATAGTCGAAGCCCCCCGCCCGCACCGCCCCGGCCGCCTGGCTGTCCGAGAGGGGAATGATGGGCGCGGCCGCCGCGCTGTGCAGCAACTGCACCGCCAGCAGCAGGGCGAAGCCCGCCAGCAGCCCGAAGCCCACCGCCGCCAGGGCCGCCAGCAGGCAGGTGAAGGCCAGCAGGCGCCGCATGTCCGCCACCTGGTCCGCCAGCCGGCCCGAGAGCGGCCCGGCCACCAGCCGCACCATGGCCCCTGCCGCCAGCACGGTGCCGACCTGTTCCGGGGTCAGCCCGCCCTCGGCCAGGATGGCCGGCAGGAAGGGCAGCATGGCGCCGAAGCCCAGGAACTGGGCGCCGAAAAGGAGGGCGAAGCGCCGGGGAGGATTCACGCGGCGCACTCTCGCCGCGCAAGGGCGGCGTTGCAATCACCGCCGCATGCGCCATAACGACCGGGATAGCGTCCGGAACCATGGCCCACATGTTTGATCCCCGCGTGAAAGCGATCCTCGGCCCCACCAACACGGGCAAGACGCATCTCGCCATGGAGCGTCTGCTGGCGCATGCCTCCGGCATCATCGGCTTCCCGCTGCGGCTGCTGGCGCGCGAGAACTATGACCGCATGGTGGCCGCCAAGGGCGAGAAGCACGTGGCCCTCATCACCGGCGAGGAAAAGATCATCCCGCCCGAGGCCAAGTGGTTCGCCTGCACGGTGGAGGCCATGCCGCTCGACCGCCGCGCGGAATTCCTGGCGGTGGACGAGATCCAGCTCTGCGCCGACCCCGACCGCGGGCACATCTTCACCGACCGGCTGCTGCACGCGCGCGGGCTGGTCGAGACGATGTTCATGGGCGCGGAAACCATCCGCCCCCTGCTCCAGCGCCTCGTCCCCCAGGTGGAGATCGAGACGCGGCCGCGCCTGTCGCAGCTGACCCACACCGGCCCCGCGAAACTCACCAAGCTGCCGCCGCGCAGCGCCGTCGTCGCCTTCAGCGCGGCCGAGGTCTATGCCATCGCGGAGGCCATCCGCCGCCGGCGCGGCGGCTGCGCGGTGGTGATGGGGCGCCTGTCCCCGCGCACCCGCAACGCCCAGGTCAAGATGTACCAGGACCGCGAGGTGGACTTCCTGGTGGCGACGGACGCCATCGGCATGGGGCTGAACATGGACGTGGACCATGTGGCCTTCGCCAACCTCCAGAAATTCGACGGCCACGCGCCCCGGATGCTGACGGCGCAGGAGGCCGCGCAGATCGCCGGCCGCGCCGGCCGCGGCATGCGCGACGGCAGCTTCGGCGTGACGGGCGAATGCCCGCCTTTGCCGGAGGAGATGATCGAGAAGATCGAGAACCACAGCTTCGAGCCGCTGCAGGCGCTGGCCTGGCGCAACAGCAACCTCGACTTCACCAGCCTGGACGGGCTGCTGGACAGCCTCGGCGCCCCCCCGCCGCAGCCCGGCCTGACCAAGGGCCATGACGCCACCGACCACATCACCCTGAACCACCTGGCGCGCGAGGCGGAGATCCGTCGCCTCGCCTCCTCGCGCACGCGCATCGCGCTGCTGTGGGAGACCTGCCAGGTGCCGGATTTCCGCAAGCTGGCGGATGACAGCCACACGCGGCTCTGCGCGCGCATCTTCACCCATCTGGTGGAGGATGGCGCGCTGCCGTCGGACTGGATCGCCTCCCAGATCGCCGCCTGCCGCAACATCGAGGGCGATCTCGACACGCTGATGGCGCGGCTCTCGCACATTCGCGTCTGGGCCTATGTCGCCGCACGCGCCGATTGGGTGCGCGACGCCCCCGCCCAGCAGGAGGCCGCCCGCGCCGCCGAGGACCTGGTCAGCGACGCCCTGCACGAGCGCCTGACCGCCCGCTTCGTGGACCGCCGCGCCGCGCACCTCATCCGCCGCCTGGACGACACGGCCGAGGACGTGCTCAGCGCCGTCAACCGCCAGGGCGAGGTGGTGGTGGAAGGCCATAAGGTCGGCCGCATCCAGGGCTTCGACTTCATCCCCGAGCCCGGCGAGGGCGGGGAGGAGGAGAAGAAGCTCGTTCTCCGCGCCGCCCGCCGCGCCCTGGCGCAGGAGATGCCGCGCCGCCTGGCCGCGCTGGAAGTGGCCAAGCCCGACGCCTTCGCCCTGACGCCCGAGCACCGCGTCACCTGGGACGGCGCCGAGATCGCGCGCCTCAAGATGGGCAGCGAGCCGGGCAAACCGCTGATCGAGGTGAACGCCTCCGAATACCTGGACGGCGCGCAGCGCGAGCGCGTGCGGGTCAAGCTCGCCGCCTTCATCGAGGGCGTGCTGGCCAAGGACCTTGCCGCGCTGACGACGGTGGAGACGAAGGCCGCCGAGGACAACACCCTGCGCGGCCCCGCCTTCCAGCTGCGCGAGACGCTGGGCCTCAAGCCCGGCGACACGCGCAACAATATCGGCCAGGAGGTGCGGACCAAGCTCAAGGCCATCGGCATCCGCGCCGGGCGCTTCGCCCTCTATGTGCCCGAGGCGCTGAAGCCGCGCCCCATGGGGCTGCGCGCCCAACTCTGGGCGCTCAGCCACGACATCCCGACGCCGCCGCTGCCCGCGCCGGGCCTCGTTTCCATCCCGGCCGATGGGGTGATGGCGCTGCAATGGCCGCCGGGCTTCGCCGAGATCATGGGCTGGGTGCCGGCCGGCCCCGTGCTGGTGCGCCTGGACGTGGCCGAGCGCGTGGCCGCCGAACTCGGCTACCTGACGCGCCGCGCCCCCGCCCCCCTGCCGCCCGAGACGCTGGGCCGCTTCGGCATCCGCGGCGAGATGCTGGGCCCCGTGCTCGCGGGCCTGGGTTTCCGCCTGATCGAGAGCACGCCGCTGGAGGAAGGGGTGGAAGGCCCGCCCGCGCCCACCATGGTCGCCTGGGCCCGTCCCGAACGCCCGCCCCGGCGCGAGGGCAACCGTGGCCGCCCGGACCAGCGCGGCCGCGGCCCGCACCGCGAGGGCGCCCCGGCCCAGGAAGGCGCCCCCGTCGCCGAGGGCGAGGCCCCGCGCCCCGCCCGTCAGCGCCGCGAATTCCCCAAGGGTCCGCGCGGCCCGCGCCCCGAATCGGGCGCGGCCGCCGATTCGCCCCGTCCGGAAGGGCAGCGCCCCGAGGGCCAGCGCCCAGAGGGGCAAAGGCAGGACGGCCCGCGCGGCGACCGCCGCCCCGACCGGCCCCGCCAGGATGGGCCGCGTGGGGAGGGCTTCCGCAAGGACGGCCCGCGCCCCGACCGCGGCCGCCGCGACGGCCCGCCGCGTGACAGGGACCGCGGCCCGGGCGGCCCCGAGACGCGGACCTTCTTCGAGGACCGCCCCGCCGCCAAGGCCGAGGACAGCCCCTTCGCCGCCCTGCTGAAGCTCAAGCTGAAGTAGTCCATGGCCGAAGGTGGCGCGCCCTTCCTGCGGCTCGACACCTGGCTCTGGCATGCGCGGCTGGCGAAGACCAAGGGGGAATGCGCCCGGCTGATCGAGGGGGGCGGCTTCCGCCTCAACCGCCAGCCGGTCACCAAGGCCCATGCCCGCATCCGGCAGGGCGATGTGCTGACCTATCTCTGGCGGGAGGAGGTGCGGGTCTGGCGCGTCCTGGCGCTGGGCGAAAGGCGCGGCCCGCCGGCGGAAGCCCGCACCCTCTACGAGGATGTCCCGCAAACGGAACAATGACGCGCGACGCCTTGCCAGACCGCGCGCCAGGGTCCAATTCTGCGCGTCATCCGACCCGCCGGGAGTGCCTTCGTGACCTATGTCGTCACCGAGAATTGCATCAAGTGCAAGTACATGGACTGCGTGGAAGTCTGTCCGGTGGACTGCTTCTATGTCGGCGAGAACATGCTGGTGATCCATCCGGACGAATGCATTGATTGCGGCGTCTGCGAACCGGAATGCCCGGCCGAGGCCATCCTGCCCGACAGCGACGACAAGGCGACGGCCTGGGTCGAGATCAACCGCAACTTCGCCCAATCCTGGCCCAACATCACCCGCAAGGGCGAGGCGCCGGAGGATGCGGATGAGTGGAAGGACAAGCCCGGCAAGAAGGAATTGCTGAGCCCCAATCCGGGCAAGCCGTAGCCGGCCAAGCCGTCACGGGCATGAAAAAGGGGCGGGGCGCGCAAGCACCCCGCCCCTTTTCGCGTTGCCCGCCTTACTGGCGGGGCTGCGTGGGCTGGGCCGGTTGGGCGGGCGCCGCGCTGCGGCGGGCCTGTTCCAGTTCGCTGCGGGCTGAGGCCGCGGCCTGTTCCGCCTGGGTGGCGCGCTGGGTGGCCTGGGCGGCGGCCTGCTGCTGTTCCGTCGCCTGGGCGCGGGCGGCGGTGAGGTCACGCTGGGCGGTGGCGAGGGCCTGTTCCGCCTGGGTGGCGCGCTGGGTGGCCTGGGCGGCGGCCTGCTGCTGCTCCGTCGCCTGGGCGCGGGCGGCGGTGAGGTCACGCTGGGCGGCGGCCAGCGCCTGTTCCGCCTGGGTGGCGCGCTGTGTGGCCTGGGCGGCGGCCTGCTGCTGCTCCGTCGCCTGGGCGCGGGCGGCGGTGAGGTCACGCTGGGCGGTGGCGAGGGCCTGTTCCGCCTGGGTGGCGCGCTGGGTGGCCTGGGTGGCGGCCTGCTGCCGCTCCGTCGCCTGGGTGCGGAGGGTTGCCAGTTCGCGCTGGGCAGCCTCGGCACGGGTGGTGGCCTCGGTGGCGGCCTGGCGGGCCTGCGTCGTCTCGGCGCGGGCGGCGGCCAGCGCCTGCTCGGCCTGGGTGGCGCGGGCGGTGGCCTGGGTCGCGGCCTGGGTGGCCTGGGCCAGGGCGGCCGCCTGGCGCGTCAACTCGTCGCGGACGGCCGCGCCCTCGAAGCGCGCCATGTCCAGGTCGGTGCGAAGGGCATCGGCCTCGGCGCGGGCGGCTTCGGCCTGGGCCTGGGCGGCGTCCAGCGCCGCGCGCGCCTCGGCCTGGGCGCGGGCCGGCGCGGTGGCGGCCAGGCTGCCCGCCGCGGCACGGATCTGCGTCGCCGCCATGGTGCATTCGCGCGCCCGGCGGTCATCGGCCAGGAAGAGGCCGCCCGCCAGGTCGAACTGGCGGTAGGAGGTGGCATCGCCAGCCAGGCGGGTGCTCCAGCGCGCATTGCCGAGCTCGCTGGCCACCGTCACCTCCATGCGGTTGCCGGAGACCTGGCCGGTCCAGCGATCCGTCTGCGTGCCGGAGGAACCGCGGATGCGCCGCGCATGGGTGAAGGCGCCATTGGCCAGGCTGGCCTCGAAGCGCTGGACATAGCCCGGCTGGCCGGACAGCAGATTGGGCCCGCAGGTCATTTCGAAGCGCCAGCGCCCGTCATAGTCGCCCTGGCCTTGTGCCAGCGCGGGCGCCGCCGCCCAGCCGAAGGCCGTGACACATGCCGCGAGCGCGAACGCGCCCTTCCTCGATCCCGTCATCCCAGAGCCCCTTTTGTCGCTCCGCCCGGCCGGCGGGCGATTCGCCACAGGGAAGCAGGCTTCGCGGGCTTCGTCCATGCGGGTTTATCGGGGGTTCACGCGGCTGTCCCAGGGCGCCGGGCGGAATTCCGGGTCAATGCGGCAGGGGCCGGTGAAGCGCGCGCTCAGCGCCTCGCAGCGCGCCTGCACCGCCGCCGCGTCGGGCCGCGCGCCGCCGCCGGCCCATTCCGCCAGCGCGGCGAGGGCGGCGGGGTAGAGCGGGCTTGACATCTTGGAATGCGCGGCCTCGTTCACGAAGACCTGGACGAGGCGCGCGGAATTCCCCGCCGCCTCCACCGTGGCGGCGAAGGCCGACTGGTGTTCCACATAGGCCACCGCGTCGCGGATGCCGTGCAGCGTCAGCACCGGGATGTCGAAGCGCCCCGTCAGGTCCGCATCCGCCGCCAGCAGCGCCGCCGCCTCGGGGTCGGGCGTGATGCGCGGGATGCGCGCGTTCAGCCCCGCATCATCCGAGGTGCCGCGATAGCGCACGCCGGCATTGCCGAAGGCGTTGCGCCCGCCCGTCAGGTTCTGCGCGATGTCACGGAAGGTGAAGGTGGCCCAGGCGAAATGGCCGGGCATGGCGGCTTCCGGAATGCCGGTGGCGGCCACGAGGTCCGCGGCCGCGCGGGCCTGGGCCTCGGTGCGATTGGGGGCGCCGATGCCGGTGCAGTCCGTCAGCTGGGACAGGACCTCGGCGCGCGTCATGCTGGCGCCCGGGGGCAGGCCGAGGGTGAGGGTGTATTGCGCCTCCTCCGGCCGCGGGTGGGTGCCGCAGATCGCCTGGAAGGCGGCGCGCAGATCCACGCGCATGTCATAGGCCCGCGTGCCACCCGCCAGCACGCCCGAGGTCAGCAGCGCCGCGTCATAGGGGCGGCGTCCGTCGGGGCCGGGGGCGTTGTGCCGCTCGATCAGCGCGACGGTGATGTTGGCGCCCCAGGATTGACCATGCGCGATGGTGACGCGGGGCTGCCCGAAGGCCGCCACATACAGGCGGCGGGCGCTTTCGGTGTCCTCGGCACCCATGGCCACGCCGAAGCCGGGCCGGCGGCGCGAGGTGGAGACCCAGGACCAGCCCTCGGCCAGGAATTCGCTGAAGCGGCGGATGTCCTCGTCCGTGGTCTCGGGCCGGATCGGCGCGAGGCGCGGCCCGCCATAGGTGTGGACCACCAGCCCGCCATGCGCCTGCGCCGGCCGCGCGATCAGCACATGGGCGCCGTTCGCGTCCTGGGCGCGGTGGCAGGTCACGCCCTCGGGCAGGCCGGTCGGGCAGGGGGCCGGGCTGGCGGCCAGGGCGGGCAGGGAAGCGCTGGCAACGATGAGGGCAAGGGCGGCGCGGCGCATGGGGTTCCTCCGGTTGGGCGGAGGGTGGGGCGCGGGCCCGCGCGCGGCAAGGGGCTCAGGCCGAGGCGAGCTTCCGGTAGCGCCGCGCGAGATACAGCACCTCCCCCTCGCCCAGCGCCTTCCGCAGCACCGAGCCCTGCATGCCCGTGAATTCCCGCAGCACCGGCCGCAGCAGGCCATAGCGCGACACCTCGCGCGCCTTGGCCTCCTCCACCGCGTCCAGCGCGGCGAGAACCCCCGCGTTCAGCCGCGTCTCGGCCAGGAGTTCGAGGGGCTGGGCGGCGAAGCTGGCATCCAGCGCGGGCAGCATGGCGGGGCTGCGCATGTCCGCCCAGCAGAGATGCCCGCCCGGGCGCAGCACGCGGGCGGCCTCGGCCACGAAGCGGTTCATGCTGCCGTAGCAGTGCGAGCTTTCGATGTTCAGCAGGATGTCGAAGCTGGCATCGGGGAAGGGCAGCGCCTCGGCATCGCCGATGCGGTAGTCGAGGTTGGGCGCCGGCGCGTTCAGCTTGCGCGCGCGGGACAGCGTGCCGGGCGAACGGTCCACCGCCACCATCGCGGCGGGGGCGAAGTGCCGCGCCACCCAGGCGGCCCCCCCACCATGGCCGCAGCCCACCTCCAGCACCCGCGCGCCTTCCACCGCCAGCCCGTCCAGCGCCTGGTGGTAGAGGCCGATGAAGGGGCGGTCCGCCTCATCCGCCGCGGCCAGGGGGAAGGGCGGGCCTTCGGGGACATGGCCGTAGTTCAGGAAGCGCCAGGGCTGGCGCCAGACCAGCGAGAGAAAGGTGTAGCCCCATTTCCAGGTGCGGCGCCTGAGGCCCGGGAAGGCCCCGCGCTCGGTCGCGCGCAGCATGCGGTCGAGCGCGGGCATGGCTTCAGGCGGCCGCCATCTCGGCATCCAGGGCGTGGCGCGCCTTGGCCACCAGCGCCGCGTCGCAGTCGTTGCGGCCGAGATAGCCGGGGCGGAGATAGGCCAGCATGGTCGGCACCATCCGCCGCAGCCAGCCCGGGCTGAACAGGGCGGCGCGCCACAGCGCCCAGCCCGAGGGCCCGCCCGTGGCGCGCAGGTTCCGCCGCGCCGAGATCATGGCGAGGCCCACCATGCCCGGCAGCATCAGGCCCAGCGCCGCGCAGCGCAGGATATAGCGCTTCCAGCCCGGCACGCCGGGGGTGACGGCGCGCAGCACCCGCAGGCCGACGGAGGAATGCTCCACCTCCTCCAGCGCGTGCCAGCGCCAGAGGCGGCGATAGGCGGGGTGGGCCTTGTCCATGATCTCCGGCCGCTCGATCACGATGCGGGAGAGGGCGTAGGTGACGTGCTCGATGGCGCAGGTGAGGTAGAGGCGGGCCAGGGGGCTGTCGAAGCGCGCGAAGAACCAGCGCACGGAATTTTCCTGCCGGTCCACATTGTAGCCCAGGCTGCGCAGCGCGGCGTTGTAGCCCAGATGCTCGCGCGTGTGGAACGCCTCCTGCGCGCAGAAATCCAGGATGTCCTGGCGCAGCTCGGGGTCCGTCACCTGGGGCAGGAAGGGCTTGAGGGCGCGGATGAAATAGCGCTCACCCTCGGGCAGCATCACCGCGAAGGCATCCACCAGCGCGCTGCCCGCCTGGTCACCGCCGAGCCAGCGCGGGTCCGGGTGGTCGCCCACGCCGAAACGGAGGTCTCGGGGGATGATCTCGGGGTCCGCGGTGGTCATCGGCGCTCCTTGACGGGCCTGGGCGTCAGGCCCTTCCGTGACAATGCTTGTACTTCTTCCCCGAACCGCAAGGGCAGGGCGCGTTGCGCGGCGTGGCGCCCCAGGTGGTGGGGTCGTTCGCGTCCACCGCCTGGGCGCGCGGGGCGGGGGCGGTCGCGGCGCCATAGGGGGCGGCGGGCGCGGCCTCGGCCATCTCGTAGTCGCCGCCCATGCCGTTGCCCGGCGCGGGGTGGCGCATGTCCGTCACGCGCACGGGCTGGGGCTCGGGCGGGGGCGCGTCGGGGGCGAATTCCAGGCGCAGCAGCAGGGAGGTCACGCGCTCGCGCAGTTCCTCCAGCATGTTGTTGAACAGCGCGAAGGCCTCGCGCTTGTACTCGTTCAGCGGGTCGCGCTGGCCATAGGCGCGCAGGCCGATGCCCTGGCGCAAATGGTCGAGGCTGAGCAGGTGCTCCTTCCACACCTGGTCGAAGAGCTGCAGCAGCAGCGACTTCTCGACCATCCGCATGAAGTCGGGGCCGAGGTTGGCGGCCTTGGCGGCGGCGGCCTGGTCGGCGGCGGCCTCGATGCGCTCGCGCACCTGGACCTCGTCAATGCCCTCCTCCTGGCCCCATTCCCGCACGGGCAGGTCGAGGCCGAGCACGTCCTTCACGCGCTTTTCCAGCCCCTCCAGGTCCCACTGCTCGGCATAGGCGTTCTCGGGGATGGCGCGGTGGACCATGTCGTGGATGGTCTCGCGCCGCATGTCCTCGACGGTCTCGCTGAGGTCCGTCGCCTCCATGTAGGCGCGGCGCTGGGCATAGACCTCGCGCCGCTGGTCGTTCATCACGTCGTCGTATTTGAGCAGGTTCTTGCGCGTGTCGAAGTTGCGCGCCTCGACCTTCTTCTGCGCCTTCTCCAGCGCCTTGTTGATCCAGGGGTGGACGATGGCCTCGCCTTCCTTGAGGCCGAGCTTCGTCAGCATCCCGCCCATGCGGTCGCTGCCGAAGATGCGCATCAGGTCGTCTTCCAGCGAGAGGAAGAAGCGGCTGCCGCCCGGGTCGCCCTGGCGGCCGGACCGGCCGCGCAGCTGGTTGTCGATGCGCCGCGATTCATGCCGCTCGGTGCCGATGACGAAGAGGCCGCCGGCCGCCTTCACCAGCGGCTGCGCGGCCTCCACCTCCGCCATGTGGCGGGCCAGCGCCGCCTCGTATTCGGGGCTGTCGCTGTTGCCGACTTCCGCCTTGGCCAGCATGTCCGCATTGCCGCCGAGCTTGATGTCGGTGCCGCGGCCGGCCATGTTCGTCGCGATGGTCACGGCGCCGGGGCGGCCGGCCTGGGCGACGATGCCCGCCTCCTGCTCATGGTAGCGCGCGTTCAGCACATTGTGCGGTATGCCGGCCTTCTTCAGCAGCTCCGAGATCAGCTCGCTCTTCTCGATGCTGGTGGTGCCGACCAGGCAGGGCTGGTTCCGCTCCCGGCACTCGCCGACGAGGCGGATCACCGCCTCGTACTTCTCCATGGCGGTGCGATAGACCTCGTCATCCTCGTCCTTGCGCGCCACGGGCACATTGGTCGGGACCTCGACGACTTCGAGCTTGTAGATCTCGGCGAATTCGTCCGCCTCGGTGGCGGCCGTGCCGGTCATGCCGGACAGCTTGGGATAGAGACGAAAGTAGTTCTGGAAGGTGATGGAGGCCAGCGTCTGGTTCTCGGGCTGGACCGTCACATTCTCCTTGGCTTCCAGCGCCTGGTGCAGCCCGTCGCTGTAGCGGCGGCCGTCCATCATGCGGCCGGTGAACTCGTCAATGATGATGATCTTGTCGTTGCGGACGACATACTCGACGTCACGCTTGAACAGCACATGGGCGCGCAGCGACTGGTTGACGTGGTGGACCAGGCTGACATTCACCGCGTCATAGAGGTTGCCCTCGTTCAGCTCACCGGCCTCGGCCAGCAGGCGCTCGATGTCCTCGCCGCCCTTTTCCGTCATGTTGACGGTGCGCTGCTTCTCGTCCTTCTCGAAGCGCTCGGGGTCCTTCACGAACTCCGCCATCACCTTGTCCACGCGGCGATAGAGGTCGCTGGTGTCGTCGGTGGGGCCGGAGATGATGAGGGGCGTGCGCGCCTCATCCACCAGGATGCTGTCCACCTCGTCCACGATGGCATAGGCGAAGGGCCGCTGGACCATCTCGTCCAGGCGATACTTCATGTTGTCGCGGAGATAGTCGAAGCCGAACTCGTTGTTCGTGCCGTAGGTGATGTCGCAGGCATAGGCGGCGCGGCGCTGGTCGTCGCTGAGGCCGTTGACGATGACGCCCGTGGTCAGGCCGAGGAAGCCATAGAGCTGGCCCATCCAGTCGCTGTCGCGCGTGGCCAGGTAGTCGTTCACGGTGACGACATGCACGCCCTTGGCGGGCAGCGCGTTCAGATAGACGGGCAGGGTGGCGACCAGCGTCTTGCCCTCGCCGGTCTTCATCTCGGCGATCTTGCCCTCGTGCAGGACCATGCCGCCGATCATCTGCACGTCGAAATGGCGCAGGCCCAGGCAGCGCTTCGAGGCCTCGCGCACGGTGGCGAAGGCCTCTTCCAGGAGGTCGTCCAGCGTCGCGCCCTGCGCCAGCCGGGCGCGGAAATCGGCCGTCTTGCCCCGCAGCTCCTCGTCCGAGAGGGCGGCGAGCTTGGGCTCCCACGCTTGGATCGCGGCGATGCGCGACTGGTGGCGCTTCAGCGCGCGGTCATTCGCGGAGCCGAAGATGGAGCGGACGAGGCGGGCGAACATGGGTGGGGACAATTCTCCGAACGCGGGTCCCCGGGCACAGGCCGCGCGGAATGCGGCACGGAATGCTTGCACCCCTGGGGAGCGTCAGAGATAGGTCCCGGCCCCCCCAGGGTCAACCGCGGCCATATTACGCCGGCAACACGATTTCCCGCGCGAGGCCCCGGCAATCCATCTCGAAATCGAGCCCCCGCACGGGCGGGCGGCAGGGTTGCCAGGTGACGCCGTGCCGGGCGGCGCCGCGCGCCACCATCTCCGGCAGGAAGAGGGCGCTGAAGTCGAACACCGTATAGACCTGCACATCGGTGGTGTCGGCCCAGCCGAAGCCGAGGGCCGACATGCGGCGCTCCATCTCGCCCAGCACGTAGCCGGCCTTGGCCGCCATGCCGGCGGGCGAGGTGTCGCCCGGGGCGACGATGCTCTCCTCATAGGTGGCGCGGCCCTCGCGCGCCTCGCCGGACCCCGCCACGACGAAGCTGGGCGCCGCGCCCGGGTCCACCACCGTGTAGGAGAAGGCGTGGAAGCTCGGCTCGGGCGGGGGGGCGATCTCGGGGCAGACATTGCTGCGGGCCACGGGGTTCTGCCCGTCCACCACCACGCCCCAGGATTCCAGCACGCCGAAATAGACGCGGTTGAAGGCGGTGAAGCCCTCCTCGGTGAAGGGGGCGGGGCTGCGGAGTTCGCAGGCCGCGAAGGCCGTGCGGGGGCGGCCCAGAGCGTCCAGATGGGCGGCGATGCGGTCGAAGCCCTCGGCCAGGGGCACGGGGCGGGAGAAGCGGGCGCGCTCCAGCCGGAAGCCGGGCTCGGCGGCCACGCCGCCCGAATACTGGAAGACGGCGGGGATGAAGCGGTAGCCGCCGGCGGGCGTGGTTTTCGTGCTCATGCCGACACGGTTTCGCGCGCGGGCGGGGCTGTCAATGGTCGGCCGGCGCCTGATCCGCGGAGGCGGGACGCCGGAGCGGTGAATCAGTCGCCCAAACACGGCCGGCGCCTGATCCGCGGAGGCGGGACGCCGGAGCGGTGAGTCAGTCGCCCAAACGCTGCCGGCGCCTCATCCATCCCGGTGTAACACGCCCCACCGGGCGGGTTGTGGGCGCACGGGCCATCGGCCATTGTCGGAGCCTTGTTGTGAAGGCTTCGCCGATGGCCCGTTTCCCCCTCGCCGCCCTGCTGCTGGCCGGCACGTTCCTGGCGCCGGGCGTCCATGCCCAGGCGCCGGCCCGCCCGCCCGCCGCCGCGCCGCCCGCCGCCACCCCTCCGGCCGCCGCGCCCGCCCCCGCCGCCGACCCCAACCCGGTCCTCGCCCGCGTGGACGGGCAGGAAATCCGGCTGGAGGAGGTGATCGCCGCCGCCGCCGAGGCCATGCCGCCCGAACTCCGCACCGTGCCGCCCCAGGTGCTGCGGACCATGCTGCCGCCCGAGGTGTTCAACCAACTGCTGGACCGCGCCATTTCCGACCGCGCCATGGTCATCGCCGCCCGCCGCGCGAACCTCCAGGACGACCCCGAATTCCAGGCCCGCATGCGCGCCTTCGAGGAGAACGCGCTGCGCGACACCCTGCTGCGCCGCGAGGTCCTGCCCCGCCTGACCGACGAGGCGCTCCGCGCCCGCCACGCCCGCGACCAGGCGGCCGCGCCCGAGCAGGAAGAGGTCCGCGCCCGCCACATCCTGGTGGCCAATGAGGCCGATGCCCGCGCCATCATCACCCAGATCCAGGGCGGGGCGAATTTCGAGGAGGTGGCGCGCAGCCGCTCCACCGACCCCGCCGGCCGCAATGGCGGTGACCTGGGCTTCTTCAGCCGCGGCGACATGGTGCCCGAATTCGCCAATGCCGCCTTCGCGCTGCAGCCGGGCCAGCTCAGCCCCCAACCTGTCCGCACCCAGTTCGGCTGGCATGTGATCCGCGTCGAGGAACGCCGCACCACCCGCGGCCCCGCCTTCGAGGAGGCGCGCGACACGCTGCGCCAGCGCATGATCGAGGAGGAGGTGAACGCCGTGATCGAACGCGTGCGCGCCGCCACCACGATCGAGCGCGTGGAACCCCCCGCCGCGACCCCCGCGCCCGGCCCCATCCAGGCCGTTCCCCCGCCACCCCCCGCCCGCCGGTAAGACCCATGGCCCTCGCTGTTTCCCCTCTGGCCCTCCCCCTGCCGGAGATGCCGGCCCTTGCCGGCGCCGAATGCGGCTCCGTCGCGGCCGGCATCCGCTACAAGGCGCGCGAGGACATGACGGTGTTCCGCTTCGCGCCGGGCACCACCGTGGCGGGCGTCTTCACCATGAACAAATGCCCGGGCGCCCCGGTGGATTGGTGCCGTGCCGCGCTGAAGGGCGGCAAGGCGCGGGCGCTGGTGGTGAATGCCGGCAACAGCAACGTCTTCACCGGCCGCGCCGGCCGCGAGACCTGTGAGCGCACGGCCGCCGAGACCGCCGCCCTGGTGGGCTGCAAGCCGCGCGAGGTCTTCATCGCCTCCACCGGCGTCATCGGCGAACGCCTGCCGACGGACGTGCTGCTGGCCGCCCTGCCGCGCGTGGTGGAGGGGCTGAAGGAAGAGGGCTGGGCCGCCGCCGCCCGCGCCATCATGACCACCGACACCTTCCCCAAGGCCGCCACCCGCACGGCGCGCATCGGGGATGCCACGGTCACCATCAACGGCATCGCCAAGGGCAGCGGGATGATCGCGCCCGACATGGCGACGATGCTGTCCTTCATCGCGACCGACGCGAAAATCCCCGCGCCCGTGCTGCAAAAGCTGCTGACGCGCGGCAACGCCAAGAGCTTCAACTGCGTGACGGTGGACAGCGACACCTCCACCTCCGACACCGTGCTGCTCTTCGCGACGGGTCAGGCCAAGCACCCGCGCGTAACGGCGGACAGCCCGCCCACCCTGCTGCGCGACTTCCGCCGCGCGCTGGAGGAGGTGCTGCATGAGCTGGCGCTGATGGTGGCCCGCGATGGCGAGGGCGCCCAGAAACTCATCACCATCAACGTGACCGGCGCGGTCAGCGCGAAGTCCGCGCACCGCATCGGCATGGCCATCGCCAATTCGCCCCTGGTCAAGACCGCCATCGCGGGCGAGGACGCCAATTGGGGCCGCATCGTCATGGCCGTGGGCAAGGCCGGCGAACCCGCCGATCGTGACAAGCTCAGCGTGGCTGTCGGCGGCACCTGGATGGCGCGCGAGGGCGGCGTGATCCCCGGCTATGACGAGACGCCGGTCGTCGCCCACATGAAGGGCCGCGAGGTCGAGATCACGGTGGATATCGGCCTCGGCCGCGGCCAGGCCACGGTCTGGACCTGCGATTTGACGCACGGCTACATCGACATCAACGGCTCCTACCGAAGCTGAGCCGGCTTGCGGCGGGGCGGCCTGGCCCCCCGCCATTTTCCCGCCGCAACCTTTTCTGAAAATTCATTCAGCCTCGCGGCGGCCCCGCGCGTTGGGAGCGGGAGCGTGGCGCGTCGCGTCCGCGCGCAACCCGGCCCATCCCGGAAAGCCCGCGAGGATCGCGCATGCAGTCCGCCAACATCGCCTACATGCCGCGGCTGGACCACCTGCGGTTCTATGCGGCGTTCATCGTGCTGCTCTACCACTTCTTCCACCCGATGCTGGCGCAGCAGGACAACCCGCTGCTGCTGGTGGTGCGCGAGGGCTATGGCGGCGTCGCGCTCTTCATGGTGCTCACCGGTTTCATCCTGACCAGCATCTGCCTGGGGCGGGAGGTGCAGTACCGCGCCTTCCTGATGAACCGCCTGCTGCGGATCTATCCGCTCTATATCGTGGCGGTCTGCATCGCGGCCTTCGCCTTCGGGCGCCAGGTGGACGCGCTGTCCTTCGTGGCGCTCGCCACCTTCCTCGGCAATCTGAGCGATGTGAAGCTGCCGCACTTCCCGCATCTCTGGACCATCATGGTCGAGTTCCAGTTCTACCTGCTCTTCCCCCTGCTGATGATCTTCGTGCGGCGGGCGGGGCTGGGGTATCTGGCGGGGGTCCTGGCGCTGTTCCTCTCGGTCCGCCTGCTGGTCTTCTTCCTGGACGGCACGGTTCAGGACGCGTCCTACTGGACGCTGCTCGGCCGGCTCGACCAGTTCGTGCTGGGCATGCTGCTCGCGGTGCTGCACCGGCAGCGGCCCCGGCTGCTGGCCAACCCCGCCTGGATGGCCGTCGCGCTGCTGACCTTGCAGGGCTGGCTGATGGCCTTCGTCTGGTGGTCGGGCGGCTATTTCGGCGAGGGCACCCCCCACAGCCCCAGCATCGCCTGGGCCTTCAGCCCCCTGCTGGAAGGCGCGGCCTATGGCTTCGTCCTGCTGGCCTACCTGCATTTCCGCTGGCCCCTGCCGGCCAGCGAGGCCATGCAGCGCCTCGGCGCCCAGGCCAGCGCCGCCTTCGCCTGGCTCGGCACCATCAGCTACTCGATCTATGTCTGGCACTTCCCCTTCGCCATGCTCCATCACCGCATGATGGAGAATGGTTGGACCATGCCCCTCCTGGGCGGCGTCTGGTACCTGGAGTTCCTGCTGGTGCTGCTGCCGGCCATCATCGCCGTCAGCGCCCTGTCCTATTACGTGATCGAGCGGCCCTTCCTGGCCATGCGGGTGAAGTACTTGGCGGGCGCCGTCAGCCCGCTGCCCGTCACGGCGCCGGCGCGCCATGCGGCTTACTCCCCGGCGCGGGGTGGTCTATCCTCCGCAAGGCCTTGAACTGACGGAGTCCGGACCTGTGGGCCGGGACCTGACGCCAGGGTTCCCGCCCCGCCACCAACTTCCCGGACCCCATGGCCTCCTTCGCCGCTGAACTTCCCATCCGGACGGACAGGCTGGTGCTGCGCCCGCTGGAGCCTGCGGACGCGCCCGATGTGACGCGGCTGGTCAATGACTATTCGGTGGCAGGCAACCTCTCCCGCGTGCCCTTCCCCTACCGCGATGGCCTCGCCCTGGAATGGATCGCCGCCACCCGCACGCAGATCGAGGCGGGCAGCGGGTGTCACCTCGCCATCACGCAAGGCGGCGCGCTGGTGGGCTGCGTGGGGCTGACCTTGCGCCAAAATGGCCCGGCGGAGCTGGGCTATTGGGTCGGTCGCAAGTTCTGGCGCCAGGGCATCGCGCGGGAGGCCGCCTCGGCGCTGTGCGCGTGGGGCGAGCGGGTGCTGGGCCTCACGGAAGTCGAGGCCAGCGCGCTGACGGACAACGAAGCCTCCCACGCCGTGCTGCGCGCCATCGGCTTCGAGCCGGCGGGGCAGGGGGCGGAACCCTTCCTCTCGCGCAACCGCAACATGCCGGTGGTCTTCTTCCGCCGCCGCGCCGCGGCAGCGGCCAAGGATGTCGCGCAGCCCGCGGCCAAGCCTATCCTGCTGGTGGTCGCCTGCGCGCTGGTGGATGTGGAGGGCCGCGTGCTGCTGGCCCAGCGGCCCGAGGGGAAATCCATGGCCGGCCTCTGGGAGTTCCCCGGCGGCAAGCTGGTCGAGGGGGAGACGCCCGAGGCCGCCCTGATCCGCGAATTGCGCGAGGAGCTGGGCATCGAGACGCGCGAGGCCTGCCTCTCGCCGCTCTTCTTCGCCAGCCACGCCTACGAAAAATTCCATTTGCTGATGCCGCTCTATGTCTGCCGCAAATGGGAGGGGCGCGTGACCCCGCACGAGGGCCAGGCGCTGGCCTGGGTGCGCCCGCAGAAGCTGGCGGACTACCCCATGCCGCCCGCCGACATTCCCCTCGTCGCCCTGCTGCGGGACTTCCTGTAGGAGAGACCCATGCCCAACCCCACCGCCTGCCTGCTCATCATCGGCAATGAGGTGCTCTCCGGCCGCACCCGAGACGCCAACCTGCAATTCCTGGCGACGCGCCTGGGCGAAATGGGCATCCTGCTGCGCGAGGTCCGCGTCATTCCCGACGTGCCCGAGACCATCGTGGCCACGGTGAACGAGGTCCGCGCCAAGTTCGACCATGTCTTCACCACCGGCGGCATCGGCCCCACCCATGACGACATCACCAGCGAATGCGTGGCGGCGGCCTTCGGCGTGCCCTGGGTGGTCCATGAGGAAACCCGGGCCCTGATGGCCGAGGACTATGCGCACCGCGACCCGCCGGTGGAGTTCAACGCCGCGCGCCTTCGCATGGCGACCCTGCCGCAGGGCGCCACCCCCATTCGCTGCGCCATGACCACCGCACCCGGCTTCACCATGGGCAATGTGCATGTGATGGCGGGCGTGCCGCGCATCATGCAGTCCATGTTCGAGGCGCTGGCGCCCTCGCTGGGCGGGGGCGTGCCGGTGATCTCGGCCACGGTGCATGCGCTGGGCGTCTATGAGGGCAACATCGCGGAAGCCCTGGCCGCCGTGCAGGCGCGCTTCCCCGCGCTGGATGTGGGCAGCTATCCCTTCTATCGCAGCCATGGCCCGCAGGGCTTCACGGGCGGCGGCGTTGCGCTGGTGGCCAAGGGCGTCTCGCCCGCCGAGGTCGAGGCCGCCGCCGCCGCCATCACCGAGATGCTGGGATCCATGGGCGCCACCCCCATCCAGGGCGAGCCGCCGCCCGCCTGATGTCCCGCGCCCAGCACAACCGCCTCGTCCTGACCTTCGCGCTGGCGGGCTTCGCCTCGGCGGTGGCCACCCGCATCACGGACCCGCTGGTGGCCGTGCTGGCCTTCGACTTCGCCGAGGACCCGGCGCGCGTCGCGCTGCTGGCCACCGCCTTCGCCCTGCCCTTCGCTTTGGTGCAGCCCGTGCTGGGCCCGGTGGCCGATGCGCTGGGCAAGCAACGCGTCATCATCTTCGCGCTCGCCTTCCAGGCGGTGTTCCTGGCGGCTTCGGCGCTCGCGCCCACCCTGCTCTTCCTGATGGTGATGCGGGTGCTGACCGGGGGCGCCGGCGGCGGCATCTTCCCCGTGACGCTGGCGCTCTTCGGCGACCGCGTGCCCATGGCGGAGCGCCAGGTGGCGATCAGCCGCTTCCTCGCCTGCGCCATCGCGGGGCAGATGGCCGGCGGCGTGCTGGCGGGGCTGCTGGAACCCGTCCTGGGCTGGCGCGGGCTGATGCTGCTGACGGCGTTGCTGGCGGCCGGTGCCGTCATCCCCCTCTGGCGCGACCGTGTGCCGGAACCGCGCGGGCGCCTCAGCCTGCACGAGGCCCTGGCCCGCTACCGTTCGCTGCTGGCCAACCCCGCCGCCCGCGCTTTGTTCTGGGCCGTGGGCATCGAGGGCATGCTGGTCTTCGGTGCCTTCCCCTATTTCGCCAACCATCTGCTGGAAAACGGCATGGGCGGCACGCGGGAGGCCGGGTTCACGCTCGCCGCCTTCGGCTGCGGCGGCTTCCTCTACACGGCGCTGGCGCCCTGGCTGGTGCGGCGCCTCGGCCCCTCGCGGATGATGATGCTGGGCGGCGCATTGGCCGCGCTGGGCACGCTGTGTTTCGCGGGCGCGCGGGTGGACTGGGCCTTCATCGGCGGCGGGCTGCTGCTCGGCACCGGCTTCTTCATGCTGCACAACTCCTTGCAGACCCGCGTGACCGAGATCGCCCCCCAGGCGCGGGGCTCGGCCACGGCGCTGCACGCCTTCCACTTCTTCATCGGCCAGGCGGCCGGGCCGCCGCTGATGGGCCTTGCCCGCGCGACCGTCGGCCTGGAGGCCGGACTGGTTGTGGCCGCGATCGGCCTGGTGGTGCTGGGCTTCCTGATCGGGCGGCGGCGATGAGGCGCTTCCCGTGGTGGTCCCTGGCCTTCCCGGCCATCGGCCTAGCGGAGCTGCTGGTGACGGGGCTGGTGCCCATGCCGCTGGTGGCCGTGACGCTGATCGGCGTCATCTTCGCCGCCGTCCGCCATGCCGAGACGGTGGCGCAGCGCCTGGGCAATCTGCTGGGCGCGCTGGTGCTGGCCGTCTCCATCACCGTGATCGAGGCGGGGCTGATCGTCTCCATGATGCTGGGCGGCGCGGAACCCACGGTCGCGCGGGATTCCATCTTCGCCGCGCTGATGATCGCGCTGAACGGCGTGCTGGGGTTGAGCCTGCTGCTGGGCGGGCGCCGCTGGTTCGAGCAGAGCTTCCGCACCTCCGCCTGCAACGCCTTCCTGGCGGTGCTGATTCCGCTGGCGGTGCTGACGCTGGTGCTGCCCAGCCACACCATCAGCGCGGCGGGGCCGGTCTATTCGCCGCCGCAGCTGCTCTTCGTGGCGGTGGTGTCGCTGAGCCTCTACGTCGCCTTCCTCTATGTGCAGCTGGTGCGGCACCGGGCGGAATTCGTGGCGGACCATGACATCGCGGCCGGCGCGAACGGGCCCGGCGCGATGGCGGCGCTGGTGGCGGGCGGGCTTTTGCTGCTGTCGCTGGTCTGCGTGGTGCTGCTGGCCAAGGCGCTGGCGCCGGTGCTGGAGGCGGGGGTGCGGGCGGCGGATCTGCCGCTCTCGCTGGTCGGTGTCGCCATCGCGCTGCTGGTGCTGATGCCCGAGGGGCTGACGGCGCTGCGCGCGGCCGCCCGCAACAACCTCCAGGCCGCGCTGAACCTGACGCTGGGCTCGGTCCTGGCCTGCGTGGGGCTGACCATCCCGGCCGTGGCCGTGGTGGCGCTGGCCACGGGCCAGCCGCTGCATCTGGGGCTGGACGCGGCGATGACCGTGCTGCTGGCCACGACCTTCCTGATGCTGGCCATCACCCTCAACACCGGGCGGACCACGGTGCTGGAGGGCATGGTCCATCTCAGCATCTTCGCGGCCTTCGTGATGTTCTCCTTCCTGCCGTAAGCGCGGGCAGCGCCGCCCTTGCCTGCCGGTTTCGCGGGCGCGCGGCTTGTCGAAGGCTTGGATGCCGCCCCTCGCCGCCTTGCTTTCGCCTTCGAAGCGGATCATATCCGCGGGGCCTGCATATCGCGTGCGGGAGAGAATCGCCGGGGCCCCGTGCCCTGGTGGTCGCCGAAGGCGCAACCGGCCCCCGGAAACGCTCAGGCAAAAGGGCCGCGCGCGACAGGGCACTCTGGAAAGCCCGGCACCCCGCAAGGGGCCGGCACCGACGGAGTAAGGCACCGGGCTTCCACCCCCGGCGCTGAATCTCTCAGGTTTTCCGACAGAGGGGGGTCACGATCGCAACCGCCGCGGATGCGGCAGGGGGATACGTGGCCGATTCCGATACGCTTCTCGAAACGCCTCTGGCCGCGCTCCACAAGGAGCTGGGCGTGCGCATGGTGCCCTTCGCGGGCTATTCCATGCCCGTGCAATACCCGGCCGGCATCATGGCCGAGCACCTGCATTGCCGCAGCGCCGCCGCCCTGTTCGACGTGAGCCACATGGGCCAGGCGGAACTGGTGGGCGAGGGCGCGGCCGCCGCGCTGGAACAGCTCACCCCCGCCGATGTCCAGGCGCTGAAGCCCGGCCGCCAGCGCTATGGCCTGCTGCTGAACGAGGCGGGCGGCATCGTGGACGATTTCATGGTGGCCAATCTCGGCGACCGGCTCTTCCTCGTGGTGAATGCCAGCCGCAAGCAGGTGGATTTGCCGCTGATCGAAAGCGTGCTGCCTTCCGGCGTGAAGCTCCGCCCCCTGCCGGACCGCGCCTTGCTGGCGCTGCAAGGGCCGGCCGTGGCGTCGCTGGTGCCGACGGACCTCACTTTCATGGGCATCGCGCCCATCACCATCGCGGGGATCGAGGTGATCGCCTCGCGGTCCGGCTACACGGGCGAGGACGGGCTGGAAATTTCCGTCCCCGCCGAGCAGGCCGAGGCGCTGGCGCGCGCCCTGCTGGCCATGCCGGGCGTGATGCCCGCCGGCCTCGGCGCGCGGGATTCCCTGCGGCTGGAGGCGGGCCTCTGCCTCTACGGCAACGACCTGGACGAGACGACCACGCCCGTCGAGGCGAACCTCGTCTGGTCCATGGGCAAGCGCCGCCGCATGGCCTGGGATTTCCGCGGCGCCGAGCGCGTGCGCGAACAGCTCGACAATGGCGCGCCCCGGCTGCGGGTGGGCCTGCGCCCGGAGGGCCGCCAGCCCGCGCGCGCGCACACGCAAATCCGCGCGGGTGGCGAGGTGGTGGGCGAAATCACCTCCGGCGGCTTCGGCCCCTCGGTCGGCGCCCCCGTCGCCATGGGCTATGTCGCCCGCCCGCATGCCGCTGACGGCACCGCCCTTGACCTCATCGTGCGCGACAAGGCGTTGCCCGCCCGCGTCGCGCCCATGCCTTTCCAACCCCATCGCTACGCCCGCTGAAGGACGCACCGCCATGACCGAGCTGAAATTCACCAAGGACCATGAGTGGCTGCGGATGGAGGGCCAGGTGGCCGTCATCGGCATCACCGACCACGCGCAGACCGCGCTGGGCGATGTGGTGTTCGTGGACCTGCCCGAGGTCGGCCGCGAGGTCACGGCCGGCGAGGCCATCGCCGTGGTGGAGAGCGTGAAGGCCGCCTCCGACGTCTATGCCCCTATCACCGGCCGCGTGGTGGAGGTGAACGAGGCGCTGACCGACGACCCCTCCAAGGTGAATGCGGAACCGACCGGCGCCGGCTGGTTCTTCAAGATCGAGGCCAGCGGCGCCCTGCCGGATGATCTGCTGGACGCCGACGCCTACAACGCCTTCGTGGACAGCCTCGCATGAGCACGCTCGACGAATTGCGCGCCCTGGAGGACCAGGGCGAATTCATCCGCCGCCACATCGGCCCCACCGAGGCCGAGATCCAGCAGATGCTGGAGGTGGTCGGCTGCACCAGCCTCGAGCAGATGGTGGGCCGCACCGTCCCCGCCGGCATCCGCGGCGTGGACTTTTCCGCGCTGCCGGCCCCGGTGAACGAGGCCGCGGCCATCGCGGAGCTGCGCGCGCTGAGCGAGCGCAACATCCGCAAGCGGTCCCTGATCGGCATGGGCTATCACGGTACGCACACGCCGCCGGTGATCTTGCGGAACATCCTGGAAAACCCGGGCTGGTACACCGCCTACACGCCCTACCAGGCGGAAATCGCCCAGGGGCGGCTGGAGGCGCTGGTCAACTTCCAGACCATGATCTGCGACCTGACGGGCCTGCCCGTGGCCGGCGCCTCGCTGCTCGACGAGGCGACGGCGGCGGCCGAGGCGGTCACGCTCGCCCACTCCGCCCACAAAGGGAAGGGCGATGTGCTGGTGGTGGCCGAGGATTGCCACCCGCAGACCATCGCCGTGCTGCGCGTGCGCGCGGAACCTGTCGGCATCAAGCTGGTCCTGGCCGCGCCCGCCAAGCTGGCCGAGGTGATCGCCGCCCAAAAGCCCTTCGCCGTCGTCACGCAATATCCCGGCACGACCGGCGCGCTGCGTGACATCGCCCCCGAAATCCAGGCCGCGCATGAGGCCGGCGCGCTCGCCATCGTCGCCGCCGATCTGCTGGCGCTGACGCTGGTGACGCCGCCGGGCGAGATGGGCGCCGATATCGTCGTCGGTTCCTCCCAGCGCTTCGGCGTGCCGCTCGGTTATGGCGGGCCGCATGCGGGCTTCATCGCGGTGAAGGATGCGCTGAAGCGCAGCCTGCCGGGCCGGCTGGTCGGCGTCTCGGTGGATGCGGCCGGCGCGCCGGCCATGCGCCTCGCTTTGCAAACGCGCGAGCAGCATATCCGCCGCGAGAAGGCCACCTCCAACATCTGCACCGCCCAGGTGCTGCTGGCGGTCATGGCCTCGATGTATGCCGTCTGGCACGGGCCGGAGGGGCTGAAGCGCATCGCCCGCCGCGTGGCGCTCCAGGCCCGCATGCTGGCCGGTGCGGCGCGCGAGGGCGGCTTCACGCTGCGCCATGACGCCTTCTTCGACACCATCGTGGTGGAGACGGGCGCGCGCACCGAGGCGCTGATGGAGGCCGCGCTGACCGCCGGCTTCAACCTGCGCCGCGTGGGCACGGACGCCGTGGCCGTGGCGCTGGACGAGACGGTGACGCGCGCCGAACTCGCCACGCTCGCCAAGCTGCTGGGCGGCGTGGAACTGGGCGCCACCGCGGGCGGCATTCCCTCTGGCCTGCACCGCGCCAGCGCCTTCCTCACGGCCGAGGTGTTCAACACCCACCACGCCGAGCACGCCATGCTGCGCTACATGAAGCGGCTGGAGGACAAGGACGTGGCGCTGAACCGCTCCATGATCCCGCTCGGCTCCTGCACCATGAAGCTGAACGCGACGGCGGAGATGATCCCCGTCACCTTCCCGGGCTTCGCGGACATCCATCCCTTCGCGCCGGTGGACCAGGCGCGCGGCTACCTGGCCATGATCCGGCAGCTTGAGGCCTGGCTGTGCGGCGTGACCGGCTTCGCGGCCGTGTCGCTCCAGCCCAATGCGGGCAGCCAGGGCGAATATGCGGGGCTGCTCGCCATCCGCGCCTATCACCAGGCGCGGGGCGAGGGGCACCGGAACATCTGCCTCATTCCCTCCAGCGCGCATGGCACCAACCCCGCCAGCGCGGTGATGGCGGGCATGAAGGTGGTGGTGACCGCCTGCGACCGCGACGGCAACGTGGACCTGGACGACCTGCGCGCGAAGGCGGCCCAGCACGGGCCGAACCTGGCCGCGCTGATGGTGACCTACCCCTCCACCCATGGCGTGTATGAGGAGCGGATCCGCGAAATCTGCGCCGTCATCCACGACCAGGGCGGGCAGGTCTACATGGATGGCGCCAACATGAACGCGCAGGTGGGGCTGACCTCACCGGCGGCCATCGGCGCCGATGTGTGCCATTTGAACCTGCACAAGACCTTCTGCATCCCGCATGGCGGCGGCGGGCCCGGCGTGGGGCCGATCGGCGTCGCGGCGCACCTGGCGCCCCACCTGCCCAACCACCCGCTGGTGGCCGAGGCCGGCCCCGCCACGGGCTTCGGCCCGGTCAGCGCCGCGCCCTTCGGCAGCGCCGCCATCCTGCCCATCAGCTACGCCTATATCCGCATGATGGGCGGCGAGGGGCTGACGCGCGCGACCGAGGTCGCCATCCTCAACGCCAACTACATGGCGGCCCGGCTGCGCGACCACTTCCCCATCCTCTACCGTGGCGGGCAGGGCATGGTGGCGCATGAGTGCATCCTGGACTGCCGCGGCTTCCAGCAGGGCGGCGGCGTGATGGTCGAGGACATCGCCAAGCGCCTCCAGGATTACGGCTTCCACGCCCCCACCATGTCCTGGCCCGTGTCGGGCACGCTGATGGTGGAGCCGACGGAGAGCGAGACCAAGGCGGAACTGGACCGCTTCATCGAGGCCATGATCGCCATCCGCGCCGAAATCCGCGCGGTGGAGCAGGGCCGGATGGACCGGGCCGACAACCCGCTGAAGAACGCCCCCCACACGGCGGCGGAGGTGATGGCCACCAGCTGGACCCACCCCTACTCGCGCGAACAGGCCGCCTTCCCGCTGCCCTGGGTGCGCGCCGCCAAGTACTGGCCGCCGGTGAAGCGGGTGGACAATGTCTATGGCGACCGCAACCTGGTCTGCACCTGCGCGCCGCTGGAGGAATATGCCGCCACGGTGACGCTCCAGGCGGCGGAGTAGCAAGTGGGGGCGGGAGGCGCTATCTCCTGCCCCATGCGCTACATCTCCACCCGAGGCGAAGCCGCCCCCCGCGGCTTCGAGGATGTCCTGCTCGCCGGCCTGGCCGAGGATGGCGGGCTGTTCGTGCCCGAGACCTGGCCGACGCCGACGCCGGCCGAATGGCACGCCCTGCGCGGCCTGCCCTTCGCGGAGCTGTCGGCCCGCATCCTCCATCGCTTCACGGGCGATGCGCTGGGCTTCGACGAACTGCACGCCCTGACGCGCGACGCCTATGCCAGCTTCCGCCACCCGGCCGTGGTGCCGCTGGTGCAGCTGGGTCCCCGCGACTTCGCGCTGGAGCTGTTCCACGGCCCGACGCTCGCCTTCAAGGATGTGGCGCTGCAATTGCTGGGCCGCCTCTTCGACCATGTGCTGGCGAAGCGCGGCGAGCGCATCACCATCGTGGGCGCCACCAGCGGCGACACGGGATCGGCCGCCATCGAGGCCTGCCGCGACCGCGCCTCGGTGGACATCGTCATCCTCCACCCCGAGGGCCGCACCAGCGAGGTGCAGCGCCGGCAGATGACGACCGTCATGTCCCCCAACGTGGCGAACCTCGCCATCCAGGGGTCGTTCGACGATTGCCAGGACATGGTGAAGGCCATGTTCGTGGACGCGCCCTTCCGCACCGAGATGCGGCTGGCGGCGGTGAATTCCATCAACTGGGCGCGCATCGCGGCGCAGATTCCCTATTACGTCGCATCGGCACTCGCGCTTGGCGCGCCGGAGCGCGAGGTGGCCGTCTCCGTCCCCACCGGCAATTTCGGCAATGTGCTGGCGGCCTGGGCGGCGAAGCGCATGGGCCTGCCCATCAGCCACTTCATCGTGGCGTCCAACCGCAACGACATCCTCACGCGCTTCCTCACGGCCAATGACATGTCGGCGCGGCCGGTGGAGCCCTCGCTCTCGCCCTCGATGGACATCCAGGTCAGCTCCAATTTCGAGCGCCTGCTGTTCGAGCTGCTGGGCCGCGACCCGCGCGCCACCGCCCGCATGATGCAGGATTTCCGCGCCACTGGCCGCATGCCCGTGCCCGACGCCGCCTGGCGCCAGGCCAGCGCCGCCTTCACCGGCTTCGCGCTGTCGGACGAGGACACGCTGGCCGAAATCCGCCACTGGCACGCGGCGGCGGACTATCTGGCGGACCCGCACACGGCCATCGGCCTCGCCGCCGCCCGCGCCCATGCGCCGGCGGATGCCTCCATCCCCGTCATTACCGCCGCCACAGCGCATCCCGCGAAGTTCCCCGACGCGGTGCAGCAGGCCACGGGCTTCCGCCCGCCCTTGCCGCCGGCGCTCGCTGATCTCTATGACCGGCCGGAGCGTTTCTCGGTGCTGCCCAATGACCTCGCCGCCGCCCAGGGCTTCGTGCGCGCGCACGCCCTCCGCAACGCGGCGTGAAGGACCACATACACCCCATGTCCGAATCCCTCCGCCTCACCACCCTGCCTTCGGGCCTCGTCGTCGTCACCGACCACATGCCGCGCGTCGAGACCGTCTCCATCGGCGCCTATGTCCATGCCGGCACGCGGCATGAGAGCGCGCCGGAGAACGGCGCCTCCCACTTCCTCGAACACATGGCCTTCAAGGGCACGGCGCGCCGCGACGCGGCCGCCATCGCGCGCGAGATCGAGAATGTCGGCGGCCACATCAACGCCTACACGGCGCGCGAGCAGACCGCCTATTACTGCAAGGTGCTGAAGGAAGATCTGGGCCTCGCCGCCGACATCATTGGCGACATCCTCTGCCACTCCACCCTGACGCCCGAGGAGCTGGAGCGCGAACGCGGCGTCATCCTGCAGGAGATCGGCCAGGCGAACGACACGCCGGACGACATCATCTTCGACCATTTCCAGCACGCCTGCTTCCCCGAGCAGCCCATGGGCCGGCCCACGCTCGGCACCGAGCAGACCATCGAGACCATGAAGCGCGAGGCACTGACCGGCTACATGGCGCGCCACTACGGCCCGTCGCGCACCGTGGTGGCCGCGGCCGGCGCCGTCTCGCACGAGGCGGTGCTGGAACTGGTGCAGGCGCATTTCGCGGACCTGCCCCAGGTGGCGCCCCCGACCCCCGAGGCCGCGCGCTACCTGGGCGGCGAATTCCGCGAGGAGCGCGACCTCGACCAGGTGCACCTGGTGCTGGGCTTCCCCTCCGCCCACTACACGGACCGCGACCACTACCCGGTGCTGCTGCTCTCCACCCTGCTGGGCGGCGGCATGTCCTCGCGCCTGTTCCAGGAAATCCGGGAGCGGCGGGGGCTCGTCTATTCCATCTACTCCTTCGCGCACCCCTACCAGGACAGCGGCATCTTCGCCCTCTACGCCGGCACGGGCGAGGAGCAGGCGGCGGAACTGGTGCCCGTGGCCGTCGAGGAACTCCGCCGCGTCCAGCTCGACGTGACGCAGGAGGAGCTGGACCGCGCCAAGGCGCAGCTTCGCGCCTCGCTGCTCATGTCGCTGGAATCCACCGGCAGCCGCTGCGAGCAGATCGCGCGGCACATCCAGATCCATGGCCGCGTCATCCCCATCGAGGAAACCAAGGCCCGCATCGCCGCCGTGACGGTCGAGGACATCCAGCGCGCCGCGCACCGCCTCTTCCGCGCGCGGCCCACACTGGCGACCATGGGCCCCATCGGCCGCGTGCCGGGGCTGGCCCAGATCGCGGAGAAGCTGGCGGCATGAACAGCCAGGACCTGTTGGGCGCGCTGCTCGACGCCGCGAAGCGCGCGGGCGCCGACCAGGCCGATGCGCTGCTGGTGCGCTCGGCCTCGCTGGCCGTGCAGCGGCGCCTGGGCGAGATCGAGCAGCTGGAGCGCAGCGAGGGCGTGGACCTCGGGCTGCGCGTCTTCGTGGGCCAGCGCGTCGCCATCGTCAGCGCCACCGAGGCACGCCCTGGAGGTTTCGCCGCCCTGGCCGAACGCGCCGTCGCCATGGCGCGGATCGTGCCCGAGGACCGCTTCGCGCAAATCCTGGACGCGCCGGCCCCCAGCATGGCCGCGCTCGACCTCGATGACGGCGAGGCGCCCGAGGCCGAGGCGCTGCTGGCCCGCGCCGCGCTCGCCGAGGAAGCGGCGCTCGCCGTGAAGGGCGTGACCAACAGCGAGGGTGCCTCCGCCGGCTGGTCGCGCGGCACGCGCAGCCTCGCCACCTCGCGCGGCTTCTTCGGTGAGTATGGGCGCGGTTCGCACAGCGTCTCCGCCACCGCCCTGGCCGGCGAGGGCACCGGCATGCAGCGCGACTATGACTATGCCAGCGCCGTCTACCTCTCCGAACTGGAGGACGCCGCCGCCATCGGCCGCCGTGCCGGCGAACAGGCGGTGGCGCGGCTGAACCCCACGCGGCCCAAATCCGCCGTGCTGCCGGTGGTCTATCACCCGCGCGTCGCGTCCTCGCTGCTGGGGCATCTGGTGGGCGCGATCAATGGCGCCTCCATCGCGCGCGGCACCTCCTTCCTGAAGGATGCCATGGGCACGCAGATCCTGCCGCGCGGGATGAACGTGGTGGATGACCCGCTGCGCCCGCGCGGCCCCCGCTCCCGCCCCTTCGACGGCGAGGGCCAGGCGGGCCAGCGCCGCGCCCTGGTCGAGGATGGCGTGCTCACCACCTGGCTGCTGGACAGCCGGAGTGCCGCGCAGCTCGGCCTCGCCTCCACCGGCCATGCGGCGCGCGGCACGGGCGGGCCGCCCTCGCCCTCGCCCACCAATCTCTGGCTGGAGGCGGGCCACCTCTCGCCCGCCGCGCTGACGGCGGACATCAAGCTGGGTCTCTACGTCACCGAGCTCATCGGCATGGGGGTGAATGGCCTGACGGGCGATTACTCGCGCGGGGCCGCCGGCTTCATGATCCGCGACGGGCAACTGGCCGAGCCGGTGGGCGAGATCACCATCGCGGGCAAGCTGCCTGAGATGTTCCGCGCGCTCACCGCCGCCGATGACCTGGAATTCAAGCGCGGCACCGATGCGCCGACGCTGCGCGTGGATGGGATGACGCTGGCGGGGGCGTAAACGCGCGCCTACCCCTTCCGCGCCACCAGCAGACGATACCGCACGAAGCCCTCCGTCTGGAGGGTTTCCAGCATGATCCCGCCGATCTCCGCCTCCGCGCGCACGCCGAAGCCCAGCGCGCGCCGCAGCCGCGGGCGCCAGGCCTTCAGCTCACGCAGGCGGGGTTCCGCCTGGTCCCTGCTGCGCACCCGCAGCAGCGGCGAGAGGTCGCGCTCTTCCACCAGCGTCAGCCCCGCCTCCTCCATGGCCCGCACCCAGCCCGCGCGTGTGGGCGCCACCGGGCAGCGCCAGTAGCGGCGGAACAGGGCGAAGCGGCGCGCGGCCTCGGGCGGCATGGCCTCCTCCGGCATGTCGTCCACCATGACCAGGTGCCCGCCCGGCGCCAGCACCGAGGCCAGCACGGCGATGGTCGCCGCGGGTGCCGCGGAATGGATCAGGCTCTCGATGCCGATGATCAGGTCGAAGGGCCCGGGCGGCGGCATGTCATAGGATTGCACGCGGATGCGCGCCTGGTCGGCCAGCCCCGCCGCCGCCAGGGCCGCACCGCCGCGCTGGCGCTGCGCCTCGGACAGGGTCAGCCCCGTCCAGTCCCCGCCCAGGCGCGGTGCCAGGTCCAGCATGGTCGCGCCATAGCCGCAGCCGGCATCGAGCACGCGCGGCGCCTCGGGCAGCGCCACCCCCTCCAGCATCAACCGGTGCAGCACATAGGGCGAGGGCGCACCGCCGTCCGGGTCGGTCAGGGCGCGGTGGATGGGGTGGGCGGCCTCGCCCTCCGCGCGGCGCTCCTCGAAGAAGGACAGCCCGTCCAACCAACGATAGTAACGGGCAACCCTGCGGGCCTGGCGTGTGGCAAGCGATGACATCGCAAGGTGAGATGGGGTGTCACGCGGCCTTTCCGAGGGGGGTGGCCCGCAACGCCGCCGCCAAGATCCGCAAATCCCGGGCGGCGGGGCTGGCCGGGTGGCGCGTCAGCAGCGGGGCCTGGGCGCGGATGGCGGCCGGCACCTTGGCGTCGCGCCGCACATGGCCCAGCAGCTTCACCCCCTGGCCCAGGAAATGCCGGCAGGCCTGGTCCAGCGCGCCATGCACCCGCGCGGCCTGGGCCGGGCCCTGCACCATGTTGGCGACCAGCGCGGCCTGGCCCCCGCCATCCGTCCGGTGCAGTTTCAGCACGGCATAGGCGTCGGTCAGGGAGGTGGGTTCCTCGGTGACGACGACCAGCAAAAGGTCCGCCGCGGCGGCCAGGCGGCGCTGCGCGAGGGAGAGGCCGGCGCCGAGGTCCAGCACCACCTCCTCCACTGGCAGGGCGCGCAGCAGGGCCACCATGCGGTCCAGCCCCTCGGCCCCCAGCGAAGCCAGCCCCGCGGCGCCCGACCGGCCCGGCAGCAGGGCGAAGCCGGCGGGGTGCGGCGTCAGCGCCTGTTCCGCCGTGCAGGCGCCGGTCAGCACATGGCCGAGGTCCCGCGCCGGCGTCACGCCCAGCTGCACATCCACATTGGCGAGCCCGAGATCGCCATCCACCAGCGCCGTGCGCGCACCCCCCTCCGCCAGCGCCTGGGCGAGGCCGATGGCGAGGCAGGTCTTCCCCACACCCCCCTTGCCGGAGGCGATGACCGTCAGTCGCGTCATGGCGCGCACTCCAGGGGTGTGCCGGGGGCGGCGCTGAGGCGCGCGGCCAGCCATTCGGCGGAAAGAGGGTGCAGGCCGCGCGCCACCTGCGGGCCGATGCCGGCCTCGGTCAGCGCCAGGCCCGCGGCGGCGGCGGCCAGCACGCCGCCCAGGCGCCGCGCGCTGTCGAGGCGCGTGGCGATCATGTGCCGCGCGCCCAGCAGGTGGAAGGCGCGGGCCAGGTCGGCGCTTTCCTCGGCGTCCAGCCCGCCGGGCAGCACCAGCACGGGCGTCGCGCCCGCGGCCTCGATGAGGCGGTGCAGGCGTTCGGCCTGGGAAGCGTCGAAGGGGTCGCAGCCGAAGCCGTCCAGGAAGGCGGGCTGGCCGGGTTCGCGCCGCTGCACGGATTTGGCCAGCACCTCGGGCTGGGCGGCGACGGCCAGCGTCAACCGCAGCAGCCGCGTGAAGGCGGCGAGCTGTTCCACGGCACCCGCCCGCGCGCCATCGGCCGTCACCACCAGCGGGGTCTGCCCGGCCATGGTGGCGCGCGCGGCGAGCTTCGCGCAGGTCAGCGTCTTGCCCGCGCCGGGCGGGCCCACTAGCAGCAGCGGCCGCTCCAGCGGTAGCGGCGCGAAGGCGAGATGCGCGGCCAGCGCCGGCGCCAGCCGCCCCTGGCCCAGCCGCATGGCCAGCGGCGCGGGCAGGTTGTGCCGCGCGAGCGCGGGTGGAAGGTCCAGCGGCGCGGCCGCGCCCTCGGGCGGGATCAGCAGCGGTTCCGCCACGTCGAGCGCGGCCGTCACCTCCACCCCCCCGCCCACGCGCCGGGTGTCGAGGATGATGGCCTCCTCCCCCAGCGCGTCACGCGCGGCGGCCAGCGCCAGCGAGGCATTGCGGCCATGGAAGACGCGCAGCTGCATGGATCAGATGCTGGCCAGGGCGCGCACGCGGATGCGCGGGTGCAGTTCGGCCTGGGCGAGCACCGTGGTGCTGGGGCGGATGCGCTCCACGATCGCGCGCAGATGCGCCCGCAGCGCGCCCGAGCACAGCAGCACCGGCGCCTCCTCCTGCGCCGCCTGGGCGTCCAGCACGTCGCGCAGGCGGGTGATGAATTGCTGGAGCTTCGCGGGTTCCATGGCGAGCTGCCTATCCTCGGGCGGGCCGGTCAGGGCTTCGGTGAAGGCCACCTCCCATTCGGGCGAGAGCGTCACCAGGCCCACATAGCCCTGCGGCCCGCGCGCCGCCTCGGACAATTGCCGCGCCAGGCGCATGCGCACCACGGCCTGGATGTGCGGCAGGGCGCGCAGGTTCGCCGCCACCGCCTCCTGCAGCCCTTCCAGGATGGTGGGCAGGTCGCGGATGGAGACGCGCTCGGCCAGCAGGGCTTGCAGCAGGCGTTGCAGCGTGCCGACGCTGGCCTGCGCCGGGATGAGGTCCTGCACCAGCTTCTGCTGTTCGCGCGGCAGTTCCTCCAGCAGCTTCTGCGTCTCGGCGTAGGAGAGCAGTTCGCTCATGTTCTCGCGCACCACCTCGGTCAGGTGGGTGGCGAGCACGCCCGCGCAGTCCACCACGGTGCAGCCGCGGGCCAAGGCCTCCTCGCGCAGCCGTTCCTCGATCCAGAGGGCGGGCAGGCCGAAGGCGGGTTCCTGCGTGCGCTCGCCCGGCAGGTCCGGCATGTTGCCGGAGGGATCAATGGCGAGGTTCATGGGCGGGCGCAGGCTGCCGCGCGCGGCCTCGATCTCCTTCACGCGGATCACGTAGGAATCGGCGGGCAGTTCGAGGTTGTCCTGGATGCGCACGCTAGGCAGCACGAAGCCCATCTCCTGCGCGATGGAACGGCGCAGCCCGCGGATCTGCTCCGACAGGCGCGGCGCATCGCCGGCTGCGAGGGAGAGCAGCCCATAGCCCAGCTCCAGCCGCAGCAGGTCCATCCGCAGCGCATCGGCCACGGGCGGCTCGGCATTGGCGGCCGGCGCTTCCTCCGGCGGCGGCGCGGGCGCGGCGGGTTGGCGCCGCTGGTACCACGCGGCCCCGCCCGTCAGCCCCGCCAGCGCCAGGAAGGGCAGCAGCGGCATGCCCGGCACCAGGCCCAGGACGAGCGAGCTGCCCGAAGCGACGGCCAGCGGCTTCCAGGTGCCCAGCTCCTTCGCCATCAGCGCATCGGCCTGGCCTTCGCGCGCGGCCTTGGTCACGACGATGGCGGCCCCGACCGAGACGAGCAGCGCGGGAATCTGCCCCACCAGCCCATCGCCCACCGTCAGGATGGAATAGGTCTGCACCGCCTCCATGAAGGGCATGCCGTGGCGGCCGATGCCGATGGCCAGCCCGCCCAGCAGGTTGATGAAGACCGAGACGATGGCGACGATGGCGTCGCCCTTCACGAATTTCGCGGCGCCGTCCATGGAGCCGTTGAAGCTGCTCTCCTCCTCCAGGTCGCGGCGGCGGCGCTTGGCTTCGGCCTCATCGATCGTGCCGGCCGAGAGGTCGGCGTCAATCGCCATCTGCTTGCCGGGCATGGCGTCCAGGTGGAAGCGGGCGGACACCTCCGCGATGCGCCCCGCGCCCTTCGCCACCACCGTCTGGTTCACCAGCAGCAGGATGGCGAAGATGATGAGGCCCACCAGCACATCGCCGCCCATGAGCGACTGGCCGAAGACCGCGATGATGTTGCCCGCCGCCTGCGGCCCCTCATGCCCGTTGGCCAGGATGGCGCGGGTGGTGGCCACGTTCAGCCCCAGCCGGAACAGCGTGGTGATGAGCAGGATCTGCGGGAAGGACTGGAACTCCAGCGGCTTCGTCAGCAGCAGCGCCACCATCAGCACCAGCACCGAGATGGTGATGTTCAAGGCCAGCGCCGCGTCCAGCAGGAAGGCCGGCAGCGGGATGACGAGGATGCTGAGCACCAGCGCCACCGCCAGGACCAGCGCCACCTCCGAGGAGAGGCGCAGCCCGGTGAGCCAGGGCGGGAGGGGAAGCGCCTTCACGCGACCTTCCAGCTATCCGGCATCTGGCCCGGGGCGGGCGGCACGGGCAGGCCCTGGCCGCGATATTCGGCCAGCTTGTTGCGCAGCGTGCGGATGGAAATGCCCAGGATTTCCGCGGCCCGCGTGCGGTTGCCGAGGCACCTTCCCAGGGTTTCGAGAATGAGGTCACGCTCCACCTCGTCCATCCGCCGGCCGACGAGTGCCGCGATGGGCTCGGCGGGGTTCACGGCGGAGGGCGCGTGGGCGGTGGCCGTCGCGGGCGCCACCTCCGGCGGCGGTGCCATGAGCTCGATGGCGTCGGGCGTGATCTCGGGGCCATGGGCCAGCAGCACGGCGCGGTGCAGCGTGTTCTCCAGCTCCCGCACATTGCCCGGCCAGGAATGCGCGAGCAGCCGCGCGGCCGCGGGCGGCGCGAGCGGCCGGCGCGGCAGCCCGTTCGCGTCCGCGTAGCGCAGCGCGAAATGCTCGGCCAGCGGCAGGATGTCGCCGGGGCGGGCGCGCAGCGGCGGAATGTGCAGCGCCACCACGTTCAGGCGGAAATACAGATCCTCGCGGAAGCGGCCGGCGCGTACCTCGGCCGGCAGGTCGCGGTTGGTGGCGGCCAGGATGCGGACATCCACGCGGATGGGGCCGGTGCCGCCCAGCCGGTCCACCTCGCGCTCCTGGATCACGCGGAGAAGCTTGGCCTGCAGGCGCAGGTCCATCTCGCCGATCTCGTCCAGCAGCAGCGTGCCGCCCTCGGCCTGTTCGAAGCGGCCGCGGCGGGCGGCGACGGCGCCGCTGAAGGCGCCCTTCTCATGGCCGAAGAGTTCGCTCTCCAGCAGGGTCTCGGGCAGGGCGGCGCAGTTCAGCGCCACGAAGGGGCCGCGGTTGCGGCGCGAATGCGTGTGGATGTGCCGCGCCAGCACCTCCTTGCCCGTGCCGCTCTCACCGGTCACCAGCACGGAGGCCTCGGCGCGCGCCAATTGCTCCGCGCGCGCCATCAGCGCCGCCATGGCGGGGTCGCGGAAGACGGGCGCGTCCGGGCCTTCCGCCACGGCCTGGAGCATGGCCGCGATCAGGTCCGCATCGGGCGGCAGGGGCAGGAATTCGCGGGCGCCGGCGCGGATGGCGCGCAGCACCGCATCGGCATCCGCGTTGCGGCCGCAGGCGATGACGGGGGTGGCGATGCGCTCCTCCGTCAGGCGTTCCAGCAGCCAGGGCAGGTCATGCGTCACATCGGCCAGCACCAGGTCGGCGCCGGTGCCGCGCAGCTGCGCCAGCGCGCCCGTGACGCCCTCGGCCTGCACCAGCGCCGCGCCGCGGGCCGAGGCCAGCCGCGCCGCCTGGCCCAGTTCGCCCGAGAGCGAGCCGAGGATGAGCAGCCGCGTCACAGCCCGCGATCCGCCTTGACGATTTCCGTCATGGTCACGCCCAGGCGGTTGTCCTCCACCATCACCACCTCGCCGCGCGCGACCAGGCGGTTGTTCACGTAGATGTCCACCGCCTCACCGAGCTTGCGGTCCAGCTCCACCACCGCGCCGCGGCCCAGCTTCAGCAGCTGCGACACCTGCATGGTAGCCCGCCCCAGCACGGCGCTGACCTGCACGGGGATGTCATAGACGGCCTCCAGCTCGCGCGGGGTGGCGGGGATGGTGGGGTCCGAGGGCAGGGCGCTGCCCGGTGGCGCGGGCTCGAAGGGGGGCTCGTTGCCGCCCTCGGCCTCATTCGACGAACTGGTCATTCTTGCCCTCCGAAAGCTGGATCTGGCCTTGCGCCGCGAGGTCCTTCGCGGCGGCGACGACGGCGGCCTGCGCCTCGTCCACATCCTTCAGCCGCACGGGGCCGAGGGCCGCGATGTCGTCGCGCAGCAGCTTGGCCGCGCGCTCGGTCATGTTGCGGAAGAACATCTCCCGCATCTCCTCGCCGGCGCCCTTCAGCGCCAGCGTCAGCCGGTCCTTCTCGACGCCGCGCAGCAGCGTCTGCAGGCCCTGGTTGTCCAGGCGCTTGAGGTCCTCGAAGGTGAACATCAGGCTGCGGATGCGTTCGGCCGCCTCGCGGTTGCGCTCCTCCAGCGCGGCCAGGATGCGGCCCTCGGCCTGGCGGTCCAGGCCGTTGAAGATCTCGGCCATCATCTCGTGCGGGTCGCGGCGCTGGGTGCGCGCCAGGTTCGACATGAACTCCATCTTCAGCGTGCGCTCCACGCCCTCCAGCGCCTCCTTCTGGACGTTTTCCATGCGGAGCATGCGCATGACGACCTCCATGGCGAAGCCGTCGGGCAGCATGGACAGCACGCGCGCGGCGTGGTCGGGCTTCACCTTGCTCAGCACCACCGCCACCGTCTGCGGGTATTCGTTCTTCAGATAGTTCGCGAGCACCGTCTCGTTCACGTTGCCCAGCTTGTCCCACATGGTGCGGCCCGCGGGGCCGCGGATCTCCTCCATGATCTGGTTCACGCGTTCCTGCGGCATGGTCTTCAGCAGCAGGCGTTCCGTGGTCTCGAAGGAGCCGATGATCTGCCCCGCCTGGCCGAGCTGGCCCGAGAACTCCTCGCACACCGCCTCGACCATGGAGGCCGAGACGCTGCCCAGCTGGGCCATGGCGTGCGACAGGTCGCGGATCTCGTCTTCCTGCATGCGGGAGAACATCTGGGCCGAGAGTTCCTCGCCCAGCGTCAGCATCAGGATGGCAGCCTTTTGGGGGCCGCGCAGGCGCACAAGGGTTTCGCTCATTGGTCGTCATCCGGGGTGAGCCAGCGGCGCAGCACCACCAGCGTCTCGTCGGGGTGCTTCTCCACCAGGTTGATCACGCGGGTGATGGAGGAGGCGCGCATCTGCCCCTGCACCTGCGCCAGGTTCACCATGCCATCCTCTCCCGCTTCCATGCCCGCCGGCAGCAGCCCGGCATTCTCCTGTCCCGGCAGGCCCGGCACGCCGCCGCCGCCCGGCAGCGCCGCCGCGCCCGGCTGGCCGCCCGCCAGCGCCGCCGGCGGCGCCAGCGTCAGCGCCAGGCGCCGCGCCACCGGCCGCGCCACCAGCAGCAGCGCCAGCAGCGCCAGCACGCCGATCACGGCCGTCTCGATCAGGCGCGTGACCATGGCGCCCGTGATCTCGATGCCGAAGGGATGCTGCGGCGGCGCCTGCACCTCGGCCTCCGCGAAGCGCATGGAGACGACCTCCACGCGGTCGCCGCGCTGCTCGTTGAAGCCCACCGCGCTGCGGACCAGCGTGGCGATGCGCGCGAGTTCCGCCTCGCTGCGCTCCCGCCACTGGGTGCCGCCGCCCTCGCGCGGCTCCATCACGCCATCCACCAGCACGCCCACCGAGAGGCGGCGCATCACCGGCTGTTCGCGCAGCACGTTGCGGATGGTGCGGCCGATCTCGAAGTTCGTCGTCTCTTCCTGCCGGCTTTCCTGCGTGCCGCCACCGCCTGCCCCCGGGTCCGCGCCGGGCAGGTTGTTGCCCACGGTGACGTTGGCGGGTTCGGTGGTGCGGTTGTTCTCGGTGACGGATTGCTGGCTGCGCGGCACCTGGTTCTCGGGGTCGAAGCGTTCCTCGCGCGTTTCCACGCGGTCGCTGTCCATCTCGATGGCGGCCTCGGCGCGCACGCGGCCCGGGCCCAGCACGCGCTCCAGCATCTCCTCGACGGCCCGGGCCAGCCGCGCCTCCTGCCCCCGCCGCAACTCATCGGCGGTGGCGACGCCCGCCACCCCGCCCAGCGCCTGGCCGGCGCGCGCCAGCAGCTCGCCGCGGCTGTCCACGATGGAGACGCTGGCCGGGCGCAACCCCGGCACCGCCGCCACCACCAGGTGCAGGACGGCCTGCACGCCCTCGCGGTCCAGCCGCTGCGAGCCCTGCATGGTCAGCAGCACGGACGCCTGTGCTTCTGCGCGTTCGCGCGAGAAGGCCTCGCGCCGCGGCAGCACCAGGTGCACCCGCGCGCCGCGCACGCCGTGCAGCGCGCGGATGGAGCGGGCCAATTCGCCCTCCAGCGCGCGCAGCCGGTTCATCTCCTGCTGGAAGGGCGTGGTGGTCAGCCCCTCGCCACGGTCGAAGAGTTCATTGCCGATGGACCCGCCCGCCGGCAGCCCCTCGCGCGCGAGGTTCAGGCGGAGGCGCGGCACATCCTCCACCGGCACCAGGATCTGCGTGCCGCCGGCGGCGAGGCGATAGGGCGTGCGGCTGCGTTCCAGCGCGGCCACGACGGCGCCCGCATCGCGCGCCTCCAGATCGCCATAGAGCAGCGCCATGGGCGGCGTGCCCGAGCGCAGCAGCAGGAAGCCGAGCCCGCCCAGCGTCAGCACCGCCAGCCCCGCCAGCGCGGCGAGGCGCAGACGGCCCAGCGCCTTGATCTGCTCGATCAGCGCCTGCATGGCGGCATCCCCTGGTGGGAGCAAAGACAGAATAGGGAAGGCTGGTCCCGCAACACCTGATGGCTCCCGGCGCCCCGTCCTGGGGGATGGGCAGAGTTTGCCGGGCGCATGTCACCGAAAGGTTAAGCCGCCCGCCTATTCCACCACGCCGCGCAAACGATCGAAGTTCACCGCCAGCGTGCCGAGCTTCAGGCGCACATCGCCCTCCACCCGCTCGGCCCCCGTGGCGCGGCCCACCACGGTGAAGGGCAGGGCCGCCCCGCCGGCGCTGAGCCGCGCCTGATAGGCGCCATCGGCCAGCTGGC
This sequence comes from Roseococcus thiosulfatophilus, assembly GCF_017311575.1. Classification (GTDB taxonomy): domain Bacteria; phylum Pseudomonadota; class Alphaproteobacteria; order Acetobacterales; family Acetobacteraceae; genus Roseococcus; species Roseococcus thiosulfatophilus. Next base: position 131,207 of record NZ_JAFFQY010000005.1, read on the forward strand.
GCCCGCCGGCGTCGCGCCCATCCCAGCGCCAATCCTGCGCGGCGCCGGACAGCACCACCTCCTCGCTCCGCAGCACGCGGCCGGTGCGGTCCAGGATGTCCACGCGCGCGGCGGTGGCGCCGGTCGTGGCGGGCGGCAGGCGCATCACGGCCTGACCGTTCTGCAGGGCGAGGTATTCGCTCTCCACCTCCACCACGCGCCCCGTCAGCGGCGCGGCGGAGACCAGCTGGCTGCCCTGTTGCAGCGTGATCAGCCGCTCCAGGTTCTGGTTGACCGCGAGCTGCTGCTCCACGCTCGCGAACTGCACCAGCTGCGCCGTCATCTGCTGCGCGTCCATGGCGTTGGTCGGGTCCTGGTTGCGGAGCTGCGTCGTGAGCAGCGCCAGGAAGGTGTTGAAGTCGGCGTTGATGCGCGCGCCCGCGCGGGCGCCGGTCTGGGTCTCGGCGGCGGCTGCGGCGGTGATGGAACCGGACATGGGGCCTCCTTCCTCGGGGCGGGGTTCAGATGTTCAGGTCGAGCAGGCCGCGCGCGGCGCGGCGGGGTTCGGGCTGGGCGGGCTCGGCCGGCGCGGCACGGCCGCCCCCGCCGCCACCCCAGCCTTGCCGTTCCCAGCCTTGCCCGCCCCACTCGCCCGCGCCCGAGCCCTGGCCCGAGGCGAGGGAGAAGCCGATGCCCCCTTCCTCTACCACCAGGCCGGACTGGGTGAGGGCGCGGTCCAGCTCCTGCCGGTCGCGCTGGAGCAGGGCGAGGGTCTCGGGCCGCTCGGCCATGACCAGCACGCGGTGGGCGTCCCCCTCGCGCCGCACCGTGATCTCGACGCGGCCGAGTTCCACGGGTTCCAGCGCCAGGCGGAAGCTGCCCGTGGCGGGGGAGAAGGCCAGCGCCACGGCCATCTGCGCCACCTGGCGCATGGGCGGCGGGGGGGCGGGCGGGGGCGCGGCGCTGGCGGCCGGGCTTTCGGTCGTGGGCGCGAGGGCGGCGAGCAGGTTGGGGCCGGCCACCCCCTCCATGGGCCGGGGTTCCGGCATGGGCGCGGGCAATGGGGCCGGCGCTGCCCGCGGCGCGAGGATGACGGTGGCGGGTGGCGCCGGGGTGTTGGTCTCCGCCGCGGGCATGGTGCCGGCACGTGGCGGGGCTTCGGGCGCGGCGCTTTCGGCCTCCGGCGCCTCGGGGCGGGGTGCCTCGGGGTGCGGCGCCGGGCGGGCGGCGGCCTCGGGGCGCTGCGGCGTGGCGACGGCGACGGCGACGGGGCCTTCCGGCGGCCCGGAAACCCCGGCCGGGGCGGGCGCCATACGGGGCGTGGTGGTGCCGGAATCCGACGCGGGCGGCGCATCCTCGGCCGGCGCGGGGGCCGTGGCCACGGGGGGACGGGACGCGGCGGGCAGGGCCGCGACCAGCAGGGGTTGGGGCGCGGCGGCGGGGGCTGGCGGGGCGAGTGCGGCCGGCTCGGCTGCCCGTGTTTCAGGCGCGGGGGTGTCGGGTGCTGCCGCGTCCGGTTCCGGGCTTTCCATGTCCGGGGCGGGCCCAGCGGCGGACCCAGGGGCGGGCCCAGGGGCAGGCGCGGCTTCGGCGGCGTCGGGGCTGGCGGGCGGCGCCTCGGCGCCACGGGATGCCGCCTCGGGTGTGATGGGTGACGGGCTGGGGCGGACCGTGGGGCCCGCGCCCTGGCGCGCGGCGGGTGGCGTGGGGCGGGAGGCCTCCTCGGGCGTTGCGGGGGGCGCTTCTTCTTCCCCGGCGGGCAGGGTGGCCTGCGGCCCGGCCGGCGCGGGCGCGGCGGTGGCAACGGGCTGCGGCGCCGGAAGGGGCGCTGGTGGCGCCTCGGCCGCGGGCAAGGCAGCACCCGCTTGCGGGGGCGTGGGGATGGCGGCCGGTGCGGGCACGATGGCGGGCGCGGGCGCGGGCGGCGGCGTCACGATCACGGCCGGCCCCGCCTCGCCCGGCGCCGGGGCCAGCGCGGGCGCGATGGCGGGTGCCAGCGCCGCGGCCAGCACCTGCCCGAAGCCGGCGGCCGGCGCATCCTCCGCGGCGATCAGTCCCGGCATCGCCCCCAGGGGCGCCGCCATCGGCGCGGCGAGGGCGGGCAGCAGTGGCGCCTCCATGGGCGGGTCTCCGGCGGCCTGGCCCCATGCCATGGCCGCGCCCCCTCGTTGCAAGCCGGAGGCCAGCGCCGCGCCGCGCGAAGGCGGCAAGCCGCGCCCCGCCCCCGGCAGCGCCTGCCCGCCGCCCGGCAGGAAATGCCCTCCGGACCCCGCCCCGGGCTGGCACGCGGGATGCGAGGGACGCGGCGCCACCGCCCTCTTCCGGAAGGATGCCCATGTCCCTGTTCGGCTCCATGACCACCGCCATCGCCGGGCTCAACGCGCAGGCGCGTTCGCTCGGCCATGTCTCCGACAACCTGGCGAACAGCCAGACGGTGGGCTTCAAGCGCATCGACACGAATTTCCAGGACCTCGTCACCCAGTCCGGGCCGAACCTGCACGCGCCGGGCTCCGTGCTGGCGCGGCCCACCTTCACCCACACCGTGCAGGGCACCATCGAGCAGAGCCAGAACCCGATTGGCATGGCCATCGGCGGGCAGGGCTTCTTCAGCGTGGCCCAGGCGCGCGGCTTCGTGGACGGGCTGCCCACCTTCGACGACCGGCAATTCTTCACCCGCGCCGGCGATTTCCGCATGGACCGCGACGGCTTCCTGGTGAACGGCGCCAACTACTTCCTGCAGGGCTGGCCGGTGAACGACGCCGGTGCCGTGGACCGCACGACGCTGGAGCCCATCCGCGTCAGCCAGCAGGTGTTCAACCCGATCGCCACCACCTCCATCGAGATCGCGGCCAACCTGCCCGGCGTGGACCCGCCGGCCACACCGGGCGATGCGCGCACCTTCAGCACCCAGGTGCAGGTCTATGACACGCTGGGCACGCGGCGCGCCATGACGCTGACCTTCACCCAGACGCCCGGCGCCGTCGGCCCGCCGCCCGTGGCCGGCCCGCCGCGGAGCTGGGACATGACCATCTCGCCCGACCCGGTGGGCGGCGCCGTCACCATCCCGATCGTCTTCGGGGTGAACGGCACCGTCGAGACCTTCAACGGCACCACCGGCGTGGCGGGCACGCCCGTCGAGTTTCCCTTCGTCATGGATTTCGGGCTGGGCAACCAGAACATCTCGCTGAACCTCGGCCGCTACCAGCTGGCGCAGGGCCTCACGCAATATGCGGGCACCGACTTCTCGCTGCGGAACCTGCAGCAGAACGGCGTGCCGCCCGGCGCCTATGCGGGCCTGGCCATCCGCGACAATGGCGATGTAACGGTGAACTACGACAACGGCCAGTCGCGCGTGATCTACCGTGTGCCGGTGGTGGGCTTCAGCGACCCCGACCGCCTGCAGCGCCTGGACGGCGCCGCCTTCATGCGAACCATCGAAAGCGGCGAGGCGCAGGTGACGGATGCCAACTCCAACGGCGTGGGCAAGCTGGTGGTGGGGGCGCTCGAACGCTCGAACGTGGACATCGCCACCGAGTTCACGAAGCTGATCGTGGCGCAGCGCGCCTATACGGCGAACACGCGCGTGGTCACGACCAGCGACGAGATGATGCAGGAGACGATCAACATGCGCCGCTGACGTGGCGCGCTGCCGCTCCACGCACCGCTCCGCGGCGGGCAACATGCGTCGCCGAGATGGTGCGGCGGCCCGCCCGTCAAGGTTTGGTTAACCACGGTCTCACCACACTGGAACCCGCATGAGCCTGGACCTCGCCTTCGGAATCGCCCGCAGCGGCCTGCTCACCACCCAGCGCAGCCTGGCGCAGGTGGCGCAGAACCTCGCGAACGCCTCCACCGAGGGCTATACGCGCAAGGCGGGCGACACCATCTCGGTCTCGCACGCCAACTCGCCCATGGGTGTCCGCATGGGGGCCGCGCAGCGCAGCGTGGACGCGGCCCTGATCGCGGAGCGCCATGCCCGCGCGGGCGAGGCCGCGGGTGCGGCCGTGCGCGAACGCCTGCTCTCCGGCATCGAGGCCGCGCATGGCCAGCCCGGCGATGGCCAGTCCATCGGCGACCGGCTGGGCGCGCTGCGGGCCAGCGTCATCGGCCTGCGCGCCAGCCCCGGCGAACCCGGCTTGCAGCGCGAATTCCTCCAGGCCGCGCATGATCTCGCGCTGAGCTTCAACGACATCGCCGGCGCCATCGGCGATGCGCGTCAGCAGGCGCAGGACGGCATCCAGGAAGAGGTGTCGCGCATCAATGCCGGGCTGCGCGAGGTCGCGCAGCTCACCACCGCCATCCAGCGCGACCGCGTGCTGGGCATCGCCACCGGCGACCTGGAGGACAAGCGCGACCTCGCCCTGGGCCGCCTCTCGGAGAGCCTGCCGCTGCGGACCCTGCCGCAATCCGATGGCGGGCTGATCCTGGTGACGAAGGGCGGCCTCGGCCTCCCGCTCGACCCCGACAAGGACGCCTTCTCCACGGCGGCGGCCGCGCTGGGGCCCGAGGCTTTCTTCGGCGCCGGCGGCACCCTGCCCGGCGTGATGCTGGGCGGCGTGGACGTGACCCGGCAGCTCGGTGGCGGGCGGCTCGGCGAGTATGTCGCGCTGCGCGACACCACCCTGCCGCGCTACCAGGCCGAGCTCGACCTCGCGGCGGCGCACCTGGCCAGCCGGATGGAGGGGCAGGGGCTGCGGCTTTTCACCGCGCCCTCCGGCACCGTGCCCGACGTCACGCTCGCCTACAGCAACCCCGCCGCGGGGCTGATGGGCTTCGCCAACAGCATCCGCGTGAACCCCGCCGTGGCGGCCGACCCCACCCTGCTGCGCGACGGCACCCATGCGGTGGCCGATACGCCCGGCGGCCCCACCGCCTTCACGCCCAACCCCGCCACGGGCCCCGCCGGCTTCACCCTGATGCTGGACCGCGTGCTGAACCACGCGCTGGGCGACACGGTGCGCGCGGGCACGGCCTGGGCGGCGCTGCCCTCGGGCGGGCTGGGGCCGGATGGCAGCCTCACCTCGCCCTTCCTGCCGCCGCGCAGCCTCGAGGACTACGCCGCCGTCGTCACCGGCGCCCATACCGCCGACCGCGCCGCCGCGACCGCGGCGCGGGAGCGTGCGGAGGGGCTGCGGCGCGGCCTCGACGCCCGCTTCCAGCGGGAATCCGGCGTGGATTCCGATGCCGAGATGGCCGCCATGGTGCAGTTGCAGAATGCCTACGCCGCCAATGCCCGCGTGATGAGCACGGCCCAGCAGATGTGGGACACGCTGCTCAACATGGTCCGTTGAGGGTGGTGCGCTGATGCGTGAAGGAGGCCCCCTTGAGCCTTGAGATCACCGGCCGCCTGGCCGCCGAGACGGCGCGCCTGCGCGCCCAGATGGAAATCCTGACGCGGCAGACGGCGTCAGGGCAGCGCTCCTCCCGCCTGGGCGACCTGGCGCCGGACGTGCCGCGCGCCGTCTCGCTGCGCGCGCAATCGGGCCGGCTCGAGGCCTATGACCGCGTGCTGACGCAATCCATCGGCCGCACCGAGGTGATGCAGGCGTCGCTCCAGCGCCTCACCGAGATCACGCGGGAGTTCCGCGGCACCGTCATGCCGCGCCTCTACACGCGGGACCCGGTGGCGCTGGAGGCGGTGAAGGTGCAGGCGCGCAACGCGCTGACCGAGATGGCGCATCTGCTGAACGTGCGGCATGCGGGGGAATACCTCTTCTCCGGCTCCGACATCGGCCGCCCGCCCATCCCGGACCCCGAGGGGCTGGCCACCGGGCAGATGGCGCAGGACGTGGCGGCGGCCGTGGCCACGCTGGGCGCGGCGGGGCCGGCCAGCGTGCTGAACGACACGCGGGCCGCCGCGCAGAGCAATGTGGCGGGCGTCTCGCCCTTCTCGGACTTCCTGCGGGACGAGGCGGCGCTGGCCCCCGCCGACCGCGAGCCGCGCCGCGCCGCGCCGGCGGCCGACGGGCAGTTCGTGGCCTATGGCATCTTCGCCGACCGCAACGCCGTGAGCGTCAGCGCGGGCGAGACGACCGGAAGCTGGGCGCGCGACCTGATGCGCAACCTGATGAGCCTCGCTGCCCTCGACCCCGCCCAGATGGATGACCTGCCCAACTACACGGACCTGCTGGCCGGGCTGCGCGACGGCTTCGCCGCGACCGAGGCGGCGCTGACCGAGGAGGCCGGCGGCCTCGGCCAGGTGACGGCGCGGCTGGAGGACACGCAGCGCCGCCAGCGCACCACCATGGACCTGCTGCGCGGCCAGATCGCCGACATCGAGGAGGTGGACCTGGCCAGCACGCTGGAACGCCTGCAGGCCACCCGGACCGCGCTGGAGGCGAGCTACCGCGCCATCGGCTCGCTGTCCGAACTCACGCTCGCGCGCTTCCTGCGATGAGCCTGGGGCGCGCGATGTTCAAGCCACGTTAACCCAGGGCGGGGAGAATGGTGCGCGTGGTGGAGAGGCATTCTCCGCCGCGGCAGGGCCTCGCACCAGAAGGGTGGAATTCCGCGGGGGCGCATGAGGCGCGTCCGTGCAGCAGTCGGAAGGGAACAAGATGTCCACGCTCGTTCTGGAGTTGCGCCAGGGTGATCTGATGGTGGTGAACGGGGCGCCCATCCGCTTCCGCAACCGCACGCGGATCGAGCTCGCCGCCAAGGCGCGCTTTCTGTTCGGCAAGCAGATCATGCCGCCCGATGCCGCCACCACCCCGGCGCGGCGCATCTACTTCGCCCTCCAGACGGCCTATATCGGCGCCGATGAGGAGCGTGGGCCCGGCCTCGCCGCCGCGCGGGCCCTGATCCGCGACTTCATGGATGCCACCACCTCGCCCACCGTGCGCGAGATGCTGGACCGCGCGCTGGAGGCCGCCGAGGGCGATGACTGCTATTCGGCGCTTCGCATCGCCCGCCGGGTGATGCGCCATGAGGAGGAGGTGCTGGGCATCCCGCCGCTGCCCGCCCCCCGCCGCGACCCGCTTCCCAACCCGGCACCGGGGTAAGCCATGTCCGACGCCGCAGGGGCCATCGCCGCCTTCCGCCGCTTCCAGCGCGTGACGGAGGAAACACGCGCGCTGGAACGCATCGCGAAGGACCCGATGCAGACCCGCGCCCTGGACCAGTTCCGCCGCGCCCTGGACCGTGCGCCTGACATCAAGACGGCGCTGCGCGACCCGCGCGTGCTGCAGGTGGTGACGGTGGCCATGGGCATTCCGGATGGGGCGCAGCAGGCGGGGCTGGCCATGCGCGCCCTGACCTCCGACCCGGCCGATCCGAAGTCGCTGGTGAACCGCCTGGCGGACAAGCGCTGGAAGGCGGCGGCCGAGGCGCTGCGCCTGGATGAGCGGGGCCTGGACGCCCTGCGCGACCCCGAGGTGCAGGCGCGCCTGACCGACGGCCTGCGCCGCGCGCGCTGGCGCGATGAGCTGGAGGAAAGCCAGCCGGGCCTGGGCGATGCGCTGCTGTTCCGCGAAAGGGCCGCCAAGGGGGCCGAGGGCGCCTTCGCCGTGCTGGGGGACCCGGTGCTGCGCCGGGTGGTGACCGGGGCGGTCGGCCTGCCGAAGTCCATCGCGGTGCAATCGGTGGAGACGCAGGCGCGCGCGTTGGAGGCGCGGCTGAAGCTCGACTCGCTGAACGACCCGAAGGTGGTCCAGCGCCTGGCGGAACGCTACTTGATCAGCCGGGCCTCGGAATCCGCGGGTGCCTTCGGCGCGCCCTCGGCCGGCACGTCCAATGCGCTGGCGCTGCTGGGGCTGCCGCCGGGCGGGCTGCGGGTCTGATCGGGCGCGCCCGTCGCGCGGGCGGCGATGTCGGGCGCGTCTTCTCCGCGCAGGGCGGCGGTGCGGTAGGCCCGCAGCTCACGCTCGGTCGGCACGCTGCGCGTCACCTCGCCGGCGCCATCCCGCACCTCGAAGACCACGACGCCGAGCGTCGGCTCGATCCGCAGGCTGGGGTTGGGCGCGATCGGCGGCGCGCCATCCTGCCGCGCGCCACCTGGCGTGCCATCCTGCCGCGCGCCACCCGGCGCGACGTCCTGCCGCGCGCCAAGCGGCGCTTCGGCGTGCGCCTGCATGGGGCGTTCGGGGAAGGGCGGGGGGCTGGCCAGCATGGGGCGGGCAAGCCCGACGGGGGAGGTCATGGCGATCCTTCCGGCTTCATGGGGACCGCATCCCAGAAACCATGCGGGGCCTTAACGCATCCTGAATCACTGCCTGAATCACGGCACGGGGTTTGACCGTGGGGCGTTGAGGGCCGATCCTATGCGCCAGTGTCCATCCCTCCGCGCCTTGTTCCCCACCTGCTCACCCTGGCCGCCGCGCTCACGGGGGGCACCATCTGCCATCTGCTGTCGGTGCCGCTCGCCTGGATGATCGGGGCGATGGCGGGCACGGCGGCGCTGGCCTGGTTCCGGCCGGTGGCGGTCCACCCCTATGCGCGGCCGGCGGCGCTGATCGTGCTGGGGCTGGCCTTCGGGCAGACCTTCTCGGGCCCGGTGCTGGGGGCGCTGCTGGGGGCCATGCCCGTCATCCTCATCGCGGGGCTGCTGTCCATCGCGGCGGGTGTGGCGGCGGTGCCCATCTTCACGCGGCTGGCCGGCGTGGACCCGCGCACGGGATATTTCGCGGCGGTGCCGGGCGGGGTCATCGTCATGGTGGTGCTGGCGCAGCGGGCGGGGGCGCCCCTCGCGCCGGTGACGCTGGCGCAGACCATCCGCGTGGTGATCGTGGTGCTGGCCATTCCGCCGCTGCTGACGGCCTTCGCGCCGGTGGGCGACGCCACCGCCTTCCTGGCGCCGCGCCTGCCCTTCGACCTGGGCGGGCTTGGGCTGATGCTGGTCGTGGGGCTGCTGGCGGCTTTCGCGCTGCGGCGCACGGGCATCGCGAATCCCTGGATGATCGGCCCCTGCGCGCTGGCCATCACGGCGGCGGCCTTCGACAGCCTGCCCTCCTCGGTGCCGACGGTGTTGGTGGATGCGGCGCAGGTGGGCATGGGCGCGACCTTGGGGCAGCGGCTGACCCGGGAATTCCTGCTGTCGTCCCGGCGGCTGCTCTGGGCCTCCGTCATGTCGGCCTTCGCGCTTTGCGTGCTGTGCCTCGCGCTGGGCGCGGCACTCGGTTGGGCCAGCGGCCTGCCGGTGGGCGCCGTCATGCTGGGCATGGCGCCGGGCGGCATGCCGGAGATGGGCATCACCGCCAAGACGCTGGAACTGGCCGTGCCGCTGGTGCTGGGCTTCCACCTGGCGCGGACCTTGATGTGCAACTTCCTGATCGGCCCGGTCTGGACGCTGATGAACCGTGTGGGCTGGAAGTAGGCCAGCCGGGTTCCGGGCCGGCGCGCTTGCGGTTAACCTCGCGCCAGGAAACGGGAGAGAACCATGCCGGATGACAGCCGCCACAGCAGCGCCGCCAGCGCGGAGGCCGCCGGTGCCGCCCTTCCGCTCGCTGGGCTGCGCGTTCTCGACCTGACGCTGGCCCGCGCCGGCCCCACCTGCGTGCGCCACCTGGCCGACTGGGGCGCCGAGATCATCCGCGTGGAACCGCCGGGCGCCAGCGACGCCCTTGGCGGCGCGCGCGACGGGTTCGACTTCACGAACCTACACCGCAACAAGCGCGCCATCTCCCTCGACCTGAAGCACCCGGACGGGCACGCCGCCTTCCTGAAGCTGGCCGAGACCGCGGATATCGTGGTCGAGAACATGCGGATGCAGGTGAAGCACCGCCTGAAGATCGATTACGACACGCTCTCCGCCCGCAACCCGCGGCTGGTCTACGCGAGCATTTCCGGCTTCGGGCAGACCGGCCCCTATTCGACGCGCGGCGGCGTGGACCAGATCGCGCAGGGGATGGGCGGCTTGATGACCATCACCGGCGAGAAGGGGCGCGGCCCCATGCGCGTCGGCATCCCCATCAACGACCTGACGGCGGGCAATCTGCTGGCGCTGGCCATCATGATGGCGCTCTACGAACGCGAGAAGACCGGGCGCGGCCGCTATGTCTCGACCTCGCTGCTCGAGGCGCAGGTCTTCATGCTGGACTTCCAGGCCACGCGCTTCCTGCAGAAGGGCGAGGTCGCGGGCCAGGCGGGCAATGACCACCCGGTGAACACGCCCATGGGCGTGTTTCCCAGCGCCGACAAGCCCATCAACATCGCCGCCTCCTCGCCCAAGCTGTGGGAGGTGTTCTGCCGCGTCGCCGGCCGCGAGGACTGGCTCGACAAGCCCGAATGGAAGACCGCCGAGGGCCGCACCAAGGACCGCCCGGCGCTGAACGCCGCCATCGCGGAGGTCACGCGCCAGCAGCCCAGCGAATACTGGATCCTGAAGCTGGAGGAGGCCGGCATCCCCTGCGGCCCCATCAACGACATCCGCGAGGTCTTCGAGGACCCGCAGGTGCAGCACCTGGGCATGGTCTGGAATATTCCGCACGCGAAGCTGGGCCAGGCGGGTGTTGTGCGCACGCCCATCAACATCCAGGGCCACACGCCGGGCATCCGCCGCGGCGTGCCGGGCCTGGGCGAGCATTCGGACGAAATCCTGGCGGAAGCCGGGCTCGGCGCGGAGGAGATCGCGAGGCTCCGCGCGAACAAGGTCATTGGAGGCTAGAGAGAAGCATGTCGGAAATGGTGTTCGCAGAGGGCAAGATCCTCGCCCGCGCGCAGGACGGTGTGGGCACGGTGGTCTTCAACCAGCCCGAGAAGCGCAATGCCATGAGCATCGCGATGTGGGACGGCATGGCGGCGGCCCTCGACGCCTTCGAGGCCGATGACGCCATCCGCTGCGTGGTGCTGGAAGGCGCGGGCGGCAAGGCCTTCGTCTCGGGCGCGGACATCAGCCAGTTCGAGCAGAACCGCTCGGACGCCGACGCGCAGCGGCAGTACAACGCCAAGACCAGCCATGGCCGCAAGAAGCTGGCCGAGTTCGGCAAGCCGGTGATCGCGAAGATCCAGGGCTTCTGCATGGGCGGCGGCCTCGGCATCGCCATGTCCTGCGACATGCGGATCGCGGGCACGGGCAGCGAGTTCGGCATCCCGGCCGCGCGGCTGGGCATCGCCTATGGCTTCGACATGGTGAAGAACCTGGTCTCGCTGGTCGGCCCCGCGCAGGCGCATTTCATCCTGATGACGGGCGGGCGGCTGCCGGCCGAGGAGGCCGAGCGCCTGGGCCTCATCAACAAGCTGCACCCGGCGGAAAACCTGGATGCGGAGGTGGCCAAGATCACCTCGCAGATCGCGCGCAACGCGCCGCTCTCGCTCAAGGCCAACAAGCGCACGGTGCGCGCCGTGCTGGCCGATGCGGCCGACCGCGATATGGCGGCCATCGCCCAGGCGGCCGATGCCTGCTTCGACAGCGCCGACTACCGTGAGGGCCGGCGCGCCTTCATGGAGAAGCGCACGCCGCTCTTCACCGGCGCCTGACGGTGGAGGCGGGTCACCCCCTCGACCCGCTGCCGGAGGCGCATCCCTCCGCCCCCATCTCGCGCATCGTGCGCGAGGTGGCGGCGCAATTTCCCGGCGCGCGCATCACGCTCGGCGAAATGGCCGAGGCCTTCGGTGAGCGCGCCTTCGGCCTGTTGATCCTGCTGCTGTGCCTGCCCGCGCTGCTGCCGGGCATGGCCTCGGTCTTCGGCATTCCCATGCTGATCCTGGGCGCGCAGATGGGGCTGGGGCTGAAGGTGCCCAAGCTGCCGCGCTTCATCGCGCGGCAATCCATCAAGCGCGAGGACCTGCTGCGTCTGGCCGACGTGACCTCCGGGCCGCTGAAGCGGGTGGAGCGCTTCGTGCGGCCGCGGCCCGGCGTCTTCCTGTCGAATTGGGGCGACCGGATGGTGGGCTGGCTCACGGTCGTCTCCGCCGTGATGCTCATCCTGCCCGGGCCGGGCACCAATGCCCCGCCCGCCTTCGGCACCATCATCATGTCGCTCGGCGTGGTCGAGCAGGACAGCCGGGTGGTGGGCATCGGCGTGGTGCTGACCACGCTGGGCAACCTCTTCGCCGTGGCCGTGCTGCTGGTGCTGGCCTGGATGGCGATCCAGGCGCTGGGCTGGGTGTTCTAG
>NZ_JAFFQY010000006.1 GCF_017311575.1 Roseococcus thiosulfatophilus
ATTTGTATCCCGCGGCGTTGGTTCACATGGAATTTGTCACCAAGTGCGCCGCGAGCTCAGCCCTCCCAGCCTGGGCGTCCCTGTCACCGAATCGGAACATCCCGTCCTTTTCTTTAGCGCAAGCATCAAATATCCACCTGCCGCAATCTCGGCGAACACATCACCCGTGCCATGGCTTCCCTTTGCCATACTTGCGGAAATGGCCCGAAGCCGTTAGGTGAAGACGGTTTTTGCAGAAAAGCGAGGCAATATGTCGGTTCAGACCGTATCCAGGCCCGGGGTGGCCATTGGCCCCGTCACCGTTGCCTCGCATCTGCCCATCGCGCTCATCGCCGGCCCCTGCCAGATGGAAAGCCGGGAACATGCGCTCGAAATGGCCTCGGCGTTGAAGGACATCGCCACGCGGCGCGGCATCGGGCTCATCTACAAGACCAGCTTCGACAAGGCGAACCGCACCTCCGGCAAGGCCGCGCGCGGCATGGGGCTTGAAGCCGCTCTGCCCGTTTTCGCTGAAATTCGTGACCGGCTGGGCCTTCCTTGCCTCACCGATGTGCATGAGGCCAGCCAATGCGCGGCCGTGGCGCCCGTGGTGGATGTGCTGCAGATCCCGGCCTTCCTCTGCCGCCAAACCGACCTGCTGCTGGCCGCCGCCGCCACGGGCCGCGCGGTGAACGTGAAAAAGGGCCAGTTCCTGGCGCCCTGGGACATGAAGCATGTCGCGGCCAAGATCACCGGCGCCGGCAACCCCCGCGTCCTGCTGACCGAGCGCGGCACCTCCTTCGGCTACAACACCCTCGTCTCGGACATGCGCGGCCTGCCCGTGATGGCCGAAGAAAGCGGCCTGCCGGTGATCTTCGACGCCACCCATTCGGTGCAGCAGCCAGGCGGCCAGGGCGGTTCGTCGGGCGGACAGCGGCAATTCGTCGAAACCCTGGCCCGCGCGGCGGTGGCCGTGGGCGTCGCGGGCCTGTTCATCGAGACCCATGAGGACCCGGACCGCGCGCCCTCCGATGGCCCCAACATGGTTCCACTCGCGGAGTTTGAGGCCCTCATCACCCGCCTCCAGGCGCTTGATGCCGTGGTGAAGGGCTGGGCCGCGTGAGCCGCCCGCTCGTTCTCATCCCCGCGCGCATGAGCGCCACCCGCCTGCCCGGAAAGCCCCTCGCCGAGATCGGCGGCCTGCCCATGATCGTCCAGGTGCTGCACCGCGCGCGGGAGGCCGATCTCGGCCCCGTTGTGGTGGCGACCGACAGCCAGGATGTCGCGGAGGCGGTGCGCGCGGCCGGCGGCACGGCGCAGATGACGGCCGCCCACCACCCTTCCGGCTCCGACCGCATCCATGAGGCCGTGACGCGCCTCGACCCCGATGGCCGCCACGACCTGATCGTGAACGTCCAGGGCGACCTGCCCCTCATCGCCCCGCGGGCCATCCGCGCCGTGCTGGAGGTGATGGACCCGCTCGAGGTGGCACTCGGCACGCTGGTGGCACCCATCACGCGCGAGGAGGAGCGCACCGCCGCCTCCGTCGTGAAGATGGTGGGCACCGAGCACGCGCCGGGCCGCTTCCGCTGCCTCTATTTCACCCGCGCCACCGCCCCCTGGGGCGAAGGGCCGCTTTGGCATCACATCGGCCTCTATGCCTGGCGGCGTGAGGCCCTCTCGCGCTTCGTGGGCCTGCCCCCCTCCCCCCTCGAACAGCGCGAGAAGCTGGAGCAGCTCCGCGCCTTGGAAGATGGCATGCGGGTGGACGCCGCGGTGGTGGACGACATCCCCCTCGGCGTGGACACGCCCGAGGACCTGGCGCGCGCCCGCGCCCTTTGGGAGGCCCGCGCATGAGCGAGACCGCGCGACACGAGACGCTGGTCCGGACACTGGCGCTGGAAGTCGATGGGCTGCGGGCCCTCCAATCCGCCCTGGAGTCCGATCTCGGCCCCCGCGTGCTGGAGGCGGTCCGCTCGATCCTGGCGCGCAGCGGCCGCATCATCGTCAGTGGCATGGGCAAGTCGGGCCATGTCGGACGCAAGATCGCGGCCACGCTGGCCTCCACCGGCTCGCCGGCGCACTTCGTCCATCCGGCCGAGGCCAGCCACGGCGACCTGGGCATGATCGGCGAGCAGGACACGGTGCTCGCGCTCTCCTGGTCGGGGGAGGCGCCGGAACTCGCGGACCTGATCGCCTATTGCGCGCGCTTCTCCGTGCCCTTGATCGCCATCACCTCGCGCGCGGACAGCGCGCTGGGCCAAGCGGCCGATATCCCGCTGCTGTTGCCCCGCATGCCCGAGGCCTGTCCGAACGGGCTGGCGCCGACCACCAGCACCACCATGCAGATGGCGCTGGGCGATGCCCTGGCCATGTGCCTGCTCGAGGCCCGCGGCTTCTCCCCGCAGGATTTCCGCAACGTCCACCCGGGCGGCAAGCTGGGCGCGCGGCTGAAGCGGGCCCGCGACCTGATGCATGGTCCTGACGAGCTGCCCGTGGTCACCGAGGATGCGACGCTGGAAGCCGCCATCATCGAGATGACCTCGCGCCGCTTCGGCGTCACGGCCGTCGTGGATGCCGCGGGGCGGCTTTCGGGCATCATGACCGATGGCGATCTGCGGCGGGCGCTGCGCGGTGGCATGGCGCTGCAAACCCCCGTCACCAGCGCCATGACGCGTTCACCCTCCGCGACGGCGCCGGACACCCCCGCCGCCGACCTGCTGGCCCTGTTCAACGAGAAGCGGATCACGAGCATCTTCGTGCTCACCGATGGTGTTCCGGTCGGCATCCTGCACATCCATGATGTGCTGCGCGCCGGCGTGGCCTGAGGCGAGGCTGGGCTTCACCGCGCGATCCATGAGGTTGGATCGCGCGGGTCGGATCGTGGTCGCCCCGCGCTTTGCGAAGCGCCGGGGCACCACCGCATGGGCCAGTCGCGTCGCCAGGCGATAGCGACGCCCCCGATCGTCAGGCGGCTGGCGCCGTGGATCCTTGAAGCAGGCCGCGCACACGCGCCAGGCGCTGATCCTCTGGCGGAAGCTTCTGCGCCGCTGCCGCCAGGTGCAGCCGCGCGGGCACAAGCTGGCCGCGCCGGGCCAGCAACTCCGCCAGCAGCAGCCGTGGCTCGGGTGCGTGTTCGTCGGCCTGAACGGCCATGTTCAGATGCCGCAGCGCATTGGGTATGCGCTCCAACCTCATTTCGAGCCGCGCCATGGCGACATGATGGTCCCGCGCGGCCTCGAGGCTCATTCCGGAGAAATGCGCCAGCAGTTCCGCCGCCCCGTCCAGCAAGGCGGAACCGACGGGGAAGGCCGAGGTTTCCGGCAACTTGTCGAGGTCCTCGGTGAAGAGACTTGTCCGCTCCGGGAACCAGCGCTGGCGGATCCATTCATTGCCCTCGCGGAAGCGGTCGAGGAACTCGCGTGCCTCGTCGCGGGCGGGACGCCAGCCGCGGCCGGGCATGGCCTCCGTGACCAGGTCCGTGAAGTGCCGCCAGACCGGGTCCGACAGCGCCGCGCGATGGCCCGGCAGGGCGCGTTCCATTGCCTCCCCCACCGCGACCATCAGTGCCTGCCCGCGCGCATCGGCCGAGGGGTTGGAACTGCGATTGGCGTCTTCCGGCGGCACGCTGCCCTCGGCGCCGCAGAGTGCCAGGAAATCGTCGATCGCATCGCCATTCACGAGCAGCTTGCGCTCGAACAGCCTGGGGATGATGGCATCCTGGCCGAAGGCCCTGGCCCAGCGCCAAAGCAGGCCCGCATAGTCGTAATGCGGGAGCTGCCGCGGCCCACCTTCGGGCAGGCGTGGCGGCTTGATCACGCCGTCGCGCAGCAATTGGGTATAGGCGCTGGCGAAGTGGTCATCCTGCCGGCGGAGATAGACGACGATACGCACCCGCCGGAAGTGCGGCATCAGGAAGTCACGCAGGCGGGTCACCGAGGCGACGTCCGGCTGCATGTGGATGCACTGCTCCGAAGACAGCACCACAAGGCGCGTCTCGGGCGGGAGGGCCGCCATTTCGGCCGGAAACTCATCCTGGAAGCGGGCGATCCGCTCCTCGGGGGGCAGCCCGTTCCAGAACGCCGGGTGCACGCCATTTTCCCGCAGCCCCGGCGGAGCCATGGCGGCGGGCAAGAGGGCGTGATTGCCCCAGCCCGGGCTCAGCGGATAGCAGACGCCATGCCGTGCCAGCGCCTGGCGGTGCGCGCCCATGGCGTTCTGGATGGAGGTCGAGCCGGTCTTGGTGTGACCGATATGGACAAAGCACTCACGGTCGGGCGGCATGGAAGCCTCCTGCAGGCAGCGGCCGCACGGCGGAGCGCGGGCCAGGGGGACGCCGCGGCGACGCTCAGGACGCCGGCGCGGCCGCCTTTCGCTTGGCGCGGGGGGCGGCGGGCGCCGCGGATGGCGCGGACGGCTCCTCCACCGGCTCTGCGCCCGGCATCGGCACCCCATAGACGGCGCAATGCGCCTCGACCACGTCCAGCACGGGCGGCACCCCGGGCGAGGCCGCGGCGAGACGGGCGTGCAGCCCCTCCTCCGTCACGCAGCGGTGGAAGGTCTGCATCAGACTGGTGGCATCGCCCACGTCGAAGAGCAGGCCGTCAATGTCGTGACGCACACGCTCGCCCACGCCACCGATATTGCTGACCACGGGAGGCCGGCGGAACATGTAGGCCTCGGACAGCACGAGCGCGAAGATTTCCCACCAGACCGAGGGAACGATCACCCAGTCGATGCGCGACATGCGCGTCGGCAGGTCGGCCATCGAGTAGCTGCCGTGGTAGGTGATCTTGATCAGCGGCTCGAGGGACTTCGCCTCGGCGAGGAAGCTGTTGAAGCGTTCGCGGAACTTCTCGGACGCGTAGTTCAGGTTGGCGCCGCTGATGTCAAGGGTGATCGGGTCGGTGTAGGTCTTGGCGTAGAGCTCGAGCGCGTCGAACACCACGCCGAGCCCCTTGTTGTCCACCAGCTGGCCGAAGAAGCCGAAGCGGTTGGGCACGTGGCTCTGCGTCTGGCGCAGGAAGGGCACCCGGAAATCCTGGTGGGAGTAGTCGGCCTGCGCGTTCGTGACGACGTGCAGCTTCTCGTCCGGCAGCCCCCAGGAGAGGTAGCGGCGACGCACGAAGTCGGTGGGCGCGATGAAGGCGTCGAACACCGACATGGCGTGCCGCACCCAGTCCTCGCGCAGCTGGAACATCTCGGGTGAGATGTCGGGGAAGCACTGGTGGCAACGCACGGGCGAGGCCTTCTGGCACAGCGTGCGGTCGTTGCGCCGGACCATGTGGCCATCCGCCTTGCAGATGGCCAGGAACTCATGGAGCGTCAGCACGAGCTTCGCGTCGGGCAGCACGCGGCGCGCCAGCAGGAACATGTCGAGCCCGATGGTCATGAAGTGGTGGAAATGCACCACGTCGGGCTTCATGTCGCGCAGGAACTCCGCGAACCATGTCAGCGCGCGGATGTTTACGTTGCGATACCAGCCGTGTTCGAAGCTGTCCGACAGGAAGAGGTATTCGTTCGGGCGCCCGTCGAAGCCGGTGACGATGGCGCCGGGCTTGAACAGCGCGGGCGCGATGTTCGGCTCGCAGGAGGCCAGGAAGATGGCATCCAGCCCGGCCTTGCGCGCGCCGAGGAACAGCTCGTAGGCGGTCTGCTGCGCGCCGCCGCGCACCAGCTCCGGATGGAAGACGCTGACGAAGAGGATGCGGGGGCTGTCAGCCATTCTCGTGCTCCGTGATCCGGTGCCCCCAGAGACGGGAGAAGAACCAGCGATTGTACATGTTGGAGCCAATGTGCTCGGGCCGCTTGGTCGAACCCATGCCTTCATAGTGCCAGTAGGCCAGGCCCGGGTCGAGGATCACGCGCCCACCTGCTTGCTGGACCCGCAGGCAGAGATCGGCATCCTCGTAATGGCCGAAGACGAAGTCCACGTTGAAGCCATTGAGCTTCTCGTAGAGCGAGCGCTCCAGCACCATCAGCGCGCCGGTGATGGCCGGCACCTCGCGCGGCTCCAGGCTGCTGGTGTCGGCGAAGCCCTTGCGGAAATGCTCCACCGTCCAGATCGGCGCATTGCACAGCAGTGACAGCCTGCGGTCCTGCTTGAAGAACATGCCTTCGTGCATCACGCTGCCATCGGCGTAGTAGAGTTTGCCGCCATAGATGTCGGGACCGAGGGGCCGGTCGCACAGGAGGCGCAGATGCCCCACCGCCGCCGGGTCGCGCGGGAAGACGTCGGGGTTGATGATGGCGATCTTCTTGCTGCGCGCGGCCGCGACACCCACGTTGTTCGCGTGGCTGAAGCCGCTGTTCTGGTTCAGCGTAAGGACCTGGATCTCCGCCCGGAACACGAAGGAGGCGAGCTCGGCGTCGCGCAGCAGAACCTCTTCCAGTTCGGGGCTGTTGTTGACGAAGATGAATTCAAGCCCGTCCAGGCTGCCGAAGCGCGCGAACTGCGCGATCAGCATGTAGAGGAAGTCCGGATAGCCGTAGAGGACGCAGACCAGGCTGATCGCGGGGGGCTGCGCGCGCCGGCCGAAGCGGCCATGGCTCATGACCCGCCGCTCGGCCGCGATCTGCCGGTAGAGCTTGCTCAACAGGTTGCCGTAGCCGGCCTCCAGGTCCGCGAAGGACTGGGCCGTGATGTTGCCGATGACCGAACGGCGACCGAAGGTGGCCAGCAGGAATTCAAAGAACTCCCTTTCACCCTGGCGGAACTTCGCGCCAAGTTCGAGCGGCACGCCCGAGCCGTCCTCGAAGACCAGTGACAGCGCCGCGGCTTCGAGCTGCTGCGCACCGCCGAGGCCGGCCACCCAGAAGCCGAACTGGCCGGGGCGGGCCACCTGCAGGTGACTGTCCACGTCGGGCCGGCGCACCCGGCCGACAGGCAGGCTTGCGCGCAGGCCCGTCGCGAAGTCCACCATGGAGATGCCGACCAGCGGGGAACGCCGATCGTCGATCCAGCCTTCCAGGAAGAAGGCATTGCCGCTGGTGACCGTGGCATCCAGGCCAAGCTGAATTCCGGACCCCTCCAGGGTCGTCATCCGGACCACCTGGATGTCCGGGGTGCGCGCCCGCTCACCGGGCGCCGCTTCCGGCCCGTTGGGACGGATATTGGGTGGCACACGGGCCATGAGCGCGCCCGACAGGTCGAACCGTTCAGCCAGGCTCACGGGTGGCACGCCCATGAAGCGGATCTGCGGTCCGTCCTCGTGCAACGCCAGGGTCATGCTGAGCCCGGCGGCACCAGGCGTCAGCAGGCAATCCACGAACATCTGCTCGCCCCAATGGCCTTGCTGAAAATCATTCAGCACGAAGGCGCCGCGCATGGGGATGTACTTCACGTGCAGCGCAATCTGACCATCCCGGTAGAAATTGAGATGGGTGCTGGAGCGCAGTGCGGGCTCGGTGAACATCGCCACGAAGGGCTCGGCGTCGAGCTTAACCTCGACGGGGTCTCCCTCCTCGGGGGTGCCATCCAGCATGCTTCACTCCAACACAGACATTGCGCCCGTTAGCACAGCGAGGCGCCGGGCTGAACCGCAGCACGGCGCCAGGATGCCTCAGTTCTCGATCAGATCGGCGAAGCTCCAGCCCTTGCGCGGGAGCCTGCCCTCGACGAAGCCGGAAGTTTCGAAGTGCATTTGCGCCGAAGCGACCCGATTCTCGAGGATGGCCACCGCGACGTCAGGGTATTCCCGCGCGTAGAAAGAGCCATCGACCTCGATCAGGCACGGCATGCGGTTCTCGAAGAAGCCAAACTTCAGGTAGTGCTGTTGGGGATCAACGATCAGCCCCTTGGCCTCGGCTTCCGTCACATCCTGGTAGCGCTGGCGGTAGAAAGCAGCATCAAACTTGATCCGACGCAGCATGGGCGCCAGCAGATCCACCAGGAAGGTGCGGCTGACTGTCGCCACATCTCCCTCGACGTCAATAATTCTTTTATCCTTAAGAAGTTCGAAATAGGGAGTGGCTTGAAATTCAGGCCAAACGCTCGAGGCGTCAGGCCGGAGCTTCTTGCGTGCTTCGCTCATATGTAGCCTCCTCAAATAATAATTGCACCAGTTCAGCGGATTAATGGATCACCCTTGAGTTGTCCACGCCCTCCTTCGAAACGAAAGTGGAGTTTCGATGATGGTTTGCGTATGGAGCGTGCATCAGATGCATTGAACCAGCGTATTTGTGTGCAGTGCGGCATTTTTTCGGTGTGATTTGCAAAAAAATGCAAAAAGCCGGGTAGAAATTTTCTTCCCTTGGTGGATTCCAGGTCAGCTCCACCATGACAATGGCCCGCTCAACACCCACAGCATGGTCGTGCAGGCCACGCCGTAGGTCAGCAGAACTACGCTGCCGAGCTTGAGGAAGTCACTGAAGCGGTAATTCCCCGGCGACATCACCATCAGATGGGTTTGATAGCCATAGGGAACGAGGAACGAGGCCGAGGCACCAAAGGCCGACATCAGCACGGCCGCCTCCGGCGGCAGGCCAGTCAATGCGGAGAACTGAAGCGCGATGGGCAACGCCGTCACGGCGGCGGCCACATTCGACAGCAACTCGGTCAGCAGCCAGGCCAGCAGGAAGATGGACAGCAGGGCCGCGAAATTGCCCGTGACCCCGAACAGCTCCACGACGCCGGTCGCCACCACCCCGTCGAAACCCGCCTGCGTGACCAGCAGCGCGAGCGTGAGCGACCCCCACAGCGCCATCATCAGCTCGAACGGAAAGAGCGCACGGAAGTCGCGCCCCCCCAGCAGCCCGAAAGCCATGGCGCCGCCCACCAGCAGCAGGGTCAGCAGCGCGAATTCCACCAGGTCGAAGATGGCGAAGAACACGAAGAAGCCGAACATGGCGGTGGCCAGGATGGCCTCGCGCCGCGACAGGGCGGTGCTGGGCGTGCCTTCGCGCACGATCAGGTGGAAGTTCGACCGGACCTCGGGGTGGGCGAAGAAGTCGCTGCCGCCGGCGATGGCCAGCATGTCGCCCGCCTTCAGCTCCGTCTCGCCGAGCTTGCCGGAAAGCCGTTCATCGCCGCGGCGGATGGCGAAGACCGAGGCACTGAAGGCCGCGCGGAAATTGCTCGACTTCAGGGTCTGACCCACCAGGGCCGAATCCTGCGCGACCACGGCATGGTGGACCTGCAGGCCGGAGCGCTGCCGCACCTCCTCCATGACCTCGATGCCCGGAATGGCCATCAGCTCATCCACGAAGCGCACATCGCCCACGAAGATGAGCACATCGCCATCCTGCAGGACTTCGTCGGGCCGCACCGGAGAGAGCAGCGCATCGCCGCGGATCAGCTCGGCGACGTAGAAATGGCCGAGGCTGCGCAAATGGTTCTCGGCCAGCGAACGGCCCACGAGCGCCGAGCCGGGCTCGATCCTGCCTTCCACGTGAAAGAGCTCGGGAACCGTGGGGGCCTCGACGCCCTTCGGCGCGCGCAGGACGCGCGGCGTCGCCACCAGCAACACGAGATAGACGCAAAGGGCCGTCACCGCCCCGGGCAGGACGAAGTCGAAGAAGCCGATCTCCACGCCCTGCCGCGCCGCGAGACCCACCGTGATGAGATTGGGCGAGGTGCCGAAATGCGTCACCATCCCGCCCGCCAGCGCCACATAGGAAAGCGGCAGCAGCAATTGCCGCGGCGGGATGCGCGGGTTGCGGGCGGCGGGGCCCATCAGCGCGCCGACGACCGCCGTATTGGGCATGACCGAGGAGACCAGGACCGCCACGCCCAGGAAGCGGCGTCGGATGGCCCCGGGCGGCTCCGGCTTGCGGCTGAAGAGCAGGTTTCGCAACCAAGTCAGCCGCCCCAGGACGCTCGAGAACACCACGAGGCACAGCACCGCGATCAGGGCAGGCTCACCCAGCTGCTGCAACACGCTGCGGGTGGGCAGGCGCTGCAGAAGCAGCACCGCCAGGATGAAGGCCAGGAAGGCCGCGGCCATGGGCACGCGGCCGCTGATCAGCGCTGCCAGCAGGCCCACCACCAGCACGACGTCAATCAGCATTTCCATGTGGCGGGTCCGGGCCGGCTCAGCCGTCGGCCATTCGGCGTTCGATCATGTCCAGCACCTGCTGCGCCAGCGCATCGGCCGCGGGGCCGCTGCCATCCAGCACCAGGTCGGCGGCCTCGGGCGGCTCGTAGGGGCTGGTCACGCCGGTGAAGTTCGCGATCTCGCCGCGCTTGGCCTTGGCGTAGAGCCCCTTCACGTCGCGCTGCATGCAGATCTCGATGGGGGTGTCCACGAAGACCTCGAGGAATTCGCGCTCGCCCAGCATCTCGCGCACCATCTGACGCTCGGCGCGGAAGGGCGAGATGAAGGAGGCGAGCACGATCAGCCCCGCATCCACCATCAGCTTCGCCACCTCGCCCACGCGGCGGATGTTCTCCACGCGATCCTGGTCGGTGAAGCCCAGGTCCCGGTTCAGCCCATGGCGCAGGTTGTCGCCATCCAGCGAGTAGGTGTGCCGCCCGGCCCGGTGCAGCGCCTGCTCCACCAGCTTCGCCACCGTGGACTTCCCCGAGCCGGAGAGGCCCGTGAACCACAGCAGCATGGGCTTCTGCCGCAGGGCCGTGGCACGCGCCGCCTTGTCCACCAGGAAGTGTTCGTGGTGCACATTCGTCGCGCGGCGCAGCGCGAAGTTGATCATGCCGCAGCCGGCCGTGCGGTTGGTGAAGCGGTCCACCAGGATGAAGGCGCCGGTCAGGCGGTTCTGCGCGTAGGGGTCCATCGCCACGCGCTGCGCCGTGCTGAGGTTGCACAGCCCGATCTCGTTCAGCGAAAGCCGCGTGGCCGACTGGTGGTCCAGCGTCGCCACATCCACCCGGTGCTTGATGGAGGTGACCGAGGCCGAGGTCCACACATTGCCGACTCGCATCATGTACTGGCGGCCGGGAAGCATCGCTTCCTCGTCCATCCAGAGCAGGTGCGCGGCGAACTGGTCGGCCACCGCCGGGCGGTCCGCTATGGGGGCCAGCACGTCGCCGCGCGCCACGTCCACCTCGTCGGCCAGGCAGATGGTGATGGATTCGCCGGCCGACGCGCGCTCCTGGTCGCCCGCCGGGCCCAGGATTCGCGTCACATGGCTGGAAACCCCCGAGGCCGCGACCACGATGTTCTCGCCCACCGCGACCGCGCCGCTCGCCACCGTGCCGGAGAAGCCGCGGAAATCCTGGTTGGGGCGGTTCACCCACTGCACCGGGAAGCGGAAGGGGATCTGGGTCAGTTCCTCCTCCACGCTCACGCTTTCCAGGTGCTCCAGCAGCGTCTCGCCGCGGTACCAGGGCGTGTTGCCGGAGCGGGTGCTGACATTGTCGCCGAAGCGGCCGGACACGGGGATCGGCACCATGGTGTGGAAGCCGAACCCCGCCGCGAAGGTGGCGTATTCGCCCACGATGCGGTCGAAGACCTGCTGGTCGAAATTCACCAGGTCGATCTTGTTCACCGCCAGCACGACATGCCGGATGCCGAGCAGCGAGCAGATGTAGGAATGGCGCCGCGTCTGCGTCAGCAGCCCCTTGCGCGCATCCACGAGGATGATGGCGAGTTCCGAGTTGGAGGCGCCGGTCGCCATGTTGCGCGTGTACTGCTCATGGCCCGGGCAATCGGCCACGATGAAGCTGCGCCGCGGGGTGGTGAAGAAGCGGTAGGCGACGTCGATGGTGATGCCCTGCTGGCGCTCGGCCTCCAGCCCGTCCACGAGGAGGGCGAGGTCCACCTCCTCCCCCACGGTGCCGTGCTTGCGGCTGTCGCGGGTGATGGCGGCGAGGGTGTCCTCCATGATCATCTGGCTGTCGTAGAGAAGCCGGCCGATCAGCGTGGACTTGCCGTCATCCACGGAGCCGCAGGTGAGAACGCGCAGCAGGCCGCGCGACATGGTGCTGCCGTCCATCTCAGAAATACCCCTCGCGCTTCTTGCGTTCCATCGAGGCTTCCTGGTCATTGTCGATCAGGCGGCCGTGGCGTTCGGAGACGCGGGAGAGGCGCAGCTCCTCCAGCACCTCTTCCATCGTCTGGGCGCGGCTTTCATGCGCGCCGGTCAGCGGCCAGTCGCCCATGGTGCGGAAGCGCACCCACATGTTCTCGATCTGCTCGCCCTCGTTCAGCGGCATCCGGTCATCATCGCGCATGATCAGCGCGCCGCCGCGCCGAAGCACAGGCCGCTCGGCCGC
The DNA here is from genome assembly GCF_017311575.1 of Roseococcus thiosulfatophilus. Lineage (GTDB taxonomy): Bacteria > Pseudomonadota > Alphaproteobacteria > Acetobacterales > Acetobacteraceae > Roseococcus > Roseococcus thiosulfatophilus. Next base: position 12,152 of record NZ_JAFFQY010000006.1, read on the forward strand.
GAAATAAAGGGGCACGACAGGGATCTGCTCCGCCGCGATGTAGTCCCACACGTCGAACTCGGTCCAGTTCGAGATGGGGAAGACGCGCATGGTCTCGCCGGGCGCGATGCGCGTGTTGTAGAGGCCCCACAGCTCCGGCCGCTGGCCGCGCGGTTCCCACACATGGCCGGGGGCGCGGTGGGAGAAGACACGCTCCTTCGCGCGGGCCTTTTCCTCGTCGCGCCGCGCGCCGCCGAGGGCCGCGTCATAGCCGCCGATGTCCAGCGCCTGCTTCAGCGCCTGGGTGCCCATCACGTCCATATGGACCTGGCTGCCATGGGTCAGCGGGCCGATGCCGCGCGCAAGGCCGTCGGGATTGGTGTGGACGATCAGCCTGGCGCCCAGCTCCGCCGCGCGGCGGTCGCGGAACTCCAGCATGTCGCGGAAATCCCAGCCGGTCGCGATGTGCAGCAGGGGGAAGGGAATGCGGCCGGGCGCGAAGGCCTTCATGGCCAGGTGCAGCACCACCGAGCTGTCCTTGCCGATCGAGTAGAGCAGCACCGGGTTGCGGAAGCTGGCAGCCGTCTCCCGAATGATGGCGATCCCTTCGGCCTCGAGCCGTCGCAGGTGAGGGCTGAGGCTGTGGGTCTGGACGGGCTGCATGAAGGTATCCTCGTAGGTCGCGGAGGCACCCGAGACTGGGAACCCCGGCGCGTCTGGGCCGTATCAAACCGTTTCCCCGGGCCAGTCGCATGGGCATGCCGCACACGCCTTGTCCCAGAAACATTCCCCCGAAGGGTGCCGCAAACTAGCATTAACCTCTTGGCCGTCAATCAAGCCAAAGGGTCATCAAGTGATTGCAATCCAGCAAAATTGCCGAAGCCAATGGCATTTCCGCGCCAAGGCGCCGCGTTTTGCTGCAATATGAAAATTGCGCTTACTCTAGCGTATCGCCGAAGTAGGCGCGCCACCACGTCACGAAGTGGGTCAGCCCGGCGCGGAGGTCGGTGGTGGGGGTCCAGCCGAAGTCTCGCCGCATGGCCGAGATGTCGGCGAAGGTCGTGGGCACATCCCCCGGCTGCATGGGCTTCAGCACACGCTTCGCCGGCACGCCCAGCAGCTCCTCCAGGATGGCGACGAGGTCGAGCAGCTGCTCCGGCCGGTTGTTCCCGATGTTGTAGATCCGGTGCCCGCCGCCCGGCATAGGGTGATCGAGCGCCGCCATCACGCCCTGGACGATGTCGTCCACATAGGTGAAGTCACGCAGCATCCGCCCCTCGTTGAAGAGCTGGATGGGCCGTCCGGCCAGCATGGCCTCCGTGAACAGCCAATAGGCCATGTCGGGCCGCCCCCAGGGGCCGTAGACGGTGAAGAAGCGCAAACCGGTGAGCGACAGGCCGAACAGGTCCGCATAGGCGCTGCTCATCGCCTCATCCGCCAGCTTCGTCGCGGCGTAGAGCGAGGCGGGACGGTCCACGCGGTCGGTCTCGCGGAAGGCGCCATCCGTGCGGCGCCCATAGACCGAGCTGGTCGAGGCATAGACGACATGGCCGATGCGCCCCTCGGACCGGCGCACCGCCTCCAGCACCGACAAATGCCCCGTGACGTTGGAGGCGGTGTAGGCGAAGGGCGCCTCCAGCGACCAGCGCACGCCCGCCTGCGCGCCCAGATGGGCCACGCGGTCAATGTCGGGGTTGGCGCGCAGCAGCGCCAGCACCGCCTCATGGTCGGCGAGGTCGAGCCGGACCATCGCGAACTGGTCCGCCGGCGCGTCGCCGGTCAGCGCGGTGAGGCGCGCCTGCTTCAGCGCCGGATCGTAATAGGCGTTGAAGTTGTCGAGGCCGAGCACCACCTCGCCGCGCGCGAGCAGCGCCTGGCAGAGATGCGCCCCGATGAACCCGGCCGCCCCCGTGACGAGAACCCTGCCCATGACCCACTCCCTGCGCCGCCGACCATGCCAGCCACCCGTGGGACGCAGGGTGTTTCTGCCGGCTGGCCAAGTGTTGTGCAATATACGCAACTGCCGATAATGGGAGTCGTGGCGACGCCATCGCCCGCTCTGCTTTACAGCGTGCAGACACCGAATAACCGGAAGGTTAAGATATGCGTATCGCGATCCTCGGTGCCGGCTATGTCGGCCTCGTGTCGGCGGCCTGTTTCGCCGAATTCGGCACGGAGGTCACGCTGGTGGACACGGATGCCGGCCGGATCGGCATGCTGCACGAGGGGCGCATGCCCATCTACGAGCCCGGGCTGGAGGCGCTGGTCGCGGACAATGTGCGCGAGGGACGCCTCTCCTTCACCCAGGACCTGGCCGCGGCCATGCAGGGGGCAGAGGCCGTGTTCCTGGCCGTCGGCACGCCCACACGCCGCGGGGATGGCCATGCCGACCTCACCTACGTCTTCGCGGCCGCCGAGGAGGTGGCCCGCACCGCCACCAAGCCGCTCGTGCTGGTGACGAAGTCCACGGTGCCCGTGGGCACGGGGCGCGAGGTGAAGCGGCGCGTCCAGGCGGTGCGGCCCGACCTCGACATCGCCGTCGCCTCCAACCCCGAATTCCTGCGCGAAGGCGCCGCGATCGGCGACTTCATGCGCCCGGACCGCGTCGTGATCGGCGTGGAGGACGGTGAGGCGGGGGCGCGGGCCGAGGCGGTGCTGCGGCGGCTCTACCGCCCGCTCTTTCTCATCGAGACGCCCATGGTGGCCACGCGCCTCGAGACGGCCGAGATCATCAAATACGCCGCCAACGCCTTCCTCGCCATGAAGATCAGCTTCATCAACGAGGTGGCGGATCTGTGCGAGGCGGCGGGCGGCGACGTGCATGACGTGGCGCGCGGCATCGGCCTCGATGGCCGCATCGGGCGGAAATTCCTGCATGCGGGGCCGGGCTATGGCGGTTCCTGCTTTCCCAAGGACACGCTGGCCTTCGCGCGTTCGGCACAGGACCTCGGAACGCCGCTGCGCCTGATCGAGACCACCATCGCGGTGAATGATTCGCGCAAGATGGCGATGGCCGACCGCGTCATCCGCGCCTGCGGCGGCGATGTGGACGGCAAGGTCATCGCCATCCTGGGCCTGACCTTCAAGCCCGAGACGGATGACATGCGCGACGCCCCCTCGCTCGAAATCATCCCGCGCCTGGTGGCCGCCGGCGCGCATATCCGCGCGCATGATCCGGAGGGCATGGATGCTGCCCGCCGCCTTCTGCCCGCCACGGTGGAATATGCCTCGGGCGCGCTCAACGCGGCCCAGGGGGCAGACGCCGTCGTGCTGCTGACCGAGTGGAACGAGTACCGCAACATCGCCCCCGGCAAGCTGCGCAACATGATGCGCGGAAACCTGCTGCTGGATCTCCGCAATGTCTACGACCCGCCGGCGATGCGCGAGGCAGGCTTCACCTATCATTCGATCGGACGGCCGTGAGGCTGGTCCGGAACTCGCTGTTCCCGCGCGGTCGTCGCGCATGCGTCGCGACAAACGCCGCATCGGCGTCGCGTGCGCCCTCGCCCAAGCCTGACGCATCAAGCGTGCCGGCATCGGCATGGCCTTCAATCACGGGTTCATTCACCCCGAGGTGACGCAGGCCATGCGCGCGGCATGCCTGCCCCTGCGTGACCACGGCGTGAAAGCGCTGTCTCGCTTGCCCTCACATTGCCGGACCGCAGCCCCATATGGGGCCGGATGGATACCGCCACCCACCCCGCCCCAGGCGGCGACACCGAAGCGCCCGGCCTGGAACTGACCATTCTCATGCCCTGCCTCAACGAGGCGGAGACTTTGGCGATGTGCATTCGCGAGGCGCAGGATTTCCTGGCACGCAGCGGCATCGCGGGCGAAGTGCTGGTGGCCGACAATGGCAGCACCGACGGTTCGCAGGAGATCGCGCAGCGGCTGGGGGCCCGCGTGGTCCCCATCACGGAGCGCGGCTATGGCGCGGCGCTGCGCGGCGGAATCGCGGCGGCGCGCGGCCGCTTCGTCATCATGGGCGACAGCGACAACTCCTATGACTTCGCGAACCTCGACGGCTTCGTGGCGGAACTGCGCGCAGGCGCGGACCTCGTCATGGGCAACCGCTTTCGCGGTGGCATCGAGAAGGGCGCGATGCCCTTCCTGCACCGCTACCTGGGCAACCCAGTGCTGAGCTTCATCGGAAGGTTGCTGTTCCGCGTGCCGGCGGGCGACTTCCATTGCGGGCTGCGCGGCTTCTCCCGTGCGCGCATCATGGAGCTAGGCCTGACGACGCCGGGCATGGAGTTCGCCTCCGAGATGGTGGTGCGCGCCGCCCTCGCCCGCTACCGGATCGTCGAGGTGCCCACCCGGCTGCGCCCCGATGGGCGCTCGCGCCCGCCGCACCTGCGGACCTGGCGCGATGGCTGGCGGCATCTGCGCTTCCTGCTGTTCTATTCGCCGCGCTGGCTGTTCCTCTATCCGGGGCTGGCGCTGCTGGGGTTTGGCGCGCTGGTCTCGGGGCTGCTCTTCCCAGGCCCGCTCCGGGTCGCGGGCGTCACCTTCGACATGCACTCCTTCATGGCAGGTTGCCTCGCCGTTCTGGTGGGGCTGCAGGTGGTCACCTTCGCCGTGATCTCGAAGCAGGTGGGGGTGCGGCGCGGCTACCTGCCGCCACCCACCGGGCTGGATGCGCGGCTGCTCGGCCTGCTGAACTTCGAGCGCGGGCTGATCCTGGCCGCCTTCCTGGTGCTGCTGGGTGGCGCGGGCATGGCCGACACGCTGACGGACTGGGTGGGCCGCGGCTTCGGGCCCCTGGAGGATCCACGTTCCCCCCGCCTCTTCCTCGCCTCGATGACGGTGCTGGTGGCGGGCATCCAGCTGGCCTTCACCGCCTCGCTGGCCAGCATCATCGAGATGGCGCAGCCCGCGCGGCGTTAGGCCTCAGCCGAGGCGCGCCGAGGCGGAAGGCGCGATCCAGGCAGGCTCGCCCCCCAGGAAGACGGCCGCGAGTGAACCCTCCGGCGTGACGAGGGCCAGGTCGCCCCGCAGGCCGGGCGCGATCCGCCCACGGTCGGTCAGGCCCAGGGCTCGGGCCGGGTTTTCCGACACCAGCGCCCAGGCCTGCGCCAGCGTCATCGCGCCGCGGGCCGCCATCCGGAAGGGTGCCGCCAGCAGCGCGGGCCAGTGGTAGTCGGAGGCCAGCACCGTCACGAGGCCGCGCTCGGCCAGCGGCGCGGCACTCGCCCAGCCCAGATGGCTGCCGCCGCGCACCACATTGGGCGCGCCCATCACCACGGGCTCGGCATGGGCGCGCGCGTCTTCCGCCACGGCCTCGGCCATGGGGAATTCGCAGATATGGGCGCCGAGGGCGCGGAACTTGGCGCGTTGGTCGAGCGTGGCGTCGTCGTGGCTCAGCATGGGCACCCCCGCCGCGCGGCAGGCGGCGGCCATGCGGGCGCGGCTTTCGGGCACTTCGCCGCGGCGGGACTTGGCGCGCAGCGCCAGCGCCTCGAACTCCGCCTCGCCCACCCCGGCGCGGCCCGCATACTTGCCGAGCTCCTTGGGGTTGGAGAGCTTCTTCACGATGCCGGGTGTGTGGTCGTTGAAACCCAGCACATGCACGCGGCCGGCGGAGATGGCGCCGAGCGCATCAGGCTCGGCGTCCAGGTTGTCGGCCTCGAAGCGCAGATGCACGCGCAGGTCGGCGCCAGGGGGCGGCGCGGCCAGGGCATCCAGCGTGGCGCGGAAGGTCTCGACCGAGCGCAGCCCGGGCTCCCAGGAGAGCGTCACCCCCAGGCACGCCGTGGTGATGCCCGAGGCCAGGCATTGCGCGGCGGCGTCACGCAGCGCGAAGTCCGTGGGGAAGGCCACGCCGGGCCGCGGCTGGATCGCGCGCTCATGCGCGTCGCCATGGATGTCCACCAGGCCCGGCATGACGCACAGGCCCGTGGCGTCGAAGCCCCGCCCCGCCCCGCCCTCGGCGATGACGCCCCCGGACAGATGGACCTCGCCCGGGACGAGCCGGCCCTCGCGCAGCACCTCGCCGCCCGTGATGCGCCAGCTCATGGCTCGACCACCAGCTGGGCGCGGCCGGCGGCATATCGGGTGATGGTGGCGTCCACGGGCTCGCCCTCGCGGTCGATGTTGAGCGCCTCGCTGACCAGGAGCGGGCGGGCACGGGATTGCTGGAGCAGGGCGGCCTCCTCGGCGGTGGGCATGCGGGCGGTGATGCGGGTGGATTTGCGGCGGTAGTCCGGCACGCCACAGGCGGCGAGCGCGCGGGTGATGGAGGCATCCTCGCGCAGCAGGGCCGCCATCTGCGGGAAGCGCTGGGCGGGGAAGTGGTGCAGGCCGATGGCCAGCGGCCTTCCATCGGCCAGGGCCAGGCGCTCCACCTGCAGCACGGTGCGGCCGCGGCGCAGGCCCAACAATTCCGCGATCCGTCCCTCGGGCGGCACCTCCGCCATGCGCAGCACCCGCCCCGCCGGCTCGCGGTTCTGCGCGCGGATGATCTCGCTGAAGCGGGTGCGGGGGCCGAGCGGGTAGTCCAGCACATCCTCGGCCACGAAGCTGCCGCGCCCCTGTTCGATGCGGACGAGGCCCCTGCCCTCCAGCTCCTCCATGGCGCGGCGGATGGTGTGGCGGTTCACGGCGAAGCGGGTGGAAAGCTCGGCCTCCGTGGGCAGGCGCGCGCCCGGGCGGTGCGTGCCGTCGCGGATGGTGGCTTCGAGGCTGGCCGCGATCTGCCGCCACAGCGCGAGCCCCGCGCCGCGCTGGAGGGGATAGGGATCAAGTGTCACGGAAGCTTCAAGCCCCATGGATGTCTGCATGGCGTCATTGGCATTGACCCTGCCGGAAAGATGTGTAGCTGTCTAGACCAATGATGGACCGCCCTTCCTGGATGGCCGTGCTGGCACGGGCTACCGAAGCCGAGATCGAGGCCGCCCTCGCCGGCGCCCCGCCCCTGCCCCCGCACCGCCGCGTGCGCGGCCCCGAGGTGGGGCTGACCATGCTGCGCGGCCGCGCCGGCGGCGATGGCGAAGCCTTCAACCTGAGCGAGGCGACCGTCGCGCGCTGCACCGTGGCGCTGGAGGATGGCACGCTCGGCCATGGCTGGCGGTTGGGCCGCCGCAAGCGCGCCGCCGAATGGGCCGCGGTGCTGGACGCGCTGCTGCAGGACGAGGCACGAAGGGACGCATGGCTGGCACAGGTGGTGATGCCCCTGGCCGAGGCCCAGCGCGCCGCCGCCGCCCGTGACGCCCGCCGCGCCGCCGCGACCGAGGTGCGCTTCGCCACCCTGGCGGCCATGCGATGAGGAGGGGGCGATGAAGCCTGCATTCACCGACCCCGTGCTGGACGCCCAGGCCGGCTTCCGCGCGCTGATGGAGGCCATGGCCCGGCCAGGCTGCGTCCAGCAGGTCATCTCGCCGCCCGACCTGCCCGAAGGGCTGGAACCCGCCGCCGCCGCCGCCATCCTGACGCTGGCCGATGCGGAGACGCCGCTCTGGACCGATGCGGGCGAGGAGGCGCGCGGCTGGATCGCCTTCCACACCGGGGCGCCGCTGGTGGCGGAACCGGCTTCCGCGATGCTGCTGCTGAACACCGGGGCCACCATGCCCGAACTGGCCACGCTGCAAGCGGGCGAGGATGAGACGCCGCAGGACGGCGCCACGCTCATTCGCCAGGTGGCGGGGCTTTCGGAAGGGTCGGGCTGGCGGCTGACGGGGCCGGGCATCGCGCATGAGCACCGCCTCTGCGCCACGGGCATGCCCGCGGATTTCCCCGCGCAATGGCGCGCCAATGCGGCGCGCTTTCCCTGCGGGGTGGATGTGGTGCTCTGCGCGGGTGCGGCCCTGGCCGCGCTGCCGCGCAGCGTGGCGCTCAGGGAGGGTGGCTGATGTATGTCGCGGTCAAGGGCGGCGATGCGGCCATCGCCGCCGCCCATGCCTGGCTGGCCGAGCAGCGGCGGGGCGACAAGGCCCTGCCTGAACTGTCCGCCGCGCAGTTGCAGGAACAGCTGGGCCTCGCGGTGGACCGGGTGATGGCCGAGGGCAGCTGCCACGACCGGGAACTGGCCGCGCTCGCCATCAAGCAGGCGCGTGGCGACCTGATCGAGGCCGCCTTCCTGCTGCGCGCCTACCGCAACACGCTGACCCGCTTCCCGGCGGCGGAGCCGGTGGACACGGGCGCCATGCGCGTGCGCCGGCGCATCAGCGCGACCTACAAGGACATGCCGGGCGGCCAGGTGCTGGGCCCGACCTTCGACTACACCCACCGCCTGCTGGACTTCGCCCTGCTGGCCGAGGGCGAGGCGCCCCTGGCACCCGAGGAGGCCGAGGCCACGGGCGCCCCCATGCCGCGCGTCAGCGAAATCCTGGCGCAGGAGGGGTTGATGCGCCGCGAACCGCCCGGCGACGGCGCCCCGCCGCCCGACCTGACGCGCGACCCCCTGCCCTTTCCCGCCCCGCGCGCCCTGCGCCTGCAATCCCTCGCGCGCGGGGACGAGGGTTTCCTGCTCGGCCTCGGCTATTCCACCCAGCGCGGCTACGGCAACGCCCACCCCTTCGTTGCGGAGCTGCGGATGGGCGAGGTGGAGGTGCTGATCACCCCGCCGGAGCTGGGCTTTCCCATCAGCCTGGGCGAGATCACCGTCACCGAATGCCAGATGGTGAACCAGTTCGCGGGCCGGGCCGACACGCCGCCGCAATTCACCCGCGGCTACGGGCTCTCGCTCGGCCACAGTGAGCGCAAGGCGATGGCCATGGCGCTGGTGGACCGCGCCCTGATGGCGCGCGACCTCGGCGAGGAGGTCACCGCCCCCGCGCAGGACCAGGAATTCGTGCTGCTGCACGCGGACAATGTGGAGGCGACGGGCTTCGTGGAACATCTCAAGCTGCCGCACCACGTGGATTTCCAGAGCGAGCTGGAGAAGCTGCGGAGCATCCGCGCGCGGTGGGAAGCGGCGCGGGATGGCGTGCCGGAGGCCGCGGAATGACCGATCCAGGATATAACTTCGCCTACCTGGACGAGGCGACGAAGCGCATGATCCGTCGCGCGCTGCTCAAGGCCATCGCCATACCTGGCCACCAGATTCCCTTCGGCGCGCGCGAGATGCCGCTGCCCTATGGCTGGGGCACGGGCGGCATCCAGGTCACGGCCAGCATCCTTGGCCCGGACGACACGCTGAAGGTCATTGACCAGGGCGCGGATGACACGACGAATGCCGTCTCCATCCGTCGCTTCTTCCATCGCGTGGCGGGCGTGCAGGTCACGACGCGCACGGCCGAGGCGACCATCATCCAGACCCGCCACCGCATTCCCGAACGCCCGCTGACCGAGGGCCAGGTGATGGTCTTCCAGGTGCCGATGCCCGAGCCGCTGTTCAAGCTGGAACCGCGCCTCGCCGAAACCCGGCGCCTGCACGCGCTGGGCGACTACTCCCTCGCGCAGGTGAAGCTCTACGAGGACATCGCGCGCCAGGGCGAGGGCGGGTCCGCCTACAGCCACCCGGTCATGGTGAACCACCGCTACCTCATGTCGCCCTCGCCCATCCCGGGCTTCGACAACCCGAAGCTGCACATGTCGCCGGCGCTGATGCTGTTCGGCGCGGGGCGCGAGAAGAAGATCTACGCCGTCCCGCCCTATACGAGCGTGGTCAGCCTCGACTTCGACGACCACCCCTTCCGGCCCGTGCGCGCGCCCCATGCCTGCGCGGCCTGCGGCAGCACGACCAGCTACCTGGACGAGATCGTCACCGATGACCGGGGCGGGCGGATGTTCGTCTGCTCCGACACCGACCATTGCGCCGAGAACCAGATGGCGCGGAAGGCCGCGGAATGAGCCCGATCCTGGAAGGCCAGAACCTCGCGCTGCGCTTCGTCGCGGTGCGGGCGCTGGATGATGTGTCGCTTGCCCTCTGGCCCGGCGAGGTGGTGGCCATCGTGGGTGAGAGCGGATCGGGCAAGTCCACCTTGCTGCGCGTGCTGGCGGGGCTCGCGGCACCCCAGGCCGGCCGGGTTCTCTACCACGACGCGGACGGCGCGGCGCAGGATGTCCACGCCCTGCGCGAGGCCGAGCGCCGCACGCTGATGCGCCGCGACTGGGGCTTCGTCCACCAGAATGCCCGCGACGGGCTGCGGATGGGCGTCTCGGCCGGCGGCAATATCGGTGAACGGTTGATGGCGGCCGGCGGCCGGCACTACGGCAATATCCGCACGGCCGCCGCCGAATGGATGGCACGCGTCGAGATGGACCCCGCCCGCATGGACGAGGCCCCGCGCAACTTCTCGGGCGGCATGCAGCAGCGCCTGCAGATCGCGCGCTGCCTGGTGACGCGCCCGCGCCTCGTCTTCATGGACGAACCCACGGGTGGGCTCGATGTCAGCGTGCAGGCGCGGCTGCTGGACCTGATCCGCTCGCTGGTGGCGGAGCTTGGCCTCGCCGTGCTGTTCGTCACGCATGACATCGCCGCCGCCCGGCTGCTGGCGCACCGCATCGTGGTGATGCGCCATGGGCGGATCGTGGAGGAGGGCCTCGCCGACCGCGTGCTGGATGACCCGCAGCACCCCTACACGCAGCTTCTCGTGGCCTCGGTGCTGGCGGCATGAGCGACATGGCATTGGACGTCGGGGCGCTGTCCAAGCGCTTCACCCTGCACCTGCGCGGCGGCGTGAGCTTTCCCGTGCTGGAGGATGCGGCGCTGGTGCTGCGGCCGGGCGAATGCGTGGCGCTGACCGGGCCCTCGGGCGCGGGGAAATCCACGCTGATGCGCTGCATCGCGGGCAATTACGGCGCGGATTCCGGCCATATCCGGCTGCGGCATCGCGGCGCCATGGTGGACCTCGTCACCGCCGATGCGCGATTGATGCGGGAAATCCGGGCCGAGAGCCTCGGCCATGTCTCGCAGTTCCTGCGCGTGATCCCGCGCGTGCCAGCGCTGGAGGTGGTGGCCGAACCCCTGCGCCTCCGCGGCGTCCCGCGCGCCGAGGCCGAAGCCCAGGCCGCCGCCCTGCTGGCGCGCCTGAACCTTCCCGAACGCCTGCACGGCCTGCCGCCCGCCACCTTCTCGGGCGGCGAGCAGCAGCGGGTGAACATCGCCCGCGGCTTCGTGGCCCATTACCCGCTGATGCTGCTGGACGAGCCCACGGCCAGCCTCGACCCCGCCAACCGGGAGGTGGTGATCGCCCTCATCGCGGAGGCAAAGGCCCGGGGCGCGGCCATTCTGGGAATTTTCCATGACAGCGAGGTGCGCGCCCGCGTCGCGGATCGCCTGCATGAGGTGCGGCCGCTAGAAGACGCGGCATGAGCGCCCACATCCACCATACATCCCACAGCGAGGCCCGATGAGCGCCATCCTTCACCGCGCCCCCGCCGCGCGCGAGACCATCCTGACCCATGCGCGCCTCATCCTGCCCGACCAGGAGTTGGACGGCACGCTGGTGCTGCGCGATGGCCTCATCGCCGATGTGCAGCCCGGCCGCGCCCACCACCCCTCCGCCGTGGATTGCGGCGGCGAGGTGCTGATGCCCGGCGTCGTGGACGTGCACACCGACAACCTGGAACGCCAGGTGATGCCGCGCAGCAACGCCCGCTGGCCCTCGCGCTCGGCCTTCCTCAGCCATGACGCGCAATGCGCGGTGGCGGGCGTGACGACGGTGCTGGACGCGCTCTGCCTGGGCGATCTCGGCTTCGACGTGGAGCGCGGCAAGACCTTCGAGGACGGGGTGCGCGACATCACCGCGCTGACCGCTGAGGGCGTGCTGAAGGTGGAGCACCTGCTGCACCTGCGCTGCGAATTGCCCGCGGCTGACATGCCCGTGCTGCTCGACCCGGTGGCCGAGCACCCGCTGGTCGCCATGGTCAGCCTGATGGACCATTCGCCGGGTGTGGGCCAATACCGCGACCTGGTGCGCTATCGTGCGATGCGCCTCAGGACCACGCGGATGAACGAGGCGCAGATCGAGGCGCGCATCGCCGAACTGCTGGAGCAACGGGCCCGGCTGCGCGAACCCCAGCGCCGCATGGTGCTGGACCGCTTCGCCGGCCGTGGCGTGCCGCTGGCCAGCCATGACGACGAAATGCCGGCCGAAGTCGCGCGCAATGCGGCCGACGGCATCATGGTCAGCGAATTCCCGGTGACGATGGAAGCGGCGGCCGAGGCCGCGCGGCTGGGCGTCGCCGTCATCGCCGGCGCGCCCAACATCGTGCGCGGCGGTAGCCATTCGGGCAATGTGGCCGCCATGGACCTGGTCCGTGCCGGCGCCGTGGACGTGCTGGCCAGCGACTACGTGCCCCCCGCGCTGATCGAGGCCGCCTTCGCCATGGCGGAGGTCACGGGCCTGCCCGCCGCCATCGCCACCATCACCGCCAACGCCGCCGACATGTGCCGCCTGCAGGATCGCGGGCGGCTGGCGGCCGGGCAACGCGCCGACATCGTCCGCGTGCTGCCGCACCAGGGCATTCCCGTCATCCGCGCGGTGTGGCGCGGCGGGGAGCGGGTGGCGTGACGATGCGCGCCGCCCTCTACTGGGCGCCCGAGCTGGACGACCCTCTGCACGCGGCCGGCAGCACCTGGCTGGGGCGCGATGCCGAGACGGGGGCCACCCTGCCCCAGCCTCCCGTCCCCGACCTGCATGCCATCACGGCCGATGCGCGGGGCTATGGGCTGCACGCGACGCTGAAGCCGCCCTTCCGCCTCGCCACCTCCTATGCCGCGCTGCGCGAGGATGCGGCCGCCTTCGCGGCCCGCATGGCGCCCTTCGAGCTGCCGCCGCTGGCGGTGATGGATTTGAAGGGCTTCCTGGCCCTGCGGGAGATCGCCCCCTGCCCGGCGCTGCGCGCGCTGACCGATGGCGCGGTGGCCGCGCTGGACGCCCATCGCGCCCCGCCCACGGAGGAGGAGCTTGCACGGCGCCGCAAGGCCGGGCTCTCCGCCCGGCAGGAGGCGATGCTGGCGCGCTGGGGCTACCCCTATCTGGAAGAGGATTGGCAGTTCCACGTGACGCTGACGCGCCGCCTCACGCCCGAGGAAACCGCAGTGGTGCGCCCGGCGGCCGCGGCGCATTTCGCAACCGTGGCCGGCCGGGCGCGGCGGGTGCGCGAGGTCTGCCTGTTCACCCAGGCCGGCCCCGGCGCCCCCTTCCTGATCGCCGAGCGCCTGGCGCTCGGCGGGTAGCTGCCTTACCGCGTGGCGGGGGCGGTCGGCGCCCCCGGCTGGCCGGGGCCGCGGCCCTCGCCGCGCGCGCGCCGCTGGGGCAGTTCGTCACGGGTGATGGCGCCATCGCCATTCGCATCCGCCATGCGGAAGCGCATCTCGGCGGGGGCGCGCATCTCCTCCAGCGTCACGACGCCGTCGCGGTTGGCGTCGAGGCCGCGGAACATGGCGGCGCGGTGCTGCTGCATCCGCTCGGCGCGCGGGCCGGTGGCCTGGCCCCGGCCTTCCTGCTGCTGGCGGCCCTGACGCTGCGGATACATGTTGGCGAACTCCTCCGGCGTCAGCCCGCCGCTGCGGTCGGCATCCGCGGCCTGGAAGCGCTGCGTGACGACGCCCCAGGCCTCGTCCCAGGTGATGCGGCCGTCATTGTTGGTGTCGAGCTGCTGGAACATGCGGGCGCCCGGACCACCGCCCGGACCCGCGCCGGGGGCGGGCTGGGCGAAGGCGACGCCACCCGCGAGCAGGCCGGCGCCCAGGATGGCGGCACCGAACAGGGAGGGAATGCGAAACTGGGCCATGGTGGTCTCCTCAAATCCGGGCGGAATGTTCCGTCCGATGAGCAGACCATGCACCCCCATTGTAACGCCCGCGTGGCGAAGCCGGCCCAGGGAGGTGAGGAAATGTGACCGTGCCCTGCCGGGTGTCGGGATTGAACCGACGACCTACCGCTTACAAGGCGGTTGCTCTACCGCTGAGCTAACCCGGCCAGGCGCGTCCTTCTACGGCAGGGGGCCATGGGTTGTCAGCAGGCGACGGGCGGGCTTCATGGGGGTCATGCGCCCCAACCGCCCATCGCCGCGCCCGCGCGGCCCCGCCGCCCATCGCCCGCCCCCCCAACGTGCGGCCGAGGGTTCCAGGGGCGGGGCCGAGGGCGTCTGGCTGCACGGCCTGCACCCGGTCGCCGCCGCCCTGGCCAACCCCGCCCGCCGCCTGCGCCGCCTGCTGGTGACGCGCGAGGCCGAGCGCGAATTGGCTGAGCGGGTGCCCAACCCCTGGCGCATCACGCCCGAACTGGTGGAGCGGGACCGGCTGGCGGCGCTGCTGCCGCCCGAATCCGTCCACCAGGGCGCGGCCCTGCTGGTCGAACCGCTGCCCACGCTGTCGCTGGAGAAGGTGCTGGAAGGCTCGACCGGGCCCGTGCTGGTGCTGGACCAGGTGACCGACCCGCGCAATGTCGGCGCCATCCTGCGCTCAGCCGCCGCCTTCGGCGCGGCGGCGATGGTGATGCAGGACCGCCATGCCCCGCAGGAGACGGGCTCGCTCGCCCGCGCCGCCTCGGGCGCGCTGGAGGTCGTGCCCATCCTGCGGGAGGTGAACCTCTCCCGCGCCCTGCAGGCCCTGAAGAAGGCCGGGCTCTGGGTGGTGGGGCTGGAGGCGGCGGGGCCCGTCACCCTCGCGCAATCGGGCTTGCAGGGGCGGCGCGTCGCGCTGGTGCTGGGGGCCGAGGGCGAGGGGCTGCGGCGCCTGACACGCGAGAATTGCGACGAGCTGGTCCGCCTGCCCATCATGCCCGCGATGGAAAGCCTGAACGTCTCGGCCGCCGCGGCCGTGGCACTTTATGAACTGGTGAGGGAATGACCGAATGAGCGATGCCGCCGCCATGATCCTCGACGCCTGGCGCGCCAAGCGGGTGTTGGCCCCGCTGGGAAGCGCCGCCCCCCGCACGGAGGCCGAGGGCTATGCCGTGCAGCGTCGCGTGGCCGAGGCCCAGGGCGCCATTCCGCCCGCCGGCTTCAAGATCGGCGCCACCACGCGGCAGATGCAGGAGATCCTGGGTCTGGGCGGGCCGGCCGCGGGCTTCGTCCCGGCCAGCTCCATCAACGCCGATGGGCTGAGCGTCGCCTACGCCGATTTCCTGAATGCCGGCGTGGAGTGCGAGGTGGCGGTGCGACTCGGCCGCGACATGCCCGCCCGCCCCACCACCCGCGAGGCCGCGGCCGAGGCGGTGGCCGAGGTCTTCGCCGCCATCGAGATCGTGGAAAAGCGCTATGGCGACCTGGGACAGCTTGGCACCCCCACGCTGATCGCGGACCAGGTGTTCCATGCCTCGGGCGTGCTGGGCGCGCCGGTCGGGGATTGGCGCGCGCTGGACCTGGGCGCCGCGCGGGGCGAGCTGCGCGTGGACGGCCAGGTGCGCGGGTCGGGCTTCGGGCGGGACCTGCTGGGCCATCCGCTGGAGGCGCTGGCCTGGCTCGCGGGCTCGGGCGCGGCACGGGAATTCGGCGGGCTGAAGGCGGGCCAGGTGGTGTGGCTGGGCTCGGTCACGCCGCCCATCTGGCTGGATGGGCCCTGCGCGGTGGAGGTGGAGTTCGACCTGCTGGGCCGGGTGACGCTGCGCCTCACCTGAGGCGCATTTACCCCCTGTTAAGGTTTTGCGGGGGATAAGGGCGCAATCGGCCGAACCGGCCCGCGTGACCAGCCGCCAGAAGGGCGGGCAGCAGGAATAGCCCCCCATGTCTTCGCCGGACTGGAAGCATTTGCCCGACGAACTCCAGCTCGTCCTCGCGCGCGAAGCCCTTCGCCGCGCCGCGGAAACCCTGGCCGAACATGCCGAGCTCCTGGCCTTCGAGATGGAGGGCGGCATGTTGCAGGACCGCGGCGGGCCGGATGCGCTGCGCCTCTTCGCCTCCGTGGTGCGGGCCACCAGCACCGACAGCCTGGGGCCGGTCGGCCACGCCTGAGGGCCCCCGCCCTTGCTTGTGCTTCCGCCCGACAACGTCCTAACCTCCGCACCGGGAGTTCGACGCCACGCACCGGCCACGCACCGGAGGTGGACGAGCATGGAATTCAATCGGAGACAGGGCCTCGCCGCCGCGGGCGGACTTGCCATGGGCGCAACCCTGCCCGCGGGCGAGGCCTCGGCCCAGACGCGCGCCGAGACGCTGCGCTATGTGACGGGCAACACCGTCAACTCGCTCGACCCGAGCGTGCCCGGCTCCACGCGCGAGAGCTTCGGCCTCAGCATGAACGTCTACGACCGTCTGGCCGCCTTCGGCCGCAAGCGGCTGGGCGACAACTGGGTCTTCGACCACAACGAGATCCGCGGCGAGTTGGCCGAGCGCATTGACCGCAGCCCCGATGGCCGCACCTTCACCTTCCACATCCGGCAGGGGGCCACATGGCATGACGGCACGCCCGTCACCGCCGAGGATGTGAAGTGGTCGCTGGACCGCGCCGTCTCCGCGCGTTCGCTGGCGCCGCCGCAGATGTCCACGGGCTCCATCACCAGCCCCGACCAGTTCCGCATCGCGGGGCCGCGCGTGGTGGAGATGATGGTGGAGCGGCCGGACCGCTTGGCGCTGTCCAACATGTGCGTGCCCTACGCCATCATGATCAATTCCACGCTCGCCAAGCGCCACGCCACCACGGACGACCCCTGGGCGCTGAACTGGCTGAAGGACAACTCGGCCGCCGGCGGCGCCTATATCGTCGAGCAGCACCGGCCGGGTACCCAGACCATCCTGCGCCGCAACGACAACTGGCGCGGCGGCGAGCAGCCGGGCTTCCGCCGCGTCATCGTGCAGACCGTGCCCGAGGTGGCGACGCGCGCGAACTTGGTGGAACGCGGCGATGCCGACCTCTCCATTGATCTGCAGCCGAGCGATGTGGCCGCACTCGCGCAGCGCGGGCGGGTGAAGGTGGTCTCGGTGCCGCAGACCAATGGCTTCACGCACATCTCCATGAACAACACCATGGCGCCCTTCGACGATGTGAAGGTGCGCCAGGCCATCGCCGCCGCCCTGCCCTACCAGGACATGTTCCAGGCGGCGCTGTTCAGCCGCGGCCGCGCGCTGTTCGGCGCGGATTGGACCACGACGCCGCCCAATTCCGACTTCCCGCAGCCCATGCCGCTGCACACCAACCTCGAGCGCGCGCGCGAATTGCTGCGCGAATCGGGGCACCCGAACGGGTTCTCGACCACCTTCACCATCGGCACGGGCGTCTCGGCCTGGGCGGAGCCGATGGCGGCGCTGATGAAGGAATCGCTCGCGCGGATCAACATCAACGTGGACATCCGCAAGCTGCCCGACGCGCAGTTCAACACCGGCCAGGCCGAGCGCACCCTGCCCTTCTACACCGAGGGCGGCACCGCCTGGCTGCCGGCGCCGGACTACTTCTTCCGCCTCTACTTCACGCGGCCGCAGCGCTGGAACTTCGCCAGCTTCAACAACGAGGAAATCAACGCGCTGACACGCGAGGCGCAGTTCGAGACGGACGCCGCCCGCTACGACGCAGCCTGCAAGCGCATGATCGAGATCCTCGCCGCCGAGGTGCCCCTCATCCTCGCCTGGCAGCCGCTGCATGAGGCGGTGATGGCCCGCAACGTGGACGGCTACACCTACTGGTTCTACCGCCAGGCGGATTTCCGCGACCTCAAGCGTGTCTGAGATCGCGGCACCCGCGCCGCGCGGGGGAAAATGGGGCGCGGTGGGGCGGCGGGTGGGCGTGCGCCTGCTCTCCGCCGTGCCGGCGCTGTTCGGCGTGCTGGTCTTCACCTTCCTGCTGATGCGCGTCCTGCCCGGAGACCCGGCGGTCTTCTTCGCCGCCGGCGCCAACGCCGGCCAGGCCGAGATCGACATTGTGCGCGAGCAGATGGGCCTGGACCGGCCCATGCATGAGCAGCTGGTGCGCTACCTCTGGGACATCACCCGGGGCAACCTCGGCAATTCCATGACCACGGGGCAGCCCGTGCGGACGGATCTGGTCGAGCGGCTGCCGGCCTCGCTGGAACTCACCTTCTCGGCGTTGCTGCTGGCGTTGAGCCTCGCACTCCCGCTGGGCATCGTGGCGGCGCTGCGGCCGGGCACGCTGGTGGACCATGTCGTGCGCTTCCTCTGCACGCTGGGCGTCTGCGTGCCGACCTTCGTCTCCGGCCTGCTGCTGATCTATGTCTTCTACTATTTGCTGGCCTGGGCGCCGGACCCGACGGGGCGGCTCGACATTTTCGCGGCCACGCCGCCCGAGATCACGGGCTTCCTGCTGGTGGACTTCGCGCTGGTGCGGGACTGGGAAGGATGGCGGGCGGCGGCGGGGCAATTGATCCTGCCGGCGTCCACCATGGCGCTCTTCGTGCTGGCGCCGCTGGCGCGGATGACGCGGGCCTCCATGCTGGCGGTGCTGGGCAGCGATTTCGTGCGGACGGCGAAGTCCCTCGGGCTGTCGCATTGGCGCATCATCGTGGTCTATGCGCTGCGGAACGCGCTGCTGCCGGTGCTGACCATCTCGGGCATCGTCTTCTCGACCATGCTGGGCGCCAATGTGCTGGTGGAGAAGGTCTTCTCCTGGCCGGGCGTCGCCTCCTACGCGCTCGACGCGCTGCTGGCCTCGGACTACGCGCCGGTGCAGGGCTTCGTGCTGCTGATGGCGACCATCTTCGTCATGGTGAACCTGTTGATCGACATTCTCTATGGCGTGGCTGACCCCCGGGCTTCGGTGGCATGAGCGCCACCTTGCGCCATGTGGGCTGGGTGCTGCGCGGCAACCTGGTGACGGCCGCGGCGGCCACGGGGGCCACGCTGCTGATCCTGGTGGCCTTCCTGGCCCCCTGGCTTGCGCCCTACGACCCCATCGCCTCCAACGTGCCCAACGCGCTGCAACCGCCGAGTGCGGCGCATTGGGCGGGCACCGACCAGCTGGGCCGGGACGTGTTCAGCCGCATCCTCTACGGGACGCGCGTGGACCTCGCCATCGCGTTTTCCGCGGTCAGCCTTTCCTTCGTGATCGGCGCGGTGGTGGGCAGTTTCTGCGGCTATGTGGGCGGCACGCTGGACCGCGTGGTGGGGCGGCTGGTGGACGTGCTGATGGCCTTCCCGCTCTTCGTGCTGGCGATGGCGCTGGTGGCGGCTTTGGGCAATTCCATCGAGAACATCATCCTCGCCACCGCCTTCATCAACCTGCCCTTCTACATCCGCTTCGCCCGCGCGGAGGTGAATGTCCGCCGCAACCTGGGTTGGGTGGAGGCCGCGCGCGCCTCGGGCGACAGCGACCTCTCGGTGGTGCTGCGCTTCCTGCTGCCCAATGTGCTGCCGGCCATGGCGGTGCAGATCTCGCTGAACCTCGGCTGGGCGATATTGAACGCGGCGGGGCTTTCCTTCATCGGGCTCGGCATCACGCCGCCCACGCCGGAATGGGGCATCATGGTCGCCGAGGGCGCGCGTTTCATCACCTCCGGCCAATGGTGGCTGGTGGTCTTTCCCGGCCTGGCGCTGATGCTGTCGGTGCTGTGCTTCAACCTGCTGGGCGATGGCTTGCGCGACATCCTCGACCCCAGGATGCGGACATGACCGCGCCGCTGCTCGAGGTCGAGGACCTTCACATCCGCTTCTCCACCAGGCGCGGGCCGGTGGACGCGGTGCGCGGCGTCTCCCTGCAACTGGCGCCTGGCGAGACGCTGGGCGTGGTGGGCGAGAGCGGCTCGGGCAAGTCGGTCACGGCCTATGCGGTCACGCATCTGCTCGACCGCGCGGGGAGCATCACGCAGGGGCGCATCCGCTTCCGCGGTCGCGACATCACCCGCGCCGGGCGGCACGAACTGCGCGAGCTGCGCGGCAGTGCCATGTCCATGATCTTCCAGAACCCGCGCGGGGCGCTGAACCCCATCCGCACCGTGGGACGCCAGATCGGCGATGTGCTACGTGCGCACAACCAAGTGTCCGCGGCCGAAGCCAGGGCGCGCGCGCTCGATCTGCTGCGCGCCGTGCTGATCCGTGACCCGGAGGGCAATCTCGACGCCTATCCGCACGAACTCTCGGGCGGTATGTGCCAGCGCGTGATGATCGCCATGGCGATCGCCTGCGAACCCGCGCTGATGATCGCGGACGAGCCTACCACAGGCCTCGACGTCACCACGCAGAAGACGGTGATGGACCTGCTGGCCCGCATCACGGCCGAGCGCGGCATGGCCATGATCCTGATCACGCATGACCTCGGCCTCGCCGCGCAATATTGCCGCCGCGTGGCGGTGATGGAGCGTGGCCTGGTGGTGGAGGAAGGCGCGGCGGCGCGGCTGTTCCAGGCGCCGTCCCATCCCTACACGCGCCGGCTGATCGCGGCCTCGCCCACCCGCACCTCCACCGTGGCCGACCTGGTGGAGGGCGACTCCCCTCCCCCGCCGCGCCGCATGCCCCGCGCCCCCGGCACGCCGCCGCTGCTGGAGGTGCAGGGGCTGTCCAAGCAATATGCCCGCACCCGCGCGGTGGATGATGTCTCCTTCACGCTGGAGCCCGGCGAGAGCCTCGGCCTGGTGGGCGAAAGCGGCTCGGGCAAGAGCACCATCTCGCGCCTGATCTGCCGGCTGATCGACCCCTCGGCGGGCGAGATCATCTTCGACGGCCACTCCATCGCGGCCACCCCCGCACGGCATTTCCACAAGGCGCCGCAGCGGCGTGACATCCAGATCGTTTTCCAGGACCCGACGGACAGCCTCAACCCGCGCTTCAGCGCCTTCGACAGCATCGCCCACCCGCTGCGCCGGCTGGACCGCCTGCCATCCGAGACCGCGCTGCGCGCCCGTGTGGAGGAATGCGCCGAACGCTGCGGCCTGCCGCGTGACCTGCTAGACCGTTTCCCGCACCAGCTCTCGGGCGGGCAGAAGGCGCGGGTGGGCATCGCGCGCGCCATCGCCACGCGCCCGCGCCTGCTGGTGCTGGACGAGCCGACGGCGGCGCTGGATGTCTCGGTGCAGGCGGTGATCCTGAAGCTGCTGGACGACCTGCGGCGCGAGGATGGGTTGGGCTATCTCTTCGTCAGCCACGATCTCAACGTGGTGCGGATGATGTGCGAGCGCACCATCGTCCTGCGCCAAGGCCGCATCGTGGAACAGGGACCGAGCGCCGCCCTCTTCGCCGCACCCCAGGCCGACTACACGCGGGAACTACTGGCTGCCATCCCGCATTTCGACCCGGAGGCCATGCGGGAGCCGGCCTGAGCCGGCTACTTGCGATCCGACCGCGGGTCCAGCGCGTCGCGCAGCCCATCCCCCGCCAGGTTGAAGGCCAGCACCACCAGGAAGATGGCAAGCCCCGGGAAGATGGCGAGCCAGGGCGCCTGCGTCAGGAAGCGTTGCGCCGAGTTCAGCATGGAGCCCCAGGACGGGTCCGGCGGCTGCATGCCGAGGCCCAGGAAGGACAGCGAGGCCTCGGCGATGATGGCCTCCGCGATGGAGAGCGTGGCCTGCACCATCAGGGGCGGCACGATGTTGGGCGCCACATGCACGATGGCCGTGCGCCAGGGCGGGTTGCCCAGGGCGCGCGCGGCCTCCACCCAGTCGGTGGACATGGCCTCCAGCGCCATGCCGCGCGCCAGTCGGACAAAGACCGGCGAGGCAGAGATGGCGATGGCGAGCATCGCATTCTCCAACGCCGGTCCCAGGAAGGCCGCGAGCGCGATGGCCAGGATGAGGAAAGGCACGGACAACATGGCATCCGCGATGCGCGAGATCACCGCGTCCACCCAGCCGCCCGCCATGCCCGCCAGCAGCCCGATCGGCACGCCCATGATGACCGCGCCCAGCACCGCCAGCACGCCCGCCATCAGCGAGGCGCGCGCGCCCCAGATGACGCGCGAGAGCACGTCGCGCCCATTCTCGTCCGTGCCGAACCAATGCGCGGCGGAGGGTGCCTGGCGGATGGCGGACCAGGAGGTCTGGTTCGGGTCCTGTGGCGCCAGCAGCGGCGCGAAGGCCGCCACCAGCACGAAGAGCACCACCACGACGAGGCCCGCCATGGCGAGGCGGTGCCGCAGGAAGCGGCGGATGGCGCGTTGCGTGGGGCTTTCGCCCGCCTGGATCACGGCACTCATGCGCGGCGCAGCCTCGGGTTGATGGCCATGTAGAGGATGTCCGCCAGCAGGCTCAGCAGGACGAAGATGAGGGCGGTGGCCAGCACCACCCCCTGCACCACCGGGTAGTCGCGGTTGAACACCGCATCCACCACCAGCTTGCCGAAGCCCGGGATGGAGAAGATCTGCTCGGTCAGGACCGCGCCCGAGAGCAGGCGGCCGAACTCGATCGTGCCGAGCGTCACGACCGGGATCAGCGCGTTGCGCAGCGCGTGCTTCCACACCACCACGCGCTCGCGCAGGCCCTTGGCGCGGGCGGTGCGGACGTAGTCCTGGCTCATCGCACCCAGCATGGCGGCACGGGTGTGGCGCATCAGCACGCCGGCGACACCGGTGCCGAGGACGAAGGCCGGCATGATGGTGGTGGCGATGGACTGCCAGAAATCCTCGGTGATCGGCACATAGCCCGAGGGCGGCAGCCAACCGAGCTGCACGCTGAACAACAGGATCATCAGGATGCCCAGCCAGAAGTTCGGCATGGAAATCCCGAACAAGGCCGCGCCATTGGCCGCCCAGTCGGCCGGCTGGTCCTTCCGCACCGCGGAGAGGATGCCGAGCGGCACACCGATCAGCACCGCGATGATGAAGGCCATCAGCCCCAGTTGGAAGGTGACAGGCAGCTTCTCCAGAATGAGTTCCGAGACCGGCACCCGGATACGCCAGGAGAAGCCGAAATCGCCCTGCAGCACCCGGCCCATCCAGGCCAGGTATTGTTCATGGAGGGGGCGGTCCAGCAGCAGCTCGGCGCGGATCTGCGCCAGCACCTGCGGGTCGCCCCGCTCCTCGCCCGCGAGGATGAGCGCGGGGTCGCCGGGCATCAGCTGCTGCAGCCCGAAGATCATCACGGAGAGGATGAGCAGGGTGGGGATGATCTGCCCCACCCGCCGCAGCAGCCAGATGCCCATGGGTCAGTTCAGCCGCAGGCCCTGGACCCGGATCATCCCATCCGGCACCGGCACATAGCCCTGCAGCCGCGTGGAGTGGATGAAGATGTTCTTCCGGTGCCAGAGATACATGCGCGCACGGTCCTGCCGCAGCGCCACCTGGTTCAGCTGCGCGTAGAGCTGGCGGCGGCGGTCCGCGTCCAGCTCCACCCGGGCGGCGTCGAGCAGGCGGTCGGCCTCGGGGTTGCTGTACTTGCCATCATTGGCCGGGCCGCGACTGTGGACGAAGGTGTAGATGTTGCCGTCCGGGTCCACGCGGCCCGACCAGCCGAGCAGATAGGTCTCGAACTCGCCCCGCGTCGCCGCCTGGAGGGAGGAGGCGAATTCCATGGCGTTGATGCGCAGCTCGAAGCCCGCCTCGCGCACCATGGCCTGGATCACCTCGCCCACCTGGCGAAGGTCCGGGTTGTTGGGGACCGTGAGTTCCACGCGCACGGGCGTCTGCACGCCGGCCTCGCGCAGCAGCTGGCGGGCGCGGGCAACGTTGCGCGCCTCCGGCTGGAAGTCGCGGATGTGGAAGGGGTTGGCGGGCGGCACGGCCTGGGCGGTCGGCGTATAGGCGCCGCTGTAGACCACCTGATTGATGGCCGCGCGATCAATGGCCAGTTCGAAGGCCTCGCGCACGCGGGGGTTCTGACCGAAGGGCGTCTGGGCGCGGGCGCCGTTGTTCAGGTTGTAGGTGATGCCCTGGTAGCCGAGCTCCGGCACCTGCACCACGCGCAGGCGGTTGTTGCGGGCCACCATCTCGACATGGTCGGGCTCCATCCGCTCGGCGAATTCCACGGCACCCGACTGCACGTTCGCGATGCGGGCGTTGTTATCCGGGATGGGCAGGTAGGTGATGCGGTCGAGGTGGATGACGGAGGGGTTCCAGTAGTCGGCGAAGCGCTCCACCACGATGCGGCTCTGCGCCACCCGCTCCACGAAGCGGAAGGGGCCGGCGCAGACGGGGCGCAGGCCGAAGTCGCGCCCGGCGGCCTCGGCGGCGCGCGGGCTCAGAATCATGCCCGAGCGGTCGGTCAGCACCGAGAGAAAGGCCGCGGAGGGCGCGCGCAGCGTGATGCGCACCGTCAGCGGGTCCACCGCCTCGGCCTTCTCCATGCCGGCCAGCTCACTGCGGCGGAAGCTGCCCTGGAAATTGGCGTGGCGGTTCAGCGAATAGACCACGGCCTCCGCGTCCATCCGCTCCCCGTCATGGAAGCGCACGCCGTCGCGCAGCGTGATGATGAGGGTGGTGGGGTTCTCCCAGCGATAGCCAGTGGCGAGCTGGGGCACCACCTCCAGCTGCTCATTGATGTCGAACAGCTTGTCGCAGAGCGAGGCAAAGACGATGCGCCCGACATAGGTGCGGGCCAACGTCGGGTCGAGGATGTCCGGGTCCTCGCGCAGGGCGATGCGGAGGTGCTGCTGGGCGGCGGCGGGCTGGGCCGCGAGCCCGGTGCCGAGCGCGACCCCCACGGCCAAGGCCGCGGCGACGAAATGGCGTCTCATGCTGTTTCTCCCTGTGATGAGGCCGGCTGGAAAAAGGATTGCAGGTGCAGCAGCCGTGCATCGGGCGCCATGCGGGGGGCGGGCGCGGGCACGGGCACGGGCGGCAGGCTGTCGGCGAAATGGCAGGCGACGCCACCCACCAGCGCCGGCATCTCGGCCGCGCAGCGCGCCTCGGCATGCGGGCAACGCGTGCGGAAACGGCAGCCGGAGGGGGGGGCGATGGGGCTCGGCACATCGCCCGCGATGGGCGCGCCGCCGCCATGGCCCGGAATGGCCGCGAGCAGCGCGCGGGTATAGGGGTGGCGCGGGTTGGCGAAGATCTCCGCCACGCTACCCTCCTCCACGATCTGGCCGAGATACATCACCGCCACCCGGTTCGCGAGGTGACGCACCACGCCGAGGTCATGGCTGATGAGCACGAAGGTGAGGCCGAGGTCGCGGATCAGATCGGAGAGCAGGTTCACCACCTGCGCCTGCACCGAGACATCCAGCGCGGACACTGGTTCGTCGCCGATGATGAGGCGCGGGCGCGAGGCCAGCGCGCGCGCGATGGCGATCCGCTGGCGCTGGCCGCCGCTGAACTCGTGCGGCCAGCGGCGCGCGTGCTCGGGGCGCAGGCCGACCCGCTCCAGCAACGATGCCACCTCCGCGCGTTCCTGCGATGGCGGGACGATGCCATGCAGGCGCAGGGGTTCGGCCACCGCCGCCTCCACCGTCATGCGCGGGTCGAGGCTGCCGAAGGGGTCCTGGAAGATGATCTGCATCTCTCGCCGCCGCGCGCGCAACGCGCGTGGCGAGAGGGTGCCGAGGTCCTCGCCCGAGAAGCGCACCTGGCCGCTGTCGGGCGTGATGAGGCGCAGCATGACGCGGCCCAGCGTGGACTTGCCGCAGCCGCTCTCGCCCACGATGGCCAGCACCTCGCCCGCCGCGACCGAAAGCGTCACGCCATCCACCGCGCGGACCGCGCCGCGGGAACGGCCCATGCCGTCGCGCACGGGGAAGTGCTTCACGACGCTGGAAAGGGTCAGCAGGTCGCTCATGCCGCGAGGCTCGCTTCCAGCGGCGCGCGGTGGCAGGCCACGCCATGCTCCGCGCCGAGGGCGGTCAGCGCCGGCGCCTCGGTCTCGCAGCGTGCGATGCGGAAGGGGCAGCGGGGCGCGAAGCGGCAGCCCGGCGGTGGGGTGCGGAGGTCGGGCACCGTGCCCTCGATGGAAGCGAGCAGCGCCGTGGGCGAGGCTGCCGAAGGCCGGGCCCCCAGCAGGCCGATGGTGTAGGGATGCTCCGGTCGGGCGAAGAGCTGCGCGGCGGGCGCGTGCTCCACCACCCGCCCGGCATACATGACCGCCACGTGGTCCGCATGGTCGGCCACCACGCCGAGGTCATGGGTGATGAGCAGCACGGCCGTGCCCGTCTCGCGCTTCAACTCGTCCAGCAGGGCCAGGATCTGCGCCTGCACCGTGACGTCCAGCGCGGTGGTGGGCTCGTCCGCGATCAGCAGCTTGGGGCGGCAGGCCAGCGCCATGGCGATCATGACCCGCTGGCGCATGCCGCCGCTCATTTCATGCGGGTATTGCCGGGCGCGGCGCGCGGCGTCGGGGATGCGCACGCGCTCCAGCATGGCCACCGCCTCACGCGCCGCCTCGGCTTTGGAAATGGCGCGGTGGGCGCGGATGGCCTCCGCCACCTGGTCACCCGCGGTGAAGGCGGGGTTCAGGCTGGTCATGGGTTCCTGGAAGATCATGGCGACGTCGCCGCCGCGCAGCCGGCGCATCTCGTCCGCGGCGAGGCCCAGCAATTCCTGTCCGGAGAGGCGCACCGCGCCACCCACCTGCGTGCCCTCGGCCAGCAGCCCGATGATCGCAAGCGCGGTGGCCGACTTGCCGCAGCCGGACTCGCCCACCACGGCCAGGGTCTGTCCCGCGCCGACACGGAGCGAGAGCCCGTCCACCGCCTTCAACCCATTGGGGAAGCGGATGGAGAGGCCCGCCACATCCAGGACAGGCGTCACTGGCCGGCCCCTCCAGGCAGGGGGCCGCACAACAGCCTTGCTTGCAATCTCATCTCCCGCGGGCTTGTGCCCTGCGTCTCTCCCGGACGACCAGATATGGCGCAGCCGCCCAGGGCTGGCAAGCCGGCGTCCTGCCTCAGGCCAGGCTGTCGAACCAGCGCCTCCACTCGGCGGCGCCGCGGCATGGGTGCCCCTGTGGCTGGTGGGACAGTGTCACGCCACGCCCACGGCCGCGTCGTCCCATTGCAACATTCAGCTGGACCACTGCGCCATGACATCCGTGCCGATGCGTCGTCGCGCAGGCCAGGCCATTGCCAAGATTGAGTTTGAGTGCATTCGGCACCGCCGCGCATTGTCACGGAACCTCCGTCGCTCCGTCACGCAGCTGTGGCCAGACAGCGGCTAACGCTCCGCCCCGACGAACGGGGAATGACGAAGCATGGCGCGGCGGAAGAATGTGTTGCTCATCGTGGTGGACCAGTGGCGGGCGGACTTCATTCCCCACCTGGGCGCGGGCTTCCTGCGAACGCCCAACCTGGACCGTCTGTGCCGCGAGGGCGTCACCTTCCGCAACCACGTCACCAACACCGTGCCCTGCGGCCCGGCGCGCGCGTCGCTGCTGACAGGCCTCTATTTGATGAACCACCGCGCGGTGCAAAACACCGTGCCGCTCGATGCGCGCCACTTCAACCTGGGCAAGGCGCTGCGCCTCATCGGCTATGATCCGGCGCTGATCGGCTACACCACCACCACGCCCGACCCCCGCACCACGGGTCCGCGCGACCCACGCTTCACCACGCTGGGCGACCTGATGGACGGGTTCCGCAGCGTGGGCGCCTTCGAGCCATCCATGGACGGCTACTTCGGCTGGCTGGCGCACAAGGGCTACACCCTGCCCGAGCCGCGCGAGAACATCTGGCTTCCTGAAGGAATGGACGCCGAACCCGGCGTCACCGCCCTGCCCTGCCGCATCCCGCGCGAGCTGTCGGACAGCGCCTACTTCACCGAACGCGCCCTGACCTACCTGAAGGGTCGCGGCAAGCGCCCCTGGTTCCTGCACCTGGGCTACTATCGCCCGCACCCGCCCTTCATCGCGCCCGCGCCCTACAACGCGATGTATTCGCCGGACGAGATGCCAGCGCCCATCCGACGCGGAACCTGGCAGGAGGAAGCGGCGCAGCACCCGCTGCTCGACCACTACCTGCGCCATGTCGCGCAGGGCTCCTTCTTCCGCGGTGCGGAGGGGGCGGCGAACCAGCTCGACGAAGCCGCCATCCGCCAGATGCGCGCCACCTATTGCGGCCTCATCACCGAGATCGACGACTGCCTGGGCCAGGTCTTCGCCTATCTGGATGAGACGGGCCAGTGGGAGGAGACGATGGTGATCTTCACCTCCGACCACGGCGAGCAACTGGGCGACCACTGGCTGCTGGGCAAGATCGGCTATCACGACGAGAGCTTCCGCATCCCGCTGGTCATCAAGGACGCCGGCCACAACGCCCGCGCGGGCGAGGTCGAGGCCGCCTTCACCGAGAGCGTGGACGTGATGCCCACCATCCTCGCGGCACTGGGCGGCGAGATCCCACGCGCCTCGGACGGCCACGACCTGATGCCGCTGATACACCGCGCGCCACCGCAGGATTGGCGGCGCTTCGCCTTCACCGAATACGACTTCCGTGACGTCTTCTACTCGCGCCCCGAGACTTCGCTGGGCCTCGCCATGGATGATTGCGCGCTCTGCGCCATCCAGGATGGGACGCGGAAGTATGTGCACTTCTCGGGCCTGCCGCCGCTCTTCTTCGATCTCGAGCGTGACCCGCACATGTTCGAGAACCTGGCCGACAAGCCCGAATACGCGGCCGAGGTGCGCGACTGGGCGCAGCGCGCCCTCTCCCACCGCATGCGGCACGCCGAACGCACGCTGACCCATTTCCGCGCCACCCCCTCGGGCCTCGAGGAACGCGGCACCCCTTCCCGCCCCGCGCTGCCGCTGGCCGCGCAGTGACCAGGAGAGACACCGCCATGCTGAACCGCCGCTCGCTGCTGATCGCGCCGCCCGCGCTGCTGGCCGCCCCCGCGCTGGGCCAGTCCGACCAGCGCCCCTCCATCACCATCGCGGTCCAGAAGATCGTGAACTCCAACACGCTGGAGGTGCTGCGCGAGCAGTCCAATGTGGGCGAGCGCGTCTTCTACTCCTCGCTGTGGGAGGGGCTGATCGGGCGCAACTGGATGGGCAACCTCGAAAGCGTGCCCGGCCTCGCCACCGAATGGCGCCGCATTGACGACCGCACGGTGGAACTCGACCTGCGCGAGGGCGTGCGCTTCCACAATGGCGATGTGATGACGGCCGAGGACGTGGCCTTCACCTTCGGCCGCGAACGCATGTTCGGCGGGGAGGCCAACGCCAATACGCCGCTGTTCCAGCAGATCCCGGCCGCCGGCCGTGGCGGGCGTGAGCCGCCGCCGGAGGTGCCCGCCGTGGCACGCCGCATCTGGCCCGCGCTGGAGCGCGTGGAGATCGTGAACCCGCACCGCGTGCGCTTCGTCAACCGCACGCCCGACGTGACGCTGGAAGGGCGCCTCGCGCGCTATGGCAGCGACATCATCTCGCGCCGTGGCTTCAGCGAGGCCGCCACCTGGCTCGACTGGGCGCGCAAGCCCATCACCACCGGTCCCTACATGGTCGCGGAATTCCGCCCCGACGTGTCGCTGACGCTGGTGGCGCATGACGACTACTGGGGCGGCCGCCCGCCGCTGCGGCAGATCCGCTTCGTGGAGGTGCCCGAGGTCTCCTCGCGCATCAACGGCCTGCTCTCCGGCGAGTACCACTTCGCCTGCGACATCCCGCCCGACCAGATCCAGGGCATCGAGCGCAACCGGACCTTCGAGGTGCAGGGCGGCACCATCCTGAACCACCGCCTGACGGTGTTCGACAAGAACCACCCGACGCTCGCCGATGCCCGCGTGCGCCGCGCGCTGACGCATTCCATTGACCGCCAGGCCATCGTGGACAGCCTCTGGGCCGGCCGCACCGTGGTGCCCAAGGGCCTGCAATGGGAATACTACGGCGACATGTTCCACGCCGACTGGTCGGTGCCGCGCTTCGACCTGGCGGAGGCCCGCCGCCTGCTGCGCGAGGCCAACTACCGCGGCGATCCCATCCCCTACCGCCTGCTGGCCGGCTATTACACGAACCAGAACGCCACCGCGCAGATCCTGGTCGAGATGTGGCGCGCCGCCGGGCTGAACGTGCAGATCCAGACGGTGGAAAACTGGGCGCAGATCTTCGACCGCAGCACGCCCCGCGCCATCCGCGACTGGTCCAACTCGGCGCCGTTCAACGACCCCGTCTCCTCGCTGGTGAACCAGCACGGACCGCGCGGCCAGCAGCAGCAGGTCGGCGAGTGGACGAATGAGGAGTTCAACCGCCTCTCGGGCGAGCTGGAGACCAGCACCGACCGCGCCCGCCGGCGCGTGGTGTTCCGCCGCATGCTGGA
Source organism: Roseococcus thiosulfatophilus (assembly GCF_017311575.1). Lineage (GTDB taxonomy): Bacteria > Pseudomonadota > Alphaproteobacteria > Acetobacterales > Acetobacteraceae > Roseococcus > Roseococcus thiosulfatophilus. The sequence goes on from NZ_JAFFQY010000006.1 coordinate 42,071, forward strand.
AATCGCGGAGCGCGAGGACCCAGCCTTCACCGTGCTTCACCAGAACGCGACCTTCACCGCGAAGCGCCGCGACATCCGCTGGAAGGCGAGCCCCGCCTTTGCCATGGACTTCCGTCCCGGCAATTGGGGGGCCTGAGCATGCGGCGCCGCGATCTCGCCCTGCTGCCCGCACTGGGGCTCGCCGCCCCGGCCGTGGCCCAGTCCGACAGTCGGCCCCAGGTAACGGTGGCGGTGCAAAACATCAGCACCTCCAACACCCTGGAGATGCTGCGTGAGCAGTCCAACGTCGGCACGCGCATCTTCCGCAACTTCGTGGAACCGCTGGTGGACACGGACTGGAATGGCGACATGTCGCTCATTCCTGGTCTTGCCACCGGCTGGCGCCGCATCAGCAACCGCGTGGTGGAGTTCGACCTGCGCGAGGGCGTCACCTTCCACGACGGCCAGCCGTTCACGGCCGATGACGTGGCCTTCTCCTTCGGCCCGGAGCGCATGTGGGGCGGTGGCGCGCGCGAGGTGCCGCCCGCCGTGGTGCAGAACGCCCGCCGCGCCTTCCCTGGCTTCGAGCGCATCGAGGTGCTGGGCCCGCACCGCATCCGCCTGCACAGCAGCGTGCCCGACATCATCCTGGAAGGGCGGATGGCACGCAGCATCGCCGTCATCGCGCCGCGCGGCGCCTTCATGGCCTCGTCCGGCTGGATGGACTGGGCGCGCCACCCGGTCGGCACCGGACCCTACCGCGTGGCCGAGCACCGCCCGGACCAGATGCTGACCCTGGAGGCCCATGACGCGCATTGGCAGGGCCGCCCGCCCATCCGCCGCCTGCGCTTCGCCGAGGTGCCGGAAGTGTCGTCCCGCCTGAACATGCTCTTCTCGGGCGAGGTGCAGTTCGCGAGCGACATTCCCCCCGACCAGATCAGCTCCGTTGAGAGTGACAGGCGCTTCGAGGTGGTGGGAGGCCCCATCAACAACAGCCGCTACCTGTTGTTCAACAAGTCGCACCCGGTACTGGCCAATGCGCTGGTGCGCCGCGCCATGTCCCACGCCATTGATCGCGAGGCCATCATCGCCGCCCTCTGGTCCGGCCGCACCAGCGTGCCCCGCGGGCTGCAATGGGAATTCTACGGCGACATGTACCTGCGCGACATCGAGGTGCCACGCTTTGACCCCGCCGAGGCCCGCCGCCTGCTGCGCGAGGCCGGCTATCGCGGCCAGCCCATCCCCTACCGCGTGCTGAACAACTACTACACCAACCAGACCGCCACCGCGCAGATCATGACCGAGGGCTGGCGCGCGCTGGGCCTCAACATCCAGATGCAGATGGTCGAGAACTGGAGCCAGATCCTGGCGGGCGAACCCGAGACGCGCGGGGTGCACGACTGGTCGGCCTCGGCCGTGGTACCGGACCCCTCGGTGCAGATGTCGGGCAGCTGGGGCCGCACCGGCGCCCCCTGGCTGCGCAACCAGTGGCGCAACGAGGAATTCGGCGACCTGGCCGCGGAGCTGGAAACCAGCATGGACCAGCAACGCCGCCGCGTGGTGTGGCGCCGCATGCTCGAAATCATCGAGCGCGAGGACCCCGGCTACGTCGTGCTTCACCGCAATGCGAGCTTCACCGCCAAGCGCCGCGACATCGAATGGCGCGCCTCGCAGAGCTTCTTCATGGATTTCCGCGCCACGAACTGGAGGGCCTGACCCCATGCGCCGTCGCGACCTTGCCCTGCTGCCCGCAATCGGCCTCGCCGCCCCCGCGCTGGCGCAGTCCGACCAGCGCCCCACCGTGACGGTGGCCGTGCAGAAGATCTCCAACTCCAACACGCTGGAGACACCGCGGGAGCAGTCCAATGTGGGCTTCCGCATCTCCACCCTCTACGCCGAAAGCCTGATCGGCACGAACTGGACGGGCGACATGGGCCAGGTGCCCGAACTCGCCTCCGCCTGGCGCCGCGTGGATGATCGCACGGTTGAGTTCGACCTGCGCCAGGGCGTCAAGATGCATGACGGCCGCACCATGTCGGCCGAGGATGTGCAGTTCTCGCTGGCGGGTGCGCGCCTCTTCGGCAGCGGCGAGGGCCGCACGCGCGGCGGCATCACGGCCGGCCAGGACGGCCTCGAACCCCAGCCCGAGGTCATCGCCACCGCCCGCCGTACCTTCCCCGGCCTGGAGCGCGTCGAGATCGTGCGCGAGGGCGTGGTGCGCTTCATCAACCGCACGCCCGATGTCACGATCGAAGGGCGGGTGGCGCAGAATGTGGGCGTGATCCTCTCGCGCGCGGCCTTCGAGGCGGCGGGCAACTGGCTCGCCTGGGCGCGGCAGCCGGTGGGCACCGGCCCCTATCGCGTGGTGGAGTTCCGCCCCGACCAGTCATTGACCTTCGAAGCGCATGACGATTATTGGGGCGGGCGCCCGCCGGCGCGGCGCGTCCGCATCCTGGAGGTGCCGGAGGTCTCCTCGCGCATCAACGCGCTGATCTCGGGTGAGGTGGATTTCGCCACCGACATCCCGCCCGACCAGGTTGCGGCCGTCGAGCGCAACGCGCGCTTCGAGGTGCTGGGCAGCCCCATCAACAATATCCGCCTGATCGTCTTCGACCAGAACCACGCGATGTTGCGCAACCCGCTGGTGCGCCGCGCCATGACGCACGCCATTGACCGCCGCGCCATCGTGGAGGCGCTCTGGGCCGGCCGCACCGAGATCCCGCGCGGCATGCAGCTTGAGTTCTTTGGCGACATGTATCTGCGCGAGTGGGACAACCCCCGCTTCGACCTGGCCGAGGCGCGGCGCCTGCTGCGCGAGGCCAACTATCGCGGCGAGCCCATCCCCTATCGCTGCCTGAACAACTACTACATCAACCAGACCGCCACCGCGCAGGTGATGGTGGAGATGTGGCGGGCCGCGGGCCTGAACGTCCAGCTCCAGATGATGGAGAACTGGTCGCAGATCCAGGAGCCGGGCCCCACGCGTGGCGTGCGCGACTGGTCCAACACCCATGTCTTCAGCGACCCCGTGGGTTCGCTGGCGCGCGCCATGGGCCCCGGCGGGCCGCTCCAGCGCAACCGCGAATGGACGAATGAGGAGTTCAACCGCCTCTCGGTCGAGCTGGAGGGCAGCACCGACCGCGCCCGTCGCCGCGTGGTGTTCCAGCGCATGCTGGCGATCATCGAGCGCGAGGACCCCGGCTACATGGTGCTGCACACGGCAGCCACCTTCGTGGCCAAGCGGCGCGACATCCAATGGAAGGCGTCGCGCGGCTGGCCGCTCGACTTCCGCGCCGGCAACCTGGCCTTCCCGGCATGACGGCGCCGCTGGTTTCGCTCCGCGACCTGCATGTCAGCTTCGACGGGCAGCCCGCGCTGCGCGGCATTGACCTCGACCTGGCGCGCGGCGAGGCGCTGGGGCTGGTGGGCGAGTCCGGCTGCGGGAAGTCCGTGACCTGGCTTGCCGCGCTGGGCCTTTTGCCCGGCAAGGCCCGCGTCACCGGCAGCGTAAAGCTGGACGGGCAGGAACTGCTTGGCGCGCCGCCCGCCACGCTGGAGCGCGTGCGCGGCGGCCGTGTGGCCATGATCTTCCAGGACCCGGCCAGCAGCCTCAACCCCGTGCACCGCGTGGGCACGCAGATCATGGAGGCCCTGGCGCTGCACCGGGGCATCACGGGCGCGGCGGCGCGGGCCGAGGCGCGGCGCCTGCTCGACCTGGTAGGCATCCCTGACGCCGCGCGCCGCATTGATGCCTACCCGCACGAATTTTCCGGCGGGCAGAACCAGCGCGCGATGATCGCGATGGCGCTGGCCGGCGACCCCGAGATGCTGGTGGCCGACGAACCTACCACGGCGCTGGACGTCACCATCCAGGCGCAGATCCTGGAACTGCTGCGCGCGCTGCGGCGCGAGCGGAACATGGCCCTGGTGCTGATCAGCCATGACCTTGGCGTGGTCGCGGACAGCTGCGAGCGCGTGGCGGTCATGTATGCCGGCCGTATCGTGGAGGAAGCACCCGTCGAGCGCCTCTTCGACGGCCCCGCCCACCCCTATGCCCAGGGGCTGCTGGGTGCGCTGCCGCCGCTGGATGGCGCGCGCCGGCGCCTCTCGGCCATTCCGGGCGGCGTGCCGGAGCCCTGGGCCATGCCCAAGGGTTGCGCCTTCGCCCCGCGCTGCCCCGCCCGCATGGGCGCCTGCGAGGCGGAGATGCCAAGTGATGTCCCCGTGGGCCCCGCGCACCGGGCGGCCTGCCTGCGCGTGGCACCGGCGCGGATGACCGCGATGCAGCACGCATGAGCGCCCTGCTCGAAGCCCGCGGCGTCTCGCGCAGCTACCGGCTGCGGCGCGGCATATTGGGCGGGAGCGTGGAGGTCCGCGCGGTGGACCATGTCTCCCTGACCATTGAACGCGGCCGCACGCTTGGCCTTGTTGGTGAGTCGGGTTGCGGCAAGTCCACCACCGGGCGGCTGGCACTCGGGCTCGAACGCCCTGACAGCGGCGAGGTCCGCTTCGACGGCACGCCCATGCCCAGCCCCAACTCCGCCGAATGGCGCCGCAGCCGCGCGCGCATGCAGATGGTGTTCCAGGACCCGCTGGGCGCGCTCGACCGCCGCCTGCCCATCGGCGCGCAGGTGGCCGAGCCGCTGGAAATCCATGGCCTCGACAACGCGCGCGTGATCCCGCTGCTGGAAAGCGTGGGGCTGCGGCGTGACCATGCGGCCCGCTACCCGCATGAACTCTCCGGCGGGCAGCGGCAGCGCGCCGTGTTGGCCCGCGCGCTCGCCACCGATCCGGCCTTCCTGGTCTGCGACGAACCGATCAGCGCGCTGGACGTCTCCATCCAGGCGCAGGTGATGAACCTGCTCACCGACATCCAGGCCGAGCGCGGGGTGGGCATGCTGTTCATCAGCCATGACCTTCGCGCCGTGCGCCAGGTGAGCCACCGCGTCGCCGTGATGTATCTCGGCCGCATCGTGGAGGAGGGCGAGCCGGATGCCGTGCTGCACCGTCCCGCCCACCCCTACAGCCGGGCCCTCGTCTCGGCCATTCCGCAGCCGCGGCGGGCGGGGGCGAGGTTCGCGCCGCGCATCGTGCTGCAGGGCGACCCGCCCAACCCGGCGGACCGGCCCTCCGGCTGCGCCTTCCATCCCCGCTGCGCCTTCGCCACCGACATCTGCCGCGCCGTGGTGCCGGAACTCGCCCCACGCGCCAGCGATGGCCGCACCGTCGCCTGCCACCGCGCGGATGACGACCTCCCGGCCGAGGCCTGGACCACGCCCCTCGAAAGGGTCGCCTGAATGCTGCGCTTCACCGCCACGCGCCTGGTGCGCGCGGCCATCACCATCGTGATGGTCGTCACCTTCGCCTTTGTCGTGCTGCGCCTCTCGGGCGACCCGGCGCAGATCATCATGGGCGCCGATGCGCCGCCCGAGGCGGTGGATGCCTTCCGCACCGCCTGGGGTCTCGATGAGCCGCTCTGGGTGCAATACATCTCCTATTTCGGCGCCATCTTCTCGGGCGATCTCGGGCGCTCCATGCGCGACGGGCGCGAGGCCATCGTGCTGGTGCTGGAGCGCATCCCGGCCACGCTGGCGCTGACCGTGCCGGCGCTGGTCATCAAGCTGGCGCTGGGCATCCCGGCGGGCATCCTGGCGGCCCTCTATCGCAACTCGGCGCTGGACCGGGCGGTGATGATGTTCGCGGTGGCGGGCTTCACCATCCCCTCCTTCGTGCTGGGGCTGCTGCTGGTGCTGCTCTTCGCCGTGCAACTGGGCTGGCTGCCCTCGGGCGGGCAGGAGAGCTGGCGCCATGCCATCCTGCCGGTGATCACGCTGGGCATCGGCGGGGCGGCGGCGCTGGCCCGCTTCACCCGCAGCGCGATGCTGGAGGTGCTGGGCCAGCCCTATATCCGCACGGCCTCGGCCAAGGGCGTGGCCTGGCGGCGCGTGGTCGCCAACCACGCCCTGCCCAACGCCGCCATCCCGACTGTCACCATCATCGGCTTCATGTTCGGTTCGCTGATCGCGGGCGCGGTGGTGGTGGAGAGCGTCTTTTCCTGGCCCGGCGTGGGCCGGCTGCTGGTGACGGCCGTCGCCAACCGCGACCTCGCGGTGGTGCAGTGCATCCTGCTGCTCGTGGCGATGACCATGATCACCGCCAACCTGGTGGTGGACCTGCTCTACGGCGTGCTGGACCCGCGGCTGCGCGGCGGCGCGCGCAAGGCGGAGGCCTGAGCCATGCCCGAAGCCCCCATGAGCGAAGTCGCCCTCGGCGCGCCGCCTGCCCGCAAGCGCGAACTGCCCCCGCCGCTGGTCATGTTCGGCCTGATCTGGATCGGGCTGATGCTGGTGGTGGCGCTGGCAGCCGACCTTATCAGCCCCTTCGCCTACACGGCGCTGGACCTTCGCAACCGCCTCTCCCCGCCCGTCTTCATGGGTGGCGACTGGCTGCATCCGCTCGGGACCGATGAGCTGGGCCGCGACGTCCTCTCGCGGCTGATCTACTCCATCCGCACCAGCCTCATCATTGCCTTCGGCGCCACCATCGTGGGCGCGGTGCTGGGAACCACGCTGGGCTTCCTGGCCGCGCATTTCCGTGGGATCGTGGAGAATGCGGTGATGGCATTGGTGGATTTTTCCGCCTCCATCCCTTTCCTGATCCTGGCGCTGGCGGTGCTGGCCTTCTTCGGAAACTCCATGCTGCTCTTCGTCCTGCTGCTGGGGCTGCATGCGTGGGAACGCTATGCGCGCATCGCGCGGGGCCTCGCCATCTCGGCCTCGGCGCAGGGCTATGCGGGGGCGGTGCGGCAATTGGGGGCGCGGCCGCTGCGCGTCTATGGGCGGCACATCCTGCCCAACATCGCCTCCACGCTCATCGTCTCCATGACACTGGCCTTCCCGGAGGTGATCCTGCTGGAAAGCGGCCTCTCCTTCCTGGGCCTCGGCGTGCAGCCGCCGGCCACCTCGCTCGGCAACATGGTGGGCTTCGGACGCGAGTATCTGACCCGCGCGCCCTGGATCCTGCTGGCGCCGGCCGTCGTCATCGTGCTGACCACGCTCTCCGTCTCCCTGATCGGGGATTGGCTGCGCGACCGGCTGGACCCCACACTGCGCTGAGAAGATGCGCGAGGAACGCCTGATGAAACGCTGCCTCATGGTCGCCCTGGATGGGCTGCGGCCGGACATGGTCAATGCCGCCAATACGCCCCACCTCGCGGCCCTGGCGGCGCGCGGCACGCGCTTCGCCAATGCGCGCAGCGTCTTCCCCTCGGAGACGCGGGTGGCCACGCCTTCCCTCATCACCGGCTGCCGGCCGGGCGGGCATGGCATGGTGGCGAACACGCTGTTCGACGCCTCCGTGGCGCCGGACCGGCTGCTGCGGACCAAGCTGGTCGAGGACGTGCTGGCCATGGCCGCGGGCGGCGAGACGCCGCTGCAACGCCCGAGCCTGGGCGAGCGCCTGGCCCGGCAGGGCAAGACCTTCGCCCTGGTCAGTGCCGGCACGGCCGGGGCCGCGCGGCTGCTGCACCCCGCGGCCGAGCGCCTGCGCAGCTTCCGCTGGAATGTCGAGGACACGGAAGGCGCCACCGCCGCCGAGGTGCGCGACGCGCTGGGCGCCACGCCCCCGCACGGCACGCCCAACACGGCTCGGGTGGAATTCGCGGGCCGCGTGTTGCTCGAACACGTCCTGCCGCGCCACCGGCCGGATGTGGCGCTGATCTGGCTCTCCGAACCGGATGTGGCGTTTCACTGGGCCGGCCTGGGTTCCGAAGCGACGCTGGAGGCCCTGCGCGCGGCGGATGCCGTGCTGGGTCGCATCATCGCCTGGCGCGATGTGCAGCCCGATGCGGCGGAGATCGGCCTCATCGTGCTGTCCGACCACGGCCATGTCACCGGCCACGGGAAGATGTCGCTGCGCGAGGAACTCCGCCGCGCGGGCTTCCGCGCCGGCACGGGCATGGCGGCGGATGTGGATGTGGTGGTGGCCCCCGCCTCGGCCCCCGGGCTGTGGCTGCGGGACGCGGCGCTCGCCCCGCAGATCGCGGATTACCTTGCGACCCAGTCCTGGGCCGGGCCGCTGCTGGCGCGCGACTCTGGCATCCTGGCCCCGGGCCGCGCCCTGCCGCTCTCGCTGCTCGGCAGCGCGCATGCGCGCAGCGCCGACCTCGTCGTCACCTTCGCGGGCGATGAAGGCCCCGACCATTGGGGCCTGCCTGGCCGCGCGCCCTTCGACGCGCCCGATGTGCCCGATGGCGGCGGCATGCATGGCGGCCTGCACCGCGCAGAACTCGCCACCGTGCTGGTGATGCAGGGCGGCGCCTTTGGTGCGGGCGTGGTGGCCGAGGAGCCCGCGGACCTCACCGACATCGCGCCCACCCTGCTGCACGGCATGGGCCTATCGGGCGAGGGCATGGAGGGACGCGCGCTGCGCGCCGCCTTCCGTGCCGCCGATGATGCGCCGCCACGGCGCGAGACGCTCGAAGCGCCGGGCGGCTTCGTGCTGGAGGCGATGCGCGCGGAGGAAGGTGGACGCCTCTACCCCACCGCGCTGCGCCGCGCCGGGTGAGGCCCCCGCCGGGTTGACTCGCGCGGCCGCCGCGTGACTACCATCCTGCCCAATCAACGGGTTCGGGAGAGTGACATGGCGCCGTGCAAACCCCGTGAAGGGGCACCCCTCTGATGCGCCTCGGCACTGCGGAATCCCAACGCCCGACCACGCGCCTGCGCGCGCTGATGCAGGCCAACAAGCCGCTCATCGTGCCGGGCTGCTACAATGCGCTCTCCGCCCGCGTGCTGGAGCACGCGGGTTTTCCGGCCGTCTACATGTCGGGCTATGGCACCTCGCTTTCGCTGCTGGGCCTGCCCGACGCGGGCCTCGCCACGCTCACCGAGATGGTCTTCAACGCGAAGTGCATCGCGGGCGCGGTGCGCGTGCCCGTGATCGCGGATGCCGATACGGGCCATGGCAATGCCATCAACGTGGTCCGCACGGTGGAGGAATTCCTGCGCGCGGGCGTCGCCGGCATCCATCTGGAAGACCAGGTGGCGCCCAAGCGCTGCGGCCATGTCGCGGGGCGCGAGGTGCTGCAGCGCGAGGAGGCCATCCAGAAGATCCGTGCCGCCGCCGCCACGCGTGACGCGCTGGACCCCGACTTCGTGCTGATCGCGCGCACCGATGCGCGCGGCGCGCATGGCGGTTCCCTGGAGGAGGCCATCTGGCGCGCCAATGCCTTCCTCGATGCCGGCGCAGACATGGCCTTCGTGGAAGGTCCGGCCAATGTCGAGGAGGTGTCGCGCATCGGCCGGGAGGTGAAGGGGCCCATCTTCTACAACATGACCGGCATCTCGCCCCGCCTCTCCGAGGCCGACATGGGACGCATGGGCATCGGCCTGTGCATCCTGCCGGGCGCGGCCATGCGCGCGACCATCATGGCCGTGCACGATTTCGCGACCAGCATCCACGAACATGGCACCATGGCGGAGGCGGCGCTGGACGCCCGATTCAAGCAGCACCCGATGGGCAATCTGCACGGCTTCGCGGGCTTCGACCGCATCCGCGAGCTGGAGGCCGAGTTCCTGCCCGCGGAGGCCGCGGAGAAATACGAGGGCACGCTGGGCCATATGCCCGAGGCCAAGGGCTGACCAAGGCCACGGGCGCCCTCTCGTGAGCCGCGTGACGCATGCCGCGTCCAGGCGGCCTGCCCCGGCCCGTTTTAGCCGCCGCCGTGCAGGCGAAGGCCCGCCACTGACGGCGCGGGCAGGCGCGGCCCTTCCTCCGCCACCTCGCGCAGCAGGGTGATCGCCGTTCGCATGTGCGTCTCCCAGCGCGGGGCCGACCAGCCGCGCAGCCGCAGCATCTGTGCTTCGCGGAAGGGGCTGCTCGGGGCAGCGTAGTTCTCGATCATCGCCTGCCAAGCCGGCAGGTCACCGGGATCGAGGAATTCCGGCACGCCGGCACCCACCTCACGGTGCGCGGGGATGGCGCTGGCGATCACGGGCACGCCCTGCGCCAGCGCCTCGGCGACCGGCAGACCAAATCCCTCGGCGAAGCTCGGCATGAGGAGGGCGCGCGCGCCCTTCATCAGGCCGGTCAGTTCCCCGTCGTTCAGCCCGCCCAGCTCACGCACCTCCCGCCCCGCGAGCGGCCCGCGCTCCAGCACGTCGAGGACCTGTTCGTTCTCCCAGCCGCGCCGCCCCACCAGCACCAGCAGCGGCGTGGGCCCGCGCGCCGCCGCCGCCATCCGCCGCCAGGCATGGAGCAGCAAGAGGTGGTTCTTGCGCGGCTCGATGGTGCCGACCGCCAGGAAGTAGGGCCGCCCCTGCGCCATCCCGGCCGCGCCAGCTTCGGGCACCACCGGGGTCACTCCAAGCGGCGCCGCGACGACCGGCAGCCCTGGCCGCAGTCGCGGCCGAAGCACGGCCGCGGTGGCGGCGGAATTGGTCAGCACCGCATCGGCGAGGGTGTTCACCGTGTCCAGGCGGCGCCGATGCCGCGCCACCTCGGCGGGCGGCGAGAACTCGGGCCAGTCCAGCGGGATCAGGTCATGCACCAGGGGCACGAAGCGCGCGCCCGTGCGGCGCAGCAGCCGCGCGATGGCCCCGCCATGGTGCAGGGGGTGGTGCGAGACATTCAGGTAGACGGCGGCCCGCCCCCCCGCCGAAGGATGCGGCAGCACGCCCGTCACGCCCGCCGTCAGCAGCCCCAAGGCTTGCCGTCGAAGCTCCGACAGGCGGCCGGCGGCCAGGGCCGGGCGGACGGCGCGAACCAGACGGCGCGCCTGGGCGCCCGGAAGAAGCCGGAATCCGCCCCGGTAGTCGAAGCCCACGAGATGGGTCTCCACCTCGCCCTCCGCATCCAGCAGATGCTCGGCATAGGCGAGTTCGACCCGATCAATACCCGTAAGATTTCCACGGAAGACGCGCCAGAGAAGCCGCGAGACGTCGAGCCAGACCACCGGAGGCGATCCTGGGTTGACCTGGCGTCGGAGAACCGGTGGCAACGATTCCAGCGCAAGCATCGACACATGCTGCGAAGGTGTCGTTAATATTCCGTCAACGGAGCTCACGACGGTCAATTCATCCTCCCTACCCGCTCTTCTGGCGCTTTCGACTGCGTGCTCAAAAGCGAAAAGCTCCCTGACGAGTTGAACTCTAAGTTCCGTATCCTCTTGCGTAAAGTCTTTTTCCCGTTCAAGTTGCATGCAAAGGAAGATCAGTCGTTTCTCGGCCCGGCACATGGCTGGCCACCGACTTCGGGGAGTGCACGGATGGACCTGCCGCAGATCACGCCCCGGCGCACCAGGCTCGCCATCATCAGCACCTTCGACGAGCTTTGCGGCATCGCGGGCTATACCCGCGCGCTGGAGAAGCAGCTCTCGCCGCACATGGACGTGACGGTGTTCGACCTCGACCAGTTCCTGCTGCGCAGCCCGCACCGCCGCGTGCGCCAGCAGGCGGACCGGCACATCCAGGACATCGCGCGCGCCCTGCCGGCCTTCGACTTCGTGAACATCCAGCTGGAATACGGCACGCTGGGACTGACCGCGGAACGCATCCTGCGCCGGCTGGGCTGGCTGCTGGACGCGGCGCCGGCGGTCAGCATCACCTTCCACACCATGCTGGAAGTGAACACCGGCCTGCGCTGGGGCGAGGCCGGCGCGGCGCTGGCCCGACTGCTGCCGCACCGCGCCGTGGCGGCCATGGTGGGCGGGTTCCGCGACGACCTTCTGGCCCGCCGCGCCTATGCGCTGCTGCGACGCACGGAACGGCGCAAGACGCTGCGCCTCATCGCCCACAACCGGCGGGATGCGCGCCTGCTGCGAGAGGTGCTGGGCTTTGGCGATGTCTCGCACCACCCGCTCAGCTTCGTCAGCGCCGCGGAGAGCGAGGCGATCCGCGCCGTGGCACGCCGGCATGACTTCCCGCAGCTGCGCCACCTGCCTGAGGATGCGAAGCTGATCGGGACCTTCGGCTTCCTCTCGCCCTACAAGGGATTCGAGACGGCGGTCCACGCCCTGCGCCTGCTGCCGCCCGACCACCACCTGCTGGTCTTCGGCGGCGTGCATCCGCAGGCCATCAAGCGGTACGCCGCCATTGACCCCTATCTGGAACAGCTGCTGCGCGAGGGGCGCGTCGGGCGTTCCGTGCTGGACGTGCTGCGCGAGGAGGGCGCGGGCGGGCTGCGGCTGGAGGCCGATGCCGCGCGCGTGATGGAGGCGCACCCCCAGGATCTCGGCCCGCGCATCCACTTTATGGGCGTGCTGGACGATGCGGGCTTCGCGCGCGCCATGGCGATCTGCGACACGGTGGTGATGCCCTATCTGGAGGTGGGCCAGACCAGCAGCGGCGCCATCGCGCTGGCGCTGAACATGGGCTGCCGGGTGGTGGCCAGCCGCACGCGCGCCTTCCTCCAGCTCGCCCGCTATTTCCCGGACGAGATCGAGTTCTTCGACATCGGCAACTACGCCGAACTCGCCCAGCGCGTGATGGCCGAGCCGATGCGGGACCGACGCGGGGTCGAAATGCCCTTCAACACCCGTACGAATGCCGAGATGTATGTCCGCCTGCACGCGGCCCCCGCCGCGGCGCAGGCCGGGCGCTGAGCCGAAGCCCATGGCCGACGACGCATCTCTCCCCCTTGCCGCCCTCCCTCCCCTGCCGGACGAGTTGGCGGGGCTTTGGCGAGACTTGCTGGGCACCGAGCCGCCCCAGGACTTCGCTTCGCTGGTCAAGTCGCTGCCGGACGCCCTCGCGCGCGCCACGCCCGCCCTGCCGCCCGCCCTGTGCCAGGAGCTGGCGCGCCACCACGCCTATCTCCTGGCGCACGAGGCCTACGAGGCGCATGAGCGGGGCATCACCTTGCCCGACACCCCGCTCGTGCTGGCCGATTTCGTGCGCAACACCGCCTCGGTCCTGCGCGACGCCGCGGCGCTGACCGGGCCGGCCATACGCGCCGGCGTCCCTCCTTCGGTGCTGGCGCTCATCGAGGCGTCGGAGGCGCAGCTGGAAGGCTGGTGCTACCGCGAGAAGTCCCTCTTCATCGCGCGGCTGGTGCTGGAGGAACGGCCCCTCGTCTGCGTCGAGGTGGGGGTCTATGGCGGACGCTCCCTCATCCCCTGCGCCGCGGCACTGCGACATCTGGGCCAGGGGCGGATCTGGGGCGTGGAGGGCTGGTCCGGCACCCTGGCGGTGCACGACCGCACCACCGACGCCAATGACGCATGGTGGGGCGGGCTCGATTTCGGGCCCATCAAGCGCGCCTTCCTGCGCTTCCTGGCCGACCACGACCTGGTGCGCGAGGTGGGCATCCTGGAGGCCCCCTCGGCCGCGGTGGACCACCTCTTTCCCCGCATAGACTACCTGCACATAGATGGCTCCCACGCGCGGCTCGCCGCCGCCGAGGATGTGCTGCGCTATGGCCGCCGGGTGCGGCCGGGCGGGATCATCCTGTTCGACGACGCACAGTGGAAGACCACCACCGCCGCGCGTGAGCTGCTGGATGAGATGGCCGAATGCGTGGACATCCTGCACCAGACCGAGGCCCCGCAGAACATCTGCGCCGTCTATCGCCGCCATGACCACTGATGCCCTCCTCACTTGTCCGGCGCGCGCCGCGCGCGTGAAAGGCTGACCCCATGGAACATCCCCTGCCCGAGGGCGTCCCCGACGCCGTCGCCGCCCGCTTCCTGGTGCGGCATGACGACGTCTTCCTCCTGAGCGGCCCGGAGGTGAACGCAAGCGGCCTCGACCTCACGGGTGTCACGCATGAGCCGGGCTGCCACCCGCTGCTGATGGACCTCACCTGGAACGGGTTGGGCGAGGAGGAACGGCCCTCGGCCAGCGTCACCTTCCACGCGGTCTCTGCCGCGCGGCGCGCGCGGGGCGATGTGGTGGACCTCTCCATCACCCTGCGCCGCGCCGGGACGGCCACGAAGAACGGCCACCTCATCCTGCGCCTGCCCTTCCTGCCCGAGGCGGTGGAAGACCCGCGCTACGGCACCATCGCCGCACTCTCGCTCAAATGCGGGCGCATCGCCGCGGTGGAAGGGCTGGCGCTGGGCATCGCCGAGGGGCAGGACTTCCTCTTCGCGGGCCATATGCCGGTGCGGGCCGTGAGCCACCTTTCCGTGGCCTCGCGCATCGCCGCCCGGCCGCAATCCCCCAGCCTGCAGCTGGTCGCGGTGGTCAAGCCCTTCGAGGGCGAGGTCACGCTGCGCTTCGCCCGCGGCTTCGCCGGGCAGGACTACGCGCCCTACAGCTTCAACCCCTACTACGAGAAGCTTGCCGCGCTGACCGGCCCGCCCGACCTTGGCCGCATGCGGGAGGCGCGGGCCGAATTCCTGCGGACGGCCGAGGCCGCCATGGCGCAGCACGACTACCGGGGCGGGCAATGCTTCCTCAAGCCCTGCTTCGTCGAGCGCGGGGTGGACCCGCGCTTCCCCATGCTGATCGGGACGCCCAATTCGCTGTCCTGGTACGCGCAGAGCACGCAGCATCACGGCGGCTTCTACCTGACCGAGGGATATGCCCGGCCGGGCGAGACCATCCTCGACTGCGGCGCCCATGCGGGCGAGATCGCGCTGCTCTTCGCCAAGGCCACCGGCCCCGCCGGCCGCGTCATCGCCTTCGACCCCTTCCCGCAGAACTACCTGCAGGTGGAGGCCCAGGCCATCCTGAACGACACGCCCTGGCTCACCTCCACGCGCACCGGCGTGGGCGTGAAGCACGAGACGGTGATGACCGAGCTGGAAGCCCAGATCACCAGCGGCGCCAAGCCCATCCAGCGTGCGGCCAGCTCCTTCCCGCTCGCGATCGAGCCGCTGGACGACTACCTGGATGCGCGCCCATCCTTCCTCAAGCTCGACGTGGAGGGCGCTGAGGCGGGGGCGCTGATGGGCGCGCAGCGGCTGCTGCGCGAATGCCGGCCGCGCATCTTCATCGAGGTCCACCCGCAATTCCTGCCCCAGTTCGGCCAGAGTGCCGCCGACCTCTTCGCCGCCATCCCGCGCGACCTGTACCACGTCCAGTACAACGTCCCCGGCGCCCCACCCGGCTGGCACGACTATGGCCCCGAGGCGCCGGCGCAGTTCGACGGCAAGCCGGGCGGGCTGGTGCGGGCCTTCCCCCGATGAGACTTCCCGTGTGATCCGCGACGGCACCGGCCAGGAGGACCCCGCCGCACTCGCATCCCTGGTGCGGGAGGACCGTGCTGACGAGGCGCGCGCGCGCATCGCGGCGGCGCGGGCGCGGGGCGAGGACACGCCCGCCCTGCGCCTCGTCGCGCTGCTGCTGGGCGCCGCCGTGCCGCAGGACGAGGCCTGGACGCCCGAGGCGCTGGCGCCCCTGCTGCGTACCCCCTTCCCCGCCGAGCCCACCGGGCGTCTCGCTGGCGCCCTCGACCGCATGGCGGAGGCCCCGGGCGCGGAGTTCCCCCGCATCGAGGCGGCCTGCCTGCTGCTCCAGGCCGAGGAACCGCATTGGGCCGAGCAGGCCATGCTGCCGCTCTGGCCCGAGGCGGGCACCGGCCCGCTCTTCGCCCGCGTGCTCAGCGGCATCTGGGCCGTGCTGGGCCGGCAGCGCCAGGCGGTGGAGGCGGCGGAGGCGGCGGTGCGGCTGGACCCGCGCGCGGAGGAGTATCTCATCCACCTGGCCGGGCTGCGCCTGCAACAGGGGGCACCCGGCGCGGCGCTGCTGGCGGCGGGGCGCGCCATCGGCCTGGCACCGGAGCATGCCGTGGCCTGGCGCATGGCCTCGGCCGCCCACCTGGCGCTGGGCCAGGTGGAGGAGGCCATCGCCGCCAGCCGCCGCGCGGCCGCTCTCTCGTCGGACCAGGTGGGCTTCGCGGAGGAGGTGCTGGTCTCCAGCGGCGCCGAGGCGCTCAACCGCGAACACGCGCCCCCGCCCGCCCAGATCGAGAGGCCGGGCCGCGAAACCCCCGCCTGGGCGCGCTTGCCCGCCAGCCTGCCGCCGCCGCCCCGCATCGCCCTGGGCCCGCTGCTGCGGACGCGCGCGCGCATCGTGGACGCGCTGATGCTGCGCGAGGCGCGCACGCAGTTCACCCACAGCCGGCTGGGCTATGCCTGGTCCCTCTTCGAGCCCATCACCCACGTCTTCATCCTGTTCGTGGCCATCGGCATCATGGGCGGCGGCCGCGCGCCCATCGGCGACAGCCTGCCCGTCTTCTACATGACGGGCGTGCTGCCCTACCTCTTCTTCTGCCATGTCACCGAGCGCGGCATGCACATGGCGCGCGACAGCCGGGTGCTGCTCTCGGTGCCGGTCGTGACGCTGGGCGACATCGCGGCCGCGCGCCTGCTGCTGCGCGCCGCGACCGATGTCTTGGTCTTCCTGGTGACGCTGACGGCTTTCATGGCCATGGGCTTCGCGCAGCTGCCGCATGATCCGCTCTCGCTGGTCGCGGCCTATGTCGTGCTGTTCCTGCTGGCAAGCGGGATCGCGCTCGCCAACATGGTGCTGAGCGAACTGAGCGAATTGCCGGAGCGGGTCTGGACCGTGTCGCTGCGCGGCCTCTATTTCGTCTCGGGCATCTTCTACCACCCGAACATGATGCCGGCCGGCATCCGCGAATGGGTGCTGTGGAACCCGCTGATCCACGCGCTCGAATGGGTGCGGCAGGCCTATTACCCGCTCTATGTCTCGCCCTATCTCGACACCGGCTACCTGCTGCGCTGGGCGCTGGCATCGCTGCTGCTGGGGGGGCTGCTGGTGGCGGCCTTCCATCGCCGGCTGCGGGGGGCGACATGATCGTGTTGGATGGTGTCAGCAAGGCCTACCGGGCGCGCGATGGCAGCCGCAAGCCCATCCTGCGCGATGTCAGCATCGCCTTCCCGCCCGGTCGCAATGTGGGAATCCTGGGCGGGAACGGCGCGGGCAAGTCCACCCTGCTGCGTCTCATCGCCGGCAGCGAGGCGCCCGATGCCGGGCGGATCGAGCGCCGCTGCCGCGTCTCCTTCAGCATGGGCTTCTCGGGCACCTTCCATGGCGGGCTGTCGGGGCGGGAGAACCTGCTCTTCCTCTCCCGCCTCTACGGCGCCTCCCCGCGGGAGGTGCTGGATTTCGTGGCGGACTTTGCGGAACTCGGCCCCTGGCTGGACATGCCGATCGAGACCTATTCCTCCGGCATGGTCGCCAAGCTCGCCTTCGGGCTGTCGCTCGCCATAGATTTCGACGTCTACCTGGTGGACGAGATCACGGAGGTGGGCGATGCGCGCTTCCGCGCCAAATCCTCCCAGGCCTTCCGCGAGCGGCTGACGCGCTCCTCGCTCATTCTCGTCTCCCACAGCAGCGCCACGATCCGCGCGCTGTGCGATTGCTGCGCCATTCTGGATGGCGGTTCCCTCACCCCCTATGACACGGTGGACGAGGCCATGGCCGCCTATGCGGCGTTGATGGGGGTCTCCCATGCTTGAGGAACGCGCACGCACCCCTGCCCGGCGCGAGGCGCCGGCCCCGCCCGCGCCCGCGGCGCCACCGCCGCTCGCCGTGCCCTCCCTGGGGCGTGCCCGGCCACGCGGCGGCACGCGCTGGTGGCTGCTCGCGGCGCTGGCGGGCTTCATGGCCTACGCCGCCTACCTCTTCCTCTGGGCCTCCGATGTCTATGTCAGCGAGGTCCGCTTCGCCGTCCGCCAGGCCGACCAGCCGCGGGTGCAGGGGGCCATGCCGATGATGGGCACGCCCATGCTCGCCACCGTCACCGAAAGCAACGCCGTGGTGCAGTTCCTCCGCAGCCATGACGCCTTGCAGGCGCTGGAGGCGCGGCTCGACCTGCGGCGGATGTTCGGCGCGCCCTCGATTGATCCGCTGGCGCGGCTGCCCGCCGATGCCTCGCCCGAGCGGTTGCGGCGCTACCTCTCCAGCCAGCTCCGCCCGTATTTCGACCACACCAACGGCATCGTGGCGGTGGAGGCGCGCGCCTTCTCGGCCGAGGACGCGCTGGCGCTGGCCCAGGCCACCCGCGCCCTTGCCGAAGAATTGGTGAACCGCATGTCGCTCGCCGCCCGGCGCGGCCTGTTGGACGCGGTGGAGGCGGAGGTGGCAGATGCCGAAAACCGCCTCGCCCGCGCCCGGGACGAGTTGCGCCGCTTCCGCGAGGCCAACGAAATCCTGGACCCCCGCCGCACCGCCGAGGCGAGCGACGAGCTGCGCGCCCGGCTGGAGGCCGAGATCGCGCAGGAACGCGCGCGCCTCACGCAGATGCGCCGCTTCACCGCCGACAACGCGCCGGCCATCGTGCAATTGCGGCAGCGCATCGCGGCGCTGGAGGGGCAGTTGCGCGAGATCGCGCAGCGCGCCACCGGCCAGAACGCCGAAGCGCTGGTCGGCGCCCTGCGCGGCTATGAGACGTTGGAGACCGAGGCCATGCTCGCGCTGCGGTCCTATGAGGCGCTGCTGGGCTCGCTCGAACGCGCGCGCAGCGATGCGAGCCGCCAGCAGCTCTATCTGGCCGAGGTCGTGCGCCCCACCCTGCCCCGCTCCGCCGCCCATCCGCGCCGGCTGGAGCATCTGGGCACGGCGGCCGCGCTCGCCTTGCTGGGCGCGCTGCTCGGCCTGCTGCTGGCCCGCACCGTGCGCGACCACATGCATTGACGCACATGGAACGTCACGGACCCGATTGGCTCGCCCTGTTCGGCGAGGCCGCGATGCACGCGGCGACGCTGGCCGACCTGGAAGTCCCGCCACGAGACATGCCCGGCTTCTGCGCGGCGGCGCGCGCGGCCCAGGCGCGGCTCGCCGCGGAAGGGGCCACGGCGCTCGCCGAGGCGCTCGGGCCCGCCACGGCCCGCATCATGGCGACGGGCGACGGCGCTTCGGACGAGGCCGCGCTGGCCGACTGGATCGCGCTGGTGGCGGCGCACCGGCCCTTCCTGCCCGCGACGATCGCGGTCCAGGCCTATCCGCCCCTGGCCCGCGCCATCAGCCGCATCGCCATGGCCCTTGGCGAGGCCGAAGCGGCGCAGGGGTTGGCCGAATGCTTCGCCGCACTCGGACGGGCCCTGCCGACGCTGGCGCGCGCGCCCGAGATCATTCCCCACCTGGACCACATCGCGAGCCATGGCGGGCCCACCCGCGAGGACATGCTGGAGGGCGCCATCCCGGCCGCGCCCGCGCTCGCCGTCGCCACCAGCCTGAGCCATGTGGCCACCCTGCTGGAAATTGGCCGCCCTGACGCGCCCGGAATCGGCCCGGAGGGCGAGGCCGGACTGCAGCCGGGCGGTTTCCAGGCCGCATCGGGGCTGCCGAGCCCGCGCTGGCAGCGGGTGCTGCACACCCACATCCAGAAATGCGCCGGGACGTCGCTGAACAATTGGCTCAACACGCTCGCCGGCGACCAGCGCGTCTGGGATGCGCGCATGCAAGGCAGCCTAGCCCGCACGCGCCTGGCCTTCCAGGGGGCGGCGGTGCTGCATGGCCACCGCAACCTCATGGCCCATGCCCCCCCGGGCACGCTGCGGATGACCGTGCTGCGCGAACCGGTGGCGCGGCTTGTCTCCCAGATCTCCGACTGGCGCCGGCTCGACGACATGGCCACGCGAACCTCGCCGGCCGACCTGCGCGAGATGGTGGCCGACGCCCAGAGCCTGCCGCTGCTGGAGTTCCTGCAGCGCCACTGGCGCGGCCCCTATCGGTACTATCTGGACAATACGATGACGCGGATGCTCGCCTCCAGCCGGCTCGACAAGGGCTTCTGCGAGGCGGCGGACCCCTCCCTTCTGCTGGGCGCCGCACTGGACTGCCTCGACCAGGACGCGGAGGTGGTGGGCCTGACGGAGGAACTGGACCTCACGCGCAATGCCGTCGCCGAGCGGCTGGGCCTGCCGCCGATCCCGCATTTTCCCCGGCTGAACGACAGCGCCTCCGCCCGCGTGATGTCGGCCGAGGGGAAAGCGGCCGCCGAGCACCTGGCGGCGCTGACCCGCTTCGACGCCAAGCTCTACGCCCGCGCGCGGGAATTGTTCGAGGCGCGCCACCGCGCCACCGCCGAGGCCTGGACGGACGAGGCCTTCGAAGCGCGCGACGCCGCCACCACCACCTCCCTGCTGCGCGGCGACTTCGACGGAGAGGCGGTGTGCTTCAGCGTGCGAGGCCCGCTGATCGGCCGCGGTTTCCACCCGCGCGATGGCGCGGGGACGCCCAGGCGCTCGCTCTGGTCGGGACCGGGGCCGGTCCTGACGCTCTACATGCCGGTGCCGCGGGGGCAGCCCATCGAGCTGCTGGTCTGGGTGCGCGGCTATGCCGACCCGGCGCAGCGCGGGCGCCTGGCGGTGCGGGTGGACGGCGCCCCCGCCCCGCACCTCTTCGAACCGCTGCGCGGCCATGCCGAGCGGCTGGTCATCCCGCACCGGCCCGCGCGCGCCTTCGTGCGACTGGAGCTCGACACGGGCGAGGCCATGGCGCACCCGCCGCATGACCCGCGCCCGCGCGGCATCGCCTTGGACACCTACGGGTGGCGCCCGGCCTGAGCGCCCTCAGCCCGCGGGGGCCGTGGCGCCGATGGTCTGAAGCACCTCGAACCCCTCGAACTGCGGCGGGCCGATGGTGGTGGGCTTGGAGCCACCCGCGCCGGCATGGGCGCGGCGGAACTGCTCGGAGCGCGTCCAGCCCTCGAAGGCCTCGCGCGATGCCCAGAGCGTGAAGGAGGAATAGAGCACATGGTCCTCCGCCGCCGGGCCGCGCAGCAGGTGGAAGGTCATGAAACCGTCCACCTCGTGCAGGTGGCTCTCACGGTTGAGCCACATGGCCTCGAACTCGGCGGTCGTGGCCGGGATCACCCGGAAGCGGTTGCAGGCGACATACATGGTCACTCTCTCCTCAGGTCAGGCCACGCAGGAAAGCGGCGATGGCGGGGATGAGGCCTTGGGCCAAGGGCGCCGCGGCGTCATTGTAGAGGGCGATCTGCCCGGCCGGGTCGGCCGGCGCGTCGCGCAAGACATGGTTCATCTGCGGCAGGATCAAGCTTCGCGCAGCGGGAAGCGCGCCCGCCAGGGCCCGTGCGTCCGCCTCGCGCACCTGGATGTCCCGTCCGCCCTGCACGATCAGCACCGGCAGTTGCACCCGCGCGAGCAGGCCGGGCGGGTCGAGTGCCAGGGCGGCGCGCATGTAGGGCTGGACGGAGGGCCGGAACAGCGGCGCGAGCACGGGGGGGACCTCGGCCACGCTCTCGCCCGCCTCCAGCCGGGCGAGGATGTCGAGGGCCATGGGCAGGGTGTCCGCGGGCAGCAGGGGTGCGAGCTGTTCGCGCAGGATCACGCCCAGCCTGCGCCCCGGTGTCGCCAGGAGCACCAGGCCGCGCATGGCCTCGGGTGCGGGGGGCTGGGCCAGCAGCGCGCCGATCAGCCCGCCCTCGCTATGCCCGATGACCGAGACGCCCTCTACGCGCGGATGCGCGGCGAGCCGCGCAAGCCAGAGGCCTGCATCCCGCGCATAGATGTCGGGCGTGAGCGCGGCCTCATCCGGACCGGCGGCGGCGCTCTCGCCCACGCCGCGCTTGTCCACGCGCAGCGTCGCGATGCCCTGGACGGCGAGATCCTCGGCCAGGCGCCGCAGCGCCGCGTGGCGCATCTGGGGTGCGTCGCCATCCCGTTCGCTGGGGCCAGAGCCGGCCAGCAGCAGCGCGGCCGGCACCCGAGCCTCGCCCGCCGGCAGCAGAAGGGTGCCGTGGAGGGCACCCCCAGGCGCCTCCAGCCGCCAGTCCTCGGCGGCGGCGGGGGCGGCCAGGGCCACTCCGAAGGCCGGCAGGGCCCGTCGCGAAATCCGGAACCTCATTCCCATGCCGACCAGAACGCGGAGGGGTCCGGGCGCGGCACGGGCGCGACGGGGCCCGCCGGCGTGCCGGCATAGATCCAGCCCAGCAGCAGGTCCGCCTCACCGAGACCCAGGGCGCGCTTGACCACCGGGTCCTCCAGCGCGCCGGAGGAGAGCCAGATGGCGCCATAGCCCTGGGCGTGCAGCGCGTTCATCACGTTCATGACGCCGGCCGCCGCCGTCGCCTCCTGCTCCCACACCGGGATGCGGTGGTTGTGCCGCAGCGCGGCCCCCGCCGCGATGACCAGCGGCGCGCGCAGCGGCTTGCGTGCTTCCAGTTCCAGCCGCTCGGGCGGGGTTTCGGGGATGCGGCGGGCCAGTGAGTCCGCCAGCATGTGGCCCCAGCGCGCCCTTGCCTCCCCCGCGATCATGCGGAAGCGCCAGGGGCGCAGCCCGCCATGGTCGGGCGCGCGCAAGGCCGCCGCCACCGACAATTCCAGCGCGGCCGCATCGGGCGCGGGGGGGCGGAGCTGCGAGGGCGAGATGGAGGCCCGGCCCAGCAGCATGGCCAACGCGGTGTTGGGGGGGTTGTGGTCAGGCATGGGGGCTCCGGGCTGGATTGAATGTAATTGCGACGCATTCTCATTTAGCATAGCCTCCGCGCGCTCCGAAAGAGATAGCTTGAAGGAAGGCCCCATGTCCCCGACCCCTCCCTGCCCGGACGGCCATCCCGGCACCGACCAGCCCGTGAACGCGCTGGACGTCCCCGCCCTGCTGGTGGTGGGCGCGATGCGCGCCTGGGTGGCGCCCCTGGTCAAGCCCGGCCAGGAGCACCCGAACTGGCGCGAGATCCTGCGCCTGGCCGGCGTGCCCGGCGAAGGCGCGCAGGGCTTCAACCGGCTGATGGAGGTGGTGGCCGGCCATGCCCGGCGCCTGATCGAGGTGCGTTGCTGCCATTGCCCCGCCCTTGGCGAGGATGAGGTGCATATGCTCTCCCTCATGGGCGCCTTGCAGCAGGGCGATGCCTTCATGCCGGTGCGGATTCTCACGGACTGGCTGCCGGCAGGCCAGGTGACGCCTGCGCTGGCCAGCGCGCAACGCTTCGCCGCCATCCTGGCCGCGCAGGGGCTGCGCCTGCCCGGCCCCGCGCGACCGGCCCTGATGCACTGACGGGCCGGGGCTGGCGCGCCCCGCCCGCCCATGGCTGGATGGCAACCTCAAGAAATCAGGAGGATGCCCATGTCCGCGACGCGCAAGACCGCCCTCGTCACCGGCGCCGGCCGCAACATCGGCCGCGCCGTGGCGCTGGGCCTGGCGCAGGATGGCTTCGACGTGGTCATCAACGGCTCGCGCGACCGCGCGGCCTGCGAGGCGGTGGCCGAAGCGGCCCGCGCGCATGGCGTGCGCGCCCAGGTCGTGATGGGCGATGTGGGCAGCGCCCCGGAATGCGCCCGCATCGCGCAGGAGGCGATGGCGCTCTCGCGCGGGGTGGATGTGCTGGTGAACAACGCCGCCCTGCGCCCCGCCAAGCCCTTCCTGGAGATGGGCGAGGAGGAGTGGCGCCGGGTCATCGCCGTGGACATGGATGCGGCGGTGTGGCTCTCGCGCGCCTGCCTGCCGGGCATGCTGGAACGCGGCTGGGGGCGGATCGTGAACTTCACCGGGATGAATGCCATCCATGGCTATGCCGGGCGGGCGCCCGTCTCGGTGGCCAAGCATGGGGTCTGGGGGCTGACGAAGGCGCTGGCGAAGGAATTCGGGCCGCGGGGCGTCACGGTGAACGCCATCTCCCCTGGCCCGATCGCGGCCGATGACCCGGCCACGGGCGAGGGCGCGGCCTACCGCGCCGCGGCCGTGGCGAAGGTGCCGGTGGGCCGGGAGGGCACGCCCGTCGAGGTCGCCGCGGTGCTGCGCCTGCTGGTGGCGCCGGGCGGCGCCTATGTGAACGGGCAGATGCTGCAGGTGAACGGCGGCGCGCAAACCTGAAGGGTTCGCGCCCTCAGGCCCGGATGTAGAAGGCCTCGATCTCGTTCCCCAGCTCGGCCGTGCGCATGATCATGTCCGTCAGGTATTCATGCAGCCCGGCCGAGAGGATTTCCTCGATCCGGCCGTAGCGCAGCCGCGCGTGCAGCTCGCCCGCCATGCGGTGGCATTCGCCCCGCCGGCCCGCCTGGCCGGCCGCGATGCGGTCCAGCACCTCCAGCACGCGGCCATGGCAGGCCGTCAGGCTGCGCGGCAATTCGGGCCGCAGGATGAGCAGCTCGGCGATCTTGGCCGGCTCCAGCCGGTCCTTGTAGACCCAGTGGTAGGCGCGCAGCGCCGAGACGGATTGCAGGATAGCCTGCCACTGCGCGTATTCCACCGTTGCCTGCTGCGCGGGGGCCAGCAGGTGGTGCTTCACGTCCAGCAGCCGCGCCGTGTTGTCCGCGCGTTCCAGCGCGGTGCCGAGCTGCACGAAAAGCCAGGGCTCGCCGCGCAGCATGGTGTCCTGCGCGGCACCGTTGAACAGCAGCACGCGCTCGCGCACCCATTCGAGGAAGCCGGGCAGCCGCTCGCCCTGGAATTCGGCGTGGCGCAGCGCGTTCCAGCTGTCGTTCAGCGCGCCCCACATGTCCACCGTCAGCGCCGTGCGCACGCTGCGCGCATTGTGCCGGGCGGCGGCGAAGCAGGAGATGATGCCGGTGGGGTTGTCCGGATCGCGCACCAGGAAGTCCACGACGTTTTCCTGGCTGGCTTCCTCATGCTTGGCGAAGAAGGCGGGTTCGCAGCCCGTCGCGATCAGCAGGGAGCGCCATTCATCGCCCTCCGCGCCGAGCTGCGCGGAAAGCCCCGCCATACGTAGGGCCACGGACAGGCCGCGCGCCACATTGGCCGCGCGCTCCGTGTAGCGACCGAGCCAGAAGAGACTGTCGGCGGAACGGCTCAGCATGCGACGGCTCCGTCCTGCGGATCGGTGTCCAGCACCCAGGTGTCCTTGGTGCCGCCGCCCTGGGAGGAATTCACCACCAGCGACCCCTCGCGCAGCGCCACGCGTGTCAGCCCGCCGGGGACGATCCGCACCTCATCCTTCGTGGAGAGCACGAAGGGCCTGAGGTCCACATGCCGCGGCGCCACCCCGTTCGCGCAGAGGGTGGGCACGGTGGACAGCGCCAGCGTGGGCTGGGCGATGTAGTCCGCAGGCCGCGCCTTGATGCGGGCGGCGAACTCCGCGCGCTCGGCCGCCGTCGCGTGCGGCCCGATCATCATGCCGTAGCCGCCCGAGCCCTGGGCCAGCTTCACGACAAGCTGGTCCAGATTGTCCAGCACATAGGCGCGGTCGGCGTCGCGCTCGCAGAGATAGGTGGGGACATTGGCCAGCTTGGGGTCCTCGCCCAGGTAAAAGCGGATCATCTGCGGCACGAAGGGGTAGATGGCCTTGTCATCCGCGATGCCGCAGCCGGGCGCGTTGCACAGCGCGACATTGCCCGCGCGGTAGGCCGCCATCAGGCCCGGCACGCCCAGCATGGAGTCGGGGCGGAAGGCGCGCGGGTCGAGGTAATCGTCGTCAATGCGGCGGTAGATCACGTCCACCCGGCGCGGGCCGGCCGTGGTGCGCATGAAGACGACGTTCTCGTCTACGAAGAGGTCGGCGCCCTCCACCACCTCCACGCCCATCTCGTCGGCCAGGAAGCAGTGTTCGTAATAGGCGCTGTTGAAGGCGCCCGGCGTCAGGATCACGACGGTGGGGTTCGGCCCGGCGCGGTCAGGTGCCGCGGCCTTCAGCGTGGTCAGCAGATCCTCAGGGTAGCGGTTCACCGGGGCCAGGCGGTGGCGGGCCAGCAGGCGCGGGAAGAGCCGCAGCATGGCCTCCCGGTTCTCCAGCATGTAGGAAACGCCCGACGGCGTGCGCGCATTGTCCTCCAGCACATAGAACTGGTCCGGTCCGGTGCGGACCAGGTCAATGCCCGCGATATGGGTGTAGACGCCGCCGGGGGGCTGGAAGCCCTGCATTTCGGGCCGGAACTGCTCATTGCCCGTGACGAGGCTTGCCGGGATCACGCCTGCCTTGAGAATCTCCTGCTTGCCATAGGCATCGGCCAGGAAGGCGTTCAGCGCGCGGACGCGCTGCGAGAGGCCGGCGCTCAGCCGGTCCCATTCGCTGCGGGCCAGCACGCGGGGGATGATGTCGAAGGGGATCAGCCGCTCCGGGTCGCCGCCCTCGCCATAGACGGCGAAGGTGATGCCGACGCGGCGGAACAGCAGCTCGGCCTCCGCGCGCTTGGCTTCGAGCTCGGAGGGCGGGGTGCGCTCCAGCCAGGCGGCGACGGCGGCATAGGCGGCGCGGATCTCGGCGCCCTGGCCCAGCTCGTCGAAGGCGGCGGGGGGGGTGCGGGGGGCGCCCTGGGACTGGCTTTGACTCATAACGCCGAATTGACCAAGGCCTTGCGCCCGGCGCAAGCCAGCCCGCCGCAAAAAGCGGGGCAGCGGCACGGAGTTGCCGCGCGGACAGGCAGCGCCGGGCTGGGCCGTGGCAGCACGGGGCGTATGATGGACGACACGCCTCGGGGGGAACGACATCCATGGACCAGACGCCACAGCGCCTCACGGGCGCAGAGACCGTCATGGCCTGCTGCGCGGCGGCGGGCATGCCGGCCATCTTCGGCGTTCCGGGGGGTGGATCGAGCCTCGACCTCATCGCCGCCGCCAAGCGTCAGGGCATCCCCTTCGTGCTGGCCCGCACGGAAGGTGGGGCGGGCATCATGGCGGCGGCCCTGGCGGAACTCACCCACCGGCCCGTCGGCCTGCTGACCACGCGGGGCCCGGGCGTGTCCAACGCCGCCAATGCCATGGCCAATGCGGCGCTGGAACGGGCGCCCGTGATCCTCTTCGCGGATGGCTTCCCCGCGGCCGAGGCGCGCTTCACCACCCACCAATGGTTCGACCAGGCGGCGATGATGGCGCCCGTCACCTCCGCCCGGCTGCTCACGCAGGAAGTGCCGGCCGGCGAGGCCACCTGCGCCGCCCTTCAAGCCGCGCTGGCCGCCCCGTGCGGTCCCGCCTATCTCGAACTGCCGGGCGATGTGGCCGGAGGGGCGGCCGCGCCCGCGCCGGAATTCCGCTGGCCCGAACTGCCCCCCCCCGACGCCGCGACCATCGCCGCCGCGCGCCGGATGATCGCGCAGGCACAGCGCCCCGCCGTCGTCATCGGGCTGGAGGCCACCCTCCCCGCCCGCGCGGCCGCCACCAGGGCGCTGGTGGAGGCGCTGGGGGCGCCGGCGCTGGTCACCTACAAGGCCAAGGGCGTGGTGCCGGACCGCCACCCCCTGTTTGGCGGCGTCTTCACGGGCGGCGAGGCCGAGGCGCCGCTGCTGCACGAGGCGGACCTGATCATTCTTCTGGGCGCCGACCCCGTGGAGTTCATCGGCCAGGCCTGGCGCTATGCCGCCCCGGTGCTGGACTTCGCCACCGCCCCGCGCCGGCTGGACTATACGCCGCCCGCCCTCGCCCTGCACGGCGCCTGGGAGGCGGCGGCGGAAGAGTTGGCCGGCACCTGCCCCGCCCGCCCCTGGCCCGCGGGCGAGGTGGCCCGGCGCCGCCAGGTCTGGGCGGATTCGCTGCGCAACACGGCAGGCGGCAATCGCGGCATGGCGCCATCCGAGATCGTGACCACCACCCAGGCGGCGCTGTCCGGCCATCCGCGCGTCGCGGTGGATGCGGGGGCGCATATGTTCCCCTGCACCAGCTTCTGGGAATGCTTCGCGCCGGGTGACCTGCTGATCTCCAACGGCCTCGCCACCATGGGCTATGCGCTGCCCGCCGCCATCGCCGCGGCCTGGCATGACCCCGCGCGCGGCGCGCTGGCCTTTACGGGCGATGGCGGGCTGATGATGTGCCTGGGCGAATTGGCGACCGCCGCCGCCATGAAGCTGAACCTGACCGTGGTGGTGTTCAATGACGCGCTGCTCTCGCTCATTGATATCAAGAAAGGCGCGCGCGACCTGCCGGACGGCGCGCTCGACTGGCCCGAGGCCGATTTCGCGCAGGTCATGCGGGGCATGGGCGGCGCCGCCTGGCGCGTGACCGATGCGGCGGGGCTTCGCGCCGCGCTGGCCGAGGCCGAGGCGACGCCCGGGCCCCGCCTGATTGACGTGCGGACGGACCCGTCCAGCTATCCGGCGCAGATCAAGGCGCTGCGGGGCTGATATCTTGGCGCGCGATTCACCCCTCCGG
The DNA here is from genome assembly GCF_017311575.1 of Roseococcus thiosulfatophilus. Taxonomy (GTDB): domain Bacteria; phylum Pseudomonadota; class Alphaproteobacteria; order Acetobacterales; family Acetobacteraceae; genus Roseococcus; species Roseococcus thiosulfatophilus. Next base: position 70,021 of record NZ_JAFFQY010000006.1, read on the forward strand.
GCATGTGTCCTGCGGGTCAGCGCCTTCTATTCAGGAAATGCCCCATCATCCGCCGTGGTTCATCCGTCTCGAAGGCGCGGGCAAAGGCGGGGATGCCGGCGGCGATGGCCTGGCTCAGCGGCAGATCCTCCCAGGCGCGGATCAGCGCTTTCTGGTCAGCGATGGCACGGGGGCCGGCCTCGCGCAGCAGGTGCAGCCATTCGTCCAGGGCGCCGTCCAGCGCGTCCGGTTCCACCACCCGCTCGCAGAAGCCCCAGGATTCGGCGGTGGCGGCATCAATGGTCTCGGCCAGCAGCAGCAGGCGGCGGGTGCGGCCCCAGCCGATCAGGCCCGGCAGGAGCGCGGCCTCGACCACCGAAGGAATACCCACGCGCACCTCCGGCATGCCGAACTTCGCCGCCGTCGAGGCGAGCCGCATGTCACAGGCCGCCGCGATCTCCATCCCCGCGCCCAGGCACCAGCCCTGGATGCGCGCGATGACGGGCACGCGGCAGGCGCGGATGGCGGCACTCACGCGATGGACGCGGGTGATGAATTGGCGCCCGCCCTCGGGCGTGGTGATGGCGCCCATCTCGCGGATATCGGCACCGCCGATGAAGGCGCGCGGCCCCTCCCCCGCCAGCACCACGGCGCGCGTGTCCGGCCTTACCGCGAAAGCCTCGGCCAGCGCCTCCAGCAGCGGCGAGTTCAGCGTGTTCAGCTTGGCGTCATTGGCCACGATGACGTGGCGCACATCGCCGCGTTCCTCGATCTCGATGCGGCTCATCGGCGCGCTCCTGTCATTTGCGCATAGCCGCGCGCGATGGCGGCAAGTTCGTCCTGCGCGATCACCTGCGTGATGTCGGAAAAACCCTCCGGCGCGCGTTCGCTCACCACATCCACCACGCGCTCCGGGCCGCCACGGCGATTGGCCAGCACGATCTCACGGGTGGCGGGCAGGCGCTCGGCCTCATAGGCGGCGAGCGCCCATGGCACGTTCATCTCCGCCAGCAGCCGCGCCAGCAGCCGCGCATCCAATATGGCCTGGGAAGCGCCGTTCGAGCCCACTGGATACATAGGGTGCGCGGCATCGCCCAGCAGCGTCACGCGCCCCTCGGTCCAATGCGGCAAGGGGTCGCGGTCACACATGGGGTATTCCCAGAATTCGGGCGTGGCCCGGACCAGCGCCTCCACATCCAGCCAGGGCACGCGGAAGCGCTGCACATGGGGCAGCACGTCCTCCAGCCGGCCGGGGCGCGACCAATCCTCGCGGCGCGGGGGCGGTTGCGTGGCATCGCCGATCTGGGCGCAGACCACCCAGTTGGTCAGCCGCGTCTGCGGCGTGGCGCCGGCGGCGATGGGGTAGAGCACCAGCTTCTCCCGCATGTCGCCAGCCACCGTCATCACGTCGCCGCCCTCGAAGACGGGCCAGTCCACCGCGCCCCGCCACATCTGGATTCCATTCCAGCGGATGCCGCCATCCTGCGGGTGCATCAGCGCGCGCAGCGCCGAATGGATGCCATCCGCCCCCACCAGCGCCTTGCCGCGCCGCGTGCTGCCATCGGTGAAGCGCACCGTGACCGAGCGGCTGTCCTGCATATAGCCCTGCAGCCGCTTGTTGGTGTGGATGCGCGCGGGGCCAAGGCGTTCCATGGCCGCCTGCCACAACACGCCATGCAGCCGCCCGCGATGGATGGAGAATTGCGGCGCCTCATGCCCCGCATGCAGCCCGCGCGCCTCGGTCCAGATGCGGTTGCCGAAGCGGTCGAGGTAGCGCAGTTCGCGCGTGCGGATGGCGATGGCGTCCAGCGCCTCCAGCAATCCCAGCGCGGACAATTCCCGGATGGCGTGCGGCAGGGTGTTGATGCCCACGCCGAGCTGCTTCACCTCAGGCGCGGCCTCGAACACCTCGCAGGGAATGCCGCGCTCATGCAGGGAGAGGGCCAGCGTCAGCCCGCCCACGCCCCCGCCCGCGATCAGCACCGGTGCCGTCATGCCCTCCCCTCCTCGTGCTTGCGGCGCAAGATGCCACGCGCCGGGCGCCCCGCACAGATCACGCTGGACAGGAGGCGCCGGCGCTGCGAAAGCCCGGGGCCATGGCTCTCACCAAGCTCCACCCGCAAGGCTGGCCCCGCCCGCGCGGCCACACCCATGGCTGGGCCGGGTCCGGGCGCCTCGTGGTGCTGGGCGGCCAGGTGGGCAGCGATGCGGAGGGCCGCTTCGCCGAGGGCTTCGTGGCCCAGGCGCGGCTGGCTCTGTCGAACGTGCTCGCCGTCCTGGCCGAAGCCGGCGGCGGCGCGCCGGACATTGCGCGCATGACCTGGTTCGTGCTGAGCCTGCGCGACTATCAGGCGAACCTGCCCGCGCTGGGCGATGCCTGGCGCGAGGTCATGGGTCCGCATTTCCCCGCCATGACCTTCGTGCAGGTGGCGCGGCTGGTGGAGCCCGAGGCGCTGCTGGAAATCGAGGCCACCGCCATCCTCGCCGACGCGCCGTGAACTCCGCGGCGGAAATCCGCGCCGAAGCCTTGCGGCTGGGCTTCGACGCGGTGGGCTTCACCCGCGCCCATTTGCCGGAGGAGGCGCGCGCGCGGCTCGATGCCAGCCTCGCCGCCGGCCAACATGGCAGCATGGAATGGATGGAACGCCGCGTGGAACAGCGCGCCCATCCCCGCGCCCTTTGGCCCGAGGCGGTCAGCGTGATCAGCCTCGGCCAGAACTACGGCCCCGGCTACGACCCGCTGGCGAGCCTCGCGCGGCCCTCCCGCGCCACGATCTCCTGCTACGCCCAGGGGCGCGACTATCACGACGTGGTGAAGAAGCGCCTCAAGGCGCTGGGGCAATGGATGGCGCAACGCTTCAAGGGCGAACCGCTGAAGGTCTTCGTGGACACGGCGCCGGTGATGGAAAAGCCACTGGCGCAGCAGGCCGGGCTGGGCTGGCAGGGCAAGCACAGCAACCTGGTGAGCCGGGAATGGGGTTCCTGGCTGTTCCTGGGCGAGATCTACACCACGCTCGACCTGCCGCCCGATGCATCGGAGCGGGACCATTGCGGCACCTGCCGCGCCTGCCTGGACGCCTGCCCGACCGCGGCCTTCCCCGCGCCCTATGTGCTGGATGCGCGGCGCTGCATCTCCTACCTCACCATCGAGCACCGCGGCCCCATCCCGCGGGAGTTCCGCGCCGCCATGGGCAACCGCATCTATGGCTGCGACGATTGCTTGGCGGCGTGCCCCTGGAACAAATTCGCCCGCGGCGCCGCCGAAATCGCGCTGCACCCGCGCGGCGAAGTGGCGCCGCCGCTGGCCGAGCTGGCGGCCCTGGACGACGCCGGCTTCCGCGCGCGCTTCGCGGGCAGCCCCATCAAGCGCATCGGCCGCAACCGGTTCCTCCGCAACGTGGCCATCGCCATCGGCAACAGCGGCGATGCGGCGCTGCGCCCGGCCGCGCAGGCCCTGGCGCATGACCCCGACCCCGTGCTGGCCGAGGCCGCCAGCTGGGCTTTGGAGAGGCTTCCCGCATGAGAGACGATGCCGCGCTTGTCCTGTTCTCCGGCGGGCAGGACAGCGCCACCTGTCTCGCCTGGGCGCTGGACCGCTTCGCCCATGTGGAGACGCTGGGCTTCGACTATGGCCAGCGCCACCGCATCGAACTCGACTGCCGCGGCGCTCTGCGCGAAGGCATGGCCAGCCCCCGCCTGGGCGAGGACCACCTGATGGACCTTGGCGTGCTGGGTGCCCTCTCCGACACGGCGCTGACGCGCGAGGCCGAGATCGCGCTGCGGGCGGACGGGCTGCCCACCACCTTCGTCCCCGGCCGCAACCTGATTTTCCTGACCTTCGCCGCCGCGCTGGCGGCACGGCGGGGCCTGCGCCACATCGTCACCGGCGTATGCGAGACGGATTACTCCGGCTATCCCGACTGCCGCGACGACACCATCAAGGCGCTGCAGGTGGCGATCAATCTCGGCATGGCGTCGCGTTTCGTGCTGCACACGCCGCTGATGTGGCGCGACAAGCCGGCCACCTGGCGGCTGGCGAAAAGCCTGGGCGGCACAGCGCTGGTGGAACTGATCCGGCGCGAAAGCCATTCCTGCTACAAGGGCGTGCGCGAGGTGCTGCACCCCTGGGGCCATGGCTGCGGGGAGTGCCCGGCCTGCGAACTGCGCGCCGCCGGCTGGGAGGGCTATGTCAGCGGATCGGCTCGTCCCAGATCCGGGTCGTGATCTCGGCCGTGCTGCCGCGATCGAGGCGCACACGCGCCTCGAAACTCCGCAGCACCCGCCCTTCCGCCGGTCGGCGGTGCAGGCAGCTCCAACTGCCATTGGGCAGCATGGGCGCCACGCAGTTGAACCCAAGCGCGATGAGGTGCTGCACGGCCGGCCCGGAATCCGTGCCCTGCGGGGACAGCCGCACCAGATCGGCGCGCAGCGCCTCGGCCCCCGCCACCTCGCCACGGCGGAGGTAGCGGTCCACATCGGTGGGTGGCGCACGGTCGGGCGAGAGCCAGGACAGGAAGAGCAGCATGGCGCCCAGCAGCAGCGCCATCGCCCCCGCCCTGGGCAGCGTGCCGGACTGCCACATGCGCCCGCGCGCGACCTCGGGCTCGACGCCCATCAGGCGGCCTTCAGCCTCGGGTTGCCGAGGAAGCGGCCGGCGGCGGCGGTGGTGGTCTCGGCACCTTCCTCGAAGGTCGGGATGCCGTTGCACCACACCTTCACAACACCTTCCGACAGCGCGGTGGGGTTCTTGTAGGTGGCGTGGTCACGCACCCGCGCGGGGTCGAACAGCACCAGGTCCGCGAAGGCGCCGGCGCGGATCACGCCGCGGTCGGGGATGCCGAAGATCTGCGCGGTGCGGCCCGTCATCTTGTGGATGGCGGTCTCCAGGCTGAACAGCTGCAAGTCGCGCACATAGCGGCCCAGCACGCGCGGGAAGGTGCCCCAGAGGCGCGGATGCGGCTTCTCGTCATGCGGGATGCCATCGCTGCCGATCATGCTGCGCGGGTGGGCCATGATGCGCTGCACATCGGCCTCGTCCATCATGAAGCTGATGGCGCCGGCGGGCTGCAGCTTCTCGGCCGCCGCGCGGCGCGTCATGCCCCAGTCCTGCGCGATGTCGTCCAGGTCCCGTCCCGCCTGGTCCGGATGCGGCACCGACCAGGTGATCTGCACCTTCACATCCTGGCGCAGCTTGTCGGGCATCAGCACGGTGGAGCCGGCCGGATAGGGATAGACGTCGAAGGCCACTGGCTGGTCCTGGCCCAGCGTGTCCATCAGGGCGAGGGTTTCGCGCGAACGGCCGAAATTCTCGCTCATCGAGCATTTGTGGTGGCTGATGACGACCTCGAGCGGCGCCCCCTCACGCCCTGCCTCGCGGCCCACCCGCAGCGTTTCGCGGATGCTGTCCAGCACATGGTCCGCCTCGTCGCGCATATGGGTGGCGTAGAGGCCGCCCTCCTCCGCCAGCACGGAGGCGATGGCGATGCATTCCTCCGTCGTCGCCTGGGCGTTGGGGGCGTAGTAGAGGCCGGTGGTGAAGCCGCAGGCGCCCTGGCGCAGGCTCTCGCGCAGGCGGTCCTGCATGCGGGCGATCTCATGGTCCTTCGCGGCGCGGTAGACATCGCCCTCCATGGCCTCGACGCGAAGCGACTGCGCGCCGCAGAAGGCCAGCGTGTTCACGGCGGGCGGGTTCTTGGCCAGCGCCTCCGCGTATTCGCCGAAGCTGCCCAGGGTGAACCAGCTCTCATCGCCCAGCAGGTCCAGCGGCGGCGGCGGGCGCTTGGACATCCGGGTGGGGGCAAGGCTGACGCCGCAATTGCCCACCACCACGGTGGTCACGCCCTGGCTCGACTTGCAGTGCAGGCAGTTCGGGCCGCAGAGCACGGCGCGGTCGTCATGGGTGTGGGCGTCAATGAAGCCGGGGGCGAGGGCCAGGCCCTTGGCGTCCAGCTCCGCCTGGCCCGAGGCCGAGCCCAGGTCGCCCACGGCCACCACACGGTCGCCCTCCACCGCCACATCGGCGGTGAAGCGGGGGGCGCCGGTGCCATCCAGCACCGTGGCGTCCCGGATCACCAGATCACAACGCAGGGGCATGGGCGGAACCTCATCTGAAGCGGAATCGGCCCCCAGGATGAACCCGGGACCGGCCCGCGCCAACCACCCGCCGGCCCGATTGCAAAGGCACCGGATGCTACTTAATCCATGCCCCAGAAGAGGGAGAAATCAGGAAATGCCCATGTTCCGCCGCACCGCCCTGGCCGCCGGGCTCACCGCCCTGCTGGCCGGCCCCGCCGCCGCCCAGACCCAGATCACCATCCAGCACCCCCTGCCGCTGAACAGCCATTACGGCGCCGGCGCGACCGCGCTGAAGGAGGCCTTCGAACGCGCGGCCGGCAACCGCTACCGCGTCGTCATCCAGCGCAACGACAATGAGCGCGAGGCGATCGAGAGCGTGCAGATCGGCACGATCGAATGCGTCATCACCTCCACCGGTCCGGTCGGCAACTTCGTGCCCGACACCCGGAACCTGGACGTGCCCTTCCTGTTCCGCGACAGCGCCCATGCCCGCGGCGTGCTGGACGGGCCGATTGGCCAGGAAATGCTGGGCCGCTTCAACGCCCGGGGCCTGGCGGGCGTGGCCTGGATGGAGAACGGCTTCCGCCACCTGACCAATTCCCGGCGCGAGGTGAACAACCCCGCCGATATCCGCGGGCTGAAGGTGCGGACCATGGAGAACCAGGTGCATATGCGCGCCTTCTCCACCCTGGGCGCGCTGCCCACGCCGATGGCCTTCAGCGAGCTGGTGCCCGCCCTGCAACAGGGCACGGTGGACGGGCAGGAGAACCCCATCCCCGTCATCGTGGCCAACAACCTGAACCAGGTGCAGCGCTTCCTGACGCTGACCAGCCACGTCTATTCGCCGGCCGTGCTGATCTGCAATCCGGCCATGCTGGCCCGCATGTCGGCCGCCGACCGGACGGCTTTCCAGGAAGCGGCGCGCGCGGGTGTGGCCGCCAATCGGGCGCGCGTGACGGCCGATGAGGAATCGGGCGTCGAGGAACTGCGCCGGCGCGGCATGACGGTGGTGACGACCGTGAACACCGCCGCCTTCCAGGAAGCCCTGGCCCCCGCCTTCGCCGAATATGAGCGCACGCTGAACGCGGCCCTGCTGCGCCGCATCCGGGACTGGCAGCCGAACTGAGCCCTGGTTCGGGCGCGAATCGAAGGGGGGTGCCGGGCGACCGGTGCCCCCTTTTTCATCACGCGCCCCTCGCTGATTGTCCGATTGCAACCGGGCCGGAACATGCCCTATGCAATTGATACTCAGGGAGAGAAAAAACGAAATGTCCATGTTCCGACGTTCGGCGCTGGCGGCGGGTATCGCCGCCTTCCTGGCCGGCCCCGCCATCGCCCAGACGCAGATCACCATCCAGCACGCCCTTCCGGCCAACAGCCACACCGGCGTGGGCCCCGCCGCCATCAAGGAGGTGTTCGAGCGCCTGACCAATGGCCGCTATCGCGTCGTCGCCCAGCGCAACGACAATGAGCGCGAGATGGTCGAGAGCGTGCAGATCGGCACCATCGACTGCACCTTCACCTCCACCGGCCCCGTCGGCAACTTCGTGCCCGAGGTCCGCATCTTCGACGTGCCCTTCCTGTTCCGCGACACCGCCCATGCCCGCGGCGTGCTGGACAGCGAGATCGGCCAGCAGGTGCTGTCCCGCTTCAGCGCGCGCGGCCTGCACGGCGTGATCTGGACCGAGAATGGCTTCCGCCACCTCACCAATTCCCGCCGCGAGGTGAACCTGCCGGCCGACCTGCGCGGCCTCAAGGTCCGCACCATGGAGAACCAGGTGCATATGCGGGCCTTCACCGTGCTGGGGGCCCTGCCCACGCCGATGGCCTTCAGCGAACTGGTGCCCGCGCTGCAACAGGGCACGGTGGATGGGCAGGAAAACCCGATCTCGGTGATCGTGGCGAACAACCTGAACCAGGTGCAGCGCTACATGACGCTGACCAATCACGTCTATTCGCCCTCCGTCATGATCTGCAACCCGGCCCTGATGCAGCGCATGACCCCGGCCGACCGTGAGCATTTCATGACCGCGGCCCGCGCCGCGCAGCGCGCCAACCGCGACCGCGTGTCGCAGGATGACGCGAACGGCGTGGAACTGCTGCGCAGCCGCGGCATGACCGTGGTGACCACGGTCAACACCGCGGCCTTCCAGGAGGCCTTGGCGCCGGCCTTCGCCGAATGGGAACGCACACTGGACGCGGCCCTGCTGCGCCGCATCCGCGACTGGCGCCCGAACTGAGCCAGGGCTGAGCCTCAACTGTCCGGGGGCGCGGTTCCGCCGCGCCCCTTTCGTCTGCCCGCCGGGGGTTTTTCATGAATGCGATGAATGTCCTGCCGCTCCAGATCATGGGGGTGGCCACGGTGCTGACCGTGGCGCTGGCCCTCTGGGCCGGCTCGGGCGAGACGGGCGCACGCGCGCAGGTGCGTCGCGCCTTCCTGGGGGTGGATCGCCTCACCAGCGGGGCAGCGGCCATCCTGGCCGCCCTGGCCATGGCCGTGGCCGTGGCCGCGGGGGCCTGGCAGGTGGTGGCACGCTTCGCCACCGAGACACCCTCGGTCTGGTCCGAGGCGCTGGTCCGTACCGCCGTGATCTGGATGGCCTTCATCGGCGTCGCCGTGGCGCTGCGAGCCGGGGCGCTCGTCTCCATTGACGTGGCCCGCCGCCTCACCCGGGGCGCGGTGCGCCGCGCGCTGGAGGCGGCCTCGCTGGCCTCCATCCTCTCCATCCTGGGCGTGATGTTCTGGTTCGGCTGGATGATGGCCGAGCGTGTGAAGTTCCAGGAGATGGCGGGGCTGGAGGTTTCGATGTCCTGGGGCTATGCGGCGATTCCCATCGGCGCCTGCTTCGCGATGATCGGCGCGGTGGCGCATTTCCTCGACCGACAACCCGCCGACGAGCTGGAGACCGCCCTATGAGCGGCATGATGCTGACCGTGATGCTGGTGCTCTTCGCCGCCGCCGTGCCGGTGGCGGTGGCCATCGGCATCGCGGCCGTGGTGGGGATCGCGGGCTTCACCTCCTTCCCGCTGATCGTGGCGGCGCAGCAGTTGTTCGTGGCGCTGGACAAGTTCCCGCTGGCGGCCATCCCCTTCTTCATCCTGGCGGGGGCCTTGATGGAGATGGGCGGGATCTCGCGGCGCCTCGTGGAATTCGCACGGTCCATCGTCGGTGGCATCCAGGGCGGGCTGCCGGCCACATGCGTCGTCACCTGCATGATCTTCGCGGCCATCTCGGGCAGCTCGGTCGCCACCACCTTCGCCATCGGCGCCATCATGATCCCCGCACTCGTGCGGGCGGGCTATCCGGTGGGCTTCGCGGCCGCCCTCCAGGCCACGGCGGCGGAGCTGGGCGTGGTCATCCCGCCCTCCATTCCCATGATCCTCTACGGCGTCACCACCCAGACCTCCATCCCGGAGATGTTCATCGCCGGCATCGGCCCTGGCATCCTGATCGCGGGCGCGCTGATCGTGACGGTGCTGGTCTGGTGCCGCCTCAAGGGCTGGGGCAAGCAGGATGGCGAGGGGCGGCTGCCCTTCCTCACCGCCACCCGCCAGGCGGGCTGGGCGCTGCTCATGCCCGTGGTGGTGCTGGGCGGCATTTATGGCGGCATCACCACGCCGACCGAGGCCTCGGTCATCGCGGTCGTCTACGCGCTGATCGTGGGCGTGGTGATCCACCGCGAGATCCGCCTGCCGGACCTGTTTCCCATCTTCCGCAAGAGCGTGATCACCTCGGCGGTCATCCTCTTCATCATCGCCTGCGCGGGGCTGTTCTCCTGGCTGCTGAACCGCCAGGGCGTGCCCGACGCGGCGGCGGCCTGGCTCGCCACCTCCTTCGACAGCCCGGCGCAATTCCTGCTGGTGGTGAACCTGTTCCTGTTCCTGGTGGGCATGTTCGTCGAGACCTCGGCCTCCATCATCGTGCTCGCGCCCATCCTGCAGGAGGCGGCGGGGCGGCTGGGCGTGGACGCGGTGCATTTCGGCACCATCATGGTGGTGAACCTGGCCTTGGGCATGATCACCCCGCCCTTCGGCGTGAACCTCTTCGCCGCCGCCCAGGTGGCGGGGTGCGGCGTGGACCAGATGATGCGCTACCTGGTGGTGTTCATCGGCGTGGTCTTCGCCTGCCTCATGGTCATCACCTATGTGCCGACGCTGGTGCTGTTCCTGCCGCACCTCGTGTTTCGGTGAGAGGCCGTTTGGGAATGCTGGCGGCGGAGGATGCGCGCGGGATTTTTCGTCCCTGAAAGGCGCCGGGCGCGGCCGATGCTGGCAGCATCGGCAAGCCCGGCAACGCATCGGGGGCGGAAAAGATCCGCGCAGCCGACACGCCAGCGTTTTCAACCGGCCTCAAAGCCTCCCCTTGCGCGGCGTCGCGGCGCCGCGCAGCATCCCTTGGCCATCAGTGCCGAGGAAACGAACCATGACAAGCATCACCCGCCGCACCGCCATGGGCGGCGCGCTGGGCGTCGCCGCCCTCCCCGTCGCCGCCCGCGCCCAGAGCCGCGACAACACCATCCGCATCGGCGTGCTGGCCGATTTCTCGGGCCCCTACCGCGACACCTCGGGCCCCACCTCCGTCGCCGCCGTGCAGCAGGCCATCGAGGACCTGGGCATCACCCAGCGCGGCATCAACGTTGAAGTCATCCAGGGCGACCACCTGAACCGCCCCGATGCCGCCCTCGCCCTGGCCCGCCGCTGGATCGACACGCAGGGCGTGGACATGATCTGCGAGGTGAACAACTCCGCCATCGCGCTCGCCGTCGCCAACCTGGTGCGGGAGCGCGACAAGGTGCAACTCGCCTCCGGCGCCGCATCCTCCGCGCTGACGGGGCCGCAATGCAGCACCCACACCCTGCAGTGGACCTATGACACCTGGATGTTCGCCAATGTGGTGGGGGGCGCCACGGTGCGCTCCGGCGGGGATTCCTGGTACTTCATCACCGCCGACTACGCCTTCGGCCACCAGCTGGAGCGCGACGCAGGGCAGTTCGTGACGCGCGCGGGCGGCCGGGTGATGGGCAGTGCGCGCTACCCCTTCCCCGGCACCACCGATTTCAGCAGCTTCCTGCTCCAGGCCCAGGCCAGCCGCGCCAAGGTGGTGGGCCTCGCCATGGCGGCCGGCGACATGCAGAACTGCGTGAAGCAGGCGCATGAATTCGGCCTGACGCGGCGCGGCCAGCAATTGGCCGGCATGATCATGTTCGTACAGGACATCCGCACCATCGGGCTGGAATCCGCCCAGGGCATGGTGATGAGCGAGGTCTTCTACCACGACCTGAACGACCGCACGCGCGGCCTCGCGCAGCGCATCCTGCGCCGCACGCCGGACAACATGCCCAGCCAGGAACACGCCGGCACCTATTCCTGCGCCATCCACTACCTCAAGGCCGTGGCCGAGGTGGGGGCCGCCCGCGCCAAGGCCTCGGGCATCGAGGTCATCAACGTGATGAAGCGCATGCCCACGGATGACGACGCCTTCGGCCCCGGCCGCGTGCGCGAGGATGGCCGCAAGATCCACCCGGCCTACCTCTTCGAGGTGAAGTCGCCCGCCGAGAGCCGCGGCATGTGGGATTTCTACAAGCTGCGCGCGACCGTCCCCGCCGAGGAGGCCTTCCGCCCCCTCGCCGATGGCGGCTGCCCGCTGGTGCGTGGCTGACGCTTGCGACCCTGGCGCTTCAGGCCCATCTCCAGGCCTTCCGAGAGGAGGCGAAAATGGTCCTGAAGCTGCTCTGCGCGCAGGTCGTGCTGACCAAGATGGCGGTACGCGGCGCCTTCACCCTGGGCGCCGTCGCTGGCACGGCGGGCGTGGTCGGCCTCTGCGCGCTGCGCCGTGCCGCGAAGGAAGGCGGCCTCTGCCGGCGCGGAGCCACCAAGGCCTGATCAACCGGCTTGCAGCGCCACCCGGCTGTGGTTGGCGCGATAGGGCGGCAGGGGCGAACAGCCGGGCGGCTGCGCGGCAGCAAGGCTGAGGCGCAGAAGGTCCAGATCCGCCGCGGCGTCCACATCATGCCAGGGCTGGAGCACGTCGAGGCGCAGCCCCTCCGCCGCCGCGCGGGCACGGGTGGCGTCGAGCAGGCCAGGCGCGCTCCAGGGCATGTTCTCCAGCAGGGCGGGCAACGGCCGCGCCATGGCAATGGCGCAATAGCCGCCGTCCAGGGCGGGGATCAGCGCCGCATCCGCACCCCCCGCGATGGCGGCGGGCAGCAATTCCAGAAGGGCGGGCGGCAAGGTCGGGGCGTCGGTGCCGGTCAGCAGGGCGCAGCCGATGCCGGGACGAAAGAGGGTGCCGAAAGCCGCGCCCATACGCTCGCCCAGGTCCCCCTCCGGCTGCGGCATGAACGCCCAGCCGGGCAACAGCGCGGCCATCTCTGCCTGCGCGTCGGCCGGCGCGTGGAAGGCGGTGAGCGTGGCGGCGTAGCGCGGGGCGAGGAAGCGCAGGAGATCGGCACTGTCCAGCAGGAAGGCACGCGCCAGCTGCGCCGCGCGCGCCGGCCCCACCATCGCCGCGAGCCTCGTCTTGCTGACGCCCGGCCGCGGCGCCTTGCACATCAACCCAAAGGCGGCCTGCACCGGATCAGGCCGCGTTCAGCACCCGGCCCGCGACGGCGTCGAGCTTGGCCAGAAGCGCCGGGTCACGCTTGTCCGGCGCGGTGATCAGCGCATACTCCAACGCGCGGTCGCAGCCGGCAGGGCAGGCGCCGCGTGGCGCGCCGATGCGCGGGATCAGCGCCTTGACCAAAGCGCGGGCCTTTTCGGCATTGCCCTGCAGCACCTTCACCACCTGGTCCACCGTCACATGGTCGTGGTCGGGGTGCCAGCAGTCAAAATCCGTCACCATGGCGACGGAGGCGTAGCAAAGCTCCGCCTCGCGGGCGAGCTTGGCCTCGGGCATGTTGGTCATGCCGATCACGTCGCAGCCCCAGGCGCGGTAGAGTTCGCTCTCGGCCTTGGTGCTGAATTGCGGGCCTTCCATGACCAGGTAGGTGGCGCCGCGGGTCATGGGCAGGCCGATCTCCGCGCCGGCCGCCTCGGCCGCGTCGGACAGTCGCGGGCAGGTCGGGTGCGCCACGGACACATGGGCCACGCAACCCGGTCCGAAGAAGGATTTCTCGCGGGCGAAGGTCCGGTCGATGAACTGGTCCACCACCACGAAATGCCCGGGCGGCAGCTGCGCCCGCAGCGAACCCACGGCCGAGAGCGAGATCACGTCCGTCACGCCCGAACGCTTCAGCGCGTCAATGTTCGCCCGGTAGTTCAGCGCGGAGGGCGGCAGCGGGTGCCCCTTGCCATGGCGCGGCAGGAAGACGCAGCGCACGCCGCCCAGCGTGCCGAAGAGCATCTCGTCGGACGGCTCGCCCCAGGGGGTGAAGACGCGCTTCCATTCGCGCCCCTCCAGCCCGTCAATGTCATAGATGCCGGAACCGCCGATGATCCCGATGACGGGCTGGAACTGGTCGGACATGGAGGGTCAGCCGCGCTCGGACATCGGCTTGTAGTCGCGCTTGGAGGCGCCCGTGTAGATCTGCCGGGGGCGGCCGATGCGCTGCGCGGGGTCCTCCACCAGTTCCTTCCACTGGCTCACCCAGCCCACGGTGCGGGCGACGGCGAAGATCACGGTGAACATGCTGGTCGGAATGTCCATCGCCTTGAGGATGATGCCCGAGTAGAAGTCCACGTTCGGATACAGCTTCCGCGAGATGAAATACTCGTCGCTGAGCGCAATCCGCTCCAGTTCGCGGGCGATTTCCAGCAGCGGCTCATGCTCGACGCCGAGTGCGGCCAGCACTTCGTCGCAGCTTTCCTTCATGATCTTCGCGCGCGGGTCGAAGTTCTTGTAGACCCGGTGGCCGAAGCCCATCAGCTTGACGTTGCTGTTCTTGTCCTTCACGCCCTCGATGAAGGCCGGGATGTTCTTCACATCGCCGATCTCGGCCAGCATCTTCAGCACGGCCTCGTTCGCGCCGCCATGCGCGGGGCCCCAGAGCGCCGCGATGCCCGCCGCGATGCAGGCGAAGGGGTTGGCGCCCGTCGAACCCGCCAGGCGCACCGTGGAGGTGGAGGCGTTCTGCTCATGATCCGCGTGCAGGACCAGGATGCGGTCCATCGCCTTCGCCAGCACGTCGGGGACGTCATATTCCTCGGCCGGCACGGACTTCAGCATGTGCAGGAAGTTGCGCGCATAGCCCTGCGGGCCGCTCGACAGCGCGTTCTTCGGATACACGAAGGGCTGGCCCAGCGAATACTTGTAGGCCATGGCGGCGATGGTGGGCACCTTCGCGATCAGGCGGAAGGCCGCGATGCGCCGCTGCTCGGGGTCATTGATGTCGAGGTTGTCGTGGTAGAAGGCCGCCAGCGCGCCCACCACCCCACACAGGATGGCCATGGGGTGCGCGTCGCGGCGGAAGCCGTTGAAGAAGTTACGGATCTGCTCATGGACCATGGTGTGATAGGTCACACCATTGCTGAATTCCTTCAGCTGGGCGGCCGTCGGCAGTTCGCCATTCATCAGCAGGTAGCAGACCTCGGTGAAGTCGCTCTGCTCGGCCAGCTGCTCGATCGGGTAGCCGCGGTACATGAGCACCCCGGCATCGCCGTCGATATAGGTGATCTTGCTCTCGCAGCTGGCCGTCTCGCCATAGCCGGGGTCGAAGGTGAAGATCCCCAGATTGGCGTAGAGCTTGCGGATGTCCGCGACATCCGGGCCTTCGGTGCCGGACAGCAGGGGCAGCGTCGTGCTCCGGTTGGTGCCGTCCAGGGTGATCGTGATGGAGCCGTTGCTGCCGCTCATGCTGCTACCTTCCTGAGAACAAGGGGCGCCGGTTCTTTCGCCACGCGCCGTGTTGCGGCGCAGAATAAGCGCTGGGCGGCGCTTGTCCATCACCGTAACGTGGAAAGCCTCAACCCAGCAGCCAGGCCTGCACTTCCTCCCAGCCGGTCTGGTCGGGCGCGCAGATCAAGCCGCCCGTGTGCCGAAGCGGAGAGTACGGGGCGCCGTCGAACTGGGCGGAGTATCCGCCGGCCTCCGCATGGATCAATACGCCCGCTGCATGATCCCAGGGCAGCAGCCTGTTGTAGACCAGCACATGCGCGCCGCCCGTGTTCACAAGGCGGTATTCATGGGCCGCGCAGCGGAAATTCATGACCGCGGCAAAGCCCGCGAGCTTGGGCAGCACCGCCGCCTTCCGGTCGCGCGGCATGAAGCCCCAGGAAATGGCGCCCACCATGCGCGCGAGCGGCGCGGGGACGGAGACCCGGCAGTCATGCAGGTGGCCTTCCTGCCCCTCCACCCAGGCCCCCTCGCCCCTGAGGGCGATCAGCGTGTCGTCACCCATGGGATCATGGATCCAGGCGGCGATCGTCTCGCCCTGGTAGATCGCGGCCGCCATCACGCCGAAGAGCGGCACGCCGGCGGCGAAATTGGCCGTGCCATCCACAGGGTCCACGACGATGCACAGCCGCGCCTCGGCCATGTTGGCGAGCTTGGTGGGGTCGGCGGCCGCGGCCTCCTCGCCCAGGATGACGGCCTCGGGGAAGAGGCGGCGCAGGCCCGCCTCGATATGCCGCTCCGCCGCCTCATCGGCCTCGGTGACAAGATCGAGCGGGCCGGACTTGGTCCGCACATCGCCGGAAGCCAGCCGGCGGAAGCGCGGCAGGATCTCGGCGCGCGCGGCCGCGCGCAGAAGCTGCGCCACCTCCCGCGCCGCGGTCGCGGAAATCCTCACGGGAGCTGCCCGAAGCGCGCGCGGTCGGCGGGCGAGAGGCGGACGGTCAGGCGCACGGCACCCTCCTCCTCCACGCGCTCCAGCACCTCGCCATGGCGGTAGAGCCAGGCGAGGCGCGCGCCATCGGAGGGCGCGAGGGTCAGTTCCGCCGTCACCATGCCGGCGGAAAGCCGTTCGTCCAGCGCGGCGCGAAGCTGGTCGAGCCCCTCGCCCGTCATGGCCGAGACCGCGAGGCCGCCCTTGATGCGCGCGGCCACCGCCTCGGGCCCGCCCAGAAGGTCGGCCTTGTTCAGCACCTCGATGGTGCGCGCGCGCCAGTCATCGCCCATGGACGGGTGCTCGCCGCTCGCCATGCCGTCCAGCACGGCGTGGACATCGGCACGCTGGGCCGCGCTGTCGGGATGGGCCACGTCGCGCACGTGCAGGATGATGTCGGCCGAGGCGACCTCCTCCAGCGTGGCGCGGAAGGCCTCGACAAGCTGGGTGGGCAACTCGCTGATGAAGCCCACCGTGTCCGACAGGATGGCCGGCCGGCCGGAGGGCAGCGTGATCTGCCGCATGGTCGGGTCGAGCGTCGCAAAGAGCTGGTCTTGCGCCATGACGCCCGCGCCAGTCAGCGCGTTGAACAGCGTGGATTTTCCGGCATTGGTGTAGCCCACCAGCGCGATGACCGGGTAAGGCACGCGCTCACGCGACTTGCGGTGCAGGCCGCGGGTGCGGCGGACCTGCTCCAGCTCCTTCTTGAGGCGCACGATGCGCTCGCCGATCAGGCGGCGGTCGATCTCGATCTGCGATTCGCCGGGGCCGCCCAGGAAGCCGAAGCCGCCGCGCTGGCGCTCGAGGTGGGTCCACGACCGAACAAGACGTGTGCGCTGGTATTCCAGATGCGCGAGCTCCACCTGCAAGGTGCCCTCGCGCGTACGCGCGCGCTCGCCGAAGATTTCCAGAATCAGGCCGGTGCGATCAATGACCTTGGCCTTCCAGGCGCGCTCGAGGTTGCGCTGCTGAACGGGGGTCAGCGCCGCGTCCACGACAACGAGGCCGGCCTCCTGCTCCTCCAGCGCGGCGCGCACCATCTCCACCTGGCCCTCGCCCAGCAGGGTGGAGGGCCGGCGCGCGCGCAGCGGATGGATGGCCTGGTGGACGATGGTCACGCCGATGGAGGCGGCAAGGCCCACGGCTTCGGCAAGACGTGCCTCGGCCGCGCGCGGCATGGCGCCGGGCGGTGCGAATTCGGTGACGGAGCCGCGTGCCGTGCGGCCATAGGGCAGGATGACGGCGGCGCGGGTCGGGGGCGCCGCGGTCTCCTCACTCGTCGCGGGCAGTGGCGGGCTCCCGGTTCATGGTCAATGTGGTCTCGCGCACGGGCGCGGCGCCGCCGGCCGCGGGCGCCGCCTGGGCGGCCGCCTGCGGGTCGAACAGCATGATGGGCGCGCCGGGCATCACGGTGCTGATGGCGTGCTTATAGACCAGTTGCGTATGCCCATCCCGCCGCAGCAGGACGGAGAAATTGTCGAACCAGGTGATGATTCCCTGAAGCTTCACGCCATTGACGAGAAACACCGTCACCGGCGTCTTGCTCTTCCGCACGTGATTCAGGAACACGTCCTGCACGTTCTGGGACTTCTCGGCCATAGCGGCCTCCTTCCTCTTGTTCATGGCGGGCAGGCCCGCTCGTCGCTCAACCGGGTTGAGTCTCGCGGGTTGCGGCAGGCTTGTCCAGGGCTGAGAGATGCGCCGCCAGCGCGGCGCCATCCGCAAATGCCATATCTGGGGCACAATGCGTGACGCCGCCGTCATGTGCCGCATCACCGAGCAGCACCGCGCGGCACCCCGCCGCACGTGCCGCCTCCATGTCGATCGCGGTGTCTCCGACATACCAGATGTCGGGGCCCGGCGGCAGGTCCAGCGCGCGCAACGCCATCAGCAACGGGGCCGCGCTGGGCTTGTCCGCCACCGCGTCACCCGCGCCCACAAGCACCTTGAAATGCTGGGCAAGGCCGAGATGCGCGGCCTCCTCGCGCAGCAGCGCGCCCTGCTTGTTGGAGACGACGCCCAGCGGCCAGGATGAGGCCGCTTCCAGCATCACCGCCGTGCCGGGCAGCGGCCGCACGGCGTCGAGGTGCGTGGCATGGATCGCGTCGTAGAAAATGTCCCGCGCGCGCTCCCACTCATCCCCGAAATGGATGGGGAAAGAGTCACGCAGGGATTTGCGGACATTCGCCAGCACCTCCTCGCGCGACCAGGCGGGTTTGCCGAAGGCCGCGAAGGTCGTGTTGAGCGCGTACTGGATCGCGGCCCAGCCATCCACCAGCGTGTTGTCCCAGTCGAACAGCAGCGCGCGCGGCGTCATGCCGCGTTGCCCGCCTGCTGGTGGACATGGCGCGCGAACAGGTCGAACAGCCGCCGCGTCATCGGTCCCGGCGTACCATCGCCCACGGTCACGCCATCCACCGCCACGATGGGCTTCACGAAGGAGGTGGCGGAGGTGAGAAACACTTCTCGCGCGGAGGCGAGCGCGTCGCGGTGGAATTCCTCCAGGCTGTAGGGAATGCGCGCCGCGTCCAGCTCCGCAATCAGCGCGCCGCGGGTGCAGCCGGGCAGGATCACGGAATCGAGATGGCGGGTCCGTAGCACGCCCTCCGCATCCACGATCCAGATGGTGGTGGCCGCCCCCTCGGTCACCATGCCGGTCACTGGGTCGTAGAGGATGGCCTCGCCCGCGCCCTGCTCGCGCGCCGCCTGGCGGGCCAGGCAATTGGGCAGCAGGTTCACGCTCTTGATGTCGCGCCGCGCCCAGCGCAGGTCGGGCGCGGTGATGGCCTTGATGGTCCAGCGCGCGATGTCACGCGGATAGGGCGGGATGCGGCGGATGGTGACCACCAGCGCCGGCGGCACGGGCTTGGTGGGAAAGGCATGGTCGCGCCGCGCCACGCCGCGCGTCACCTGCATGTAGAGCAGCCCCTCTGTCACGCGGTTGCGCCGCGCCACCTCCACCAGCACCATGCGGAGTGCCGCGCGCGGCATCGGCATGGGCAGCGCGATTTCCTTGAGGCTGCGCTCCAGCCGGTCCAGATGCCGGTCCTCGTCAATGAAGCGGTTGGCGTGGAGGTGCACCACCTCGTAGATGCCGTCGCCGAACTGGTAGCCGCGGTCCTCGATGTTCACGCTGGCGTCGCGCTGCGGCAGGTAGGCGCCGTTCACATAGGCAATCCGGGACATGCAGGGCTTTCCGCAAATGGTGGGCGCAGTCTAGGCGGTTCCGCCCGCCTTGTCCTCCGCCTGCACGTTCAGGAATTTCAGCTTCCGGTGCAGCGCGCTGCGCTCCATGCCCACGAAATTGGCGGTGCGGCTGATATTGCCGCCGAAGCGCATGAGCTGCGCTTCGAGATATTGCCGCTCGAACATCTCGCGCGCCTCGCGCAGCGGCAGGGTCATGATCTCGCTGGAGCGATCCAAGCGCAACATGGCGGGCGCGGCGGAGACGATCTCGGGCGGCAGGGCCTCGGCGCGGATGGGCGCCTGCGCCTCGCCCGGCGCCATGATGAGCAGCCAGTCGATCAGGTTGCGAAGCTGGCGCACATTGCCGGGCCATTCGTAGGTCTGCAACGCGGCAATCGTGTCCTCGGCCAACTCGCGCGGTTGCAGGCCCGACGCCTCCACCGAACGCGCCACGAAATGCCGCGCCAGCACGGGCACATCCTCGCGCCGCTCGCGCAGGGCGGGCACGCGCAGCGGCACGACGGAGAGGCGGTAGAACAGATCCTCGCGGAAACGTCCCGCCGCGATCTCGGCCTGGAGGTCGCGATTGGTGGTGGCGATGACGCGCGCATCCACCTTGATGCGCGTGGCACCCCCCACCCGCTCAAACCCCTGCTCCTGCAGGGCGCGCACGATCTTGCCCTGGGTCTCCAGCGGCATGTCCGCCACCTCGTCCAGCAGCAGGGTGCCGCCATGGGCGCGTTCCAGCGTGCCGATGCGGCGCGGGGCCTCGCCCTGGGCCTCGACGCCGAACAGCTCCTCTTCGATGCGGGCGGGGTTCAGCGTGGCGCAGTTCAGCGCGACGAAGGGCTCACCCGCGCGGCGCGAACGGGCGTGCAGCATCCGCGCCGCCACCTCCTTGCCCGAGCCGGCAGGGCCCGTGATCAGCACGCGCGAATTGGTGGGCGCCACCTTGTCAATGGCGCCGCGCAGCTGCGCGATGTGGGGCGAGACGCCCAGAAGCTCCGTCTCGGGGCCGGCGCGCAGGCGCAGCTCATTCACCTCGCGCCGCAGCCGGGCGGCCTCCAGCGCGCGCTCGACGATCAGCAGCAGGCGGTCGGACTTGAAGGGCTTCTCGATGAAATCATAGGCGCCTTGCTGGATGGCCTGCACCGCCGTCTCGATGGTGCCATGGCCCGAGATCATCACGCAGGGCACCTGCGGCTCCTCGCGGTGCATGGCCTCCAGGATGCCCAACCCGTCCAGCCGCGAATTCTGCAGCCAGATGTCCAGGATCACGAGCGAGGGCTTGCGCGCGCGGAACTGCTGCAAGGCGGTGTCGCTGTTGTGGGCCTGGCGCGTGTCATAGCCCTCGTCTGAGAGAATCCCCTCGATCACGGCACGGATGTCCGGCTCGTCATCCACGATCAGGATGTCATGCGCCATGGCCGCGCTCCATCACCACATCCCCGCCTGCCTCGGCCCCACGGACCTCCGCGGGGCTGCCTTCGGCGGGCCGGAGCGGCAGCAACAGCTCCGCCCGCGCGCCGCGCCCGGTCGCCGCATCCCCCAGCAGGACGCGACCGCCGTGGTCCTCCATGATCTTCTTCACGATGGCAAGACCAAGGCCGGTGCCCTTCGCCTTGTGGGTGACGTAGGGTTCCGTGAGACGCTCGCGCTCCTCGCCATCGGGCAGGCCGAGACCGTCATCCTCGACACGGATCGCGACCATGCCCGCCCCACCGGGCGCGGGGGCCAGGCTGACCCGGATATGGCCGAGCGGCTGGGACCGCGAGGGCGTGATGGGGGTCTCCCCCTCGGCCGGCGCCTCCGCCTGGGCGCGCAGACGGATGGAGTCCGCCGCGTTCTGGATCAGGTTGGCCAGGGCCTGTTGGATCAACCGCCGGTCACAGGCGGCATGGACGGGCATGCCGGGCGGCGACCATTCATAGGCGATTTCGGGGCTGCCGGTGCGCGGCAGCACCAGCGCCTCCTCCACGATGCGCGACAATTCCTCCTCGCGAATCACGGGCTGGGGCATGCGGGCGAAGGCGCTGAACTCATCCACCATGCGGCCGATGTCGCCCACCTGGCGCACGATGGTGTCGGTGCAGGCGGTGAAGGTCTCGGGATCGTTCGTGATCTGCTTAAGGTAGCGGCGCTTGAGGCGCTCGGCGCTGAGCTGGATGGGCGTCAGCGGGTTCTTGATCTCATGTGCGATGCGGCGCGCCACATCGGCCCAGGCCGCCTGCCGCTGGGCGGTCAGCAGGGCCGAGATGTCGTCGAAGGTGACGACGAAGCCCTGCCCCTCCATCTCCGGCGAGAGGCGGGCCAGCAGGGTCCGGCGCTCCGAGGGCGAGCCCAGCTTGATTTCCGCCGTGCGCCCGGCGGGGCCGGCGAGCAGGGGCGCGAATTCGGGCACCACCTCGGCCAAGCGCCGCCCGATCTCGCGCTCCAGGTCGAGGCCCAGGAGCTTGCTGGCGCCGCGGTTGGGCAGGTTGATGCTGAGATCGGCATCAAGGCCGATGACGCCCGCCGAAACCCCGCCCAGCACCGCCTCGGTGAAGCTCTGCCGGTCCGCGATCTGGCGGTAGGCCTCCATCAGCTCGCTGCGCTGGGCGGCAAGCTGGTTGGTCATGCGGTTGAAGGCGCGGCTCAGGCTGCCGACCTCGTCATCCGCATCACCCTCCTCCACCCGCACCGAGAGGTCCCCCGCCCGCACCCGCTCGGCCGCGGTGATGAGGCGCGAGATGGGCCGCGCCAGCTGGTTCGCCAGCACGAGGCCGATCAGCACCGCCGCCAGCAGCACCAGCAGCGCGCCGGCCGCGAAGATCATGATGAAGGTGATCTGCAGGCCGTCGCGGTTGCGGTCCAGCGCCTGGTAGGCGGTGACCGCGGCCTCGGTGCGGCTGATATGCTCCAGCACCGTGCCATCGAGCGGCCGGCCGATCATGAGCATCAGTCCGGTCTGCGGCGCCAGGGTGAGAACGGCGCGCACCCGCCCCTCCTCCTCGCCCGCCACCACCGCCACCTCGCCATTGCGGGCGATGTCGATGGCCCAGCCGGGCGGGGGCGCCAGCATGAAGGCGGAGGTGATGCCGGCATGGGCGACGATGCGCCCCAGCAGCGGCTCGAAGACCACGGCCTCGGTCAGGCCGCGCTGGCTGGCCTGCCCGCCCAGCACGCGGGCGAAGGCCAGGTTCTGTTCGGGCAGCAGCACGACGGCGCGGTTGAGGTCATTCACCATGGCCAGCGCATCGGCGCGGATGGCGTTCTGGTGTTCCTGGAGATAGGCGCGCGAGGCGACCAGCGAGGCCTCCAGCGCCGTCCGCACCCGGTCGTTGAACCAGGCCTGGATGCCCAGGTTGAAGAAGGTGACGGAGAAGCCCGCCACCAGCATGGCCGGCACCACGGCCACCACCGAGAACAGCAGCACAAGCCGCGTGTGCAGCCGCGACCCGGCCGAGCCGCGCCGCCGCTCCGCCCAGACCCGCACGAGCCGCCCCGCCAGCGAGGCCAGCAGCAGC
This sequence comes from Roseococcus thiosulfatophilus, assembly GCF_017311575.1. Classification (GTDB taxonomy): domain Bacteria; phylum Pseudomonadota; class Alphaproteobacteria; order Acetobacterales; family Acetobacteraceae; genus Roseococcus; species Roseococcus thiosulfatophilus. The sequence goes on from NZ_JAFFQY010000006.1 coordinate 92,528, forward strand.
AGCACGACCGCGGTGTTGCCCAGGAAGATGGCCGCGAGCTGCCCCGGGCTGGTCGGCCCGAAGGGCGAACCGTCGGAGAGCACGACGAAGGTCGCCACCCCCATGACCAGCGCGGCCAGCGCCAGGCCCAGCGTCACGCCGCGGCCCAGCAGCATGTCGGCCAGCCGCCGCAGCAGGGGCACGCGGGGGCGGGCCGCCACGGCCATCAGGTCAGCCCACGCACCACGGGCAGATCCAGGTCCTTCAGCTTCTTGCGCAACGTGTTACGGTTGAGGCCGAGCAGCGCCGCCGCCTTGATCTGGTTGCCCCGCGTGGCGCTGAGGGCGAGGCGCAGCAGCGGTCGCTCCACCTCGCTGATGACGCGCTCATGCAGGTCGCGCACGGGCATCCCGTCCTTGTGGGCCGCCATGAACAGCTTGAGGTGGCGCTCGACCGCCTGTTCCAGGGTCTCGGCGCTGCGGGGCGCGCCATCGGCGGGGGTGTCGGCCTCCGCCAGTTCGGCCGAGACGGCCTCCTCCCCGATCATCTCCTGGGGGTAGAGGGCGGCCAGGCGCCGCATCAGGTTCTCCAGCTCTCGCGCATTGCCGGGCCAGGCATGGCGCTTGAGGCGTTCCAGCGCCTCGGGGCTGAGCGACTTGGCGGGCAGGCCGGAGGCACGGGCGCGCTCCAGGAAGTGCCGGGCCAGGAGGGGAATGTCCTCGGTGCGCTCGCGCAGGGGGGGCAGACGGATGGGCACCACGTTCAGGCGGTAGAACAGGTCCTCGCGGAACAGACCGGCGCGGATGGCGGCGCGCAGGTCGCGATGGGTCGCGGCCACGATGCGGACATTGGCCTTCACCGGGCTGCGGCCGCCCACCGTGGTGAACTCGCCCTCCTGCAGCACGCGCAGCAGGCGGGTCTGGGCCTCGGGCGGCATGTCGCCGATCTCGTCGAGGAAGAGCGTGCCGCCGGCCGCCTGCTCGAAGCGGCCGATGCCGCGGGTGAGCGCGCCGGTGAAGGCGCCACGCTCATGGCCGAACAACTCACTCTCGATGAGTTCGCGCGGAATGGCGGCCATGTTGATGGCGACGAAGGGCCCGGTGCGCCGCTTGCCGTAGTCGTGCAGGGCGCGGGCGATGAGTTCCTTGCCCGTGCCGCTCTCGCCCGTGACCATCACTGTCAGGTCGGCGGTGGTGAGGCGCGCCACCGTCCGGTAGATCTCCTGCATGGCGGGCGACCGGCCCACCAGGGGCAGCCGTTCGCCCGCCTCCTGCCCGTCCTCGGGCGGAAGCGCCGTGGCGGGCTGGGCGAGGGCGCGTTCCACCACCGCCAGCAATTCCTTCAGGTCGAAGGGCTTGGGCAGGTACTCGAAGGCGCCGCGCTGGGCCGCCTTCACCGCCGTGGTGAAGGTGGACTGCGCGGACATCACCACCACGCGCAGATCCGGCCGCACGCGCTTCATGCGCGGCAGCAGGTCCAGGCCGTTCTCGTCGGGCATGACGACATCGGTGATGACGAGGTCCCCTTCCCCATCCTCCACCCAGCGCCAGAGCGTGGCGGCGGAGGAGGTGGCGCGCACATTGTAGCCCGCGCGCGACAGCGCCTGGGACAGCACGGTGCGGATCGCCCGGTCGTCATCGGCGATCAGGATGGTGCGCGTCTCGGTCATTCATCGGTCTCGGTCATGTCTTCGCCTGGCGGGGGCGCGGGAAGGGAAAGGCGGAAGGTGGTGCGGCCGGGGCGGCTGTCGCATTCGATCAGCCCCCCCTGGTTGGCGACGAGCTTGGCGACGATGGCAAGACCCAGCCCCTGCCCGCCCCGCTTGGTGGTGACGAAGGGTTCGAAGAGGGTGGCGCGCAGCGGCTCCGGAATGCCCGGGCCATTGTCCCGCACAGTGACGGTCAGCGGCAGGTGCACGCGCTCGGTGGAGCCGGGCACGGCGATGCGCACGCCATGGTGATAGGCGGTGCCGAGCTGGATCTCGCCCTCGCGGGGGTCCACCGCCTCGGCCGCGTTCTTCACCAGGTTCAGCATGATCTGGATGAGCTGGTCGCGGTCGCCCCAGACGGCGGGCAGCGAGGGGTCGTAGTCCTCCGTGATCCGCAGGTGGCAGGCGAAGCCCGACTGCGCCACGCGGCGCACATGGTCCAGCACGGAATGGATGTTCACGGGCCGCGGCGTGATGGGCCGGTCGGAGAACATCTCCATCCGGTCCACCAGGGTGCGGATGCGGTCCGCCTCCTCCTGGATGAGGATGCAGAGGTCCCGGTCGCCCTGCGAGGCACCCTGTTCGAGCAGCTGCGCGGCACCGCGGATGCCGGAGAGCGGGTTCTTCACCTCATGCGCCAGCATCGCCGCCATGGCGGTGGCGCCGCGCGCCGCGCCCAGGAAGTGCAGCTGCCGGTCCAGCATGGCCGCCGTCGAGCCATCCTGCAGCATCAGCACCACGCCGCCCGGCATCTCCGGCATGGGCGCGCCATAGGCCGAGACGCCGGAGCGGTGCAGGCGCGGGCTTTCCAGCGTCAGGTCGTGGTCGGCCACCGGGCTGTCGGTCCGGCGCACCTGCTGGAGCAGGGCGAAAAGACGGTTGTCGGGCGGCAGCAGCTCACCCAGCGGCAGGCTCGCCAGCGTGGCCTGGGAGTGCTGGAAGAACAGCTCGGCCGCCGGGTTGGCGAAGCGGAAATTGTCGGCGCCATCGAGCACCACGGCCGGCATGGGCAAGGCGGAGAGGATGGTCACCGCGTCAGGCATGTCGCCGCCGGAGCCGGCGCGGGGCATGGCCAGGGCCCGCCTGCTCATGCCGCCTCGCGGAAGGCGTCGCGGCAGGCCTCGACGCCCCGCTCGATCAGGGGGCGATAGAAGCCCTCCATCAGCGCCTCGGCCTCCTCCGGCGTGTCCACGCGGTTCACCTGGGCGCGGAACTCGGCGCTGCCGGGCAGGCCGCGCGAATACCAGGCGATGTGCTTGCGCGCCATGCGGACCCCCGTGTTCACGCCATGGTGCGACAGGATGGCGCGGTAATGCCGCAGCAGGATCTCGTGCTGCTCGGCCAGCGTGGGGTCGGGCAGGCGCAGCCCTTCGTTCAGGAAGGCCGCCACCTGGCGTGGGAACCAGGGCCGCCCGTAGCAGCCGCGCCCGATCATCACGCCATCCGCACCTGACAGCCGCCGCGCCTCGGCCGCGTCGTCCACGGTGAGGATGTCGCCATTGGCGATGACGGGGATGTCCACCGCCGCCTTCACCTCCGCGATGAAGGCCCAGTTGGCCGTGCCGGTGTAGAGCTGCTGCCGCGTGCGCCCATGGATGGTGACGAGGCGGATGCCGCATTCCTGGGCGATGCGGGCGAGGCGCGGCGCGTTCAGGCTGTTGTGGTCCCAGCCCATCCGCATCTTCAGCGTGACGGGCACGGGCACCGCGCGCACCACGGCCTCCAGGATGGCGGCCGCCCGCACCTCGTCGCGCATGAGGGCCGAGCCCGCGCTCTGCCCCACCGCCACCTTCTTCACCGGGCAGCCGAAATTGATGTCCACGATGGCCGCCCCCCGGTCCACCACGAGGCGCGCGGCATCGGCCATCACCGAAGGCTCGCAGCCGGCCAGCTGGACGGAGCTGGGGGCGCCAAAGCCCTCGACCTCCGCCATCTTCAGGCTTTGGCAGTTCTCCCGGATCATCGCGGCGGACGCGATCATCTCCGACACCACCAGCCCCGTGCCCTCGGCCCGAGCCAGCCGGCGAAAGGGCAGGTCCGTCACGCCCGACATGGGGGCGAGGATGACGGGCGTCTGGATGCACACGCCAGGTGCCAGGGTGATGGGCGCCAGGGGCCGCGGCGGGGGGTTGCTCATCATTTGGGCAGCCATACGCAAATCCGCGCGCGGCGTCCATGTCGCCTTTGCACCGTCCCCGGGTGATTTGCAGGTGGCGCAAAGCGGGGTAGCGAGGCGCCATGAAGATCGCCGCTCTCCTCTTGGCCGCCGGGACGGGTTCACGCTTCGGCGGCCCCATCCCCAAGCAGTTCGCGCCCCTGGCCGGGCGGCCCGTGCTGCGCCACGCGGCCGAGGCGCTGCTGGCCGGCGGCGAGGTGACCTGGCTGCAACCCGTGGGCGAGGCCGATTCCATTGCCCCCGTGCTGGCCGGCCTGCCGCACCTGCCCGTCGTGGCCGGCGGCGCCACCCGCCAGGCGAGCGTGCGGGCGGGGCTGGAGGCACTGACCGCGCATGCGCCCGACGCGGTGCTGATCCATGACGGCGCGCGGCCCTATTTGCCGCCCGGCATCATCCCGGCCCTGCTGGCGGCGCTGGAAAGCCACCCCGGCGCCATCCCCGCCGTGCCGGTGGCCGATACGCTGAAACGCGGCGCGGGCGGCGTGATCGCGGCCACGGTCCCGCGCGAGGGGCTGTTCCGCGCCCAGACGCCCCAGGCCTTCCGCTTCCCCGCGATCCTGGCCGCCCACCGCGCCGCCACCCAGGACGCCACCGACGACGCCGCCCTGCTGGAGGCGGCCGGGCTGCCCGTCGCCCTGGTCGAGGGGTCGGAGCGCAACATCAAGATCACCCGCCCGGAGGATTTGCCCCGCATGGAACACGACATGACCGCCCGGATGCTGCCGCGCGTGGGGACGGGCTTCGACGTGCACCGCCTCGTGCCCGGGCGGCCGCTGGTGCTGTGCGGGGTGGTGGTGCCGCATGAGATGGGCCTCGACGGGCATTCGGACGCCGATGTGGGCATCCATGCCCTATGCGACGCCATCTATGGCGCGCTGGCGGAGGGGGATATCGGCACCTTCTTCCCGCCCTCCCAGATGAAGTGGAAGGACGCCGACAGCGCCCAGTTCCTGGTCCATGCCGCGGGGAGGATCGCCGCGCGCGGGGGCATGCTGGTCAATGCCGACGTGACGCTGATCTGCGAGCGCCCCAAGATCGGCCCCCATGCCGCCGCCATGCGCGCGCGGCTGGCGGAGCTGCTGGGCGTGGACATCGGCCGCATCGGGGTGAAGGCCACGACGACCGAGCGGCTGGGTTTCACCGGCCGCGGCGAAGGGATTGCCTGCCACACCGCCGTGAGCCTGCTGGTGCCGGCCTGACCAAAAAAAAAGCCGCCCCCTTTCGGGAGCGGCCAAGGCAAGGTTGAGGAAGGCAAAGCTGTCGGGAGGGCCTCGGCCCCACCGACCTACCTGAGATGGGACCAATCCGGTCCTCTTCAAGACCCTTTCGATAATGCATCGCCTAACAAAATTTCCATGACAACGAAGTTTCAACCCATTCTCAGGCGGTGATTTCGCGCCCGCCCCGCAACCGCTATCCTCTCCCCAACACGGAGGATGCGATGACCGGACACACCCATGACGCCGCCATCATCGGCTGGGCCCATAGCCGCTTCGGCAAGATCGAGGACGCGCCGGACGCCGAGGCGCTGATCGGCCTCGTCGCCCGCCAGGCCATCGAGCATGCGGGGCTGGAGCCTGCCGATGTGGACGCGGTCTTCCTCGGCCAGTTCAACGGCGGCTTCACGCCCCAGGAATTCCCGGCATCGCTGATGTTCCAAGCCGTGCCGGAACTCCGCTTCCGCCCCGCCACCCGCTACGAGAATGCCTGCGCCACCGGCAGCGCCGCCATCCATGGCGCGCTGGATTTCCTGGGTGCCAAGCGCGGCCGGGTCACGCTGGTGGTGGGCGTCGAGAAGATGACCGCCACCCCCGGACCCCGCGTGGGCGAAATCCTGCTCTCGGCCAGCCACCTCAAGACCGAGGGCGGCATCGAGGCGGGTTTCGCCGGCGTCTTCGCCCGGATCGCGGAGGCCTATTTCCAGCGCCATGGCGACCAGTCGGACGCGCTGGCCGCCATCGCCGCCAAGAATCACAAGAATGGCGTGGACAACCCCTGGGCGCAGATGCGGAAGGACCTGGGGTATGAGTTCTGCCGCGCCGAGAGCGAGAAAAACCCCTTCGTCGCCCGCCCGCTGAAGCGCACCGATTGCAGCCTGGTGAGCGATGGTGCGGCCGCGATCATCATCGCCGAGGGCGATGTGGCGAAGTCCGCGCCCCGCGCCGCCCGTTTCCGCGCCACCGCCCATGTGCAGGACTTCCTGCCCATCGCGCGCCGCGACATCACCCGCTTCGAGGGCCCGCGCGAGGCCTGGGCGCGCGCCTTCGAGGCCGCCGGGATGGGCTTGTCGGACCTCTCCTTCGCCGAGGTGCATGACTGCTTCACCATCGCCGAACTCATCGAATACGAGGCGATGGGGCTGACGCCGGAGGGCCAGGGCCATCGCGCCATCCTGGAGGGCTGGACCACGAAGGACGGGAAGCTGCCCATCAACCGCTCGGGCGGGCTGAAGGCCAAGGGCCATCCGATCGGCGCCACGGGCGTCTCCATGCACGCGCTCGCCGCCATGCAGCTGTGCGGCGAGGCGGGCGACATGCAGCTGCCCCGCGCCGACGTGGCCGGCGTGTTCAACATGGGCGGCGCGGCCGTCGCCAACTATGTCAGCATCCTGGAGCGGGCGGGCTGACCCGCCCGCTCCAGGGGTATCGCATCAGTCCAGCGTGGCGCCCGAGGCCTCGACCAGCCCCTGCCACACGCGCTCCTGCTCGGAGAGGTAGCGGCCATAGGCCTCGGGACTCTCGTCGGTCACGGGGGTGAAGCCCAGCGGCTCCATCCGGCCCTTGAACTCGTCCGAGCGGGCGATCTGCGTCAGCACCTGGTGCAGCCGCGCGATCACCGGGGCCGGCGTGCGCGCCGGCACGTTCACGGCATACCAGGACTGCATGTCGATGCCCGCCTGCGGCAGCAGCTCCGCTATGCCGGGCACGTCGCGCAGCTCGGGCACATAGGTCACGCGCTCGGCGCTGCCCACGGCCAGCGCGCGGAAGCGGCCTTCGCGCACATGGGGCATCAGGGCGGGGATCACGTCGAACATCATGTCGATGTTACCGGCCACCAGGTCCACGATGGCCGGGCCGCCGCCGCGATAGGGCACATGGGTGATGTCCATGCCCGCCGCGCGGTTGATGCTGGACAGCGTCAGGTGGCTGATCGTGCCGGTGCCGGAGGAGCCCATGCTGATCCGCCCGGGATTGGCGCGGGCGGCGGCCACCAACTCATTGAAGTTCTGCCAGGGGCGGCGGGCGTTGACCACCAGCAGCACGGTCCCCGTCACCACCCGCGTCACGGGGGCGAGGTCGCGGATGGGGTCGAAGGGCATGGAGCGGCGATAGAGGAACTTGTTCGCCGCCAGCATGGAGGCGGTGCCGAGAAGGATGGTGTGCCCATCGGGCTCGGCCTTCGCGACCATGTCGCCACCCAGGTTGCCGCCGGCGCCACCGCGATTCTCGACCACCACACTGGCGTTCAGCAGCGGCTGCATCCGCTCGGCCAGCAGGCGGCCCGTGATGTCCACCGCGCCGCCGGGCGCGAAGGGGACGACGATGCGGATGGGGCGGGAGGGCCAGGCGGCCTGGGCGCGGGCGAGGCCAGGGGCGGCCAGCGGTGCCGCGAGGGCCGCGCCGAGCAGGGCGCGACGGGGGACGTTCATGGGAAGTCTCCTGGGCTGCGGATGGGAGGCCGCGCGGTCAGGCATGGCCTGGGCGGGGTGTCCGGCAGGAAGCGCCGAAAGGCAAGCCCTCGTTCACGGCGGGGGCGCCTGCTTCACCCCGCCCCAGTCCAGCAGCAGCGCATAGCCCACCGCCAGCACCACCGGCCCCAGGAAGAGGCCCAGGAAACCGAAGGCGAAGACGCCCCCCAAGGCGCCCAGCAGGGTCAGCAGCAGGGGCAGGTCCGCCCCGCGGGCGATCAGCCAGGGGCGGATCACATTGTCCACCGAGGAGATGCCCAGCGCCCCGTAGAGCAGCATGAACAGCCCCCACCCCCAGGAATCGGTGGCGAAAAGCCAGATTGAGGCCGGCAGCCACACCAGCGGCGCCCCCACGGGGAAGATCGAGATCACCCCCGCCACCACCCCCAGCAGCACCGGCTGCGGCACGCCCGAGATCCAGAGGCCCAGCGCCGTGAGGAAGCCCTGGGCCAAGGCCGTGCCCAGCAGCCCATAGACCACGCCGCGCGTCACATTGCCCGTCAGCTCCCACAGGTGCAGGGCGCGCTCACCCGCCAGGCGCTCCAGCAGCCGGTAGCAATGCGCCGCGATGGCGGGCCCGTCGCGGTAGATGAAGAAGGCGAGGATGATGGCCACCAGCACCTCGACCAGCCCCGACAGCAGCAGCAGGAGAAGCCCCAGCGCCTGCTGCGCGATGGTGCCGGCATAGGGGCCGACCAGCGCCGTGAGCTGCGAACTGTCGCCCGCCAGCGAATCCCAGAAGGCGTTCAGCCGCTCCCCCACCAGGGGAATGGGCAGAAGGACGCCCGAGAGGTCCGGCAGGCCGTCGGTCAGCACCCGTTCGATCCAGGCGCGGATGCCGTCCACATCCTCGCGCGTCACGGGCGTTGCCAGCAGCAGGGGCAGGCCCAGCAGCAGGAACTCCAGCACCACCATCACCGTGGCCGCATAGCCCGGGCGCAGGGTCAGCCTGTTGGTGAGGAAGCGGAAGATGGGCCAGGTGCAGAAGACCAGGATGACGGCCCCCAGCAGGGCCGAGATGAAGGGCCGCAGCACCAGGAAGCAGGCCAGCGCCAGCAGGCCCGCCGCCAGCAGCCCGATCAGCCGGGCCACTGAGTCCTTGCTTTCCATACGGAACCCTATCGTTTTGCGGTGGTCTGCGTAGAATGGCCCCGTGAACGTCCTCGCACCACCCCGGCCGCGGCTTTCCGTCGAGATCGTCTTCGATCTCGTCTGCCCCTGGTGCTACCTGGGCGTGCGCCGATTGCTGCGCGTGCTGGCGGAGCGGCCGGACCTCCACGCCGAGCTGCTCTGGCGCCCCTTCCTGCTGAACCCGGACATCGCTCCCGGCGGCGTCCCCCGCCAGGACTGGCTGACGCGGAAATTCGGCGGCGAGGAACGGGCCCGGCGCCTGCACGGCACCATTGCCGAGCTGGGCCAGGCCGAGGGCATCGCCTTCCGCTTCGAGCTGATGCGCCGCATCCCCTCCAGCCTGGACGGCCACCGGCTGCTGCGCTGGGCCGCCCCCCAGGGTCCGCTGGACGGGTTGGTGGAGCGCATCTTCCAGGCCTATTTCAGCGAGGGGCAGGATATCGGCCAGCACAGCGTCCTGGCCGCGTTGGCCGCCGCCGAGGGGCTCGACCCCGTCGAGGCCCGCCAGTTCCTGGCCAGCCCCGCCGAGACCGAGTGGGTCCACCTGGAAAACCTCCGCGCCCATCGCCTGGGCATCAACGGGGTGCCCTGCTTCCTGGTGGACGGGCAGCACGCCATCGCCGGCGCCCAGGAGGGCGAGGTGCTGCAACGCCTCATCGAGGTCGCGCTCACCACCTCCTGACCTCCGGCCTGGACGGCGCCCGGGAAAGCCCGACAATGACGGGACAACCACAAAGGGGGCCCGTTCCATGACACATCTGACCATCGGCAGCGTGATCTTCCCGGACCTGGACCAGGTGGACCTGACCGGGCCGCACGAGATCCTGTCCCGCCTGCCCGACTCGACCTGGCGCCTCTACGGGCCCAGCCTCGACCCCGTCACCGACATGAAGGGCCTGCGAATCCTGCCCGACGCGGTGCTGGAGGACGCGCCGCAGCTCGACGTGCTGCACGTCCCGGGCGGCTTCGGCGTGGATGCAGCCATGCGTGACCCGCGTCTGCTGGACTGGCTGAAGCGCCAGGCCGAAGGGGCGCAACTGGTCTTCACCGTCTGCACCGGCTCCCTGCTGCTGGGCGCCACCGGGCTGCTGCGCGGCCGCCGCGCCACCACCCACTGGGCCAGCCACCATCTGCTGCCCCTGCTCGGTGCCACGCCGGTGGACGAACGCGTGGTCGAAGACGGCAAGTTCGTGACCGCGGCCGGCGTCACCTCGGGCTTCGACGGCGCCCTGCACGTGGCCGCCAAGCTGCGTGGGCCGGAGGCCGCCCAGTTCATCCAGCTCTACATGCAGTACGACCCCCACCCGCCCTTCCAGGCCGGCCACCCCCGCACCGCCCCCGCCGCCACGCGCGATCAAGCCACCGCCGCCTTCGCAAACGTCGTCGCCGCGCGCGAGGCAGTGCTGCGGGGACTGCAACTCACGGGGTGAGGTGGTGCCGCGGGGAGGGGGCGGCAGCCCCCGCCGGGCCTCACCGCGCCCGTGCGATGCAGAACCGCACCACCTCGGCCAGCGCGTGGCGGAAGGGGTTGTCCGGGAAGCCGGCCAGGGATTGCAGGGCGGCCTCGCCATAGGCTTCCGCGCGGGCGATGGTCTTGGCGACGGCGCCGTGGCGGGTCATCAGGCGCTGGGCTTCGGCGAAGTCGCTGTCGTCCTGCTGGCGTTCCTCGATGGTGCGGCGCCAGAACTGCTGCTCGGCCGCGTCACCGGCATGGAAGGCGGCGAGCACGGGCAGGGTGATCTTGCCCTCGCGGAAATCGTCGCCGACGGTCTTGCCCAGCTTCTCCTGCTCGGCCGCGTAGTCGAGGGCGTCATCCACCAGTTGGAAGGCGATGCCGAGGTTGCGGCCATAGGCGTCGAGCGCCTCGGCCTCTGCCTCGGACCGGTCGGCGACGACGGCGCCCAGGCGCGTGGCGGCGGCGAAGAGGGAGGCGGTCTTGCCCTCGATGACTTCCAGGTATTGCGCCTCGGTGGTGCCCAGGTCGTTCTGGATCAGGAGTTGCAGCACCTCCCCCTCCGCCAGCGTGGCGGCGGCCGAGGACAGGATCCGCATCACCTCCAGATTCCCATCCTCCACCATCAGGCGGAAGGCGCGGGCAAACAGGAAGTCACCCACCAGCACCGAGGGCTTGTTGCCGAAGAGGGCGTTGGCAGAGGCCTGGCCGCGGCGCAGGGCGCTTTCGTCCACCACATCGTCATGCAGCAGGGTGGCGGTGTGGATGAACTCCACGCAGGCGGCGAGCGCCACATGGCGCGGCCCCTCATAGCCGCACATGCGCGACGCCGCGAGGGTCAGCACCGGCCGCAGCCGCTTCCCGCCCGAGCCGACCAGATGCGCGGCAAGCTGCGGGATGAGGGCCACCGGGCTGTGCATGCGCTCGATGATCAGGCGGTTGCACTGCGCTAGGTCCTCGGCCACGAGGGCGGTGAGGCGTTTCAGCGCGTCCTCGCCATGCCCGGCCGCGCCATGGTCCTTCGCCTCGATCACACCACCCACGCTGTCATGCCCCCGAAACGCGCCCTGTCCCGCGCGATGGCCAATGGTCAGAAAAGGCGCGGCCAGCCCAGGGCCGCTCAACCGGATGTCACGGCTTGACCGTTCCGCGCCGCGCCGCAGGATAGGCCCCGGCACAGATGGCGGCAAGGCAAGGCCTGGCAAGGGTCTGGCACCGCTGGAGGGGATGCGCATGGAGGTGGTGGCGGAGGATGGCGACCCGGTTCGCATGCAGTTCCTGGCCGCCCTGCTGCGCGACGCCGGCATCGAGCCCGTGATGCTGGACGCGAACCTGGCGGGGCTGGGGCTGGCCGTCTTCCCCCGGCGCCTGGCCGTGCGGCGCGAGGATCGGCCGCGCGCCCGGCGCATCCTGGCCGATGCCGGGGTCTGACCCGCCCGACGAGGCCTTCACCGAGGATGCGCTGCTGGGCGGCCGGGTGCGGCTGACCCAGCCGCGCGAAGGGTTTCGCGCGGCACTCGACCCCGTGCTGCTGGCCGCCTTCATCCCCGCCCGGCCCGGCGAGACGGTGCTGGAGGCCGGCTGCGGCAGCGGGGCGGCCTTCCTGTGTCTGAACGCCCGGGTGCCGGGGCTGGCCATGCACGCGATCGAGCGGGACGCCGAGATGGCGGCCCTGGCGCGGCGCAACGCGGAGGCCAATGGCGCGCCGGCGGAGATCCATGTCGCCGACATCCGCACCCCCACCCCCCTGCCCCGCTGCGACCACGCCTTCGCCAACCCGCCCTATTGGCCAGGCGGCACGCCCTCGCCCCAGCCGCGACGGCGCGACGCCGCGCATGAGGATGCGGCGCTGGAGGATTGGGTGGCCATGCTCGCGCGACCGCTGCGGCACCTGGGCACGCTGACGCTGGTGCTGCCCGCGAGCCGCTTCGCCGCCGCCGCGGCGGCGCTGCGCGGCGCGGGCTGCGGGTCGGTGCGGCTGCTGCCGCTCTGGCCGCGCGCGGGGGTGACGGCCAAGCGCGTGCTGATCCGGGCGCGGCGGGGCGGGCGGGGCGGGGATGAGGTTCTGCCCGGCCTCGTCCTCCACGCCGCGGACGGCTCCTTCACGCCCGCGGCCGAGGCCGTGCTGCGCGGGGGGGCCGCGCTACCGTAGCGCGCTGGCCACCGGGCAGGCGGTGCGCCCGCCATCCACCTGCAGATGCGCGCCCGTGATGGCCGAGGCCGCGTCCGAACACAGGAACAGCACCGCCGCCGTGACCTCGGCCGGCGTGGAATAGCGGCCCAGCGGGATGTTGGCCTTGTAGCGTTCGGCCGCGTCGTTCACGCCGCGCAGCCCGGCCTGCTCTTCCAGGGAATGGATCATCCGCGTCTCGGTGGGGCCGGGGCAGACGGCGTTCACCCGCACACCCTGCCGCGCCACCTCGCCCGCCACCGAGCGGGTGATGCCCAGCACCGCATGCTTGGAGCCCACATAGGGGGCAAGGCCCATGGAGCCCGCCAGAGCCGCCGTGGAGGCCGTGTTCACCACCGCGCCCGCGCCCTGGCGCAGCATCACCGGCAGCACCGCGCGCAGGCCGAGGAAGACGCCCTTCACGTTCACGGCCATGACGGCGTCGAAGACCTCCTCCTCCTGCTCCACAAGCGGGCGGACATGGCCCTCGATGCCGGCATTGTTGAAGAAGCAGTGGATGCCGCCCCAGGTCTCCACGGCGGCGGCGACATAGGAAGCGACATCGGCCGCGCGCGTGACGTCAGCGATGCGCGACTGCGCGTCATGGCCTTCCGCCCGCAGCGCGGCGGCGGCGTCGTGCACCAGCGGGTCACGGTCCACCAGCAGCACGCGCGCACCCTCACGCGCGAAGCCCTGCGCGGCGTCGAGGCCGAGGCCATTGGCCGCCCCGGTCACCACCGCCACCTTGTCCTTGAAGCGCATCCTCCCCTCCCTCCTTGTTG
>NZ_JAFFQY010000007.1 GCF_017311575.1 Roseococcus thiosulfatophilus
ACATGCGCGCCTGGCTCTTCACCATCCTGCGGAACCGCTTCTTCAACACCGTGGCCGCCCATGGGCGGGCGAATGTCCCGCTCGAGGACGCGCCGGCCGAGGCGCTTGTCACCCCGCCCGCCCATGAATGGGCCTTCCGTCAATCCGAGCTGCGGATCGCGCTGGGCAAGCTGCACCACCTCCAGCGCGAGGCCCTGCTGCTGAGCGTGGGGGCGGAACTCAGCTATGCCGAGATCGGCGAGATCATCGGCTGTCCGGTCGGCACGGTGAAGAGCCGCGTCTACCGCGCGCGACAGGAGCTGGCGGCGTTGCTCGACCATTCCAGCACGCTGGAGCCTGACTCGGTCTGAGGCCGTAACCGCGGCCACCCGCGGCGCGTTGGAGGGCGATGGACATTCCCGCACAGCCCCTGTCCGCCAGCCTGGACGCGCGCGCCCTGGACGTGGCCGCCGCGCTGCGGGCCGCGCCGCCGCGCGATGCGGCCGCCGCCCTCGATCAGCTCGCGCCGCTCCTGCCGCTCGCACGCGCCGCGCCGCGCGTGCTGTGGCAGGCGCTCGTCACCCTGGGCCATGCGGATCTGAGCGCGGGGCGGCTGTTCGAGGGGCATGTGAACGTGCTCCGCCTGCTGGACGACCATGGCGACGCCGCCCAGCGCGCGCGGGCGGAGGGGGCGGGGCTGCTCGCCATCTGGGGCGCCGATGACCCCGCATCGCCCGTGCTTCTGGAGGCGGGGCGATTGTCCGGGCGGAAGCTGTTCTGTTCCGGCGCCGCTTCGGTGGGCGCCGCGCTGGTCACGGCGCGCACCCCGGAAGGCCCGGTGCTGGTTTGGGTTGAGCGACCCGCGGCCACGCGCTTCACGGATGGCCCTGCCTGGCCCGTCGGGGGCATGCGCGCCAGCGAAAGCCGCGCCTGCGCGCTGGATGGGCTGGAGGTGCGGCCGGGGGATGTGGTCGGCGGGCTGGGGGACTACCTGGCGCAGCCCGCCTTCTCGGGCGGCATCTGGCGCATCCTGGCGCTGCAACTGGGCGCGATGCGGCGGCTGGACGAGGCGCTGCGCGCGCACCTTCTGGCGCATGACCGCGCCGGCCACCCGGCGCAGCGCGCGCGGCTGATGGAGAACGCGCTGGATCTGGAGACGACCCGCCTCTGGACCCTCGCGGCGGCCGAAGCCGTCGAGGCGGGCCAGGACACCGAGGCCGCCCTGGCGCGGGTGGGGCTGGCCCGGGAAGTGACGACGCGGGCGGCCGAGGGCGTGCTCGCCCGCACGCGTCGCGGCATCGGGCTTCCCGGCAGCGTCATGGAGGGAACGCCCGGCGGGGCGCCGGTGGAGCGCCTGGCCCGCGACCTCGACAGCTTCCTGCGCCAGCCCGGCCCCGATGCGGCGCTGGACCGCGCGACGGACATTCTCTTGGCGCGCGGCGCGAGGGTGCTGGGATGAGCCGGCCCTCGGTTCCCGCCAGCTACTTCGACCAGCTCTACCGCGCGCGGTCAGACCCCTGGGACCTGGCCGGCAGCGACTACGAGGCGCGGAAATACGCGGCCACGCTGGAGGCCCTGCCGCCGCGGCGCTTTGCCCGCGGGCTGGAGGTGGGGTGTTCCATCGGCACGCTCTCCGCCCTGCTGGCGCCGCGCTGCGGGGAGTTCCTGGGCATTGACCACGCCGAGGCACCGTTGGCAGAAGCGCGGCGGCGCTGCCCGCAAGGCGCCTTCCACCGCATGGCCGCGCCCGGCGAATGGCCGCAGGGCCGCTTCGACCTGATCATGCTGTCCGAGGTACTCTACTACCTCGGCTTCGCGGATCTTCACGCGCTGGCGCGCCGGTGCGAGGACAGCCTCGCCCCCGGCGGCGTGGTGTTGCTGGTGAACTGGCGCGGCGAGAATGATGGCACCATGTCGGGCGATGCGGCGGCGCTGAGCTTCCTGGCCGCGCTGCCGGGGCATTGGCCCTCAAGGAACCTGGCGCTGGAGCCGCGCTACCGGATTGACGTCGCGGAGACTGGGTAGGAGGCGATCCGCAACGGCGGAACCTCAGCAACGGTGCCTGACCCGTTCGGCTACACCAGGGCGCCGTCCGGCGGCGCCTCGGGCAGGGGTATGCCCAGGCGGCGCAGGGCGCGTTCGGCGGCCTGCGTCTGCCGCGCCAGCTCGAGGGCCGGCACGGGCACGGGCTGCAGGCGGGGTGCGGCCGCGCGCAGCCAGGCCCAGCTCTGATCCTCGGACAGCCCGGCGGTGAGCGCCTGGGCCTCCGCCCCCGCAAGGCCAAGCCGCCCCGCCAGGCGCTCGATCTCCGCGCCCTCGCGCAGGGCGCGGCGCAGGCGGTGGCGTCGCAGCACGTGCGAGACGGGCTCGATCGAGGCATCGCAGAACGGGTCCGCATCGGCCGCGCGGCGGCGAAGCGCATCGGCCATGCCACCCGTCGCGCGTCCCTTCAGCCGGGCCGAGACATGCACCACGCAATCGGGCGCGTGGCGGATGCGCGCGCCGATCTCGGCGAGGCGCGCGAAGAGCAGCCGGTCCTCCGCCAATGGCACGTCGGGCACGCCGCCGCAGCGCCAATAGGCCTCGCGCCCCACCGCGAAGTTCGCGCCGGAATGCCCGGTGTGGCGGGGCCAGGGGTCCCAGGGCAACGGGTCCAGCACGCTGGCCAGGCGGTCGAGCAACTGCGCGAGCCGCGCTTCCGCCCGCGCGCGCTCCCGCACCGCGGGCGGCAGGGAACGGGCCGAGGCACGGTCCATGATGGCCCAGCCCGCGATGGCGTCGGACCCCGCGGCATGATGCCGCGCAAGCCCGGCCAGCCAGCCCGGCGCCGGGGTGGCGTCGGCATCGGTGCCGGCCAGCAGCCCGCCCTCGTCCAGCAGCGCGGCGGCGCGCGCCATGGCGAGGCCCCGCGCGTGCCCGGCATGGCGATCGCCCACGGGCAGGGTCACCTCCTCCACATGCAGCGGATAGGGCAGGCGGGGGGCGAGGCGCCGCGCCACGCCCGCCGTGTCATCGGTGCAGTTGTTGGCCAACACCACCACGGCGAAGGGCGGGGCGTCGCGCTGCGCGGCCAGGGCGGCAAGGCAGCGCGGCAGCAGGCGCGCCTCGTCATGCGCGGGGATGGCGACGGCGAGGGTGGGCGTCACCTGGTCAGCTGCCGGATCGCGTCGTTGAGCGGGATGGCGGCGGCCTCGAAGCCGCGCCAGGGGTCCGGGGGCATCCGCGCCTCGGCCAGGTTCGGAAGGGTCAGCGCGGCGGGGTCCAGCCCCGGCTTCACCGCCGACCACGCGATGGGGTGCGCCACCGGGGCGCCGGCCCGCGCGCGGGGGGACCAGTTGGCGATGGCCGTCGCCAGCCGGTCGTTCCGCAGGTAGTCGAGGAAGATCTTTCCGGTGCGCGCCTTCTTCGCCAGCGTCACGGTGTAGCGATCCGGCGCGTCGCGCACCATCAGCGTGCAGAGCAGCCGCGCGAAGGATTTGGCCGCCGCCCAATCCGCCGCCGCACCACGGGCGGGAATGGCCAGCGGCACGACCAGGTGCAGCCCCTTGCCGCCCGTCACGCGGGGGAAGGCCGCAAGGCCCAGCGCCTTCAGCCGCGCCCGCAATTCCTTGGCGCAGGCGATGATGGCGGGCATCTCCACGCCCTCGGCCGGGTCGAGGTCGAAGACCAGTCGGTCCGGGATTTCGGGGCGGGCGGCGGTGGCGCCCCAGGGGTGCAGTTCCAGCGCCGATATCTGCGCCAGCGCGGCGAGGCCCGCCGCGTCATCCACCGCCATGTAGGGCTTGTCCTGGCCTTCAATATGCACCTCGCGCAGGGCGGGCGAGGGAGAATTGCCCGCGTGCCGCTGGAAGAAGAGCGGCTTGCCGAGCCCGCCCGGCGCCCGCAGCACCGACAGCGGCCGGCCCGCGACATGGGCCAGGATGCGGTCGGCGAAGCGCTCGTAATGCGCGGCCAGCGCCTCCTTCGTCACGTCGGGCGGGCCGGGCCAGAGCACGCGGCCGGGGTTGGAGAGGCGCGCGCTGGTGCTGCGGCGCGGGGCAGGGGGCTTGGTGGACGGCGCGGCCTCGACCGCCCCGGCCGGCTTGTCCTCGCGCTCGCCGAGGAAGCTGGCGTGGCGCAGGATGCCCTCCTCGGTCCAGCCGCCATAGGCGACTTCCACGACCAGTTCGGGGTCCACCCAGGTCACGTCGCTGAGGCGGGCGGGAGCGCCCTGCTCGAAGGGGGATGACTTGCGGCGCAGCCCTTCCAGCCGCTTCAGCAGGCGGGAGGAGGCGGCGGCGTTGAAACCCGTGCCCACGCGGCCGGCATAGCTGAAGCGGCCGTCGCGCTGCAGCCCGACCAGCAGCGCGCCCAGGCCGCGGCCCGAAGCCTGGGGGGAGAAACCGCCCACCACGAATTCCTCGCGCCCCCGGCATTTGGACTTCACCCAGGACTCGCCCCGGCCCGAGCTGTAAGGCGCGTCCTGCCGCTTGGAGACGATGCCCTCCAGCGCGAGGCGGCAGGCGGAGGCCAGCATCTGCGCGCCCGGCGCGTCGAAATCGCCCACGAAGCGCCAGGGGTCGCCCTCCGGCAGCCAGTCGCGCAGCGTCGCCTTGCGGGCGCGCAGGGGTTCGCCCCGCAGGTCGCGGCTTCCGTCATGCAGCAGGTCGAAGGCGTGGTAGAGCAGGGTCGCGCGGCGTTCACCCGCGAGATGCGCCTGCAGGGCGGCGAAGCTCGTCTCGCCCTTGCGGTCCAGCGCCACCACCTCGCCATCCGCCAAGCCATCGGGCAAAGCGCGGGCGGCGCGGGCCAGCGGGCCGAAGCGGGCGGTCCAGTCGAGGCCGGTGCGGGTCAGCAGCCGCGCCTTCCCGCCCTCCACACGAAGCTGCACGCGATAGCCGTCGAGCTTGGGTTCGTGCCTCCAGGCCGCCCCGCTCGGCGGCGTGTCCACCAGGCGGCAGAGCTGGGGTTCCACGAAATCCGGGATGGCGGCGGTGCCGGCCTCGATGGCCGCGAGCGTGCGGCCGGTGGCGATGGAGGTCTCGGCCTTCAGCACCGCATCGCCCTCGCCCGGGCGGGCCATGCTGTCGCGCTCCTTGATGAGCAGCCAGTTGGGCTGGCGCGGATTCTCGCCGCGGCGGGGCTTGAGGCGCACCAGCAGGAAGCCGCCGCGCAGCCGCTCGCCCGCCAGCACGAATTTCAGCTCCCCCTTGGCGAGGTTCTCCTCCACCCGTTCAGGGTCGAGCGGTGCCCAGGCGCCCCGGTCGAAGAGCTGCACCACGCCCGCGCCATAGCCGGGCTTGGGGATGACGCCCTCAAAGTCGGCATAGTCGAGGGGGTGGTCCTCCACCTCCACCGCCAGGCGCTTGTCGGCGGGGTCGAGAGAGGGGCCGCGCGTGACGGCCCAGGATTTCAGCACGCCGCCCCATTCCAGGCGCAGGTCGTAGTGCAGGCGACGCGCGGCGTGGCGCTGCACGACGAAGGCGAGGCGGCCCTCCTGGGGTGTGCCCCCCTCCGGCTCGGGCGAGCGGCGGAAGTCGCGCTTGGCGCGATACCGTTCGAGGGCGGCGCGGGCCATGGCTCAGCCGGCGGCGCGCCGGCGCGGGGCGGGTTTGGGTTTGGCCTTGGCGGCCGGCTTGGATTTGGGCTTCGCGGCGGGGGGCTTGGTGGCGGGTTTGGCCTTCGCGGCCGGGCGCGCCTTCGCGCCGCCGCCCTTGCCGCCACCCTGTTCCAGGCTACGCCGCAGCGCCTCCATCAGGTCAATGACATTGTCCTTGCGCGGCGGGGGCGCGGAGACGCCGCCATCGCCGCCATCCTCCTTGGAGGCGATCAGCGCGCGCAGCGCCTCCTCATAGCGGTCATTGAAGGCGGCGGGGTCGAAGGGGCCCTGCTGCTGCGCGATGATCTTCTCCGCGATCTCGATCATGGGCGCATTGCGCTTGGTGGCGGGGATGTCGCCCAGGATCTCCTCCTCGTCGCGCATCTCGTGGACGGCCCGCAGCGTCGTCACCAGCATCCCACGCCCGCGCGGCTCGATCGCCACCACGCGTTCGCGCGTGGTCAGCACGAGGCGCGCCAAGGCGACCTTCCCCGCCTCCTCCATCGCGGTGCGGATGACGGAGAAGGCGTCGAGCCCCGCCTTGCCGTCCGGCACCATGAAGTAGGGGTCGCTCCACCAGATGCGGTCGATCTCCGAGGCATCCACGAAGCGCTCGATCTCGATGGTGCGGGTGCTCTCCAGCCGGACCGATTTCAGCTCCTCGTCGGTGAGGAGGATGTGGCGGTCCTTCTCGATCTCGTAGCCCTTCACCAGGTCGCGCCGCTCCACCTCGCCCGCCTCGGGGTCGATGGTCTGCATGCGGATGCGGTTGCCGGTGGCGGGGTTGATGAGGTGGAAATGCACCTCGTTCGCGGCGGTGGTCGCCGGGAAGAGGGAGACGGGACAGGCGACGAGGGAAAGCTTCAGATGCCCCCGCCAACTCGGCCGCGACGCCATGGGTGAACCTCCTGCTGCGGGGCTGGAACGCGACGGGGCCCCGGGCGTTGCGCCGTGCCCGTCACGGGGCACGGCGCCTTCGCCGTCAGGCGGCGGCCTTGTTGACTTCCCGCGTGGCGATGCGGTTCAGCAGCGTGTCGGCCTTCTTCTCCTCCTCCAGCGTCTGGCGGAGAAGCTGGGCCGCCTCCTCATGGCCCGTCATGGCGGCCCAGGCGGCCAATGTGCCGTAGCGGGCCATCTCGTAATGCTCGACCGCCTGGCCGCAGGCGATGAGGCCGGCATCGCGCACCTGGCTGGGCTCGGTGACTTCCTCCATCAACTCCTCGGCCTCCTCGATCAGGCCCAGCATCGCCTGGCAGGTCTGGCCCTGCGCGCGCTTGCCGATGATCTCGAAGACGCGGGTGAGGCGGGCCACCTGCTCCTGGGTTTCCTCGCGGTGGTCGGTGAAGGCCTGTTTCAAGGTCTCGCTCTGGGCGGCGCGGGCCATCTTGGGCAGCGCCTTCAGCAGCTGGCGCTCGGCGAAATAGACATCCTTCAGGGTGGTCAGGAACAGCTTGTCCATCGAATACATGGGCGTTTCTCCGTACGGGAAGCGGGCGTGACGCCCGTGTCTGCGGAACCGGTTTCGCCGCGCGGGGTTCATCCATGAAGTTTCCGACATCCCGGGCAACCCTTTGGCCGCCTTGTCGTTCCGGTTCGCGTCGGGTGCGGGAGGGATGGCGTGATGGGCATGATGGAAAAGTTGCCGGCGGGCCGGTTGGCCGCATGGCTGCGCGCGTCCGGCCAGGGTGCCGTGCTGCTGAGCGCGGGGCGCGAGATCGGCCTGGCCGGGGCCGCGGCGCGTGATCTCGCGCGCGCGGGCCGGGACGTGCTGCTGCTGCATGCGCCCGCCGACGAGGCGATCGCGCTTTCGGTGGCGCTCGACGTGGAGGCGGAGGGCCGGCGCTGCGAACTGGTCGCGGGCGCGCTGGACGACATGGAGACCTGTGAGGAAGCCGCCCTGCACGCCGCCTTCCTCGGCCGTGGGCGCATCGCGGCGGTGGTCTGCGTGGAGGGCGCGGCGCCCGACACGCGCGGCGATGTCGCGGGCTTCGCCACCGTGCTGCGGGCGGCGGTGCCGCTGCTGGCGCCGGATGCGCGCGTGGTCCATCTCCAGCCGGAATTGCCTCGCGAGGCGGGGCTGGAGGCGCTGTCGGCGCGGCGCCTTCTGCACCGTTCCACGCGGCGCCTGCTGGGCCGGCTGCGGCGGGAACACGGGTTGCACGGCTTGTGCATGACCGCTGCCGCCGGCTGGGCCTGGGCGGCGGAGAATGGCCGCGCGGGCCTCGACGCGCGGGCCTGGGCGCCTTCCTCCGGCGTGAGCGCGTAACCAACCCCGGGCCGGGACGTTCTGCCTGGAAGCTGCCTTGTGCAGCGCAAGCAGGAGGACGACATGACCCAACGGAATTTCACGCGGTTGCCGCTGCTCGCCGTCACGCTGACGGGCGGGCTCGCCCTTGGTGGCGCAGCCTTCGCGCAGCAGGCGCCCAACCCCACCGCCCCGCCCGCCTCGGCCACGCCGGGCGCGCCGCCCGCGGGCACCCAGGCGCCGGCCACCGCGGGGCAGGGCCAGCAGGCCCCTGCGCAGCGCCAGGCGGCGCAGCCCCCGGCCTCCGGTGAATCCGCCCGACCCGCCCCGGCCGAGCGTGGTGGCGTGGCACCTGGCGGCATGGTGCCGGGCACGCGCGCGGGCGACTATCCCGGCATGAGCCCCCGCACGCAGCAGGGCGGCACGCCGCAGGGTGCGGCGGGGCAGGCTCCCGGCGGCGCGGGCACGGGTGCCGGTGGTGCGACGACCGCGCCCGCCGCCTCGGGCGGACCGGCCGGGCCCAGCCCCGGCAGCCCGACCGCGACCACCGACCAGGGTGCCCCGGTGCCGCGTCAGCCGCAGGGCCAGCCGCCCGTCTCCTATGGCACGCCGCAAAATCCGGACAACCCGGCGGCTGCCGCGGCGCCCGCGCCCACCGGCGCGCCTGCCGCCCAGCCGCAGGTGAGCCCCGGCGCCGCGCAGACGCCTGCAACCCCGCCGCAGCAGCCGGACCGGACGCCGACGCCGCAGCAATCCGCGCCGCCCGCTTCCGGCGCCCAGCCGGGCGGCTGACGCCCTCTTTTGCATGCATCGGGGCGGCGTTTCGCGCCGCCCCTTCTTATGTCTGGAGTATCGCCTGTGTCGCTGCGCCAACTGATCGGCTTGACCCTTCGCGCGGCGGACCGTCACGTGCTGGGCCAGGTCGTGGACATCGTCTTCGTTCCGGTGGTGCCGGACCAGGCGGATGTGCCGTTGCATCACGTCCAGGGAGGGCTCGTGGCCCTGGCGATGGTGGCCCCGCCGGGCGACGGCGCCCGTCCCATGCCCTACGAGGTCACGCGGCTGGAACATGATCCGACGGGCGGGGCGATCATCCCCGCCATGTCACCGAATTGAGGCCACGAAAAACGGGCCGGGGCTGATGCCGCCGGCCCGTTTGATGCCCTGTGAAGTCGGGTCGCGCCCGGTCAGCGCAGGCCCAGGAAGCCCAGGATGAAGAGGACGATCACGACGGCGCCCACGATATAGACGATGCTGTTCATGGCATATCTCCTTTCCGATGGGGGGCTAACGGGGCTGGCGCGGTACGGTTGCAGCGCCGTCACGTTCGAGCCGCGAAAAATGAACGTCCAGTGGATCATTAAATATGCAATTGCACACGCCGGGGGCGTTCCCGGGCGCGCCGGCCTCGAAATGCCGATTTTCAAAACGTAAAATTTGGTTTGCAGCGCAGCGATGCACGTAACCTTTGGGTGGTTTCACCCTCCGTGAGGACGCCATGCGCGAACCCAGCCACTCCGTCACCCGCCGCGGCCTGCTGGCCGCCCCCTTGGCCGCCGGGCTGACCGCCCCCTTGGCCGCGCCCGCCCTCGGCCAGCAGGCGCCGATCCGGGTCGGCGTGCTGCATTCGCTGTCGGGCACCATGGCCATCAGCGAAACCGCGCTGCGCGACACGGTGCTGATGATGGTGGAGGCCCAGAACGCCCAGGGCGGCCTGCTGGGCCGGCGGCTGGAGGCGGTGGTGGTGGACCCCGCCTCCAACTGGCCCCTCTTCGCGGAGAAGGCGCGCGAGCTGCTGCAGATTTCGCGCGTGGACGTGACCTTCGGCTGCTGGACCTCGGTCTCGCGCAAGTCGGTGCTGCCGGTCTTCGAGGAACTGAACGGGCTGCTCTTCTACCCCGTGCAGTATGAGGGCGAGGAGGAGAGCCGGAACATCTTCTACACCGGCGCCGCCCCCAACCAGCAGGCCATCCCGGCCGTGGAATACCTGCTGGGCGCCGATGGCGGCGAAGCCAAGCGCATCGCGCTGCTGGGCACGGACTATGTCTATCCGCGCACCACGAACCGCATCCTGCGCGGCTTCCTCAACTCCAAGGGCATCACCGACGCGGATATCCTGGAGGAATACACCCCCTTCGGCCACAGCGACTGGCAGGGCATCGTGGCGCGCGTGAAGCGCTTCGCGGGCGAGGGCAAGAAGACCGCCATCGTCAGCACCATCAATGGCGATGCCAACGTCCCCTTCTACCGCGAGCTGGGCAACCAGGGCATCCGCGCCGAGGACATCCCCTGCGTCGCGTTCAGCGTGGGCGAGGAGGAGCTGGCGGGCATTGATACCCGCCCGCTGGTCGGGCACCTGGCCGCCTGGAACTACTTCATGTCCGTGGAGTCGCCCGCCAACACCGAGTTCCTGACCATGTGGCGCAACTACATCCGCAACCCGCGCCGCGTGACGAACGACCCGATGGAGGCCACCCTCATCGGCTTCAAGATGTGGGCGCAGGCCGTCACCGCCGCGCGCGGCACGGGCGTGGATGCGGTGCGTGAGGCGCTCTACGGGCAGAAGGTGGCGGCGCCCTCGGGCTATGAGGTGGAGATGCACCGCAACCATCACCTTTCGAAGCCGGTGATGATCGGCGAAATCCGCGCCGATGGGCAGTTCGACATCGTGAGCCGCACGCCGACGGCCATCGTGGCCGAGAACTGGTCGCCCTTCATCCCCGAGAACGCGAACCGCCGGCGCTGATGCCAAGCCCAGGGGGCGGCATGCGCCCGCCCCCTTTTCGTGGCGCGAAGAAGGAAGCGGCGGAGCTGATGCCCTGGTTTTTCCTGCGTGGCCTTGCCGCCGCGCTGGCCCTGTTGCTGTTCCTGGCACCCGCCCGGGCGCAGGAATATGAGGCGCTGCTGCCGGGCCTGGCCGGCGGCTTCGCGCAACAGGCCGAGACGGTGGAGCGCCTGGGCCTGCTGGGCGACCCGCGCGCGATTCCGCTGTTGCAGGCCATGGCCGATGCGCGGCTGCTGCGTCTGGCCGATGGCAGCTTCGCCCCGCAGCAGGGTGCGGCGCCGCCCGAGGGCGCCACGCTGATCCGCATCAACAACCGCGTGCGGGGCGCGCTGCGTGGCGCGCTGGGCCGGCTGCAACTGGTCTCGCCCGACCCGGCCGAGCGGCTGCGCGCGGCCGATGCCATCCTGCGCAACCGCAGCGCCGCCGACATTCCGCTGATCGAGGCCGCGCTGGCGCGCGAGACGCAGGCGCCGATCCGCGCCAGGCTGGAACTGGCGCTGGGCGGCGCGCGCCTGGCGTCGGAGGATGTGGCGGTGCGGCGGGCGGGGGTCGCGGCGCTGGGCGCCTCCGCCTCGCCCGAGGCGCGCGGGCAGTTGCTGGCGGCGCGTGCGGCCAATGCCGAATTGCTGCCGGAGATCGAGGCCGCCATCGCCGCCATTGACCGCCGCCTGCAACTGCGCCGCGCGGCGGAGACGGTGTTCCAGGGCTTGTCACTGGGTTCCGTGCTGCTCCTGGCGGCACTCGGGCTGGCCATCACCTTCGGGGTGATGGGCGTGATCAACATGGCGCATGGCGAATTCGTGATGCTCGGCGCCTACACCACCGTGGTGGTGCAGGAGATCTGCCGGAACATCCCAGAACTGGCGCCGTGGTCGCTGCCGCTCGCGGTTCCGGCGGCCTTCCTGGTGACGGCCGCGATCGGCGCCGCGATGGAACGCGGCCTTATCCGCCACCTCTATGGCCGCCCGCTGGAGACGCTGCTGCTGACCTTCGGCGTGGGGATGATCCTGCAGCAGGTGGTGCGCCTCGCCTTCGGCGCGCAGAACCGCGAGGTGATCAGTCCCGAATGGATGATGGGCACGCTGCTGCTGTCGGGCGGCATCGCGGTCACGCAGAACCGCCTCTGGATCATCCTGTTCTCGCTGGTGGTGCTGCTGGCCTGTTTCGCCGCCATCCGGCTTACGCGCTTCGGGCTCGAGATGCGCGCGGTGGTGCAGAACCGGCGGATCGCCGCCACCATGGGCATCCGCACGGGGCGTGTGGACGCCATGACCTTTGCTTTTGGATCAGGCCTCGCGGGGCTGGCGGGCGTGGCGCTGAGCCAGATTGACAATGTCTCGCCCAATCTCGGCACGGGCTACATCATCGACAGCTTCATGGTGGTGGTCTTCGGCGGCGTGGGCTCGCTGATGGGCACGCTGATCGGGGCTTTCACGCTCGGCCTGCTCAACAAGTTCCTGGAACCCTATGCGGGGGTGGTGCTGGCCAAGGTGGCGGTGCTGGTGGGCATCATGCTGTTCATCCAGCGCCGGCCCAAGGGCCTGTTCGCGCTGAAGGGGCGTGCGGCCGACCAATGAACCGTCGCCTCGCCCTGTTGCTGTGCGTGCTGGCGCTGGCGGCACTTCCGGCCTTCAACGCGCTGCCGGCCGAACATCCGCTGCATGTCCCGGATTTCCTCGTAAGCGTGGTGGGCAAGTGGATCTGCTACGCCATTCTCGCCTTGGCGATTGATCTCGCCTGGGGCTATGCGGGCATTCTCTCGCTGGGTCATGGCGCCTTCTTCGCGCTGGGCGGCTACGCGATCGGGATGCATCTGATGCGGCTGATCGGGCCGCGCGGCGTCTATGGCCACCCGGTGCTGCCGGACTTCATGGTGTTCCTGGGCTACACCGAACTGCCCTGGTACTGGCTGGGCTTCGACTGGTTCGCCTTCGCCTTCCTCATGGCGTTGTTCGTGCCGGGGCTGCTGGCGCTGGTGGTGGGGTGGCTCGCGTTTCGCAGCCGCATCACGGGCGTTTATCTCTCCATCATCACCCAGGCCATGACCTATGCGCTGATGCTGGCCTTCTTCCGCAATGACATGGGCTTCGGCGGCAATAACGGCTTCACCGACTTCAAGGAATTGCTGGGCATGCCGCTCAACACCGGCGCCACGCGCGCCGTGCTGTTCTATGCCTCGCTGGCCACGCTGGTGCTGGTGTTCTGGGGCAGCGCGCATCTGACCCAGACGAAGCTGGGCCGTGTGCTGACCGCGATCCGCGATGCCGAAAGCCGCACGCGTTTTCTCGGCTACAACGTCACGCAGCACAAGCTCTTCGTCTTCGTGCTCTCGGCCATGATCGCGGGGCTCGCCGGCGCGCTCTACGTGCCGCAGGTGGGCATCATCAACCCCTCGGAATTCTCGCCGGGCAACTCCATCGAGGCGGTTGTCTGGGTGGCCTTCGGTGGGCGGGGGACGCTGGTGGGCGCGGTGCTGGGCGCCTTCTCGGTGAACGCGCTCAAGACCTGGCTGACCTCGGTGGCGCCGGATCTGTGGCTGATCGTGCTGGGCCTGCTGTTCGTCATCGTCACGCTGCTGCTGCCCAAGGGCCTTGTCGGCCTGCTGCGGAGGCGCGGGTCATGAGCGGCACGGGGCTTTATGTGGACGGCGTCACCGTCACCTTCGACGGCTTCCGCGCGCTCAACGCCCTCTCGCTGGTGGTGGAGCCGGGGGAGCTGCGCGCCGTCATCGGCCCCAATGGCGCGGGCAAGACCACGATGATGGACGTCATCACCGGCAAGACGCGGCCCGACACCGGCATCGTCCGCTTCGCCGGCCGCGACCTGACGAAGCTGGACGAGGCCGCCATCGCGACCCTTGGCATCGGGCGGAAGTTCCAGAAGCCCACGGTCTTCGACGCGCTGACCGTGTTCGAGAACCTGGAACTGGCGCTGAAGGCCCCGCGCGGCCCCATCGCCTGCCTGCGCTGGGTGCTGGCTGGTGCGGCGCGGGCGCGCATCGAGGCCATAATGGAACAGATCGGCCTCGCCGCCCGGCGGGAGGACCTCGCCGGACTGCTGAGCCACGGGCAGCGCCAATGGCTCGAGATCGGCATGCTGCTGATGCAGGAGCCCGACCTGCTTCTGGTGGACGAACCCGTGGCCGGCATGACCGACCATGAGACCGAGCAGACCGCCGCCCTGCTGCGTGGCATCGCGGGCACACGCAGCGTGGTGGTGGTGGAGCACGATCTGGAATTCGTCCGCGCGCTGGATTGCCGGGTCACGGTGCTGCACGAGGGCAGCGTGCTGTCCGAGGGGTCCATCACCCATGTGCAGGCCGACCCGCGCGTCATCGAAGTCTATCTGGGGCGCTGAGCGATGCTGAGTGTCGAAGGCGTGGACCTCTCCTATGGCGCCAGCCGCTGCCTGCGGGGCGTCTCGCTTGCCGTGCAGCCGGGGCAGGTGGCGGCCGTGCTGGGGCGCAACGGCGTGGGGAAGTCCTCGCTGCTGCGGGCGATCATGGGGCTGGAGCGCATCCAGGGCGGGCGCATCGCCTGGGAGGGGCGGGACCTTGCAGGCCTTTCGCCGGCCGACCGGGCGCGGGCGGGCATCGGCTATGTGCCGCAGGGGCGGGAGATCTTCCCCTTCCTGACGGTGCAGGAAAATCTGGAGACGGCGCTCGCCGCCGCCCCGCGCGGCAGCAAGGTGGACCCGGAGGTGTTCGACCTCTTTCCCATCCTGCGGCAATTCCTGCGGCGGCGCGGGGGCGACCTTTCTGGCGGCCAGCAGCAGCAGCTCGCCATCGCGCGGGCCATGACGGCGCGGCCTCGCCTGCTGATCCTGGACGAGCCGACAGAGGGCATCCAGCCCAACGTCATCAAGGATATCGGCAAGGTGATCCGCCATCTGGCGCGCGACCGCAACTTCGCGGTGGTGCTGGTCGAGCAGTATTTCGAATTCGCGCGCGACCTCGCAGACCACATCACCGTCATGGTCCGCGGCGAGGTGGCGCTGGCCGGCCCCACCGAGGCGTTGGACGAGGCCGCGGTGCGCCGGCTGCTGACGGTGTGACCTACAGCTCGGGCCGCTGGTCCAGGTAGAGCCGCTGCACCAGGATCATCACCACCACCATCAGCGGCGTGGCCACCAGCACGCCCATGAAGCCGAACAGGGTGCCGAAGACCAGCACGGCCATGATGGTCAGCAGCGGCGGCAAGGCCACCGCCCAGCGCTGGATCAGCGGCGTGATCACCTCGCCCTCCAGCTGCTGCACGGCGATGCACAGCAGCAGCACGTAGAGCGCCTGCATCGCCCCCTGCGAGAAGGCGAAGATGACGGCGATGGCCGTGAACAGCGTGGCGCCGATGAAGGGCACGAAGCCCAGAACCCCCGCCAGCACGCCGAGCGAGGCCGCCATGGGCACGCCCAGCAGCCAGAGCCCCACGCCGCTCAGCACGCCGATCACGGCCATGGACATCACCTGGCCCAGCAGCCAGCCTTCCAACCCCTCGCCCGCCGCGCGCATCGCATCCGCCACGCGCGGCCGCAGGTCATGCGGCATGAGCGAGACGAAGCCGCGCAGGTAGAAGCCGGGTGTCGCGGCCAGGTAGACGCCCATGAAGCCGATCAGCACCGCGTTCACCACCCCGCCCACGCCGATGCCGACATAGGCCGCAAGGCTCGCCCAGGGGACCGTCGCGGTGGCATCGGCCGGGTCGCCCAGGATTTCGCGCAGGCCGATGCCGATGCCGGAATCCTCCCGCAGCCAGGTGTCGGCGGCGTCCAGCGCCTCGGGCAGGGCGGTGCGGAGTTCGTTCACCTCCCGCACCATCTGCGGGCCCATCAGCGCCACCACGCCGAGCAGCAGCGCTGGTATGCCCAGCACCACCACCCCCAGCGCCAGGCCGCGCGGCAGCGCCGTCAGGCGCGACAATGCGTTCGCCAGAACCGCGCCGGCGGTGGCCAGCAGGATGCCGGCGAAGAGCAGCAGCAGCACATGGGACAGCAGCCATATCAGCGCGAAGGCGCTGGCCACGGCGCCGAGCTGAATGACGCGGCGCGTGAAGTCGTCGAGGCGGGGCAGGGGAATATTCCTTCGCGGTGCGTGGTCCGTCGCTGCAACGCGCTACCTTGGGTGGGCGTTGCCCCCCGTCTTTGACATTCCCGCGACCCATCGCCGCCGTGGAATTGCCACCCGCGCCGCCCATATGCGCGGTCATGACCGGAGGACGCCCCGCTTGATCGAAACCGTCGAAGCCTGGCTCACAGCCCATGGTGGCTGGGCGCCTGTCGTGGTGTTCCTGCTGACCTTCCTCGAATCCTTGCCCGGCGTGAGCCTGCTTGTCCCCGCCACGGCGCTGCTGGTGATGACAGGTGCGCTTCTCGGCGCGGGCACGCTCGACCCCTGGGGGGTGGTGGGCGGCGCCATCGCGGGCGCCATATTGGGCGACGCGGTGGGGTTCTGGCTGTCGCGCTGGCTGGGGCCGCGGGCGGTGCGGCGCATCCTGCCGCGCAGCCAGCGGCGCAATTACGCCCGCGGGTTGCTGCTGTTCCGGCGCTGGGGCTGGGCCGCGGTCTTCTTCGGCCGTTTCCTGGGGCCCATGCGGGCCGTGGCGCCGCTGCTGGCGGGCGTGGCCCGCATGCGTGAGCGGCATTTCCAGTCCGCCAACATCGCCTCGGCCTTCCTCTGGGCGCCGGCCATGCTGCTGCCGGGCTATGCGGCGGCGCGTGGGCTGGAGCAGGTGGCGGCCTCCGACCACCCCTTGCTGCTGGGTGCGGCTCTGCTGGCGCTGGGGGGTCTCGCCTGGTGGGGATGGCGGCGCTGGCAGCTGCGCGTGCTGCCAACGGAGTGAGCGGCCGCGCGTGACGAAGGGTAACCCGCCGCTGGCCAGGACGGGGCCGCGCGTTATCTGCGAAGCATGACCTTCGCCCTACTACGTCGCACGCTTCTGGCGGTGCCCGCCCTGATCCTCGCCCGCCCCGCTGCCGCCCAGGAGAATGTCATCGCCGCCGCCGCGCGGCTGGAGCCCCTGCGCGGCCTGATCATCGCGCGCCAGGGCGAGGTGCTGCTGGAACATCGCTTCGCCGGCCCGGCGCTGGATCGGCCGGTGAACGTCAAATCCGTCTCCAAGGCCATCATCGCCGCACTTGCGGGCGCGGCCATCGCCCGCGGGCTGCTGGAGGGGCCGGACCAGCGCATCGCCCCCCTGCTGGCCGACCGCCTGCCGCGCGACGCCGACGCGCGGCTGCAGCGCATCACGCTGGACCACCTGCTTTCCATGCGGGCGGGGCTGGAGCGCACCTCGGGCGTGAACTACGGCCGCTGGGTGACCAGCCCCGACTGGGTGCGGCATGCGCTGGCGCGGCCCTTCGTGGCGGAGCCGGGCGGGCCCATGCTGTATTCCACGGGCAATTCGCACCTGGTCTCGGCGATCCTGACGCGCGTCGCGCGCCGCTCCACCCATGCGCTGGCCGAGGAATGGCTGGGCCGGCCGCTCGGCATCGCCATCCCGCCCTGGGCGCGAGACCCGCAGGGCATCTTCTTCGGCGGCAATGACATGCTGCTCTCGCCGCGTGCCATGCTGGTGTTTGGCGAGATGATTCGTGCGGGCGGCGTCCACGAGGGCCGGCGCGTGCTGCCGGAGGCCTGGGTGGCCACCTGTTTCGCGCCTCGCACGGCCTCCGTCTTCACGGGCGCGGCGCATGGCTATGCCTGGTTCACCGCGCCCGGGCCGGGGCCGGTGCGCCACTACGCCTGGGGCTTCGGCGGGCAGATGATCCATGTGGTGCCCTCGCTGGGCGCCACGGTGGTGATGACCTCGGACCCCACCCAGCGCTCGGGCGGGGCGCAGGGCCATGCGCGGGCGCTGCATGGGCTGATGGAAGACGCCATCCTGCCCATGCTGGCGCGCGGCTGAGGCGCGGCAGGCCTCACCAGAAGGGAAGCTGATGGCCGTGCAGCAGGAGGGCCGCCAGCAGCGAACCGGCCCCCGCCGCGGCCAGCGCGAGGTTCCACCCGCGGGCAGGCCGTCGCCGCAGGGTCGCGAGGAGTGCCCCGACCGTCCAGCCGCCCGTCAGCGCGACGAGCAGCGTGGCGTAGAGGGACCCGGACAGATCATACGCGCCGCCGCCGATGCCCGGCGAGCGGGTGCCACCGAAATCGCCCAGCATGCCGAACAGCACCGCCGTCGGTGCGCCCAGGAGGATGATCCAGGCGAGGAATGCCCTGCCGCTCATCGCCGCCGCACCTTGCCGTCAGCGAAGGTGGATGATGTGAGGCGGCCGCACGTCCTGGCCCTTTGGCGACATCTCGGCATGGGCTGTCCTTCGGGGCTTTCCGGGGCGGCAGGCTAGACGGCAAACCCCGGCGCGGAAACGCATCGCCCTCCGTTTGGGGCGGCGAGAGGTGCCGATCGCGGCGCCAGGGACGAGGCGGGCAAACCAGCGGTGAACGCAGAAGGCCCAGGCGGAGCCCAAGGTTCCCGGCGTCATCGCCTGGGTTGCGGCCCTTTGCCGCATGGCTTTTCCTGCCGGCCCAACCGGCTGGGAAGGAGACCGCCATGCCTCGCCTGGCGCCTGTCATTGCCGCCCTGGCATGGCTTTGCCTCGGCCAACCCGCCGCCGCCCGCCTGGTCATCGCCTGCGGCGCGGTGGGGACGGAGGCCGCGCTGTGCCGCGAGGGCGCCGAGGCCTGGGCCCGCGCCGAGGGGCATGAGGTCGCGCTGGTCGCCATGCCGGCGGGCAGCACCGAGCGCCTGGCGCTGATCCAGCAGCTTCTCGCCGCGCGGTCGGCGGATATTGATGTGTTCCAGCTCGACATCGTCTGGCCTGGCATCCTGGCGCGGCACCTACTCGACCTCGGCCCGCACCTTCCGCCGGAGGAGGTGGCGGCGCACCTGCCCGCGCTCATCGCCAACAACAGCGTGGGCGGGCGGCTGGTGGCGCTGCCCTGGTTCGCCAATGCCGGGCTGCTCTATTACCGCGCGGACCTGCTGGCGCGGCATGGGCGCGGCGTGCCGGAAAGCTGGGAGGCGCTGGAGGCGACGGCGCGGCACATCCAGGCCGCCGAGGGCGGCTGGGGCCTGGTATTCCAAGGCCGCGCCTATGAGGGGCTGACGGTGAACGCGCTGGAATGGCTGCACGCGGACGGCGCGGGGCGCATCGTGGAACCCGATGGCCGCGTGAGCATCGCCACCCCGGAAGCCGCCGCCGTGCTGCGCCGCGCGGCCGGCTGGGTCGGCACCATCGCGCCGCGCGGCGTGCTGAACCATGCGGAGGAGGATGCGCGCGGCATCTTCCAATCCGGCCAGGCGGTCTTCATGCGGAACTGGCCCTATGCCTGGCCGCTGCTGGAGGCGGAGGGCAGCGCCGTCGCGGGCCATGTGGGCGTGGTGCCCTTGCCGGGCGGCGGCGCGGTGCTGGGCGGCGAACAGCTGGCCGTCTCGCGCCATTCGCGCCAGCCCGAGGCGGCCATCAGCCTGGTACGGTACCTGACCGGCGCGGCCGAGCAGCGGCGCCGGGCGCTGGCGGCCGGCGCCCCGCCCACACGCCCCGCGCTGTATGAGGACGCCGATTTGCAGGCCGCCAACCCGGCCTTCGCCCTGCTCGCCGCCGCGCTGGAGGGGGCGGTGGCGCGGCCCTCTTCGGTGACGGGCAACCGCTACAACCAGGTCTCGGCGGAGTTCTGGAACGCGGTGCACAACACGCTTTCGGGCCGGCTGGAGGCGGAGGTGGCCTTGGCCCGGCTGGACCGCATCCTGGCGCGCGTGGGGCGCGACGGCCAATGGTGACGCCGCGGACCGCCTGGTTGTTCCTCGCGCCCGCGCTGCTGGTGCTGGCGCTGGTGGCGGGCTGGCCGCTCGGGCGCACCGTTTTCTTCTCGCTGACCGATGCGCGGCTGGATGCGCTGGAGGAATGGCGCTTCCTTGGCCTGTCCAACTACACCTTCCTGCTGACGGACCCCGACTGGTGGGGAGCGGTGCGGGTGACGCTGGTGTTTGCCGTGGTGTCGGTGACCCTCGAGACGGTGCTGGGCCTCATCATCGCGCTGACCTTGAACGCGCGCATGCGGGGCAGGGGGGTGGTGCGGGCGGCCATGCTGGTGCCCTGGGCCATTCCCACCGTCGTCTCGGCGCAGATGTGGGCCTGGATGCTGCATGACCAGCACGGGGTGGTGAACGCGGCGCTGATGGGAATGGGCCTGATCGCGCAGCCGCTGGCCTGGACGGCGGAGCCGGGCGTGGCGTTGGCCGCCGTCATCGCGGTGGATGTGTGGAAATCCACGCCCTTCATGGCGCTGCTGACCCTGGCCGCGCTGCAACTGGTGCCGAACGAGCTGTACGAGGCCGCGAAGGTGGACGGGCTCGGCCCCGTCGGCACCTTCTTCCGCATCACGCTGCCGCTGATCTGGCCCGCGCTGCTGGTGGCCATCCTGTTCCGCACGCTCGATGCGCTGCGCGTCTTCGACCTGATGTATGTGCTGACGGGCAACAGCCGCGCCACGGCCTCCATGTCGGTCCACGCGCGGCAATTGCTCGTGGACTTCCAGGATGTGGGATACGGCTCGGCCGCGGCCACCATGGTGGCGCTGGTGGTGGCGCTGGTGGCGGTGGCGCTGGTGACGCTCGGGCGGCTCAGGCTCTCGCCGGCGGGGCGGGCATGAGGCGCGTGCTGGGCCGCTTGGGCTTCGCGCTGCTGGTCGCGCTGATCCTGTTCTACACGCTGTTCCCCTTCTACTGGGCGGTGGTGTCCTCGCTGAAATCGGGGCCGGACCTCTTCCTGGTGGAGGCCTGGCCGCGCGCGCCCGCCTGGAGCAACTACACGGCCGTGTTCCAGGACCAGCCCTTCGGGCGGAACATCCTGAATTCCGTGTTCGTGGCGGGTTCGGTGGTGCTGGTCTCGCTCGCGCTGGCGGCATCGGCGGCCTATGCCCTCGCGCGGGCGCAATTTCGCGGGCGAGGGATGCTGCTGGGCACCCTGCTCTGCGTCTCGATGTTCCCGCAGGTGGCCGTGCTGTCGGGGCTGTTCGAGCTGATCCGGGCACTCGGCCTCTACAACAACCTGCTGGGCCTGGTGCTGAGTTACCTCATCTTCACGCTGCCCTTCACCATCTGGGTGCTGACCGCCTTCCTGCGCGAGTTGCCGCTCGAACTGGAGGAGGCGGCGGCGATGGATGGCGCCACCCCCTTCGTCACGCTGACGCGCATCTTCCTGCCGCTGATGGCGCCCGCCATGGTGACGACGGGGCTGCTCGCCTTCATCGCGGCCTGGAACGAGTTTCTCTTTGCGCTGACGCTCACGCTGACGAACGAAATGCGCACCGTGCCCGTCGCCATCGCGATGATCACGGGCTCAAGCCGTTATGAATTGCCCTGGGGGCTGATCATGGCCGCTTCCGTGATCGTGACGGTGCCGCTGGTGTTCCTGGTGCTGGTGTTTCAGCGGCGGCTGGTGGCCGGGCTGACCGCGGGCGCGGTGAAGGGTTGAGACGCGCCGCGCGCAACTTTGGGCACCCCCCCGCGCTGAAGCTCATGAAGTGGGGCCAGGCATAAGCCAGGCCGTAGGGCGCAGACCCTCGGTGCCACGAGCATCGTGGGGGGAGTTCCAGGAGTATTGCCGTGATCGATCAGTTCAACACCGCCGCCAGAAATGCCGTTCTGCTGTTCTCCTGGGCGCCGCCCATGCTGGTCAGCGCCGGGGTCCTGGCCTTGGCGGTGCTGGTCGCGCTGGGGCTGCATCGGCTGGTGTTCCGGGGAATGACGCGGATCGTGCGGGACCAGGACCTGTTCTGGCGCTCCATCGTGGCGCGGACGCGGGGGCCCACGCGGCTCGCCATCATCATGTTCTGCCTGTCCATCGCCGCGGGGATCGCGCCCCTCACGCGGGTGGAAACCGGCATGGTGCGCCATTTCCTGCTGATCTGCTTCATCTTCCTGGTGGGCTGGGTCGCGCGCACGGCCATCCATATCTGGTCCACCCTCTACTTGCGGCGCTTCAAGCTGGACGCGGAGGACAACCTCCTCGCCCGCAAGCACACCACCCAGCTCAGCATCCTGAAGCGGGTGGCCACGCTGCTGGTGCTGGTCGTGACCTTCGCCGCGGCGCTGATGACCTTCGACGGCGTACGGCAGTATGGCGTGAGCCTGCTGGCCTCGGCGGGTGCCGCGGGCATCGTGGTGGGCTTCGCCCTGCAGCCGCTGCTGCGGAACCTGGTGGCGGGCATCCAGCTCGCCATCACGCAACCCATCCGGATTGATGACGCGGTGATCGTCGAGAATGAATGGGGGAATGTGGAGGAGATCTCCTCCACCTACGTCGTGGTGCGGCTATGGGACTGGCGGCGGATGGTGCTGCCGCTGACCTATTTCATCGAGACACCCTTCCAGAACTGGACGCGCGAAAGCTCCTCCCTGCTTGGTACCGTGATCATCCACGTGGATTACTCGGCGCCCGTGGCCGCCATGCGGCGCAAGCTGGAGGAGATCGCCGCCGCCTCCGCCCTGTGGGACCGCCGCGTGGCCGGGCTCCAGGTGCTGGAATTGCGGCAGGACACGATGGAAATCCGTATGCTGGTGAGTGCCACCAGCGCTGGCCGCGCCTTCGACCTGCGCTGCGAGGTGCGCGAGAAGCTGATCGCCTGGCTGCAAGCGGAATATCCGGGCGCCCTGCCGCGCCGGCGCACCGAGATCGCAAGCCTGCCCGAGGGCGCGGCCTGGATGCCCGATGCGCCACCCAAGCAACGCGAGGCCGTCAGCGGGAACTGAGGCGGGGGCCTCAGTTCGCCGAGGCGGTGGGCTGGATGGTGATCTCTTTGGTGTCCACGCCCGCGGGCGCCTCAATCACTTGGCGCATCGCCCGGGCGACGTCGGCCGGTCGTGGGGCGCATGGCTGCCTGTGGCAAGCCGCGTGAACAATTTGAAAGTGGGCTTGGAACGTGGCGGGGCCGAGGGCCGCGTCCATTTGAAATGATGGCTCCGGCGGTTGGATTCGAACCAACGACCAACGGATTAACAGTCCGCTGCGCTACCGCTGCGCCACGCCGGATCATGCGGTGGCGGGCTGATACCAGAGGCTGCCCGGTCCCGCAACCACGCCCCAGGCCCTCATTTGCAGAAAGGTGACAGAGAAAGGGGCGGCTGGAGGTCCGGGGCGGAATTGAACCGCCGTAGAGGGTTTTGCAGACCCTTGCCTGACCACTCGGCCACCGGACCCCACGCGACCGCTGTATCGAATGCCCCGCGCCCGGGGTCAAGCGTCCCGGCTTTCCGCGCCGCGCCCGGGCCCGTATAACCGCCGCCGGAAAGGCAGGATCAGACGATGAACGCGCAAACCCAGGCGGAACAGGCAGGGCTTCCCGCAGGCATGGAGGCGCGTCCGCTCGACGCCGCGGCGGCACGCCGGCTGATGGTGCTGGGGCAAATCACTCCCAATGGCGTGATCGACCCGCTGTTGATCGAAGCGCTGCGCGAGGTCCCGCGCGAGGCCTTCCTGCCGCCCGCCCTTGCCGTGCGCGCCTATGCCGATGAGCACCTGGCGCTGGGCGGCGGACGGGTGATGCTCTCGCCCATGGTCCTGGCACGCATGATCCAGCTGACCATGCCCCAGCCCGGCGAACGCGCGCTCGTGCTTGGCGCTGGCGTCGGCTACGGCGCCGCCGTGCTGGCGCGCATGGGGTTGTCCGTCACGGCCATCGAGTCCGATGCCCGTCTGGGTGACGCGGCGCGGCGCGGCTTCGCGGCCGCGGGCCTCGCCCAGGCGCCGGAATGGATCGAGGGCCCGCCCGAAGCGGGCATGCCCGGCGGCGCCCCCTGGCGCCTCATCCTGATCGAGGGCGCGGTGGCCGCACTTCCCGAGGCGCTGACCCACCAGCTGGGCGAGGGCGGGCGGCTGGCCCTGCTGCGTGCCGGCGAGGCGGGCGGCCCCGTGGCGCGCGGCGTGCTGATCCGCCGCGCCGGCGGGGGCTTGAGCGAAAGCTGGGCCTTCGAGACCGCGTCACACCCCCTGCCGGACTTCGCCGCCCCGCCGCGCTTCACCTTCTGAAAAAGCGGTCATGTTTCCGTGCCCCGACTGACGGTTGGGGCAGATTCGTCAGAGTGGCGCGGCGTTTCGCGCCGGTTTAGTGTGCGGCGCATGTCCGACCGCACGCTCCGCCCCCTTCCGGCGCACCCTGCCGCACGCCCGCATCACTCCCTGGCCCGCGCCGCACGCCCGCGAATCGGCTGGGCGGTCGCCGGGCTGGCCATGGCCGGCGCATGGCTGATCGCCACCCCCGCCTCGGCGCAAACCCTGCAGGAGGCGCTGGCCCGCGCCTACAGCAACAACCCCACCCTGCTCGCCGCCCGCGCCCAGCTGCGCGCCGTGGACGAGAACGTGCCCCAGGCCCTGGCCGGCTGGCGGCCCACGGTGGTCCTCAGCGGCTCGGTCGGCACCGCGCAGACGCGGGTGGACCAGCAGGGGGTCCCGGCCCGCACCATCGAACGCTCGCCCACGGCGCTGACAGCGACCGTCACCCAGCCCCTCTATCGTGGCGGGCGGACGGTGGCGCAGACCCGCCAGGCCGAGAACGCGGTGCTGGCCCAGCGCGCCCGTCTCTTGGCCACCGAGCAGCAGGTGCTGGGCGAGGCCGTGAACGCCTACATCTCCGTGATCCAGCAGGCGGAGCTGGTGCGGCTGAACATCAACAACGAGCAGGTGCTCTCCCGCCAGCTCCAGGCCACCAATGAGCGCTTCCGGGTGGGCGAGATCACCCGCACCGACGTGGCCCAGGCGGAAAGCCGGCTCGCCGGTGCGCGGACCAGCCGCACCCAGGCCGAGGGCAACCTCCAGGTGGCGCGCGCCACCTTCCAGCGCGTGGTGGGCGAGGCGCCGGGCCGCCTCGTGAACCCGCAGCCGCTGCGCGTGCCCGTCTCCAGCGCGGCTGAGGCGCAGGCGCTGTCGGCCACCAACAACCCGACGGTGGTGGCCGCGCTCTTCGCCGCGGCCAGCGCGCGCGACAACATCGATGTGCAGATGTCCACCCTCCTGCCCACGCTTTCGGCCTCGGCCCAGGCCTTCCGGCAGGAGAACCAGCAGACCGCGGGCAACACCACCACGGGCGGCCAGGCGACGCTGAACCTCTCGGTGCCCATCTTCCAGGGCGGGGCGGAGCACGCCCTGGTGCGCCAGGCGCGCCAGACCGCCCAGCAGAGCCTGCAGCAGGTGGACGAGGCGCGGCGCCTGGTGGCCCAGCAGGCGGCCTCCAACTGGGAGAGCCTGCGCAGCGCCCGCGCCACGGTGGAGAGCGTCCGCTCCCAGATTCGCGCGGCCGAGATCGCGCTGGATGGTGTGCAGCGCGAGGCCATCGTGGGCAGCCGCACCACGCTGGATGTGCTGAACGCCGAGCAGGAATTGCTGAACGCGCGCACCAACCTTGTTAACGCGCTGGCCACGGTCATCAACGCATCCTACGCGCTGGCCGGCTCGATCGGGCGGCTGACGGCGCAGGATTTGGGCCTGCCGGTGGAGCAATATGACATGACAGCCTATTACAATGCCGTGCGGAACCGTTGGGTGGGCCTCGGGGATTACTCCATCCCCGCCGGCGCGCGGCGCTGACGCGATGGCGGCCACACCTCCTTCAGGCTCCGGGGCGGACCCCTCGATGGACGACATCCTCGCCTCGATCCGCAAGATCCTGAACGAGGACGAGGCCCAGCCGGCGGCGGCCACCGCCCCGGCCGCGGTGGAGGCGGTGGAGGAGGCGCTCGACCTCACCCCGGACATGATGATCACGTCGCCCGAGGTCGCGCCGCCGCCCACCCCGCCCCAGCTTTTGCAAATGGAGCCCGCGCCGATGCCGCCGCCCCCCGCCCCGATGCCGGAGCCGCAGGCGGCCTCCACGCTGGTGTCGGCGCCCGCGGCGGCGGCGGCGGCGGCGGCGCTGGGGCAGCTCTCGCGGGCCGTGGCGCAGGACCGCGCTTCCATCATCTCCCGCGCGCCGGGCCTCTCCATCGAGGATGTGGTGCGCGAGGAACTGCGCCCCCTGCTGAAGGAGTGGCTGGACACCCACCTGCCACCCCTGGTGGAACGTCTGGTGCGCGCCGAGATCGAGCGGGTGATGTCCCGCGCCGGTTGAGGCGCCGCGCCACCCGCGCCGTTCAGCCCAGACAGGCCGCGGCCACCCCTTGACGCGCGCGCCCGCGCGGTGGACCTCTGGTCCATGCTCGACAAGGCCTTCGACCCAGCCACGCTGGAAGCCCGACTCTATGCCGCCTCGGAAGCCTCCGGCGCCTTCCATGCCGATCCGTCGCGCGCGGCCGCGCCCTACACCATCGTCATCCCGCCGCCCAACGTCACGGGCAGCCTCCATATCGGCCATGCGCTGAACAACACCCTGCAGGACGTGCTGGTGCGGTTCCGCCGCATGCAGGGGCGCGACGCGCTCTGGATGCCCGGCACCGACCATGCGGGCATCGCCACCCAGATGGTGGTGGAGCGCCTGCTGGCCACGGAGGGCAAGAAGCGCCAGGAAATGGGGCGCGAAGCCTTCCTCGAGCGCGTCTGGCAGTGGAAGGGCGAAAGCGGCGGCACCATCACCCGCCAGCTGCGTCGCCTGGGCGCCTCCCTCGACTGGGAGCGCGAGCGCTTCACCATGGATGAGGGGCTTTCGGCCGCCGTGCTGGAGGTCTTCGTCCGCCTGCACAAGGAAGGGCTGATCTACCGCGACACGCGGCTGGTGAACTGGGACCCGGTGTTCCAATCCGCGATCAGCGACCTCGAGGTGGAAAGCCGCGAGGTGAAGGGCAACCTCTGGACGCTGCGCTACCCGGTGGAGGGGCAGCCCGGCCGCTTCATCCGCGTGGCGACCACCCGCCCCGAGACCATGCTGGGCGACACAGCGGTGGCCGTGCATCCGGAGGATGCGCGCTTCGCGGATCTCGTGGGCAAGCACGCCATCCTGCCGCTGACCGGCCGGCGGATTCCCATCGTGGCGGATAGCTATTCGGACCCGGAGAAGGGCACGGGTGCCGTGAAGATCACCCCCGCGCATGACTTCAACGACTATGAAGTGGGCCGACGCCACGACCTGCCCATGCCCTCGGTGCTGGACGCCGAGGCGCGGGTGATGCTTTCGGAAATTGAGGCCGAGCTTGCCGCCGTGGAGGGCGTGGCCGACCCGGGCTTCGTGCGCTCGCTCGCGGGCATGGACCGCTTCGCCGCGCGCAAGGCCATCCTGGCGGAACTCGAGCGCCTGGAACTGCTGGAAGCGACCGAGCCGCACACCCACCAGGTGCCGCATGGCGACCGTTCGGGCGTGCCCATCGAGCCGCGGCTGACGCTGCAATGGTATTGCGACGCCGCCACGCTGGCGAAGCCCGCCATCGCGGCGGTGGAGGATGGCCGCACCCAATTCGTGCCGCGGCAATACGAGAACCTGTTCTTCGCCTGGATGCGCGACATCCAGCCCTGGTGCGTCTCGCGCCAGCTCTGGTGGGGGCACCGCATCCCGGCCTGGTATGGGCCGGATGGGCAGGTCTTCGTGGAGCGCAGCGAGGCGGAGGCACTGGCCGCCGCGGCGGCCAATTACGGCCGCGCGGTGGAACTGACGCGCGACCCGGACGTGCTCGACACCTGGTTCAGCAGCGCGCTCTGGCCCTTCTCGACGCTGGGCTGGCCCGAGCAGACCGCGGAACTCAAGAAGCACTACCCGACCGATGTGCTGGTGACGGGCTTCGACATCATCTTCTTCTGGGTCGCCCGGATGATGATGATGGGGCTGCATTTCATGGACGGCGAGGTGCCCTTCAAGCATGTCGTCATCCATGGCCTGGTGCGCGACGCGCGCGGCCAGAAGATGAGCAAGTCCAAGGGCAATGTGCTTGACCCGCTGGAGCTGATCGACCAGCACGGCGCGGATGCGGTGCGCTTCACCCTCTGCGCGCTCGCTTCGCCCGGGCGCGACGTGAAGCTCGACCCGCAGCGGCTGGAGGGCTACCGCGCCTTCGCCACCAAGCTGTGGAATGCCGCGCGCTTCTTGGAGATGAATGGCGTGCGGGTGGATGCCTCCTGGCGGCCGGAGCAGGCTGAGGGCGTGCTGGCGCGCTGGCTGCTGGCCAAGGCCGATGACGCGGCGCGCGATGCCACGGCGGCACTCGATGCCTTCCGCTTCGACGACTACGCCAGCACCCTCTACGGCTTCACCTGGAACACCTATTGCGACTGGTTCATCGAATTCGCGAAGCCCGTGCTGAACGGCCCCGATGGGCCTGAGAAGGACGAGGTGCGGGGTGTCGCGCAATATGTGCTGGGGCAGGTGCTGCGGCTGCTGCACCCGGTGATGCCCTTCATCACGGCGGAGCTGTTCGAGAAGCTGGGCTATGGCGAGGCCGTGGCGCTGACCACCGCCGCCTATCCAAAGGCCGAAGGGCAGGGCGCGGCCAGCGCCGCCGTGGACCTGGCCATCGCCGCCATCACCGCCATCCGCTCCGCGCGCTCGGCGCTGAACGTGCCGGCCGCGGCGGTGCTGCCGCTGCGCGTGGGGCAGGGGAGTGCCGCCTCGCTCCAGGCGCTGCGGGACTTCGCGCCGCAGATCATGCGCCTCGCGCGCGTGGAGGCACCGCAATTCCTGGCCGATGCCGCCGAGGGCGCGGGGCCGGGGGCGAGTGCCGTGGCGGTTGACGTGCCGCTCTTCCTGCCGCTTTCGGGCGTGGTGGATTTGGCGGCCGAAGCGAAGCGCCTCGCCAAGGATCGCGCGAAGGCCGAGGCCGAGCGCGCCAAGCTTGAAGCCAAGCTCGCCAACCCCGGCTTCCGGGCCAAGGCCGAGGAGGCCGTGATCGCCGAGACCGAGCAGCGGCTCGCCGACGCCGCCGCCGAGGTCGCGCGCCTCGACGCCGCGCTGACCCGCATTTCCAGCTGACCACCGAGGAAACAGCCAATGACCACCTGGGACAAATCCCGCCTGCCCAGCCGCCATGTCAGCGTGGGCCCCGAGCGTGCGCCGCATCGCAGCTACTACTACGCGATGGGCATGACGAAGGAGCAGATCGCCTCGCCGCTGGTGGGTGTCGCCACCTGCTGGAACGAGGCCGCGCCCTGCAACATCGCGCTGAACCGCCAGGCGCAGGCCGCCAAGCGGGGGGTGAGTGATGCCGGTGCCGCGCCGCGCGAATTCACCACCATCACCGTGACCGACGGCATCGCCATGGGCCACCAGGGCATGAAGTCCTCGCTGGTGTCGCGCGACGTGATCGCGGACAGCATTGAGCTGACCATGCGCGGCCATTGCTATGACGCGCTGGTGGGGCTGGCGGGCTGCGACAAGTCGCTGCCGGGTGTGATGATGGCCATGGTGCGGCTGAACGTGCCGAGCGTCTTCATGTATGGCGGTTCCATCCGCCCCGGCCAGCACAAGGGCCGCGACGTGACCGTGCTCGATGTGTTCGAGGCGGTGGGCACCCATGCCGGCGGCAACATGTCCGACGAGGAGCTGGAGGAGCTGGAGCAGCACGCCTGCCCCGGCGCCGGCGCCTGCGGCGGCCAGTTCACCGCCAACACCATGGCCTGCATCAGCGAGGTGATCGGCCTGGCCATTCCCTTCTCGGCCGGGGCCCCGGCGCCGGACACGGAGCGGGACGAATACGCCTACAAGTCGGGCCGCGCGGTGGTGGACCTGATCCGCAGCCAGCTTCGCCCGCGCGACATCGTCACCCGCAAGGCGCTGGAGAATGCGGCGCGCATCGTGGGCGCCACGGGCGGCTCCACCAACGCGGCCCTGCACCTGCCCGCCATCGCGCATGAGGCCGGCATTGATTTCCCGCTGGAGGAAGTCGCGCGGCTGATGCGCGACACGCCGCATATCGCGGACCTCAAGCCCGGCGGCAAGTATGTGGCGCAGGATGTGCACCGCATCGGCGGCGTGCCCGTCATCATCAAGGCGCTGCTGGAGGGCGGGCTGCTGCATGGCGACTGCATCACCGCCACCGGCAAGACGCTGGAGGAGAACCACAAGGATGTGGTGTTCCCGAAGGACCAGGACGTGGTGCATCCCGTCTCCAACCCGATCAGCCAGATCGGCGGCGTGGTGAGCCTGTTCGGCAACCTGGCCCCCGATGGCGCCATCGTGAAGATCGCGGGCATGCAGAAGCTCCGCTTTGAGGGCACGGCGCTCTGCTTCGACTGCGAGGAGGACGCCTTCGCCGCCGTGGAGGCCCGTGCCTACAAGCCGGGCGACGTCATCGTCATCCGCTACGAAGGCCCCAAGGGCGGCCCGGGCATGCGCGAGATGCTGTCCACCACCTCCGCCATCTATGGCCAGGGCATGGGCGACAAGGTGGCGCTGATCACCGATGGCCGCTTCTCGGGCGCCACGCGCGGCTTCTGCATCGGCCATGTGGGGCCGGAGGCCGCGGTGGGCGGGCCCATCGGCCTGCTGAAGAATGGCGACAAGATCATCCTGGACGCCCAGGCCGGCACCATCGAGGTGGCGCTCTCCGACGAGGAGCTGGCCAAGCGCCGC
Organism: Roseococcus thiosulfatophilus; assembly: GCF_017311575.1. Lineage (GTDB taxonomy): Bacteria > Pseudomonadota > Alphaproteobacteria > Acetobacterales > Acetobacteraceae > Roseococcus > Roseococcus thiosulfatophilus. Next base: position 30,062 of record NZ_JAFFQY010000007.1, read on the forward strand.
GCCGAGTGGAAGCCGCGCGGCCACAACTACAATTCGGGCGTGCTGTGGAAGTATGCGCAGACGGTCGGCCCGGCGCGCTACGGCGCCGTGACACAGCCGGGGGCGAAGGCTGAGACGCACACCTACGCGGATATCTGAATTTTCCGCCTGACGCGGGTTTGGCGTCAGGCTTTCGTTAACCAGCACGGGCGCAAGTTCCGGTCTCAGGACATGGAGCTTGCGCCCGATGTGTTCCGACCTGGCAGAAAACCTGCCATCGCCCACCGAGACGCCTCCGCCGTCGCGGATGCCGAAGTTCACCCATGTGGCGGACCGTTTCGCCATCTGGGGTCTGAACGTGCCCTATGCGCGGGACGAGGCCTTCAAGGCCGCCTTCCGAGCCTCGGCCGTGCCGCTCATTCCCCTCATCCAGCACAAGACCCCCGAGGTGCTCCGCATCGAGTGGAAGGCCTATGTCTGTTGCTGGGCCGCGCGCCAGGCCCTGCTGATCGAGGGGGACTTCGTCGAGTGCGGGGTGAATTACGGCCTGCTGTCGCGCACCATGGCGGCGTACATAGACTTGGCATCCCACCAGGACCGCACGCTCTGGCTCTATGACACCTTCCAGGGCATCCCGACGGAGCAGATGAGCGCGCGCGAGGCCATGGGCCTCGGCACCTGGCACAACCGGAACAACTACACGGACGACGTGCTGCCCATCGCGCGGCACCGCTTCGCCCCCTTCCCCAATGCGCGGCTGGTGCCCGGCATGGTGCCGGACACGCTGCATGAGTCGGCGCCCGCGCGCGTGGCCTGGCTGCACATCGACATGAACATCACCCTGCCCGAGATCGCGGCGGCGGAGTTCTTTTGGGACCGCCTCTCGCCCGGCGGCGTCATCATCCTGGATGACTACGCCTATGCCGGCCATGAGGAGCAGATGCTGGCCTTCCAGGACTTCGCGGCCGCGCGCGGCGCGCTGGTCCTGCCGCTGCCCACGGGGCAGGGGCTGATCGTGAAGGTCTGAGACATGGCCGAGCACGTGCTGGACGTGAACCTGATCTACCACAACGCGGAGGCGACGCTGGACGGCGCCATCGCCTCGGTGGTGGGGCAGAGCTGGCCGCATTGGCGGCTCACCCTGCTGGATGACGGTTCCACCGATGGCGGGCCGGCCATCGCGGCCTTTTGGGCCGCGCGGGATGGACGCATCGCGCTGAAGCGCCACCGCGCGAATCAGGGCATCGTGGGCGCCTATCGCCGCGCCTTCACCCATGGCGACGCCGACTTCGTGATGCCGAAAAGCGCCGACGACCTCATCGCGCCCGACTTCATGGCGAAGCTGATGGCGGTGCTGCTGGCCGATCGCGACGTCGCCATGTGCCACGCCGGCGCGCTGAACATTGACGAGGCCGGCACGGTGCTGGGCGAGGTGCCGGCGCATACCCGCCTCGACACGCCCGATGGCGGGCCGTTGCAGCGCGCCATGCATGTGATGCAGCGCTATGCCTATTCGCCGAGCTTCTGGGGGATCTACCGCCGTGAGGCCCTGGACCTCGCCAGCCAGCCCATGGCCTGTGGCGGCTGGGACCATGCCTTCCTGGCCGAGATCGCGCTCTACGGCCACATACGCCACGTTCCGGAGCCGCTCTTCCTGCGGCGCGGCGGGCCTGCGCCGCTGTGGCGGTTGGCGCGCAATGCCGGCATGGCCTGGGCGCGTGCACGTTCCGAACGTGATGTCTTCGCCGATGTCGGGCCGCTGGCGCCAAGCGCCTCCTGCGCCTGGGCGCATGTGGAGACCTTCAGCCTGGCCCGGCTGAGCGCGCCCGAACGCGCGGGCCTGATCGAGGCCGCGCGTGACATCCTGCGCGCCCGCTGGTCCACCTCCTTCGTGCGCGAGGCGGCGCTGGTCACGGCCCGGCTGCCGGCGCTGCTGGCCCAGGCGCGGGAGGTGGCGCGTGGCGGCGCGACCGGTGCGGCCACGCGGCTGCGCGTGGAGGCGATGCGGCTGGTGGAGGCCCTTCTCTGGGTGCTCGAACCTGGTCGGGAGGCCGAGGCGCTGGCCGCCACATGGCGCGCGCAGACCGGGCTCGCGGTGGGACCGGAGGTGGCGGCATGACGCGGCTTCACATCGGCTGCGGCCCCAAGGTGCTGGATGGCTGGGTCAACATTGACAGCGTGGCGCGCGCGCCCGGCGTTCGCACCGATGTGGACGTGCTGGCCATGCCCTTCGCCGATGCCAGCGTGGAGCACATCCTGGCCGAACACGTCTTCGAGCATTTCGCCTTCGCGGAGGAGGAGCGTCTCTGGCGCGAATGCGCCCGCGTGCTGCGTCCAGGTGGGCTGCTGGAAATCGAGGTGCCGGATTTCGAGTGGGTCTGTCAGGCCTTCCTGGCCGGCGAGGACCGCTTCCGCGCCTTCTACCAGACGGGTGCGCTCGACCACTACTTCGGCTCAGGCCGCGACACGGGGCAGCGCTGGGGCATCGTGCAGACGATGTTCTTCGGCAATCAGAACGGCGCCGGCCAGTTCCACAAATCGGCCTACACGCAGGGCAAGATTCGCGACGTGGCCGCGCTGGTGGGCTTCGCGAAGGTCCGCCAGCACACCCTTCACAACAAGGGCGGCCAGGCCATCCGCGCCCTCATCACCCGCTAGGAGCACCCCATGCGAATCTTCGTCAGCGGCATCGCGGGCTTTCTCGGCAGCCACCTGGCCGAGCGGCTGATCGGCATGGGTCATCATGTCGTGGGCTGCGACACGCTTCTGGGCGGCGAGCTGTGGCACGTCCCGCCCGAGGCCGAGTTCTACCAGTATGACTGCCGCGACTTCAACGCGATGCAGAAGATCTCGCAGGGCTGCGAGCTGGTCTATCACTGCGCGGCCACGGCCTATGAAGGGCTGTCGGTCTTCTCGCCCGCGCTCGTGATGGACAACATCGTCAGCGGCTCGGTCTCGCTGTTCTCCGCGGCCATCGCGAACAAGGCGCGGCGCATCGTGTTCTGCTCCTCCATGGCGCGCTATGGCAGCAACGAGGTGCCGTTCCGCGAGGACTATACGCCCCGCCCGCAGGACCCCTATGGCATCGCGAAGGTGGCGGCGGAGGAGGCGCTGAAGAATCTCTGCGCCGTGCACGGTGTGGAGTGGTCCATCGCGGTGCCGCACAACATCATCGGTCCGCGCCAGAAGTTCGACGACCCCTACCGCAACGTCGCCTCCATCATGGCGAACCTGATGCTGCAAGGCCGCCCGCCCATCATCTACGGCGATGGCGAGCAGAAGCGCTGCTTCTCCTATGTGGAGGACTGCCTCTCCTGCCTGCTGGCCATGGGCCTCGACGACGTGGCGCTGGGCGAGACGGTGAATATCGGCCCCGATGAGGAGTTCGTGAGCATCAACGAGCTGTCGCGGGTGCTCGCCAAGCTCACCAACTTCACCGGTACCCCCATCTATGTCCCGGGCCGCCCGCAGGAGGTGAAGTTCGCCACCTGCTCGGCCGACAAGGCGCGGCGTCTGCTGGGCTATCGCACCACGACGAAGCTGGAGGATGGGCTCGCCTCCATCACCGACTTCATCCGCAAGGTGGGGCCGCGGAAGTTCCGCTACCATCTCGACATCGAGATCGTCAGCGACAAGACGCCGCGCACCTGGACGCAGCGCATGTTCTGAACGGGAGGGGGCGCAAGCCTTCCTTAACCCTTCGTCTCCTACACGGCGGATGGTCCCCGAAATCCGGGGGCCGCACCTGACAAAGGAAAAAGACCAATGTCGCTGAACTCCGTGAATACCAACCTGGGCGCCATGGTGGCGCTGCAGTCGCTCAACCGCACGAACGAGGAGATGGCGGCGACGCAAAAGCGCATCTCCACCGGCTCGCGCGTGGCGGATGCGCGGGATGACGGCGCGGCCTTCGCCGTGGCCGAGCGTATCCGCGGCGACCTCGCTGCCACCACCTCGGCGAACCAGCAGCTGGGCGGTGCGAAGGGGCTGCTCGACACGACCCGGACCGGTCTTGAGAACGTCTCCAAGGCGTTGCAGGACGTGAAGGCCACGGTCGTGAAGCTTTCGGACAGCAACATCACGCCGGCCCAGCGCGAGCAGTACATGGCGGGGCTGAAGGAGACCTTCTCGCAGATCGCGAACTTCATCACCGATACGCGCTACAACGGGCAGTCCATGCTGGTGACGGCCGCCGCGGCGACGGCGGGCGGCACCACGCTGGGTGAGATCCGTACGGTGCGCAACGGCGAGGGCGCGACCTACAGCTTCGCCAAGATCGCCACCGCGGCCATCAATGGCGCGGCCGATTTCACCGCGCTGACGGGCGTGGGCTACAACGGCGCGACGATGCTGACGGGGGCCTCGCTTCTGGCCGCCATCAGTGACTTCAGCTCGGCGCTCACGACTGGCGGCGCCGTCAACGTCGCGATCAACAACACCCTGACCTCGCTGAACAACCTCGGCAGCTACAGCCGTTACGTGGACAGCCAGATCAACTTCAACAAGGCCAAGATGGACGCGCAGGAAGCCGGCATGGGCGCCCTGATCGACGCCGATCTCGCCAAGGAATCGGCGCGGCTGCAGTCCCTGCAGATCCGGCAGCAGCTCGGTTCCCAGGCACTCGGCATCGCCAACCAGGCGCCGCAGGTTCTGCTCTCGCTCTTCCGGTAAGACCTTGAACGGAGGCTGGCAGGAGGCCGCCTTCCCCCTTCCGCGCAGCCCTCGGGCTGATGCGTTCCCGAATTTTCCCCATGCACGGCGCCGCGGCCTTGAGGGCGCGCCCGTTTGGGTTCCGAAATCCATCGCGGGAGGTTTCCCACCATGTCCTTCGCCAGCAACACATCCTCCGCCGGCCGCTATCGCCGCCAGCTCACGCCCAAGCAGATGGAGGCCGAGGTCTTCGCCCGCGCGACCCGCGCGCTGCGCGACGCGGGTGCCGAGGGCGGCATCGCGCAGGCGCGCGCCATCGCGGACAACCGGCGCCTGTGGGACGCCGTGCTCGACTCGGTGCTGGACCCCACCAACCGCCTGGCCATGCCGCTGCGCGCGCAGATTGCCTCGCTCGCCCGCGCCGTGCTGCGCGAGCTCGACGCTGAGGCGCCTGATGCGGCGTTCATCATCGAGATGAACGAGCAGATGGCTGGCGCGCTTTGGAACTGAGGGCGCGGCCATGAACATTCACGCCACGCCCGACACGACCGCGCTGCGCCTTCTCGACCGCGGGCGCGACCTGCTGCGCGACCGCCGCCCGGCCGATGCCGCGCTGCTGCTGTCGCGCGCCGCTTCCCTGCCCGCGGCCCCCGCGGAGGCTCACGGCCTGCTGGCCGAGGCCCTGATGGAAAGCGATGACGCGCCGGCCGCGCTCATCGCCGCCGATGCCGCGCTTTCCCTGCGCGATGACGCCGCGCTGCGCCTGCTGCGCGCGCGCATCCGCCGTGCCCTGGGCCATGCGGACGGCGCCATGGATGACGCGGCCGCGGCCGTGATGGCCACCCCGTCGGACCGCGATGCCAAGGCGCTGCTGGCCACCTGCCTGTCCGAGGCAGGGCGGCATGACGAGGCCATCTTCCTCTTCCACCAGGCCTTCGTGGCAGAGCCCGAGGCGCCGCACCGCTCGGCCATGCTGGCCATGGCCATGATGCGCGGCGGGCGCCATGCGGCGGCCGAGGAACTCTATGCGCTGGCGCATTCGATGGCGCCCTATGCGCGCGGCATCTTGCCGTTGCGCGCGCAGAACGTGCTGCTGGGCGGTGACCCGCACAAGGCCATCGCGCTGATCGAGGGGGCCTTGGGGCGGCAGCAGGGAGAGGCCGCCCTCTACTCGGTGCTCGGCCAGGCGCGGCAGCGACTGGGTCAGGCGGAAGCCGCGGCGGAAGCCTATGCGGAAGCCGCGCGGCTCGACCCGACGGACACCTATCTCCAGCACCTTGCCGCCGCGATGACCAATGCCGGTGCCACCCCGGACCGCGCGAGCGACCGCTACGTGACCGACGTCTTCGACGGCTATGCGAACCGCTTCGAGGCCGCGCTCTTCGCGCTCGGCTATCGCGTGCCGGGCGTCATGCTCAAGCTGATCGAGGGCCAGGGCTACACGCCGGGCGGCCGGCATCTGGGCGATGTGCTCGACCTCGGCTGCGGCACCGGGCTCATGGGCGCCACCCTGCACGACATGCTGGGCGGGCGGCTGGTGGGCGTGGACCTGTCGCCTCGCATGATCGAGGTGGCACGCGCCAAGGGCATCTATACGGAGCTGCGCTGCGCCGAGATCAACGAGGCGATGGCCGCCGATACCGCCCATTACGACCTGGTCCTGCTGTCGGACGTGCTCTGCTATTTCGGGCGCCTGGATGCGGTTCTCGGCGCGGTGGCGGCCCGCCTCAAGCCCGGCGGCCTGGTTGCATTGAGCATCGAGTCCGGCGAGGCCGAGGGCGGCTGGGAGTTGCAGGCCAGCGCCCGCTACCGCCATGACCCCGGCTATCTGCGGGCGGCGCTGGAACGCGCGGGGCTCGCCACGCTGGAGTTCCGCGAGGAGACGCTGCGCTGGGAGGGCGAGGCCACCGTGCCGGGCGTAATCGCCCTCGCCCGCCTCGGAGGCTGAGGTGATGGACGGCCTGCCCGGCGACGCCTCGGCTTTCCAGGCCGCCTTGGCCCTGCTGCGCGAGGGGCGGACCCGGGACGCGCTGCCCCTGCTGGAAGCTGCCGTGGCCGAGGTGCCCTGGCATGGGCTGGCCGCGCTGAACCTCGCCATGGCGCGGATGGATCTGGGCCAACTTGACGCCGCGGCAGGCCCTCTCGCCACCGCGCTGGAACGGCTGCCCCATCACCCGGAGCCGCATTTCCGTCGTGGGCGCCTCGCGCATCTGCGCGGCCAGGGTCAGGCGGCACGCCAGGGTTATGAGGCCGCCCTGGTGCGGGACCCTGGCCATGTCGCGGCCCTGTGCGGCCTGGCCGAGCTGGCCCGTGCCGAAGGGCGGGCTGAGGCTTCGGTCGCGCTCCTGCGAGAGGCCCTGCTGCACAGCCCCCAGGACGACGGCATCACGCTGGAGCTGGCGCGCGGCCTCGTGGCGGCGAATGAGCCCGGCGAGGCCCTGGCCCTGGCCGTGCCGCTGCTGGCGCGAGAGGGCGCCCCGGGCCTGGCCGGTGTCGTCTGGAGCGAGGCGGTGCTGGCGCGGGAGGGGCCGGCGGGTGCCCGCGCGGCCAGCGAGGCCGCGCTGGCGGCGGACCCGCTCTCCCCCGCGCGGATCGCGGCCCATGCCACCCTGCTCGATGCCTTCGGGCAGACGCGGGAAGGGCTGCGCCATTGGCACTTGGCCGAGGCCCTGGCGCCGGAGGATGTCGCCATCCTCTCGGGCCTTGCCCATGGCCTGTGGCGGGAGCGCGCCTACAAGGCCGCCCTGCCGGTCTTCGAACGCGCGGTGGCCCTGGCCCCCGGTGAGCGGAGCCTGCGCGTGGGCCATGGCGAAATCCTGTTTCGCCTGCACCGCCTGGCCGAGGCGGCGGACTCCCTGCGCGCCACCCTGGCCGATCTGGGCGGGGATGAGCGCACCCACGCCACGCTGGCGCTCGTGCTCGTCTCGCAAGGGCTGCAGGAGGAGGCGCGGCTCGCCACCGAGGCCGCGGGGGGTGAGAACGCGCTCGTCCATGCCCTGTGCAATGTGGGCCCCTACCACCCGGCGATGGCGACGTCCGAGGCGCTGGGCGAGGCCGCCCGTGCGCTGAAGCAGCGGCTGTCCCAGGGCATCAACCCCTATGTGCCCGTGGCGCGCCCGCCCGGCGAGCGGCTGCGCGTCGGGTTGCTCTCGTCGAATCTGGGCCGGCACCCGGTGGGCTGGCTGACCCTGCCGGCCATCGAACACCTCCCGCGCGAGGAGTTCGAGGTGGTGGTCTTCAGCCTCACTGACCGTGAGGACCCGTTGGCGCGGCGCTTCCGCGCGCGCGCCGACCGCTGGATCAGCTTCGAGCCAGGGGCGAGGGACCAGCTCGTGCTGGACCGCCTGCGCGCGGAGGCGCTGGACATCCTGATCGACCTGAGCGGCCATGGGCAGGGCGGGCGGGTGCGGGTGCTGCGCCACCGCGCCGCACCTGTGCAGATCAAGTGGGTGGGGTCGCAATCGGCGAGCTCCGGCGTCCCCAACATGGACTGGATGCTGACCGACCGTTGGGAGACGCCCGCGGGTTTCGAGCCCCACTACACCGAGCGCCTGCTCCGCATGCCCGATGGCTATTGCTGCTACGCCCCGCCCGACCGCGCGCCTGATGTGGCGCCGCTGCCCGCCCTGGCGCGCGGCCATGTCACCTTCGGCTGCTACAACAACCTGGCAAAGGTGACGCCCGCGGTGCTGTCGACCTGGGCGCGCATCCTGGCGGCCCTGCCCACCGCGCGGCTGGTGCTGCGGACCCATGCGCTGGGCGACGACCCCACGCGCGCCGCCTTTCTGACACGCGCCGCGGCGTTCGGCATGCCGCTGGACCGGCTGGAACTCCATGGCGCCGTGCCGCACGAGGCGCTATTGGCGGCCTATGGCGAGATCGACCTCTCGCTGGACCCTTTTCCCTATACGGGCGGCCTCACGGTCTGCGAGTCGCTCTGGATGGGCGTGCCGGTGCTGACCAAGGTGAGTGAGGGGTTCGCGGGCCGCCACGCCCTGTCGCACCTCTCCAATGTAGGCCTGCCGGATTGGGCCGTACCCGATGAGGACAGCTATGTGGCCGAGGCCCTGCGCCGCGCCGCGGACCTCCCGGCGCTTGCGGAGCTGCGCGCGGGGCTGCGGGCGCGGGTCGCTGCCTCGCCGCTGTGCGACGGGCCACGCTTTGGGCGCAACCTGGGGCGGGCGCTGCGCCAGGCCTGGGAGGCGCGGCCCGCTTGACGTCAAGGACGTGTCCCGGCCAGCAATGCGGTATGGACACGCCCCCCCTCTCCGAGATCGCCAGCCCCGAAATCGCCAGTCATCGGGGTGGTGCCTTCATCTGGCCCGAGAACAGCCTGCTCGCCATCCGCGAAGCGCTGAAGTGGTCGGCCGAGCAGGTGGAACTTGACGTCCATGCCTCGGCGGACGGCGAGCCCGTGGTCATGCACGACGCCACGCTGGACCGCACGACGGACGGGCAGGGGCCGGTGGTGGCCCAGTCCTGGGAGGCGCTGGCCCAGCTTCGCATCCGCGGTACGGGGGGCGAGACCATCCCGCACCTCTCCCACGCCGCGCGGCTGATCCAGGAGGGCGGGCAGGTGCTGCGGCTGGAGGTGAAGGCGGATGCCCAGGGCCGGCCCTATCCGGGCCTCGTCGCCCGCTGCGCCGCGGTGGTGGACCAGCATGGCATGCGCGCCCGCACCGTTTTCATGAGCTTCGAGGCGGCGAGTGTCGCCGAGGCGGCCGCGCTGGGCGGTTTTGCCCAGACCGTCTGGCTGGCCGGGGGCTGGACGCTGCGGGGCATGCGCCCACGCGACACGGTGGCGATGTGCCGCAGTTGCGGAGCCACGGAGCTCGGCGTCCCCGAGGGCTTGGCCGATGCCACCCTGCGCGATGCGTTGCGGGCGGAGGGGCTGCGCCTGTCGGTCTGGGGGGCCAACCACGCCCCCACCCTGCATCGCGCCCTGCGGCTGGGGGTGGACGTGATCGCCACCGATGACCCGCCGCTGGCCATCCGGCTGCGCGCATCGGGCGTTCCGGCGGCTCAAGATCCGCGCTAGCCTGCCACCCTTCCGAGGAAGGGAACAAAATGTCCGGAAACGCCCACCTCCCCTCGCTGGATTTCGGCCTGGGGCCCGAGATTGACGCGCTGCGCGACACGGTGCGCGCCTTCGCCACCGAGCGCGTCGCGCCGCTGGCCGCCGAGATCGACCGGACCGACGAGTTCCCCCGCCACCTCTGGCCCGAGATGGGCGCGCTCGGCCTGCACGGGATCACGGTGGACGAGGCGCGGGGTGGGGCCGGCATGGGCTATGTCGCGCATTGCGTGGCGGTGGAGGAGATCAGCCGCGCCAGCGCCAGCGTGGGGCTGAGCTATGGCGCGCACTCAAATCTCTGCGTGAACCAGATCGAGCGTAACGGCACCCCGGCCCAGCGCGCCAAGTACCTGCCCAAGCTGATCAGCGGCGAACATCTGGGCGCGCTGGCCATGAGCGAGCCCGGCGCGGGATCGGACGTGGTGTCCATGAAGCTGCGCGCCGAGAAGCGTGGCGACCGCTACGTGCTGAACGGCACGAAGATGTGGATCACCAACGCGCATTACGCCGAGACGCTGATCGTCTACGCCAAGACCGACCCGGATGCCGGCCCCAAGGGCATCACCGCCTTCCTGATCGAGCGCGGCTTCAAGGGTTTCACGCCGGCGCAGAAGCTGGACAAGCTCGGCATGCGCGGCTCCCCCACCAGCGAGCTGGTGTTCGAGGATTGCGAAGTGCCGGAGGAGAACGTGCTCGGCCAGGTGAATGGCGGCGTGCGCGTGCTGATGTCGGGCCTCGATTATGAGCGCGTGGTGCTGGCGGCGGGGCCGCTCGGCATCATGCAGGCCTGCCTGGATGTGGTCGTGCCCTACATCCACGAACGCAAGCAGTTCGGCCAGGCGATCGGTGAGTTCCAGTTCATCCAGGGCAAGGTCGCCGACATGTACACGCGCTTCAACGCGGCGCGGGCCTATGTCTATGCGGTGGCGCGCGCCTGCGACGCCGGGCAGACCACGCGCAAGGATGCGGCCGGCGCCATCCTCTTCGCGGCCGAGGAAGCGACGCGGGCGGCGCTGGATGCCATCCAGATCCTGGGCGGGAATGGCTACATCAACGACTACCCGACGGGCCGCCTGCTGCGGGATGCCAAGCTCTATGAGATCGGCGCCGGCACCAGCGAAATCCGCCGCCTGCTGATCGGGCGCGAGCTGTTTCGCGAGACGGCATAGCCATGCGCATCACCAGCCAACTCGACCCGCGCGGGCGGGATTTCCGCGCGCAGGCGGCGCGCACCCAGGAATTGCTGGACGAACTCAGCGCGCGCACGGCGCGCGCCGCGCTGGGTGGGCCGGAGGCCGCCCGCGACCGGCATGTGGCGCGCGGCAAGCTGCTGCCGCGGCAGCGGGTGGAGCGGCTGCTCGACCCCGGCGCGCCCTTCCTCGAACTCTCGCCGCTGGCCGCCCATGGCATGTATGGCGAGGAGATCAACGGCGCCGGCCTCATCACCGGCATCGGCACCGTGGCCGGCCGCGCCTGCGTCATCGTGGCCAATGACGCCACGGTGAAGGGCGGCAGCTACTACCCGATGACGGTGAAGAAGCACCTTCGCGCGCAGGAGGTGGCGCAGCAGAACCGGCTGCCCTGCCTGTATCTCGTGGACAGCGGCGGCGCCAACCTGCCCAACCAGGACGAGATCTTCCCTGACCGCGAGCATTTCGGCCGCATCTTCTTCAACCAGGCGAACATGTCGGCCGCCGGCATCCCGCAGATCGCGGCCGTGATGGGAAGCTGCACCGCGGGCGGCGCCTATGTGCCGGCGATGTGCGACGAGGCCGTGATCGTCCGCAACCAGGGCACCATCTTTCTGGGTGGCCCGCCGCTGGTGAAGGCGGCGACGGGCGAAATCGTCTCGGCCGAGGATTTGGGCGGCGGCGACGTCCACACGCGGCTTTCGGGCGTGGCCGACCACCTGGCGCAGGACGACATGCACGCGTTGGGGCTGATGCGGCGCATCGTGGGCAACCTGAATGCCGCTTCCCCGCCCACGCCGCCCTTCCCGCCCGAGGCGCCGGCCTATGACCCCGCCGAACTGAACGGCGTGATCCCCTCCGATGTCCGCGCCCCCTTCGAGGTTCGGGAAGTCATCGCGCGCATCGTGGACGGCTCCGTGCTGGACGAGTTCAAGCCGCGCTATGGCACCACGCTGGTGACCGGCTTCGCGCGCATCTGGGGCATGCCGGTCGGCATCATCGCCAATAACGGCATCCTCTTCAGCGAGAGCGCGCAAAAGGGTGCCCATTTCATCGAGCTGTGCTGCCAGCGCGGCATCCCGCTGCTGTTCCTGCAGAACATCTCGGGCTTCATGGTGGGCCGCAAATATGAGGCCGGCGGCATCGCCAAGGATGGCGCGAAGCTGGTCACGGCCGTCGCCACCGCGCAGGTGCCCAAGATCACGGTCATCATCGGCGGCAGCTTCGGCGCGGGGAATTACGGCATGTGCGGCCGCGCCTATTCGCCACGTTTTCTCTTCACCTGGCCCAATGCGCGCATCAGCGTGATGGGGGGCGAGCAGGCGGCCTCCGTGCTGGCCACCCTGCGGCGGGACAACCTGGAAGCCTCCGGCCGCGCCTGGAGCGCCGAGGAGGAAGAGGCGTTCAAGGCGCCCATCCGCGAAAAATACGAACGCGAGGGCGACCCCTACTACGCCACCGCCCGCCTGTGGGATGACGGCATCATCCCGCCCGCCATGACGCGCGACGTGCTGGGCCTCGCGTTCAACGCCGCGCTGCACGCGCCCATTCCGCCGACGAAGTTCGGCCTGTTCCGGATGTGACGCGCATGTTCCGCAAGATCCTGATCGCGAACCGGGGCGAGATCGCCGCCCGCATCATGCGGACCGCCCGCCGCATGGGCATTTCCACCGTGGCTGTGTTCAGCGAGGCCGACCGCCGCGCCCTGCATGTGCGCGAGGCCGACGAGGCGTATTTCATCGGCCCCGCTCCGGCGCGCGAGAGCTACCTGCGCGCCGAGGCCATCCTGGAGGTGGCGCGGGCCAGCGGCGCCGAGGCCATCCATCCGGGCTACGGCTTCCTTTCCGAGAACGCGGAATTCGCCGAGGCCTGCGCCCAGGCCGGCATCGCCTTCATCGGCCCCTCGCCCGCCGCCATCCGCGCCATGGGCAGCAAGGCCGAGAGCAAGCGGCTGATGGTGGCCGCCGGCGTCCCCACCGTGCCCGGCTATCACGGCGCCGCGCAGGAGGACGACATGCTGGCAGGCGAGGCCCGGCGCATCGGCTTTCCCGTGCTGATCAAGGCGAGTGCCGGCGGGGGCGGGAAGGGGATGCGCCCCGTGTATGACGCCGCCGACTTCGCGCGCGAACTGGAGGGCGCGCGGCGCGAGGCGCTGGCCGCCTTCGGCGACGATCGCGTGCTGATCGAGAAATACCTGACCAGGCCGCGCCATGTGGAGGTGCAGGTGATGGGCGACACCCATGGCCGCATCGTCCACCTGCACACGCGCGACTGCTCCATCCAGCGCCGCCACCAGAAGGTGCTGGAGGAGGCGCCGGCCCCCGCCCTCTCGGACGCGTTGCGCGCCCGGCTGCACGAGGCCGCCGTGAACGCCGCCGCCGCCGTGGGCTATGTGAACGCCGGCACGGTGGAATTCGTGGTGGAGGGCGAGGACGCCTTCTTCCTCGAGATGAACACCCGCCTGCAGGTGGAGCATCCCGTCACCGAGATGGTGACGGGCCTCGACCTGGTGGAATGGCAGCTGCGCGTGGCCGCCGGCGAGGCCCTGCCGGCAGTTTGGCCCCCCGCGCCGCGTGGCCATGCCGTGGAGGTGCGCCTCTATGCCGAGGAGCCCGAGCACGACTTCCGCCCCGCCACGGGCAGGCTGCGAAAGCTGGGCCCCACCGACCTCGGCGAGCATGTCCGGATGGACACCGGCTTCGCGGCGGGTGACAGCGTCACCGCCTTCTATGACCCGATGCTGGCCAAACTCATCGCCTGGGGCGAGGGCCGCGATGCGGCGTTGGTGCGACTCTCCCAGGCCCTGGCGGCGCTGGAGGTGGAGGGGGTGGGCAACAACCTCCGCTTTCTCCGGCGCCTGCTGGGACATGAGGCGCTGCGGGCCGCCGAACTCGACACCGGGGTCATCGCGCGCCATGGCGAGGCGCTGCTGGCCCCGCCCAAGGCTGCGCCGCCCGAGGCGCTGATCGCGGCGGCGGCGGGCGAGGCCATGCTCGCGCGGCAGCGCGCGGCGCCGGCCACGCCCTGGGCCCAGGCCGCCGGCTGGCGCCTGCAGGGCGGGGCGGAGACGGTCTCGCTCTGGGAGGATGGCGTGGCGCCGCGCCGCGTGGTGCTGCGCTGGCGGGAAGGTGGCTTCGCGGCGGAGGTGGAGGGCGAGGCGCCCCGCCACATCACCGTCGCCTTGCAGCATGGCCGCCTGGCCCTGGGCGAGGGCGACCGACTGACCGCCTTCGCCCTCCAGGCCGAGGAGGATGGCGTCACCCTTCGCATGGGGGGGCAAACCTGGCGGCTCTACCGCCGGGACCCCTATGCGCCGGTGGAGGAGGGCGGGGCCTCGGAAAGCCGCCTCGCCGCACCCATTCCCGGCCGGGTGGTCCAGGTGCTGGTGGCGCCCGGCGATGCGGTCACGCGCGGGCAGCTGTTGGCGGTGCTGGAGGCCATGAAGACCGAGATCAAGATTACCGCCCCGCGCGATGGGGTGGTGGCGCATCTGGGCTGCGCCGCGGGCGATTCCATCGAGGAGGGCACCGAGGTCGTCACCCTGGCGGACCCCTGAACATGAAAAAGGCCCGGCGGATCGCTCCGCCGGGCCGGTCGGCCTTGGGGCCGGTTACTCCTGGTTCCGCATGCCCATGAACTGGAGCAGGAACTGGAACAGGTTGATGAAGTTCAGGTAGAGGCCCAGCGCGTCCATCACGCTGCGCTTGCCCGCCATCTCCGAGCCCTCGGCATAGGCGTGCTCGATGTAGTCGTTCTTGATCCGCTGCGTGTCCCACATGGTCAGGCCGCAGAAGATGATCACGCCCAGGATCGAGACGACGAAGGCAATGGCCGGAGAGCCGATGAAGATGTTCACCACCATCGCGATGATGATGCCGATGAGGCCCATCATCATGAAGCTGCCCAGCTTCGTCAGGTCACGCTTCGTCGTGTAGCCGATCAGGCTCATCGCCGCGAACATCGCCGAGGTGGCGAAGAAGGTGCTCGCGATCGAGGACGCCGTGTAGATCACGAAGATGTTCGACATGCTCGCGCCCATCACGGCCGCGAACACCCAGAACAGCGCCTGGGCCGTCGTCTTGCTCATCCGGTTGATGCCGAAGGAGAGGACGAGGACGAAGGCCAGCGGCGAGAACATCGCGATCCAGCCGAGGATGGTCGGCGCGGTGGCCAGGCCGCGCGGCGTGCGGACCGTGGTGTAGAAGAGTTCCGCGACGGCGGGGGTGCTCGCGATCAGGTAGGCCACGATGGCCGTGAGCAGCAGGCCCGACGCCATCCAGTTGTAGACGCGGAGCATGTAGCTGCGCAGCCTCCTCGTCGAGGACCGCCTGATCGAGCGCGCCGGCGCGGCCCCAGCCTTGCTGCGGCTGAGTCCACCGAGATTGGGGTTGGAGTGCCATGGGTGAATGTGTCCTCCTGAATCGGGCGTTGCCCGTCGTGCCGCTATATGGACCGGCTGTAATCCGAATTCAACGCCATTTCACGTTGCCTGGACTTCTTTACGCTGCGGTGCGGCTACTCGTTCCGCAGCAGGGGACCAGGACGGGCGCGCAGAGCCAGGGCGGTGCCAGCATAGCCGAAGGCCAGCACCAGAACCATGCAGCCCAGCACTGTCAAGGCCAGGGTGCCCGGCAGGAACAGCCATTCCTGCCGCATGATGCCACGCACCACGCCCCAGGCCGCCGCCGTGCCGGCCGCGGCCGCCAGCAGCCCCGCGAAGGCGCCGAGTGCCCCGAATTCCACCAGGAAGGCCCGGCGGATCTGGCCGCGCGTGGCGCCCACGGTCTTGAGCACCACGGCCTCGCGCACGCGGCGGCGCTGGCCCGCGGCGACGGCGCCCGCCAGCACCAGCGCGCCCGCCAGCAAGGTCACCGAACCCGTCGCCGTCAGCGCCGTGGCGATGCGCCCCAGCAACTCCGCCACCTGGGCCAAGGCGTCGCGCACCCGCACGCCCGAGACGTTGGGCAGCGCGTCCGTGATACGCCGCAGCAGCAGCCCGTCCTGCGCCGGGTCGCCGCGCACCGTGGCGATATGGGTGTGGGGTGCCGCCGAGAGCAGGCCGGGTGAGGCCACCAGGGTGAAGTTCATGGCCAGGCTGCGCCATTCCACTTGGCGCAGGTTCGCGATGGTCATCTCCACCTCGCGCCCCAGCACGTTCACCGTGATGGTGTCGCCGATGCCCACGCCCCAGCCTCGGGCGAGATTGGCGTCGAAGGAGAGCAGGGTGGGGCCGGAATGGTCGGGCGCCCACCAGCGGCCCTCGACCAGCCGTGTG
This sequence comes from Roseococcus thiosulfatophilus, assembly GCF_017311575.1. Lineage (GTDB taxonomy): Bacteria > Pseudomonadota > Alphaproteobacteria > Acetobacterales > Acetobacteraceae > Roseococcus > Roseococcus thiosulfatophilus. The sequence continues at coordinate 46,230 of NZ_JAFFQY010000007.1, forward strand.
CCTTCCGGGATCTCGGCCGTGTAGGTCAGGCCGCGCTCGCCCCGGAGCGCCCAGGCGGTGTCCGGGGTGGTCTGGTATTCTTCGGCCGGGATGCCGCGCACGCTGCTGATGCGCGCGCGCAGGCTGGCCACACGGCGCACCTCTTCCACGCCGGGCGTCTCGCGCGCCAGCCGGTCAAAGTCGCCCACCTGGTCGGGCTGGATGTCGATGAAGAAGAAGTTGGGCGCGCGGTTGGGCATCTCACTGCCGATGGCGGCGCGCAGATTGCCCTCGATCTGCGCGATGGCGGCGAGCGTGGTCAGCCCCAGCCCCAAGGCCACCAGCATGATGGGCGTGGCCGCCCCCGGCCGGTGGAGGTTGGCGAGCCCGAGCCGGATGGCCGGACGGCGGATGTGCGACAGGCGCTTCGCACCCCACATCAGCACCCCGGCTCCCAGGCGGAACACCACCAGCGCCACCGCGGCACCCGCGCAGAAGGCCATGGCGAAGAAGGGCTGCTCGGCCGTCAGGATCACCAGCGCCACCAGGGCGCCCGCCGTCACGGCGTTCAGTGCCATCACGCGCCAGCCGGGGCGGCGGGCCTCGGTGCGGAACATGTCGCGGAACAGGGCGGCACCCGGGATGCGCCCCGCGCGGCCGAGCGGCCAGAGCGCGAAGGTCAGCGCAGTCAGCAGGCCGTAGAGAGCGGCCAGCCCCAGCGGCGCCGGATAGAAGCCCATGCGCGGCGGCACGGGCAGCGCGCCGGCCAGCAATTGCGCGGCCAGGAAGGTGAGGCCCCAGCCGGCCAGCAGGCCAAAGAGGATGCCCACGGCGGAGAGCGCCAGCACCTGGAACAGATAGGCCGAGAAGATGGCCGTGCTGGGGGCGCCCATGCAGCGCAGGGTGGCGATGGTGCGCGCCCGCGCCTCCAGCCAGGCGCGCACGCCCGTCGCCACGCCGATGCCGCCCACCAGCAGCGCCGTCAGCCCCGCCAGGGTCAGGAAGGAGGCGGCGCGGTCGAGGAAGCGGTTCACCCCCGGCTCGGCCTGTTCCGCGAGCCGCACGCGCCAGGGCGCGGTGGGGAAGGCCGCGCGGAGGTCATTGCCGAAGGCCCGCGCCGAGGCGCCCTCGGGCAGGCGGATGCGGTATTCGTGGCTGATCAGGCTACCGGGCTGGGCAAGGCCCGTGGCGGCGAGTTGGTCCAGCGGGATGATGGCGCGCGGGCCGAAGACGGTGGGGGTGGCGACGCGGTCCGGTTCCTCGGTGATGCGCGCGGCGAAGGTGAACTGCGCCTCGCCCAGGCGCACCGCGTCGCCCGTGGTGAGGCCCAGCCGGTCGGCCACCGCGGGTTCGGCCACGACGGCCGCGCCGGAGAGGGGCACCGCCGGGTCCAGCCGCAGCTCGCCGAAGAGCGGGTAGAGGCCATCGGCGGCCTTGAGTTCCACGAGGCTCCGCTCGCCCGAGGGGGCCACCAGCATGGCGCGCAGCATCCGCACCTCGCTGATGGTGCCGCCACGGGCGCGCACCCAGTCGAGGGTGGCCGCATCCACCGGCTGGTAGCCGCCACGGATTTCGAGGTCACCGCCCAGGATGCGCGCGCCATCCGCCTGCAACCCGGCCTGGATGCCCGCGCGCAGCGTGCCCACGGCCGCGATGGCGGCCACGCCGAGCGCCAGGCAGGCCAGCACCAGCCAAAGCCCGCGGGCACCCCCGCGCAATTCGCGCCGCGCGAGGCGCAGCCCCATCATCACATCGCGCATAGCTATTCCGCGGCCAGCGGCAGTTCGGCCGTGTCGCGCTCGATGCGCCCATCGGCCACATGGATCTGCCGAGCGCAGCGCGCGGCCAGCAGCGGGTCGTGCGTGATCAGCAGCAGGGTGGTGCCGTGCCGCTCCCGCAGGTCGAAGAGCAGGTCCATCACCAGGTTGCCCGTGGCGCGGTCGAGATTGCCAGTGGGCTCGTCGGCCAGGATCAGGCGGGGGGTGGCCACGAAGGCGCGGGCCAGGGCCACGCGCTGCTGCTCGCCGCCCGAAAGCTGGCCGGGGTAGTGGCCGACGCGGTGGCCAAGGCCCACCGAAGCCAGCGCCGCCTCGGCCTTGGCGAAGGCGGCCGGGTCGCCCGCGAATTCCAGCGGGATGGCCACATTCTCCAGCGCCGTCATGGTCGGCACCAGGTGGAAGGACTGGAAGACGATGCCGACCTCCTCGCGCCGGAAGCGGGCCAGGGCATCCTCGTCCATCGCGGAGAGGTCGCGCCCCGCCACGGTCAGCCGGCCCGCGGTCGCGCGCTCCAGCCCTGCCAGCAGCATCATCAGGGAGGTCTTGCCGGAGCCGGAGGGGCCCACGATGGCCACCGCCTCGCCCTCCGCGACCGAGAGGCTCACCCCGCGCAGGATGTTGACCCGCCCGGCGGCGGCCCCCACCTCGAAGCGGAGATCATGGGCCGCGATCAACGGCGAAGGGGTTTGCTGCTTGTCCATCACCTTGCGATATGGGCGCCGCGTTGCGCTGCAAAAGGGTTTGTTGCTTTCCGCAACCTTGGGTGTCGGCGTGCGTCAGGCCGCCGCGCAGGAGCCGGTGCGGCTGCTGGCGCTGGGCGACAGCCTGACGGCCGGCTACGGCCTGCCGCGCGGCGAGGGCTTCGTGCCCCGGCTGGAGGCGGCGCTGAACGCCCGCGGGCGCCAGGTGCGGGTGCTGGATGGCGGCGTCTCGGGCGACACCATGGCCGGCGGGGCGGCGCGGCTCGACTGGGCGCTGGCCGACCGGCCCCAGGCGGCCATCGTGGCGCTCGGCGGCAATGACGGGCTGCGCGGCCTGCCGGTGTCCCGAATGGCCGAGGCGCTGAATTCCATCCTGGACCGGCTGGAGGCGCGCAACATCCCAACCCTGCTGGCCGGCATGCACGCGCCGCCCAATCTCGGCGCGGATTATGGGCGGGAGTTCCATGCGGTCTTCACGGAGGCGGCGCGGCGCCGGCCGAACATCCTGTTCATGCCCTTCTTCCTGGAGGGCGTGGCGGGGGAGCGGGCGCTGAACCAGGCCGACGGCATCCATCCGAACGCCCGGGGCGTTGAGCGCATGATCGCGGAGATCCTGCCTGTCACCGAACAACTGCTGGACCGGGTGGCCGCTGTCCCGGCAGGATAATGCGCGAATCCGGAAGGGGGTGCCCATGCGTCTCTTCGTCGCTCTCGAACTTCCGGAGGCGGTGCGCGACAGCCTGGCCTTGATGGTGGGCGGCCTGCCCGGCGTCCGCTGGGTGCCGCCGGCCAACTATCACCTGACGCTGCGCTTCATCGGCAACGTCACCTCCGTGGAGGCGGAGGAGGTGGACCTCGCTCTCGCCGCCATCCGCGCCAAGCCCTTCGAATTGCGCCTGCAGGGTCTCGGCACCTTCGAGAAGGCCGGCCGGGTGCAATCCCTGCATGCGGTGGCGGAACGCACGCCGGGGCTCGCGCATCTCCAGGCCAAGATCGAGACGGCCTTGCAGCGCGCGGGCCTGCCGGCCGAGCGGCGCCGCTTCACCCCGCATGTGACGCTGGCGCGCACCGACCTGGTGCCGCTGGACAAGCTCGCGGGCTTCGTCCAGGCGCACAACCTCTTTCGCACCGAGCCCGTGATGGTGGAGCATTTCGTGCTCTTCTCCTCGCGGCTGGGCAAGGAGATGGCGGTCTACACGCCCGAGGTCGAATACGCCCTGGCGGCTTGAGCCCGACGCCTCGCCGGCGTAAAGCCTCCCATGTGGGAGCGTTCCGCCGCCTGAGCTGCCTGGCCTTCGCCCTTGTCCTGTTCATGCAGGCCGGGGTGGGTGCGGCGCATTGCCTGCGCGGCCTGGGCGCCGCCCATGGCCTGCTGGTTGAGATCTGCACCATCGAGGGCAAGCGCCTCGCGCTGCTGGACCATGAGGGCCAGCCCATGGAGGCCCCGGCCGAGGCGGGGTCGGGCGTCTGCCCCGCCTGCGCCGGGCTGCCCGGCGTGGTGCTGCCCGCCGCGCCGACGCTGTCGGAGCCCGTGATCTTCGCCGCCGTCCCCGGCTTCTCCCTGACTGGCACCGCCCTGCCTTCCCCGCGCGCCCGCGCGCCGCCCTACAGCACCCGCGCCCCGCCCGTCCTGGCCTGAACACGCCCTCCGCGCGGTGACGCCGCGCGGGCCCTCGTTCACGCCATTTCGGAAATCTCCCATGTCCGCCTTGCCGCGCGCCTGCTGGGCCGCACCGCTTCTCGTTCTCGCCGCGCCTGCTGGAGCGCAGGCGCCCGCCGAAATCCCCTCCGTGCTGGTTACGGCCCCGGCGCCCTCGCTGACCGTGCCGAGCAATGAGCAGGCGCGGGTCCGCGCCTGGCTCAGCCCGGGCAACAACACCGTGGTCCCCGCCAGTGAATTCAATGACCGCGCCGGCGCCACCACGCTGCGCGACGTGCTGGAATTTGTCCCTGGCGTCTTCACGCAGCCCAAATGGGGCGAGGATTCGCGCCTCTCCATCCGGGGTTCGGGCGTCGCGCGCAGCTTCCATTTGCGGGGGGTGCGCCTCTACCAGGACGGCATCCCGGTGAACCAGGCCGATGGCAGTGGCGACTTCCAGGAGTTGGACCCGCTGACCTTCCAGCGCGTGGAGGTCTTCCGCGGCGGCAATGCCTTCGCCCTGGGCGCCAACACGCTGGGCGGCGCCATCAACTTCGTGACGCCGACGGGGCGCGACCGGCAGGGCTCCATGGTCCGGCTGGAGGCGGGCAGCTTCGGCCTCTTCCGCGGGCAATTGGCCCATGGCGTGGTGTCCGGCCCCTTCGACGGCGCCATCAGCATCACCGGCGCGCGGCAGGATGGCTACCGGCGCCACAGCGGCGGCGACAGCGCCCGGGTGAACATGAACCTGGGCTGGCGGGTGAATGACGACATCGAGACGCGGCTCTTCTTCACCTACAACTCCATCCGGCAGGACATTCCGGGCTCGCTGACCCGCGCGGCCGCGCTGTCCAACCCGCGCCAGGCGGCGGCGGCCAATCTGGCCCTGCGCTATGCCCGCAACATCGAGAGCCTGCGGATCGGCTCCCGCACCGCCGTGCGGCTGGGCGAGGGGGGGCTGCTGGAGTTCGGCGGCAGCTATGTGCACCGGCGCCTGGATCACCCGATCTTCCAGGTGATCGACAACCGCAACGACGACGTGAACCTCTTCGCGCGCGTCACGCTGGACGGCCGCCTCGGCGGGCTTCGCAACCGCCTCGTCACGGGCGTGAACGCGGCCATGGGCGATGTGGACAACCGTCGCTTCGTGAACCTGTCCGGGCGGCGCGGGGCGCTGACCTTCTCGGCGCGGGAGCAAGCCACCACCCTCGACGCCTATGTGGAGAACAGCCTCTATGTGCTGGACAACCTGGCCCTGGTCACGGGCATCGCGGGCGGGCAGGCGCGGCGGGAGAGCATCAACCGCCTGAACCCGGCGCTCAGCGGCAGCGGGGACTGGTCCTTCGCCAATCCGCGCCTGGGCGTGATGTGGCAGGCGACGCCGGGGCTGCAGGCCTATGGCAACGTGACCTGGTCCACCGAGCCGCCGACCCTGTCGGACCTGGTATCGCTGGTGCCGCTCGGCGGGTTCAGCCTGCTGAAGCCGCAGCGCGCCACCACCATCGAGCTGGGGGTGCGGGGCGAGGTGGGCCCGGTCAACATCGAGGCCGCCATCTGGCACGCCTGGCTGCGAAACGAGATCCAGCTGTTCCAGGGCCCCACGCCCGGGTCGAGCTTCGCGCGCAATGCCGGCCGCACCCTCCACCAGGGCGCGGAACTGGCCGCCACCTGGCGCGCGGCGCAAAGCCTCGTCACGGCGCAGGACAGCGTCTTGCTGCGCGGCGCCTACAGCTTCAGCGATTTCCGCTTCGACGGCGACCCGACCTTCCGCGACAACCGCCTGCCCGGCGTGCCCCGGCACGTGCTGCGGGTCGAGGCGCGCTACAACCACCCGGCCGGGTGGTGGGTGGCGCCCAATCTGGACTACGTGCCGGAGGGCCTCTTCGTGGACAACGCCAACACCACGCGCACCAACAGCTACGCGCTGATGGGCCTGCGCGCGGGCTTCGAACTGCCCGAGCGCGGCATCTCCGTCTTCGTCGAGGGCCGCAACCTGCTGGACCGCCGCTACATCAGCTCGGCCTCGGTCACGCCGGTGGCGACGGCTAGCTCCGCCCTCTTTGAACCAGGCTTCGGCCGCGCCGTCTTCGCCGGCACCACCTTCCGCTTCTGACCCGCAGGAGAGCGACACATCATGCGCAAGCTTCTCGCCCTGCTCCTGCTGGCCAGCGCGCCGGCCGGGGCCCATGTCACCATTGATCCGCCGGAGGCCGCTCCCAACAGCTTCCAGCGCATCGCCTTCCGCGTGCCGCATGGCTGCGCGGGGCAGCCCACCACCGCCATCGAGGTGACGCTGCCCGAGGGCATCACCTCCGCCCGCCCCAGCCCCAAGCCGGGCTGGGAGCTGACGGTGCGGATGCGCCCGCTGGAACGCCCCGTCTCCGGCGGGCATGGGCTGGTGCGTGAGGCGCCGTCCTTCATTGCCTGGAGCGGCGGCAACTTGCCCGACCCCTTCTTCGAGGAGTTCGTCATGATGATCCGCACCCCCAACCGCCCGGGCGAGACGCTGCTCTTCCCCGTGGCGCAGCTTTGCGCGGGTGGCGCGCGGCATGACTGGGTGGAGGTGGCCACGCCCGGCCAGGCCCGTCCGCGCAGCCCCGTGCCCACGCTGCGCCTGGGGGCCGCGCCATGAAGGGCGCGCTGCTGGCCCTGGGGCTGATCGCCGCCCCCATCGCCGTATGGGCCTGCGACCCGGAGGAGATGGAGCGCGCCATGACCGAGATCTGCCAGGCCGCGGCGGAAGGGGCGGAGGTGGCCATCGCCGCCGCCCTGCCGCGCGCCACGGCGGAGGAGGCGGCGACGCTGCAGGCGGGCCTCGCCACGCTGCGCCGCGGCTGCACCGAGGGCGACCCGGTGTTGGCCGTGCGCCAGGCGCCCGCGCTGGCGCGCATCGCGGGCCGCATCGAGGCGCGGCCGGCCCAGGCGGCCCGCCACATTCCACTCATTCCCACGCAACAGGAGCCTTCGACATGATCCATCGCCGCATCCTTCTCGGCGCCCTGCCGCTGCTGCCCGTGGCGGCGCAGGCGCATCACCACCACGGCCATGTGCAGCCGGTGCAGCACCAGCACGGCGCCACCAGCCTCGGCCCGCTGCGGATCGAGGCACCCTGGACGCGCGCCGCGCTGGAAGGCCGCCAGGGGGCGGGCTTCATGACCATCCGCAACACCGGCGCGGCGGCCGATCGGCTCGTTTCCGCCACCTCGCCCGTCGCGGGGCGGGTGGAGCTGCACACCCATATCCGCGACGGGGACGTTATGCGGATGCGCCCCGTGGAGGACATCCCGGTGCCGGCGGGCGGCAGCGCCACCCTCGCGCCGGGGGGGCTGCACCTGATGTTCATGGGGCTGAACCGCGCCCTGGTGGCGGGCGAGACCATTCCCGTGACCCTGCGCTTCGCCGAGGCGGGCGAGGTGACCGTCCAGCTCCGCGTCCAGGCGGCGGGCGCGCGCGGGCACGGCCACTGAGGCTTGGCCGCACGCGCCCCGATGGCCGAAGGGCCATCTGGCCCGGAGGTCTGAATCGGGTCGCGCCACAAGCGCCCCGATGACCGAAGGGCCATCTGGCCCGGAGGTCTGAATCGGGTCGCGCCACAAGCGTCCCGATGGCCGGAGGGCCATCCGGCCCGCGTGCCTGAATCGGGTCGCGCCACAACCGCGCCCTGAAGTGGTGCAGGATGGCGGCCATGAACCTCGTCATCCTCACCGGGGCCGGGATTTCGGCCGAAAGCGGCCTTGCCACCTTCCGGGACCTGGGCGGCCTCTGGTCCCAGGTGCGGCTGGAGGAGGTGGCCACCCCCGAGGCCTTCGCCGCCGACCCCGACCGCGTGCAGGGCTTCTACAATGCCCGCCGTGCGCAGCTTCACCAGGTCGCGCCCAATCCGGCGCATGAGGCGCTCGCCCGGCTGGACGCCGCCTGGGACCGGGGCGACTTCCTGCTGGTCACGCAGAACGTGGATGACCTGCATGAGCGCGCGGGCAGCCGCCGCCTGCACCACATGCATGGCGAGCTGCGCCGGGCGCGCTGCCTGGCATGCGGCGCTGACAGCCCCTGGCAGGACGACATCGGGCCGGACAGTTCCTGCCCGGCCTGTGGCGTGTCCGGCCGGCTGCGGCCGCATGTGGTCTGGTTCGGGGAGATCCCCCTGGGGATGGAGCGCATCGAGGCGGCGCTGGAGGTGTGCGACATGTTCGTCTCCATCGGCACCTCCGGCCGGGTCTGGCCGGCGGCGGGCTTCGCGGCGGCGGTGCGGCGTCGGGCGCGCACGGTGGAGATCAATCTGGAAGCTTCCGACGGCGCCTCCATCTTTCACGAGACGCGCCATGGCCCGGCCGGTCGGCTGGTGCCGCAATGGGTGGAGGAGATGCTGCGATGAGACGGTCCGCCCTCGCCCTGCTGGCCCTGCTGCTGGCAGCCCCCGCCTTCGCCCAGACGAAATCCCCCGCGCCACCGGGCGGCGTGCCCCAGGCGGTGCCGCTGCCCGGCATCGGCAGCTTCGACCCGCGCGCGCCCGTCTCGATGGGCGAGGCGCCCTGGACCTCCATCGGCGTGGTGCAGACCCAAGGCGGCGGTCGCTGCACCGGCACGCTGATCGCGCCTGACCGGGTGCTGACCGCGGCCCATTGCCTGTTGCTGCTCCGCACCGGTGACTTCACCCATCCGCGCGGCGTGAGCTTCCTGCTGGGCTATGAGCGAGGGCGCTTCCGCGCGCGCGGCAGCGTCATCGGCTATCAGGCCGGGCCAGGTTATGACCCCGCGCTGCGCGGACCTGGGCGGGAGGATTGGGCCATCCTGACGCTGTCCCAGCCCATCCGCGGCGTGGCCCTGCCGCTGCTGGACCGACCCGCCGCCCCGCGCACGCCACTGGTGCTGGGCGGCTACCAGCAGGACCAGCCGGAAGTGCTGCTGGCCGACACCGGTTGCCGGCTGCTGGACCTGCGGGGCGGGCTGCTGCTGCATGATTGCGCCGGCACGCGGGGTGCCTCGGGCGCGCCGCTGCTGGTGCGGCAGGGCAGTGGCTGGGCGGTGGCGGGCATCGCCTCGCGCGTCGCGGCCGACATGGCGCTGGGCCAGGCGGTGGCGGTGGAGATGGTGCGCCCGGCCCTGCCTTGACCGCACGCGGCCGGGCGCACAGCCTGGGCGCATGACATGGTCCGGCACCCTCCTGCACATCCACACCACCCCGCGCGGCGGCGCGCCCATGGAGGCGCGGGACGAGGCGCGGCTGCTGGAGGGCCAGGGCATCGAGGGCGACCGCTATTTGCTCGGCACCGGCACCTACAGCCCCAAGCCCCAGCGCGAACGCCAGGTGACGCTGATCGAGGTGGAGACGCTGGAGGCCCTGGCGCGCGACCACGACCTGACGCTGGAACCCCATGAGCACCGCCGCAACCTGACCGTGCGCGGCGTGCCGCTGAACCACCTGGTCGGCCGGCGCTTCCGGGTGGGCGGGGCGGTGCTGGAGGGAATCCGGCTGAACGTGCCCTGCCAGTATCTCGATGACCTGCTGGGGCGGCGGCTGTTCAAGCCGCTGACCAACCGCTCGGGGCTGAACTGCATCATCGTGCAGGGGAGCGTCATCCGGCCGGGGGATGCCCTCGCACCGATGTGAGGAAGCGGCCGAGCTCGGCCACCACCTCGGGCTCGCCCACACGCAGCCAGCGCGAGGCGGGCGCGAAGCCCGCCATGATGTCAATATGGGAGAGGCGCGGCCACACCACATGCCGCACCGGCACGCCCGCCACGCGCGCCCGTTCGGCCAGGATTTCGGAATGATAGGGGCCCACCGTGGTGTCGCGCCCGCCGTGCAGCAGCAGCATGGGGGCCGCCCCCGCCAGCGGCGCGGGCGCGGCCTGGATGCGCTCCAGCCCCGCGAAGATGGCGGGCGGTGTCACCTCATGCGCGCCGAACTCATAAGGGCCGGAGATGCCGATGAGGCCTGACACCAGCCCCCGCGCGCCCCAGCGCGGATCGAGCGCCACGGCGGCCGCGTTGAAGGCGCCGGCCGAATGGCCCATCACGACCAGGGGCCGGTCTTGTTGGGCCAGGAAGCGCAGCGCCAGCGCCGCATCCTCCACGAAGGCCGGATAGGCGGCCTCGGGCCAGAGCCTGTAGTCCGCGACCGCCGCGACGGCACCGAGCCGGGCGAGCGTGATTCCCACGAAGCCATATTCCGCGCGTTGGCCCGAAACCCAGGCGCCCCCGGGGAGGAAGAGCACGAGGGGCGCGTCGGAGGACAGCCCCTCGGGCGTGTAGAGATCGAGGCGCTGGCGGGGCAGGGGGCCGTAGGCAAGCCCCTGCTCGCGCCGCACGCCCTCGCTCGGCGTGAGCCAACTCGCGAGGCGGGCGGGTGAGCAGGCGGCGAGGCCGAACAACCCCGCCACCGCGACCGCCCGCCGCCCCGCGACCAGGCTCAGTTCTTCGCCTTGTCCACCAGGGCGCCCTTCTTGATCCAGGGCATCATGCCACGCAGCTTCTCGCCCACTTCCTCGATGGAGTGTTCGGCCAGGCGACGGCGGGTGGCCTTGAAGCTGGCTTGGTTCACCTTGTTCTCCAGCATCCAGTCGCGGGCGAACTTGCCCGACTGGATGTCCTCCAGCACGCGCTTCATCTCGGCCTTGGTCTCGGCGGTGATGATGCGGGGGCCGGTGACGTACTCACCGTATTCGGCGGTGTTGGAGATCGAGTAGTTCATGTTCGCGATGCCGCCCTCGTAGATCAGGTCCACGATGAGCTTCACCTCGTGCAGGCACTCGAAATAGGCCATCTCGGGGGCGTAGCCGGCCTCGACCAGCGTCTCGTAGCCGCCCTTGATGAGCTCGACGAGGCCGCCGCAGAGCACCACCTGCTCGCCGAAGAGATCGGTCTCGCACTCTTCCTTGAAGGTGGTCTCGATCACGCCCGAACGCCCGCCGCCGATGGCGCTGGCGTAGGAGAGCGCGATTTCCAGCGCATTGCCCGAGGGGTTCTGCGCGACCGCGACCAGGCAGGGCACGCCGCCGCCCTTCTGGTACTCGCTGCGCACCGTGTGGCCGGGGCCCTTGGGCGCGATCATGAACACGTCGAGGTCCGCGCGCGGGTCGAGCAGATTGAAGTGCACGTTCAGGCCGTGCGCGAAGGCGATGGCCGCGCCGGGCTTGAGGTTGTCGTGCAGGTGGTCGCGGTAGAGGTCGCCCTGGCCCTCATCGGGGGTCAGGATCATCACGATGTCGGCCCACTTCGCGGCATCGGCGGGTGACATGACCTTGAAGCCCGCGGCCTCGGCCTTCTTCGCGGAACCGCCGGGGCGCAGCCCGATGACGACGTCGGTCACGCCGCTGTCGCGCATGTTCATGGCATGGGCATGGCCCTGGGAGCCGAAGCCGATCACGGCGACCTTCTTCGCCTTGATCAGGTTCACATCGGCATCACGGTCGTAATAGACGCGCATCTCTCGCGCACTCCTGTGGTTATAGTCTTGAACTGGACGTCAGATTGCCATCTGCCGCGTGCCGCGGGCGATGGCAACCGCCCCGGTGCGGCAAATCTCCGCGAGCCCCAGCGGGCGCATCAGCGCGCAGAAGGCATCAATCTTGTCGGCATTGCCGGTCATCTCGAAGACGAAGCTCTCGGTCGTGGCATCCACGACGCGGGCGCGGAAGGCATCGGCCAGCCGCAGTGCCTCCACGCGGTGATCCCCGGTGCCCACCACCTTGATCAGCGCCAGCTCGCGCACGAGGTGCGGGCCCTCCACCGTCAGATCCGCCACCTTATGCACCGGCACCAGTCGGTCGAGCTGCGCCTTAATCTGCTCGATCACCATCTCGGTGCCCGAGGTCACGACGGTGATGCGTGACAGACGCCCCGCCTCATCCACCGGTGCGACGGTCAGGCTGTCGATGTTGTAGCCGCGGCCCGAAAACAGGCCGATCACGCGGGCCAGCACGCCCGCCTCGTTTTCCACCAGCACGGCGATCGTCGCCGTCCGCGTATCCATTGCCGACATTTTTTTCAGTCATCCACGGTCGTGAGAGAGGGGAAGGGGGCGCCTTGTCAGACCAAGACCTTGCCCTCGTCGGTCACGCTGGCGGCATTCTTCTCCTGGTCCGGGCCCAGGATCATCTCGTTATGCGCCGCCCCCGACGGGATCATCGGGAAGCAGTTCTCCTTCTGGTCCACGCAGATATCGGCGATCACCGGGCCGGGATGCGCGATCATCTCGCGGATCACGTCGTCCAACTCCCCGAGCTTCGTGGCCCGCAGCCCGCGCGCATGGAAGCTTTCCGCCAGCTTCACGAAATCGGGCAGCGAAGCGCTGTAGCTCTCGGAATAGCGCCCGCCATGCAGCAGCTCCTGCCACTGGCGCACCATGCCCATGTACTCGTTGTTCAGGATGAACACCTTCACCGGCAGGCGATACTGCGCGAGCGTGCCCATCTCCTGGATGTTCATCAGGATGGAGGCCTCGCCCGCGATGTCGATGCAGAGCGCATCCGGGTGGGCGATCTGCACGCCCATCGCCGCCGGCAGGCCATAGCCCATGGTGCCGAGGCCACCGCTCGTCATCCAGCGGTTCGGCTTGTCGAAGCCGAAATACTGCGCGGCCCACATCTGGTGCTGGCCCACCTCGGTGGAGATGAAGGTCTCGCGCCCCAGCTCCTGCGTGATCTCGAAGAGGCGCTTCACCGCGTGCTGCGGCTTGATGATGGCGCCGGGCTCGGGCGCCTGGGTGTAGGCGAGGCAGTTGATGGAACGCCAGCCGTCAATCTTCCGCCACCAGCCGAGCTGCGCGTCCTTCGCGATGGGCGTGTCGTCGCTCTTCCACGCCTCGATCATCGCGGCCAGCACCTGGCCGGCATCGCCCAGGATGGCGACGTCCACCTTCACGTTCTTGTTGATGGAGGAGGGATCAATGTCGGCATGGATCTTCTTCGAGCCCACGCTGAACTTGTCCAGCCGCCCGGTGATGCGGTCGTCGAAGCGCGCGCCGATGTTGAACATCACGTCGCAGCCATGCATGGCGAGGTTCGCCTCATAGGTGCCGTGCATGCCCAGCATCCCCACGAAGAGCGGGTCGCTGGCTGGGAAGGCGCCGAGGCCCATCAGCGTGTTGGTGCAGGGCATGCCCGTCAGGCGCACGAACTCCGTCAGCAGGCGCGAGGCCTCGGGGCCGGAATTGATGACGCCGCCGCCGGCATAGATGATGGGCCGCTCGGACCGCTTCAGCAGTCGCACCGCCTCCAGGATCGCGTCGCGGTTGGGCGCGGTCACGGGGCGGTAGGAACGGTGCGGGGCCTCGGCCTTGGGCGCGTCCACATAGGGCGCGGGCTTGATGAGAATGTCCTTGGGAAGATCAATCACCACCGGGCCCGGCCGGCCGGAGCGCGCCACATAGAAGGCGTCATGCACCACGCGCGCCAGGTCCTCGCTGCGCTTCACCAAGTAGTTGTGCTTGGTGGCGGGGCGGGTGATGCCGGTGGTGTCGGCCTCCTGGAAGGCGTCATTGCCGATGAGGTGCGTGGGCACCTGGCCCGTGAGACACACCACCGGGATGCTGTCCATCAGCGCGTCCACAAGGCCGGTCACGGCATTGGTGGCGCCGGGGCCGGAGGTGACCAGCACCACGCCCACCTTGCCGGTGGAGCGCGCATAGCCCTCTGCCGCGTGCACCGCGGCCTGCTCATGCCGCACCAGGATGTGGCGGATGTGGTTCTGCTGGAACAGCGCGTCATAGATCGGCAGCACGGCACCGCCGGGATAGCCGAAGATGACGTCCACGCCCTGGTCCTTCAGCGCGCGCAGGACGACCTCGGCGCCCGACAGATGGTCGGTGGCGGCGGGGGCGGTGGGCATGGCGGTGGCGGACATGGTGAGGTTCCGGAAATGTGCGACTGCGAAGGGCTTACGGGGGTGGTGCGCCCCCGTCAACACCCTCACGAAGAAATGCGAAGATTTTTGCCTCTTCACTTTCTGAAAATTGCGCCAGAGCTGCAAAACGCGCATTGATCCTATGCGCGTGCCGCGCGGCCACCAGGGGCTGGTGGCGGAACCATGTGGCCTGGCGCCTTGTATAGGCGCCGGTGTTGGCGATGGCGCGGCGGCTCGCTTCCGCTTCCGTGATCTCCCCCCGCAGCAGCGCGGCCAGTTCGGGCACGCCATGGGCGCGCATGGCGGGCAGGGCAGGGTCGAGGCCTTGGGCCAGCAGCGCCGCCATCTCTTCCCGTGCGCCCCCCGCCAGCATCGCCTCCCAGCGCGCCGCGATCGCCGCGCGCAACGCCTCGCGCGGTGGGTCGAGCAGGATGGCGCGAAAGGCGTAGGGCGCCGGCGGCAGCAGGGGCGCCGCGCGCTGCCAGTGCGCGAGGCTCCGCCCCGTGCTGAGCCAAACCTCATGCGCGCGGGCAATGCGCTGGCTGTCGGAGGGGCGGATGGCCGCGGCATCCTCGGCGTTGAGCCGCGCGTGCAGCGCCTCCGGCCCCAGTTCCGCCAGCAGGGCGCGTGCCTCGGTGCGGGCGGCCGGCGTCACGTCGGGCAGCGCTGAAAGGCCCTGGGTCAACGCGCGCAGATACATGCCTGAGCCGCCGCAAAGAATGGGCAGGAGCGCCCCTTCCATCGCCTCCAGCGCCGCCGCGCGCCACCAGGCCACGCTGCCCGCGACCGCGGCCGGCAGCACGCCATAGAGGGCGTGCGGCACGCGCGCCTCCTCCTCCGGCGTGGGCCGGGCTGTCAGCACGCGCAATTCGCGATAGCATTGCATGGCGTCGGCATTGATGACGGTGCCGCCCAGCCGCTCGGCCAGTTCCAGCGCCAGCGCCGATTTCCCGCTGCACGTCGGCCCGGCGATGATGAGGGCTTGGCGCATCACGCCGCACCCGGCATGGTCCGCCCGCCATGCCCCATATGCTGACCCTGATCGCCGCGCCCGGCGCGCTGACCCCTGACCATCTGCGCGCCGCCCGCGCGGCACTCTCGGCGCTGGGCGCCGACCTGGACGCGGCCGAATGGCTGTCGGAGGCCGAGGCGGTGGACCAGCCCTTCACGGCGCTGGCGGCCGAGCAGGCGGAGGCCGCCGTGCGCGCCGCGTTGGGCGATGCGCCGCTGGACCTGATCGCCCAGCCCCGCGACGGGCGGCGAAAGAAGCTGCTGCTGGCCGACATGGACAGCACCATCGTCACCAGCGAGACGCTGGACGAGATCGCGGCCTTCGCCGGCCTCAAGGAGCAGATCGCGGAGATCACCCGCCGCTCCATGAATGGCGAGCTGGATTTCGCCCAGGCGCTGACCGCGCGCGTGGCCATGCTGCGCGGCCTGGAGGCCACGGCGCTGGAGGCCACCTGGAAGGCCACGGAACTCACGCCCGGTGCGGCCGAACTGGTCGGCACCATGCGCGCGAACGGCGCCCACACCGCGCTGGTCTCGGGCGGCTTCACCTTCTTTACCGCGCGCGTGGCGGAACTCGTGGGCTTTCATGAGCACCATGCCAATACGCTGCTGGTCGAGGAGGGCAAGCTGACCGGTGCGGTGGGGCAGCCCATCCTGGACCGCGACGCCAAGCTCGCTACGCTGAAGCGCCTCGCCGCGCAGCTCGGCGTGCCGCTGGCCGAGGCCGCGACGGTGGGCGATGGCGCCAATGACCTGGCCATGATCCAGGCCGCGGGGCTGGGTGTGGCCTTCCGCGCCAAGCCCGTGGTGGCGGCCGCGGCGCGCCACCGGCTGGAACATGCGGATCTGCGGGGGCTGCTGTTCGCCCAGGGCTATCGCGCGGCGGAATTCCGCCGGGCCTGAGCCAGAAGGCTATTCCGCGAGCCCCTCCCTGGCGCCGCGGATTACTCCGCGGGCTTCTCCCTGGCGCCGCGGATTACTCCGCGGGCTTCTCCCTGGCGCCGCGGATTACTCCGCGGCGACGCGCGGAACGGGCAGGGGCAGGATGGCGGCGTCGGTGAAGGCGCGGGGTTCGTCGCGCATGTCGAAGATGTCGGTGGTCTCGACGGGCAGCGCCAATACGAAGGGGTGCTGGGCCTCGCGCCGCGCGGGGCTGGCGGACATCTGGCGGCGACGTGCCAGGATCAGGGGCTTCAGAACACGCATGGGTTCCCTCCACTCCGGCCCTCGCGGCGGAAAGGGGTGCCCCCGTTCCGCCACGGCGCCGCCTTGACTGTGGCGGCGTCAAAGCATCTTTGCGCTTTGGTTACAAGCTCGGTGCGCTGGGAACCTGCAATGCGATTTCCAGGGAGCGCGCGGCGCGGAAGCACAGATCGTCGCGATAGAGCGCCGCCGCCACCTGCACCGCGCGCGGCATTCCTTCGGAATCAAGGCCCACGGGCACTGAGATGGCCGGCTGGCGGGTCAGGTTGAAGGCGAAGGTCCAGGGCGCCCAGTCGCGCCACAGGGCGGTCTCGGGGTGCAGGGTGGGCTGGTCCGCGGCGAAGGCGGCGGTCGGAGTCGCGGCCGTCAGCACCAAGTCGAATCGCTGGTGGAAGCGCGCCATGGCGTGCGCGGCCTCGATGCGCAGCGCATCGGCGCCCAGGAAATCCACGGCCGACATGCGCGACTGGCGCTCGGCCACCTCCATGATCCCGGCATCGAGCAGCCCGCGCGATTCCTCGGGGATGGAGGCGACGAGTCGCGCCAGCGCCACACCCCAGACCCGGCCGAAGATGGCGCGGGTGTCGGGCAGGGCGGGGTCCGCTTCCTCGACATGCGCGCCGGCGGCTTCGAGCGCTCTGGCGGCCTGGAGCAGGGCTTCCTCGCCCTCGGCGTCCAGAGGGGCCTCGAAGCCCAGGCGGCGGACCACGGCGACGCGCAGCCCCGCCACGCCGTCCTCGATGCCATCGCGCCAGTCGCGGTTGTCATCGGGCAGGCAGAAGGGGTCGCGCAGGTCGTGGCGCGCCATGGCGTTCATCATCAGCGCGGCATCGCGCACCGAACGCGCCATGGGGCCCGCCACCGCCACATTGGCGAAGGCGCCGAGCGGCCATTGCGGCACGCGGCCGAAGCTGGGCTTCACGCCCACCACGCCGCAGAAGGCCGCCGGGATGCGGATGGAGCCGCCCGCATCGGTGCCGATGTGCAGCGGGCCGAAGCAGGCGGCGGCCGCGGCGCCGGCGCCGGAGGAAGACCCGCCCGGCGTGCGCTCGCGGTTCCAGGGGTTGCGGGTGATGCCGTGCAGCGGACAATCGCCCGGCGACTTCCAGCCGAATTCGGTGGTGGTGGTCTTGCCCAGGATGACCGCGCCGGCCGACTTCAGCCCGAGCACAGAGGGCGCGTCCTCGCTGGCCGGTGTGGCATCGGTCGCGCGGCTGCCGCGGCGGGTGGGGAAGCCCGCCAGGTTCAGCAGGTCCTTCACCGTGCAGGGCACGCCATCGAGCGGGCCCATGGGGCGGCCGGCGGCCCAGCGCGCCTCGCTCTCGCCGGCTTGGGCCAGGGCGCGGGGGTTCATCGCCGCGAAGGCGTTGACCCAGGGGTTCATGCGCGCCACGCGCTCCATGACCGCCTTCAGCGCCTCGACGGGCGAGAGGGCGCGGCGGGCGTAGAGGCCGAGCAGTTGCTCGGCCTCCATCAGGGCGGGGTCGGTGGGGGTGGTCACACCGCCCCCGATCGCGCGAGGCATGAACGGGCGGCGGCCATCACGCCCCCTTCGCCACGCGGCGGAACTTCGTCAGCAGGAATTCCGTGTAGCCATTGGGCTGCGCCGCCCCTTCCAGCACCAGGGCCAGCGCGCCCTGGAAGGCCGGGCCGTCGAAATTCGGCGCCATGGGCACATAGGCCGCGTCGCCCGCGTTCTGCTTGTCCACCACGCCGGCCATGCGCTTCATCGTCTCCACGACCATCGCTTCCGTCACGATGCCGTGGCGCAGCCAGTTGGCGATGTGCTGGGCGGAGATGCGCAGCGTCGCGCGGTCCTCCATCAGGCCGACATTGTTGATGTCGGGCACCTTGGAGCAGCCCACGCCCTGGTCCACCCAGCGCACCACATAACCCAGGATGCCCTGGGCGTTGTTGTCCAGCTCGGCCTGAAGGTCCGCGGGCGCCCAGTTGGTGTTGGTGGCGACGGGCACGGTCAGCAGGTCCGCAAGCTGGGCACGGCGGCCGCCCTTGGCGATCTCCTCCTGGCGCGCGGCCACGTCCACCTGGTGGTAGTGCAGCGCGTGCAGCGTGGCGGCGGTGGGCGAGGGCACCCAGGCCGTGTTCGCACCCGCCTTGGGGTGCCCCACCTTCTGCTCCAGCATGGCGGCCATGGCGTCGGGCATGGCCCACATGCCCTTGCCGATCTGCGCACGGCCGCGCAGCCCGCACATCAGGCCGATATCCACGTTCCAATCCTCATAGGCCTTGATCCAGGCCGTGCCCCGCATGTCGTTCTTGCGGATCATGGGGCCCGCTTCCATCGAGGTGTGGATCTCGTCGCCGGTGCGGTCGAGGAAGCCCGTGTTGATGAAGCACACACGCTCGGAGGCCGCGGCGATGCAGGCCTTGAGGTTCACCGTGGTCCGGCGCTCCTCGTCCATGATGCCCATCTTCAGCGTGGCGTGCGGCAGGCCGAGCACCTTCTCGACACGGCCGAACAGCTCCACCGCCCAGGCCACTTCCTTGGGCCCGTGCATCTTCGGCTTCACGATGTAGACGGAGCCCGCGCGCGAATTCATGCGCTTGCCCTTGATGTCATGGATGGCGATGAGGCTGGTCACCATCGCGTCCAGGATGGTCTCGGCCGTCTCCTCGCCGTTCCAGGTCACGGCGTCTGTCATCATGTGGTGGCCCACATTGCGAACCAGCATGACCGAGCGGCCGGGCAGCGTGAGCGTCGAGCCATCGGGCGCGGTGTAGACGCGGTCCTCGTTCAGGCGGCGGGTGATGGTCTTGCCGCCCTTCTCCAGGTCGGCGCTCAGCGAGCCGTTCATCAGGCCGAGCCAGTTGCGGTAGACCGCGACCTTGTCCTCCGCATCCACGGCCGCGACGCTGTCCTCGCAATCCTGGATGGTGGTCAGCGCCGATTCCAGGATGAGGTCGGCCACGCCGGCCGCATCCTCCTTGCCGATGGGGTGGTTGCGGTTGATCACCAGCTCCGCGTGCAGCCCATTGTGGCGGAACAGGATGGAGGAGGGCGAGGCGGCATCACCGGTATAGCCCGCGAAACGCTCCTTGAACTTCAGCACCGTGGCGCCGCCGCCGGAGAGCGTGACGGAGAGCGCCCCGTCCTTCACCACATACTTCAGCGCCTCGGCATGGCCCGCGCCCAGCAGCGGCACCATGCTGTCCAGCGTCTTGCGCGCGAAGGTGATGACGCGCTGGCCGCGGGCGGGGTTGTAGCCGCCGCCGCGTGTGGCGCCCTCGGTCTCCGGAATGGCATCGGTGCCATAGAGCGCGTCATAGAGGCTGCCCCAGCGCGCATTGGCCGCGTTCAGCGCGTAGCGGGCATTGGAGACCGGCACCACCAGCTGCGGGCCCGCGATGGCGCCCAGCTCGGGGTCGGTGTTGGCGGTGGTCACCTGCACCTCGCCCGGCTCGGGCAGCAGGTAGCCGATCTCGCGCAGGAAGGCCTCATAGGCCGGCACGTCGATGGGGCGGGCGGGGTTGGCCTGGTGCCAGGCGTCGATCTTGGCCTGGAGCGCGTCGCGTTCGGCCAGCAACTCGGCATTGCGGGGGCCGAGTTCGGCCAGGATGGCGGCGAAGCCGTCCCAGAAGGCCTCGGGGCTGACGCCGGTGCCGGGCAGGGCTTCGGTTTCCAGGAAGGTCTTCAGCACGGGGGCGACGTTCAGCGTCATTTCACTCTCCAGCAGCCGGGGTCATCATGGGCTTTAAGCAACATCGGCGGGCTGTGAAAGGGGCGGGTGCGCCTGGGGGCGGGTCGCGGGGCGCCCCGTTGGAGGCGGGACCGGCCTCTGGCACCATGGGTTTCAAACAGGAGAGACGCCGCATGACGATCCAGCCCCACCTCACGCAGAACTGGCACATCCGCAAGCCCGCGGGCCGCGCGGCGGGGGGGATGGTGGCCAGCCAGGCCAAGGCGGCGGCGGAGGCGGGGGCGGAAATCCTCCGCGCCGGCGGCTCGGCGGCGGATGCGGCGGTGGGGGCGGCCTTCGCATTGGCCACTGTCGAGCCCTGGAACAGCGGCCTCGGCGGCATCGGCTTCGCCCAGGTGATGGCGCCGGGCACCCCCTGCCAGACCTTCGACTTCGGCCCGGTCGCGCCCCGCGGGCTGGACCCTTCGGCCTATCCGCTGACCGGGCGGCAGAAGCAGGACCTGTTCTCCTGGCCCGAGGTGGTGGGGGATGTGAACATCCATGGGCCGAAATCGGCGCTGATCCCCTCCTCGGTCGCCGGCTATGCGCTGCTGCATGAGCGGTACGGGCGGATGCCGCTGCGTGACGTGATGGCGCCCGCCGTGGCCCTGGCCAGGCGCGGCCTGCCGCAGGACTGGTACACGACGCTGAAGATCGCGGCGAGCGCCGCCGTGCTGCGCCTCTATGAGGAGAGTGCCCGCATCTACCTCCCCAACGGCCTGCCCCCCATCGCGCCCTACCAGGGCACGCCGGGCTTCATGCCACAGGGGCGCCTGGCCGACACGCTGGAACGGCTGCAACACGCCGGTCTGCGCGACTTCTACGAGGGCGACATCGCGCGTGAGATCGCGGCCGACATGAAGGCCATGGGCGGCTTCGTGACGGCCGAGGATCTTCGCAGCTGCCAGGCCCGCAGCCTCCCCGCCATCGAGGCACGCTTCCGGGGCCGCACCTGGATGCTGGCCGCCGGGCTGACCGCCGGCCCGACGCTGGCCGCGGTGCTGCGCCGGATGGAGGAGGCGCCCTACACCGCCGCCCCCGACGCCGCCTGGTATGCCCACCTCGCCCGTGCCCTGCGCGACGCCTATGCCGAGCGGCTGACCACGCTGGGCGACGCCGAACCGGCCGCCGCCGACAGCTGCACCACCCACCTGACCACCTGCGACAAGGACGGGATGATGGTGGCGATGACCACCACGCTGCTCTCCTCCATGGGCAGCCGCATGGTGCTGCCGCGCACCGGCGTGCTGATGAACAACGGCGTGATGTGGTTCGACCCGACGCCGGGCAGCGCCAATGCCATCGCGCCCGGCAAGCGGCCGCTGTGCAACATGTGTCCCGTCATCATGCTGGACGGGAAGGGGAACCCCGAGATCGCGGGCGGGGCCTCGGGCGGGCGGCGCATCATGGCCGCCGTGTTCCAGCTTCTCTCCTATGTGGCGGACTTCGCCATGGACCCCGAGGCCGCCGCCCACCACCCGCGGATTGACGTGAGCGGCCCCGACCGCGTCACCGCCGACCGGCGCCTTGGCGAGGCCGTGCTGGCCGCGCTCGGCGCCGACAACCCGCTGGAGGTGGTGGAGCATGGCGTGATGCCGCTGAACTTCGCCTGCCCCAACCTCATTCACCGCAAGGCGGGCATGACCATCGGCATCAGCGACGCCATGTCGCCCTGGTCGGCGGCCGTCGCCGAATGAGCCAGGCGCTCTCCCTGCCGGAGGAGATCGTCCTCCTCACCCTGGACGACGCCACGGGCCGCCCGGTGGGGCGGCAGGGCCTGGCGGCGGGGCTGGCGCTGGCGGGCGCGCTGATGATGGAGCTGGCGTTGGCCGGGCGCATCGACACCGACCGCGACCGGCTGGAGGTGCTCTCCAGCGCGGCCCTCGGCGATGCCGCGCTGGATGGTGCCCTGGCGCGGATCGCCGAGGCCGAGGACAGCCGCGGCGCGCTGATGCTGCTGGCGCGCGAGGAGGCCGCGCTGCGCGCCACCCTCCTGGCGCGGCTGGAGGAGAAGGGCCTGCTGCGCCGGGTAGATGGCCGCGTGCTGCTGATCTTCCCCGAGCGCCGCTGGCTCAAGCCCGAGGACCGCCCGGAGCCGCGCGAGGTCCGCGCCCGCCTGCTGCGCGCCATCGAGACCGACGACATCCCGGAGCCGCGCGAGGCGCTGCTGCTGGGCTTGGCGCGCGCCACGGCCTTGTTGCCGCTGCTGCTGCCGGCCGAATTGTTGGCCATTCGGCAGGAGCGCGTGGCCTTCTTGGCGGGGCTTGAGGCGCTGAACCGATCCTTGGCGCAGGCGGTGGGCGATCTCTATTCGATCCGTATGCGGTCGGGCTAAGTGGCACGTCTTTTGCTTGAGTCTGAGGGCGCAACGAAATCCTGCGGGGTTATTGCCTTGTTGTAAGGCAGACACCCGGTGGGGCCGCGCTCTGGGAGATCAGATTTCATGCAACGTCGCCAAATCTTCGGCATGGCTGCTGGCCTCATCGCCGCGCCCCTTGCTGCCCCCGCCATTGCCAATGCCCAGGCCAATTGGCCGGGCAGCCGCCCCATCCGCCTGGTCGCGCAGTTCCCTCCCGGCGGGCTGGTGGACACCGTGACCCGCCTCGCCGCCGCCCCCCTGTCGCGCGCGCTCGGCGGCCACAGCGTGGTGGTGGAGAACCGCGCGGGCGCGGGGGGTGTCATCGGCACCGACTACGTGGCGAAGCAGCCGGCCGACGGCCACACCTTCCTGATGACGCACGCTTCCGTGATGGTCTACTCGGCCGCCACCCTGCCGCGCCTGCCTTTCAACCCCATCACCGACTTCACCCATCTGGGCCTGCTGGTCGAGGCGACGAGCGTGCTTCTGGTGCGCGGCGACAGCCCCATCCGCACCTTCGAGGATTTCCTTCAGCATGCCCGCACGCGGCCCACGCGCTATGGCTCCTCGGGCATCGGTTCGGCGCCGCACATGCTGGGCGCCATGCTGGGCGGCCTCGCGAACCTCACCCAGCTCGACCACTCGCCCTATGCCGGCAGCGCGCCCGCGCTGAATGACCTGATGGGTGGCCATATCGAGAGCTTCATCGACCCCATCACCACCAATGTGAACAACATGAAGAACGGGGTGCTGCGCGCCCTGGCCGTCTCGGCGCCGGCCCGCCTGGCCGATTTCCCCGACTTGCCCACCTTCGCGGAGCTGGGCTTCCCGAGCCTCGTGCAGACGCAATGGGTCGGCATGTCCGCCCCGCGCGGCCTGCCCGAGCCGATCGCGCAGCGGATGATGGCGGAAATCCCGAAGATCATTCAGGACCAGGCCTTCATCCAGCGCATGACGGAACTCCAGACCCTGCCGCGCAACCCGATCCCGCTGGGCCCGGATTTCGTGCGCATCATGGAGGCCGATCAGGCCGTCGCCCGCCAGGTGGCCGAGCGCTACAACATCCGCGCCGGCGCCTGAGCCGGCGCGAAACCGGGGGCGCCCGCCGTGGCGCCCCCGGAAGCGCTTACTCCGCGGCCAGCTGCAGCCGGTCCTGCCGGCACTTCATCAGCGGCTGGATGCGGGTGCCGAACATCTCGATCCCCTCCAGGAAATCGTCGAAGCAGAGCATGATGCCCTTCACCCCGGGCATCTCCGCGATTTCATCCAGCATGCGCGCGCAGCTGGCGGGGCTGCCCACAAGCGTGCCCATGTTGAAGTTGACGGGGGAGGGGTTGCGCTGAACCGCCGCCGCCATGGAGTTCGCGTCCGTATTCACGTCATGCGCGGCGTGGCCCAGCAGGTGTTCCAGCGCCTTGCGGTCCGCGCCGCGCTCGTAGCTGTCCCACTTGGCCATGGCGGCCTCGTCCGTCTCGGCGCAGATGACCATGTAGAGCATGTAGGCGCCCACGTCGCGGCCGGTCTTCTGCGCGTGCTCCAGCACGCGGGCGGGGACGGAGGCGGCCTTGGTGGGCTCGTTCACGCCCTCGCCCAGGCAGAAATTGTAGTCGCAGTAGGTGGCGCCGAACTCCATCCCGCGGTCGGACTGGCCGGCGCTGACGATCTGGATGGGCTTCGACGGCCGGGGGCTCAGCTTGCACTTGTCCATCTGGAAATAGGTGCCCTTGAGGTCGCTCTCGCCCCTCTCCCAGAGGTCGCGCAGGATCTGCACGTATTCGGTGCTATAGTCGTATCGTTTGCCGAAATGTTCATCTCCTGGCCACAAACCCATCTGGGTGTATTCGATCTTGTGCCAGCCCGAGACGATGTTCACCCCGAAGCGCCCGCCCGAGATGCTGTCGATTGTGGCCGTCATCCGCGCCACGATGGCGGGCGGGATGGTCAGCACGGCCGTCGAGGCGAAGAGCTTGATGCGCGAGGTGACGGCGGCGAGCCCGGCCATGAGCGTGAAGCTCTCCAGCCCGTGGTCCCAGAACTCGGTCTTGCCGCCGAATCCATGCAGCTTGATCATGGAGAGGGCGAAATCCATGCCGTAGCCCTCGGCCTTCTGCACCACCTGCCGGTTCAGCTCGAAGCTCGGCATGTATTGCGGCGCGTTTTCCGAGATCAGCCACCCATTGTTGTTGATGGGGATGAAGACGCCGATGTCCATCGCTTGGGCCCTCGCTGGGGGGCCGCCGGGGCGGCCGCGGTTGTTGCGCGGGTGCGGCGCAGCAAGCCTCATGCCAAGCGCGCGCCCCTCCCTCGCTGGACAGCGTCCCCACGCGCGGACAACATCGGAGGGAAGCGCGGGAGCCTCCCGCGCACCCCAGATCCGGAGCCGCGGCCATGACGCCCAACATGCCGGAGGAGATCATGCTCCTCCTGCTCGACAACAAGACGGGCCGTCCCGTCGGCCTGCCGGCCCCGGCCGGCGACTATGCCATCGCCACCGCCATCCTGATGCAGCTTTCGCTCGACGGGCGGATCGACACCGACCTCGACCGGCTGACGGTAGTGAACGAGGCCCCCTCCGGGGACCCGGTGCTGGACGAGGCGCTGGCCGTCATCGCCCGCGGCCCGCATGGGCATGACAGCCGCCACTGGATCGTGGAACTCGGCCGCAATGCCGAGCATTACCGCGGCATGGTGCTGGACCAGCTCGTGTCCAAGGGCATCCTGCGGCTCGAGGAGGGGCGCTTCCTCTGGGTCTTCCCCGACCGCCGCTACCCCAAGGGCCCGCTGGGCGAGGCGGAGGTGCGCGAGGTCCGCGCGCGGCTGCGCGCCGTTCTGCTGCAGGACGAGATCCCTGACCCGCAGGATGCGCTGCTGGTGGGCCTCGCCCGCTCGGCCGGCCTCATCCCGCTGATCCTGACGCCCGAGGAGCAGGAGCGCGCGGGCAAGCGTGTGGACCAGGTGGCGGATCTGGAGGAGCTCAGCCGCACGCTGTCCAATGTGACGCGCGAGGTGTTCGCGGTGATGCTGGCCTTCGCCGGCGCGCATTGACCGCATGAGAAAGGGCGCCGACCGCATGGCCGGCGCCCTCCCTGGCTTGGCGCTGGTGGCGCCGTATCAGCGCTGTGCCTGGAGATAGGCCAGCAGGTCGTTCAGCTGCTGCTCGTTGCGGATGCCGGCGAAGGCCATGGAGCCGCCGGGCACCACCTCACGCGGGTTGGCCAGGTACTTGCGGAGGTTCTCCTCGTTCCACACCAGGCCGCCCTGGGCCGCCGTCTGCATGCCGGCGGAATAGCGGAAACCCTGGATGGAACCGGCCGGACGCTCCCAGACGCCGTGCAGGTTGGGGCCCACGCCGTTGCGGCCGCCCTCGTTGATGGTGTGGCAGGCGCGGCACTGGTTGAACACGCGCTGGCCGGCCGCCGCATCCTGCGCCATGGCGGCGCCGAAGGGAGCGAAGGCGAAGACGGCGCCCAGGATCATCAAAGCCCGCATATGGAAATCTCCTCCTCGATCACGGTTCATACCCATTTGTGGGAAGTGTGGGCAAAGCCGCAAGCCCATGGGATCACTTCGCCACCGCAACGGGATAAAGGCATAACCCTGTGAACGAAAGATGGTTGCCGCTGGCCCTTGGTGTGGCATGGGCGCTGGGCACGGCCGTGCTGGGGGCCTCGCTGACCACCATCGGGCCCTGGTACCAGGGCCTGGAGCGCCCCTGGTTCCAACCCCCCGATTGGGCCTTCGGGCCAGCCTGGACCTTGATTTTCGCGCTGTCCGGCTATGCGCTGATGCGCGCCTGGCGGGCCGGGGCGGGGCGGCTCCTGCTCGGCGTCTTCGTGCTGAACGGGGGGTTGAACGCGCTGTGGAGTTTCCTCTTTTTCACCTCGCGGAGACCTAATTGGGCATTGATCGAAATCGTTCCGCTGTGGCTGTCCATCCTGGCGATGATCTGGCTTGCGGCCCGGCATGACCGTGTCGCGGCCTGGTGCATCATGCCCTACATCGCCTGGGTGAGCTTCGCGGCCGTGCTGAACCTCGCCATCGTCCGGCTGAACGGGCCCTTCGGCTGATGCAGGCGCTGTTCGAGACGGGCCGCGCCGCGGATCTCGTGCTGCTGGCGCTGGCGGTGGAGGCCCTGCTCCTGTGGTCGCTCCGGCGATGGGCGGGGCAGGGGCCTGGGCTGGCGGCGATGCTGCCCTTCCTGCTGGCCGGGGCCGCCTTCGCCCTGGCGCTGCGTGCGGCGCTGACGGGGGCCGGCTGGGCTCTCGTGGCCCTGCCGCTGCTGGCCGCCTTCGCCGCCCATCTGTGGGACATCGCGCGGCGATGGCGAGGCTGAGCCTCAGCGCCGCCAGGCCGCGCCCAGCTCCCGCAAGGCGGTGAGGCTCTCCGGCTCCGGGCGCCAGGGAAAGTCGCGCTGGAAGGCCGAGGGGTCCACGACCAGGTCATCGAGCAACTGTCCGGCCATGGCGCCTCGCCCGGTGGCGGCCAGCGCGCCGCGCAGCAGGGCTGGGGCGATGGGCACAAGGCCCGGCGCACGCGCCATGCCGGCGCGCACCGCCGTGACGATGTCCCTGGTCGAGACCGGTGCCGCATCGGCCAGGACATAGGCGCCGGAGGCCGCGTCGCCCCCGCCCCAACGCTCGAGCACGGCGCCGATGGCCCGGCACAGGCCCCGCATGGAGAGCAGGCTGCGCCGGTTCCGCACCGCGCCGAAGGGCAGTGGCAGGGGCAGCGAGGCCAGCCGCGCCAGCCGCGCGAGATTGCCCGGCGCGCCCGGCCCCGCCACGAGCGGCGGCCGCAGGATCACGAGATGGCCAGGGAATTCCTCGCGCAGCCCGGCCTCGGCCGCGGCCTTGGACCGCGCATAGGCCGTGCCGGGCGCCAGCGGACTGTCATGACCGATCAGCCCTTGCGTCCCGTGCACGCCGATGGTGCTGACGAACAGGAAGTGCCGCACCCCCGCGGCGGCGCCGGCCGCGGCGAGGCGCAGCGGCCATTCCCGGTTGATGGTACCGAAGGCGTCCGCCTGTTCCTCGGGCGCCTCGCCGGTGCGGTGGGCGCGGCCCGCCAGGTGGATGACAGCCCCGGCACCGGCCAAGGCCTCGCGCAGCCCGGTATCGTTCGTCTGGTCGTCCAGCAGCAGGCCGCCCGCGGGCGGATCGCGCCGGAAGGCGGGCCGTATGTCCAGCCCGGCCGAGGCGAGGGCGCCGACGAGATGGCGGCCGATGAAGCCGCCGGCACCCGTGACGATGACCGGGTCACGATACATGCGCCGGGTGAAGCATGCGTGCGGGCCAGGGCGCAAGTGACCTGCTAGCCGGGGCGCCGCCTCCAGACGCGCCTTGTCGCCAGGAAGCCACGATAGCCCAGCTCCAGCCCCTGCGCGATGCCCGGCCAGGCGGCGACGCGGCCCAGCCAGCGCCAGCCCGGAAGCGCCCGCCAGATGGCGGCGAAGGCCGCGGCGCCGTCGCGCAGCGTGCCATCGGCCATCCGCACATGCATCCGTCGCAGCGCCGCATCACGATCGAGGTCCGGGCCAAGTTCGGCCTGCTGGCTGACATCCACGAAGGCGAGCGCCTCCGCCCCGCGCCGGGTGCGGTAATGCGCGATCTCGCGCGAGCAGACGGGGCAGGCGCCGTCATAATAGACGGTGGTGCAGCGGGGGGTGTCGGACATGGGCCAGAGATGGTCTGGACCTCCCTCGCGCCAACCCCATGTGGTTGCGCATGAGCACCTATCCGGACTGGCTGGTGGCCGAACTCCGCTCCGACCATGCGGGCGAGACGGGCGCCGTGATGATCTACCGCGGCATCCTGGCCTTCTGCCGCGACGCCGAACTGCGCGACTTCGCCCAGCGCCACATGGCGACTGAGCAGGGCCATCTGCGCCTGCTGGAGGCGGAATTGTCGCCTGCCCAGCGCTCGCGCCTGCTGCCCATATGGCGGGTGGCGGGCTGGGTCACGGGCGCCTTGCCCGCCCTTCTGGGCCCGCGCGCCGTCTACGCCACCATTGATGCGGTCGAGAGCTTCGTGGATCACCACTACCAGCAGCAGATCGACCGGCTGGATGCGGAGGGCATCTTCCCCGAACTCCGCGCCATGCTGGCCCGCTGCCAGGAGGAGGAGGTCCACCACCGCGACGAGGCGCGCGAACGCCATGCGGGCGTGGTCGGCGCCCTGCTGCGCGGCTGGGGCTGGATGGTGGGCGTGGGCAGTGAGGCGGCGGTCGCGGCGGCACGTCGGGTGTAGGGGGCGCTGCGGGAGGGCGCTGCCCTCCCGAACCCTCCCGCCGGGGACTTTTGGTCCCCGGACCCCTTCTTGAGATTTTGTGGGATTTGGAGGGAGGGGAGTCGCGCGAGTGCCCGTGGTGACGGGTGCACCTCGCCCCTCCCTCCAAATCCCACCAGGTCCCAAGGGTCCAGGGAACAAGTTCCCTGGCGGGGGAGCGCGAGGGGGCAGAGCCCCCTCGCAGGGCGCCTCCTACCCGAAGATGTCCGCCGGGCTGTCGGCCAGGAGTTCCTCGCCCAGCGCCTGGCCCAGCGCCACGGCATCGGCGGCGTGGCCTGTCAGCGTCCGGCGCAGCAGGAAGCTGCCATCGGCCCGCGCGACAAGGCCCGTCAGGCGGATGTCGCCCTCGGGCAGCAGCCGCGCATGGCCGCCGATCGGCGTGCGGCAGGAGCCGTCCAGCGCGCCGAGGAAGGCACGCTCAGCCAGGCTGACGGCACGGGATTCGGTGTCGCAGATGGCGCTGAGCAATTCGTGCAGCTCCACGTCATCGGCGCGGACGGTGACGCCGATGATGCCCTGGCAGGCGGCCGGCACCATGTCGTCCTCGCTGATGACCACGCCCGCGCGGTGGTCGAGCTCCAGCCGCTTCAAGCCGGCGATGGCGAGCAGGGAGGCGTCGAACTCGCCCGTGCCCACGCGCGAGAGGCGGGTCTGCACATTGCCGCGGATCACCTCGCAGCGCAGGTCTGGGCGGGCATGGAGAAGCTGCGCCTGGCGGCGCACGGAGGCAGTGCCGATCAGCGCGCCGAAGGGCAGCGCGCTGAAGGGCGAGGCGCCGGCGCGGCAGGCGGCTTCGGCCGTGCCCTCGCAGGCGGTGCCGAGCACGATGGCGTCGCGCGGGTCCTCGCGGCGCAGGGTGCAGGCGAGGACGATGCCGGGGGGAAGTTCGGTCTCCAGGTCCTTCAGCGAATGCACCGCGAAATCCACGCGCCCATCGAGCAGCGCCTCATGGATTTCCTTGGCGAAGAGGCCCTTGCCGCCGATCTCCGCCAGGCGCCGGTCCTGGATGCGGTCGCCGGCGGTGCTGATCTCGTGCTCCTCGAAGGCCTTCACGTCGCGCAGGATGGGGCAGACGCTGCGGATCAGGTCGAGGAAATGCCGCGTCTGGTAGAGGGCGAGCGGCGAGCCGCGCGTGCCGACCTTCAGCGGAAGGGTGGGGCCGTGATGCCGGGTCGCGCGGGCGCGGGCGTGATGGGGGTGAGCCAGATCCATGTGTTAAGCCCTCGCCAGCCCGAGCAGATGGGCCATGTCCTTGAAGAAGATCTTGACGTGCGCCAGGGGGTCCTTCCGGACCAGTTCCTTGTTCATGTAGGATTCCCAGGTCAGGCGCTGGACATCCTTGTCCTCGCACATCTTCACGAAGTGCTCGCGCGTCCAGTCGGTGCGGTACCAGAATGTCTGCATGATCCCGAGGATCCAGAAGACCTTGCCGTGATCCTTCATGAAGCGCTTGCGGGCGGATTTCAGCGCCGTGGCATCCCCGGTGGCGAGCGCCATCTGCACCGCCTCGGCGGCGAGCCGCCCGCCCAGCATGGCGTAGTAGATGCCCTCGCCCGAGGCGGGGGCGACGACGCCCGAGGTGTCGCCCGCCAGGACCACGTCGCGGCCATTGTCCCAGCGCTTCAGCGGCTTCATGGGGATGGGCGCGCCCTCGCGGCGAATGGTCTCGAAGCCGGCCAGGCCGTGCTGTTCACGCACCTCGGCCGTCGCGCCGCGCAGCGAGAAGCCCTTGCGCGCGCTGCCCGTGCCGATGCTGGCGCTGTCCCCATGGGGGAAGATCCAGGCGTAGAAATCGGGGCTGGTGCGGCCGTTGTAGATCACGTCGCAGCGCGTGGCCTCGTAGGTCCCTCGGGCGGCGACGTCCTCGGGCACCTTCACGATCTCGTGATAGGCGAAGACGCATTTCGGATGGGCCTGGCCCGGGATGGCCTGGCGGGCCAGGTCGCTGCGCGCGCCATTGGCCAGGATCACCATGCGCGCGCGGATGCGCTGGGCCGGGCCTTCCTTGGGTTCGAAGGCGATGACCGCGGTGCCGTCCGGGTCGCGTTCCAGGGCGGTGGCATCGCCCGTGATGCGTTCGGCGCCGGCTTCCGTGGCGCGCACCCGCAGCCATTCGTCGAACTCGCAGCGATCCACCATGCCGACATACCCATTCTCGACCGGCATGGGCACGCGCTTGCCCTTGGGCGAGATGATGTCGGCGCAGGTGATCTTCGCCTTCAGCAGATAGTCCGGGATGGCGAAGTCGCGGATGGCGCGGGGCGGGATGGCGCCGCCGCAGGGCTTGATGCGGCCGGCACGGTCCAGCAGCGCCACGTGCTTGCCGGCGCGTGCCAGGTCATGGGCCGCCGTGGCACCCGAAGGTCCTCCGCCGACGACAAGGACGTCATAGGTATCCGAGGTCACGTGACGGCCTCCTTCAGGGGCGGGGTGGGAAAGAGGGGGCGGGCGGCCACCGTCAGCCGCGTCGCCAGCACGGCGGCCACCAGGAAAAGCCCGGCCTGGAAGAGAAAGACCGCGCCATAGCCCGCCGCCGCGCTGCCGAGCGCCGCGCGGGCGATGTCGGCCAGCACGGCGCCCGCGAAGCCGCCGATGGCGAAGGCGATGGCCTGCGCCGCGCCCCAAAGGCCCATGCGCGTGCCGGCACGGCCGGCCCCGGCCAGCTGCATCATGCTGGCGATCGCCGCCGCGGCGAAGGCGCCGGTGGCGAAGCCGAGGCCCATATAGATCAGCGTCAGCGGCGCGGCTTCCATTTCCGGCGTGGCGGAAAGCGCCACCAGCATGGCCCCGGAAGCGATGCAGCCCCCCACCATCCAGCCGCGCAGCGAGGCGAGCCGCGCGCCCAGCACGCCGCTGCCAAAGATGGCCATCACGATCATGCCCGCCAGCGTGCCGGCGTTCTGCAGCCCGGCCAGCGTGGTGGACTGGCCGATGGTCATCCCAAAGACCTGGCCCGCGAAGGGCTCGATGATCAGGTCGCTGAGATTGTAGGCCAGCATCGAGACGAAGACGAAAATGGTGAAGCGCCGCGCCGTGGCGTCGGACCAGACCTCGCCCAGCACGGCGCGGAAGCTGGGCTTGGGGCCGGAGGCCATGGCGCGCGGGGCGGGCGGCGCGGCCACGGAGCTCTCCACTCCGCGCACCGCGAGCGCCGCGATGCACACGGCAATGAGCGAGATGATGGCGGTGACGGCCACCAGCCGCTCGGGCGAGAAGGGGTCGAGGAAGCGGCCGGCCGTGGTCGCCGTCACCGCGAAGCCCGCGATCATCATCACCCAGAGGATGGTCGCGGCCGGCGCGCGGCGCTGCGGCGCGACCTTGGCGGCCACCAGCGCCAGCAGGGAGGTGCCTGCGGCACCCGAACCCAGGCCCACCAGGAAGAAGCCCAGCGCCGCCACGGCGACGCCCAGGACGAAGAGGCTGCCCATCAGCGCGACACCCAGCGCCGCCACCGCACCGCCCGCGCCCAGCACCGCCATGCCGCCGATGATCCAGGGCGTGCGCCGGCGCCCCATGTCGCTGCCATAGCCGAGGCGCGGGCGCAGCATCTGCACGCCGTGATGGATGCCCACCAGGAGCCCGGGCAGCGTGGCCGGCAGGGCCAGCTCCACCACCATCACGCGGTTCAGCGTGGTCGTGGTCATGATGATGATGGCGCCCAGTGCCGTCTGCACCAGGCCGAGGCGGATGATGGAGGTCCAGGAGAGCCCGTTCATGCCATGGCCCTCAGGGCGAAGGCCGCGGCCAGCATGCCCAGCACATAGGGGCCCACGCCGGTCGCGTTGTACCAGGGGGCGAGCTTGCGGGGGTCGGTCAGCATCCGGCGCATGGCCCAGATTTGCACGCCGATGAGGGCCAGGATGATGATCGGGCTCAATACCGCGCCCCAGGCGAAGAGGATTCCGACCACGACCAGCTGCGGCACCGCCATCATCCAGCAGGCCACCAGCGCAGCGCGCTCCGGTCCCAGCAGCACGGGCAGGGAGTTGATGCCAGTGCGGCGGTCGCCCTCGATCGCCTTGAAGTCATTCAGCGTCATGATGCCATGCGCGCCGACGCCGTAGAGCAGGGCGATCAGCAGGATCTCGGGGCGCGGGGCACCGCCGGCCATGATGGCCGCGGCCGTGATCCAGGGCAGCGTCTCGTAGGAGAGGCCGGTCGCCGTGCAGCCCAGCCAGCCGTTCAGCTTCAGTCGCAGCGGGGGCGCCGAGTAGATCCAGGCCAGGATCAGCGCCACCACGGTTGCGCCAAACCCCCAGGGACCCAGCGCGGCGGCCACCAGCAGCGACATGCCGGACCAGAAGATGGCGATGTAGAGGCCCCAGCGGCCCGGGATCCGCCCCGAGGGGATGGGCCGGTCGGGCTCATTGATCGCGTCCACATGCCGGTCGAACCAGTCGTTCACCGCCTGGCTGGTCGCGCAGACCATGGGCCCGGCCAGCAGCAGGCCGAGCGCCAGGTAGCCCCACTTCCCCTCGAACCCCACGCCCGCCGAGACCGCGCCGCAGAGGAAGGCCCACACCGGCGGGAACCAGGTGACGGGCTTGAACAGCTCCAGCACCGCGGACGGGTCGAGACGGGGTAGGGCGCGGCCGGACATCAGGCTCAGTTCTCCTCGTCCGGACCGAGGTCGCCGATGCCGTACCGCCGCAGCTTCACGTAGAGCGACTGCCGCGACAGGCCCAGCATCTCGGCGGCGGAGGCACGGTTGTTGTTCGTGAGCTCGAGCGCGGCTTCGATGGCAAGCTTCTCGATCACGTCGGTGGCCTCGCGCACCAGCTCCTTCAGCGGCACCCGGCCCACGAGTTCCGTGAGCTGGCCGGCCGCGGCGGGCAGGGTGGGCGGGCCGGTCTCGATCGGGGCGGGACGGGGGCCGATGTCGCGGATGGTGAAGCCGAAACACTGCTGCCCGCCATCGAGCACGGAGGCGGCGGAGACCTCGACCTCCGCCTCGGCACCCTGGTCCCCGCGGATTCGGGTGCGGAACAGCCGCACGGGGCCACGCCCGCGCACCTGCGCCAGCAGCACGTCCAGCTCCACCGCCTGGCGGCCCAGGAAGCGGGAGAGTTCCTCGCCCCGCGCCGTCGCCTCATTGGGCAATTGCGCGAGTTCGAGGAAGGCCGGGTTGGCGGTGATGATGCGCCCATCGGCGGCCGTCAGCACGAAGGCGTCGGGCGTGCTCTCCACGAAATCCGCAAGGCGGGCGCGCGATTCCGGAATGGAACCCTCACCCGACTCGCCACCGAGGAATGCGAGGCGGACGAGAAAGAGCGAGCTGCGCTCATGCCGCAACAGCGAGGCCGAGAGCAACGCCTCACGCCCGGTGCCCTGCATGGCGACGCGACGCTCCTCGGCCGTGCCGGCGGCCCGCACGGTGGCGAGCAGCGCCTCGACCCGCGCGCGGTCCTCGGTCGCGAAGGCGTCCAGGAAGGAGGGCTGCGCGCCGAAGATGCGGTCGGCGGCAAGGTTCGCCTCCAGCACGCGCAGGCTCGCGGCATCCAGCACCATCACCGGCTCGCCCGACATCTGGAAGAGCAGGCGATAGCGCGTCTCGGCCTGGCGCAGGCGGCCATACTCCCGCTCCATGGCCTGCTGTGCCTCGACGAGGCGCTGCTGGAGCGAGGCGAGAAGCCGCAGGTCACGTGCGAAGAGCACCACGCGGTCAGTGCCCGGCAGCCGGTTGGCCGCGCAAAGTAACGGAATGGACGCACCATCCGCCGCACGGAGATTGAGATGCCGCCAGCGCGGCATGTCTTGGGCGGAAGCCTCGCCCAGCATGTCATGAACCTTGGAGCGGCTGTCCTCGGCGACGGCATCGGCGAGCGCGCGGCCAAGCCACGCCTTGCGCCCGCCCAGCGCTGCCGCCAGGTCCGCATTGCCGAAGGCCATGTCGCGGATCACTCCCGCACCGTCCATCACGAACGTCGCGTCAGCCGCCGCCGCGATGAGGCGTGAGGCTGCCTCCGCATCCATGACCCCCAGCGATTGGCTCGGGGTACCAAAACCCAACACGTGCGGCTTGTTCCTTTTGAGGAGGAGGGGAGAGGCATGGCATGAACATCATGAATGCGCGGCCATCAAGCTCACGAGGCCCTCCGCGCGCGCGAGGGCTCCGGCGGCGTCATCGGCGGTGGCATCGGCGCCCGCCATGGCGGCCTTCGCCGCGTCGTCCTGGAAGGCGGCACCGCCCACCATGACGGCCACGTCAGGGTTGAAGGAGTGGGTGCGAATCGAGGCGATCAGCCCCGGCAGGGCCGGCAGGCGCTCCGAGACGCCGCAGGACAGCGCCACCACGCCGAACCATTCGCGCGAGACCCGGCGATGCAGGTCCTTTTCCGTGCCTCCGCAATCCTGCGCGACATGCCAGCCGCCGGCGCGGAAGAACTCCGCGACCATGGCGATGCCGAAGCTGTGCTGTTCCCCCGGCATGGGCAGCATGAGGGCCGAGCGGCGCTGGGAGCCCAGGGGGCCGCCGGCCAGGGAGGGGGCAAGGTCATGCAGGACGGATTGCAGGGCCAGCATGCCGAGCGTGACCTCGACGAAACCGCAACGGTCCTGCTTCCACCAGTCGCCCAGCTCACGCGCCACGGTTGTCAAGGTGACGAGACAGAGCGATTCGGCGCTGTCGCCCTGCTGTCTTTTCGCTCTGACAGACCCCAGCAGTCCCTCCGCGTTTCCGGCGATGGCCAGGCGGGCCAGGCGCTCGACCTCGGACTGGTCGGCGACCTGACGGGCCTCGCCGATGCGGGGCAGGATTTCGCGGCTGAGCGCTGTTTCGATGTGGGAGGTGAGGCGCAGGATGCGGCGTTCCAGCAGGGCCGTCGCGTTGCTGCCGCGGTGCGGCGCGGAACGCTTCGGTGGCGCGACCCTGGCCTGTGTGTGCAGCATCATCCGCCCTCGGACCATTCCCTGACGCCCGGATCATCGGCGGAACGCCTCCCATCTGTCAACGCATCTTTACGTCAATCTTCCTTGACATCCGTCGTCCTGGCCTCCTAGCTTTCCCTCGTTCGGAGCGATCCGGCCGCCGGAATCCGGAATGAGGGCTGAGGCCCCGTCCCGGCTTCGCCCAAGCGGGCAGGCGGCGGCGCGAGATGCGGTTCCGATGCGGAGGGGTAGTCAAGACATGCTGTCAGGCCCGGTTCTCGACCGTCTCATCGCCGCGGTGGATTCCTGCCCTTACGGCACCAGCGCCGGCCGCACCCATCGCCCGCGCGCGCCGCGCCCGCTCTACACGCCGGAAGAACGCGTGCGCCGTGACGCGACGCCCTGGACGATGGTGCAGGGCATCCTCGCCCCCGTGCAGTTTCTGGTCTTCCTGGTCAGCCTCGGCCTGGTGCTGAACTACCTGGCCACGGGCCAGGGGCTGTGGGCCGCCGAGGCCTCGGTCGTGGTCAAGACGCTGGTGCTCTACACCATCATGATCACGGGTTGCGTGTGGGAACGCGTGGTCTTCGGGAAGTATCTCTTCGCGCCCTCCTTCTTCTGGGAGGACGTGTTCTCCATGCTGGTCCTGGCGCTGCACACCGCCTATCTCGGCGCGCTGCTGTTCGGCTGGGGTGACACCTACTTCCAGATGTGGCTGGCGCTGGCCGCCTATGCCGCCTACGTCATCAACGCCGGCCAATTCGTGTGGAAGCTGCGGATGGCGCGCTTCCAGGCGCGGGACGCCTGAGCACCATGCTGGACCACGTCCCCGCGAGCGGCTGCGACACCCGCCCCATCCTGCGCGAACGGGGCCAGCGCGAGGTGTTCTGCGGCCTGACCGGCATCGTCTGGATGCACCGCAAGATCCAGGATGCCTTCTTCCTGGTGGTGGGCAGCCGCACCTGCGCGCACCTGCTGCAATCGGCCGCCGGCGTCATGATCTTCGCCGAGCCGCGCTTCGCCACCGCCATCCTGGATGAGCGCGACCTCGCGGGCCTGGCCGACGCGCAGGAGGAACTTGACCGCAACGTGACGCGCCTGCTGGAGCGCCGGCCGGACATCAAGCTCCTGTTCCTGGTGGGCTCCTGCCCGTCGGAGGTCATCAAGCTTGACCTGCACCGTGCGGCGCAGCGCCTGGATCGTCGCTTCAACGGTGTGCGGGTGCTGAACTACTCGGGCAGCGGCATCGAGACCACCTTCACCCAGGGCGAGGATGCCTGCCTCGCGGCACTGGTGCCCGAGCTTCCCTCCACCGATGCCGCGCAGCTCGTCATCGTGGGCGCGCTGGCCGAGGTGGTGGAGGACCAGTGGCGCCGCCTCTATGCCGCCATGGGCATCACCAATATCGCCTTCCTGCCCGCCCGCCGCGCCGGTGACATGCCGGCCGTGGGGCAGGGTACGCGCTACCTCCTGGCGCAACCCTTCCTGGCCGAGACGGCGCGGCTGCTGGATGCGCGCGGCGCGCGCCACCTCCCGGCCCTGTTCCCGCTGGGTGCCGAGGGCACCACCGACTTCCTTCGCGCCGGCGCCGAGGCGATGGGCGTGGGCGCCGGCCGCTTCGCCGAAGCCACCGCCGCCGCTGAGGCCCGCGCCCGTGCGGCGCTGGAAGGCCCCCGCGCGCGGCTGGCCGGCAAGCGCATCTTCTTCTTCCCCGACTCGCAGCTGGAGGTGCCGATGGCGCGCTTCCTCACGCGCGAATGCGGGATGGAAGCGGTCGAGATCGGCACGCCCTACCTGCACCGCGCGCATCTGGCGGCCGAGATGCCGCTGCTGCCCGCCGCGGCCATGCTGTCGGAAGGGCAGGATGTGGAACGCCAGCTCGACCGCTGCCTGGAGGCACGGCCGGACCTGGTGGTGTGCGGGCTTGGCCTCGCCAATCCGCTGGAGGCGCAGGGCATCACGACCAAGTGGTCCATCGAGCTCGTCTTCACCCCGGTGCAGGGCTACGACCAGGCGGCGGACCTCGCCAGCCTCTTCGCGCGCCCCTTCGCGCGCCGCGACATGCTGAGGGTCTGAGGCCATGCAGCTCACGCTCTGGACCTATGAAGGCCCGCCGCATGTGGGGGCGATGCGTGTCGCCACCGGCATGGAGGGGCTGCACTACGTCCTGCACGCGCCCCAGGGCGACACCTATGCGGACCTGCTGTTCACCATGATCGAGCGGCGCTCCAAGCGCCCACCCGTCACCTACACCACCTTCCAGGCACGGGACCTGGGCGGCGACACGGCGGAGCTGTTCAAGCGCGCCCTGCTGGACGCGGCCGAGCGCTTCAAGCCGCAGGCCTTCATCGTCGGCGCCTCCTGCACGGCGGAACTCATCCAGGACGACCCGGGCGGGCTCGCGGCGACGGCGGGGCTGGATGTCCCGGTGGTGCCGGTGGAGTTGCCCTCCTACTCCAAGAAGGAGAATTGGGGCGCGGCCGAGACTTTTTATCAGTTGGTGCGGCGCTTCGCGGTGAAGGCGGAGCAGCGCCCAGCCACCTGCAACGTGCTCGGCCCGACGGCGCTGGGCTTTCGTCACCGCGACGACGTGAAGGAGGTGTGCGGACTGCTCGCGCGGCTCGGCATCACGGTCAATGTGGTGGCGCCGATGGGCTCCACGCCAGCCGATCTCACGCGGCTGGGCGAGGCCAGTTTCAACGTGGTGCTCTACCCGGAGACGGCGGGCGTCGCGGCGTCCTGGATGCAGCGCAACCTGGGCCAGCCCTTCACCAGGACCGTGCCCATCGGTGTGGGCGCCACGCGCGACTTCATCGCGGAGGTGGCCGCGCTGGCGGGCGTGGATGCCACAGCCATGCTCGCTGCCGAGGAAAGCCGGCTGCCCTGGTATTCGCGCAGCGTGGACAGCACCTACCTCACCGGCAAGCGCGTCTTCATCTTCGGCGATGCGACGCATGCCGTCGCCGCCGCCCGTGTGGCGCGCGAGGAACTGGGCTTCGAGGTGGTCGGCCTCGGCACCTATTCGCGCGAACAGGCGCGCGAGGTGCGGGAGGCCGCGAAGGCTTTGGGCCTCGAGGCGCTCATCACCGATGACTACCTGGCGGTGGAACAGGCCATCGCCGACGCCCATCCTGAGCTGGTTCTCGGCACGCAGATGGAGCGCCACACGGCCAAGCGGCTGGGCGTGGCCTGCGCCGTGATTTCGGCACCCGTGCATGTCCAGGACTTCCCCGCGCGCCATTCGCCGCAGATGGGGTTCGAGGGGGCGAACGTGCTGTTCGACACCTGGGTTCATCCGCTGATGATGGGCCTCGAGGAACACCTGATCGGGATGTTCCGCGAGGACTTCGAGTTCAACGACCAGGCGCCATCGCATCTCGGCCACAAGGCGGCACCGGTGCGCGAGGCGCCGCCGCTGGTCGAGGCCATGGCCGTGCAGCCCGTTGCCGCCGCCGTGCTGGACGTGCCCGTCGAGCCGCGCTGGGGCGCGGACGCCGAGGCCGAGCTGAAAAAGATCCCCTTCTTCGTCCGGGGCAAAGCCCGTCGGAACACGGAAGCCTTCGCCCGGGAACGCGGCGTCGCCACCATCACCGTCGAGACCCTGTATGACGCAAAAGCTCATTACTCGCGGTAGCCCCCTCCATCTCGTCTTCGTGACGATGGACAGCCATCTCGGCCAGGCGGTGGACCGCGCGCGCGAGATGCTGCTGCGGGATTGCCCGGGGGTCCGGCTGATCGTCCACTCGGCCGATGAGTGGGGCAGCGACCCGGTGGCGCTGGCCGCCTGCCGCGCCGATATCGCCCGCGCCGACATCCTGGTGGCCGGCATGCTCTTCCTCGATGAGCATGTGCGGGCTGTCCATGACGCCATCGCGGCGCGGCGCGAGGCGGCGATGGCCACCGTCTGCCTGCTTTCCGCCGGCGAGATCGTGAAGCTGACGCGGCTGGGCAAATTCGACATGTCCACCGAGGCCCGCGGCGCCATGGCGCTGCTGAAGAAGCTGCGCGGTTCGAAGGGCAAGAACACCTCGGGCCGTGGCCAGATGAAGACGCTGGCCATGCTGCCCAAGCTGCTGCGCTGGATTCCCGGCACGGCGCAAGATGTGCGGATCTACATGCTGGCCCTGCAGTACTGGCTGGCGGGCTCGGCCGAGAACATCGCGAACCTGGCGCGGATGCTGGTGCAGCGCTATGGCGGCCAGGCGAAGCTGCAGGTGGGCGCGCCCATCGAGTATCCCGATGTGGGGCTCTACCATCCGGGCCTGCCGGGCCGGATCGCGGAGCATGTGGCGCAACTGCCGCGCGCGGGTGCGCAGGGCCGGGTGGGCGTGCTGTTGCTGCGCTCCTATGTTCTGGCGGACAATGCGGGGCATTACCGCGGCGTGATCGAGGCGCTGGAGGCGCGCGGCCTCTCGGTGATCCCGGCCTTCGCCGCCGGCCTTGACCAGCGCCCTGCCATCGAGCGCTTCTTCCTGCAGGATGGCAGGCCCATCGTGGATGCCGTGGTGTCGCTGACCGGCTTCTCGCTGGTGGGCGGTCCCGCCTACAACGACGCCCGCGCGGCCGAGGAGATGCTGGCCAGGCTGGATGTGCCCTACATCGCGGCGCACCCCCTCGAGTTCCAGACCATCGTGGACTGGCAGGCCGACCATCGCGGACTGACGCCGGTGGAGGCCACGATGATGGTGGCCATCCCTGAGCTCGACGGCGCCATCATGCCCATGACCTTCGGCGGGCGCTGCGGCACGGATGACCTCAAGCAGCGCTGCCCGGGCTGCGACGGCATCCGCTGCAAGGGCAACATGGTGCCGCACCACGAACGCGCCGTGACGCTGGCGCAGCGCGTGGCGCGGATGGTGGCGCTGCGGCGCAAGGCGCGGGCCGAGCGGCGCGTGGGCCTCGTCATCTTCAACTTCCCGCCCAATGCGGGGAATACAGGCACGGCCGCCTACCTCGCGGTGTTCGACAGCATCTTCGCCACGCTGCGCGCCATGAAGGCCGAGGGCTACAGCGTGGACCTGCCCGCCAGCGCCGATGCGCTGCGCGAACGCATCCTGGATGGCAACCGAGAACGCTTCGGGGCACTCGCCAATGTCGCGGCCCGCATGCCGGTGGACGAGCATGTGCGCCGCCAGCCATGGCTCGCGGAGATCGAGCGGCAATGGGGCCCGGCCCCTGGCCGCCAGCAGACCGACGGCGCCACGCTGCACATCCTGGGCGAGCGCTTCGGCAATGTCTTCGTGGGTGTGCAGCCCGGCTTCGGCTATGAGGGCGACCCGATGCGCCTGCTCTTCGAGCAGGGCTTCGCCCCCACCCACGCCTTCGCCGCCTTCTATCGCTGGCTGCGCGAGGAGTTCACCGCCGATGCCGTGCTGCATTTCGGCACCCATGGCGCGCTGGAGTTCATGCCAGGCAAGCAGGCCGGCATGTCCAAGGATTGCTGGCCGGACCGGCTGATCGGCGACCTGCCCAATTTCTACCTCTACGCCTCCAACAACCCTTCCGAGGGCATGCTGGCCAAGCGGCGCGCGAATGCCACGCTGATCAGCTACCTCACGCCGCCCGTGGCCCATGCCGGGCTGTATCGTGGGCTGCTGGACCTGAAGGCCAGCCTCGACCGCTGGCGGGCACTCGATCCCGAAAGCGGTGATGCAACGGACATGCTGGCCATGCTCCAGGCCCAGGCCGCCGCGGTGGACCTGGCCGAGGCCGAACCCCAATGGGAGCTGGAGGGCATCCTGGCCCGGCTGCACAAGCTGGCGAACGACCTGCTGGAGTTGGAATACACGTTGATCCCGCACGGGCTGCACAGCCTGGGCGTGGTCCACACGCCCGCCCAGCGCGAGGAATTGCTGGACGCCGCGGGTGTGACGGATGCGACCGAGCGCGCGCGCCTTGGCGCCCTGCTGGGCGAGGACCACGAAATCCCGGCCATCCTGCACGCGCTCGATGGCGGCTATGTCCGCCCCGCGCCGGGGGGCGACCTGCTGCGGACCACCGACGTGCTGCCCACCGGCCGCAACATCCATGGCTTCGACCCCTTCCGCATCCCCTCCGCCTTTGCCGTGGAGGATGGCGCGCGCCAGGCCGAACGCCTGCTGGCGCGCCATGTGGAGGCCAGCGGCGCGCTGCCTGAGACCATCGCCGTCGTTCTCTGGGGCACGGACAACCTCAAGACCGAGGGTGGGCCGCTCGCTCAGGCGCTGTGGCTGATGGGCGCCGAGCCGCGGCTCGATGGCTATGGCCGCGTCTGTGGCGCGCAGCTCGTGCCGCTGGAGCGGCTGGGGCGGCCGCGGGTGGATGTGATGATCAGC
Source organism: Roseococcus thiosulfatophilus (assembly GCF_017311575.1). Lineage (GTDB taxonomy): Bacteria > Pseudomonadota > Alphaproteobacteria > Acetobacterales > Acetobacteraceae > Roseococcus > Roseococcus thiosulfatophilus. Next base: position 87,909 of record NZ_JAFFQY010000007.1, read on the forward strand.
CTCTCGGGCATCTTCCGCGACCTGTTGCCCATGCAGACCAAGCTGCTGGCCGAGGCCGCCTTCCTCGCCGCCGGCGCCGAGGAACCCACGGAGCTGAACTTCATCCGCAAGCACGCGCTGGCGCTGATGGCGGAGAAGGGTGTTTCCCTGGAGGACGCGGCGCTGCGCGTCTTCGGCAATGCCGAGGGCACCTATGGCGCGAACGTCAACCTCACCGTGGACAACGGCGCCTGGCAGGACGAGGACGAACTCGCCGACACCTACATGAAGCGCAAGGGCTTCGCCTATGGCGTGGACGGGCACCCCCGCCGCCAGGAGGCGACCATGGCGCATCTGCTCGGCACGGTGGAATGCGCCTATCAGAACCTCGACAGCGTCGAGAGCGGCATCACCACCATCAGCCACTACTTCGACAGCCTGGGCGGCATCAGCCGCGCCGCGCGGCGCGCGCGCGGTGGGCGCGACACGGCCGTCTACATCGGCGACCAGACGCGCGGCGCGGGCAAGATCCGCACCCTGGCCGAGCAGGTCACGCTGGAGAGCCGCACCCGCGCCCTGAACCCGAAATGGTTCGAGGCGATGCTGACCCATGGCTATGAGGGCGTGCGCCAGATCGAGGAGCACGTCACCAACACCATGGGCTGGTCCGCGACGACGGGCCAGGTGGCGCCCTGGGTCTACCAGCACCTGGCGCAGACCTACATGCTCGACCCCGAGATGCGCGCGCGCCTCGCAGCACTCAACCCCACGGCTTCCGTGAAGATCGCGAACCGCCTGATCGAGGCCACCGAGCGCAGCTACTGGGCGCCGGACGAGGCCACGCTCGAGGCGCTGCGGCGCGCGGGAGAGGAACTCGAGGACCGCCTCGAGGGCATCACGCCGGAGATGGCCGCATGAACAAGATCATCCGCACGGAACTCATCCGTGGTTCGAACCGCGAAAAGGTCGGGGACGGCTCGGGCAGCGTGCAGGTCCACATGGACCAGGTCGCGAAGATCGAGACCGCGAAGGTCTTCGCCGTCTATGGCAAGGGGGGTATCGGCAAGAGCACGACCAGCTCCAACCTCTCGGTCGCCTTCGCCAAGCTCGGCAAGCGCGTGCTGCAGATCGGCTGTGACCCCAAGCATGACAGCACCTTCACGCTGACCAAGTGCATGATCCCGACCGTGATCGACGTGCTGGAGGGCGTGGACTTCCACGCTGAGGAACTCCGCCCCGAGGATTTCGTGGTGCAGGGCTATGCGGGCGTGATGTGCGTCGAAGCAGGCGGCCCACCGGCCGGCACGGGCTGCGGCGGCTATGTCGTCGGTCAGACGGTGAAGCTGCTGAAGGAACACCACCTGCTGGAAGACACCGATGTGGTGATCTTCGACGTGCTGGGCGATGTGGTGTGCGGTGGCTTTGCCGCCCCCCTGCTGCACGCCGACCGCGGTGTGATCGTGGCCGCCAATGATTTCGACAGCATCTTCGCCATGAACCGCATCGTGGCCGCCATCCATGCGAAGTCGAAGAATTACGGCGTGCGGCTCGGTGGCGTCATCGCCAACCGCAGCGCAGCCACCGATCAGATCGAGCGCTACAATGAGCGCACGGGGATGAAGCTGCTGGGGCATTTCCCGGACCTTGATGCCATCCGCCGCTCGCGTCTCAAGAAGCAGACGCTGTTCGAGATGGACGCGACGCCAGAAATCGAGGCCGTGCAGCAGGAATACCTCCGCATCGCCGCCAGCCTCTGGGCCGGGGTGGAGCCCGTGGAGGCCGAGGCGCTGAAGGACCGCGACATCTTCGACCTGCTGGGCTACGACTGATGCACAGCGGCACCTACACCTCCCGACGGGGCGAGCTCGAAACCTATTTCGACCGCACCGCCTCCGAGAACTGGGCGCGGCTGACCTCGGAAGCGCCTGTCAGCGGCATCCGCGCGACGGTGCGCGCGGGCCGCAACGCGATGCGCGAGACGCTGCTCTCCTGGCTGCCCGATGAAATGGCGGGATTGCGCCTGCTCGATGCCGGCTGCGGCACGGGCGCGCTGGCCAACGAGGCCGCCCGCCGCGGCGCGAAGGTGGTGGCCGTGGACCTGGCCGGCACGCTGATCGAACACGCGCGCGACCGCGCCGCGCATCTGGGCGGCAACCAGCCCGACTTCCGCGTGGGCGACATGCTGGACGAGACCTTGGGCCACTTCGACCACATCGTGGCGATGGACAGCCTGATCCACTACAAGCCGGCCGACATCGTGGACGCGCTGGCGCGGGTGGCGCCGCGCTGCCGGCGTTCGCTCATCTTCACGGTGGCGCCACAGACGCCCTTGCTCTCCGTCATGCACGCGGTCGGCCGCATGTTCCCCCGCAGCGACCGCGCGCCCTTCATCGAGCCGCTGGCGGAGGCCAAGCTGCGCCGCCTGATCGCGGCGGACCCGCGCCTCGCGGATTTCGCGCCAGGTCGCCACCGCCGCATCAAGAGCGGCTTCTACACCTCCCACGCCTATGAATGGGTGCGGCGATGAGCACGCAGGGCTTCAGCCTGGCGCGGCAATGGATGAAGATCAGCCCGTCCATGCTGCCCTTCGCGGACGCGGCCTCGGCTGATGTGCCGCTGAGCCGGTTGCTGCGCCTGTCCCTGTTTCAGATCTCCGTGGGCATGGCGGCGGTGCTGCTGATCGGCACGCTGAACCGCGTGATGATCGTGGAGCTGGGCGTGCCGGCCGGCCTGGTGGCCGTGATGGTTGCCCTGCCGCTCGTTTTCGCGCCCCTGCGCGCGTTGATCGGCTTCCGCTCGGACAACCACAAATCCGTGCTGGGCTGGCGGCGCGTGCCCTATCTCTGGTTCGGCACGATCTTCCAGTTCAGCGGCTTCGCGATGATGCCCTTCGCCCTGCTGATCTTGTCCGGAGACACCTGGGCACCGCCCATCGCGGGCCAGCTTTCCGCCGCCATCTGCTTCCTGCTGGTGGGCGCGGGGATGCATATGACGCAGACGGTGGGCCTGGCACTCGCCACCGACATCTCGCCGCGCGAGAAGCAGCCCAAGGTGGTGGCGCTGATGTCCGTCATGCTGCTGCTGGGCATGCTGGGCAGTGCGCTGCTCTTTGGCCTGCTGCTGACGCCGTTCAGCCAGATCAAGCTGATCCAGGTCATCCAGGGCGTGGCTGGCGCCACCATGATCCTGAACTTCGTGGCCATCTGGAAGCAGGAGGTGCGCGACCCCGCGCGCTCCGCGGCCTTGCCGCAGGACCCGAGCTTCCGCCAGGCGTGGCGCGAGCTGAAGTCCACCGGCCCCTGGACGCGACGCATCGTGGCCATCAGCCTCGGCACCTTCGGCTTCGCCATGCAGGACGTGCTGCTGGAGCCCTATGGCGGCGAGATCCTGGGGCTTGAGGTCGGTACCACCACGCTGCTGACGGCCCTCTTCGCCTTTGGCGGCGTGAACGGCTTCATGCTGGCCTCGGGCTGGATCGGCCGCGGCGCCTGCGCCAACCGCATCGCCGGCTATGGCATGGGGTGGGGCACGCTGGCCTTCGCCTGCGTGATGCTGGCCGCCCCCTTCGACAGCCCTCTGATGTTCGCGCTCGGCTCCCTGCTGATCGGCTTCGGCGGCGGGCTCTTCGCCCATGGCACATTGACCAGCTGCATGCAGGCGGCACCGCCCGACAAGATCGGCCTGACGCTGGGCATCTGGGGCGCGGCGCAGGCGACAAGCGCGGGCATCGCCATCGCGCTGGGCGGCGTGGTGCGCGACGTGGTCAGCCATCTCGCCCAGGCGGGTGCGCTCGGCCCGGCCCTGACCGGCCCGGCGGTGGGCTATTGCACCGTCTACCTCATCGAGATCGTCGTGCTCTTCGCGGGAATCATCGCGATCGGCCCGCTCGTCCGGGGCTCGCTCGTCCCGGACTCCCTTGCAGAACCGCGCGGTGCCGCAGCACCGCAGACCGCCCATTAGGGCGAAAGGAGAGAGTGCCATGCAACCTGGCTCATATTTCGCGGGCTTCGACCTTGTCACGGCCGCGCTCTATGGCTTCTGGGTCTTCTTCCTGGGGCTGATCCTCTACCTGAATCGGGAGAGCAAGCGCGAGGGCTATCCGCTCGTCACGCCGGGCAAGCCGAATGACCGCCCCCAGGGCTTCCCAGGCGTGCCGACGCCCAAGATCTTCAAGCTGGCCCATGGCGGCACGGCGCAGGCGCCGCGCAATGACGGCGACCCGCAGCCGCCCATCGCGGCTGTCTGGGCCGATCCGACGCCGGGCGCCCCGCTCGTGCCCACCGGCAATCCGATGATCGACGGCGTGGGCCCCGCGGCCTATGCGCTCCGCGCCGACGTGCCAGACCTCACCTTCGACGAGAGCCTGCCCAAGATCGTGCCGCTGCGGGTCGCCACCGACGTGGCGATCGACCCCGAGGATCCCGACCCCCGCGGGATGACGGTGGTGGACGCCGACTGGCAGCCTGCGGGCATCTGCGTGGACATCTGGTACGACAAGTCCGAGGCCATCTTCCGCTTCCTCGAGGTCGAGGTCGCGACCGAGATGGGCTTCCGCCGCGTCATGATCCCGGTGCCGATGATGACCATCAACTCGGCCCGCAACGTGATCCGCGTGCGCTCCCTGCTGGCCGAGCATTTCAAGACCGCGCCGACGCTGAAGAACCCGGACACCATCACCCTCCTCGAGGAGGACAAGGTGGCGGCCTACTGCGCCGGCGGGCAGTTCTATGCCAAGCGCGAGCGCAGCGAGCCCTGGATCTGAGGGCCCCACCCCGGCGCGCTGCCGGCGCGCCGGTTCTACCGAGGGGCAGGGGTTGCGCCGCATCAAGGTGGCCGTCCCCTGAAACCCTCCAACATTGTCCAAGCCACCAGGCCGGAGGAAGGCTTCGATGAAAGACCAGCATATTCCAGGGATGCCCGAGCACGAGATCGAACCCGTGCCTGGCCTGCCCGAACGCCTTCCCGCCGGCGAGGGCATCGTCTGGCAGGGCTCCCCTGCCTGGTGGCCCTTCGCGCGGCGTGCCATGCACCTCAAGGGACTTGGCTTCTACTTCCTGGCGCTGGTGGCCTGGCACCTGGTGGAATCCGTGATGGCCGGCGGCTCACTGTTGGCGGCGCTGGCCGGGCCGTCCATGTCGGTGGTGCTGGCGAGCCTCTGCCTCGTCATCCTGGCCTTCATCGGCCGGGCGGCGGCGCGCGCCACGCTCTACACCATCACCAACCGGCGCGTCGTGCTGCGCGTCGGCGTGGCCCTGCCGATGACCATCAACATCCCCTTCAGCGCGGTGCAGTCGGCCTCCGTGCGGCGGCATGCCGATGGCACGGAGGACATCGTGCTGGCGCTGCTGCCGGAACACCGGGTCTCCATGGTGGCGCTCTGGCCGCATCTGCGCCCCTGGCGGATGGGTCGGCCCGAACCCATGCTGCGCGGCCTGCCGGTGAGTGCCGGGGCGTCGCAGGTGCTCTCGCGCATGCTGGCGGCCTCGGCGCAGATGGCGGCGCCGGCCGTGGCGGCCGAGCCGGCCCGCCGCCCCGTGCGCCTGCCGGATGAGGCGGTGGCCTGACATGGACCGGATGATGGACCGCCGTCATGTCCTGCCGCTGCTGGTCTGTGGGGCGATGATCGCGGGGACGCTCGCATTGGTGGGGCCGCAGCAGAACCGCGCGCTCATTACCCGACCGAACGAAACACCGCTGCGAGAACGCATGGTCCGTTTCGAGGATGGTCCGGATGGCTCCGTTGTCATTCGCGACGCGGCGAATCAGGCGGTGCTGGCGCGGTTTCCTGTGGCGGAGGGCGGCTTCGTCCGTGGTACGCTCCGGGCATTGGCGCGGGAGCGTCGGCAGGAAGAACAAGGGCAGGAAATGCCCTTCCGGGTGTCCGCCTGGCGGGATGGCCAGTTGACCTTGGATGATGTCGCCACCGGGCGGCGCGTGGACCTGACGGCCTTCGGCCAGACCAATGCCGGGATCTTCGCCCGGCTGCTGACAGCCCAAGGAGAGACACAATGAAGAAGGCGTTGGGGGCTTTCTGGGAGAGCCTGTCCGGGCCGCGCGTCATCACCGTGCCCTGCACGGTGGAGATCGAGCAGAGTTTCGACAGCCTGCACGCGCATGCGGTGCCCGAGGGCATCACGCTGCGCCCCGGCGACAGGGTGGTGGTGAACAACCCCCCCGGCCTTCCGGAGTTCGGCACGGCCACCACCTATGAGACCACGGCGACCGTCTATCGCGCGGGCCCCTTCACCCAGCTCTGGACCGAGGTTGCGGCCTTCGCCGAGTTGGCCGAGCTGTATCATTGCGGCTTCGAGCCCAAGGAGTATGGCGCATGAACGCCGTGACCGGGTCCACCCCGCGCGTGCTGAACGAGACCACGCGCATGGCCAGCACCGAGACGGTGCTCTCGCCCCGCTTCTACACCACCGACTTCGCGGCGATGGACGCGCTGGATGTCAGCTCCATCCGCCCGGAGTGGGACAAGCTGATGGACGAGTTCCGCGCCGACCCCAACAAGGGCCATTTCGTCCGCAACGAGCAGTTCGACCAGTTCCGCCTGGAGGATCTGCCCGAGCCGCTGCAGAAGGAGGTGGTGGAATTCCTGGTGAGTTCCGTGACCGCCGAATTCTCGGGCTGCGTGCTCTATGCCGAGATCAAGAAGCGCATCAAGAACCCCGACATCAAGGAGCTGTTCGCGGTGATGAGCCGCGATGAGGCGCGCCACGCGGGCTTCATCAATGACAGCCTCAAGGATATCGGCGTCGGCGTGGACCTGGGCTTCCTGACCAAGGCAAAGAAGTATCATTACTTCCGGCCGAAGTTCATCTTCTACGCGACCTATCTGTCCGAGAAGATCGGCTACGCCCGCTACATCACGATCTTCCGCCAGTTCGAGAAGCATCCGGAGCGCCGCTTCCACCCGATCTTCAACTGGTTCGAGAAGTGGTGCAATGACGAGTTCCGCCACGGCGAGGCCTTCGCCCTGCTGATGCGCGCGAACCCCTCCCTGCTGACGGGCATCAACGCCTATTGGGCGAAGTTCTTCCAGCTGGCCGTCTTCGCCACCATGTATGTGCGCGACCACGCCCGCCCGGCCTTCCATGAGGCGCTGGGCATGACGCCCACCGAATACGACATGCAGGTGTTCGACAAGACGACCGAGATCTGCAAGCAGGTCTTTCCCATCACGCTCGCCTGGGACACGCCCGCCTTCAAGGCGGGGCTGGACCGGCTGTTCCGCATCTCGGACCAACTCGGGCAACTGCGCGCGCAGAAGGGCGCCTGGGCGGCCACGAAGCGCGCGGCGCTGAGTGCGGCCGCCGGTGCGACCTTCCTGCGCCTGCTGGCCATGCCTGGCCGACGTGCGCCCCTGCCGGCCGAAATCCGGCTGAGCCCGGCCTACTGAGGGAAGGGGACGCGCGGTGGAATACGTCTGGCCCTGCCTGTTCGCGGTGTTCGTGTGGTGGTTTGGCACGGCGCTCGTGTTCATGCTCGACCAGCTGCCGCGCCACACCTACCGGCGCACCATGTGGGGGGCGACCCTCATGCTGGGGGCCGCGCTGCTTTGCGTCGTGACGCTGTCCGAACGCACCACCATGGCCAGCGCCTATGCGGGCTTCGCCTGCGGGGTGCTGGTCTGGGCCTGGCAGGAAATCGCCTTCCTCACCGGCGTCGTCACCGGCCCCAACCGTGCGCCGCTGCCCGAGGGGACGGAGGGGTTCCCGCGTTTCCGCGCTGCGCTATCGGCCATCATCCACAATGAATTGGCCATGCTGGCGCTCGGACTCGTGCTGCTGGCCCTGCTGTGGGACGCGCCGAACCAGATGGCGCTCTGGACCTATCTGGCACTTTGGGTGATGCGGCAATCGGCCAAGATCAACATCTTCCTGGGCGCCCGGAACCTGGGCGAGGCCATGCTGCCGCCGCACCTCGCGCACCTGGCCAGCTATTTCCGCCGCCGGCCGATGAACTGGCTGTTCCCCTTCTCGGTGACGGGCGGGACGGTGGTGGCGGTGCTGCTGGCCCTGGCCGCCGTCCAGACCGATGACCCCTACGCCCTCACGGCCTATACGCTGCTGGCGGCCTTGCTGGCGCTGGCCGTGATCGAACATTGGTTCCTGGTGCTGCCGCTGCCGCTGGACGGCCTCTGGACCTGGGGGCGCCCCGCCTCCACCCCCCAACCGGCCCCGTTGCGCCCGCAGCGCAATGAGCCCGCCTCCCTGCCGCTGCGGCCATGAACGAAGAAGGAAAGGTTGTCGCCATGAACTACGAGGCCCTGTTCCGGAAGCAACTCGACGGTCTGCGCCGCGAGGGCCGCTACCGCGTCTTCGCCGACCTCGAACGCCGGGCGGGCTCCTTCCCGCGCGCGGTGCATCACCGCCCGGGCGGCACGGCCGAGGTGACGGTGTGGTGCTCCAACGACTACCTCGGCATGGGCCAGAACCCCAAGGTGCTGGAGGCGATGCACACGGCCATCGACCGCGCCGGGGCAGGGGCGGGCGGCACGCGCAACATCGGCGGCACCAACCATTACCATGTGCTGCTGGAAAAGGAGCTGGCCGACCTGCACGGCAAGGAAGCGGCCCTGCTGTTCAACTCCGGCTACATGTCCAACTGGGCCACGCTCTCCACCCTCGCGGCCAAGCTGCCCGGCTGCGTGGTGCTGTCCGATGAGCTGAACCACGCCTCCATGATCGAGGGCATCCGCCACTCCCGCGCGCAGTGCATCGTGTGGAAGCACAACGACCTGGCCGACCTGCGCGCCAAGCTCGCGGCGCTCCCGGCCGACACCCCCAAGCTGATTGCCTTCGAGAGCGTCTATTCGATGGATGGCGATGTCGCCCCCATCGCTTCCATCTGCGACCTGGCCGACGAGTTCGGCGCCATGACCTACCTGGACGAGGTGCATGCGGTGGGCCTCTACGGCCCCCGCGGCGGCGGCATCAGCGAGCGTGATGGCGTGGCGCACCGCCTGACCGTCATCGAGGGCACGCTGGCCAAGGCCTATGGCGTGATCGGCGGCTACATCGCGGGCTCCGCCGCCATGGTGGATTTCGTGCGCAGCTTCGCCTCGGGCTTCATCTTCTCGACCGCGCTGCCGCCGGCCGTCGCCGCCGGCGCCACCGCCAGCATCCGGCACCTGAAGGAAAGTGCGGAAGAGCGGGAGCGGATGCACGAACGTGTTGCCACGGTGCGCAGCCGGCTGGATGGCCTCTCCATCCCGCACCTCCGCAACCCGAGCCACATCGTGCCCGTGATGGTCGGCAATGCCGTGCTCTGCAAGGAGATCAGCGACCTGCTGCTGGAGCGGTATTCCGTCTATGTGCAGCCCATCAACTACCCGACGGTGCCGCGCGGGACGGAGCGTCTGCGCTTCACGCCCTCGCCCGCCCACACCGATGCGGACATTGACCACCTGATGCTGGCGCTGGACGAGGTCTGGACGGAATTCCAGATCCAGCGGCGCGCCTGAACATGGATGGGCTGGCGCACCGCCTGACGCCGAAGGCGCGCCGCCCCAAGGCGCCGAAGCCGCGGCCGGTCTTTCCCTTCACCGCGATGGTGGGGCAGGGAGAGATGACGCTCTCCCTGGTCCTCTGCGCGGTGGACCCGGCCATTGGCGGCGTGCTGGCGCTGGGGGATCGCGGCACGGGCAAGTCCACGGCCATCCGCGCGCTGGCTGCCCTGCTGCCGCCCATGAAGGCCATTCGCGGCTGCCGCTTCAACTGCGCGCCGGGCAAGCCCGCGCAGATGTGCGAGGCCTGCCAGCAGCCCCGCGCGCCCCGTGCGACCGTGCCCGTGCCCGTGGTGGACCTGCCGCTCGGCGCCACCGAGGACCGGGTGGTGGGCGCCCTCGATCTCGAACGGGCGCTGACCCAGGGTGAGAAGGCCTTCGAGCCCGGCCTGCTGGCCCGAGCGCACCGCGGCTTCCTCTACATCGACGAGGTGAACCTGCTGGAGGACCACCTGGTGGACCTGCTGCTGGACGTCGCCGCCTCGGGCGAGAACGTGGTGGAACGCGACGGCCTGTCGGTGCGTCATCCCGCGCGCTTCGTGCTGGTCGGCAGCGGCAACCCGGAGGAGGGCGAGCTTCGCCCGCAATTGCTGGACCGCTTCGGCCTCTCGGTCGAGGTGACGACACCCACCGACCTGCCCACGCGCATGGAGGTCATCAAGCGTCGCGACGCCTTCGAGCGTGACTCGGCCGGCTTCTGCGCCCGCTTCGCGCCCGAGGAAGCCACGCTGCGCGCCCGCATCCTGGCCGCGCGTGCGGCATTGCCGCATGTGGCCGTGCCCGACACCATGCTGGAACACGCCGCGCGCCTGTGCATGACGGCGGGCACGGATGGGCTGCGCGGGGAACTCACGCTGATCCGCGTGGCGCGAGCCTTGGCCGCCTATGAAGGCGCGGGCGAGGTGACGCTGGACCACCTGCGCCGCCTCGCACCACTGGCGCTGCGGCACAGGCTGCGCCGCAACCCCCTCGATGATTCGGTCGCCACCACCCGCGTGGCCCGTGCCGTCGAGGAGGTCATCGGGCCGTGACCCCCAGCTCACCGCGCGAGGATGCCGCGCTCGCGGCCTGCCTGCTCGCGGTGGATCCGGCTGGCCTGGGCGGTGCCGTGTTGCGGGCGCGTCCGGGCGTGGAGCGCGACCGCTGGCTCGGTCTTCTGCAGTCCCTCCTGCCCTCCGGCACCGCGCTGCGCCGCCTGCCGCCCGGTGTGGCGGATGACGCGCTGCTGGGTGGGCTGGACCTGACGGCCACGCTGGCCACCGGCCGGCCTGTGCAGCGCGCGGGCCTGCTGGAAGCGAGTGCCGACGGCGTGCTGGTCATGCCCATGGCCGAGCGCCTGACCCGCCCCACCGCCGCCCGCCTCAACGCCGGCCAGGAGCGCCACGGCTACGCCATGCTGGCCCTGGACGAGGGGCTCGATGAGGACGAGGCCCCGCCGCCCGCCCTGCTGGACCGGCTGGCCTTCTGCCCCGATTTGGCCGAACCACCGGCCCCCGCACCGCATGACGCGGGCGCCATCGCCGCCGCGCGGGCCCGCCTGCCGGGCGTGGACAGCCCGGAGCCCATCATCGAGGCCATCCTCGCCACCGCCATGGCGGCGGGCATCCTTTCCTTGCGCGCGCCCGCGCTTGCCCTGCGCGCGGCCCGCGCCGCGGCGGCGTTGGGTGGCCGCGACGCCCCGAGCGCGGATGACGCGGCGCTGGCCGTGCGCCTCGTGCTGGGCCCCCGCGCCACGGTCCTTCCTGAATTGCCACCGGAACAGGAAGCGCCACCGCCGCCACCTGAGGAGCCGGACGCCCAACGCCCCGACGACGCCACCGACCCGGCCCAGCGGGGCCAGATGGAGGATCTGGTGCAGGAGGCGCGCGAGGTGCCGCTGCCCGCGCAACTCCTGGCCAGCCTGGCCGCCGCCACGCTGCGCCTGCGGGCACCGTCCTCCGGCCGCACGGGGGCGGAGCGCATTTCGCTGAAGCGCGGCCGCCCTGTTGGCAGCCGTCCGGGCGAGCCGCGCAACGGGGCCCGCATCGCGCTGCTGGACACCCTGCGCGCCGCCGCGCCGTGGCAGCGGCTGCGCCCCGCGCCGCCGCGCGCGCGCGTGGCCGTGCGCCGCGAGGATTTCCGCATCCGTCGCTTCCGCGAGCACAGCGAGAGCACGGCGATCTTCGTGGTGGATGCCTCGGGCTCGGCCGCGCTGCACCGCCTGGCCGAGGCCAAGGGCGCGGTCGAGATGCTGCTGGCCGAATGCTATGCGCGTCGGGACCGGGTGGGCGTCATCGCCTTTCGGGGCGCCGCCGCCGAAATGCTGCTGGCGCCCACGCATTCCCTGGTGCGCGCCAAGCGTGCCCTGGCGGGACTGCCGGGGGGAGGGGCCTCGCCGCTCGCATCGGGGCTTGATGCCGCGCTGGCGATGGCGCGGCTGGAGAAGCGCGCCGGCCGCACGCCGCTGATCGTGGCGCTGACCGATGGCCGCGCGAACATGGCGCGCGACGGCAGCAGCGGCCGCGCCGCCGCCGAGGCCGATGCGCTGGCGGTGGCGAAGCTGCTGCGCGCCGAGGGCCACGCCGTGCTGATCGTGGACACCGCCCCCCGCCCGCAGCCCTTCGCCACCACCCTGGCCGCCGAGGCCGGCGGGCGCGCGCTGGTGCTGCCCCAGGCCAGGGCGGAGGTTCTCGCGGGCGCGGTGCGACAGGTGATGGCGGCATGAGCGCGACCGCTTCACTCCTCCAGCGATCGGAGGCGGGATGAGCGCCACCCTCCTCCTCCCCGAACGGGCCATCGTCCCCGCCGCGGCCGATTGGCTGTCCACGGCCGACTGGCCGCACCGCGCCGCCAGCCGCTTCGTGCTGGCGGGCGGGCTGCGCTGGCATGTGCAGGTGCTGGACAGCCCGCGGCCTGATGCGCCCGTGGCGCTGCTGCTGCACGGCACCGGCGCCTCCACCCATTCCTGGCGCGACCTCGGCCCGCTGCTGGCCCGGCGCTACACCATCATCATGCCGGACCTGCCAGGGCAGGGGTTTTCCGCGATGCCGCCAGCGGGGGGGCTTTCGCTGGCCGGCATGGCCATGGGCATCACCGCGCTGCTGCGTGTGCTGGAGGTGCGGCCGGAGCTGATCATCGGGCATTCGGCGGGCGCTGCGCTGGGGGCGCGGCTTTGCCTGGATGGCGCGGTGGCACCCGCGCATCTCATCTCCATCAACGGCGCGCTGCTGCCGCTGGGCGGCGTGGCGGGCATGGTCTTCGGCCCCATGGCGCGGCTGATGGTGAACCTGCCCGGCGTGGCACGCCTCGCCGCCCGCCAGGCGCGGGAACGCGCGACGGTGGAACGGCTGCTGCGGGACACGGGCTCCGTCCTGCCGGCCGAGGGCGTGGACCTCTATGCCCGCCTCTTCCGCCGGCCCGAGCACGTCGCCGCCACCCTCGGCATGATGGCGGCCTGGGACCTGCCGGGCCTGGCGCGTGACCTGCCGCGGCTGGCCACACCGCTGACGCTGATCGTGGGCAAGCAGGACCGCACCATCCGCCCCACCGAGGCGCGCCGCCTGCAGGCGTTGTTGCCCGCGGCCCGAATCGATGCGCTGCCGGGCCTTGGCCATCTCGCGCATGAGGAGGCACCTGGCCTCGTCGCGCGTCGCATCCTGGAGACCGTGTGATGGACGCCGAACCCCGCCTTGCGTCCGAGGACCTTGAAGCGTGCCGCGACCTGTTGCGCGTAGGCTCCAAGAGCTTCCACGCCGCCTCGCTGCTGCTGCCGCGGCGGGTGCGCGACAGCGCCACCGCCCTCTACGCCTTCTGCCGCCTGGGCGACGATGCGGTGGACAACGCCGCCGACCCGCGCGCGGGCCTCGCCCTCATGCGCCGGCGGCTCGACGCGGCCTATGACGGCCTGCCCGAGGACCACCCGGCCGACCGTGCCTTCGCCGCCGCCGTGCGCCTGCACGACATCCCGCGCACCCTGCCCGACGCGCTGCTGGAAGGCTTCGCCTGGGACGCCGAGGGCCGCCACTATCCGGACATCGAGGCCTTGCACGGCTATGCCGCGCGCGTGGCTGGCACGGTGGGGGCGATGATGACCCTCATCATGGGCGTGCGCAGCCATGCGGCTTTGGCCCGCGCGACGGATCTCGGGGCCGCGATGCAGTTGACGAACATCGCGCGCGACGTGGGCGAGGATGCGCGGGCCGGCCGCCTCTACTTGCCCTGCGCCTGGCTGCGCGAGGCGGGGGTGTCGCCACGCGACTTCCTGGCGCATCCGGAATTCTCGCCCGCCATCGGCATCGTGGTGGCGCGGCTGCTGGCCGAGGCGCAGCGCCTCTACGCCCGCGCGGAAGCCGGCATCGCCATGCTGCCGCGCGACTGCCGGCCCGCGATCCGCGCCGCGCACCGCCTCTATGCCGAGATCGGCGCGGAGGTGACGCGCCACGGCTTCGACAGCGTCTCGCGCCGCGCCGTGGTCTCCTCCTCGCGCAAGCTGGCGCTGGTGGCGCGCGCGCGCCTGCCCAGCCTGGCGCGCGTCGAAGGCGGTGCGGAGCCGCCACTGGCCGCCAATGCCTTCCTGGTGAATGCGGTGACGCCGGCGCCCATGGCCGTCGCGGCACGCAGCCTGGACGAGCGCATCGGCTGGGCAATCGAGCTGTTCGCGGACCTCCAGACCCGGGGCCGCCTGCCGCAATAGCGCGCACGCGGCTTGCGGCACATCAAGGTTGCCGCCGCAAGCCCGCGCCTAGCCTGCCTCCATCGTCAATGGAGGTGTCGCGATGCGCATCGTGCTGGTTCACCCCAACTACCATTCGGGCGGTGCGGAGATCGCGGGCAACTGGCCGCCGGCCTGGGTCGCCTATCTCGCGGGCTACCTGAAGGCGGATGGCTACACCGACCTGACCTTCATTGACGCCATGACGAACAACCT